>JAJDAN010000079.1 GCA_029261855.1 Deltaproteobacteria bacterium
GAAGTCAAACGCAGCCGCGTATCCCACCGCAGAACAGCAACGTCGGCCGGTGATGTCGGCATCGGCCCAAAGCAGCTACTGATGCCAGCGAGTCATTCCGCAGTGGCCCCACCGGGCTCCGCCGCGGAGTTCTTGCCTGGGTTCCCCACCCAGACCCAGCCAAGCGCCAGCTAGGCGGAGGAAGCTTCGCCGGCCTCGGCCTCGACGCCGCGCACGTTCTCTGCGCGGGCGCCGCGGGGGCCTTCCTGCACCACGTACTCGACGTTGTCGCCCTCGGAAAGCGCGTCGTAGTCGGCGGCGTTCAGACCGGACCGATGGAAGAACACCTCCTTGCCATCGTCGCCCCGGATGAACCCGAACCCGCGGTCCCGCACCATCTTCTTGATCTTGCCCTTGCACTTGGGCCCGGTCGGCGCCGCGGGCTGTGCGCCCGTCCGACGTCGCCCCCGGCCGCCGCGTCCGCGGCCTCGACTCGTGGGACTGCCGCGGAATCGATCCGTCGAGACGAACTCGTCGCGGAATAGCATCAGGGGGACCGTCAGGTCCTGCAGCCCGGTCTGCTCGGGAGACAACAGCACCTCGTCGTCTCCCATGTCGACCACGCTGTAGCGCAGGCCTGTGTTCTTGTGGGTCACGAACAGGCCGGATTCGATCTCGTCCAGGGCAAGCATGCGCGATACCTCGATACTGGGGGCCGTGCGGCGCAGGGGCTCGGCAGCAGAAGGAACCCGGCCCGCGGAAGGCGGGCCGGGGGGCGCGCAGGGTAGGAAATGCGCCGGCGCAGGTCAACGAGCGACCGGTCGAGAAGGCTGCTCAGCGGCCGGCGCAAGCCGGCCCGCTGCAGCAGCCGGCAGCCGCCCCCTTCTTAGTAGAAGAAGGAGCGCGTGCGATGCCGTTTCCGTCCCTTGATGGCCGGAGACTGACCACGCCCCCACAAGACGCGGTCCAGGTGCCGGGCGCTCGCGCCCGGGACGCCGCGCTCCCGCAGGTGATCCGCCATGCGCTCCACGGCGTGGAGGCCGACGGCACGGATCTCGACCTCTTCCCGGCTTCCCGGTCCGACGAGCTCCCCGGCGTCGATGTGCGCCAGCAGGGAAGGTTCATAGTGCAGGGCACCTTCGCAGCGCAGGACGTGGGGCACCAGATTGTCCGGGAACATCGTCAGGTCGTCGATGTCGGCGAATCTTCCGGGGCCCCGGCCCTCGAAGACCAGGGCGAGGTCCGCCGCCGTGATCTGTGCGCGCTTGAAGAGCGGCACCTCGATCTCTTCGTAGCGGGCAACGTCCCGGTACATCGGCATCTCGGCCAGCATGCCGACGAGCGCCTCGGCGCGGCCGCCCGCCCGGGCGATCAGTTCTTCGTAGGAGCCACCGGCGTGCGTGAGGATGTAGCGCCCGAGATCTCGCAGGGAACGCGCGAACAACGCCATCAGCTCTTCGCTCTCGCGGTTCGTCGGGTCCTGACCGAATAGCGTCGTGCAGTCCCCGCACTCGATGTGCGCGAGGCTCGGGGCATCCAGTGCGCCCTCGCTCTCGAAGTGACGGCGAAGAGCGGTGGCGATCGTAAAGTAGCCCGACCGGCCCTCGGGCTTGCGCAGCACCGGGAACCACCCCGAGCCGAAGTTCACGGCGTCGACGCAGAGCACGTAGGCCAGGGTCGTGTCGTCGTCCGCCAGGCGCATGTGCGCCGGGTCGTCCGACGACGAGCATGCCAGCTCGGGCGCCAGGCGATCTGCCAGATCGCGGAGCCCCGCGTCGTCGATCCGGACCGAACGCGCACGCTCGGCAACGTCCCGAGCGGCCGCGCGAATCTCGTCGAACAGGGTCACCCAGGTAGCGATCGCGCAGACGGCGAAGCCCCGAACAGCGTCACCGCGCGCGGCAGCAGCTCGACGCGAAGGGGCAGGGTGCCCAGGCCCTCACCGTCCACGTCGATCCAGACAGGGGACGCAGCTGCGTCACCGACGGGGACCGCCTCGACGACGCGAGCGCGATGGACGGAGACCGCCGGATTCGACAGGTGCGTCCCCAGGTAGAGCGAAGGGAGCGCCCGCACCAGGGCGATCTTCGACATCCTCCTCACGATGACGAGGTCGATGGCACCGTCGTCCGGCAGCGCGTCGGGCGCGATCTGCATGCCGCCTCCGAAATACCGACCGTTCGCGGCTGCCGCGAGCACGACGGACTCGTCGCAGACGGTCTTGCCATCCGCGATGATGCGCATCGGCGTCGGGCGATGCCTCGCGATGCTGGCCAGCGCGCCCACCAGGAACGCGAAGCTTCCACCGAGGACGCGCGGTGCGCGCGTCACCAGCTCGACGGTGAGACCGCTGAGCCCGAAGCTCGTCACGTTGATCGAATAGCCGGTCCGCTCGGCGCCGCCCCGGTCGCGATAGTCCACGCGCAGCGCGTCGACACGCCGGGTCTCTCCGCGCCCCAGGGCCTCGATGGCAGCGAGCAGGTCCGAGGGGATACCGAGGGTCCGCGGCAGGTCCCGGCCCGTTCCCATGGGCAGCACGCCGACCTGTGCCTCGGTCGCGACACCCGCCGCAAGCAGTCCACTCACGACTTCGCTGGTCGTCCCGTCTCCACCTGCCACCACCAGCCGCTGGACCCCAGCCCGTACGGCGTCCCGTGCGATGCGCTCGGCGTCCCGTCGACCGAGGGTGCGCTGCACTTCCAGCTCACCGAGTGTCGCGCGCAGCAGCGGCTCGACGTCGGGCCAGCGGCGCCCGGTCGCTCCCCCGGCGCTGTGCGGGTTGATGACGACCAGGGTCTTGGCGGGCACGCCCAACCTCGACGATTCAGGCTTGCTCGCGCAGTAGATTGAGCGCGGAGCCGGCCTTGAACCAACCGATCTGCTCGACGTTCAAGGTGTGCGCCACCTCGAAGGAGTCCTCGCTTCCGTCCTTGTGGTGGAGCATCGCGGTGAGGTGACCGTCCGGTGCTAGCGAGCCCAGGCCCTGGATGCTGACCCGGTCCGACTCCTGCACCTTGTCGTAGTCCGACGCGTCGACGAAGGTCAACGGCAGCACGCCCTGCTTCTTGAGATTCGATTCGTGGATGCGTGCGAAGCTGCGCACGATGACCGCCGCCGCGCCAAGGTGACGCGGGCACATCGCCGCGTGCTCGCGGCTGCTGCCCTCGCCGTAGTTCTCGTCCCCGACCACCACCCAGCGCAGACCTTCCTGCTTGTAGTGCCGGGCGACCTTCGGGAACGGGACACCGGACTCACCGGACAGCTGGTCGAGACCCTCCCCCGCCTTCCCGGTGAAGGCGTTCACGGCGCCGAGGAAGGCGTTGTCGCTGATGTTGTCCAGGTGACCCCGGAAGCGCAGCCACGGGCCCGCCATCGAGATGTGGTCCGTGGTGCACTTGCCCTTCGCCTTGAGCAGCAGGGGAAGTTCGGCGAAGTCCTTTCCGTCCCAGGCCGGAAAGGGCGTCAGCAGCTGGATCCGCTTGCTGTCGGGGTCCACCTTCACGGAGATACCGCTCGAATCAGCGGGCGGCGCGTCGTAGCCGTCATACGAGATGACGAAACCGGAAGCCGGGATCTCCGGCGCGGGCGCCGGCGGATCGAGGACGAAGCGCGACCCGTCGGACGCCTCCAGCGCGTCGGTCATCGGGTTGAAGTCCAGGGTGCCCGCCAGCGCATAGGCGATCACCGTCTCGGGACTGCCGATGAAGCAGAGCGTCGCCGGGTTTCCGTCGTTGCGCTTCGGGAAGTTCCGGTTGTAGGACGTGATGATCGAGTTGCGCTCTCCCTGCTCGATGTCGTCGCGCTTCCACTGGCCGATGCAGGGGCCGCAGGCGTTCGCGAGGACCGTGGCGCCGATGGCCTCCAGGGCCGCCATCTGACCATCGCGCTTGATGGTCAGGTGGATCTGCTCGGAGCCGGGCGAGCACAGCAGCGGCGTCTTGCTCGAGATGCCCTTCGCGCTCGCCTGCTGGGCGAGATCGGCGGCACGGGACATGTCCTCGTAGGACGAGTTCGTGCAGCTGCCGATGAGCGCCGAGGACAGTTTGACGGGGTAGCCCTCCTTCTTCGCTTCGGCGGCGATCTTCGACACCGGGCGGGCGAGGTCGGGCGTGTGAGGACCGACCAGGTAGGGCTCGAGGGTCGACAGGTCGATCTCGATCACCACGTCGAAGAACTGTGCCGGCTCGGCCTGCACGCCCGGGTCCGGACCCAGCAGGATCTCGTTCGCCTTGGCGAGATCGGCGAGCTCTTCGCGCTCGGTGGCCTTGAGATAGGTGGCCATGCGTTCGTCGAAGGGGAAGATGGAAGTCGTCGCCCCCAGCTCCGCACCCATGTTCGTGATCGTTCCCTTGCCCGTGCAGCTGATCGACTCGCAGCCCGGACCGAAGTACTCGACGACGCGGTTGGTGCCGCCCTTGACCGTCAGCTCTTCGAGCACGCGCAGGATCACGTCCTTGGGCGACGCCCAACCCGACAACGACCCGGTCAGGTGCACACCGACCAGGCGCGGGTAGAGGACCTCCCACGGGAAGCCGGCCATCACGTCCACGGCGTCAGCGCCGCCGACCCCACACGCGAACATGCCGAGGCCGCCGGCGTTCGGCGTGTGCGAGTCCGTCCCGAGCATCATGCCACCGGGGAACGCGTACTTCTCGAGCACGACCTGATGGATGATTCCCGCGCCCGGCCCCCAGAAGCCGATGCCGTAGCGCGCGGAGCAGCTCCGGAGGAAATCGTAGACCTCGCGATTGGTCGTCATCGCGGTGCTCATGTCGGCACTCGCGCCCTGGTACGCCTGGATCAGGTGATCGCAGTGGACGGAAGTCGGAACCGCCGTCTCGTCGCGTCCGGACTGCATGAACTGAAGCAGCGCCATCTGCGCGGTCGCGTCCTGCATGGCGACGCGGTCAGGGCGCAGCAGCAGATAGCTCTCGCCGGGTTCGAGTTCCTGGCCGGCCGGGTCATCGAGGTGACCGAGCAGGACCTTCTCGGCATAGGTCAGCGGACGTTGCAGCCTGCCGCGAACGACTTCGAGCTTGGCGGAGAGATCCGCGTAGACCTTCTCGACCAGGGCGGGGGTGGTTTCGATGACGGGCATGCAGGCCTCCTGGGGCGGGCGGGGGAGCGAAAATAGCGCAGGCGTCGCGCGCTCTCCCCGTTGATCTGTCAGTCAACCATTCGAATTTCCTCGTAGTTCGCGTACGTCGTTCATGACGGTCGTTTGCCGGGGTTCTCGCCCGGGTTCTTGCCTGAGTTCTTGCCCGGGTTCGCGTCGCAGGGGATGGGCTGCTTCCTCCCTGGCGACTTTGTTGTCCCCTTGCCGGCTCCCCGAACCGCCAATCGTCGGCGCAGTCCCATCCCCTCGACCCGAACCAAGTGGCTCCTGGGGAGCGACGTCGGCATACGTGCTCCCCCTTTCTCAAGAGAGGGCGTGGGCGAAGCGTTCGAATCGAACACTCTCCTTGGGAAAGAAGAGCGGCGGGGCGCGGTGGGGCCGCGGCGGAAGTCAAACGCAGCCGCGTATCCCCAAGCAGATCGGCAACGCCGGTCGGTGATGTCGACAGCGACCCAAACCAGCAACTGATGCCAGCGAGTCATTCCGCAGTGGCCCCACCGGGCCCCGCCGCGGAGTTGCTATCTCGGTGCCCGACACGCGTGATAGGATTGTTGGATGGAGCCCACCTCTCTTCGTCTTCCTGCTACCGACGGCTTGACGCTCCACGCGCTCGAGTGGAGTCGCGAGGGTGTCCCGATGATCCTCGTCCACGGCTTCGGAAACGAAGCCCACCTGTGGGACGACTTCGCACCCACGGTGGCCGACCACTACCGTGTGATCGCGCTCTCCCTGCGCGGCCACGGCGATTCGGATTGGGACCCCGAGCATCGCTACGACTACGACTCCCACGTGGCCGACCTGATGGCCGTCACCGATCACCTCGGGTTCGACCGCATGGTGCTCGCGGGCTTCTCCCTCGGCGGTCGTGTGGCGATGCTCTACGCGGGCCTCCACCCCGAGAAGCTCGCCGGACTCGTGATCGTCGACTCAGCGCCGGAGCTCGACCCGCGCGGCACCACGCGCATCCGGATGGAGGTCGCGGAGCACCAGGCCCCCGCGTTCGCGACGGTCGGTGAATACGAAACGGTGCTCGCCCACAACTACCCGGTGGCTTCGCCGGATGCGATCAAGCGCATGGCGCGGCACGCCCTGAAGCAGCGCGACGACGGCAAGTGGGTGCTCAAGATGGACACGGCCTATCGCGGTGTGGATGGGGCGAGGCTCAGCCGCGGCGTCGATGGGCCCAGGCTCAGCGAGGACGACATGGCGGCGCGCGAAGAAGAGCACACCCGGCAGATGTGGGCGGCGCTCGAGAAGCTGCCGTGTCCCACGCTCGTAGTGCGCGGTGCCGCGTCGGACATCATGTCGCCTGAGGTCGCCGACCGCATGGTGGAAGAGGTGATCCCCGATGCGACCCTGGCCGTGGTCCCCCAGGCCGCGCACTCGGTGATGACCGACAACCCGACGGGCTTCAATCAGGCGGTCGGAAAGTTCGTGCTCGGCTGACGCCGTCGGGCCCGGTGGCGCGCGCGCAGCTCGAGCAGCGCCGGCAACACGATCAGGTTGCACAGCAGGGTGAGGGTGACGCCCAGGGTGAGGAGCTGGCCCAGGCTGGCCATGCCCCGGTGCGTCGCGAGCGCGAGGCTGCCGAAGCTCGCGATCGTCGTGAACGCGCTGAAGACGACGGCGTTGGCGGTGCTCGTCTGGAGCAGCTGCTCTTCTCCCGCACCCGAGATGCGAGACCGGTGGACCAGGTGGATCGACGTGTCCACACCGATCCCCAACAGCAACGGCAACACGATGACGTCCGCGAAGTTGAAGGGCACTCCGAGCAGCACCGCAGCACTCGCGGTCAGTAGGCCGGCCAGGGTCATGGGCGCCATCACCATCGCGGTGTCACCGACCGTTCGCCAGATCAGCAGGAGCAACACGGCGATCGCGATGACCGCGGCAGTGAAGGCCTGCTGAAGCGCCTTCACGACCTCTCGACTCGCAGAATAGATGGCGACAGCGCTGCCGGAAACGCGCGGCGCAACCGCCTGAACCGATTCGACGAAACGCTCGAGCGCAGCAGGTTGCGTGAGGTCTTCGCTGGGGAAGATCTGTATACGCACGTGGCCGCTGGCCGAGATCATGCGACTGACGAGATCGTCGGGGAGCGCGTCCAGGGTGATGGGGTCCACACGGATCGCGCGCTGCAGCAGGTCCAGCTGTCGGCTCAGGGACCCGACGAGGCTTCGTTCCAGCTCGCGAATCGTCGCCTCGGCGGCATCAGGGGGTTGGGCCCGCAGGTCGTCGAGAAAGCTCCCCAGCGACGCGCGAACCCGGGCAGCCGACGACGGCAGCTCGGAAGGGCTCCCGGACGCCTCGCGGATCGAGACCGCCAACTCCTTTTCGAAGCCCTCGAGCGCGACGATCACTTCCTCGACGGTCGCGGGCTCTGCCGGCGCGCCGACGCGTCTGGGCGCCAGGAATACCGCGACGTCCTCGATGATCTCGAGCTTTTCGGCCTGATCGCCGGGCACGTAGCTCTTGACGGTCCGAACACTCTCTACCGTCGGGAGCCGCGACAGCTCCGCGGCCAGGGTTTCGGCAGATGCCAGATCGTCGCTCACCGCGTCCAGGCTCCAGGGCGAGGTACGGGATTCCTCGAGCAGCTCCTGGAAGGCCTGCACCGATGCCGCGGAAGGGTCTCGCACCAACAGGGGGTTCCGGTCGAAGCGCGCCTCGGGCAAGACGAAGAGCGCGGCGACCGCGACAACGACCGCGCCGATCACGATCGGGACCGGGTGCCGAGCGGGGAAGCCGGGGACCAGGTGGATCTGCGCGCGCCGCGCGGCGCGCGCAGCGCCCTCCTCCCGCAGCCCAACGCTCAGCATCGCGGGCAGGACGGTGAAGCTGCAGAACAGGCTGACGAACATGCCCGTTCCCGAGATCAATCCGAGCTGGGCGACGCCCGCAAAGTCCGTCGGCACGAAGACGTAGAACCCGATGGCCGTCGTCACCGCACACAGCACCAGGGACCCACCCACCCGCGCGGACGCCGCGCGCAGGGCCGAAGGATGATCGAGGCCCTGGGCCAGGCTTTCCTGATAGCCCATACAGAGGTGGACGCCGAAGTCGATCCCGAGCCCGATGAAGAGCACCGCGAACGCCACGGAGATGAGGTTCAGGTAGCCGATGCTCACGGCCGCGAAGGCGCCGGTCAGAACGAGCCCGACGATGAGCGAAATCAGCGCCGCCAGTACCACGCGCAGCGATCGCAAGGCGAAGAGCAGCAGGGCCGAGACCATCAAGAAGGAAGCAACCCCCGCGGCCCGCGCCTGGCCCTCCACGAGGCCCATCTCTTCGTAGGCGAGGGCGACGTCGCCGGTCATGCGGACGCTCACACCGTTCTCCTCGGTGAGGCCCAGCTCTTCCGCATAGCGATGGACAGCGGAAAGAGGTTTGCCGGCCGCGACGAGCGCGCCGAAGTCTCGAATCGGTTGCGCCAGGATGAGCCGGCGCTTCGCCCCGTCTTCGAGCGGCCCGCCCGCCACCACCTCCGCCCAGGAGAGGTGATACGGCTCTCCCTCACGCCGGGCCGCCAGGGCGGCGTCCACGCGTTCGAGCATGGGCCCGAGGTTGGTCCCGGTGACGTCGCCGTCACGGAACGCGCGGACCCCGCGCGCGAGCATCATGGACAACCCGCGCAGACTGCCGTCTTCGGCCAGGCTCGCCAGGTAGGGCTGCACCCGCGCGAGACGGTCGGCAAAGTCCTCGAGCTCTTCGGTGTCCATGTACAGGAGCGCGTGCTCCTCGAAGAACTCGCTCTGGGGCAGATAGACGCCGGAGAACAGATCTGGCGACTCCTCGAGCCGGGCGGCCAGTGCCGCCGCGCCGTCGCGCGCCTGCTCGGCGGTGTCGGCGTCGACGAGGATCACGATGTTCTCGTAGAGGTTCGGGAAGATCTTCCAGTACTCGATCTCGACGACCCGGTGCGCGACCTCATCGTCGAAGAGGGAGTCCTCCTCGGTGTTCACCTCGAGGTTCAGCGCGGTATAGACCGCCGCGATTCCGGTCACGACGGCCGTCGCGACTAGCACTGCAGCGGCGTTGCGGCGGACCGCGTCCACCCACAGCGGCAGCCAGCGATCGAGCCAGTTCTCGATTCGACGCGTCAAGCTGCTTGATCCCCGTGGGTGCCGTCAGAACTATCAGAAGGAAGCGACGAAGGCGGATCGCCGGTGTGCGCAATCCTGCCCAGCAGCAGGACGCGCTGCAACTGGTTCGACCGTTGAGCAAAGGGCAAGGGTAGGAGCCTCCCGTCGGTGAGAGCTCGCCTGGGCCTGGCGGGGCCGCGGGTCTGGGAATCCGGGCGGGGGCTGGGCTAGGATCGACGCCCTTCCTCCCGAAAGAACGTCCCCCTCGACAGCCGCGGATCGGTTCCCACCTGCCGACGCTCATGGCAGCCGACGACAGGGACGATCGCATCCGCAAAGTCTGAAGCCACCAGGACCCGGGCGCCCCACGGCCCCAGAGGAGTCTTCCCCATGAGCCGAATCGCAGGACTGGCATTCGCTCTCGTCGTGTTCACCACCCAGGCCCAGGCCGAAGCCCAGGCAGAGGCCCCCGTACCCGCGAGCACGGCCAGCGCGGAAGATACGGCCGTCGCCAGCCCGACCATCGACGCGCTGCATGCCGCCCTGTTCGACATCATGAAGAACGCCGACACGCTCGGGTACAACGGTCGCTTCGACCGGGTGAGCCCGGTGGTCGAGCAGGTCTTCGACATGCAGTTCATGGCTTCGAAGTCCGTGGGTCGCCACTGGAAGAAGCTGTCACCCGAGGACCAGGAGCGCTGGCTCGAGCTGTTCACCCGTCACATCGCAGCGAACTACGCGGGGCAGTTCACCGGGTACGCCGGCGAGACGTTCGAGACCCTGGGCGAAGAAGCCGCCATCCGCGATACGCGCGTCGTCCGGACGCGCCTGGTCCGGCCCTCGGAAGAGGACGTGCAGCTCAACTACCGACTCCGCGAGGTCGACGGGCAGTGGCGCATCATCGACATCTACCTGAACGGCACGGTCAGTGAGCTGGCTCTGCGCCGTTCCGAGTACTCCTCGGTCCTCAAGCGCGAAGGCTTCGAGAGCCTGATGAACACCATCGCCGCCAAGTGCCAGAAGCTGCAGGACGAGGGCGCCCAGAACAGCTGATCAGCGGCTGTCCCAATCGTTCCGCCGGTCCTCGCGCCGCCGCCAGATCTCGGCCTGCCGATTCTGGTAGTAGGCGTTGCGCAGCGCCGCGTAGTAGTCCACCGACCCCTCGCGCAGGGCGTCCAGCTTCGGCAACGCCTCTTCGCGGGTGGAGATGCCCTGGCCGCCGCCGTAGATGCTGTAGAGCAGGAGATTGGTCGGCCCCAGGAACCAGGTCAGTGGGTGCATGGTGAAATCAGCCAGAACCCCGCAGCCGTCCCGGACGTCGTTGGGGCCGAGCAGCGGCAACATCAGATAGGCCCCACTCGGCGTGCCGGCGAGCGCGAGGGTCTGGCCGAAGTCCGAGCGGTGGTAGTGCAATCCCAGCGATTCGGCCGGGTCGAAGATCCCGGCGATCCCCACCGTTGAATTGACGACGAAGCGCGAGAGCGAGATGCCGGCGTCCGTCCATTCGAGCTGCAGGAGGTTGTTCACCGTCGTGGCCGGCTCGCCCAGGTTCTGGAATACGTTCCGTATGCCCAGCTTGACCGGTCCCGGGAACACCCAGCCGTAGGCTCGGGTAAGCGGGTCGAGCACCCACTTGTCCGTGAAGAGGTTGAAGCTGAACACGCTCCGGTTCGTGTTCTCCAGCGGGTCAGGGAACCCCGCCGGCGCCGCGGCGTACTCGTCCCCCAGATCGTCGTCGAAGAGGGGGTCGTAGTCCTCAGGGGCGGTGGCGGGCTCCATTGCCGCGGCCTCGGGGGCCGGCTCCGGGGTCGCGTCATCGCCGCGCACCGCTGCCGGCGCCAGGACCAGGAGCGCTCCGAGAGCCGCAATCCAGACCCGTGTCGGGCACATCCGAGCGCTGAAACCCATCGCGCGGGAGCTTAGAGAACTTGCGCTTTCAGGGGCGTGCAGGTCCGACCGATGACGCCTGAAATCGCGACTGGAGTGGTGTGGCCAGAAGCCTTCAGCGACCGATGCCCCCAGGGGTGGCGGATTCGGTGACGAAACAGGGGACTGCGTTAACCTCGCGTCCCCCTCGACAGCGAAGCGCGAGTCCATCCCCTGGATCCTCGGCGCTGACCGTTCCAAAACCGATCCGAATCGACACACACCAGGGCACGACAGCCGGGTGTAGGATTTCGAGATCGAGCTGGGCAGGAGGAACAAGCGTGGACGTCCTTCAGAAGTGCGCCGACTACTCGTTCGCCAACGAGGTTCGCAGCGCATCCCTGTACCCGTATTTCCGGCAGATCTCCTCGCCCCAGGACCCGGTCGTCACGATCGATGGCGAGAAGGTCATCATGCTCGGCTCGAACAACTACCTCGGCCTCACGAGCCACCCGGAAGTCAAGGAGGCCTCGTCGAAGGCCGTCCTCAAGTACGGCACGGGCTGTGCCGGGTCCCGCTTCCTGAACGGCACCCTCGACATCCACGTCGAACTCGACGACCGGCTGGCCGCCTTCATGAAGACCGAATCGGCCCTGACCTTCTCCACCGGCTATCAGGCCAACCTCGGCGTCCTCTCATGCCTGCTGGGCCGGCATGACATCGCGCTACTCGACCGTCTCGACCACGCCTCGATCCTCGACGGTGTCCGACTCGGCTTCTCCAAGTCCCTCAAGTACAAGCACAACGACATGAAGGACCTGGAGGCGAAGCTCGAGCGCGTCGGCAACAAGGGCAAGATGATCATCGTGGACGGCGTCTTCTCGATGGAGGGCGATCTCGCGCCGCTTCCGGAGATCGTCGCCCTGAAGAACCAGTACGGGGCGCGCCTGATCGTGGACGACGCGCACGGGCTCGGGGTCTTCGGTGAGAACGGCCGCGGAACGCCGGAGCACTACGGCATCGAGCACGAGGTCGACATCACGATGGGGACCTTCTCGAAGTCCCTGGCCACCGTGGGCGGCTTCATCGCCGGCCCGCACTACGTGGTCGATTTCGTCCGCCACCACGCGCGCTCGCAGATCTTCTCGGCGGCACCGCCGCCCGGCGCAGCCGCCGCGGTCCTCAAGGCCATCGAGATCGTCGAGCGAGAGCCGGACCGCCGCAAGCAGCTGTGGGAGAACACGAAATTCATGAAGCGAGAGCTCGACGGCCTGGGCTTCGACACGGGCGAGAGCGAGTCGCCGGTGATCCCGATCGTGGTGGGCGACGACCTGAACACCTTCACCATGTGCAAGCGACTCGGCGAAGAGGGCGTCTTCGTGAACCCGATCATCGCGCCGGCCGTGCCCGCAGGGCAGGCGCTGATCCGCACCTCCTACATGGCGACCCACACTCGCGACCACCTCGAGCAGGCGCTCACCGCGCTTCAGAAGGTCGGGCGCGAGCTGAACGTCATCTAGCGGCCGGCCCTCCCTCGCGGAGGCCGAGCCGGCCCACGTAGTCGTCCACGAACTGGCGGGCGGCGCGGCCGGAACGCGTCGCGCGGACGACGGTCCAGCGGAGTGCCTCTTCCTTCGCGGCGTCCGTGAGCGGCTGCCCCGCCTGCTCGAGATAGTGCGCGACGATCGCCAGATAGGTCGGCTGGTCGAAGTTGTAGAAGCCGATCACCAGGCCGAAGCGGTCCGACAGCGCCAGTCGTTCTTCCAGCGCCTCTCCGAGATGCAGCTCGTTGTCGTCGTCGAGCCAGGCCTTTCGGTTGTCCGCCATCGACTCGGGCAGCAGGTGACGGCGATTGCTCGTCGCGACGATGCAGACGTTGTCGGGCGGTGCGTCGAGACTGCCCTCGAGTGCCGCCTTGAGCTCGCGGAAGCCGCTCTCGCCGTTGCCGAAGGACAGGTCGTCGCAGAACACGAGAAAGCGGTGGCGACCGGCGTCCCGACGCAGCGCCCGCAGGATCCGCGGCAGGTGGACCAGGTCCTCTCGTTGCACCTCCACCAGCCGCAGCCCGCGGTCCCCGAAGCGGCCGAGCACGCCCTTCACCGCCGAGGATTTCCCCGTGCCGCGCTCCCCGTGGAGGAGCACGTTGTTCGAGGGCAATCCCCGCACGAACTGCTCGATGTTCGCGACGAAGCGGTCCAGCGACCGTTCGACGCCGATCAGATCACCCAGGTCGAAGACCGCGGGCGCTTCGATCGGAACCAACCGGCCCGGACCACTCTCCGTGTCCCAGCGAAAGGCGAGGTGGTCGTCGAAGGCTTCCGGTTCGGGACCGGCGCCGGTCGCCTCGCGCAACAGCTCTTCGGATAGCGCGAGAACACGGGACAGCTGCTGCAGGAGCTTGAACATGGCGGCGGAGTGTAGGAGTAGACTGACCGCATGACTCCCCCCGAGCCGGGTCTATGCGGCGCCTGCGACTTCGTTCGCCTGCAGCAGAACGCCCGCGGCGGCTCCTTCGTGCGCTGCGGGCGCGCGGACGGCGATACGGCCTATCGTCGCTATCCACCGCTCCCGGTCATCGAGTGCCCGGGCTTCACGCCGCGCCCCACGGGGCCTCCGACGCGTCGTGCAGGCGGCGAGGAGGAATAGCGCCGTGGCCAGACCGCCGAGCCCCGGACAGACCGCACCGGACTTCAGCCTGCCGTCCACCCAGGGACTGATCACCCTGTCGGAACGCTGCAAAGAACACAGCGTGCTCCTCGTCTTCTACCCCGGCGACGGCACGCCTGTCTGCACCAAGCAGCTGTGCGACTACCGCGATCACCTCGGCGCCTTCGAGGACCTCGGCGTCGACGTGCTCGGCATCAATCCCCAGGGTCTGGCGTCGCACCGCAAGTTCGCCGAGAAGCACGAGCTGTCGTTTCCGTTGCTCGCCGACGAAGACAAGGAAGTGTGCCGGACCTACGGCGCCCTCAACCTGATGGGAATGGCGAAGCGCGCGCTCGTACTCGTCGGAACGGACCAGAAGGTGCGCTACAGCCGCGTCGATCTGCCGATATTCCACCGCAGCGCGAGCGAGCTGGAAGAGGTGATCGAAGGCCTGGCCTGACGCGCCTCGACGCGGCCGTCTACACGGTGCGCGAGAAGCGCGGGCCGTCATCGCCCAGATAGGCGTCGAAGGCCATGGCGACGGAGCGCATCAAGAGCCGTCCTTCGGCGCTCAGGCGGTAGCCGGACGGGGTCGTCACGAGCACACCGTCGGCGAGGAAGGGTGCGAGCTTCTCCTCGAGGTCGGGGATACGCGCCTCGAGCGTTTCGCCGAAGCGTTCCGCGTAGCCATCCGGCCAGATCTCGTTCTGGCACATGAGACGCTGGATCAGCCAGCGACGACGTCGGTCGTCCTCGGAAAGCCGCCATCCACGCAGGGTCGGCAGACGCCCGGCGTCCAGCGCGGCCGCCCAGTCCACCGACGAGCGCAGGGACTGGCTGTACAGCCCGGCCAGCTCGCTGATGCCGCTGCACCCGAGCGCCAGCACGTCCTGGTCGCCTCCCGTCGTGTAGCCCATGAAGTTGCGCCGCAAGCTGCCGTCGTCCGCTGCCCGGCACAGCGCGTCTCCCGGCAGCGCGAAGTGGTCGAGCCCCAGGTAGCAGTAGCCGGCCCCGCACAGCCGCTCGATGGCCAGCGAGAAGATCGCGAGCTTGCGGCTCGCGTCGGGCAGGTCCTTGCGTTCGAAGCCGCGCTGCTGCTTGGAAATCCAGGTCACGTGGGCATAGCTGTAGAGAGCGATCCGGTCCGGACGCAGTGCCAGGACCTCGTCGAGGGTCTTCTCGAACGAGGCCAGCGTCTGGAATGGCAGCCCGTAGATGAGGTCGAAGTTGACGGAAGCGAACCCGAGCTCGCGCGCGGCGTTCGCCGTGTCCGCCGTCTCGCCCACGGACTGCACCCGGTGGATCGCCTTCTGGACCACGGGCGACAGGTCCTGCACGCCGAGGCTGATGCGATCGAAGCCGTGGTCGGCGAGCACCGCGAGCTGGTCTCGGCTCGTGGTACGCGGATCGACCTCGACGCTGCGTTCGCTGCCGGCGCCGGAGGTGCCAGTCCTGCGGTCGGGCGGTGCGGGCAGCAGAGCGGGAAAGTGGCGGTCCAGGATCTCGCACATGCGTGCCAGCTGCGCCGGGTCGAGAAAGGTGGGGGTACCGCCGCCGACGGCGACCGCGGCGCTCCGGGTGGGCGGTCCGATCGCGGCGAGGCGCTCGGCTTCCACCGCCAGCCGGTCGAGATAGTCGTCGGCAACGCTGACGTCGCGCGAGATCTCGCGGTTGCAAGCGCAGTAGGTGCAGAGACTCCTGCAGAAGGGAATGTGTACGTAGATCGCGAGGGGCGAAGTCGAGCGCTCGGCGAGTGCAGCCCGCAGATCGTCCTCGCCGACCGCCTCCGTCCAGACCGGCGCCGTCGGATAGCTGGTGTAGCGGGGACCGGGCTTGTCGTAGCGCGGGATCAGGTCCCGGACCCGGTCCAGATCGATTCCGATGTCCATGTCGCTTCGTGGCTTCACGTTTCGTACCACCTGTGCGCACCACGCAGGCCTGCCTGGCGTGGTGCTGCGGGTCGCGACGCCCCAGGTCCGGCAGGCAACGCGGCGATTCGGTCCAGAAGGAACGGGATTCAGCCGATATCGTCGGGACATGGCGATCGACGCGGCGCACACCGAATCAGAGCGCGCGGGGCTTCGCCCCTACGTGGACTTCTGCGTCGCACAGATCACGAAGATCGTGCGGGATATCGGCCCGCGGCCGCCCGCGAGCGACGCCGAGCTGCGGGCACAGCAATACCTGAAGGGTCTGCTCGAGCCCGTCGCCGACGACGTGCAGCTCGAGTCGTTCCGCGTGGCCCCGAAGGCGTTCATGGGCTTCATCCCGGTCAGCGGCGGACTGCTGCTCGCCGGCGTCGCCAGCTACGGGTTCCTTCCCCTGCTGTCGCTCGCGTGCGTCGCCGCGGCGCTCGCGCTGCTGCTGGGCGAGCTGGTCCTCTACCGCCCGCTGATCGACCCGATCTTCCCGCAGGCGACTTCCCACAACCTGGTGGCGACCCTGCGTCCACGCGGTGAGGTCCGGCAGGTGCTGCTCTTCGGCGGCCACTGCGACAGCGCCTGGGAATGGCGCTGGCACTACCTGGGACGCACCGCGTTCGGGGTCATCGTCGGGGGCACGGTCCTGGGTGCAGCCATCGCACTGCCCGCGACGCTCATCAACCTGCTGGCGCCGGGATCGAATCTCGCCCAGACCCTCGGCTGGACGCTCGTCGGCTTCTCGCCGTGCTTCGGTCTCGTGATGGCCTTCACCAACTTCGGTCGGGTCTCGCCCGGCGCCAACGATGACCTCACGGGCGTGCTCCTGAGCGTCGCGCTCGCGAAGATCCTGCGCGACCGGGGCGAAGCCCTCGAGCACACGGAGGTCCGTGTCCTGCTCACGGGTTCCGAAGAGTGCGGACTGCGCGGCGCGCGCGCCTACGCCGAGCGGCACCACGACGAGCTCACACGCGTGCCGAGCCTGTACGTCGCTCTCGACACCTTCCGGGATCTCGAGCACATGGCCGTCTACGACCGGGACCGCAACGGCACCCTGCGACACGACCCGGCTGCCGCGCGACAGCTGGCGAGTGCGGCGCGCGACGCGGGCTTCGAGCTTCCCTTCCGCGCGCTCCCGGTCGGTGCGTCCGACGCCGCGGCCTTCACCCAGGCCGGGCTGCCGGCGATCGCCCTGATCGCGATGGACCCGGCGCCGCCGCGCTGGTATCACACGCGCCTCGACACGCCGGACTTGCTCGAGCCACCCTGCATCGAAGCCGGCCTGCGGGTGATGCTTGCGCTGATCGCCGACGTGGACCGACGCGGCCTGGGCTCAGCCCTCTGAGCCCGTCTCGTCGTCGCCCGGCTTCACGAACGGAATGTATTGCAGGGGATTGATCTTCCCCGTGTTGCGCACGGGGCCCTCCCAGCGCTCGCCCGCGCGGTCGCCTCGAACGATGCGGTAGTTGCGGCGTTGGAAGGTCTCCGGGGTCGCCCATGCCCACTCGACGTCCAGCGCGGTGTAGTGGGCCGAGATCGCCCGGCGGAAGCCCTGGGTCCGGTTGCGACCCGAGCCGTGCAGCAGGATGGGGTGGAAGAAGACGGTGTCGCCGGGCTCCATCTCGAGGTGTACGCGCTGCTCCATGACGTCGGCCACGTCCCTGGCGCCGAAGTAGCCACCGTTCAGGTACTCGAAGTCGGGGTTCTCGTGCGGCAGCAGATCACCCCGATGCGACCCGGGCACCACCACGAGGCATCCGTTCTCCTTGGTGACGCGCTCGAGCGCTGTCCAGCTCGCGACGATCCGGTCCGCGGGACGGAACGGGAAGTAGAGCAGGTCCTGGTGCAACGGGTGGCGACCGTCGACGTTCGGCGGCTTGTTGATCAGCATCGTGTGGATGGTCTGGACGTCGTGGCCGACGAACCGCTCGACGCAATCGAGGATGCGGGTGTGGGTCGTGTAGGAATCGAGCACGGGGTCGTTCTCGTAGTCCTGGATCTTGGCGACCGCCTCCATCGGGGTTCCCGGCGCGACGGCGCCCTTGGCGACCATCACGTCGCGCATGATCAGCATGCCCTTCGAGGGCTCGACGCGGCCGTCCACGATGTCGGCGAGGCGGTCCAGCCAGCGGACGAGGTCGTCCCCTTCGATCAGCCCCGGCGCGACCACGTAGCCGTGCTGCCAGTAGTGGTCGAGCATCTCGTCACGGATCGGGTTCTCGCTCATCCTGCCGCTTCCCTTTTCTGTTCTAGCGCTCGTCCGCCCAGCGGTCCGGTAGGGGTCGCCCGATCACCGACAGGAACACGTCGATGAAGCGGTAGGTCAGCCCCCATACGATGTGTCGTCCGGGCTGCCCCACCAGGATCCCGGGCATGTCCATGCCCTTCCACTGGGTGGGGTAGGGGACGTGACGCGTCTCGTCGAGCAACCCGGCGAGCGGAAACCAGAACGCCTGGGCGACCTCGTAGTTCCAGCGCAAGGGCCTGGGTGCCTCCACCTGGTAGACGTGCGCCGAGATGATGAGGCTGTCCGATCGCTTCGGGCGACCCTCGAGATCGTCCAGCCGGCCGAGGTAGGCGGCGTCCTCGAGGGACAGGCCCACCTCTTCGAGGGTCTCGCGCTCCGCCGCGCGGCGGGTGGAACCTTCGTCGCCGGGGTCGACCCGGCCGCCCGGAAAGGCCATGTGACCGGACCAGGGGTCCTGCTCGTGTCGGGCGCGCTCGATGAACAGCACCTCGGGCCGCTCCCCACTATCGCGAAGCACCATGGCTACCGAGGCGCGAGAGCCGCCGTGGCGGTCCACGAGGCGCGGTTCGTAGTCGGCGAGGCTGCTGGCGATGACGTCGAGAGTCGGCACGGTCCGACGATGCTAGCCTGGGGTGCCTTGGACGCGAAGCCGGCGCTCATCCTCCAGTCTCGCGAGATCCTGCGCCTCGCCCGGTCAGACAAGCGCGCCGCCGAACAGGCCGTCGCCTCTTTGTCGCTGGACGAGCAGGTGTTTCTCGTGTGCGACGCACCCGTGGCGCTCCGCGCCCGCTTGCTCGAGCTCACACCTGTGCCCGAGGACGTGATCCCGCTCTTGCCCGAAGCCGAGCTGTGCTTCACCGCCAAGGCCCTGGGCCTGTCGGACGCGGGCTGGATTCTCGAACACGCCACGCCCGGCCAGCTCGTCGCCAGCTTCGATCTCGACGGCTGGAAGGGGCTCCTGCCCGACCGCGAGAGCCTGCGCAGCTGGCTCGCCGCACTCGGAGAAGCCGGCGAGGACACGCTCCTGCGCGCCGCCCGGGCGCTCGACCCCGAGATGATCGTCCTGATGCTGCGCGACCGCGTGGACGTCATGCTCGACCCGAAGGACGAGGAGTGGCAGCCGCCCCAGGGTGCCCAGACCATCGAGGGGCAGTTCTACTTCGTGTCGAAGCACGCGGGGGACGACCTCGAAGACATCGTCATGTTGCTGCGGGCCCTCTTCGCGGAGGACTACTGGCTGTACTTCCGGATGATGCAAGGCGTGATCTGGGAGCTCGAGTGGGACCTCGAGGAATGGGCCCTGCGCTGGCGGACCGGCCGGCTCGAAGACCTGGGCTTTCCATCCTGGGACGAAGCGATGCGGATCTACGGCTTCGTGCGCCCCGCGGATCGCGACCGGATCCCCGACGAGGGAAGGGTGCTCGACGTCGAGGCCTGGCAGCTGCCGGTCTTCCTACCCGAGCTGCCCGCGACCATCAGCGAGTCGTACTCGGTATTCCGCGCGGCGGCAGAGCTCTCCGAAGAAGAGCGTCGCGGCTTCTTCTACTCGTTCGTCGCCATCTCCAACAAGGTCGCGGTGGCCGATCGGATGGCCCTCGGCGACGCGGAGACCCTGCCCGAAGCGATCCGCACGACGGCAGAGGTCGTCAGTCAGGGACTCGAGCATATCGCCACCCAGAACGGGATCGGACTCAGCGAGACCCTGCAACGGGTGAGCCTCGAGCGGCTCTTCCGGGTGGGCGCCAGTCTGGGTGGGCGCAAACCTCCGCCGGAGCCCGAAGCCGAGCCGAGCTTTGCCGACGAAGAAGAAGCCTGAAAGACCGGAGGGCCCATCCGGGATCGCTCCCGGAGGGCCCTCTCTCGTCAGGCTTGCAGCGCTCTCGCCCCGCTAGCCCCCTCCCCCTGTATTCCGTTTCCGGAGCAGGTAGCGGGGAACGGAGCGCGACCTCTTTCTTGATCTTGCTAGAGGTCGACAGCCTTCAGCGTCTTGCGCTTGTTCCCGATGGCGCGAGCTTCCGCTTCCTTGATCAGTTCGCGGACGGCGCCGTCGAGTGCACCGTAGAACTCGGAGCCGACGTTGCACTTCTTGACGGCACCCTTGGTGCGGGACTTCGAGATGATCAACTCCGCGGGCTTACCCTTGCGCGCGGCCTTCTTCTTCTTCTTCGCTGCCATTTTGGCTCTCCCCCCCTGATGGCTCCGGATTCGACCGGAGCTCAGCGACTCTCATGTATGACACGTCAAAACAAGTCAAAGCGTTGAAACGCTCGAAACGCCTCGAAACGCCCGGAATCGGGGGTCTCGCGCCTTCGAGTGCGCCCGATCATAAGACTTCGAACCGGGGTGTCAAAGGAAAATCCCGTCTAAATGGGCCTGAGAGGGCCGAATTCGGCACTTTCTTGTGGTTTCGAGTCGCGCGTGCACACGAGAACCGGCGTTTCACGCCTTCTCCCGCCCGATCTCGAACCGCATCTCGCGCTACGGTCCGCCGCCGATGACTGTCGAGACACGACATGCGGAAGCACCGGAAGCGGCACATCGAAGCGCCGGGCGCTTCGAGACGACAGACGGCGTCGGGCTTCACCTGCTTCGCTGGGACCCGCACCCCCCCGACGCGCCGGAGCCGCCGTTGCTGGTGCTGCTGCACGGAGGCGGCGCCAACGCCCACTGGTGGGACCACCTGGCGCCGACCCTCGCCAGACGCTTTCGCGTCGCGGCCCTCGACTTCCGGGGCCACGGCGACTCGGATCATCCCGAGGAGACCCGGGTCGGGGCCTTTTCCGACGATCTCGAGGCGCTTCTCGCGCATTTCTCGTCACGAGGGAGTGCAGGACTGCCGGTCATCCTGATGGGACACTCGATGGGCGGTGGGATCGCGATCGACCACGCCGCCCGCCACCGGGACGTGCGCGGCGTCGTCGCGATCGACATTTCCCGTGGCGCATCGCGACGTTCGCGCCGCGGAGCCCGCCTGGCACTGGCGCTCAAGCGTTCGTACGCGAGTCGGGAGGAGGCGATCGCCCGCTACCGCTTCCTCCCCGCATCGGACCACGCGAGCGAGGAGCTGCGCGTACACATCGCCGACTGCTCGGTCCGCGAGGAGGGCGCCGGGCGCTTCGGGTTCAAGTTCGATCCTCGATGGTTCAGCCTGCCCTCGCGACCCGCCCCGGATCTGGCACGCATCGCCTGCCCGGTCCTCGTCGTGCGCGGGGGCGACAGTCCGATGCTCACCGAGGAGGGTGCCGATGCCCTCGTCGCGGATCTCTCGGACGCCCACACCGTGGTGATCCCCGGTGCCGGCCACCACGTCCATCTCGACCAGCCCGAGGCCTTCCTCGAGGCGGTCGACCCGTTCCTCAAAGGCTTCCTCGCGGCCGCTCCGCCGGCTCCCGCTTCCGGCTGAGCCCGCCGGGTGCGGGTGTATGCTGGCCGTCTGGAGGTGAACCGTGACGGACCTGCTGAAGACTCCCGTGAGCGAGCTGCTGCGGAGGCTCGGCCGCAAGGAGATGAGCGCCGTCGAGCTCATGCGGGCGACTCTCGCCCGCATCGACGAGACCCACGACCGCGTGAACGCCTTCGTTGCGCGCCGGGACGAAGAATCGGTCCTCGCCGACGCCGCCCAGGCCGACTCGCGGATCGCATCCGGTGATGCGCGCCCGCTCGAGGGCATCCCCCTCGGCGTGAAGGATCTCGAGGATGTCGCGGGTCTCGTCACGAGCATGGGCTCGGTGCCCTTCAAGGACAACCGACCGGATCGCGACTCGGTGCAGGTCGAGCGCCTGCGGACGGCGGGCGCGATCGTCGTCGGCAAGACGAACGCCCCCGAGTTCGGGTATACGGCGATCACGAAGAACCTGCTGTTCGGCGACACCCGGAACCCCTGGAACCTCGAACGAACGCCGGGCGGGTCCAGCGGTGGATCGTCGGCGGCGATCTCGGGCGGGATCGTTCCTCTGGCAACCGCTAGCGATGGCGGGGGATCCGTTCGTATCCCGGCCACCTTCACCGGGTGCTTCGGCCACAAGCCCAGCTACGGGCGCATTCCCAACGGCCCCGAGGACGCCTGGACGATGGACGACACCGCTGTCCACGGCCCGCTGACCCGCACCGTCGAAGACGCGGCGATCCACCTGGACGCCGTCGTAGGCGATCATCCGCTCGACCCCAATTCACTTCCGCACCCGGGCTTCCGCTACCGCGACGTGCTCGAGGACCTGCCCTCGTCCCTGCGCATCGCCTTCTCGCCGGACCTCGGCTACGGCGTCGTCCAATCGGACGTCGCGCGCGTCGTCGAAGAGGCGACCCAGGTGTTCGCCGCGCGCGGACACCGGGTCGAGCGCATCGAGGGTGGCCCGCCGGAAGTGGGCCGCGACTGGGGACTGTCTGGAGCCTTCGAGCTCTTGTCGAAACTCGAGCCGCTGCTCCCGGATCACGAGGCGAGCTTCGGCCGCGGGTTCATCGGTGGCGTCAAGGCCGGCGCCGCCATGACCCCCGCGCTGTGGGGTCACATGAAGAAGCGCCGCGAAGCCCTGAACCGTTGGTGCGCCGAGACCTTCGCCACCTACGATCTGCTGCTGACTCCGACCGTGCCGTACGACCCGCCAGCTGCGAGAGGCCCGCTGACAATGGAGATCGAAGGCAGGCAACAGCCCGCGTCCAACGTCGGGACCTTCACGATCCCCTTCAATCTGTCCTGGCACCCCGCCGCCAGCGTCCGGGCCGGGCTATCGGACACGGGACTCCCGGTGGGGATGCAGATCGTGGGCCCCCGATTGCGCGACGACACTGTTCTCCAGGCCGCTCGGGCCTTCGAGCGGGACCGGCCCTGGCAGACCTGGCCGGACCTCTGAGCGGCGGCCGCCCGGCCCACCGGCAACTACCCCCCGAAGTTCTCGATTCAGAATTCGGCTCCTGCGGGGAAGCCCCGCGGGATACCCCGGCGGGGCAAATCGACCCGGGTCTGGTTTTCCGATCGGGTGGGATCCGAGTAGTGGAATCTCGTTTTCAGCTATAAAAAACAACACTTTACCGATTGCAGCGACACTAACTGGATGTCATAGTAGGTCGCGGTGGACAAGGTCGGCTAGCCGGCCAGTGTAATCGGAGAAAGCTTTGAAGTTGTCGATTCGAACCATCAGTGCAGCGATTGCGACGCTGGCACTGTTCCTTGCAGCACCTGCGTTCGCTGCAACCTCGGTCCATCAGGATCTCCTCGAGATCGCGGACCTTGGATATGTCGCAGCCGGTGACTCGCTCTCGTACCAGCACTTCTTCGAGCCAGCGACCGATGCCGGAATCGTCATCTCCTCGATCGACAGCGCAATCCTCCAGGTTGCAGTCGTCGACGATGCGAATTGCGGACGGCTTCGCGGCTGCATCCGCGACTGGGTGTTCCAGCCCGAGGTCGCTTCCATCGATCTGAACGGTGTCGAGTGGCAGTCCGGTAGCGCCACCGTGAATCTCTTCTTCGGCGACATCACCGCCGAAGCGAACCTGCTCGCGAACAACGGCATCCTCGACCTCACCGTCACCAGCGAGCGCGGTGACTTCGTGGTGCTCTGGTCGGTTCTCGACACCACCTACACCTACGAGCAGAACGGCCTCGGCGGTGCAGGCAGTGGATCGGGCAGTCCGATGCCGGAGCCCAGCGCGGCGCTCGTCTTCGCTCTCGGTGCTCTCGTCGTTCAGCGCCGCGTGCGGCGAGGGACCCAACCGCGCTAGCGCGCCCAAGTCCAGCCTGAATCCACAAAGGCTGTGGCCTAGACAATCGGCACTTCGAGGGTCGCTCTCATCGAGAGCGGCCCTCGTTCCTTTTGGAGACCCGGACTGCATGGATCCGATCGACCTCCGCAGCGACACGGTCACGCGTCCGGGTCCGGCCATGCGCCAGGCCATGGCCTCCGCCGAGGTCGGCGACGACGTCTACGGTGAAGATCCCACGGTGAACCGCCTCGAGGCCCGCGCCGCCACGCTACTCGGGAAGGACGCGGCTCTCTTCGTGCCCTCGGGCACCATGGCCAACCAGATCGCCATCCGCGCGCTGACGCGGCCCGGCGACGTCCTGCTGGCCGCACACGACGCTCACGTCCTTCGCTACGAGAGCGGGGCGGCGGCGGCGCTCTGGGGTGTGCAGATCCAGACCATCGGCAGCAACGGGTTCTTCGATGAACGCGCGCTGCGGGCGGCGATCCCCTACCGCGACGTCCACCTGGCACCCGCAACCGTGATCGCAATCGAGAACACCCACAACGTGTCGGGCGGACGCGTCTGGCCCTGCGATCAGCTGGACGCAGTGGCCCGTGCGGCTCATGAACGCGGACTGCGGGTTCACATCGACGGTGCACGCATCTTCAACGCGGCCTGCGCGGCAGGGACGGATGTCGCGCGCATCGCGCGGTCTGCGGACACCGTCGCGTTCTGCCTGTCGAAGGGCCTCGGTGCACCCGTGGGCTCGCTGGTCTGCTGCGACGCGGATCGGATCGGCGAGCTGCGGCGGATCCGCAAGATGCTAGGCGGAGGCATGCGCCAGGCGGGCATCCTCGCGGCTGCGGGACTCCACGCCCTCGATCATCACGTGGAGCGTCTGCAGGAAGACCACGACAACGCGCGAACCCTTGCCGAGGGGCTCGCGGCATGCGGTCTCGAGCTGCCGCAGCTCCCCGAGACGAACCTGGTGCTATTCGACGTACCAGCCGGCCGCTTCGCGAACGTACCGGACGCTGCGACATTCGCGCGGGTCGCGCGTGAGCACGATCTCCTGATCGACCCCATCGACCGGCGCCGGCTACGCGCAGTCACTCACCTCGACGCGACCGCTGAGCGGATCGCCGACGCACTCGATCGCGTTCGTGGATTCATGGGATGAGGTAAAGCCCTTGGTTGGCTATGGGGCCTTTCACGGTTTGCGGCGCGCAGGTCGACTCTGCATCCTATCGACCGTGTACCACCCCGGGCGGCTGCGTTGATCACCCTTCTCATGTCGACGGTGATCGATGCCGATCGCGAGCGGGTCTGGCGTGCGCTCACGGAGCCGTCGGAGCTCGCCGCCTGGGATGAGAGGGTTCTCGCTTCGAAGAACGACGCCAGCGGAGATGCCAGTCCCTACCCCAGCGCCGGCCAGCATTTGCGCTGGCGCGTGCGCCTGGGTGGTGTGCCCGTGGTCCTGCACGAGCAGCCCCAGGAAATCTCCCGCCTCGAGCGGCTGAGTAGCACGCTCAAGATCGGCTCCCTGCGGCTCGAGCAGACCTACACCCTGTCGGTCGAGTCGCTGCAGCCGCCGCGCACGCGGCTCGGAATGAAGCTCGTCACGACCAGCTCGGTCGCGGTCGTCGGCGATGTCGTGGATCGTTTCGGCGTTCGCAAGCTCGCCGCCGAACGCATCGACCACACGCTTCGCGCCGTCCATGACTGGTGCCAGATGAACCCGTGACCGCCTCGCGTCAGGGCCCGGGAGCGGGACCGGTCGCTTTCGGATCGTGCCAGATCTCGGTATCGGGACGGAAGGCCTTCCACGCGAACCAGTAGGCGTCGGTCACCGCCACGTCTTCGGGCGCCTCCCAGACGAAGGTGCCCGAGTCCGAGTCGTACACGATCCGCAGCTTTCGTCCTTCGATCTCGTCGACGATCCTGCCGCCCTCCGCCGTCACGATCGAACCGAGATAGGCGCGGCTCTTGCCGTTGACCGTCACACCGAGGACGACTTCCTTCGGGTGGAAGCGTTCGTCTCTTGCCTTCACTTCGAAGGGGATCTTCTCGGACACCCAATACGTCTCATACGGGCTGTGTCGATAGTCGATGCGCCGCAGCTCTGGCCGGGCGAGCACCAGGGTCCCCGGGTGCCGCTGGAACCAGATGCCCAGGGGTTCCTGGTGCACTCGGATCTCTTCGAGTCGCGTCCCTGCCATCGGGCCGGCCACCGCACGCCCTTCGAATTGCGCCCAGAGGCTCTCGGTTTCGCGGTCGTACAGCAGGAACTGTCCGTCGTAGAGCAGACCCGAGACGCCGAACTCGAGCACCTTGTCGGCTCCCGGCACCTCCTTCGCCTTCGCCGCGATCTTGCGCCGATAGGCCTTCGGCACCCCTGTCAGCGGGTCGTAGCTGAGCACGACGGGAACGCCGGCCAGTTCGTCGTTCACGACCTGGTGATACTCGAGCAGATGTACCGGGTAGGCGTGTGCCACGTCCCCCACAGCAACCCCGATCACGGGCACCTGGGGAGGATTCCAGGTTGCCTCGGGCGGGGGCACGAATTCCGGCGCGTCGACGCTGCGAATCCGGTCCCGCTCGGGTCCGCCGGCTCGGATCGAGTCGCGCTCGACCACGAGCTCTTCGAGCGAGAACCCGTTCAGCTTCACGTCCCCGGCGTGAGACACCGAGCCGAACAGCGACACGCACGCGACGATCAGCCAAACGAGGCGTCCGGGATACACGGAAGGGAGTCTACCGGCCTGCTGGCGGGGCCGCCCAGCGCGTGCCAAGCTCGCGGGCAATGGATGGTTCGACCGGACCGCCGGCACCCTATGACCAGGCCCCGCCCCGCAAGCGATCCGGCTGCATGGTCGCGCTCTACGTCCTCTTCGGGATCGGGCTCTTCGTAGTCGTCGCGGGTGGGATCAGCGTCTACGTCTTCCTTCAGACGGAGGAAGGGCAGAAGGTGCTGCAGGTCGCCAAGAGCGGCGCCGAGTGGATGACGACTGCCGCGTCTGCGCCCGGCACCGAGGAGCTGAGAGGCGTCGGCTGCGAAGCCGCGATGGTCTCCGATGCCGGATCGGCGCTGGAAGTCTTCATGGTGCTGATCCCCGAAGAGCAGAAGCAGGCCGAGATCCGCGAGCAGCTGGAGAGCGAGGCCGGGCGCGGCGATCTCGACGATCTGACGCTGGTGATCTGCACGCTTCCGCGCTTCACCACGGGCAAGCCCAGCTGCGAAGAACTCGCCCGCACCTACGGCAACGCAGTGGACTATCCGCCCGACAGCTTCTATGTGCTGTCGATCCAGTCGGGCCAGGATGCACCGAGCTGTCAGGGGATCTACTCACCCTCTGGCGAGTTGCTGCACGAGCCCCAGCTCGACTAACACTCGACCCAACGGGCCTCACGGGCCGCACGGGCCACCCAGCTCGACTGGCGCACGAGCCCCCGGCGCCAGAGGTCTAGA
>JAJDAN010000080.1 GCA_029261855.1 Deltaproteobacteria bacterium
TTGGGCGGGTTGCCCCCTCCCCGGCCGGGGGTGGGTTTTGTGGGGGGTTTCGGGGGGTGGTTTTGTCCGGCCGCCGGGCCCCCCCCCCCCCCCGCCGCTCCTCTTTCCCCAGGCAGGACGTTCCATGCGGACGCTTCGCCCATGCCCCTCTCTTTTGGGTAGGAGAGCACGTATGCCGACGTCGCACCCCGGAAGCCACTTGGTTCGGGTCGAGGGGATGGGGCTGCGCCGACGATTGGCGCTTCGAGGACCCGGCAAAGGGACAACAAGGTCGCCAGGGAGGAAGCACCCCATCCCCTGCGGCGCGAACCCGGGCAAGAGCCCTGGCAAGAACCCCGAGAGCGGAAGGCCCGATCACTCTGCGAGGAAGTCTCTCACCTCTTTCAGGAACTCGTCCAGCTGGTCGTGGTGCACCCAGTGCTCGGCGTTGTCGATCCCGATGCTGCGGGCGTTCTTGAAGGCGCTGAGTCGCCCGTCCTTCTCCGGGTCTCCCGCCCAGCTCTGGAGGCCCCGCACCAGCAGGGTGGGGCAGGTGATGCGGCCCCACTGCTCGCGCATGCTGTCCATGTCGTAGCGCTGGGGAAAGAAGACGCGCGTGTAGTTGTCGAACTTCCAGCCATAGCTGCCGTCTTCGTTGCGCGCGACACCGTGCACCGTGAGGTGTCTCGCCTGCTCCTCCGTGAGGAAGGAGTTCTCCTCGATCATGCGCGCTGCGGCGGCTTCGATGCTGGGGTAGCGGCGGGCGGTCTTGCCGGAGAAATCGCGCACCTGTTGGATCCATTCGGCGGTGCGTTCCCACTGGGGTCGCGACAGCCGCCCCTTGATCATGGCCGGAGGCGGACCGAGCCCCTCGATGCTGACCAGCTTCGAGACGTTCTCGGGATAGATCGACGCATAGTGGGTCACCACCGACCCGCCGAGGGAGTGGCCGATCATGGTGACGGGTGCGAGGTCCAGGGTGAGGACGAGCTGGGCGATATCGAGCACGAATTCTTGGATCGTGTAGTGCCCGCCGATCGCCCAGGCGCTGTCTCCGTGGCCGCGGAGGTCCGGAGCAATGACGTGCCAGTCCTCCCGCAGCTCCTGCGCCACCCAGTCCCAGCTGCGGGCGTGGTCCCGGCCGCCGTGGACCAGCAATAGGGGCGGCTTCTGCTCGTTGCCCCAGTCGACGAAGTGGAGTCGCAGGCGTTGGGACACGTAGTAGCTGGAAGCGGGGCCGATGATCTCGGGGCTCGTCATGTCCCGAATGTAGACGGTATCCTCGCGGCGTCATGCGGATCGCCATCGCACAGGTCAATCCCACCGTCGGGGCTCTGGAACAGAACCGCAAGCTCGTCGAGCGCGCGGCGGACGACGCCGTGGCGGCGGGTGCCGACCTCGTCGTCCTGCCCGAGCTGGTCCTGACCGGCTACCCGCCCATGGACCTGCTGGAGCGGGATGGCTTCGTGCGAGACCAGATGCGCCAGCTCGAGGCGCTCCTGCCCGTCTCGAAGAAGGTGGCCATCGCCCTGGGTGCCGTGCTGCCCGAGCCCGAAGGCCGGCCCAAGCAGCTCCGCAATGCGGCCGTGCTGCTGGCCGGCGGCGAACGCGTTGCCGTCCAGGCCAAGACCCTGCTTCCCACCTACGACGTCTTCGATGAGAACCGCTACTTCGAGGCCGCCGAGAAACGCGAAGTGGCGAGGTTGCCGGGCCAGGACGCGCCCATCGGCCTGTGCGTGTGTGAGGACACCTGGGTCGAGACGCGCCCCTACGCGGACAACCCGGTCGAGGACCTGGCCCGTGCCGGCGCCTCGGTCGCCCTCAACCTGTCGGCGTCGCCGTGGCACGCGCAGAAGCCCCGCGCCCGCCGGGAGATGCTGGCGCGTCTGGCCGCGGCGAACGACGTTCCGATCATCTTCGTCAACCAGGTGGGCGGAAACGACGAGCTCATCTTCGACGGCGCGTCGTTCGTCATCGATCCCGCCGGTCGCGTGCACGCCCAGCTGCCGATGTTCGAGACCGGCTTCGCGGTGGTCGACCTGCCTCTCGACGCTTCCCCGTCCAAGCGCCCCGGGGCGGAGGACGGCGAGCTGGACCTCCCCCCGGTTTCCCAGCTCGAGCGGGCACTGGTACTCGGCATCCACGACTACTTCGCCAAGCAGGGCCTGCCCCCGGGTGCAGTGATCGGTCTCTCTGGCGGGATCGATTCGGCGGTGACCGCGCACCTGGCCGTCGAAGCCCTCGGCGCCGACCGGGTCCTGGGCATCGCGATGCCCGGCCCCTTCTCGTCCCAACACAGCGTCGACGACGCCTACGCGCTGGGTCGAAACCTCGGCATCGAAGTGCGCACCGTCGACATCCGGCCCATCTACGACAGCTACCTCACGGTGTTCGGTCAGCTCTTCGGGGTCCGCGACGACTACGGGCTGACCCAGCAGAACATCCAGTCTCGCATTCGCGGAGCGGTGGCCATGGCCGTGTCCAACGAAGAAGGGCGGCTGGTCCTCGCGACGGGCAACAAGAGCGAACTGTCTCTCGGCTATTGCACCCTCTACGGCGACACCGTGGGGGGCATCGGCGTGCTCGGCGACGTCTACAAGCGAGACGTGTACGCGCTGGCGCGTCACGCGAATCGCGACGGTAAGCGCATCCCCGCGAACACCATCGACAAGCCGCCGTCCGCGGAGCTGGCCGAAGGACAGATCGACACCAACGAGCTGCCGCCCTACGACATCCTCGACGCCGTCCTCGAGCAGGCCATCGAAGGCGGGCAGGGCGCGGCGGGTATCGTCCTGCCCGAAGGCTGCACGCGCGAGCGTGCCGAGTGGATCGTTCGCCGCCTCGACCGCAACGAATACAAGCGCCGGCAGACCCCACTGGTGCTCCGAACCTCGCCGAAGGCCTTCGGAAGCGGCCGGCGCCTGCCGATCGTCCACCGCTACGAGGGCTGACGGACGGACCGCTCCCGCACCGGTCTCGTCATCGTTCTCGTCGGCTTCGTCGCGAGCCGTCTGTTCGCCTACGCGCTGGGAGTTCGCTTCGACGCGGCTCCCCTCGACCACTTCTGGCAGTTCCTCGACCCGACGCTGCTGCGGGACGACCTCTTCCAGAGCCTGATGCATCTGCACAGCCAGCCCCCGGGCTTCAATGCAATGCTCGGCGTCGGGCTCAAGCTCGGCGGAGAGCCCGCCACGACCTTCGCGCTCCTCTTCCACGGGCTCGGCCTGGCCACGGCGATCGGGCTGTACCGCCTGCTCGGTCTGCTCGGCAACGACCCCGTCTACGCGGGCGTTGCCGTCGTCCTATTTGCGGCGAGCCCGACTGTGGTCCTCTACGAGAACTGGCTCTTCAATACCCATGTGGTCGCCTGCGGGCTGGTGTGGGGAGCCGTCGCCACCCATTCGCTGGTCGCGCATCGGCGACTGCACGACGCCGTCCTGCTTTCCGCCGTCGTCGTCGCCATCGCCTGCACCCGCAGCCTCTTCCACGTCGCCTGGGTGGTGGCCCTGCTCGGTGGAACACTCTGGCTCGTCCGGCGAGCCGCGGGCAAGGGCATGGGCATGGGCATGGGCATGGGCAAGACGGTCGGCCGACTCGCCCTGGCCATGCTGCCGGCGGTGCTTCTCATCGTGGGCTTGGTGGCGAAGAACGCGCTGATGTTCGGCAGCCCGACCACCAGCACCTGGCTCGGGATGAGCCTCGCGAAGCTCACCACGCAACGGCTCGACCCGGTCTTGCGCGAAGAGCTCGTCGCGTCCGGCTCCCTGTCGCCGACCGCCCTCGTGAAGCCCTTCTCCCCGCTGTCGGAGTACCCAGCGCATCTCGTCGCGAGCCCGCGCGCCGGCCACCCCGCCCTCGATCGCAGCGTGCGACCGGGCAACTACACGAACTTCAACCACCGCGCGTACGTCGGGCTGAACCGGCTCTACCTGGACGACGCCTTGTACGTCGTCCGCAATCACCCAGGCACCTGGCTGCGGTCGATGGCCATGGCGTGGATGCGATACTCGATCCCGCCTTCCCAGTACGGCTTCGTCGTCCGCAACGCCGACGCCTACGCGGGGGTCGACCACGTCTATCAGCTGGCAGCCGGGGTCCCCGAAGCCATCGGCTCGACCTTCGGGCTGAAGCGGGAGCCGCCGATGCTCGGCGACCCCGGCTATCTCGTCGGACGCATCCGCTGGCTCTACCTGGCCGTCCTCGCGCTGGCCGTCTGCCACGCGATCGCCCGCGCTCGCCGCACCTCGGACGAAGCCGAACGAGCCCTACTGCTCTACTGCCTGGTGAACGCCGCCTGGGTCGCCGTCGTGGCAAACGCCGTCGACCTCGGAGAGAACCAACGCTTCCACGCCCTGGTCGCCCCCCTCCACTTCACCCTCATCGCCACCGCTCTACCTGCCTTCTTCAAGAGGCAAGCTCACGAGAAGCGCGAGTAAGAGGTTGGAGGTTCTTGCCAGGGTTCTTGCCCGGGTTCTTGCCAGGGTTCTTGCCCGGGTTCGCGCCGCAGGGGATGGGGTGCTTCCTCCCTGGCGACTTTGTTGTCCCCTTGCCGAGTCCTCGAAGCGCCAATCGTCGGCGCAGCCCCATCCCCTCGACCCGAACCAAGTGGCTTGGGGGCTACGCGTTCGTATCGAGCGCGCTGCTTGGGAAAGAGGAGCGGCGGGGCGCGGTGGGGCCGCCGCGGAAGTCAAACGCAGCCGCGTATCCCACCGCAGAACAGCAACGTCGGCCGGTGATGTCGGCATCGGCCCAAAGCAGCTACTGATGCCAGCGAGTCATTCCGCAGTGGCCCCACCGGGCTCCGCCGCGGAGTTCTTGCCT
>JAJDAN010000081.1 GCA_029261855.1 Deltaproteobacteria bacterium
GGACACGCGCGTTACCGGAATCCCCGGGTGATTCGTGAGCCCCGTCACGAAATGAGCTGAAGTTCCGGATTCTCGCGCCGATGAGATTCCTTGGGAGGGGACGCAGCAACGGCTGCGTCCTCTTTCTGCTTTCTGAGGAGCCCGGTGAGATGCGGACTGATGAGATGCGGACTGGTGAAATCGTCCTGGAGCGTCGCAAGACCTATCGCCTGCCGGTGCGGGTCCCCGTGTTTGCCGATGGTTTCGGCATCGACTCCTCGACGGTCACGGTGAACCTGACCGCGGGTGGCATGTACGTCGAGACGCGGGAGAGCCCGCCGCTGCACGCTTCCCTCGAGCTGTCGCTCTGCCTGCCCGGCGAAGCGGCGCCCCTCGAGCTGACGGGACGCGTCGTCCGAAACGGCAATGACCCGAAGGAACCCGTCGGGGTCGGCATCGAGTTCATGGCGGTCGACCGCCATGCCCACGACCGCCTCACCCACTTCGTGAGTGGGATGGGATTCATGCGTTAGCGACGACTCCCGGCCGCGCGTCCGTGTAGCCGCCCTTTGCGCTCCACGTGAGCTCGCCGTTCACGATCACCGTGTCGACGCCGCGCGCTTCGCGTACGTAGCGCATGCCGTTCTCGGGCATGTCGTGGGCCGGCCGCTCGTCGCCGCGGGCGATGGTTTCCGGGTCGAACACGACGACGTCCGCCGCCATTCCGGAACGCAACAGGCCCCGGTCCGGGATCCCCCAGATCTGCGCCGTCTCGCCCGTGATCTTGCGGACCGCGTGCTCGAGGCTCAGGTGGTGGCCCTTCCGGACGAACTCGCTGAAGAGGTAGCCGGTGTCGCCGTAGGTCGCGAAGGACTGGATGTGGGCGCCGGCGTCGCTGGCGCCCACGTGAACCAGGTCGTTCGCGATCAGCGGGCCGATGCGCGACGGGTCCTCGTGGCCCATGTTCGCCGACAGGAAGTGAACACCGAGATCCTCGTCGAGGGACAGGTCGATGAGGGCGGCCGCGGGAGTCGTCGATCGCTCTTTTGCGATCTCGCCCAGGTTGCGTCCGATCAGCGACGCGTCCCGGCTGTCGCGGACCCGGAGGTGCGCGAAGCGTTGGGTGTCACCGCCCGGCTCGGCCGCGTCGATCAGTCCCTGGCGGGTGCCCGGGTCGCCCAGCGCCGCGAGCTTGCGATCCCGGGGCATGCGCAGGGTCAGGTACCAGGCGGGCAGGGCGATGAAGAAGAGGCTCGCGACCTCGAGGTTGAAGCTGATGTCGATGGGGCGCGTCTGCACCTGGGGCCACACCCGGGCGCCCCGCTGGAACTGCTCTCCCACCCGGTCGAGCACCCGCGAGACGTTCTCGGGCATCACCGCCGAATCGAAGAGCGGCGAGAAGGTGGTGGGGATGCCGTGTCGCAGGGACAGTTCGGCCAGCTGGTCGACCCGCGCCAGGGTGATGTCCGTGTTGTAGAACTCGGGCACGACCTGCAGCATGCGCCCGTACTCGCCCAGCACGGCGGCGAGGGCGTCGATCTCTTCGAAGTGCGCGAAGCGGCTGGGGACCGGAAACAGGTTTTCGTCCATGTCCACGTAGCTGGTGGACAGGCCCACGGCTCCTGCTTCGAGACAGTCGCGCAGCAGGTCCTGCATGGCCCGGATCTCGTCCGGCGTGGCCGCGCGCTTCTGGGCTTCCGCGCCGCCCATCACCCACATGCGCAGGGGGCTGTGCCCCGCCAGCGGCGCGACGTTCAGGGCGACGCGCCCGCGAAGGGCCGCCACGTAGTCGGCGAAGCTCTCCCATTCCCACGCAAAGGCCCCGTCGAAGGCGGCGTCGGGCATCTCCTCGATCTGCTGGAACATGCTGACGAGCTTCGGCCGGTGCTCCGCCCGCAGCGGCGCCAGGGAAAGCGAGCAGTTGCCGTTCACGACCGTCGTGACGCCGTGCTCGAGAGCGGGGCGCGCCTGGGCGTCCCACATCAGCTGGGCGTCGAAGTGGGTGTGCGGATCGATGAAGCCGGGCGCGACGACCTGGCCGCACGCGTCGATCTCGTGGCGGGCCGGCCCGGTGAGCTGGCCGCCGACCCGGGCGAGACGTCCGCCCTGGATGCCGATGTCGCCGTGAAAGGCGGGGAGGCCGGTTCCGTCCACGATGCGGCCGTTTCGGATGAGGATGTCCAGCATGGTCGATTCCTTTTTCGCTCGGTCTCTCGGCTTCTTGGTTTCTCGCGCTAACGGGGCAACACGTCCAGCAGATGCTGCCAGGGTTTCCCGCGCAGGTCACTGGCGACCTGCGCGTCACAGTTTTCCAGCAGGCGGCGCGCACAGTCGGCGTCCAGGGTCACCGAGTCGACGCCGCCGTTTTCGTGGCGCACCTGCACCACCAATACCGCTTCGCCGTCGTGACCGGGTGCGACCCGGGCGTCGTCGATCACTGGCCCGGGCACTCAGGACCCCAGTCCTTCGTAGCGTCCGGTCACCACGCGGGGAGCTTCGACGAAGATCACGTCGCTTCCCAGCAGGACGCCCGGCGGATTGCGGACGAACAGGTGCAGGTTCCAGCCGCGCAGCTTCTCGATCGCCTCTGCGGAGGGCTCACCCGGAAGCGCGCGTTCGGCGAGCGCCGGCCAGTCTTCGTCGGGTTCGGGGGTCACGAAGCGCCGCTGTTCCGTCAGTTCGCTCATGTCGTCTCCTGGTCGAGGCCGGCGAGGAACTCCAGCAGTGCTGCGTTCGTCTCCTCGGGCGCTTCCTGCTGGTTCCAGTGACCGGCGCCCTCGATCAACACCTTGCCGCGCAGGTCTTCGCAGAAGGTCTCGAGCATCTTCACGGCGGGACCCTCTTCGGCGTACTCGGGTCCGGTCACCACGGCGTCCCGCAACCCGCCGACGAACAGCGCCGGGACGGTGACCCGCAGGTCCGCGAACGGCGCGAGCAGTTCCCAGTTTCGGTCGAAGTTCCGGTACCAGTTGAGACCGCCGCGAAAGCCCGTCCGCTCGAACTCGCCGACGTAGACCTCGAGGTCGTCCGGGGACAGCCAAGCGGGCAGCTCGTCCGGGTTCACCATCCCGTCCAGGAACTTCGCGCTCTTCGGCAGGTCGAGATTGCGGAAGTGGTTCTCGTCCACCGACCCGGACGCCGTGAAGAGCATGCTGCGCATCATTTCCCGTGCGCGCGGGTCGAGCTCGGCCTCGGCCTTTCCTTCTTCCTGGAAGTACAGGATGTAGAGGAAGTGGTCTCCGACCATGGCCTTCATCATGTCCGTCGGCTTGATGGGAAGGCGCGGCATGAACGGGACGCTCATGCCGACTACCGCGCGGAAGCGATCGGGTCGCAGCAACGCTGCATTCCACGCGACCAACGAGCCCCAGTCGTGCCCCACGATCACGGCCTGCTTCTCTCCCAGGGCGCCGAGCAGCGTGGTCATGTCGCCGACCAGGTGCAGCATCGAATACGCCTCGACGGGCTCGGGCGCATCGGTTTGCCCGTAGCCGCGCATGTCCGGCGCGACGGCGTGATAGCCAGCCGCGGCCAGGGCCTCGAGCTGGTAGCGCCACGAGTACCAGCATTCCGGGAAGCCGTGGCACAGCAGCACGAGCGGACCTTCGCCGGCCTCGGCGATGTGCATGGAAAGGGGGCCGACCTGGACCTGCCGGTGCTGGATCACGCTGCTCTGGCTGCTCGTGCTGGTCAAAGGGGGGGCCATCCTATTCAGCAGGTCGCCCGACATTATTCGATTCCAATAATGGACACAAGTACAGTCATGAAATAGGATCCGGCCATGGATCCGATCCAGACACCGACACCGACACCGACACCGACACAGACGCCAGAGCTGTCTCGGCGAGACCGCAAGAAGGAGCGGACCCGCCGCCAGATCTACGAGGCCGCCATGCGTCTGTTCGCCCGGGAGGGCTTCCCGGCCGTGACCCTCGCCGCCATCTGCGACGAGGCGGACGTCGGGCGAGGCACCTTCTTCCTGCACTTTCCCAGCAAGGCGGCGCTGCTCTACGAGTTCAATCAGCGCGTGGCCGAAGACTTCCGCGCGACCCTGGTCGAGCCGCGGGCCTCGGCCCGGGACGAGCTGCAGGCGCTGGTCCGACGCATCTCCGTCGAGCTCGCCGCCCAGGCGGAGATCATGACCGCCATGCTGGCCGAGTTTTTCACCAGTCCGGAGGCTCTGGCGGCGGCGTCCGAGCAGGGGACCGCGCTGCCGGAGCTGGTCGGCGAGATCATCACGCGCGGTCAGGAGCGGGGGGAGTTCGCCCAGCACATCGATCCGCAGCTCGCCGCCGCGTCCTTCTTCGCGACGGCGTGCGCTCTCATCAGCGCCCTCATCAGCGGCGGCGTCTTCGGTTCGTCTGCCGAGCTCTCGGCGGAAGAGCTCAATCGCCAGTTCCTGCAGATCACCTTCTCCGGCCTCAGCCCGGCCGGAGACCACAACGACTGACATCGCCAAGCCCAGAACCAAAAGCGAGGATTCGAACCGTACGCATGTCGCACGAAACCCAGAGCAGCAAACACGTCATCGTGATCGGCGGATCGGTCGCCGGTCTCGGCACCGCCCTGGCGCTGTCCGGGCGCGGCCACCGCGTCACGGTCCTCGAGGCGGACGCGACCCCGCTGCCCGAGAGTCATACCGAGGCCTTCCTGCACTGGGATCGGCGCGGGTCGCCCCAGACGCGTCACTCCCACGCGCTGCTCGCGCGGCTGCGCAACCTGATCCGGGACCACGCGCCGGATCTGCTCGAGAAGCTCAAGGCCTGCGGCGCCGAAGAGCTGCGCTTCACCGATCGCGTGCGCGAGCTGTTCGAGGACCCCGTCCTCGAGGACGAAGACGAAGACATCGTCTTCCTGGCCTGCCGCCGAATCACCTTCGAATGGGTGCTGCGTCGCCACGTGCTCGACACGGGCCTCGTCGACTTCCGCGACGGCGTCCGGGTGACCCGCCTCGAAGCAGAGCGCGACGATTCCGATATCCCGGTGGTGACCGGCGTCTGGGTGCGGTCGCCGGGCGGAGCGGGAGAGACGGATGGAGCGGGAGCGGGAGAGACGAGAGGAGCGGGAGCGGGAGAGACGGGAGGAGCGGAACAACTGCTCCCGGCCGATCTGGTCGTCGACGCGTCCGGACGCCGGTCGAAGCTTCGCAGCTGGCTGCCGCAGATCGGAACGCCCCCGGTGCGGGAGGAATCGAGCCCCTGCGGCATCTTCTACACGTCGCGCTTCTACCGCCTGCTCGACGGCGTCGAGCCGCCGGACCTCGAGGGCGGCATCGTCGGCGCGGACCTGGGGTACCTCAAGGTCGGCATCTTCGCCGGAGACAGCCGCGTCTTCTCGATCACCCTGGCCGCGTCACCCAGCGACGACGAGATGCGCAAGGTGCTCCACTCCGCGAGCTTCGACGCCGCGGTGGCCGCCGTTCCCATGACCGCCGAGTGGACGTCCCCCGACGTCTCCGAGCCCGTGTCCGAGGTTCACGGCATGGCGAACCTGAACAACACCCGGCGCTGGCTGGTCGAGGGCGGAAGCGACGGAGAAGACGGACAAGACGGAAGAGACGGAGAAGACGGACAAGACGGAAGAGACGGAAAAGACGGATCCCCGCTGGTACTCGGCTTCATCGCGGTCGGTGACTCGCTGATCCACACCAACCCCATCGTCGGTCGCGGCTGCTCGCTGGCCTGGACCAGCGCCTTCGCCCTGGCGGACTGCCTGGACGAGCACGGCGACGACCTGCGCGCCCTCGCTCTGGCGCATCACGCGCGCGTCGAACGCGACATCGTGCCCTGGTACCAGATCCAGCTCGCTCAGGACGCGGACGGCATCGAGGTGGCCGAAGCGCAGCTGCGCGGCGAGGACCCGTTCGAGACCACCAACCCGGATGGCACCCAGAACCCGAAGGCCTTCATGCGCGGCCTGCTCAAGGAAGGTCTCGGGCCCGCGCTGCGGGAAGATCTGCCGCTGCTGCGCGCCTTCATGCGGACGATGAACCTGCTCGACGCGCCGGGTGATCTGATGAAGAACCCCGCCGTCATGCAGAGCCTGCTGGCCTCCTACGCCAAGCGGGACCAGCGGGAGAAGGTCGACCTCGGACCCGGACGCGACGCGATGATCGAGCGCTTCGCATCCCTGGGCGATTCGTGAGCGCTCACGACCCCCACGTGTCGAAGCTCGTGATCTCCTCCGGCGGCGGCCGCACCGCCACCTTGAAGTCGGTTCCCTTCGTGTAGGCCACCGGCAATAGCGCCACCTGCATCACGTCGTCGGGGATGTCGAGGACCTTCGCGACATCCGCCTCGAAGAAGAGGCTGATGGTCGTCAGGGTCGACCCCAGCCCGCGGCTGCGCAGCGCCAGCTGGAAGCTCCACATCGCCGGGAAGATCGACCCGTAGGTCGCGGCGGCCATGCCGTTCGGCGCACCTTCCGGCAGGCGGCCCTGCAGGCACGGGATCACCAGTGCCGGCACTTCGCCCATGTGGTCGAGCAACCAACCCGCCGAGTCGTAGACCCGGTGCGTCTGGGCGTCTTCCTCGGGGACCTGTGCCTTGGCCTGGTCGATGAACTGCTTGCCGCGCCCATAGATTTCGCCGATGGCCTTCCGCTTGGCGGCGTCGAGCACGACCATCCAGCGCCACTGCTGGGTGTTCGAAGCCGTCGGCGCCTGCTGGGACAAGCGGATGCAGTCGAGCAGGACGTCCCGTTCGACGGGCCGATCGAGATCGAGACGGCGGCGCACGGCGCGGGTGGTCGAAAGAAGTCGGTCGGTCTCGCTGAGGTCGAAGCTCAATCAGGTCTCCAGTCCAATCGGAACCACGGGAATGTAGCTCGGCCACCATACGGCCTGCCGTACGGTGTCCTCGACTTCCTCGTCCGGGATGCGCCGGCCGAGGTTCGCGTCCCGTGCGTACCTCACGACCGCGCATGCGATCTGGAAGCTCACTTCGCGCAGCTCGTCCTGGCTGGGGAAGAGGGCGCCCGTCGCCAGGCGTTCGTCGCTCACGCAGCCCGCCAGGGTGCGCGCTGCCACCGAGAACATCTCGTCGTCGATCTCGCGTGCTTCCGAAACCAGTACGCCGAGGCCCACGCCCGGGAAGATGTAGACGTTGTTGCTCTGCCCGATCACGTGGAGCTTGCCTTCGTACTCGACGTCGGCGTAGGGGCTGCCAGTGGCGACCAGCGCGCGGCCCCCCGTCCATTCCAGGGCGTCCTTCGGCGCGCATTCCGACTTCGAGGTCGGATTCGAGAGCGGCAGGATGACCGGGCGCTCCACGTGCTTCGCCATTTCCTCGAGCATCTCGCTGGTGAAGGCGCCGGGGTGGCCGGTGGCGCCGACGAGGATGGTGGGCTTGAAGGCGCGGATCATCTCGACGGGGCTCGGGTTCGCGTCCGGGGCCAACCCCAGCCGTTCGAGGGCCGGACCGTCCAGGATGAATTCCTGCTTGAAGGTCTCGGGGATGTTGCGTCCTTCGCGCAGCAGCCCTTCCGAGTCGTAGGCGGCGATCGCGCTTCGCATCACCTGTTCGTCGGTTCCGGCGGCGCGCATGGCCGCGCGGGTAAGGCGCGCGATGCCCATGCAGGCGCTGCCCGCGCCCAGGAACAGTACCCGCTGGTCGCCGATGGTCTGGCCCGTCAGGCGCAGGGCGGCGAAGATGCCGCCGAGAGTCACGGCGGCAGTGCCCTGGATGTCGTCGTTGAAGCTCGGGACGCGCTTCTGGTACCGCGCGAGCAGGTCGAACGAATGCTTGTTGGCGAAGTCCTCCCATTGGATGACGGCGCGGGGGAAGACTTCGTGGACGCCCTGGACGAAGCGCTCGATGAAGTCGCGATGGGCGTCCCCCGTGAGCCGGCGCTCGCGGAAGCCGTGGTAGAGCGGGTCGTCCAGCAGGTCCTGGTTGTTGGTGCCCACGTCCAGGCTCACAGGCAGGCACTTCGAAGGATGAATGCCGGCACCGGCCACGTACAGCGCCAGCTTGCCGATGGGGATGCCCATGCCGCCGGCTCCCTGGTCGCCCAGGCCGAGGATGCGTTCGTTGTCGGTGGCAACGATCAGACGGATGTCTGCGAACGGGGAGTTGACGAGCACCTCGCGCACGTGCTCGATGTTCGCGGGCGTGACCGAGATGCCTCGGGCGTTGCGGAAGATGTGACTGAATTCCTGACAGGCCCGGCCAACGGTCGGCGTGTAGACGATGGGCAGCAACTCGGGCAGGTTCTCGACCAGCACCCGGTAGAAGAGCACTTCGTTGCGGTCCTGCAGGCCGGCGAGGCCGATGTACTTCTCGAGGTCGTCGGACTTGGCGCGGATGTGTTCGACTTCGAGCTCGACCTGGCGTTCGAGGTCGAGGACCTGGTGGGGCAGCAGCCCTTCGAGCCCGAGCTGACGGCGTTCGGCCCGGGTGTAGGCGAGCCCCTTGTTCGTCGATGGATTGTTGAGCAACCAGACGCCGCGTTTGCGGGTCTCGATGCGGCGCTCACCTCCGAGCTTCTGGTCGTAGGTCTCGTCCTTCATGGCGATCTCCTCGATTTCCGATCACATCTTCGGCCGTCAGGTCCCGATCAGAACGACGACCCACCCCAAGTATGCGCCAGCCAGGTCCGCACCGACCTTGAACAGCTCCCCGGCCAGCAGGAACACCACTCCGAAGGCCATCCAGCCGTACCGGGCGTTGGCGGGGTTCCGGATGAAGTCCCGATAGGCGGGTACGAAGTTGCCGAGCACCGCCGACCCGTCGAGGGGCGCGATGGGGATCAGGTTGAAGAGACACAGCACGATGTTCAGCAACCCCATGATCCACAGGGGCTCGACGCCGCCGATGCGCGTGTCGATGCCCTGGTTGACGAGCACCGCGAGCGTCGTGAGCGAAGCAATGCCGAGCACGCCGTTTACCAGCGGCCCGGCCACCGCCACGATGGCGTCGCCGTAGCGACTGCGAAAGCGCGAGGGGTCCACGGGCATGAGCCCGAAGGCGATGCCCGCGATGCACAGCAGTCCGAGACCCATGCCCCCCATGTGCACCACCGGGTTCCAGGTCATGTGCCCGGTCTCCCGCGGCGTGTCATCGCCCTGGGCGATGGCCGCAAAGCCATGCCCCAGCTCGTGCAGCACGATGCTGGCCGTCACGCACACGACCACGGTGAAGTAGTAGGCGGGGTCGCTGGTGATGTTGTCGATGAACACGCGATGAGCCTAGCGGCCCGCCACCACGATCCACAGCGGGTCGGCGCGCACCGGTGAATCTCCCGCCTTGCCTGTGTAGACAGGGGAGCGATCCAGGAACACCGGCTCGTCGTATCCTCCTGCGAGCCGGAAGTAGCTGCGGACCAGCTCGATGCGCTCGGCCGGTGGCATCCCGTGGAAGGCGCGGATCGCCTTCGTGGGAAAGCAGCGGTGGGACATGGCGACGAGCGAGCGGCCGCCGGTCTTCAGCACCCGGCGCACGGACTGGAAGACCTCGACCGGTCGCGTCAGGTACTGGATCGACACCGCGTTCACCACGAAGTCGAAGGACTCGTCCGCATAGGGCAGCTCGCGGTAGGCGTCGGTGAGCGCCGCGATCGTGGCCGGGTCGATGTGCACGACGAAGCGCGGTGCCGCGTAGAAGAGCCGGTCGTCCTGCTCGTCCTGGCGGTCGAAGAGGTGGGCGGGGAGATGGGCGGGGAGATGGGCGGGGAGGTCCTGCACGCGGCGAGCCTAGTCCAGCGCTGGGGTACTCTCCCCCGTGCATGTCCCAGCCCGATTTCCCCTTCGACAACAGCTATGCCCGGCTGCCCGAGCACTTCTTTGCGCGCCTCGAGCCCACGGCGGTCGCGCGACCCCGGCTCATCCGGGTCAACGAGGGTCTGGCCCAGGACCTGCACCTCGACGCGGCCGCGCTGCGCTCGCCCGAAGGCGTCGCCGTACTCGCCGGCAATTGCGTGCCCGCAGGCGCCGAGCCCCTGGCGATGGCGTACGCGGGCTTCCAGTTTGGCAACTGGGTGCCGCAACTGGGCGACGGCCGCGCGATCCTGCTCGGCGAGATCGTCGGGCGAGACGGCGTGCGCCGAGACGTGCAGCTGAAGGGGGCAGGGCGGACGCCCTTCTCGCGTCGGGGCGACGGCCGGGCGGGAGTCGGCCCGGTGCTGCGCGAGTACGTGGTCAGCGAGGCCATGGCGCGGCTCGGCGTCCCCACCACCCGCGCGCTCGCCGCCGTGACCACGGGCGAACAGATCGCCCGGGAGGAGATGCTGCCCGGGGCGGTGCTCGCCCGGGTCGCGCGAAGTCACATCCGGGTGGGGACCTTCCAGTTCTTCGCCGGTCGCGGGGACACGGACGCACTGCGCGCGCTCGCCGATCACGTCATCGTGCGCCACGACCCCGCCGCAGCCGAATCCGATCAGCCCACCCTCGCGCTCTTCCGCGGCGTGCTCGAACGGCAGGCGGCGCTCGTCGCCCAGTGGCAGCTGCTGGGCTTCATCCACGGTGTGATGAACACCGACAACTGCTCGATCGCCGGCGAGACCATCGATTACGGGCCTTGCGCGTTCATGGACACCTATCACCCGGAGACGGTCTACAGCTCGATCGACCACGCCGGGCGCTACGCGTACTGCAACCAGCCGTCGATCGCGCACTGGAACCTCGCCAGCCTCGCCCAGGCCCTGCTGCCGCTCTTCGTCGAGCAGGCCGCCGGAGACGAGGACACCGCTGTCGAGCGCGCCAAGGCCGAGCTCGAGCGCTTCCCTGGGTGCTTCGACGCCGCCTACGACGACGGCATGCGCCGCAAGCTCGGGCTCGCCGAGGCGCGTCCCGACGACCCGGTTCTGGCCGCCGACCTGCTCGAGTGCATGGCCGCCAACGAGGCCGACTTCACGCTGACGTTCCGCAACCTGTGCGACGCCCAGACGGAGCGGGGCCTGCTCCCGGACGCGTTCGATCCCTGGCTGACCCGCTGGCGTGCGCGCATTGCCAGCGAGGACTGCACCGCCGCCGATCGCCGGGACCGCATGCGCGCCACCAACCCGCTCTACATCCCGCGCAACCACCTGGTGGAAGAGGTGATCCAGGCAGGAATGGCGGGTGGCGAAACAGGCGACTTCGAACCGTTCGCCCAGCTCGTCGAGGTGCTCGAACGACCGTACGAAGAGCAGCCCGGTCGCGAACGCTACGCCACGCCGCCAGAGCCCGGCCAGATCGTTCACCAGACATTCTGCGGAACCTGACCCGCCACGAGGAGACTTCCATGGACACGTCCGTCAGCGCGCAAGAGATCGCTTCGGCGATGGAGTCCCTGGGCATGTCGTCTTCGGAAGCGGAGGCCTACCTCGGTGTCGTCGGGGGAAACCTGGCGGTCGTTGCCATCCTCGACAGCATTCCGCTTCCGGACGCCGAGCCCGTCGAGCGCGCCTGGCACAGGCCCTCGGCGGACGAGAATCCGCTCGGCGCGTGGTACGTGAAGACCGACATCGCCGGTTCGGCGACGGGCAGGCTTGCCGGGCGCACCCTCGCCGTCAAAGACAATCTGCTGCTGGCGGGTGTTCCGCTCATGAACGGCACCCACGTGCTCGAAGGCTACGTGCCGGACGTCGACGCCGAGATCATCAAGCGAGTGCTCGCTGCGGGCGCGCGGATCACGGGCAAGACCGTGTGCGAGGCCTACTGCTTCTCGGGCGGCAGCCACACCAGCGCGACCGGACCCGTCCGCAATCCGCACGACCCGACGCGCAGCGCGGGTGGCAGCTCGTCGGGGTCCGGCGCCGTGATCGCGGCGGGCGAGGCCGATCTCGCGATCGGCTGCGACCAGGGCGGCTCGGTCCGCATGCCGGCCTCGTTCTGCGGGATCGTCGGCATGAAGCCCACCTTCGGCTTGATTCCGTACACCGGCATCCTGGGCATGAACCCCAACATCGATCACACCGGCCCGATGACGGCCAATGTCGCCGACAACGCTCTGCTGCTCGAGGTGCTCGCGGGCAGGGACGGCGTGGACAGCCGCCAGTCGCGGGAGGTCGCCGATGACTACGAAGGTGTGTTCACGCGCGAACTCGGGGGTGGCAAGGCCGGGAGTGATCTCGAAGGCCTCCACATCGGCGTCTTGCGAGAGGGCTTCGGTGGCCCGGGGGCCGAGGCGGTCGTCGACGAGAAGGTGCGCGCGGCCGCGGTGCGGCTCGGCAAGCTCGGCGCGACGGTTCGCGACGTCTCGGTGCCGCTGCATCTGGCTTCCGCCGGCGTCACCTTCGGCGCGCTGCAGGCCATGCTGACTTCGATGTTCCATCTCGACGGCTGCCTGATCGAGCGTCCGGACGTCGTTCCGCCGAGCTACAGCGAGCACCAGAGTCGCTGGCGCGAACGCGCGGACGACCTGCCCGCGAACGTGAAGGGGGCTCTCATCAGCACGGAGATCCTGCGCCGTCGCGCGGGCTACACGACGGTCTCCCGGGCCATGCAGCGCCTGCCCGTGCTGCGGGCCGCCTACGACACCGCACTCGAAGACGCCGACGTCCTGCTGATGCCGACGACCCCCATGCGGGCGACCCCGCTCCCGCCGGCGGACGCGCCGCCGGAAGTCGTGACCGCGCTCGCCTTCGGCCCGCTCGCGAACACCGGCGCCTTCAACTCGACCCACCATCCGGCGCTCTCGATCCCCTGCGGCATGAGCGAGGGGCTCCCGGTGGGGATGATGCTCGTCGGCCAGCACTTCGCCGAGGGCGTTCTCTACCGGGTCGCGCACGCATTCGAGCAGCACGAGGACTGGCGCCAGCTGTGACGCGAGCTGAGTGAGATTTGAGTATGCTGACCCGATGCTGATTTCGCGCCTGCTGAGCTGCCTGCTCCCCTCCGCCGTCGTGTTGGCCGTGTTCGTCGCACTCCTGGGATCGACGACCCCGGCGAACGCCGGTGCCGACCGGACGGTGGTGCGATTCGAGACCGTCGAGGGGACTTTCGACGTCGAACTCTACGACGACCTGATGCCGCGCACGGTGGCCAACTTCCTGGACTACGTGCAGGCGGAACGTTACGACGGGTCCGTGGTGCATCGTGCCGCGGATACCGCGCCTCCGAACCCGATGGACTTCGTGGTCCAGGGGGGCGGCTTCTTCCTGCACGACCCGGACCCGCCGGATCCGGACGCCTCGGTCACCTTCTCGAACGTGGTGACGAATGCACCCATCCTCGACGAGCCCGGGGGCGGCATCGCCGGTCCCTCGAACGTACGCGGGACGATCGCCATGGCGAAATCCGGCCCGGACACGGTCACGAGTCAGTGGTTCATCAACCAGGACGACAACTCGATCCTCGACGACCCCCAGCGGGACGACGGCGGCTTTTCGGCCTTCGGCGTCGTCCTCGACGACGGCATGACGGTGGTCGACGCCATCGGCGCGCTGCCGCTGCCGCCGGACTTCGGCTTCACCATCGGCTTGCCCTTCAACGATCTGCCGCTGCGAAACTTCAGCGGCAGCATGATCAGCGACGTCCGCGAGATCAACACCGTCGTGGTGCAATCGATCACGGTGGTTCCCGAGCCGTCCGCCGCAGTGCTGGCTGCGGCGAGCCTGGGCACGCTGCTCGTTAGTCGGCGCCGGGCTCTTCCGTCTCGTCGATAGCGCTGCTTCGCGAGAAGAACTCGACCAGGATGTCTCCGATCAGCTGCGGGTCTTCCTGGATCACCCAGTGGCTGCCGCGTTCGAGTTCGCGGATCTCGCCGTCGTCGAGGAATGCGAGGCTCCGCCGGGTCATGTCTCCCGGGATGAAGGCGTCGTCGGGTGCGACCAGCACGAGGGTCGGCGTCGAGACGCGCATCTCGCCCTCGGGCTGCTCGCCGAGGCGGAACGACGCGCGATACCAGTCGCCCATGGTGGTGATGGCACCGTGGTTGTCCCAGGCCGAGCGGTACTGATCCATTACGTCTTCCGGGAAGGTGCCGGGCCGGGACGTGTCGCGCAGGGTTCCCGTCAGTAGCGACCAGTCGGCGACGCGCGCCGCCCAGCCGGGGAGCCAGGGCAGCTGGATGAAGGTGCGGTACCAGTCGACCGTGTCCTCTTCGCTCTCGAAGCCCTCGCCGGCCTTCGGGTGGGGCGTGTCGATCACGACGAAGCGGTCGACCCGGTTCGGGTGCCGGATGACGGTGCGCCAGGCGACGCCGCCGCCCCAGTCGTGTCCACTGAGGTGCGCCTTCTCGTAGCCCAGTGCCTCGATGAGACCGGCGACGTCATCCGCCAGCTCATCGATCACGTAGGCCTCGAGATCCTCGGGCTTGTCGGATTCGTTGTAGCCCCGCTGGTCGGGCACGATCACCCGGAAGCCCGCCTTCGCGAGCACGGCCATCGGTCCGCGCCAGGCGTACCAGAATTCCGGGAAGCCGTGCAGCAGTACTACCGGAGGCCCGTCCTCTGGGCCGGCGAGCACGACGTGCAGCGTGACGTCGCCGACGTCGATGCGTCGGGACTCGAGGCGGACGCCGATCTCAGCTTCCGCTGCCCCGACGGAGTCGCGTTCGGGCTGGTTGCCGGAGACGTGGCCGATGAGAACGCCGATCCCCAGGAAGGCCGCCACGATGAGCAGGATGCGGAGAAGCTTCACGCGGGCACGCTATCACAAGCGCCTACTGCAGCTCGAAGCCTTCGTAGCCTTTCTCGGCCACTTCGTTGCAGCGCTCCCGATAGATGTCCAAGCCGCCGACGAAGGGCATGAAGACGCGGCTCTTGCCGGGGATGTTCGCGCCCACGTACCAGGAATTCGCCTTGGGGTAGAGCGTCGTCTGCGCCTGGTCGTAGACGTGGTTCACCCATTCCTCCTCGGCGTCCGACCGGGCTTCGATGCGCGCGATGTCGCGTTCGCGCAGCCAGGCGATGCAGTCCGAGATCCACTCGACGTGCTGCTCGATGGCCACCGGCATGTTCGTCAGCACGGAAGGACTGCCGGGTCCGGTCACCGTGAAGAGGTTCGGGAAGCCTGCGATCTGGAGGCCGAGGTAGGTGCGCGGGCCGGCTTCCCATTTGTCCCGTAGGGTCTGCCCGCCGATGCCCTGGAGATCGATGTTGAGAAGCGCGCCGGTCATGGCGTCGAAGCCCGTGGCGAAGACGATGACGTCGACCTCGTGCTCGGCTTCTGTGGTCCGGATCCCGCGCGGCGTGATCTCGACGATGGGCGCCTTGCGCACGTCCACGAGGCGGACGTTGTCGCGATTGAAGGTCTCGTAGTAGTCGGTGTCGATGGGCGGCCGTTTGGTCCCGTAGGGATGGTCGTGGGGCAGCAGCATCTCGGCGACTGCCGGGTCCTTGACGGTCGCTCGGATCTTGCCGCGGATGAATTCCGCCGCGGACTCGTTGACGTCCTCGTTGTCCATCAGGTCGCCGAAGGAAGCCGCCAGGAAGCGCAGCCCGCCGCGTTGCCAGAGGTCCTCATAGACGGCGTTGCGCTCTTCCGTCGTGGCTTCCGCGGCCATGCGTTCGGTGGCGAGATACGGAAAGCCGAAGGGCGATTGGCGACAGGTGTCGCGGATCTCGCGGTAGTGCTGCTTGATGTCCGCTGCCTCTTCCGGAGACAGCGGTGCGTTGCGCGCGGGTACGCTGAAGTTGGGCGTCCGCTGGAAGACGGTGAGATGGTCCGATTCGGCCGCGAGCACCGGCGTGGCCTGGATGCCCGTCGAGCCGGTGCCGATGAGCGCGACGCGCTTGCCGCTGAAGTCGACGCCTTCGTGGGGCCAGGCGCCGGTGTGGTAGTAGTCGCCTTCGAAGCGGTCGAGGCCGTCGAATTTCGGCAGGTTGCCCGACGACAGGCAGCCGACGGCGCTGACGACGAACTGCGCCCGGACGGTTTCGCCGCATTCGCCGCCTTCGCCTCGTTTGGTGCGCACCTCCCAGCAGCTTGCTGCTTCATCGAAGCGCGCGGCTTCGACGCGAGTTTCGAGCTGGATGTCGCGGCGCAGGTCGAAGCGGTCGGCGACGTGGTTCAGGTAGCGCAGGATCTCGGGTTGCTCGGGGTACTTGCTGGTCCACGTCCATTCCTGCTCCAGTTCCGGCGAGAAGGAATACGAGTAGTAGTAGCTCTCGGAATCACAGCGGGCGCCGGGGTAGCGGTTCCAGTACCAGGTGCCGCCGACCCCGTCCCCGGCTTCGTACAGGCGGACATCGAGGTTCAGCTCGTCGCGTAGCCGGTGCAGCATGTAGAGGCCGGAGAAGCCTGCCCCGATGACGAGGGCATCGAGCACGGGGGGCGTGTCCTGGCGGGATGACATGGGCTCTCCGGTGGCGATTGGCCGGGTCTCGGTTTTCGGATCAGTTCCAGTCGATGCCGTCCGTCGAGTTGAGGATCGTTTCCTTCTTGCCGACGACGGTGAAGACACCGTTGCCGTAGGTCACGCCGTCGAGCCGCCGCGACGTGCGCGAGTCTCGTCGGGTGAAGTCCACGCCGTCCGGCGAGCTCAGGATCACCCCGTGCCGGCCGACGACGACGTAGAGGCCTTCGATATCGGAATAGGCCACGTCGTTCAGGTTGTTCGGCACCGGCGAAGTCTGCGCGGTCCAGGTCACGGCGTCGGGTGAGGTGAGGATGACGCTCTGGGAACCGACCGCGACATAGAGGCCGTTGCCCCAGCCGATGCCGAGGAGATCCTGGCTGCTGCCGCTGTCCTGGGCGGTCCAGACGATGCCGTCGGGGGACGTGATGACGGCACCGGCGGTGCCGACGGCGACGAACTGCGCATCCGCGAAGACGACGTCGTGGAAGTCCTCGCCGGTGCCGCTGTCTTCGCGCGCCCAGGCGCCGGCGTTGGTCGAGCTGAAGACGCGGCCGTCGTCGCCCACGAGCACGTAGGTGCCGGCGCCGATTCCGATCCCGGGGCCGTACGCGGCGCCGCGGATGGTGCGGTAGGTCGACAGGAACTGGATGAACCAGGTCGCCGTGTCCGTGGAGGTGAAGATCACGCCCTCGGCGCCGGCGGCGACCCAGGTGCCGTCTCCGAACATGATGGCGTTGTGGCTCTTGCAGCAGGCGGTCGCCTGCAGGGTGAAGCGCTCCCCTCCAACGGAGTTCGCCGTGGAGTAGTCCTCGCCGACGGTGACGAAGACACCGTCCGCGAACTCGACGGCGAGAAGATTGTACTTGTCGTCGTTGAAGTCGTCGTCGCAGCTGCCACCGAGCTGGGACAGCCCGAATGCCAGGATCGCGACCAGTGCGACGCGGGTCGTGGGATTCACCATGACGAAGCGCGAGTCTACGTCAGTCCCGTTCCGAGGGCACCAGCCGGACGATCTGGCCACCGCTCGCGTGCTCGAGCAGCACGTAGACGAGTCCGTCGGGGCCGACCTCGACGTCCCGGATACGGGCGACGCCCGCGAGCAGGGTCTCCCGGTGAACCACGCGATCGCCTTCGATCACCCAGCGATACAGCTCCGTGGCCTTGAGGGTCCCCGCGATGACATCGTTCTGCCAGCCCGGGAAGGCGTCGCCCCGGTAGAAGACGAAGCTCGACACCGCCGGGGACGGGGTCATGTCCAGCACCGGTTGCTCGATGCTGGCCAGATCGTGAGGGCTGAGAGGGTCGAGAGGATCGAAGGCGATCCCCAGCTGCTCGCCGTAGGCGACCGGCGTGCCGTCGTAGTTCATGCCCTTCGATGTCAGCGGCCAGCCGTAGTTCTTGCCGGGCAGCAGCAGATTGAGCTCGTCGCCGCCGCGCGGGCCCATTTCCGTGGACCACAGCTGCCCCCGCACCGGGTCGAACTCGAGGCCCTGGGGACTGCGGTGGCCGTAGGTCCAGGTGGTCGCGAGCGCGCCGGGAACGTCGACGAAGGGGTTGTCCGACGGGACGCGGCCGTCGTCGTGGACCCGGTGAATCTTGCCGTAGGGCAGGCTCAGGTCCTGGATGCCCTCGAAGTTGGAGGGGCCCTTGATGCCCACGCTGATGAAGACGTGACCGCTGTCGTCGAAGCTGATCCGGCCGCCGGCACCCATGTCCGGCGTCTCGGTGTAGGTGCTCGGGTCGGCTTGCCAGATCGTCTCTTCGTCGGTCCAGCGGCCGTCGACGATGCGCCCGCGGATCAGCTTGTTCATGGACGGATCGCATTCGCGGCAGCGGTCCCCGAAGTGCAGATAGACCCAGCCGTTGGTCGCGTAGTCGGGATGCGGGGCGACGTCCATCATCCAGCCGCGACCGTAGACGAGCCGCAAGATCTCGATGCCGTCGTCGTGGGTGGGCGGGGTTCCCTCGATGAGCGCGGACTGCGTGCCGTCTGGCGCGATGATGCTGAGACCGCGGGTCTTCTCGGTGACCAGGATGCGGCCGTCCGGTAGCGGCGCGATGGAGAAGGGCAGGGGGTGGAGACCCGTCGCGACGACCTCGATGCGGAAGTCGTGCTCTTCGCTGGCGATCGATTCTCGCGGGATCGCCAGCGGCGCATCCACCTTGAAGTCGGTCCGGCCGTAGCCCGCGCGCTTCTCGCTGATGAAGATGGCGAGGCTCTGGATTTCTTCGGCACGCAGGGTCTGGCCCCAGGCCGGCATGCCCGTCGTCGGGAAGCCCGCCGCGATGCTCGTCTGGATCTCGGCGATGGAGCTGCCGTGGACCAGCGGGTGGCCGACCAGGGGTGTGCCCAGGTTGGCGCCCTCGAGGTCTTCGCCGTGGCACACCGCGCAGTTCTCGTCGTAGAGCGGGGCGAAGGGGTCGCGGAACAGCGGCGCGAGAACCTGGTAGACGCTGACGCAGGCGCCGAACAGGACGACGGCCCCGACGACCACCGCGATGCGCGTCTTCGACATGCCGCCAAATTAGCCGTCTCTGGGCGCCTAGCGAGTGCAGCCCGCCTGCTGCGGACATGTGAATGCTTGACCTCCCGTGCGTCCCCAGTCATGCTCAGCCCATGGCCAGCGCGCTCGCGAGTGATCTTCAGCCGGTGCAACCTCCGGAGCTGCCGCCCGCGAAACCCCGGCCGGTGCAGTGGGGCCGTCTGGGGCGGGCTCTGGCGACGCTCTGGGAAGCCGATCCAGCGGAGGTTCTGGATGCGGCCTACACCGTCGGCGATTCCCTCGGCGGGGGCAGCGACGAACGCCAGCTTCGGCGCGTGCTCGCGACGGAGACGGGGCAGCGGCTGCTGCGCGAGAAGGTCAGCCTGGCAGACGCCCTGGCAGATCACGACGCCCTGCGCGCCCTGCCCGAAGGCAGCCTGGGCCGGGCGTTCCTGCACTTCGCCGAACGTCACGGTCTGGACCCGCACCAGCTGCTCGAGTCCCAGCACGAAATGTCACGCGACTACGCGGACCTCGATCCCACGCGCCGCTGGATGTTCGATCGCTTCACGACGATGCATGACCTCTGGCACGTGGTGGCGGGCTACGACGCGACCCATGCGGGCGAGTCCGCGCTGATGTGCTTCTCGCTCCCGCAGCGGGTGAACGACCGCGCGCTACCGATCTTCGTCGTGATGTCGATCCTGACGGGTCGCATCAGCGCGCGCAGCGCCTGGGATGCATTCCGGCGCGGACGCCGTGTGCGCGGCCTGGCGGCCCAGCCCTTCGAGGACCTTTTGTCGCTCCCTCTCGAAGAAGCGCGCCGGCGAATGGGCGTGAGCGAACCGCGCGCGTCTCACACGCGCTCGGTCAGCGAGGGGATGCTGATCCCGCTGGAGACTGTGGGCTGAAGGCTTCGGCGTAGCGCCCGGTCGGCCAGGGCTGGACGTCGCGCATGGACGCGATGTCGGTCTCGCCCGAGGCGACGAGGCCGCTGGCCGCATCCATCACCCGCCACCGCATCGTCTTGCCAAAGAGCGGCTGGGATTCGACCATCACGACCCGCACCTCTCCCGGCTCGAACCCGCACTGGGCCTGGACGGCCGTCAGCAACTGCTCGCCGTTCAGGTGGCCGTCGCCAAAGTTCCAGCCGATCACGTTGCCGCCGAAGATCTCACCGTCGATCCACTCGTAGGCGTCGATGTCGTCGACGGCCTGGGGGAGCGCCTCGAGCAGAGGCCGGCCTTCGAGGTGCATGAAGCGGTGGGCCATCATCAGGGTCATGGCCGCGTCGATGTTCTCGCCTTCGGGCAGGATGTCGGTCAGCTGTTCGCGCAGGGTGCCGCCGAGCCTGGTGAGCCGGTCGAGCTTCGAGATGGCTTCGGGACGGAAGAGCCAGACGTTGTAGGCCCAGTTGCCCGCGTAGTAGCGCATGGCCATCAGGAATGAGACCCGGGACGGCACGAAGTTCCCGTAGGCGGGAATGGCGACGCCGAAGAGCAGGATGAAGGCGAGCAGGGCCGGCGCGGCCCCGAGCGCGGCCCCGAGTGCGGCGATGGCTTCCGGGTGGAAGCCGAACAGGAAGATGCCGCCGTACACCATCAGGATGTTCCACTCGATGGGCATGCCGCTGGGGTTGTTCAGCGCGATGAAGCCGTGGAAGCAGAACATCACGAAGAGCATGGCGCCCGTCAGCAGCGCGCTCTCGCTGAAGATGAGCACGAAGGGGATCGCGTACTCGGTAGCCGTGCCCATCCGGGCCATGAAGCGCGCCAGCTGCGAGGGGCGCAGGTCGTCGGGGTACCCGGCAAAGAGGCGCCGCTTGAGCGCCTTCGGGAAGAAGGGCCCGTTGTTCATCATGACCATGATGACCGACGGGAAGTGGTCGTTGAGCTTGGACGTGGCCGCCCAGAACCACACACAGGCCCACACCAGCTTGCAGGCCGACACCCAGAGCTCACTGCCGCCTGCTAGGTCGCCTGTAAAGTCGGCCCCTGTAAAGTCGGCCCCTGTAAAGTCGCCGCCGGCAAAAGTGAGGCAGGCCAGGGCGATCCAGTAGTGCTCCGAGCGTGCGGCCAGGAACAGGGTCTTGTCGACGACGGCGAGTAGCCCGATGAGAACGAAGCTCGGCAGCAGCAGGTCCGGCGTGATCTCCGGGGAAAGCAGCGCACGCAACAGGAAGGCCATGTTCGCCGCGTAGAGCACGACGTCGAGAAGGGTGCGGCGCATTCCCCCGACGACGGGGAGCCCCGGGAACAGCGGCAGCTTGGTGGTGCCGGGGCGCAGGAAGTAGAGGAAGCCACCGATCGGTGGCTTGAAGCGGGCATTCATGGGGCCCATCGAGCAGCCGAAGCCCGCCGATTCGTAGAAGATCGCCCACAGGATGAACTTCTGGAACGCGTCGTCGCGGAAGACCCACTCGAACGACAGGAACCCCGACCCCGACGAGGCCAAAGAGGGGGCAAAGGAGGAGAAGGACACGAAGAACGCCCAGCCGCCGACGAAGAGCAGCAGGTACTTCGTCCAGTACATCACCAACACGACCGCCGGGGTCGGCGCTACCTGGGCGGCGAAGCTGCGACAGACCAGGCGCATGCGCTCGGGGAACGGCGCCGCGAGCAGGCGGTCCGGGTCGTAGGGGGGCAGGTCGCCCGCGCTCGAGGGCGGTGCGCTCAGCGGCCCGCGACCTCGACGTCCAGGGCGGAGGCGGGAGACGGCCTGGGAGAGTGCTGCGTCCGCGGGTCGTCGGGGCGACTCGGCATGCGAGAATCATGGCAGAGAAGCGCGGCAGAATCACCCTCGAGCGGTAGCCTCCGGTCATGCTCGAGGACTCGGCGCGGCTCGGCCCCATCGCTCGTCCGGCGGTGCGCCGCTGGTGCAGTGACTGGGGTGTCCCGAGCCTCGCCGCCCAGCTGCGGATCGTCGCCAGCTCGCGCCTGCGAACCTCGCTCGGGTTGTGCGCGCCGACTCGAGGTGAGCTTCGCATCGCATCGTTTCTGCTGGACGGTCCGCGAGAGCTGCTGCTGGAGGTGCTGTGCCACGAGGCCGCTCACGCTGCAGCGCACGTCTTGCATGGGAAAGGCTTGCGGCCACACGGCCGCGAGTGGCGCGCCCTGATGGAAGCCGCCGGGTACGCTCCGCGTGCGCGGATCCCGGCCACGGATCTCGACGCTCTCGCCGCCGGCGGTCTTCGGCGAGTTCTGTGGCTGCACCGCTGCCCCGTGTGTCGGGCGCACCGCAGCGCCGGTCGTCCCGTGCCCGAGTGGCGCTGTGGTACCTGCCGTGGCGCGGGGCTGAGAGGGGATCTGGTGATCACGCGTCAGGAGCTTGGGGGCGCCCCGGCGTCGGCGGACGTCGCACGCGCCCTTTGAGCTGCTTGACGACGGCCTCCGCGCCGCTGGCCTTGATGCCGAGGCACAGCTTCATCAGTCGCCCCAGGCCGCCGGCCGGGAACTCAGTGCGCTCGAACCACAGCAGGTACTCCTCGGGCAGGTCGATGAGGACACGACCCCGATAGCGCCCGAACGGCATCTTCCAGGTGGCCAGCCGCTCGAGGTCCTGGGCGTCGAAGCCGACGTCGACGGTCTCCGGTTTCTTCGATTGCATGCTGGGGCCGGATCCTAGCCCGGTTCGGGTGACGTACTCTCGGCCCCGAGGAGATCGCGATGGCCCCTGACAGCAGCTTCAACTATGACGACGTCACCCAGTACGGTCTCGACGATGACCTGCGCGACGAGATCCTGCGCAAGCAGATCGAGTGCACGTTCATCTGGGGGCCGAAGGACCACTGGGCGGTCGGCGTTCTCATGACCTACGTGTGGAAGGACGGGAGCTTCTGGGTCAGCGCCACCCGGCAGCGCAAGCGGATCGCGGCCATTCGGCGCGACCCGCGCGTGTCCGTCGTCGTGTCGAGCCACGGGACGGACCTCGGTCCCGCCAAGGGGATCACGGCGAAGGGTCGGGCGGTCATCCACGACGACCCGAAGATCCAGCAGTGGTTCTACCGCGCGTGCGCCGCGGTGAACATCCCGACGCCCGGCAAGCTGCAGGACCTCTTCACCCAGATGATGGACACCGAGAAGCGGGTGGTCATCGAAGTGAAGCCGGAGAGGTGGATCACCTTCGACGCCACCAAGATGATGCACGCGTCGATCGCGGCCTGGCGCGAGTCCGGCCTGCTCGACTGAGACCGGGAGACGGATCGTTCGAGCCGTCTCCCAGTCCCTGTGAGCCAGTTCCTGGCGCGTCAGCCTTCGTTCGACAGGTCCGGCCGTGCGATGGACAGCTCGGTCTCCACGTGCTCGATGCACGCCGTGCCTTCTTTGAAGATGCTCTCGCCCTTCGACTGACCGAAGGCCTTGAGCAGCAGCTCGGGCACCGTCGCCTGCTTGTCGAGCAGCGCCGGGTCCGGGACCGACTGCGCGACCGCATAGTTGCGGAGATCGCCGATGGTGGCCTGAAGGACCAGGATCTGGCGGTCTTCGCCCACCTTGGTGGCGGCTTCCGACACCTTGCGAATCAGCTGCTCGACACCCGGGCCACCGTCGTGCGTGGCGTGGATGCGGGTGAGCAGGATCAGCGGTGAGGCCTGCCCGGGCTCGGGCGGCGCCTGGCTCGACAGATCGTCGCGAATCGTCGAGACGGTATAGGTGCTGCCCGACACGCCTTCGCCCAGGGTCTCGACGATGGCGGTGCCATCCGCCTCGCCGAACAGCCGACGGATCATCGCGTCCGGTTCTTCCCGGGCGGTGAGCTCGGCGAAGCCTTCGACCCGCGTGACGAAGCCGATCGAGCGACCCGAAGCGCCGGTCGTGACGCGCGCACTCCACTGGAAGGTGTCACCGTCCTGGCGCGCTCTTTCCGCGATGAAGCGAACGAGTCGCTCGTAGCGCGGGACGGCGCTCTGCTGGACGGTCTCTCTGAGAACGGAGATCAAGGCCATGACGTACTCCTACCCCGCCAGGGGTTGTGTCGAACGCCTCGCCGAACGCCGCGTTGAACGATCCGTCCGACGAGAGTTCTTGGGCAAACGGTCACGAGGGACGAATGCCTGGGGGCGGGCGGGAGCGTGTCGCCGGACGTGCTTGCAGGGGGAAGAGCTTGCCTGGGGAGGAGGCCGGGGGCGAAGGAGGAGCAGGAGTCCCTCTCGCCTTGCATCCTATACCCGGCTCGGGTCGGGGCGGGAACTTCTTTTCGTGAAGCGACCGCGCGATCCGTCAGTCCAGGTCGCGACCAGAAGTGCCGGCTGACTCGCGGCGCTCTCGGACCAGGGCTTTGATCCGGGACAGCAGGCCGCTGGTGTCTCCCTTGATGGCGAGCTCGAGGCTGGCGTTGATCTCTTCCAGCTCGTCGGTCGTCTCCGTGAGAGTCTCGGCCATGCGGTCGAAGGCAGTTCCGAGGCGGGCGAACTCGTCCTCGCGCAGCAAGCGCCCGACCCGGGCCCGCCGGTCGCCGCGGGCGTAGGCTTCCACGGCCTGCAACAGCGCGGACAGGGCGTCGCGGACCTGGCCGCCGAGTGACACGGCAAGGAAGAGGGCGATGACCACCGCCAGCAGCACCGCGCCGGCGTTCGCGAGGCGGGCCGTCGTCTGGGCGTCGCGCACGGATGCGGCGGCTTCGTCGAAGCGCGCGCGCGAGCGTTCGGCTGCGGCGAGGGTCAGCGGAACGATGAGCTCCTGCTCGCTTCGCAGCGTGCCGCGCAGTCCGTCTCCGGAAGAGCGTCCGATGCGATCGTCGATCGCCAGCAGTCCCGCCCAGGCCGTCTCGTACGCGTCGATCTGTCCGCCGAGTGCTTCCGCCTTCGACTTCTTCAGCTTGCCGACTTCTTCGCGCAGGATCTTCAGGCGCTCACCGACGAGAAAGCGCGGTCGGTTGTCGAGATCGCGGTTGTAGTCTCCGAGGTCGCGGTCCAGCTCGAGCAGCTCGGCGTGCAACGCCGCGCGTACGGAGGCGCCGAGTCCGTCCAGCTCGTCCTGGAACCCGAAGCTCGCCTGCCGCATCTCGCCGAGTCGCCCGCTGTAGAGGGAGCCGCGCTCGCGGTAGAGCACCACGAGCTCGTCGAAGCCTTCGCCGTAGCGATCCGAAGCCTGTCGGATCCCGTCGAGTCCCAGTTCCGAAGCGCCAGGCTCTAGCTCGAGCTCGCCCAGCAGCCGGTCGAACTCCGCGCGCGCGGCGCGATGTTGCTCGAGCCGGGGCGAGTCGCCTTCCTGGAAGAAGCTCGGGGTGCGCAGGTCCTCGAGCAGGAACTCCTGCTCGCTGGTTCGAGCTGCCGCCAGCTGGATCTGCACCTCGCGAAGACCGTCGAGGGTCGACAAGGCGTGCTGAGACCGGTCGAGGGCCGATCCCACCTGGTGGCCGGTGCCGAGGATGGCGATCAGGCCCAGCAGCGTCGTCGCGACGAGTACCGCCAGGCCGAGCCGGAGCCGGTGAACGAAAGAATCGCGCAGCATCTCCTTCCCATCGGGAGAATCGAGGGAGCGCTTGAGCGCCGTTCAGGCTAGGCCTAAGACCAGGTGCCCGGGCGGTCTGCCCGGCGGGACGGGAGGAGGGATTCATGACCATCGTGGAGCTCGGGGCGCTCGGCGAGCTGATCGGGGCCATCGCGGTCGTGGCCACTCTGGTCTACCTGGCGATCCAGGTCCGCCAGAACACCCATTCCATGGACGAGAACCGTCGGCTCGCCCTGGCGCAGACCTACCAGATGCGGGCCGACGCCCTCCAGAGCATGCTCGTCCATGCAGCGGATTCCGAGCACATCGGGCCGATCATCATCAAGCTGAGCGAGGCGGGCTATCCCGACGATCTGGGGTCCCTGGACGATCTGACCGCCCTCGAGCGCGGGCGCTTTCGCCAATGGCAGATCGCGCAGCAGACACACTGGGACAACATGTATCTGCAGTACGAGCACGGCTTCCTCGACGAGGAGTACTACCGCGATTCCTTCCGCGAGCGCGTTCGGCGCCTGGCGCCAGTCTGGCAGGCCCTCGGCGTCTCGGGCAGCCGCCAGAGCTTCAACGAAGAGATCGCGCGCATCCTCGCCGACCATCCCGGCCCGCCCGGCCCGCCCGGCCCGCCCGAGCCGTCCATCTCGTCCGATCCCGAGTGACCGCTGTCACGAGGCCAGCGCGCCCCTCGCCGACAAGCTGTCCAGGCCCGCGTGCCGCCGTGGAATGCGAGCCGACATCACTGCCGAACGACTTCGGCGAGAGAGCACGGGAGGGAAGCAACATGGCGCTCAGGGGACTCATGGCGCGAGACAGGAAGACCGGACAGACCGGAAGCGAATCCGAGGCGAAGCCTCCGGCGCCGGTGTCGCTGCAGTCGCCGGCCCCGCGCACCGTCTCGCCGACGACCAGCGTCGACGCGTCGTCCGAACTCGAGGGTCGGTTGCGCTGCAAGGAGACCCTGCGCATCGACGGCCGGATCAAGGGCGAGATCCACTGCGAGAAGTCGGTGCTGGTGGGGGAGGGCGCCCGCGTTCTCGCCTGCATCACCGCGGACGAGGTGCGGATCTCCGGACTCGTCGAAGGCGACGTCGCCGCGAGGCGGAAGATCACCCTCGAGCGGACGGCCGTCGTGAACGGGGACCTGACCACGCCCGGCATCGTGATCGAAGAAGGCGCCAAGCTACAGGGCCGGATCCTGATCGGGTCCGAGCCGGATTCCGAGACCCAGTCCGAACCCAAGCAGTCCGAGCCCAAGCAGTCCGAGCCCAAGTCGGCGCGCGCTCCGACGGGAAAGCCCCTGGCTGCTTCGGCCTGAGGCGGCCCGAGGTCCTGGGCGGATCAAGGCCCTTTCCGGGACTCACGGGTCTGCGCCCGCCCGTTCGGGTCGAGCGTCGGCTCGTGGAGCAACCACATGGACGCGAGGATGCCGGCGATCGCTGCGAGCCACGACCAGGGTCGTGCGCTCCATGCGTAGAGCAAGCCGCCGACGAGTACCTGGCTGCCGAGGAAGAAGCCCTTCGTCGAAACGACCCAGCGCGAGCCCAGCAGGCTTCTGAAGCGCATCGCCGCGAGGGCGTGCTCCCAGCCGGCCCCGTGCGGACCCGTCTCGATCGAAGACTGCAAGTAGAACCGGATCTGCGCCGTGCGCGCGCCGTGATGGGCCCACATGGCGACGGCCGAGACCGCGAGAACGCTGTAGAGGACGAGGATCTCCGGTCGCCCTCCGAACCAGGCGGCGGCCGGGATCGCGCCCAGGGCACACCAGCACAGGCACAGGAGCACGTTCTGGAACACGACCCGCGTGACGATCTCGCTTCGCAGGGAGGCGAGCTCTCGCGCGGCGTCGTCCTCCACCGTCACATGACGCCTTCGAAGACCGACGCGCGTTCGGGCAGGGGCCGTCGGTTGACCCGGTGGACCGACCGCAGCAGCGCCGACATGGCCCGGCGGTAGGCAGGCGTCGACGCGGCGGGCAGGACGTAGTCGATCTTGGCCATCGCCGGGCGCCGAGGCAGGCCCGGGCCGAGCTGCCGATCGATTCCCGTGCCGATGGTGGCGGAGAAGGTGCACAGCTTGATGCGCTCGATCGCCTGTCGATGGCTGTCGACGAAGGCTGCAGACGCTGCGATGTCCCGGGCTGTCTCTCCCGGATACCCGGCGATCATCGTGGCGCGCGGGCTGATGCCGGAACGAGCCGCGCCGGAAAGGAAGTCGCTGACCCGGTCGAGGCGAACCCCCTTCTTCATGCTGTCGAGCACGCGTTGGCTGCCGGATTCGAGCCCCGTCGTGAGTCGGACGCAGCCCGCGTCCGCCACCGCTCGCAGCTCGGGGAGGCTCAGACCGTTCTCTCCTCTTGCCCCGACGTGGACGGACGCGATCCAGCGGGCACCGGGTGCGACGTCCTGCAGCTTCGAGATCAGGGTCCTCCACATCTCGAGATTGCTGTTGAGCTTCATGTCGGTGAACACGAACAGATCGGCGCCGAGTGCTTCGTGCTGGTGACGGATCTCATCGAGCACGGCAAGCGGGTCCCGCGACCGGAAGCTGCGACCGGCTGTGCCCGCCACGTCGCTGCAGAAGCTGCAGGCCCCCCACCCGCAGCCGCGCCCCGTGAGCACGGGGACGATCCGGTCCGGGTAGGACGACCAGGGGAAGTCGCTGAAGTCGGGGAACGGCAGGCTGTCGAGCTGACGCAGAGGGCGCGCGATCGTGCCCCGCAGACCCGCGTCGCCCCGCATGACGATCCCGGGGACGACGGTCGCGTCTTCGCCGGCCGCGATCCGTTCGATGACGTCGGCGAGCCGGTTCTCGATTTCGCCGGCAGCCAACGCCGTCGCACCCGGGATGGACGCCCAGTCTTCGACGACCTCGCGCTGGGCGAAGTACGGTCCGCCTAGCAAGACGGGAATGCCGGCGCGCTGGCAGATCGCGCACAGAGCTTCCGCGAGCCCGCGATACATCAGGTAGGTGCTGATCAGGACGATCCGCGGGCGTTCGCGTTCGATCTCGGCCCGGAAGGCGGCCTCGACCCGCCGCGGGTGACGCGACAGCGCCGAGACCAGGTTCTCTCCCGCCCAGGAGCGGGTCGCTCGAAGAAGCCGCGATCGGCTGTGGGCGAGGCGGAAGTTCAGCATCTCGCCGACCAGGCCGACCTGGGTCGCCCGCTTCTCCCGGGTGACTCCGCGGACGCCGACGGAGAGCGGGCTGAACACCTCTACCGGAAGACCGGCAGCGCGACAGTTTGCGACGAGAGTTCCGACCGAGAGCGTCGGGTAGCGCGAGAAGTTGTTCAGGTCGACTACGAGAGCGTGTTGGGGCGGCAAGTTCTAAGGGGTATACCTCGCGAACGCTCTCGACTGCAAGAAGAAGCTGCTGCGTTCAGCGTGCACCGATGGCTGCCCGACAGGATTCGGGTTCGCGGTCCGGGACCGAGCGGGTTTCGATGGGGAGCGTGCAGGTCAGACGAACCTTCTTGCGCGTCCCGAGAAGCCCCGCGATCTGCTCGTAGCCTGGCGAGTACGAGCTGACCCGCCAGATGCACTCGCGCTCGTCGTCGCCGACCGCCTGGCACTGGTCCGGGCTGGTGCCGACGAGCCGTGCCAGTTCGAGGAAGGTGCGGGCATTGGCGAGTGCTGCCTCGGCCTCGTCCACGCCAATGCGTCTGCCCTTTCCCGCGACGCGAGCGGTGCAGGACCCGGGCCGACGGTCGGCGCCGGAACGAGGCAGTACGCACGCCAGGGCGAAGCGCTCGCCGGCTCCGATCGTGTCGGCGAGCTGCTCCCAGCTGTCCCGGTCGTTGGAGAGACGCCAGCTGCAGAACTCGCGCTCCGTATCGATCGGAGCGCAGGTGGGCGCGCGCTTGTCGAGGAAGACGTAGAGGGCGCGTTTGGTCCGGTAGGGTGCGAGCAGTTCTTCGGCGCTCTCTGCGTGCGCCGGTGCAGCCGCTGCGCCGATGATCGCGGCCGTCTCGATCACCGCGATCAGCACACAGAGCCTGCGTGTCATTCGAGATCGGCCGCGGAGAGCCGCGTGATGCCTTCCCGGATGTTGTCCTCGATGGCCTTGCCGGTCAGCAGTGCGCTGCGGGTCTGGGCGTTGAAGGCCACCTCGGTTCCGCCCGACGCGCTCGTTGCGATCAGCGCCTGCCAGATCGTTCGTTCTTCCGAGGTCCGGGCGAGGTTCCAGATCATCTCGACATCGACGGAAAAATCGAAGCCTGCGATGGGGAAGTTGACCCGGGCCAGGACCACCTGCAGTTCGAAGTCGGCCTGGTCGCGCTCGGAGAGCCGGAAGACCCCCGACTCCTGGATCGCGGCCAGGACGGATTCGCGCAGCGCTGCGTTGGGCGCCGAGACGACGCCCTCGCCGGGGGTGCCTCCCACGACCACGAGCACCACGCGCGCATCGTGCTTCGTCTCGACCCGAAACGGTTCCGGCGTCATGTCGAGCGCCGTCGGCTGCGTCTGCACGCACCCCATGCCGACAACGGCCAGGACGACCAGGATCGACAGACGGAATCGCCAGGGAGGGCGCGCGGTCATGGTGTCTTGCCCCACATCGGGGCGAGTAGCTCTCTCGCCACGTAGTCGGGGTCTTCCCGGTCGAGTGACATCCGGATCGCGCCGCCGGCCGCCAGGATCCGGCCGGTGTCGACGTCGCGGACGTAGATGGTCAGCTGGATCAGGTACATCGTGATGTCCCACATCCAACGGTCCTCGTAGGTGACGATCACCCGCGTCTCGTCGGAACGCTCGAAGTCGGGCCCCGTGCTGACCGCGACACCGAAGGACCGCAGCACCGCAGCGATGTCCCGGCCGACCCGCTTGCCCCGCTCGTCCGCCTCGGGGTACTCCTGGACGTGGACGCGATCGACTCCGGTGACGTCCATGCCCGGGAAGGTCGTCGAGTAGATCGCGGTCGGGGGGCCCGCGCAGCCGATTCCGAGGCAGGCGACCCCGAATAACGAGACCACGGTCTTTCGAAGCCAGCTGGGGCCCATCCAGTCTCCTCGCGTAGCGGCACGGGGTCTGTACCGTGAGTGGAGATCCGGATCAAATCGGTTCCGCGCGCTCTCCTCTGCGAGGGGTCAGGCGGCGTCGTCGTCTCGCCAGGGCGGCCGGCCTGGGCGTTGAAAACGATCTCGCCGAGATCGTTGATGCGCCCGTCGTCGATTCGGTCGTAGGTCTGCCCGGCGCCCGCCCCCGCAATCACCTCTGCGACGTACTGCGCCCGGGCGGGTGAGGCGGCGATCGTTGCGAGCAGGGCGAGTGCCCAGGCGCAGCTTCGGGTCATGGGACACCTCCGCGCGTACCGTTATGCGGGAACACCACGAAGTTTCACATCGCCAGAGTTGGGGATTCCCCCTGGGTCTGGATCCGGGATAGACTCGCGTTTGCATGACCCACTCGGTTCTCCTGGTCGAGGACGATCCGGCGACGCGGGCGCAGCTCGCGGCCATCATCGACGCCAGCCCGGCCCTGACGCTCGCAGCAGCGGTGGGAAGCGTCGGAGACGGACGCAAGTGGCTGGCAGCCGGAGGCGTCGACATCCTGCTGACGGACCTCGGTCTGCCGGACGGCAGCGGGGCCGACCTGATCCGCCTGGCCACCCAGCAGGGATCCGTGCTGTCTCTCGTGATCACCGTGTTCGGCGATGAGGAGCACGTGGTACGGGCCATCCAGATGGGGGCCATGGGATACCTGCTCAAGGGCGAAGGGGCGACGGACGTCGAGCGGGCGTTGTCCGAGCTCGTGGCCGGGGGGTCGCCCATCAGTCCGGCCATCGCGCGCTACCTGCTGACGCAGATGCACGCCGTTCCCGCGGACGGCGACGAGACCGCTCCGGCGCTGTCGCGTCGGGAGCAAGAGGTGCTCGGCTACGTCGTCAAAGGCTTCACGTATGCGGAGATCGCCGAGCTGGCGGGCATCTCGACCCACACGGTCTCGACCCACATCCGCAGCATCTATCGCAAGCTCGCCGTGCACTCTCGCGGAGAAGCGGTCTACGAGGCGTTGCAGCTGGGGCTCGTTCGCCCAGATGGCTGAAGGATGAACGGGCGCGCGCGGGACAGCCCGGGGACGGGATCCCTCCTCTTCCCGGTCCTGCTCGTTCTCGCCTGCCTGGCGGCGTGTCGCGGCGATCCGGAAGAGGAGAAGTACAGGATCGACCGTTCACCCATCGCGGTGTCCGGTGCGGGAGTCATCTCGATCGAGGAGATCGAGGCTCATCTCGGTCCCGCGAGCCGCCCGCCCGACACCGCCGACGGCTGGGTGCAGCGGTCCCTGCCGGACTTCTGGTCGCGAGGATCGCTCGGACAGTACGACGACATCTGGTACCGCGTCGACGTCGAGCTGGCCTCGCGACCCGACGAGCTGTGGGCGCTCTACCTGCCGCGCCTGCGCATGAACGCCGAGGCTTCGATCAACGGGGTTCCCGTCGGCACCGGCGGGGGCTTCGGAGAACGGGTCACCCGGAACTGGAACCGGCCGCTCTACTTCACCATTCCGAGCGAGCTACTGCGTCCCGGCCCGAACCGCATCGACCTGCACGTTGGAACGAGCAGCGCCTCGGACATCCGACTCGTGGCGATGGAGATCGGTCCGGACCGTCTGCTCCACGGCCGCTTCGCCGCGCGTGTCTTTCGCCAGGTCGACCTCCGCTACCTGATGGTGGTGCTCAGTCTGGCGACCGCACTGCTGCTCGCAGTGGTCGCCTTGCGTCGCCCGGAAATCAAGGGTGCCGGCTATTTCACAGCGGCGTTGCTGTGCCTGGCGCTGGCATCCAGTGACGGCATCGTGCGGGAGCCACCGATGCCCGTGCTCGCGTGGCAGTGGTTGAACGTCGCTGCCTACATGCTGGGTTGCGCCTGTGTCGTCAGCGGCGCGAACCGCGCGCTGGGCGCCAAGGCGCGGGTCGCCGAGTGGCTCGCCTGGGGCGGCGCCGTTGCCATCGTGAGCTTCGTGCTCGTCGACCCCTACTACTTCGTGACCGTCAATCTCGGCATCCTGAGCTTCGGCATCGTGGCGGTGGCCTACGTGGCCTACCGCATCCTCGACTCGATCCGCCGGGGATCCCTGCGCAACGGCTACGTGCTGTTGACCCTGGCCGGGGCGTTGTTGGCGCTTGCCGTTCACGACGTCCAGTCGGGCTTCACCGGGCTGGCGCTTCCGTACGCGCCGCTCACGACCTTCGTGCCGCTGGTGATCATCGCCTTCACGACCTGGATGCTGATGGGATACGTGCTCGAATCCCTGTCCGCGAGCGAGCGGTTGGCAGAGCAGCTGAATGAACGCGTCGAGGTCGCGCGGGAAGAGCTCCAGGAAAACTACGAGCGACTGCGCGAAATGGAGCGCGGCAGGCTCGTCGCCCAGGAGCGAGACCGCATGATGCGAGAGATGCACGACGGCATCGGGGGGCAGCTGGTGTCGGCATTGGCGCTGCTCGAACGAAACCCGCCAGATGTCGTGGCCGTCGGCGAGTCCCTGCGCGAGGGCCTCGACGACATGCGGCAGATGCTCGACTCGGTGGCGGGCACGGCAGACCTGCCGGCGCTGCTCGGGTCCATGCGCGCCCGGCTCGAACGACGACTGTTGCGACACGGGCTCCAGTTCGAATGGAAGGTCCGCGAAGTCTCCCGGCTGCCGGTTCTCGGCCCGGCGGGAATGGGGCACGTCCTGCGCATCGTTCAGGAGGCCGTGAACAACGTGGTGGGGCACGCGGAAGCCCGGACGATCCGAATCGAGACCTGCGAGGCCGAGGGACCGAACGGGGCGCCCGGGGTCCGACTCGACATCGCCGACGACGGCCGCGGGATGCCGGCGGAGCCGCGCCACACCGGGCAGGGACTCGCGAACATGCGCTCCCGAGCGGAAGACCTGGGTGGGACCGTCGAGATCCGCTCGACGAGGGAGGGGACCGAGGTGCGTCTGTGGCTGCCCTCGGGCGACGCCGACTGACTCTCGCCAGCTGGCGATTCTTCCTCCCGGACCCTAGATGCCCGCTATCGCTGGGATTTCTGCGGCCACCACGACTCCGGCAGGACGGCCAGCAGGGCGGGCACCAGCAGCACCGCGCCCAGCGCGTTGACGGTCATCAGGATCGAGAGCAGCAGGCTCATTTCGGCCGAGAAGCGCAGGCTCGAGATGGGGATCCAGAAGATGATGCCGGCGATCAGGGTGGAAGCCGTGAACGCGATGGCCAGACCTGTGGTGCGAATCGATCGCGCGATGGCGTCGAGACGCGAGAGTCCGTTCGCGCGTTCCTGCAGGATACGGTCGACGATGTAGATCGCATAGTCGACCCCGATGCCCACGCCGATGGCCTGCACGGGGAGCGTGTTGACGTTGACGCCGATGCCGAAGCTCGTCTGTACGGCGAGTGCCGCCAGCGCTGCGGTCCCGAGGGAGACGATCAGGAGCCCCCCTACCAGGAACGAGCGGTAGCTCAGGGTGACGATCAGGAAGGTCGCGAGGAAGACGACCGCCAGACCGACGCTGTGACTGGCCTCGATCTCCTCGTTCGCCGCCGCGAGGATCCCGACACTGCCCGCCGCGAGGCGCAGCTCGACACCGTCGCGCAGCCACACCCCCGTCGGACGTTCGACGAGCTCGGCGTCTCGGGAAGCGCGTACCCACAGCGAGTAGCCGCCGAAGGGGTCCCGTCGTCGCAGCTCGGACAGGAGCCCGGAGTCTTCGTCTTCGAAGCGCGCGAGCACCGCGCCTTGCTCCCACCGGGCGTCTTCGAGAGTCTCGACGGGGAGCGCGGCTTCTGGCGTGGTCACGACGAGCGCCGGCTCGGCTTCCGGCAGCATCCTCGCGAGAGACGGGAGCAGACGTCGCCAGCCGCTCGCGTCGGGCGCCTCGAGGCGGATCGCGAGACTGCCGTCGAGGCGTTCGTTGGCCACGAAGTGCCGCAGTCGTTCGTTCGCCTCGCGTACGGTGTCGGCCTGGTGATCGCGGTAGAAGATCCGGGCCGAAAGCGATCGGCCGTCGCGCGAGCGATAGGCGTCGAGGATGCCGGGCGACGGAATCGCGGTCTCGAGAAAGAACAGGAAGCCCGAGGTCTCCGCCGTGTCCCGGGGCCACATGGCCCAGCGCGGGTCGTTGTTGTGGAAGGTGCGCACCGTCTGCTTGAAGAGGTCGACGAAGGAGATACTGCCGCCGGCCTTGGGGTCGGTCTCGAGCACGCGCTGCAGTCGTTCGATCCAGGCGAACGCGTCCGGGGCGTAGACGCGTCCCGGCGACTCGGCGTGGGCGATCACGAGCAGGTCGTCGAGGCCGAAGAAGCGCTCGCCGACCTCGCGCGCCGCGACGTTGAACTCGGCGTCCGGGTACAAGATGGGGCTGCCCGGTCGGTTCTCGCCCACGGGCAGGTCGCGCGCCAGGCCGAAGGACAGCAGCGCCGCAGCCACGAAGAGGCCGATGACGCTGGCCGCTCCGACGCGGTGGGTGACGATGCCCGCAGCCGTGGACAGGACCTTGGCGACGGGCGCGGGCACGTAGTGCTGGCGGTTCTTGGGGGCGGGCAGGTACAGGATCAGGAGGCGGTTGAGGAGCATCTCCGTGACGCCGATGGAAGCCGCCCAGAACGCGCACAGGATCCCCAGCTCCTGCACCAGGGGGATGGTCGCGAGAGAGATGGTCAGCAGACCGACGCAGTCTGTCAGGATCGCCATGGTGCCGGGCAGCAGCAGCTCGCTCATCGACAGGATGCAGGCTTCCTGCTTGTCGCCGAGCGCTTCGTACTCTTCGTAGAAGCGCTCGACGAACTGCACCGAGTGGCTGATCGCCCGGGCGGTGATCAGCATCGGGACCACCAGCACCAGCGGGTCGAGGTTGAAGCCCATCCAGGCCGCGAAGCCGAGCCCCCACACGACGTTGACCGCAGCGCCGGACAGGGGCAGGAAGACTCCGTAGAAGTGACGGAAGTAGGCCCACAACAAGACCGTCGACACCAGCACGGTGAAGAAGAACACCAGCAGGATCTCGCTCGAGAACGCGTAGGTCCAGCCGAACAGGATCGGCTGTCCGGTGACGTAGACGTCGACCGGGTAGTCGGCCTCGACGTCGCGCACCAGCTGCTGCACGTGCTTGAAGAGCGCCGCGTAGTCGAGACGGGACTCGAGGAAGCTGACGCGCACGAGCGACGCGCGTTCGTCTGCGGACACGACGACGCCGTAGACCGATGGGTTTCGCTGCACCCTTTCCTGCAGGTCGCGCCATTCCTCGGGCCGACTGGGGATCTCGACCAGCAGCTGGGGGGATTCGAGGGTGCCGTCGACGCGCACCCGCTGGTCCCGCACGCTGCGGTGGGTCAGGCTGGACGTCAGGTTGTGCTCGACGCCCGTGTCGGCGGGGCGAGGCTCACCGCCGGGAAAGAGAGACTCGGCGGCGCGCACCATGGCGTGCACCGCCTGCGCGACCCCGCCCTCGGGCGTGATGTAGTCGCTGGCGCGGCGTGCATTGACGGCGGCCGGGACGACGGAAGAATCGAGCCCCTCGGTGAGCGCGAGGATCGCCGCGATCACCTCGGGCTGGTAGATGTCGCCGTCGCGGGCGACGACGGCCGCAACCACCGTGTTGGCGGTTCCGTAGACGTCCCGGTACTGCTCGTAGGTCTCGATGTAGGCGTGACTGCGCGGGAGCAGGTCGAGAAACTCGGTGAAGATCTCGAGCTTCCGCATCTGCCAGGCGAAGAACACCGTCAGCAGCGCGATGACGATCGCGAAGGCGTGACGATGCCTCGCGAAGAAGCGCGAGAAGCGTTCGGCGCGTGTCATGGCGTGCCTGGCCCGCGCAGGATCTCGAAGCGTGCACCGGCGCCGTCGTCGCGAAGCGCCACGATCAGCCCGCGTGGACCCACGAGGTATCCGTTCTCCGGGTCACTCATCGCGACGTCGTGGAAGGGGAGGCGCAGGTCGGGGACGTGGCGCTGCGTGAAGCTGAGGCCTGCGTCGTCGGAAACCGCGATCACGCCGCGCTCGCCGGCGACGACGACCCGCGATCCCGCCCCGCCGACGCCGTACAGGTCTGCGTCGATCTCGGTCGCCACGGGCGCCCAGGTCGCGCCACCGTCTTCGCTTCGCAGCACCGTTCCCGAAAGTCCGACGGCGATGCCGACTTCGCCGCTCGCATCGAACCACAGGTCGAACAGATAGATGTCGTCGGGAACCCCCGTCAGCTCGCCGCGTCGGCCGGGCAGGCGTCCCCCGGGCAGGCGTTCGATGGTCCCGAACTCGCCGACCACCGCCTGGTCGGGTCCCGCCGGAACGATGCGACCGAGGATGATGTCCTCGTCCCGCGGCAGGCAGCGCCAGCGTTCGGTCGCGGCATCACCCGCTGTCTTCTGTAAGCGCAGCTGCAGACCGAAGTCGCCGACGACCAGGGCTTCCCCCGCCGCCGGCGCCGAGACGCCGAAGAAGTGTCGGTCGAACGGCGTCGGTCGCGCGACGAAGTGCGCACCGCCGTCCAGCGAATGGAGCACCGTGCCGTTGCGGCCGACGGCCCAGACTTCGTCCCCGGGCCCGAAGGCGGCGGCGTAGAGCGCCTCGTCGCTGCCCGTGTCCGGCGTCGCGAACGAAGCACCCGCGTCTCGCGACACGGCGACGGTTCCGAAGTACCCGGTGGCGATCACGACCGGACCGCGCGCGATCACGGAATAGAGGTCGGCCGCGGCATGCAGCCCGTAGCGGTCGGCGGTGGTGCCGTCCGTCAGGCTCAGGTTGCCCCAGGCGCGGTCGGGGCTGGTCCGGGTCGCAATCTCCTGAACCAGTGCGCTGTCACCGGCGGCCGCCGCGCCGCATCGCATCTTCTCGGAAAGCAGGTCCTGGGCCAGGATGGAATAGGGATGTGCGAGGTCCTCCATGACTTCGAAGAGAACGGCCGTGACGCCTCGCACGACTGCGGGCTCGCCGCTGGACGCCGCCGCGCCGCTGATGTCCTGGGTGATGTTGCGGCCGAGCGCGCCCAGGGTTCCCGTCTGTCGCGAGAGCCCCTGGATCATCAGCTGCAAGGCGGCTTCGGTGTCGGGCGTGAACGTGCCCGCGGCAAGCTCGTCCAGTAGCTGCTGCAGTGCAGCCTCGTTGACGCCGGCGACCACGCGGCCGCCCTGGCGGTCGCCGTACTGGATCAGGCCCGGGTAGGCGGCCTCGACCCGCTCGACCTCGCGCAGCAGCGTGTCGGAAAGCAGGTCCTGGGACTGCGCTCGCGCCTGGAAGCCCCCGGCGATCGCGACGATCGCGACCAGAAGCGCGGCGAACAGGGGGAGCCGCATAGATGGCCGACGCTAGCTCGGGGGGATGGCGACGGCGAGATCGCGATAG
>JAJDAN010000082.1 GCA_029261855.1 Deltaproteobacteria bacterium
GAGCATGGCCGAGGTGTGCGCGCTGCTGGCCGAGGCCGGCGTCCCGAGTTCGCCGAGCTACTCCGCAGCCGACATCGAGCGGGACCCCCACGTCGCCGAGCACCAGATGCTGCTGTCCGTCGAGCGTCCCGACGAGGGCCCACCGCTCCGAATCGCCGGCAATCCCATCAAGTTGTCGGACGCCCCTCCGACCCAGGCGACGCACTGACCCTCGGCGAACACACCGATGAGGTGCTGACCGAGGAGCAGGGCCTCAGCCCGGGTGAGCTGGCCGCGCTACCCGACGAGGGGATCACCGCGTCGCAGGAGCAGCCCGAGCTTTCCCCTCTCAGCGGCGACCGACTCGCCGCAGAGAATCCGGCGTGAAGAAGCTCTCATTCGGGATGTCGCCGCTTCGTCCCGCCAGGAAGTCGTCCGGCTCTTCTTCGGTTTTCAGACCGTCCACCACGTAGCGACCGGCGACCAGGTCGTAGGTGATCGTACCCTGCAGGTTGCACGTCGGGACCTCGGGGAGATGCGTCAGGAAGCCCTCCTGAACTCGCCACAGCTCGCCCTGTTTGTCGTACATGTCTTCGACCAGGGCCAGCCAAGTATCCTCGTCGAGATAGAACCGCCGCTTTGCGTAGACGTGGCGCTTGCCGGCGGCCACCGTCGCCTCGACGACCCAGACACGATGCAGCTCGTAGCGGATCAGGTCGCGCTGCGGGTACTGGCCACTCAGGATCTTCTCGTACTTCAGCCCCGTGCCGTGATTGATCGCGAAGACGTTGTAGGGGACGTACATCTCCTGTTTACCGACGAGCTTCCAGTCGAAGCGATCGATGATCCCAGTGAACATGCGGGACTGATCCGTCGTCATCAGACCTTCGGTGCCGGCGAGCGGGTTGTCGTAGGCGACGGTCGGCGCCCGCCTCACCCGACGCTGCCCGGGGTTGTAGATCCAGGCGCGGCGTTGGTCGTTCACCATCTCGTGCACCAGGACGACGCTGCCGGCGAGACGCGGCGGGCTCAGTCGTTCGACCACCGCCAGGGTCGAGCGCCCCTTGGCCTCGTCGCTGTCCGCGATGTTCGGCTTGAAGATCAGGGGGTCCGACGTGAGCCGGAACTGCGACACCGTCATGTCGCCCGAGCGGGTCGGCGCGATGACTGCATTGTTCTCGACCCAGCCCTCGGACACGAACGAGTAGATGTGATTCCAGATGGCCTCGGCCCCGTTCTGGGGGATCGGGAACAGTACGGGATGCCAGCCGGCGACGAGATAGACGCGATCCTGGTCGAGGCGTGCGGTCGTGGCGTTCTTGCGGGTCGCTTCGTAGATCCAGTCAGGGTGGCCACAGCTGCGTCGGGTCGGGTAGATGTCCATCCGGTAGCCGGGCTGGGTCGCGAACAGAGCCTGCTGTCCCGCCGACAGCTTGTCCCGGTACTGGTCGAGGTTGCTGGCGTCGATCGAGAAGAGCGGACGATCGTCGGCGAATAGATCGATGCGCGGCCCGCCCCGTTTCCAGTCGGGCGACGGCGTCTTGATGCCGCCGGTCCACTCGGGGATGCTGCCGTCGTCGTTGGCCGCACGCTCGGCACCGATCGGGGTCAGGTCCTGCCCGAGACGTGCGGCCTGCTGCTCGTCGACTTCCGCCGATGCCGCAAGCGGAAGCGCGCACAGCGCGAGCGCGACCCTACACGGCGCCAGTGCGCCGAGGACGATGCGCTTCATTGCCCCTCCTCGTCCGGCTCGTCCGGACCCCGCTTCAGAATGCATACGAGACGCTGAGCCCGAAGAAATCGCGGTCGTTGCTGCCGTTCCGCTGGCCGCCCCCGAACGAGTTCGAGTAGGACACGACGCTTTTCCAGCGCTGCAGGTAGTTGAACTCGAGGCTGAGCCCCACCTGCATCACGTCCTCGTTGTAGCCCGCCTCGCTGGACGGCGTGATCCCGGCGACGTCGTGCCGGAACGCGACCACCGGCGACACCGCAATGGGGCTGCCGAGGAAGCGTTCGTAGTTGGCGGCGAGGCGCAGCTGGTAGCCGCCGCCCGTCTCGTCCGGACGGCCGACGCCCAGAGGACCGGCGTAGGCGCTGCGGCCACCCTTCAGCTGCGGGTAGTGGGTGACCCCGAACTCGGCGATGAAGTTCATCTCGGATGCCCCGAGTGCGGATACCAGCAGTCCCCCGAAACGGTTCCCCGGACCGAAGACGTAGAGCGCGTTCGCGATGACCACCACCCGGTCGAGACGCCGGGCGCCGTCGACCTTGGCCGGGGCGGGCGGCGGCGTCAACAGATCGAGCACGAAAGCCGTGACCTGGGGGCCCGTATTCAAGGGCGTGGGCTGATCGAAGCGATACGAAGCCTCGAAGCCCAGTGCCCAATCCGCGACCACGGTGTTGAGACTGAGCCCGACGAGATCGATGTTGTTCTTGTACTCCACGATGTAGCCCGCGTCGCAGCCCGGTTTCGGGGCGCCACCGGTCATCGTGTCGCCACACAGCGCGATGTTCAGCTCGCTGCCGCGGTAGCTCACCGTCGGGAACTTGTCGTGCAGCCGGATGTAGTAGGCCGCGAACTCGGTCTCGATGGAGTCGAGGTAGTAGCGGAGCGCTGCCCCGAACTGACCCTGGTCGCGCGCGTCCTTGCGGCGAAGCAGCGGGAATCCGTACGGGAAGGTGGCCAGGGCGCTGCCCCCGTTCGGACAGCCCATGCCCCGGTCGAAGTCGGGCGTGCCCTCGTCACCGCAGTTGCCGAAGTTCGTGTACTGTGCTTCGGCGCCGCGACTTACCAGATCGCTGGTCGAGAAGAAGGTGCCGACGGGATCGATCAGCGTCTTCCGCCAGATCATCTGGTAGTAGGCCTCGATGCTCAGCTGGTCGTAGATCGTGGTGCTCAGTCGCACGATTGGAGCCGGCAACAGCGCGTCGCGAAGCTCCGAACCCGCGAGCCGGATCTTCGTCACGTCCAGGGTACTGATGGCATTGATGCCTCCCTGGGTGAAGATGCTCTCGCCCCAGTTCAGCACCTGGTTGCCGACGCGCACGTCGGAGAAGCGGTCCCAGGCCTCGAAGCTCGCATACGCGTACGCGTCCAGGAAGAAGAAGTGCGCTCCGACCACGCCGCTCTGCAGTACGCTGGATCGGAAGCGCTGCTCGCGATCCAGCGGCGTGCGATCGCCATAGCTCCGCTGCCCCTGGATGGCGTCCCCGAAGTAGCTGAACCGAACGAAGGCGCCGAACTCGCGCCAGTCGACCTGCAGGTCGTGGGTCGCTTGGGCGAGGACCGAGAAGAACTGCCCCTTGCCGTAGTTGAGGTTGCCGTCGTCGCTGTTGATCAGGCGACCCTGCGTGCCGAGGGAGTTGTCGCGATTGCAGCCCCCGTTGATGGTCGCGATCTGCTTGCAGTCCCGGCTCTGGGTTCGCAGGCTGGTGCTGAGGGTCAGGGACGAGTCGAGAGTGGCATCGACCTCGCCCCACTTCCAGTCGGCGGCGCCGGCGATGGGGGCCCAGAGGAGCAGCGCGACGTACAAGGGAACGAGCAGTATCCGGCCGGGGCGATGTGCGCCGACCTCGCGACGAGTAGATGCAATTCTGTCGCGCATGCATTACCCCTCCCTCTGGCGGGGCCATCGTAACCCGCTTTCGAGCCGTCTGGACAGCTCCGTCGCACGAGCGTCGACTGTGGCAGTAGGAGACGGGCGCACGGAGCGGGCTCGCGCGGGGTCACCGAGGAATGAGCCGATGACCGAGGCCATTGAACGGCTTCTGTTCCGCTTCCGCGGAATCGCGCTGATCGTGCTGGGCCTGTTCACCGTCGTGATGGCCGGCTTCGCCGGCCAGATCCGTCTGGAGACCTCCTTCGAGAAGCACCTCCCGCTCGGACACCCCTACATCGGCACCTTTCTCGAGTACCGCAGCGAGCTCGTCGGCGTAAACCGTGTGGTGCTCGTCCTCCGCGCGAAGCAGGGAGACATTTGGGACGTCGACTACCTGCGCAAGCTGTCCGAGGCGACGGATGCCCTCACCTTCATGCCCGGCGTCGACCGCCGGACCGTCACGTCACTCTGGACGCCGAACATACGGACCATCGAGATCACCGAAGAGGGAATGGTCGCAGAGGACGTGATCGGCGGAGAGGTCACGATTGAGAATCTCGAGGTGGACGAGGTCGCTCGGATCAGGGACCGGGTCATCCAGGCAGGCCTCGTCGGCCGCCTCGTCTCGAACGACTTCAGCGCCGCCATGGTGGTGGCCGAGGCCCTCGATGTGTCAATCGGCGGCCAGCAGAGCAGCGTGCTCGAGCTGGCCGACCGCCTCGAGGAGCTGCGCGCGCAGCTGAGCGACGACGAGTACGACGTCCATCTGCTTGGCTTCGTGACCATGACCGGCTTCATCGCGCGGGGCGCGCGGACGGTGGTGATCTTCTTCGTGGTCGCTTTCCTGCTCACGGGAGCTGCCGTCCACCTGTACTGCCGTTCGTGGAAGCTGACGGCCCTGCCCTTGCTGTGCTCGCTCGTCTCCGCCGTGTGGCAATTCGGCGCGATGCGGATCCTGGGCTACGGGGTCGATCCCCTTGCCATCCTGGTGCCATTCCTCGTCTTCGCGATCGGCGTTTCCCACGGCATCCAACAGATCAACCTGATCGGCGCGCGCATCGTCGCCGGGGACGACGCGCAGACTGCGGCGCGGGCGGCCTTTCGCGGCCTGCTCGTGCCAGGCTCGATGGCACTGGTCACAGATCTCGTCGCCTTCGTGACGCTCGTCCTGATCCCGATCCCCATGGTACAGGACCTCGGCGTCACGGCGGCCATCGGCGTCGCCTTCAAGGTGGTCTCGAACCTGCTGTTGCTCCCGGTGATCGCCTCCTACCTGCAGCTGGATGGGAGCTTCGCGGAACGAACACGCGGCTCGCGCGCGATGGTCGCGCGCATCATGGGTATCGTCGGACAGCTGGCGGAGCCACGGCACGCAGCGCGCACCCTGGCCGCCTTCGCGATCGTTCTCGGCCTCGCCGCCTGGCAGGGTGCTGGACGTCACATCGGAGACCTGCACGCCGGCGCGACCGAGCTTCGCCCCGAGTCGCTCTACAACCAGGACGCGGAGCTGATTGTCGAGAAGTTCGATCTCGGTCTCGACGTACTGCTCGTCGTCGCCGAGACCCATCCCCAGTCGTGCATCGACTACGAAACCCTGGCCTATATAGACCGCTTCACCTGGCACATGCTGAACGTTCCGGGGGTTCTATCGGGCATGTCGGCGCCTCTCGTCGCCAAGGCCATCAACGCTGCGTGGAACGAAGGAAATCTCGCGTGGCGTTCCCTGCCGCGCGACCGCTACGCGCTCGTCCAGGCAACGTCGTCGATCCCGTCGGCGCTCGGGGTCGTGAACGCCGACTGCACCCTCATGCCCATCTCGCTCTACACGAGCGACCACCGGGCCGAGACCATCACTCGGGTCATGCAGGCCGCCCGGGACTTCCGCAACCAGAACCCCAGCGACCGAGTGAACCTGAGACTGGCCAGCGGAAACATCGGGATCCAGGCGGGGACCAACGAGGCTCTCGCACGCTCGGAGTTTCCCATGATGCTCTACGCCTACGCGAGCGTCGTGTTCCTCGTGCTCCTGACCTACCGTAGCCTGCGCGCCGTAATCTGCTGCACACTGCCGCTGACCGTCTCCACCTTCGTCGGATACTGGTTCATGAAGGAGCTGCAGATCGGCGTCAAGGTCGCGACCCTGCCCGTCATGGTGCTCGCCGTCGGAATCGGCGTCGACTACGCGTTCTACATCTATGCGCGGCTGCAGCAACACCTGGACGCGGGCCTGGACGTCACGACGGCCTACAAGCGAGCGCTGCTGGAGACGGGCAACGCCGTGGCCTTCACCGCCGTCACCCTCGCAGTCGGTGTGGCCACCTGGTCGGCGTCGCCCCTAAAGTTCCAGGCCGACATGGGCGCCCTGCTCTCGTTCATGTTCGTCATCAACATGCTGACGGCGGTGACCCTGCTGCCGGCGCTGGCGGTGATGCTCGATCGCTTGTGGCCATCCCGCACTCCGGTCGCGGCGGGCCTCTTCCTGCTGGCGCTGATCATGCCGCGCGACCTGCATGCGGAGACCGACCTCGCGACCAGCGCGGCCGAGCCCTCACCCATCGCCGCAAAGACCCTGCTCCTCGACGCGACCTGGGCCGGCGATCGCGCCGTCGCTGTAGGCGCATGGGGACATGTCCTCCTTTCCGACGATGCGGGCGTCAGCTGGCGTCAGGCTTCGTCGGTGCCCACCCGCGCAGTCCTCACCGGTGTCAGCTTCGCGGACGAGCACCTCGGCTGGGCGGTCGGCCACGACGGGGTCGTGATCCACACGCGCGACGGTGGGGAAAGCTGGACGCTGCAACGAGCGGCCCCGGAAGAGGACACCCCCCTCTTCTCCGTCCTGTTCGACGACCCCTTTCGCGGCACTGCGGTGGGCGCCTTCGGTCTTGCGATCCGAACAGTGGACGGCGGAGCGACCTGGACGCGCTTCGAGGTGGCTGACTCGCAGACGCCCGACGAAGAGCTGGCGGATCCGCACCTGGCCCGGCTCTTCCGGGCACCGGACGGTGCCGACTACATCGCCGCCGAGCGCGGAACCGTCTACCACGCCGATCCGGCGGCCACCTCCTTCCGCGCACTTGCGACCGGGTACGACGGCTCGCTGTGGGGGGGACTCGCGCTGCCGGACGGGGCACTGCTCGTCTTCGGACTGCGTGGCCACGTCTTCCGCAGCGACGACCGGGGCGATAGCTGGGAGCGCATCGAGGTTGCGACCCACCAGTCCCTAGGCGGCGCGGCGATGCTCCCGGACGGCGCCATCTTCATCGCCGGGCTTGGGGGTAGCGTCGCCAGGAGCCTCGACGCGGGAAGAAGCTTCGAGGTCTTCACACGAGAGAGCCGGCGCGGCGCGCGTGCGGTGCTCGCGACGGGCCGTGAGCGACTTCTGCTGTTCGGAGAAGGCGGCGTCGAGGCCTTCGAACTGCCTCCCCCGGCCCCTACGCGCTAGCTGCTAGCACTCAATCTCCGCGACCTTCACCCTCCGGTCCGGGGGCCGCGGATCTCGGGCACTATCGGCGCTCTCGCCCCCCTCGAAGCTGCACCGGCTTTGCGATCGCTTAGCTCTCGCGGGTTTGCTTCTCGCTAGCCCAGGCCCAGGTTTCGGTAGATCTCTTTTGCGGCTTCGGACTTGTTGAGGGTGTAGAGGTGGATTCCGGCTATGCCGTGGTCGAGGAGGTCTCGGCATTGTTCGGTGGCCCAGTGGGTTCCGACTCGTTCGACGGCTTCGTCGTCGTTGCAGCGGGCGATGGCCTTTTGGAGGGCGGCGGGGAAGCGGGCTCCGAGGGCTAGCTCTGCCATTCTCTTCATGCCGGCTGCGGTGGTGATGGGCATGATGCCGGCGACGATGGGGACGTCGATGTTGGCCAGGGCGCAGCGTTCTCGGAAGTCGTCCAGGTCCCGGTTGTCGAAGAAGAGCTGGGTGACGATGTAGTCGGCTCCTTCGTCGACCTTCGCCTTCAGGTGATCCATCTCGATCAGGCGGTTGGGGGTCGCGGGGTGACCTTCCGGGAAGCCGGCGACCCCGACCCCGAAGCCCTTGGCGTCCGGGTGGGCGCCGCTGTCGTTGAAGCGGCGAATGAAGCGGACCAGATCGGCAGCGTGCTGGAAGGCGTCGGCGCTGCGGTCATAGCTGGACGAGGCGGCCGAGGCGGCGGGCGGATCGCCACCGAGCGCCATGATGTTTCCGACGCCGGCCTCGGCGTAGCGGGTCAGGATGTCCTGGATCTCGGTCTCGTCGTGCAGCACGCAGGTGAGGTGCGGGATCGGATCCAGCGACGTCGTGGTCTTGATGCGCACCACCAGGTCGTGGGTGAGGTCGCGGGTCGACCCGCCGGCCCCATAGGTCACGGAAACGAAGTCGGGCCGCAGGGCCTCGAGGTCGGTGATGGCGCGAAAGAGCGATTCGGCCCCGCGCGCGGTCTTCGGCGGGAAGAACTCGAAGGACCAGGCGGTGTCGTCGCCTGCGTAGACGTCGCGTGCATGCATGGCGGGGGATCTTACCGGCTTCGCCCCAGGGCGGCCGCGTCGATCTCGACGCCGATCGGGCAGTGATCGGACCCGCGGACCTGGTGCTGGATGAAGGCACTGCGGACGAAGCGCATGGCTGCCGGCGACGCGAGCACGTAGTCGATGCGCCAGCCGACGTTGCGTTCGCGGGCGCCCATGCGCTGGCTCCACCAGGAATAGTGGCCCGGGCCTGGCTCGAAGTGACGGAAGCTGTCCACCCAGCCCGCGGCGAGCCAGCGGTCGAGTTCGGCTCGTTCTCGCGGCAGGAAGCCGCTGGTGTTCTTGTTGCCCTTGGGGCGGGCCAGGTCGATCTCGGTATGGGCCGTGTTGAAGTCGCCCATCACGAGTACGCGGTAGCCGCTGCGGCGGAGCCCCTCGACCCGCTCGAAGAGCGTGCGGTAGAAGGCCAGCTTGTAGGCGACGCGGCCGTTGTCCCGGTCCTTGCCGTTGCCATTCGGGAAATAGCCGTTGACGACGACGAGGCGTCCGAAGCGCGCGATCTGCAGGCGGCCCTCGCAGTCGAAGCGTCGCGCACCGAGCGCGGTCTCGAGCGCGTCGGGCTTGCGTCTCGAGAAGAGCCCGACGCCGCTGTAGCCCTTCCGTTCCGCGGGCTGGTAGTGGACGTGCCAGCGGCCGTCGAGGGTCTTGGGTTGCAGCCCGCTCGGCAGGTCGTCGGGCAGGGCGCGTACCTCTTGCACGCCGACGATGTCGGCTCCCGACCGCCCGAGCCAGCGGGTGAAGCCCTTGCCGGCGGCCGCTCGGAGCCCGTTCACGTTCCAGGACAGGATGCGCAGTGTCTCGCTCATGCAAGCACCGGCGCTAGTCGTCCTCGAGGTAGGTGTAGTCCTGCAAAGCGCGAGCGTATCGCTTGCGCAGGAGTGCCGCGTCCTGGATGCTGAGTTCTCCCGTGCGCAGGGACTTCTCCGTTGCGCGCCGCACGTGCTCGGTCAGCGACTTGGGGTCGTACTGCACGTAGCGCAGCACGTCGGATACGTCGTCGCCTTCGACCACGTGGTCGATGGAGTAGCCGCCGTCGGGCTCGAGCCGGACGTGCACGGCGTCGGTATCGCCGAAGAGGTTGTGCAGGTCTCCCAGGATCTCCTGGTAGGCGCCGACGAGGAACACTCCGATGGAATAGGGCGAGCCGTTCGGCGGGTGTAGCTCGAGCACGGGCTTGGGCTCGCGGTCCCCGATGAACTGGTCGATCTTGCCGTCGCTGTCGCAGGTGAGGTCGACGAGCACGCCGAGCCGCGAAGGCCGCTCGTCGAGACGATGGATGGGCATCACCGGGAAGAGCTGCTTGACCGCCCAGGAATCCGGCGCCGACTGGAAGACCGAGAAGTTGGCGTAGTAGGTGTCGGCGAGCTGCACCTGGAGATCTGCGAGCTCCTCTGGCGGTGCTTCCAGGCCTTCGGCCTCCTGCAGGATGCGTCCGAAGCAGCACAGGGCCAGACGCTCGGCGCGGCCCCGGTCCGCCAGCCCGAGGTAGCCGAGGGAGAAGAGGGTGGTCGCTTCCTCGCGCAGCTCGAGGGCGTCGTTGTAGGCCTCTTGCAGGTGGTCCGCCTGCACGGCCTCCCACACGTCGAGCAGGTCCCGCAGGACCTTCGGCGCGCCTTCCTCGAGAGGCGGCGGCGTCCGGTCCTTCACGACCTCGTTCACCTCGAGGACGTCGAACACCAGCACCGAGTGGTGGGCCGTCATCGCGCGGCCGGACTCGGTCACGATGTCCGGGACGGGAATGCCCGCGTCGTCGCAGGCTTCCTTGAGGAACGCCACCACGTCGTTGGCGTATTCCTGCAGAGAGTAGTTCTTCGACGAATGAGACTGGCTGCGGGTACCGTCGTAGTCCACCGCCAGGCCGCCGCCGACGTCCACCATCCCCAGGCGTGCGCCCATCTGGTGCAGGCCGACGTAGACCCGACCCACTTCCTTGAGAGCTTCCTTGTGGGCCTGGATGGAGGTGATCTGCGAGCCGATGTGGGAATGCACGAGCTCGAGGCAATCGAGCATGTTCTCGCTGCGCAGTCGGTCGGCGGCCGCGACGATCTCGTCGGGCGTGAGCCCGAACTTCGAGCGCGGCCCGCCGGACTCGAGCCACCTGCCCGCACCGCGCGCGGACAAGCGCGCGCGAAGCCCCAGGCAAGGCCGGATGCCCAGCTCGCGGCTGGTCTTGATGACGAGATCGAGTTCGCGGTAGCGATCGATCACGATCACCGGGTGCCGCCCCAGGCGTTGGGCCAGCAGCGCCATTTCGATGTACGCCTTGTCCTTGTAGCCGTTGCAGATGATCAACGCGCCCGGCGTCTCGAGCACCGACAGGGCGATGAGCAGCTCGGGCTTGCTGCCCGCTTCGAGCCCGATCCCCGCCGAAGCGCCGTACTCGACGATTTCCTCGACGACGTGGCGCTGCTGGTTGACCTTGATCGGGTACACGCCGCGGAAGCGCCCCGCGTACTCGTATTCTTCGAAGGCGCGGTCGAACGCGTTCACGATGCCGCGCACGCGGCTGGCGAGGATGTCCGAGAAGCGAATCAGCATGGGACTGCGAAGGCCCCGGTGCTTGAGGTCGAGCACGAGGGAGTGCAGATCGATGCGCGGCCCTTCCGTCCCTGCCGGACCGACCACGACGTTGCCCTGCTCGCTGACCGAGAAGAAGTCGCCCCCCCAGCTGTCGACGCTGTACAGGGCGAGGCTGTCCTGGAAGGTCCAATCCTTCGACATCGCGCGCTCTCGATTCGGGGGTTGCGAGGGTGGGGTGCGTGGGGTGGGAGGGATGGAGGTGGGTGGAGGTGCGTTGAGCGGAGCCGGCTTCTTCACGGGGCGCTCGGCGGCGCATACTAGCTCGTCAGCTTCTCTTCGCGCTGCTCGCCGCTGGCCAGGTCGCGGACGGTGGCAACGCCGCGGGCCGCCTCGTCCGGCCCGATGAGCCAGACCCGAGCCGCCCCGCTCTTGTCGGCGTCGGCCATCACCCGCTTGAGCCTCGGCAAGCCGAGCACCAGGTCCACGCGTTGTCCCTCCCGCCGGAGCCGCTCGGCCAGCCGTACGGCGGCGGGGCGCTCTGCCTCTTCCAGGGCAAAGACGACCGCGTCGATGGCGAGCGGCAGGTTCGGAAGCAGCCCCTTGTCGGCCAACAGCTCGCTCAGGACCACGTCGCCCATCCCGAAGCCGGCGGCGGGGAGAGGCGGGCCGCCCAGGGTCTCGAGCAGGCGGTCGTAGCGACCCCCTCCACAGATCGAGCGCAGGGTGCCCTCGGTGTCGAAGGCCTCGAAGACGATGCCCGTGTAGTAGGCCAGTCCTCGCACCGTCGCGGCGTCGAAGCACACGCTGTCCGCCACCCCGTAGGCGTCCAGCAGGTCGAAGAGGCGGCGGATCTCCGCCAGCGGCTCCGAACCCTTGGGAGCGTGTTGCGCGGCGTCGTCGAGGTGGGTGGCGCCCAACATGGCGATCACGTCCGCCGCAGCGCCGGGTGTGAGCCGGACCAGCCCGCCGGCATCGGTCAGCTGGTCGGTCACTGCGTCGGGCCCGATCTTCGCGATCTTGTCGATGATCACGCACAGGGGCGCGAAGGCCTCGGGGCGGTCGCGCAGCGGCCCCGCCCGCAGCGCCTCTTCGACGAGCGCCCGACTGTTGACTTTCAGCGTCACGTGCTGGCGGTCGAGCCCGACCGCGTCGAAGAGCTGGAAGCAGGCCGAGATGAGTTCGGCCTCGGCGGTGACCGAGGGCTCGCCCCAGATGTCCATGTTCCACTGGTAGTGCTCGCGCTTGCGGCCGCGTGTCATGCGTTCGTAGCGCCAGCACTGCGGGATGCTGAACCAGCGCAGGGGCAGGCGCAGACCGCCCGCGCGGGCCTGCACCATGCGCGCGAGAGAAGGGGTGAATTCGGGCCGCAGGGCGAGATGTCGGTCGTGCAGCTCGAAGTGGTACAGCTGGTCGACGATCTCTTCGCCCGCCTTGCGGATGAAGAGCTCCGCAGGCTCGAGCATGGGGGCGTCGACCTGCTCGAAGGCGAAGCGTGACGCGACGGCGCGAAAGTGGTCGAAGAGCCACTCGCGTTGGCGAAGCTCGTCGGGGTAGAAATCGCGTGTTCCGCGTACGTTCTGGAAGCCGCCCTTGCTCACGCGGGGAGGGATAACACGGCTGCCGGTGCGCTGCCGGTTTCGTGCCCCCCCTGCGCGACCCTGCTAAAAAAGCGGGCCAACACACGCTCGGAGAGGTTCAGTCATGAAGTCCCACCGGATGAACACCCGTCTCGTTCTCTGTGTCCTCCTGGGCGCGACGTTGGCCGTCGGTTGCGGCAGTGCCGCCCCGGACGACCCGAAGGCGCTGGCGCTCTCGCTGGCGCAGTTCGCCGCGAAGCCGGGCCCCGGTGGGGCGCCCCAGCCGCTGCCCGCCCGTGTCGAGTTCCTGACGCCCCAGGCCGACGGCTCCTGGAAGCTGACGACCCTCGACGATGCGGACAGCAACGTCTTCCACAAGGCGATGGAGTACGACGGCAAGCTGCTGACGGCCGCAGGATCCGCAGCGGCGCTGAAGCTGTGGACCCGCGACGCTTCGGGGAAGCTGACGGCAGAGACGATCTGGACGAAGGATTTCGGCGGCAAGTTCAGCCGCATGCGCGACGTCGAGGTGGGCGATCTGTTCGGAGACGGCCGTCCAGCCCTGGCGGTCGCGACCCACGACCAGGGCGTGGTGGCGACGGTCCAGCGGGATGCGACCGGGGCCTTCACGGTGACCGAGATCGACGAGGAGCCAGACACCTTCGTGCACGAGATCGAGATCGGAGATCTCGACGGCGACGGCGTCCTCGAGGTGTACGCGACCCCGAGCGAACCGAACCGGCTGGATGGCTCGGAGCAGTCGGGCTTCGTCGCGCGCTATGTGCCGAAGACCGGCGAGGGCCGCAAGATCGTCGCGGATCTCGGCACCCGGCACGCCAAGGAGATCCTCGTCGACGACGTCGACGGCGACGGCCGCGACGAGCTGTACGTCGTCGTCGAAGGCAAGCTCGACAAGGAGACCAACGCCCTCGAGCACGGCGTCGAGATCCGCCGCTACGACGCCGATACCGACCCGGCCGAGGGTGTCGTCATTGCCGAGATCCGCGACCGTCTGACCCGCTTCCTGACGGTGGGTGACGTCGACGGCGACGGACAGAAGGAGATGGTGGCTGCGGCCTTCCAGAGCGGCCTGTGGCTGCTGCGGCCGGGAGAGCCCGGCCAGAAGTGGAAGGTCAGCTCCATCGACCGCAGCTCCGGCGGCTTCGAGCATGCTGCGATCCTGACGGACCTCGACGGCGACGGCCGCGACGAGCTCTACGCCGCCAGCGACAAGCACAACGAGGTCCGTCGCTATGTCTGGGATCCGGAAAAGAAGCGCCTGGTGCGCGAGGTGATCTACAAGCGCAAGGCGGGGGGAGGGGTCTTTACGTGGAACCTCATGCCCGTCTCCGGCACGCTCGTCCCGGCGGAGTGAAGCCCGAGCCCCAGAGCTGACCCCGCCTCTAGCCCCCGGCCTCTAGCCCCCGGCCCCTAGCCCCCGGCCCCCGGCCCCTAGCCCTGGACGGGCGGGCTGCTTTCCGCGAGCCGCGCCATGGCGTCGCCGGCCACGTCGATGCACGCCGCCATGTTGAGGTCGAGGTCGATTTCCGCCGGGCCGGGCCATGGCGTGCGGTCGGATACGACACAAACGCAGCCGGCGCGCAGGCCGAACAGGCCCGCCAGGGTGAGCAAGACGCCGGATTCCATCTCGCAGTTCAGGACACCGGCCGCCTGCATGTCGCGGATGCGGGTCTCGAGGTGGCTCGGCCAGTAGCCTCCGACGCTCATCGATTGCATCGATCCGTCCGCGCCGAGCACCGCGTTGCGGGCGTAGAAGGCGTCGAGCGACCAGGTGATGCCCGCGTGCACGGTGTGCCGGTGCTCGTGCGCGGCCTCGAGCAGCCTGCTGACGATCTCGTGATGCGCGACTGCCGGATACTCGGGGATCACGTAGCTGCGAGACGTACCGTCGTCGCGCACGGCCCCGGTGGTCACCACCAGATCGCCGAGGGCGAGACTTTCCGCCAGGCCGCCGCTGTTCCCGATCCGGATGAAGGTGTGTGCGCCCAGCTTCGCGAGTTCTTCCAGCACCACCGCTGTACTCGGAGCGCCGATCCCGGTGGACGCCGCCGTGACCCGGAGTCCGTTTCGCTGGCCCGTCACGATGCGGTACTCGCGGACGTTGCAGACTTCACGGGTCTCGGTCCAGGACGCGGCAATGCGCGCGACGCGTGACGGGTCGCCGCACAGGAAGACGTGCTGTGCGATGTCGCCCGGTCTGCATCCGGTGATCGGTTGTGCGTCGCTCACGTCGTCGCGCTCCTTTCGAACGTCGCGCCTCCGGCCCGAGTTCGAGTCGTAGACTTTTCACTACACACGCTTCCGAGCCTCGATTCGGGTCCGGCGAGGCCGTCCGGGGGATTCCGGCAACCCGCAGGTGGGCGGAATTTCGTTGTTTCTGTAGCGGCCTGCAGGGTATAAATGCCAGTGCCGTCATGCGGATCCGTGAAGCCCCCGCTTCGAGACGACCCCCGGTCGAAGCGAGGGCTTCCGTTGTCTCAGGCGGTGGCTCATCCAGGGAGCCGAAGGTCCACGAAGCGCGAGTGGAGGAAAGTATGAACGTCGGTAGTGCGGTTGGGTCGATCTCGCGGTGGAGCTGGGGCGTCGCCCTGATCCTGCTCCTCGCGTCTCCGGTACAGGCCTTCGAGGCCTTCGATGGCCGACTCCAGGCCCATGGCTTCTACGAGAGCCAGTTCCGAACGATGAACGCCGACTACTCCGAGGAATGGGACGTCACCCAGTGGTACAACGTCTTCAACCTCGAGCTCGAGCTCGATCTGGTGCAGGACACCATTGGTGTTCTCGACCTGATGTCCGCGTACGTGCGCGCCGAGGTTCGGTACGACTGCATCTACTCCAGCGGCTGCGGGATGTTCCGCGGGATCAACACCTACGGCGACCGATCGAAGAGCCTGCCGCGCCGCCTCTCGAACGGAACCACCGTCACCGCGTCCGGTGAGATTCCCATATATCCCGACGGGCGGGCGTCCGGCTCGACCACCGATCCTGTGCCCCTGTCCGAAGTCGTGGGCTTCTCGGGCGTGTCCGACACCCCCGGACAGTTCATCACCGGGTCCGTCGTGCCGTGTGTCCCCACCAATCCGAACCAGAATCGCCCGGGCTTCAACTGCTGGCCGAGGGGTGACGACGGCGTCAAGCCCTTCGACTACGTGTTCGAGAACTTCAGCGACTTCCGCTTCACGATGGTCAACGTCAAGGGCGGTTCCGGATCGGGCGACCCGACCGCAGTGCTGGGCCCGTGGTTGCCGAAGAACGGGGTCTCGACGATCGGCACCCTGTCGGACCGCGTGAACCCCTTCGACAGCAGTCGCCTGAATCCGGTGCTGAACTGCCGCGTGACCGGCGGCGCCAACGCCGACTGCTTCAGCGGGCGCTCGCCGGGTAACGGCGCTCGCCCGTTCCGGCCGATCCCCGTCTACGCCGAAGACTTCACCAAGGCTGGGCCTCAGAAGGTCCAGGTGGTGGTCTACGACGACGCCACGAACCCGGCGCTTTCGAATCCCAACGACCCGTCGACCTACCGCGTGATCGAGATCGATACAGCCCACAACCACGGTGACGAGCGCTTCACCGGCGGCGCGCGCGAGAAGTACGTCACGGTCAACGTCCGCTTCCCCGGCGACGACCCCAACGCACCGCCGCCGGCGCGGACCGCCTACGACGCGCGCGATCTCCGCCGAGCCCAGACCGGCGCACCCCTGCCGAACCTCAACTACGCAGTCTTCAAGACGAGTGACCGGCTGCTCCAGGAGAACCCGGCCGCCGCGCAGCCGCCGACGAACCCGGTGATCCCTGGCCAGAGCATCACGACCCGCACCGAGTTCGTGAACGGGCAGGTCGTGGAGAGCAGCGCGGCTTCCCAGGCGCGCGGTCTCTTCGTTCCCAGCAAGCCCCTGCGTGAGCTGATGCAGGGAGGCGACCTTCGCCCGGCCTGGCCCCTGAATCTGAGCGAGAACCAACGGGCCTGGAATCGCGGTCTGGCCCAGCAGGACGAGAAGGAGCTGAAGGAGGCCTACCTCGACATCGAGATGTTCGACAGCCAGCTGTGGCTGCGCATCGGCAAGCAGCAGATCGTCTGGGGCAAGACCGAGCTCTTCCGCACCACCGACCAGTTCAACCCCCAGGATCTCGCGCTCGCCACCCTGCCGAGTCTCGAGGAATCCCGCATCGCGCTGTGGTCCGTGCGCGGGGTCTGGTCGTTCTACGAAGTCGGGCCTTTCGAGGACGTGCGTCTCGAGCTGGCGGCCAACATCGACGACTACGAATCCAGTGACTTCGGTTCCTGCGGTGAGCCCTACGTGGTCAACGTCGTGTGTAGCGCCCAGTTCGGCGCCTTCGCCCACGGCTTCACCGGCGTCGGCATCATCGGGATCGAGAAGACGCCCGAACCGTGGCAGTCGCTCAAGGGTTGGGAAATCGGCGGCCGCGTCGAGTGGCGCTGGGATCGCTTCAGCTTCGCGTTGTCCGATTTCTGGGGCTACGCCGACCTCCCCGCCGTACGTCGACAGAGCACCTACGAGCGCAATGTCGATCCGCAGACCGGCCGGCCGCTCGTCTACATGGGCGGCATCACCCCGGACGACCGACGGATCAATCACTCCGTCAGCTACGCGTCGGACGTCTCCAACCTCTGGAGTGGTCTCGGGAACGGAAACGATCCCTGGCAGGACCCGTACAGCGATCTGCGGGATCTCATCGCTGCCCAGCAAGCCAACCCCGGTGGCGTCAACGCCGGAACCCTGCCGTTCGCGCGCGACCCGGATTCCTATGTTGCGCGCGGGACCGCGAGTGACACATCGGGCGTCAGCCGTACGAACTGCGGCACGACGAAGGCCAACAACGGGACCACCAACAACAACATCCGCTTCAACCAGCCGGGCGTTGCGAACGTCCAGGGCACCCTCGACGGCGGCAGCGACTGCTTGACCGCCGGTCCCACGCAGCTGTTCGACTACATCGATCCGAACGGCCGACCGCGAACCGCCGACGGCGATCTGGCCACCGGCTTCGACCCCAATGACCCGAACTGCACGCCGGTCGACACCAACGGGGACGGCGTCCTCGAGGTCCCCTCGACCTGCTCCTACCAGCCGACCAACTCGCTCGACTCGCACCACGCGAACCTGACGATCTTCACCTGGCTGTGCTCCGCCACGGTGGGCTTCCTGACCCTCGACGAGACGGCCTGCGCGCAGACGGTCTTTGGCAGCACCGAGGAAGCCTCTTCCGGCATCGTCGTCGCCGAGGTGATCGGTCGCCTGCTGGGGGGCGATGCCACCCTGAACGCGCTGCTGATCATCGATTCCGATCAGACCTGCACGTTGCCGCAGAACACGCAGCCCTTCTGCGACGGGCCGAACGACAAGGGCTCGGCGTTCCTGCCCTTCGCCCTGCCGATCGTCCAGCTGAGCAACGACCCCGGCGATTTCGAAGACTTCCGGGGCGATCCGAGCAATCCGCAGGGTTGTATCGACTTCCAGTACACCGACCTTCCCCCGAGCCAGCAGGTTCCCTGCGGCGGTTCCCAGACCCCCATCACCTTCCTCGGAGCGACCCTCAGCCCCGAGCAGGAAGCCCTGCTCGGTTGCGGGCCCTTCTGGGGAACCCAGTGCGACCAGTCGGGTATCGATCTGCTGAACATGGAGCCGAGCATCGTGCTCCAGGCCTTCGCCGGCGCCTCGGGCACCCTGGCGGCCATCGATCTCAAGCGCCAGGGGATCAGCCCGGCGGGTACGGCCATCATCGACCCGACGACGGGACTCGTGGCCCCCTTCAAGGACCCGAACGAGTACCGCACGGACGAAGGCCTGCAGCCCGGGACCCTGCCCTGGGAAGCGCTGGGAATCGGCGGCCCACTGTGCTCCACCGCAGACATCGGCGGCGACCTGTACCCCCGCGGCCAGGACAAGATCGACGTCCCCGGCGGCGGCCAGGCAGCCCGTCCCGCCAGCCGCAAACAGGCGCTGCCCGGCTGTCACCGGAAGTGGATCGACCAGCAGAACGGCTACATCAACCGGTCCTGGGGCGCGCCCGTCTACATGGCCGACGGCAATGGCAACCTCGTCGCCGATCCGGTCAGCGGCCTGCCGCTGCAGCAGCGCGGTGCTTCGCAGTGCTCGGCTTCGGGGCAGACCTGCATCGACGTCGAGATCGACTACTTCTTCTACAGCGGCAACCCCGACCCCCTAGGCGTGCTGCGCACTCTGCCCGACGGCGACCTCTCTTTCCCGGACTCCGTCTTCTACCAGGACTACTCCACGCCCGGAAGCCAGAATCCGCTCTTCAGCGCGAACCGGCCCGCCGTCGGTCCCGGCCAGCCTTTCGCCGGCCGCCGCGCCGTCGCCGCAGGCGCCGGTGGCCCGGGCAACCCCGAGCTGATCGTTCCGTTCGCGAGCGAGCTCGCCGGCTTGTCGTGGAACTTCCAGATGATCGGCGTCGCGTTCTCCGGTGAATTCGCCGACGCCCTCGAGACCGTCGGCGATCTGGCCGACCCGGACCGCGCTGGCTGCGATCCGAACGGTGTCGAATCCGCGCGCCGCCGCTGCGGCGCGCGACTCGAAGGTGGCTCCATCGCGACCGGTGCCTTCAACAACCCCCAACGCGTCGGCGCGAATCGCCGCTACGTGGCCCAGATGCTCTACGGCTACTGCGGGTCGGACTACGGGGTGATCGACCCCACCACCGGGCGCGGCACCTGCCGCATCGACGATCAGGTGAATCCGATCGCCCAGCTGCAGCTCTTGTATCTGGCCTCGGGCGTCAACCCGAACGATCCCATTGCGACCCAGGAGTTCCTGGACACGCTGCAGTTTCCCGACGTCGCTCTGGTGGCCTCGGAGGATCCGACCGCCGACCCGGACCAGTACAACGGCATCGGCCCCCTCTTCGAGGGCGACCTCCCGGCGACCGGTGAGCACAACATCATCCGGAACCAGCACTGCAGCTTCATCACGCCCCAGTACTGCAGCACCGTGCGCAACTTGTTCTTCCTGGCCGGCCTGAAGCGCAACACCCTCGCCGCGGGCGGCAACGGCGCCTACGGAAGACGCACCATGCAGTGGCACGCCGGCGGCGAGATCACGCTCTACGTGCCGAAGCGCAACGTGCTGGGCTTCGCGATGGACTTCGCCGAAGACCGCAGCAAGGCCAACTTCAGCGTCGAGACCACCTGGATCGAGAACGTGCCCACCGGCGATGCCGACCGCTGGGACAACTCGAAGCGCACCGACGAATTCAACCTGACGGTCTCCGTCGACCGCCCGACCTTCATCAACTTCATCAACCCGAACCGCACCCTCTTCATCAACAGCCAGTGGTTCTTCCAGTACCGCCGCGGCGTGAAGAAGGGCTTCGGCGGCAACGGCCCCTTCAACGCACTGGCCACCCTGACGGTCTTCACCGGCTACTTCCAGGACCGCCTCAACCCGAGCATCACCTTCGTCCACGACATCCAGTCGGCCTCAGGCGGCGTGCTCCCCTCGATCAGCTACCGCTTCACCGAGAACTTCCAGGCCACCGTCGGCATGGCAATGTTCTACGGCCGCGTGCAACGAGCCGACATCCCGACCAACGGCATCGGCCCGCCCAGCAACGAGCAGGGAGACTGGGCCTACCAGGGAGGAGCCGAGAACGGCCTCTCGATCGTCAGGGACCGGGACGAGGTGTACCTGAGGTTGCGGTACACGTTCTAGGCTGCGGCTGCGAACGCCGCTAGCACCACATCTCCGCGACCTGCTCCCTCCGGCCGTTCTCGCCGTACGGGAGTACGGCTGCGGTGGCCTCCGGTCCGCGGGCCGCGGATCTGCGGCACTATCAACGTTCTCGCGGGTTGGTGCTGCGAACGCCGCCGCACCGCATCTCCGCGACCTGGCTGCGAACGCCGCTAGCACCGCGTCTGCGCGACCTGCTCGCTTCGGCGACCTCGGCGTACGGGGGTACGCCTTCGGCCGCCTCCACTCCGCGGGCCGCGAATCCACGGCACTATCAACGTTCTCGCGGGCTGGTGCTGCGAACGCCGCCGACTAGCGCTGCACGAGAGAGTCGTACTGAGAGCTGCCTGGAAAAGGACCGGAGGAGCTGGGCCTCCCCCAACCGATCCGGTCCCGGACCTCTCGTTCGCTCTTATCTTCCCTTGCCGAGGTTGTCTGCTGAGGTCATCTGGCGTCGCTCGGCGGTGCTGAACGGGGTGGAGCGGAGATCGTAGGATTCTCGTCTCCAGCCTCCTCCTCCGGCGAGGGCGTTGTAGTAGAACGAGGCAACGGGCTCGAAGATGCTGGCGGGGAAGCCCCCGGGCCATTCGGGGTAGGCGGGGACATCGCCGGTGAAGCGGTGGGCCAGGATGCCGATGTCGAGCAGCCGGCGGCGGCCGGTGCGGGTGACCCAGTACAGGGGTTGCTGGGTCTGGCGGTCGATCCAGATCTCGAGGGTGCGGACGTCGGAGCCCGGCAACTTGAGCGCGCCTTCGATGATCACCGCGTAGCGGATGTCCCAGCGGTCGCTTGCGACGGACAGACCACTGAAGCCGTAGTTGCGCTTCGGGTCGAGGGGATAGCCGGCGTAGGCCGTGTTGAGCGGCGCGAGGACCGTCTGCTCGCCCAGATAGCGCCAGTGGTAGGCGTTGGGGCGCAGGGTCACCCCCGTCAGGCCGTGTCCCTTGTCTTCGGTGATCGCGATGTTCAAGCCGGCCGTGGGCGAGATGGTGCCCGATGCGCCGCCGATGGCCATTCCGCCGCCGGCGCCTTCACCACCGCCCATGTAGTTGGGGACGTAGAGCCCGTCGACCCAGCCCGCGCCCGCCCGGCGCTGCTTCCGCATGGCCGGGACGTACACGAAGATGTCGTCGGGCTCTTCCCAGTTCTCTTCGCTCTCCTCGCTGCGGAACTGGCGCCAGGCCAGGTGGCGCGCGTCGAAGGGGGTCGCGAATTCTCCGCCGGCCGCCCAGACCATGTCGCCGTCGTCGTCCCGGGTCGAGTAGCCGGATTCCGGGTGGTCGGCCCGATGTCCGGTCTGCAGGAAGAAGAGGTCGCCCTCGTAGGTGAGGATGCCGCCGGTTCGGGCTGGGAGTTCGGTGATCCGGAAGCTGCCGCGGAAGCCTGCTCCTCGGTACCGCTGTTCGAGGTTCCAGGCCCACTTGACGGCCGACTGGGGGTCGCGTCCGTCGATGTCGTCCGGGGGGAAGGGGAGGCCGGCGGTGTAGTTCTGCAGGTTGCCGTCGTCGTCGACGCGCGGTTCACCGCGGAAGAGCTCGGTGGCCGTCTTGTAGGGGCCGAAGACCGGGTAGCGCGCGTGGCAGTCACCGATCTCCATGCGCATGCCCTCGTAGAAGAAGACCTCGCGGTGCTGCCAGATCACCGGCGGCAACAGCCGTCGCAGCATCAAGAGCTGGTCGGCTTCGACGGCCATGCCCTCTTCGAGCATCACGGGCACCGCGTCGACGAGCCCCTTGCCCTCTTCGAGCAGCGGAGCACCCACCACCGAGGGGCACTCTCCGCTGGGCGGCGGCTCGCTGACGCGCGGGGCGAGGTCCGGTCCCTCGGTCGGCAGTGTCGGCCGGGAACCGGTCCCGCAGGCGAGCGCCGACAGGACGAGCAGGGAAGCGACGGCGACGGGGATGATCGTCGCCAGTGGGAATTGCGTGCGGAAGCGCGCCACGAGCCCTCCTGTCGGGGTGGCCGCCTATACTACCGGAGCCGCGCGTCGGAATACGAGGGCGTCCGGGGGAGACTTCATGTCCGGTCGATCGACGGTCACACCGCTCACGATCGCGATCGTGTTGATGTTGCTGCTGGTGAGTCTCGCCGTTGGCTGGCAGGTGCTGGTGTGGAGCGACCGCCCCGACGCGACACCTTCGCTTCGCCCCAGCGACTGGCTGTTGCTCGTGCTCGGCAGCCTCTTCTTTCTGGTGGTGATGATCGGTCTGGTGTGGATGTGCGTCTGGCTGGTGCGCGAGATTCGCCTCAACCAACGGCAGCGCGCGTTCCTCGACGCCGTGACCCACGAAATGAAGACGCCGCTGGCGTCGTTCCGTCTCTATCTGGACACCCTTCGTCGCCACGACCCGGAGCCTGCGAAGCGCGATGAGTTCCTGCTGCGGATGCGTGAGGACCTCGACCGCCTCGATGCCACCGTCGGCCAGGTGCTGGCGGCGGCCCGGGCCGAAGAAGTCAAGCGCGTGGTGATCGACGAGCGGGTCGATCTGGTCGCGGTGATCCGGCAGTGCATCCGCGATGTTCTCGAGCGCCACAAGCTGCCGCCGGAAGCGGTCAGCCTGGCCGTCGAGCGCGAGAGCCAGGTGCGCGGCGAGGAAAAGGAACTCTCCCTCGTCTTCGCGAACCTGCTCGAGAACGCGGTGAAGTATTCCGAGGACCCGGTCGAGGTCCGGGTCGAGGTTTCCGGAGCGCGGGAGGGTCGCGTTCAGGTCGCAATCGCCGACCGTGGGATCGGGATCCCGCGCGGTGAGCTGCGGAAGATCTTCCAGCGCTTCTACCGGGCCGGGCGCGACGTCCAGCGACAGGTGGCCGGTCTCGGTCTCGGGCTCTTCGTGGTGCGCAGCCTCGTCCGTCGGCACGGTGGGCGCGTGGTGGCCAGCAGTGAGGGTGCCGGCCGCGGCAGTCGCTTCGTCGTCACCCTCAAGGCGGCCACATGAAGGGGCGCATCCTGATCGTCGAGGACGACGCGCATATCGCCGACGGGCTGCGCTTCAACCTGGAAGCGGAGGGCTACGACGCAGTCGTGGCGGCGGACGGCCGGGAGGGCGTCCGGTGGCTCACCGAGGTGGAAGAGCGCTTCGACCTCGTCATCCTCGACCTGATGCTCCCCGAGATGAGCGGCTTCGAGGTCGCGCGCCGGACGCGCGCAGCGGGCAACTACGTCGCCATCCTGATCCTGACCGCCAAGGACCATTCGAGCGACATCGTCCGCGGTCTCGAGGAGGGCGCGGACGACTACCTGACCAAACCCTTCCAGCTCGACGAGCTGCTGGCGCGCGTGCGCGTGCTGTTGCGGCGCCGCCGTTGGGACGGTGCGGGCGGTAGTGAGGTGACCCCACCCTTCCAGTTCGGCGACGTGACCGTGCACTTCGATCGCTTCGAGCTCGAGTCACCTCGCGGGGACGTGTCGCTGACGACGCGTGAGATGGGTCTCTTGCGCGCGCTGGTGTCGCGCGAGGGCGAGGCGGTAACGCGCGGTGAGCTGCTCGAAGAAGTGTGGGGCCTCCGGCCCGACACCCAGACCCGGGTGATCGACAGCTTCATCGTCCGTTTGCGTCGCTACATCGAACCCGATCCGTCGCGCCCGCGCCACATCATGTCCGTGCGGGGACATGGTTACCGCTTCATGCGTTGATCGCGTTCCGTCCGAAGTCGATGGAGGTTGTGGGACCCCGTCGACTCGTGCGACCCTCGGGACGTGACCGATCCCATTCGAATGCACGTCGAACCGACTCTTCGCGAGCCCGTGCTGGTTCTCGCGTTTGGCGGATGGAACGACGCGGGCGATTCGGCGACGACCGTGGTCCGCTACGTCGACGCGGCCATCCATTCGGTGCCCCTCGCCGAGATCGACGCGGACGAGTTCTTCGACTTCACCGTGCGCCGGCCGGAAGTGATCCAGCGACCGGCCCCGAAGCGTATCCGGATCGGCGATTCGGGTGTCGGAGAATACGAGAGCGGAGCCCAGGGCTCGCCACGTGAACGCGTCATCGTCTGGCCCCACACCGAATTCCGCTACGGGTCGATCGACGAGACCCGCGAGATCATCACGGGCATCGGCGCCGAGCCGCACCTCCGTTGGGGGCACTACTGCGACTCGGTTCTCGATCTGTGTCGTCGTCTCGGCGTCGCGCGGGTCTATCTGCTGGGCGCCTACCAGGCCGACGTAGTCTATTCACAGCCGGTGCAGGTGACGGGCTTCGCGACCCGGGAAGAGGAGCTGACCGAGCTGGCGGTGACGGCGTCGGACTACCAGGGCCCGACGGGCGTAATCGGCGTGCTCGGCGCGCGCTTCGAGGAAGAGGGCATCCCCGTCGTCAGTCTGTGGGCCGGGCTACCGCACTACATCAACGCGACCCCGAACCCGCGAGGCGCACTGGCCCTGCTCCAGAAGCTCGCCCACTGCCTCGAGCTCCAGGTGGACGATCAGCCCTTGCAGGCAAGCGCAGCCGAGTTCGAAGAGAAGATCAACAAGCTCGTCGCCAGCGACCCCGAACTCTCGGAATACGTCCGTCAGCTGAAGAAGAGAGAGTTCGCGAACTGAGGCCTGTTGGGTTCACCCAAGTGCCTCCCGGCTACGACGTCGCTTGGGTGCGGGTCGAGGGGAGGGCAAGCGACGACTGGCGGTACGCAATCGGCCCGCGAAGGAACGACTGCGAAAGGTGGGAGGAGCGGCGCTCCCCTCGACACGGACCCCTGGCACCCAACGCGCTCAGAGCTCGATCGATTCCTCGATCAACATCACCGGGATGCTGTCGTCGACGATGTAGAGGACCTTGCCGTCCTGGCGGAGGAGGCCTTCCTGGATCTCGGCTTCTACGGGGGATCCGCCCCGGTTGCGAAGCTTGCCGGCCTGGATGTCCGCGTTGAGGCGCGCGATCAGGTCGCTCGGTGCGGGGGCGACCGCTTGCTGGCTCTCGGGGCACACGAGGATCTCGAGCAGGTCCTGTCGAACGGGCATGTTGGGTTCTCCGGTCGCTAGAGGTCGCTAGAGAAGAAGAGGCTAGCGAAGCATTGCGGACGAGTAGTCGAGGATTCGGCGCGCCACGATCAGCTGATTGATCTGCTGGGTGCCTTCGAAGATGTCGTTGATCTTCGCGTCGCGCATCCACTTCTCGACGAGCAGCTTCTGGGACTGGCCGAGGGGGCCCAGGATCTGGACGGCCCGCTGGGTGATCTGGGTGACGGCGAGGCCTGCCTTGGCCTTGGCCATGGACGCCTCGAGGTTGTTCGGCTTGCCCTGTCCCATCATCTGCGCCGAGCGCCAGGTGAGCAGCCGCGCGCCCTGCAACTCGGCTTCCATCTCCATCACGTCGCGCTCGATGGCCGTCAGCTCGTGCGGTGCGGCGTCGTAGCGGATCGTCACGCCCTGACGCGCGAGCTCTTCCTTCAGGAAGTCGAGGGAAGCGCGACCCACACCGACGGCCATGGCGGCGACGATCGGCCGGCTGGCGTCGAAGGTGGCCATGGCACCCTTGAAGCCCTTGTCGCCGCTCGGCTTCTTCCCCTTGCCGCGAACCTCGGCGCTGCCGAGCAGGTTCTCGCGCGGCACCCGGCAGTCATCGAAGCGCAGCGTTGCCGTGTCGGAAGCGCGGATGCCCATCTTCTTCTCGAGACCGACGAGCTCCATCCCCGGCGTGTTCGCGGGAACGACGAACGACTTGATACCGCCGCGCCCGGCGGACTTGTCGATGGTCGCCCACACCACGACGAAGCCGCCGTCGACCTGAGACGCGCCGTCGCCGGCGGTGCAGAAGATCTTCGTGCCGTTGAGCACCCATTCCTGGGTGGCATCGTCGAAGTCGGCGGTCGACTCGATGGCGGCGGAATCGGACCCCGCCCCCGGTTCGGTGATTGCCATGGCACCCCACACCGGGTGCGGGCTGCTCTTGAACGGCTCCATGAACTTCTCGCGCTGTTCGGGCGTACCCGCTGCACCGACCGCCGAGCCACCGAGTGCAGCCGTCGGCATGCGCAGGTACAGGCCGGCGTCTCCGAAGCACAGCTCTTCGGCCTGGATGCAGACGGTGACGAAGCCGTCTCCTTCTGCCGTCGGATCCCCCGGCGAGCCCTTGCGGCCTTCGTTCCACCAGAAGTCGACCCACTGCTGCGGCAGGTCGTGCTCGCGGGTGTCGGCCTCGCGCGAGACCGGGCGCATCTGCTCGAGCGCGATCTTGTTGTAGTGCTCGCGGGCGAGGACGCTGTTCTTGCTGAGCTCGAAGGAGATGGGCATTCGTGGCTCCATTCTGGAGAGGGCGAAGAGAGTTCTTCGCTTGGCAGAGGCTGTTAGAGCAGGCTCATGGCTTCGAAGCTCTGGAAGCCGCCCGCGTTTCGCAGATGCATTTCCGGCAGGTAGTCGCGGATGTAGCCGTGGCCGCCCAGCACCTGGACGGCGCCGTCGGCCACTTGCAACACCGTGCGGCGTGCCTTGTCGGACGCGAGCCGCGCTTCGCGGGTCACCGGCTTGCCCTCGTCGAGCAGGAAGGCGGCCTCCCAGGCCAGCAGTCGCGCTGCGTCGATCTCGATGGCCATGTCCGCCAGCTTGAAGGCGATTGCCTGCTTGGTGGCGATCGGCACGCCGAACGCTTCGCGTTCCTTGGCGTAGTCCCGGGCCAGCTCGAACGAAGCGCGGGCCATGCCGACAGCGGCGGCCGCCATGGCCACACGACCGCGATCGACCAGGGCGGCGATGTCGGCGCCGGCGGCGCCACCGAGTCGGGCGTCCTCGGGAACCCGGACCCCCGCGAGGGCAAGCTCTACGGTGGGCAGTCCCGCGAGCCCCAGGTTGCGTTCCGGGGTGGCGGTCAGGCCCTTCGCGCCACGCGGCACGACGAACGCCTGGGGACGGCCCTCGTCCGAGGCCACCACCAGCACCGGCCCGGACCCGTCGAGCCAGGGCACGAGGCACTTGGCGCCGTCGAGCACATAGCCGTCGCCGTCCTTGCGGGCCGTCGTCGTCGGGGCGAGGGGGTTGAAGTCAAAACGGGGTTCTACGATTGCGAGGCTGCCCGGCTCGAACGAGTCGCTGCACAAGGTCGGGAGCAGGGACGCCTGCTGGGCCTCGGTGCCGTAATCGGTCACGGGGACCCCGAGCAGGGACGGGGAGAGGATGCCGATGGCCAGTGACAGGTCGCCCCAGGCGAGCTCCTCCGCGATCAGGCAGCTGGTCAGTGCGCTCCGCTCGCCGCCGCCGCCGTGGGTCTCGGGCAGACCGTTCGCCACCAGGCCCAGCTCGTGGGCCTGGGTGAGGACATCCTTCGACAGCGCGTGAGCTTCGTCGCAGGGACGCGATTCCGGCCGGACTTCGTTCACGACGAACTGACGGACGGTCTCGACGATCAGCGCCTGCTCGTCGGTGGGATCGAAGCCAATCATTCTCGCTCCTTGTGGGGATTTCGGGGCAGCGGTCGGGTCCGCGGTCCTGCCCCGGTCCGGACGGATGAGGACGGAAATCGCGGCGCAGTCTACCAGCTGCCCGGTCGACGCGCGCCGCGCGGAAGCGGCCTGTCGGTGCAACGATCCGATGCGTTTCTCGGCGTCAGGCCCCCCACGATACTGCGGACCGCGACCGCGGAGAGCCGGCCTCGCCCCGCTGCCCGCTGGTGCACGGCCGCCGAGATTCTCGTTCATCTGCGGCTCTTTGCTTCATCCATGAGGATCGATATGAGCCTGAACCGCAGGACGCACCGGCGCTGGCTGGTCACCGCGTGCCCGATCTTGGCCGCGGGACTCGCGATGTGCCTCTTCGCTGGCTCGGAGGCCGCCGCCGCGGAAGCCGCGGTTGCGGGGAGCGTGTGCGAAGCCCAGAAGCTGAAGGCCCAGAACGCGCTGGATCCGCATTTCGAAATCGAGATTCCGGCGGAATTCGACAAGCCCTTCCCGAGCCTGGACGCCTGCCTTTCCCACGAAGCCGCCTGGGACGAGAACAACGAAGGCCCGCGCCAGCCCATTCCCTTCAGCCACCAGCACCACGCCGGGAAGTTCGAGATCGACTGCCAGTACTGCCATTCCGGAACCGACCGGTCGCGCGCCGCCGGCGTGCCTTCCGTCCAGGTCTGCATGGGCTGCCACTCCCAGTTCCCCGCCGAGTACGACGAGTTGGAAGGGATCAAGATCCTCAAGCAGCACTGGGAAGAGAAGAAGCCGATCGAGTGGAATCAGGTCTACCGCCTGCCCGAGTACGTGAAGTTCCGCCACAACCGCCACATCCAGTTCGGGCTCGACTGCCAGCAGTGTCACGGGCCCGTGCAGGACATGGAGCGCGTCTACGTCCAGCCCGACACCAACTGGAAGTATTTCGTGCCGTCCCAGACCCTCGAGATGGGCTGGTGCATCCAGTGTCACCGCAAGGAAGAGCACAAGGCTTCGCTCGACTGCATGACGTGTCACCACTGATCGCTGATGGCAACTGCGCAGATCTTCGCCTCCAATCCGATCGCAACCGCAATCACCCCGGGACCTACGAATGCCTGATCTAGATCGTCGAGACTTTCTGAGACTGGTAGGACTGGGCGCTGGCGCCGCGGCGACCGCAGCCTGTTCGGATCCGGTCGAGAAGCTCGTTCCGTACGTCATCCAGCCGGAAGTCATTACGCCCGGCATTGCGGTGAACTACGCCTCGACTTGTCGCGAGTGCCCCGTCGCCTGCGGTCTGCACGTGAAGACGCGCGAGGGACGCCCCATCAAGCTCGAGGGCAACCCCGTCCACCCCATCAACCAGGGCAAGCTGTGCGCCCGCGGTCAGGCGGGCATCGGCCGGACCTATCACCCGGACCGCATCGAAGGCCCGATGGCGCGCGGCGCCGACGGCAACCTCTCGCCCGTGTCGTGGGAAGACGCCGAACGATTGCTGGCCGACAAGCTGCGGGCCGGCGGCAACAAGACCTGGGTGCTCGGCGCGAGTCGCGGACCCACGGTGGACGGCATCATCGATGCGGTCGTGTCCGGCGTCGGCGCCGGCGGTCGGATCGTCTACGAGACCTTCTCCCAGGACGGCCTGCGACAGGCCACCGCGCTGGTCTTCGGACGCCCGGTACTCCCGCTCTTCGACCTCTCGGGTGCGGATCTCGTGCTCGACTTCGGGTCCGACTTCCTCGACGGCGCGCCGAACTCCATCGAGTACATGCGCCAGTTCTCGGACGCCCAGGACGTGGCGAAGCATCCCGGTGGCGGTGCCAAGATGATCACCGTCGGGCCGCGCCTGTCGATGACGGGCTCGAACGCCGACCAGTGGCTGCCCGCCCGCGCGGGTAGCGAGGGCATCATCGCCCTGGCGCTGGCCAAGGCCGTGGCCGACCGCAGTGGTCGCAGCGTCTCGCCGGCGATCGCGTCGGCCTTGTCCGGAGCGACGGCGAACGTGGCGTCCGAGACCGGGGTCGATCCGGCCGCGTTCCAGAAGGCCGTCGACCTGCTGCTGCACGCGAAGTCGGCGGTGGCCATGCCGCCGGGCGTGGGCGCCACGGGCACTCAGGCGACCGCTACCGCCGCTGCGGTGCTCGTCTTGAACGCAGTGCTCGGCGCGGTCGGAAGCGCGGTCACGCTGCCCGAAGAAGAGACGGTCCCGGCCGCGGCGAACCAGGACGCCGTGCGGCGCCTGACCGAGCACATGAAGGGTGGCAAGGTCGACGTGCTGCTCGTGCACGATGCGAACCCGGTCTACTCGGTGACGGGCGGACTCGGCTTCGCCGAGGCGATCAAGAAGGTCGGCTTCGTGGTGTCGTTCGCGTCGATGGTGGACGAGACGAGTGCGGTCGCCGACCTCGTTCTCCCCGACTTGACGCCCCTCGAGTCCTGGGGCGACGCGGAGCCCCGAAAGGGTATCCGGTCACTGCAGCAGCCGACGGTGCGCCCGCTCAAGGATGGTCGACCGCTCGGTGACGTACTGCTGGCGGCGGCGCGGACCGCGGGCGCAGCGGGTCTGCCCGACGGCAAGACGCAGGACGTCCTGAAGGCCAACTGGAGTGGCAGCAACTGGCGCCAGGCCCTCGATCGCGGCGGCGAATTCGCCCCCGCGGCGACGACGGGTGCAGCGGTGAGCGACGCCATCCAGGGTCTTTCCGTGGCGATGCCGAAGCTGCTGGGTTCCGGCGACTACGACGTCGTCGCCTACGAGCACTCCTTCCTGGGTGACGGCCGCGGTGCCGCCATGCCCTGGTTGCAGGAGATTCCGGACCCGGTCACGAAGGCGAACTGGGTTTCCTACGCCGAGATCAGCAACGGCACGGCCGCGAAGCTGGGCGTCAAGTTCGGTGAGGTGATCCGGGTCGATACGGGCGCGGGTGCCGGCTCGATCGAGCTTCCGGTCTACCCCCGTGGCGGCGTGCGAGACGACGTGGTCGCCGTGGCCATCGGCCAGGGTCACACCGAAGGTTTGTACGCATCCATGGCGAACGACGGTGCGCCGGGCGTCGCGCGCGGTGTCAGCGTCCTCTCGGTGCTGCCGGACGTCTCGGACGAGGCAGGTGCCGGTGCGTTCCTCTCCACCAGGGCGTCGCTCTCGAAGACCGGCGGCTTCAGCCGCATTCCCCTCACGCAGTGGACCGACAACCAGCGCGGCCGCGAGCTCATCCCGGAGGTCTCGCTGTCGGCTCTGGCGGCCTCGAAGCCCAAGAGCTCGCACTTCGAGGCGGACGAGGGCGGCCACATGGACGGCCCGCCCTTCCAGTACGACATGGCCTACGACGCCTCGCCGGAAAGCGAGTACCGCTGGGGCATGACGATCGACAACGATCGCTGCACGGGCTGCTCGGCCTGCGTCGCCGCTTGCTACATCGAGAACAACATTCCGGTGGTCGGTCAGGAAGGTCAGACCCGGCGCCGGGACATGAGCTGGATCCGCATCGAGCGCTACATCGGCGACGGGGATGTGTCGGGCGGCTACGCGCGACGTCCGCACCCGGACGGCGAGCAGCTCGGCAAGGTCGACGTGCGCCAAGCGCCGATGCTGTGCCAGCACTGCGGCGCGGCACCCTGCGAGGCGGTGTGCCCGGTCATCGCGACCTACCACACGCCCGAAGGCATCAACGGCATGGTCTACAACCGTTGTGTGGGTACGCGCTACTGCGCCAACAACTGCACCTACAAGGTCCGCCGCTTCAACTACTTCGACTACAGCCGGGAAAACTGGCCCGGTCTGCTGGGCATGATGCTCAACCCGGACGTCACCGTCCGCGGACAGGGCGTCATGGAAAAGTGCACCTTCTGCGTCCAGCGCATCGAGGCCGCGCGCCAGCCTGCGAAGGACCAGGGCGTGCCCATTCCCGACGGCGCAGTGCAGACTGCCTGCCAGCAGTCGTGCCCGACGAATGCCATCACCTTCGGCAACTCAAAGGACCCGAAGTCGGTGGTCGTTGCCAAGGCCAGTGACGAGAAGCGTTCCTACCACTCGCTGCAGATCCTGAACACGCGGCCCGCCGTCACCTATCTCAAGCAGGTGCGGCGGATCGCGGATGACTCGAGCCACGAGACGAAGAAGGGGAGTCACTGATGACGCCGCCTCCCGCAACCGCCGCGGTCGACATGATGCGGCCGACCACGGTCCCCCAGGACTCCCAGATCAATCGCGACGTCATGTCGGTGACCAAGGGCGTTTCCTGGCAATGGGGGCTGCTGCTCTCCATGGCCCTGATCGGCGTCGCCCAGGCGATCTTCACCCTGGCCTACCAGACCTACGTGGGCCTCGGCATCGCCGGCTACCAGTCGCCCGTCTTCTGGGGCGTCTACATCATCAACTTCGTGTTCTGGATCGGGATCGGCCACGCCGGCACCCTGATCTCGGCCATCCTCTTCCTGTTCCGCGCGAAATGGCGCAACGCGATCAACCGCGGCGCCGAAGCCATGACGGTCTTCGCGGTACTCACCGCGGCGCTGTTCCCGCTGATCCACATCGGGCGACTCTGGAAGTTCTACTTCCTCATCCCCTACCCGAACCAGCGCGCTCTGTGGGTGAATTTCAAGAGCCCGCTCCTGTGGGACGTGTTCGCGATCAATACGTACATGTTGATCTCGATCATCTTCTTCTTCGTCGGCCTGGTCCCGGACATCGCCATCGCGCGCGACCGGGCCACCGGCATCAAGAAGGTCGCCTACACGCTGCTCGCCCTCGGTTGGCAGGGCACGGGGCGCCAGTGGAAGGCGCACAACCGCACGGTGCTGCATCTCGCCGGGCTGGCGACGCCCCTGGTGCTCTCGGTGCACTCGGTCGTGTCCTGGGACTTCGCGATGTCCATCGTTCCCGGCTGGCACGCGACGATCTTCGCTCCCTACTTCGTCGCCGGCGCCATCTTCGGCGGCTTCGCGATGGTGCTCGTGGTGATGATCCCGGTTCGCCGGATCTTCCGCCTCGAGGCGTACATCACCGACTACCACTTCGACAACATGTCGCGCTTCATTCTCTTCACGTCGCTGATCTGCGGCTACGCGTACGGGGCGGAGTACTTCATCGCCTGGTACAGCGGTGTGGAGTTCGAGCAGACCTCGTTCTGGCTGCGCCTCTTCGGCCCCTACTGGCTGTCGACCTGGTTCATGATCAGCTTCAACGTGCTCTTCCCGCAGCTGCTCTGGATCAAGAAGCTGCGCACCAACGTGCCCTTCCTGTTCGTGCTGTGCGTGTTCATCAACATCGGCATGTGGTTCGAGCGCTACGTCATCATCATCACCTCACTTTCCCGTGAGTACATCCCGGCGGCCTGGGGTCTCTACATCCCGAGCCTGGCCGAGATGTCGATCCTGCTCGGGTCATTCTGCTGGTTCAGCATGTTCTTCCTGCTCTTCCTGAAGTTCCTTCCCATCATCGCCATCGCGGAGATGAAGGAGCTGATCATTCACGACAAGGCGCACGCAGCGCAGGAGTCCCACTAATGCCGACTCTGGTCAGCGTTTTCGACCTGCCGGACGACACGGCCCTGGCGATTCGCAAGCTGAAGGGACGCGGCTTCGACGACCTCGAGTCGTATTCCCCCGCGCCCTTCGAGCAGATCGACGACGCCATTGACGAGCGACCGTCCAAAGTGCGTGCCTTCACACTGGTCGGCGGTCTCACGGGTGTCTTCACGGGCTTCCTGATGCAGATCTGGATGTCGTGGGAATGGCCCATCAAGATCGCCGGCAAGAACTTCGCATCGATCCCGCCCTACGTGATCATCGGCTTCGAGCTGACGATCCTGTTCGGGGGGATCCTCACCCTCATCGGCTTCCTGCTGGTCGGCCGCCTCTACCCGAGGCCGCTCGACAAGGCGTACAGCTCGCGCTTCTCGGCCGAGGAGTTCGGCATCGCCGTGACCGTCGGCGACCGCGATGTGGCCGAAGTCGACGCCCTGTTGCGGAGCCTGTCCGCCAAGGAGGTCACGCTCCTCGATGACTGAGTTCGCAATCCAGACGAAGCAGTCCGCCTCTCTGCGGCCGCTCACCGTTCTCGTCATGCTTGCCGTTGCCGCATCGTTCGGCTGCTGGGAGCAGATCGACGACGGCAAGTGGTTCCCGCAGATGAAGCGGCAGCCGGTCATCCAGGCCTTCGAAGAGGTGAAGTGGAACGACCAGATGCAGGGCTTCGTGCCGCCCGACGGCACGGTCCCGGTGGGAGGCTCGGCGCTGCCGGACCTGGCCAGCATGGACATGGCGTCCCAGGATGCACTGCAGAACCCGAAGCCCGCCAGCCTCGAGTCCCTCAAGAACGGCGAGGTGGTCTTCGGCCGCTACTGCCAGCCGTGCCACGGCCCGCTGGGCATGGGTGACGGGCTCGTCGCGGGGCCGTCTCCCTTCGCGCCCAACAACACCGGGCCCTTCCCGGTCGTCCTGCCCATCAATGGCCCCACCAGCATGGCCCGGGTCTTCTCGGACGGTCACCTCTACACGACGATCTCCCTCGGCCGCGGCCGGATGCCGAACTACGACCGCATCCCGCCGATGGAGCGATGGGACATCGTCAACTACCTCCGCGAGATCAACGGTCAGGGAGTGCGACAGTGAGCGCAGCCGGAATGGAGATCGAGAAGGCGAACCCGCGCCCGTTGCCGCAGCCGCTCACGGCCATCTGCGCCGGAGCCGCGGTGTTGGGCGTCGTGGCGTTCGTGTACGGCCTGATGAACGATCCGCAGACGGCCTGGCTCGCCTTCCACGCCAACTTCATCTACTTCGGGACCCTCGGGCAGGGCGGGCTGATCCTGGCCGCCATCTTCTGCACCGTGGGTGCTCGCTGGCCCGGTCCCTACCGGCGCATCGCCGAAGGGCTCGGGGCCTGGGTTCCGGTTACGGCCGTCCTCTCGGTCGTCGGCTACTTCGGGCGCCACTACATCTTCGAGTGGTCGCGCGAGGGCGCGGCGCACGGCAAGGCCGTATGGCTCAACGACGCACGGGTCTACGGCGCCGATGTCACGATCCTGGTGCTGCTCGCGATCTGGGCCCTGATCTTCCTGCGGACCTCGCTGCGTCCCACCCTGGGCGGCGGCTCGCCGGGTGCGACGGGCTTCGCGAAGACCTTGTCCGAGCGCTGGACCTCCGGCTGGAAGGGTGACCGGGAAGAGCGCGACGCGTCCGACGCCAAGCTCGGCAAGATGGCGCCGCCGATGATCCTGTTCTTCGCCATCGGCTTCTCACTGGTGATGTTCGACCAGGTCATGTCGATGGAGCAGCTGTGGTTCTCGAACCTCTTCGGTGCCTACATGCTGTGGGGTGGCATCGCTTCCGCGCTCTCCCTGACGACCGTGATCGCCCTGCTGCACCGCAAGTCGCCTGGCTTCGAGGGTCAGATCACCGAGGCCCGGATGCACGACGCGGGCAAGTTGATCTTCGCCTTCGCCATCTTCTGGCTCTATCTCTTCTTCGCCCAATACCTGGTGATCTACTACGGCAACCTGCCCGAAGAGACGATCTTCTTCCGGGACCGCCTGGGTCCGCAGTTCTTGATCGACAAGGGCTACACCGAGGCCGCGTTCGCGCTGTCGTGGACGGACTGGGACTTCAAGTGGGCGCGCCTGAACGAGGGCTGGGGCTGGATGTCGATGATCGTCTGGCTCTGCAACTGGATCATTCCGTTCTGGGTGCTCCTGGGACAGCGCCCCAAGAAGACCGTCTGGATCGCGGGCCCCGTCGCTTGTGCCGTCGTGGTCGGGTTCTGGCTCGAGCGCAACCTGCTGGTGTGGCCGTCCGTCGTGAAGGGCGACCAGCTGGCATGGCTCGGTCCCATCCAGATCGGTGTGCTGCTCGGCTTTGCCGGCGCCTTCGCACTGGTGTTCCTGGTGTACTCGCGGATCTTCCCGTCACTGGCGGTTCCCGAGCGCAGCTGAGCCCTGTCTCGTGGTGGTCTCGCGTGGTGGTCTCGTCCCGGTCACGCCGGGACTGGACGGCACGCTACCTTCGCGCAAATGACTGTACGCTCGTAAGCATGCGCTCGTGACCATCCGCTCATGACAGAGCCGAGAGAGCCGAGAGAGTCGAGAGAGTCGGATGCGCGCTGGGAGCTTTCGCCTCGCGGATGCTTCGTGGCACTGGTCGAGGGCGGGGTCCTGCTCGGGCTCCGGCGTCGTGGACTCGAGACGCGCATGGTCCCCTTTGCGGAACTGACCCACGTCGAGGCGACGCGCCTGGGCGTGTGGCTGGCGACCACGAAGAGCACCCAGGTCATCCGCCGCAGCCTCTTCGTGCGCGACCGTGATCCCGACGAGCTGGTCCAGACGATCCGCTGGCGGCTGTCCGAACAGCCGGGCGGCGAAGCCCGGCTGGGCCGCATGCGCGCCATCGCGGAACGTGCACTCCGGCCCCGGCCGCGCCGCGCCACCGGCATTCTCGTGGCTCTCTGCCTGGCGGTGTTCGCCTTGCAGTGGCTCGACCCCTTCTCCATGCAGGTCGGTGTCTTCTATCCGGGTCTCGTGAATCTCGGTGAGTACTGGCGCATCGCCACCGCCAACCTGATGCATGGGCTCGCCCTGCTGCCGCTACACCTCATCATCAACATGCTCTGCCTGCTCGCCTTCGGCCTGCTGGTGGAACGTCCCCTGGGCGCCGCGCGCACCTTCCTCGTCATGGGGGCCAGTGGCCTCGCGGCGATGCTTGCGAGCGCGTTCGCGGGCTACCAGGAAGTGCTCGGTGCGTCGGGGGTCGTGGCCGGGCTGGTGGGGTCCGTGTTGTGGCTCGAGTTCAATGCGCCCGCCGACCTGCCGGCCTGGTGGCGCGTCCCGCGTCGGATCCTGATCGTCGCCGTCGTATTGCAGGGTCTGCTCGACCAGGCGCTCCCGTTCATCGCGGCCGCCGCGCATCTGGGAGGTCTCGTCGGCGGCTTCCTCGCGACTCCCTTTGCGGTGACCGGCGCCTTCGAAGGCCGGCCGCTCGCGCGCCCCCAGCGCATTGCGGCCGCGGTCCTCACCCTGTTCCTGGTCGCATCGGCATTCAGCGCGGGGCAGTTGCTGCGTCGGGATCCGGGCGCGCTGGCCCGGCACGGAGAGCGCCTGCTCGCGGTACCCGAGATCAACGCGAGCGCCCTGAACGACCTGGCCTGGCGCATGGCGACCGAGACCGACGCGGATCCCGAGGACATGGCGGTGGCCGTGCGTCTCGCCGAAGTTGCGGTTGCGAAGACGAACCGGCTCGATCCCAACGTGCTCGATACCCTGGCCGAGGTGCTCTTTCTGAGCGGCGACGACCAGGCCGCCGTCTCGGTCATCGACGAGGCCATCACCCTGGCCAGCGGCGAGATCTACTTCCGCGAGCAGCGGCGCCGCTTCACCGGCGAACGCGCCGCCGACGACCGTCCCGACCCGCCAACCCGCTGGATCCGCCCGTCGCCGACCGGGCAGCACGACGGGGACCCCGCGCTCACCATCTAGGAGCGTGACTCGAGATACAGCCTCGGGACACGACGACGCGAGGGTCTCGCGCAGACTGCGTCCTGGATCGGACTCCCCGTCCGGCGGGCACCCACTACCTGGGCCGCTTCCCCGTACACGAGAGCGGAACTGCAACCAGCACGGCGGCTCGGTCCTCCACCCCGACCTCCATCTGAACGCGATCCGCAAGGCCACTCTCGAGTTCCTGCCGGACGCGAACACGCGCCGCGTACTCCTCGCCGGCAATCGCGGTGAGCGGCACACTGCAGTAGCTCCACACAGTCCAGTTCACGTTGGGAACCGTCGTGTGGATGCGAACCCGTATCAGAAGCTCATGATCTCCCGGCAGGAGAGCCCACGTGCGCCCCGATGTCTGTTTGCCATCGATCTCGAGAATGCTCGCGTTGGTCCCTTCGCTGATCATGGCGACTTCGGCACGGGGGCGCGGGGCCCCCGAGTACAGCTGGGTGGGCGCCACGGTACAGCCAGCAACGCTCGCGAAAGTGCCAAGCAGGGCGAGCGTAACGGGCTTCATGAGCGTCGCATTCTACGCTGCACCCGATCCTCCTAGGGCGTGATCTCGTCGCCGTCGTGGGCGACCACGACGCGGCCGGAAAAGGTCTCGGCGACGTGGCTCGTCACCTGGATGTCGTAGAAGGGCGGCGGCCGCATCTTGATCAGGACCAGTGTGCCGACGTTCGTTCGGGAGGCCAGCTCGCCGATGTCGAGCAGCGAGCTGTGGATCGCGGCCTCGCGTCGCAGCCGTTCGGGGTCGGCGACGACACCGGCCTCCTCGACATCCTCGGGCGGCGGGACATAGACGGCCTCGTGCACCAGCAGGTCGACTCCCTGGGCCCAGCTGCTCAACCGCTCGTCGCCCCAGCCGACACCCGACACCACCACGCTGTGGCCGCCGGCGTCGAAGCGCCAGAGCAGGGCCGGCAGCGGACCACCTTCCACAGCGGCGGCGCGGACGGACAGATCGTCCCAGCCGGTCTCGAAGCCTTCTCCGGCCTCCGTCACCTCGACCTGCATGCCGCTCTCGGCCAGCTCCAGTGCGCCGCCCAGTCCGCGCTGTGAGCGCCGATAGGCTTCGAGAAGCTTCGTGACGAAGTCCCGGGTGCCGACCGGACCGAACACCTGGATGCCGTGCAGGCGGTCCTGTCGCCAGCCGGTAAAGAGCAGGTCGTCGAGGCCCATCAGGTTCTCGGGCATCAAGCTGGTGAGGAAGACGCGCGACGGCTGGGCGACCGGGATCTTGGACAGCCGAAGACCCTCTGCGACGCCGCGACCGACATCCACCAGCGAGACGCTCTTCAGCCAGGCGATCGCCGTGGTCGCCCCGAGCCGCTCGGGGTTCTCGTAGGGGCTGCCCGTTCCCACTGCGACGACCGTCAGCTCGTTGTACTGGCGCTCTTCCAGGGGCCCCACCAGCTCGCCCACCTCGGCCGCGCGCCAGATGACGCAGGACGCGACCCAGCCGACCGCGAGCACGACCGCAGCCAGGGTGAGGGCGAAGATCCGGAATCCCATCAGGCGCCTCTCTTCATTTCGATCAGTCGAACAACACCGTCTTGTTGCCGAAAACCAGGATGCGGTCTTCCAGGTGGGCACGGACGGCGCGCGACAGCACGCCGCGCTCGACGTCGCGTCCCTTGCGCACCAGGTCGGCGGGCGAGTCGCGATGACTCACGCGTTCGACGTCCTGCTCGATGATCGGACCCTCGTCGAGGTCCGTGGTCGCGTAGTGGGCGGTCGCACCGATGCACTTCACGCCGCGCGCGTGGGCCTGGTGGTACGGCTTTCCGCCCGCGAACGCCGGCAGGAACGAGTGGTGGATGTTGATGATCCGCGAAGGGTAGTGGTCGATGAAGTCGCTGCTCAAGATCTGCATGTAGCGAGCGAGCACCACCAGGTCGATGGCCTCGCGTTCGAGCAGATCGCGCTCGGCGCGTTCCTGGTCGGGCTTGTTGTCCTTGGTAATCGGGAAGACGTGGTACGGGACCTTGAACTGCTCGGCGGTGGGCGCGAGGTCGTCGTGGTTGCTGACGATCAGCCCGATCTCGCAGGGCAGCTCGCCGGCCCGGTGCCGCAGCAGCAGGTCGTAGAGACAGTGTTCTGTCTTCGATACGAAGATCGCGACCCGCTTGATCTGGTCGTCGTAGGCCAGCCGCCACTGCATGTCGAAGCGTTCGGCGACCTCGCCGATGGCCTTCTCGAGGGTCAGGCGGTCGGTGTGGAGGGCATTGGCGTCGAAGCGGATGCGCTGGAAGAACTGACCGGCCTCGGTGTCCGTGTGCTGATCCGCCGCCAGAATGTTCGCCCCGTGGCCGTACAAGACCTGCGCCAGGGCCGCGACGAGCCCGGGGCGGTCGGGGCAGGAAACCAGGACGGTGGCGGTGCTGGAGGGCATGGGCGGCGGATTCTAGCGGCAATCCGGGGGCTTTTGACCCTTCCCAGGGCGTCCGATAAGTTCCCTGACAGGGGGTCTCACTCACTCCCGAGTTGCGGTCCCGGCTGGCAGATGCTGGTTCGGGGGCGGAGCGGCCTGGAGGGGCGGGTACGGCGCCCACCCTGGACGCCAGGATCGAAAGCGAGGTACTGGGCCTCGCTGGTCGTCTCTTCGCCGGCATGAGGAGGAAAGCAATTGCAAAGTAGCTGTACTACGGCGAGTGAGGTGACGGCGCTCTAGCAGCGCATCGATCCACGGTGCACCTCCTTCGGGAGGAACTGGGGCGCGTAGCACCCAGCGTCACCGTCCCCGAGAGCGCGGACTGCCGTAGCCGCCACGGGATATCAAGACCAGGATCCGCTCTCGGGGGTCCACTTTCATCGGGCCGGTCCTCTCGAACAGAGAGAGGACCGGCCCGTTTCTTTTTCAGGGATTCCTTCAGTCGAGGCCTCTCCGTCCGGGGCCCCCATCGAGGGCACCCCGGCCAGTCCGAGGTCCGCGAATCCGCAGCGGCACCCTCGCGGGACCCGGCTCTCTCGAATCGAGTAGCTGCTTGGGTCCGGGTCGAGGGGGAGGGCAAGCGACGACTGGCGGTATGCAATCGGCCCGCGAAGGAACTACTGCGAAGGGTGGGAGGAGCGGCGCTCCCCCTCGACCCGGACCCCTGGCAATGAAGCGTGCGTCGCGGCGGCTCCCCCTCGACCCGGACCCCGTGCAACCCAGCATGCGTCGCGGCGGCTACTTGATGGCGAGGGGGTTGATGGGTGAGCCGACCGCACCCGTGATCGGGAGGGGCGGGGCCGTGAAGAGGAAGGCGTAGTTGCCGTCCTGGGCGCAGTCGTCGGCGAGGTCGTCCATGTGGAAGATCTCTCCGAACAGGACTCCCGTGTTTCGCAGGGAGATCATGTGCAGCGGTTGGAAGCAGTCGGGGGTCTCGTTCGGGATGACCTCGATGCCCCAGGTGTCGGTGCAGGCGGCGGCGACCTCTCGTTCGTAGAGCCAGCGTGCGCAGTGGATGGACAGTCCCGGGGCCGCGCCTCCGCAGTAACCCTCCCAGGACTTCTGCTGCAGACAGCGCGTCATCATGCCGGTTCGGACGAGCACGATGTCGCCGGATTCGACGGTGACGCCGACGGCTTCGGCGCAGGCGTCGAGCTCCTCGGGCAGGATGGCCGTGCCGCCTTCGAGCCAGTCGAGGCCGCGGTGGCGCGGGATGTCGAGCAGGACGCCGCGTCCGACCACGCCGTCCTTGATCTTGTCGATGCTGTTCTTGCGAGCGCCGCGACTGGTCACGAGCTTGATGTCGCGGCCGCCGTACATCAGGCCGTCGTAGAAGACGTGGGCGAGGGCATCCCACTGGGTGCCGCACTGCAGTGGCATCGTCACCGAGTCGTCTGCATAGCGGAAGCCGCCGGGCAGGAAGTCCTGGGCGCCGGCCAGGGCGTCGCCGCCGTCGGCGATCATGGTGTGGATCGGGTTGTGCCGTCCCCCCAGACCGGACTGCGGGCCCTTGTCGTCGAAGTTGAGCCCGCAGGAGATGACCTTGCCGGCGCGGGGCAGGGCGCACGCCGCGAGCACGCGTTCCGGTGTGATGAAGTTGAGGGTGCCGCGTTCGTCGTCGGGGCCCCAACGTCCCCAGTTCGAGTACTGCTCGCCCCACAGGCGCACGGTCTCGGCGTCGAGCTTCATCTCGGGTTCTGCCCTCCGGTCTCGGTCAGCCCCTTCCGGAGCAGCGCCTCGACGGCGGCCACGTCACCCGGGACGTCGACGGGCGCGCTCTTCCAGCCCTCGACGACCGCCACGCGGATGCGGTGGCCGGCCTCGAGGGCGCGCAGCTGCTCGAGTTCTTCGGCCTGCTCGGCGGGCGTGCGGGGCAGCTTCACGAAGTCGAGCAGGAACTGTCGTCGGTAGACGTAGAGGCCGACGTGCTGCCAGGTGGGCGCCTTCGTGTCGGCGCGGTGATACGGGATGGGGCTGCGTGAGAAGTAGAGGGCGAAGCCCTGCTGGTCGATCACGACCTTCACGCGGTTCGGGTCGTCCCGTGCGTCGCCTTCGAGGGCGTGCACGACCGTCGACATGGAAGCGCTCTCGTCGGCGAGCAGCGCCTCGACGGCGGCGTCGATCACGAAGGGCTCGATCAGCGGCTCGTCGCCCTGGACGTTGACGATGAGGTCGTGGTCGAGGTCCGCGGCGGCCTCCGCCAGGCGGTCGGTCCCGGTCGGGTGGTCCGGGCTCGTCATCAGCA
>JAJDAN010000083.1 GCA_029261855.1 Deltaproteobacteria bacterium
TCCGTGTCAGCACCGGCCGGCGCGCCCTGGAGCGCCGGCCCCACCGCGCACCGGCGCGGGTTCGTGTGACAGGCTGTCCTGCCTGGGGGGGGGGGGGGGGTGGGGCCTGCTCCTCCCTGGGCGGCGCTGCTTTCCCTTTGCCGGGTCTTCGTCATGCCATACGTCGTCACAGGCCCCACCCACACCCCACCCCTCGCGACTGAGTTGGCGGCGCGGGATCGTGGGACGGGATTTCTTGCCAGGGGGCGGAGTGTGGTCAGGGCCTGCTCCTCCCTGGGCGGCGCTGTTTTCCCTTTGCCGGGTCTTCGTCATGCCATACGTCGTCACAGGCCCTACCCACACCCCACCCCTCGTGACTGGGTTGGCGGCGCGCGTGGGCGAGCGTTGGCGGCGCGCGTGGGCGAGCGTTGGCGGGGCGTGTGGGGTCGTTGCTGGTAGGTTGTGGGTTGTGCGGACTCTTTCGGATGTTGGGGAGTTTGGGTTCATCGAGCTCATTCGGGGCTGGTTGGGGACGGCTTCGTCTTCGCGGGTGATCCTGGGGCCCGGCGACGACGCGGCGGTGCTTCGGCCTCCGGATGGGTGTGATCTCGTGGTGAGTACGGACTCGCTGGTCGAGGACGTGCACTTCCGTTTCTCGACGCAGTCGGCGCGGCTCGTGGGTCGTCGGGCGATGGTCGCGAACCTGTCGGATCTGGCGGCCATGGGGGCGCGGCCGCTCGGTTGCGTGGCGGCGCTGTGTGCGCCCGGTTCTCTCGAGCTTCGTCTCGCACGCGGGCTCGTGCAGGGGCTGCTCGAAGAGGCGGGTGCTCATGCTTGTCCGCTGGTGGGCGGGAATCTCGCTTCCTCGAGACAAACGAGCGTGACGATCACGGTGTTCGGGTCGGTGGCCCGTGGGCGCGACCTGCGGCGACATCGCGTGCGCGCCGGCGATCGCGTCTTCGTGACGGGCACCCTGGGTGGGCAGGCGCTGGCGGTCTCGCGTGCAGAGACCGAGGGACGGCCGATCCGGCTGCTCCCCACGCCGCGACTCCGGGCCGGGCAGGCGCTTGCCAGGCTGTCCGGCGTGGGCGGCTGCATCGACGTGTCGGATGGTCTCGTGGCCGATCTGTCGCACCTGCTCGAGGGCAGTGATCTCGGCTTGCAGCTCGAAGCGGACAGCGTCCCGACCCCGGCTGGCTTCGCGGCGGCCTGCAGGAAGCGCGGCCTCGACCCTTTGCGTCTGGCGCTCGCTGGAGGCGAGGACTACGAAATCGCATTCACCCTGCGTCCCCAGGCCGCGCGCCGACACGGCGTCCAGGCGCTCGGGAAACGCCTCGGGGTACCCGTCTCGGAAGTGGGACGCGTCGTCGGATCCGGGGGCATCCAGGGCGTCCCCGAGCACCTGGGCTGGACCCACTTCTAGGCGGCTCCTGGCCGGTCTCAGGTTCCGGAAGTTCCTGCGATTCCGCGGGGATGCCCCATCAAGGCCACGGGCGCGCGGACCGATAGGCCAGAGGTGCGAATCGCGCTGACCCACAAGTTCGTGTTCGGATCGCTGATCGTGGCCGGAGCCTCGATCGCGCTACCGGAATTCTTGCGTCACCGGGGCGTCGACTTCCCCGCGTGGGGCGCCTTGTTCGTTGCGATGGGTGTCGGCGGCGTGTTCGGCTTCCTCGGCTCGCGCGTTCTCGGTCAGAAGTTCGAGCGCCTGCTCGAACTGACGCGCCAGATTCGCGGCGGCAACCTGCGGGCCGACCTGCCGGATCTTCGAAAGCCGCGACTTCCCGACGAGACCGACGATCTGTCCGACAGCCTGCGCGACATGCTGGCGGACCTGCGCAAGATGGTGGGTAGCGTGCAGCGGACCGGCGCCAGCGTGACGACGGCCGCGCGGGATCTCACCCGATCCATCCACAACGTGCGGACCGGCAACGAAGGCATCTCGTCGACGGTGGAAGAGATCGCGGGCAGCGTCGAGAACGAGCAGGAGATGCTCGGCAATGCGGCGCACCTCATCCAGGAGATCGCCAGCGAGATCGAGCTGAACGCCGGTCGCGCGCGCGAGGCCTTCGGCTTCGCCGCGGAAGCCAACCAGAAGGCGGGTACCGGCGTCGAAGTCGCGCGGCTGGCCATCGAGAAGATGCGCACGGTCTTCGAACGGGTCGAGCAGGCCGGCGGCAAGGTCTTCGATCTCGAGTCCAAGACCAGCCACGTCCACCAGATCACCGAGATCATCACGAGCGTCGCGCACCGGACGAACCTTCTCTCCCTCAACGCATCCATCGAGGCGGCCCGCGCAGGCGAGGCGGGTCGTGGCTTCTCGGTGGTGGCCGACGAGATCCGCAAGCTGTCCGAGAACGTGGGGCGCAGCGCAGACGAGATCTCGAAGTTGATCCACGAGATCCAGTCCGACACCGGAGAGGTGGCCGACGAGATGCGCCAGTCGAGCCAGGTGATCGGCGAGGGTCGTGAGGACGTCAATACGATCGCCTCTTCGCTGGAGCAGATCAGCATGGCCGTGCGCGAGGCGGCGACGCGGTCCGAAGAGATCTTCCACGGCGCCGACAGTCAAGCCGTGAGCACCGAACGCATGGTGACTTCCATGGACGAGATCTCGAAGGTCGCCAAGGGCAACGCCGCGGCCATCGAGGAGGTCTCCTGCACGGCGCGCTCCCAGCTCGAAGCCGTCACCGCCACGCTCGACAGCTCCGAAGCGCTGACCCAGCTGGCGGACGAGATGCGAGGTTCGCTGGGCAGCTTCCGCACGGAAGTCGGGGACGAGCCGGATCCCGACGACGCGCGCAAGACCGGAGGCGCCTCGTCATGAGCGGCCTACGCATTCCCGCGGCGGACGCGGAGCGTCTCTTGACCTTCGAAGTCGAGTCCGCGGTGTACGCGCTGCCCATCGCCGAGGTGCACGAGGTGGCCGAGGCCCAGCGCATCTGCTGTGTGCCGACCATCAGTCGCAACCTGGTAGGGATCATGAACTGGCACGGAGACGCATTGCCCGTCGTGTCGGCGCCGCTGCTGCTCCAGGTGCGGGAGGAAGACCTTCCCCTCGAGCCGGAAGCGGGCGCCGAAGCGGATCCGGACCGGGAACCGGGAATGGACGAGGACCTGGAGCGCACAGGTCAGCCCGCAGCCGAGACGCGTCCGCGTCCCGAGGCGGGCATGCGTTCCCTGGTGGGCCAGCACGTCCTCGTGGTGTCGGGGCGCGACGATGAGGCGGCCCAACTCGGCATCCCCATCGACCGCGTGATCGGGTTGGTCGACGGCGCCCGTCGCAGACGTGGGGGCGGGCGGCTGGTCGTAGAGCGGCGGTCCGTCGACGGCCGCGTGGTGAGTGTTCTGGATCCGCGTCGTTTGGTGACGCGGGCGAGTGAGGTGATCGCGCGCGTCGCCTAGGGCGGGTGACGGGTGCGTTTCGCGAACCGAGACGCAAGTAGGGAAGGAACGGGGGAGACCATGAAGGCACGAGTTCTGATCGCAGACGACGCCTCCTTCATGCGCCAGATGATCCGGGAGATCATCGAGCCGGAAGGATATGAGGTCGTGGGTGAGGCCACCGACGGCATGGAGGCCGTGGAGCAGTACGAGCAGCTGCACCCGGACCTGGTCACGATGGACATCGTGATGCCGAAGCGCTCCGGGATCGATGCCGTGAAGGGCATCCTGGAGAAGACGCCGGACGCACAGGTGGTGATGTGCAGTGCGCTGGGACAGGAGACCCTCGTGATGGAGGCGCTCCAGGCCGGGGCCAAGGACTTCATCGTGAAGCCCTTCAAGCCCGACAACGTGCTCTCGACGCTCGCGAAGGTCCTCGAGAAGAAGTCCGAGGACTGATCTTGGGCCTCGACATGGCCAAATACCGCAGGCTGTTCCTGGAGGAGGCCGCCGAGCACCTCTCCGAGATCAGTACTGCGTTGCTCGCGCTCGAGAAGGACCGCGGAGCCAGCGAGGGGATCGACGTGATCTTCCGTATGGCCCATTCCATCAAGTCGATGGCGGCCTCCCTCGAGTACGGGTCGATCGCCGACCTGGCGCACGCGCTCGAGGACCGCATGGAAGGTGTGCGGGCGCGTGGCTGCATCGATGACGGCGCCGAACTGGCGTCGTTGTTCCGGGGCCTCGAAGGCCTGGAAGCCATGGTCGCCGTCGTGCGCGAGACCGGCGAGGCGCCGCCTCCCCAGGTCGAACTCGTCGAGTCCATGCGCGCCGAATCCGAGTCGCTCAAAAAAAAAGCCCTGAGCTAGCCGGCCGACCCGAAGTCGGCTTGCTAGCCGCCGCCGACGAGGTGCCGGCGGCCGTCGCCCCCGAGGTGCCGGCGGCCGAGCCCCCGGTACCCGGCCAGTCCGAGAGCACGGCGCCCAGCCCCGGGCCGAGCCCGGCCGCCAGTGGCACACCGGCTCCCCCCGGCTTGCAGGCGTCGGTGCGGGTGCGCACCGAGACCCTCGATCGCTTCCTGGGTGCCGTTGGCGAGGTGATCCTCAGCTCGAGCCAACTGCGGACGCTGGCGGGCGAGGAGCAGATGGGAGCCGATCTGTCCGCGGGCTTCGACGCCGTCGAGCGACGCGTGACCGAGCTCCAGCGCCGGGTGCTCGACCTGCGCACCACGCCGCTGCTGCGTGTGATGGAAACCCTTCCGCGCACCGCCAGGCAGCTGGCCGAGCAGCTGGGCAAGCGCGTCGAAGTCGAGCTGCTCGGTGCCGAGCTGGACCTGGACCGGTCGATCCTCGACCGACTGAACGAGCCACTGCTGCACGTAGTGCGCAACGCCGTCGACCACGGCATCGAGTCTCCTGAACAGAGACGCGCCGCCGGCAAGGACGAAGCCGGGCACCTGATCATCGCCGCGCGTCGCGAGAAGGACTCCATCGTCATCGACGTCAGCGACGACGGCGCAGGCATCGATCTCGAGGCCGTTCGCGACCGGGCCATCGAGGCCGGCCTGCTGCATCCGGGGCTGGCGGAAGACCTGCCACCGGCGGAGGTCGCCGCGCTGATCTTCCGGCCCGGCGTCTCGACCGCCAAGCGGGTGTCCGCGGTCTCGGGACGCGGGGTCGGCATGGACGCCGTCAAGGCCACCATCGAGTCGTTGGGCGGCGTCGTCGAGCTGCGTAGCGAACGCGGCAAGGGGACGACCACCAGTGTCGTGGTCCCCATCACCGCGGCCGTGCAACGTGTGCTGCTGTGCGAGGTGTCTGGCGAGCGTGTGGCGCTGCCGATCACGAAGGTCGAGCGCATCCTGGAGGTGCCCGCCGCGGATGTCGAACGCAGCGGTCCGGAGAGCTTCGCGTTGATCGACGACGAGCCGATCCTGGTGATCGACCTGGCCGAGGCGCTGGCGGTGCCGGCGCCCCCGCCGGGCGACCGGGTTCCGCTCGTGGTGGTCGACATCCGCGGAGAGCCCGTCGCCGTCCGGGTCGAGCGCTTCGCCGGCCAGCAAGAGATCTACGTCAAGCCCGTCCCCGAGCTGTTGGCCGGGGTCAAGCTGCTAGCGGGTTTCACGGTGCTGGGAGATGGAAGTCCCGTCTTCCTCCTGGACCTCAATCATCTCGCCTGAGCTTCTTTCGGGGTGGACTTCATGACGACACACGACCGACAAGCCGATCGCACCCGGGAGCTGGCCAGCGTTGGCGCCGGCCATGCCGCGAGCGCGTTCGCGCAGCTCGTGGGACGCGAGATCCAGATGCGCGCGCCCGAGCTCCTGAACGACCCCAAGTGGCCGTTCTCCGTGGCGGACGACTGGAGCTCGGGAGTCTTCTTCGAGCTCGAGGGATGTCTCGATGCGGTCGTCGCCATCCTGTTCCGGGAACCGGTCCGCGACGAGGTGGTGCGAACGATGCTGGGGGATCCGACGGGCGAGCTGTCCCGCGAGAGCGTCGAGGCCGTGATCATGGAGCTTGGCAACATCCTCGTCTCGCGAGTGGCGTCCGCCATCGCGGACACGCTCGACGAGCGTCTGCTGCCGTCCATCCCCGTGCTCGCCCTCGGCGACGCCGCCGAGCAGCTGTCGGCTCTCTGTGAACAGCTCGGCGTCGACTCGTCCGTGCGCGTGGAAAGCGAGTTCGCCGATCGCGAGGGCGAGCTGGGCGGCTTGCTGGTGATGATTCCCGGCGGTCGCCAGTAGGGCGCGCGCCGAGTGGCTGGGATTCAGTCCAGCAGCTCGATGGCGTCGTCGGTCCGGACCTCGCCGGCCGTCTCGACGCGCCCGTACACGCCCAGATTGCCCTTGGCGTGCTTGACGAGCGACCGCATCACCGTGGGGTCCTTCGGCAGATCGCTGAAGCCGTGGGTGGTCATCACGCAACGGGGGCACTCGACCGTCAGCTCGATGACGGCGCTGCCGATGCGGATCCGCTTCTTCCGCCAGGCGAGTTCGGGGAAGGGGCCGGCGTCCGGCACGTCTACCACCAGGTTTGGCCGGAAGCGTCGGACGTCGAAGCGCGAATCCGGGGCCAGGCCCTGCATGTGGGCGAGTGACTGCCGGCTCAGGATCAGCAGCGGGAACGCGTCGAAGTAGGTGCCGGGCGGGGACTCGAACTCCAGTACCTCGGGCGGAAAGATCGTGAGGTCCGGGAGCGGTTCGTCCTTCGCGCGCCCGAACAGAGCGCGCATCTCTTGCTCGAAGTCCTCGTGGGTGGGAGCGCCTCTGCGGTAGTGGTCGAGCGCGTCGGCGGGCAGCAGCGGCCACAGGCTGACCTCGTGGCCGATCGCCTTGCCGATACGCGCCCCAGCGTCCGCGTCGGTGGTGGAGAGCGCAGATCCGTCGGGCAGTGTGATCACGGCGGCGCTCGAGCCCTGGTCTTGCGGCGGCTTCTCGTAGTGGGCCGACAGCTCCATGAGCCCCGGCAGCTTCTTGCCGCCTCGGATCCCGCCGCGCACCTCGTCGCGAACCGCCCAGGCCCGGTCGCCGGGGAGCCCGCGCTCGGTCAGCTTCGTCGACGCGAGGGTTTCCCCGATGAGACTCTTCACGGGGTAGCGGTGGATCGCCGTCACCTGACCGATCGCCATGGTCTTCGTTCCTCCTGGACCGGGACGTTGGCGCAGGTCCCCACGCTTCGCGAACGCCTCTGGCCTCGCGACCGGGGCTGGGCGATCCTGCCCCGCGATGACTCGTCCCCCCGGAGCCTCCGCGTGAATCGAGACCGGATCCTCGAGCTGCTGCGCAGCGTCGAGCGCGGCGACGTGGACGCGAACGACGCCTTCGAGAAGCTCGCCCACTATCCCTTCCTGGATACGCCCCACGCGCGTCTCGATACCCACCGCGGTCTGCGCCAGGGCCAGGCCGAGGTGATCTTCGGGCCCGGCAAGACCGTCGCGCAGATCGTCGAGATCGTCGCCGCTCTCGCCACCACCGGGGAGCCCGCACTGGTGACGCGCGTCGAGCCCGACATCGCCGATCAGGTGCTGGCCGAGCTCCCGGCGGGCGACTACGACGCGGTGGCCCGAGTGCTCTGGTACGGCCCGGCCGAGGTTTCGATCACCGGCAAGGGCACCATCGCCGTGGTGACCGCGGGCACCGCCGATCTTCCCGTCGCTGCCGAGGCGGCCGCAGTCGCGCGGCGCCTGGGGAACAAGGTCGAGCTGCTCCAGGACGTCGGTGTCGCCGGAGTCCATCGCCTGCTGGCGTCGGTGGAGCTGCTGCGCGCGGCCCGGGTGCTGATCGTCGTGGCGGGTATGGAAGGCGCGTTGCCCTCGGTGGTGGGGGGACTCGTCGACAAGCCCGTCATCGCAGTTCCGACGAGCGTTGGCTACGGGGCCTCTCTCGGCGGCCTCGCAGCGCTGCTCGGCATGCTGACGAGCTGTGCGTCGAACGTCACGGTCGTCAACATCGACAACGGCTTCGGGGCGGCGAACGTCGCCAGCCTGATCAACCGGCTGTAGGGTCGAGAACGTGGCACCCCGACGTCCTGCACCGCACGCGCATCTCCTGCATCTCGAGCCCTTCTCGGGGATCGCCGGTGACATGCTCCTCGCGGCGCTGCTCGACCTGGGCCTGCCGCGCCGCGAGCTCGAAGCGGGCCTCGCCGGTTTGGGGCTCGAGTTCAAGCTGCGCGTGAAGAAGGTGCAGCGCGGCGCGCTGGCGGCCCGACACCTGGACGTGCTGGTGCCCCGGCCCGTCGCGCGTGGATCGAAGAAGAAGGCGCGGAAGAAGAAGACGTCCAACAAGAAGACCCACGTGGTCGCCGGGCACGCCCATGGCGCCGGGGGACACGGTCATCACGCGCATGACGACCACACGCACGCGGCAGACTCCCACTCCCACGCTCAAGCCCATCACCACCATGGCCGCAGCTACGCGTCGATCGTGAAGCTGCTGGCGAAGGCGAAGCTCTCGCCGGTGGTGCGCGACCGGGCCCTGGCCACCTTCGAGGTGCTGGGGAGATCGGAGGCGGGTATCCACGGCGTGGCCCTCGACGACGTGCAGTTCCACGAAGTGGGCGCCGTCGACGCCATCGTCGATATCACGGGGGCTGCCGTTGGGCTGACGGCTCTGGGCGTCACGCGGGTGACCTGCACGCCGGTCGCACTGGGGCACGGCACCGTGGAGACCGCCCACGGCCGACTGCCGCTGCCTGCGCCCGCGACGCTCGACCTGCTGCGCGGTATCCCGACGGTGCCGGCGAACGTCGCCTGGGAAACCGTGACGCCGACCGGCGCGGCGCTCTTGCGCACCTGGGTCGACGAGTATCGCCAGCTGCCTGCGATGACGCCTGTGGCCATCGGATACGGGGCCGGTGGCGACCGGATCGGCCCCATGCCCAACGTCCTGCGCGCGACCCTCGGAAGCGAAGGCGGTCCGGACTGGGACCGCATCGTCTCGCTCGAGACCAATCTCGACGATCTCGTTCCGGAGCACTTCGATCACGTGATGGAGCGGCTCTTCGAGGCGGGCGCTCTCGACGTCTCGATCCAGAACGTGCAGATGAAGAAGAACCGGCCGGGCTTCCTGCTGCGGGTGCTGGCGCGCCCGGCACAGCGCCAGGAGCTGGCGGGCATTCTCTTCCACGAATCCAGTGCCATCGGCGTGCGCACCCAGGAATGGGACCGCCTGGTGTTGCCGCGCCGGACCCAGAAGGTGTCGACACCCTACGGCCGCATCACCGTGAAGATCGCCGAGCTGCCGGGCGGCGAGAGGACGATCTCGGCCGAGTACGACGACTGCAAGCGCGCAGCCCGCGCGAAGGGTGTGCCGCTGCGGGACGTGATCCGGGCGGCCGAGGACGCAGCGCGTTGAGGAGGAGCGCGTTGAGGCGAGCGCCGTGACGAGCGCCGAGGTCGATGCGAACCCCTTCGAGCTCGCGCCCGTCGGTGGGGACGGCCGTACGGCTGCACTCTGCCTGCACGGTCTGACGGGCACGCCCTACGAGGTCCGGCCGGTGGCCGAAGCGCTGGCCGCGCGCGGAATCCGGGCGCGCGGGCCGGCGCTACCGGGTCACTGCACGACACCCGAGGACTTGCGGCGCGTGTCCCACCGGGAGTGGCTCGCCGCCGCGCGGGACGAGATCCGGAAGCTGCGCAGCGAGCACGAACGCGTCTGTCTGGCCGGGGTCTCCATGGGCGGCGTCGTGGGCCTTTCGCTCGCCAGCGAAGGACTCGTGGATGCACTGACGGTGATCGGCGCGCCCCTGCGGCTTCAGGGAGGCGTCATGCTGCGGCTGTTGCCGCTGGTGATGCACTTCCACCGCTACTCCCCCAAGCGCGAGGGCTCGGACATCCAGGACCCCGTCGCGCGGGATCGGCACCCGGGCTATGACCGCATTCCCCTGCGCAGCGTCTACGAGCTGACGAAGTTGCAGCGCCAGGTGGAAGGCCGGCTGATGCGGATCACCGCTCCCATCCTGGTCGCTCAGGGGGCGCACGACAGCACCGCGAGCCTGCGCGACGCACATCGCATCGCCGCCGGCGTGTCGAGCGACGACCGCCGGCTCTTTGTCGGAGAACACTCGGGCCACGTGGTGACCGTCGATCACGACGGTCCGCGTCTGTGCGGCGCGATCGCGTCGTTCTTCGAGAGCGCCGGGCCGGTCCGCTGACGCCCGGTCGCCAGCGCGTAGCGATCAGGTTCTTCAGTCGGTCGCTAGAGCGTAGCGATCAGGTTCTTCAGTCGGTCGCTAGAGCGTAGCGATCGGGTTCTTCAGTCGGTCGCTAGAGCGTAGCGATCAGGTTCTTCAGTCGGTCAAGAGTGGCGATGCGTTCCTTGCGGGTGTCACCGACGAGCCCGACGTTCAGCGCGTTCACCCCGGACTCGCGATATTCCTGCAGGCGATCGCGCACGAATCCTTCCGGTCCGATCAGCGACGTCTCGTCGAGGAATGCCTCGGGGATCGCGGCGGCGGCCTCGGCCTTCTTGCCGTCCAGATACAGATCCTGGATCTGCTTGGCCTCGCGCCCGTAGCCGTAGCTCGCGAAGACGTCGTTGTAGAAGTTCTTGCCCCGGGCGCCCATGCCCCCGATGTAGAGCGCGGCCATCGGCCTGGCGCGGTCGCGCAGAGGCTCGAGTCCTTCTCCGATGCCGACGCCCCCGCCCGCGAAGATCTGCAGGGGCGGACGTTCCGGTGCGCGCTTCGCGAAGCCCTTCTCGAGGGCGGCGCCCCAGCGCAGCTTCGCCTTGGTGGGGTGGTAGAAGACCGGCAGCCAGCCGTCGGCCAGCTCGGCGGTCATCGCGACGCTCTTGGGTGTGAGCGAGGCCACGGCGATCGGGATGTCGTCGCGCACGGGATGCGTGATCAGCTTGAGGGGCTTGCCGAGCCCGAGGCCCTGGTCCGCCGGCAGCGGGATCGCGTACTTCGCGCCCTGGTGGACGACTCGCTCGCGCTTCCAGACCTGGCGACAGATCTCGATGATCTCGCGCAGGCGCGCAACGGGAGCGTCGTAGGGGACGCCGTGGAAGCCTTCGATCACCTGCGGGCCGCTGGCTCCCAGCCCCAGCATGCAACGTCCGCCGGAAAGGGCGTCGACCCCCGCCGCGGTCATGGCGAGCAGGGTGGGGGTGCGGGTGAAGAGTGGCAGGATGCCCGACGCGATCTCCACGCGGTCGGTGACGGCGGCCAGGTAGCCCATCAGGGACACCCCGTCGAAGCCGTAGGCTTCGGCGACCCACACCGTGTCGATGCCCGCCCGCTCGAGCTCCTGGACTTCGGCGACGGTCTCTTCGAAGCCGCCCGCGTAACCCAGCTGCGTCGAGATCTTCACTGGCTGGCTCGCACCAGCCGTCCAGGTCGCGCGCTCGTGTCCACGTCCCGGTTTCGGGTGCGCACCCCGTTCACGAAGGTCGCGAGGTAACCGCTCGCACCCTGCAGGATGCGGCTGCCGCCGGCCGGGAGGTCGTTGTGCACCTCGAGCCCGCCGAGCTTCAAGTTGTCGAAGTCGATGACGTTGATGTCCGCCCGCTTGCCGACCTCCAGGCTGCCGCGGTCCGGCAGGCCGTACAGCTCGGCGTTGTTGCGGGTCATCTTCTGGACGATGAACTCGAGGGGCAGGCGCTCGCCGCGTTGCCGGTCCCGCGCCCAGTGCACCAGCGAATAGGTCGGCGCCACCGCGTCGAAGATCAGGTTGACGTGAGCGCCCGCGTCCGAGAGACCCTGGATGGTGTTCGGGTCCAGGAGCATGGTGCGGATCGCGTCGTGGTTGAACGCCAGGTAGTTCGAGCCGAGCAGGATCGCGAACGACCGCCCCTCGTCTTCGAGCAGGAAGTCGTACATCAGCTCCTGGATGTCCAGCTTCTCGGCTGCCGCGCGAGCCCCCAGCATCTGGCTGGGATCGGGCTCGTAGTCGATGGGCGTCGTGATCTTGAACATGAACGGCGCCGTGTCCCGCAGCAACCCGTGGATGTTCGCCATGGCGCCGGCGTCGTCGACGGGGACGTCCGGGTCGGCCAGGATCGCCGCGCGCGTCTCGGGCTTGCGCATCTCGCGCACGCGTTCGGCGAGGGGCAGGTCGGCGAGCTTCAGATACGTCACCCGGCGCTGGAACATGTGGTAGGTCTGCAGCCCCGTGACGAAGCCGATGGGCCGCGCCGCGATCTGGGGTCGCAGATCGAGGCCCTGGGCGTTCTGCTCGGCGCTGCCCGCGAGGTAGTGCTCCCAGGTGTTCGGGAATTCCGGGATCTGCACGGTCGTGAAGGTCACGGGACGACCGCATTCGCGACCGATGGCCTTGATGAGCTCGAATTCCTCTTCCAGCGAGTACTTCTCTCCCCCGAGCTGCTCGAGACTGCCGATGGTGCTGGCCGGGATCAGCTCGAAGACACCGGACCCGGCGCGCTTCATGGCGCGGGCGAAGGCCAGCAGCTCGTCGACCTCGGCGAATGTGCCCGGCACGGGATCGCCGCCGATCGACCGGTGGCCGATCGTGCGCGACGTACTGAAGCCGAGGGCACCGGCGCGCAGCGCTTCTTCGACGAGCTGCGACATGCGATCGAGGTCGTCCGCGGTGGGCGCCTCATTGTCGCGGCCGCGTTGGCCCATCACGTAGCTGCGCAGCGCACCGTGAGCGAGTTGCGCACCGATGTCGAGGGTGTACTCGCGCGTCGCGAGGAAGTCGAGGTACTCGGGGAAGGTCTCCCAGGCGCCCCAGGGCATCCCCTCGAAGAGGGCCGTGCCGGGGATGTCCTCGACGCCTTCCATCAGCTCGATGAGATCCTTCTCGCCGCCCTTGGGAACGGGTGCGAAACCGACGCCGCAGTTGCCCATCACGACGGTCGTCACGCCGTGGGAGGCCGACGGATCCATCTGATCGTCCCAGGTGACCTGGCCGTCGTAGTGGGTGTGGACGTCGACCCAGCCCGGGGTGGCGATGGCGCCGTCGGCGTCGACGACCTCGCGCGCCGGCTCGTCGACCCGACCGATCGCGACGATGCGACCGTCGCGAACACCGATGTCTCCGGTCTCGGGCGGTGCGCCGGTGCCGTCGACGATTCTTGCGGACTGGATGAGGGTATCGAGCATGCTGGGGCCTCCTTCGCGCCAGCGGCAGACGGTAGCGAGCCCGGCCGAGGCTGGCGCGGGAGTAGAGCTCAGGGCCCCGTTGCTCGTCGGCCTGGCCTTCGATGTCCCTGCGCGCGCCGAGCTTCAGATCGAGGGGACCGGCGTCTCCGGGTGGAGGTTGCGCAGGTACTCGATCAGGACGGGCTCGTTGGCGTCTGGGAACGCGTTGAAGCGCAGCCCGACGCCGGGCCGGGCCTGACGCCCGATGTTCGCGCGGTAGAGGATCTCGGCCTCGACCCGGACGTTCGCGCCGATCTCGGGCAACGCGAGCTGACAATCGCGCAGGGAATGCTCGGGCAGCTCGTCCTCCGTCGAGAGGAACATTCCGCCGCGGCCGATCGAATCCGTGAGCAGTGGGTCGGCGCGACCCTGGATCCGAACCGGAAGGCGCCAGGGGTAACGGGTGAAGCGTCGCCGCCGCGGGCTGGTGACGATCTTGGAGAGGCGCTCGGCGATGCGCGCGATGTCGATCGGATAGACGAGGTAGCCGGCGGCGCCCATCCGGCGCGCGGCTTCCCGACGGTCGTCGCGCTTGTGTGAATCGACCAGGATCACCGGCACCTCTTCGATGCCGGGTACCTGGCGCAGGGATTGGATCAGGTCGATGCCTTCCGAGCGTCCCAGGCTGACGTCCGCCAGCACCAGCTCGGGCGAGCAACGATCGAAGGTGTGGATGGCTTCGCGCTCGCCGGAGGCCGTCTCGACCACGTAGCCGCGCAGACGCAGGGATTCGATGCAGGCGCGCTCACGCGTCGCATTGGGACCGACGACGAGCACCGTCGGACGCCGCTCGCCCGCGGGCTGGGGCTCGGCCAGGGGTTCGTCGTGCAGCGCTTCGAGTCGGTTCTGTTGGGCCAGTCGCGAATCCAGCCGCGCGAGCTCTTCGAGGCGGTTCGAGACCTGGATCTCGAGGTCGACACCGCTGTCGATTCGGCGGTCGATGTTGAGCACGCGATCGTCGGCGCGCCGGATCGCGATGCCCGACAGCGGGCCGCGAGAGGGCAGGATGACCCGGTAGCCGTCGATCATGCGCGCACGCACGTCGTCCGCCTCACCGGCGATGGGAAACGCCACGATCGAGCGGTCCTCTTCGGTGCGACAACGCGCACCGATGGCGCGCAGCCAGCGTTCGACGTCGTCGATCTGAGCCACGTGACGCTGCCAGGCCAGATGAATGCGTGCTTCGATGGCCGTGGCGTCCCGGCAGTCGTGGATCCGGAGGATGGGAAGCTGGAAGAGGGCGCGGGGGCGCACGCATTTCGCGCGGTCGTTGCCGACGCTGGCGAAGGTGACTTCTTCGATGCGGATCGGTTGGCTGGTCGTGTCGAAGCGGGTGCGCTGGAGGCGCATGCGAGCGATGACGCAACGGCCGCCGGGTAGAGGTTCGACCTCGATCCCCATGGCGGTCAGGCGACGCGTCACCGTTTCCTGTGTCGCTTCACGCGCGGACATGTTCGGTTTCTGGCGGGCTCCCGCAGGCCCGGGCTGCATCTGCCCGAGACACAATGGTTTTCGGCACTTTCGCCCCGCCGCTTTACCTCGATTCCTGCGGGGATCGCGAGCCGAGGGAAGACCGGTCCGCGAGTAGGGTGTTCCCCCGGTCCGGGGACCGGCAGCTCGTGTGTCGCCGGTGGAATCGGGGCATGCGCAAACAGAACGGGCCCTGGAGCAAAGCTCCAGGGCCCGTCGATCTCACGCAGGTGTCTTCGTACCCGGGGCCAGGGCCCCGGAGACGGAGGCGCCTACATCATGCCGGGCATGCCTCCGGGCATCCCACCACCACCGCCGTGGCCGTGGTCCTTGTCCTCGGGCTTGTCGGCCACCATCGCCTCGGTGGTCAGGAGCAGGGCCGAGACGCTGGCCGCGTTCTGAAGAGCCGTCCGGACGACCTTGGCGGGGTCGACGACGCCCGCCGCGATCAGGTCCTCGTACACTTCGGTGGCTGCATTGAATCCGACGGATCCCTTCAGCCCCTTCACCTTGTCGACCACGATCGAGCCCTCGATGCCGGCATTCTCGGCGATCCGCCGCAGCGGAGCCTCGCAGGCGCGGCGGATGATGTTGATCCCCGCCATCTGCTCGGTGTTCGCCTTGAGGCCGTCCAGCGCCTTGAGGCAGCGGATCAGCGCGATGCCGCCGCCGGGCACGATGCCCTCTTCGACGGCTGCGCGCGTGGCGTGCAGGGCGTCTTCGACGCGGGCCTTCTTCTCCTTCATCTCGGTCTCGGTGGCCGCACCGACCTTCACGACCGCCACGCCGCCGGCCAGCTTGGCGAGTCGCTCCTGGAGCTTCTCGCTGTCGTAGTCGGAGGTGGTGTTCTCGATCTGGTTCCGGATCTCCGTGCAGCGGCCCTCGATGTCCTTCTTCGAGCCGGCGCCGTCGATGATCGTCGTGTTGTCCTTGTCGATCGAGATGCGCTTGGCCTTGCCGAGGTCCTTGAGGGTCACGTTCTCGAGCTTGAGACCGAGCTCCTCCGCGATGACATTGCCGCCCGTGAGGATGGCCATGTCCTGCAGCATCGCCTTGCGGCGATCGCCGAAGCCCGGCGCCTTGACGGCGGCGACGTTCAGCGTGCCGCGGATCTTGTTGACCACGAGGGTCGCGAGGGCTTCACCCTCGATGTCCTCGGCCACGATCAGCAGCGGCTTGCCCTGGCGAGCGACCTGCTCGAGCAGGGGCAGCAGGTCCTTCATGTTCGAGATCTTCTTCTCGTGCAGGAGGATCAGCGGCTCCTCGAGGACGGCTTCCATGGCCTCGGGGTCGGTGACGAAGTAGGGCGAGAGGTAGCCGCGGTCGAACTGCATGCCCTCGACCACGTCGAGCTCGGTTTCGAGGGATCGTCCCTCTTCCACCGTGATCACACCCTCGCGGCCGACCTTGGCCATGGCGTCGGCGAGGATCTTGCCGATCGTCTCGTCGCCGTTGGCCGAGATGGTCCCGACCTGAGCAATCTCGCTCTGCTGCCGGGTGGGCTTGGCGAGCTTGGTGAGCTCTTCGGTGATGGCGGCGACGGCCTTCTCGATGCCGCGCTTGAGCTCCATCGGGCTCATGCCGGCCACGACGAGCTTGCTGCCCTCGCGGAAGATCGACTGGGCAAGCACCGTCGCGGTGGTGGTGCCGTCACCTGCGACGTCGGAAGTCTTGGAAGCGACCTCCTTCACCATCTGCGCGCCCATGTTCTCGAACTTGTCGGCGAACTCGATCTCCTTGGCGACGGTGACGCCGTCCTTGGTGATCGTGGGCGAGCCGAAGCTCTTCTCGATGATGACGTTGCGACCCTTCGGGCCGAGCGTCACGCGGACCGCGTTTGCGAGTCCGTCGACGCCTGCGAGCAGCTTGGCTCGGGCGTCGGTGTCATACAGAATTTCCTTGGCCATTGGGTTGGATCTCCCTACTTCTCGATGATGCCGAGGATGTCGTCCTCGCGAATGATGAGGTGCTCTTCGCCGTCGACGTTCACCTCGGTGCCGCCGTACTTGCTGAAGAGGACGCGATCGCCCTTCTTGACGTCGAGGGGGTGGAGCTTGCCGTCGTCGAGCAGCTTGCCGTTGCCGACGGCGATGACCTTCCCCTCCTGGGGCTTTTCCTTGGCGGTGTCGGGGATGATGATCCCGCCGGCGGTCTTCGCTTCCTCGTCGATGCGCTTGACGAGAATCCGGTCTTGGAGCGGTCGGATCTTCACTGGTGTTTCCTTCCTCGGGGGCCCGGCGCGGGGCGGGCCCATGGCTGCGGGTTGGGGTTTGCGGTTGCGTTCGCACGAGTCTGGCAGTCAGAGAGTCCGACTGCCAATTGGCGGCGCAGCCTAAGCCCCACCCCCCACGCGTCAAGGCGGAGTGCCGAAAAAAATCGCGCCGCCCCCGCGGGCTGGGCTCAGTCGCGGGCGGCGGGCGGACGATCTATGCCTTCAGGACACGCGAACGAGACGGATTGGAGGCAGGCACCCATGAAGGGAACCCGTTCCGAAACCCTCCCCCCCGCATCCACCCGAGAGCTGTTCGGAGAGCTGGTCAGCGAGGCGAGCTCCGAGCTCGGCCGGCAGCCCAGCCCCCTGGCATCGAGCTACCTGGTCGATCTGCTCGACGCCCGGGTCCGCGCCGCGCCGCCGGTCGTGGGGCCGGATGCCCCGCCCGAGACCCTCGCCGAGTCCCTGGTCGAAGCGCTGCTCGCGGACGGCTCGGCCCGGCTCGCGCGCCTTCGCGCCCTGGGCGACCGGGCGCTCTTCGACGCTGGTTTCTTCGGGGCGAGGCTCAAGCGCAGCACCGTCGGCGTGTCCTACTACCGGGACATCGGGTCGAGCGCCTACCTGCGGGTGTCGCACGGGACGGGTTCGCCGCTATTCCACGAGCTCGCCAACGGCTTCGCGGCCTTCGTCGAGGTACTGGCCGAGGTGGGTGAGCGGGCCCGGGGACGCCAGTCCGTGGATCTCCTGGGCCTCTACGCCCGTTACCAGGAGACGGGAAGCACCCGCGACCGGGCACGCCTGGCGCGCCACGGCTTGATCGTCCCCACTGCGGGCACGGACCGGATGCAGTGAGTCCGGGGGTCGCCGAAGCCAGCGAGCGCGTCGGCCAGTTCGCGGGCTGGCTGGCGTCGTTGTATGCGCTCGAACTCGACTTCACGGCAGAGCACTTCGTGCTCGACCTCTCGGCGGACGACGCGCGCGAGCTACTGCCCGAAGGTTGCATCAGTGGCCTCGTGGTGATCGAGCAGGCGGACACCCTCGAGATCGGTCTGCATCTGGCGCCCGACGATCGCGAGCGGGAAGGGACGGTCCTCGAGGAGACCAGCCACCTCGTCTGTCTTGCCTGGCACGCGTCCCGAGAGCTTCCGGTTTCGCCGCTGATCCTCGAGCTGCAGGCCGAGGTGGACCGCTTCGCGTTCGCGCGGCTGAGGCGAGACGGCGTGCCGCGCCGCGCCCTGGCTCACTTCGAGGACTTCCACTTCGCGCCGGAGCTGTCGCGCGAGCTGCGCGGGCGTTACGAGTTGGCCCACGCCCGTGCTCGGGCCTACTGCCTGGGTCTCGAACGCCGCTTCCCGAGCACGCGACACGCGCCCGGGCTCCTGGCCGAGCTGCGCCGCTTCTACCGGGCTTCCCCGGACGCAAAGCTCAGCGCTGCAGCCTGAAGGCCCGGGGCCGCGCAGGGCCAGAGAACGAGGGCGGTAATATACCGGCTGGCCGGTATATTACCGCCATGTCGACCAGCCCCCGTGGCAGAGGCCGCCCGCCGAAGGATGGCGGCCCGGACATTCGCGAAGCGATCCTCGAGGCGGCCACCGAGCTCTTCGCCGAGCGCGGCTACGCGGCGACCCCGGTCAATGCCGTGTGCGACCTCGCTGGCGTCGGCAAGCCCGCTGTCTACTGGCACTTCGAGAGCAAGCAGGGGCTGTTGGCGGCGGTGCTCGAGCGGCTGGACGAGCGTTGGAAGGCGCCGGGTGAGCTGCCCCCGGTCGACGACCCGGACGCTCCCACCGCCGGCCTCGACCGCATGATCGCGGTCTGGCGCGGCCGCGTCCTCGAGGCACCCAACGAGCTGCTGCTCCCCATGACCCTGCAGCTCGAGCCGGGGAGCGAGGAGACCGCGCGGGTCATCGGGAAGATGTGGCGTGACTCCGAGGAGCGCTTCGCCCAGGGCGTGCGCGATGCGGTCGGCCGCGATCTCCCGGATCTCGATCTGGTCGGCCACACGGCGATCATCCTCATGCAGGGCGCCATGCACCGGTACAACGTCGATCACGATGTCGAGCAGCTCGACCGCATGCTCGCCGACCTCCGGCGCACCATCCTGCTGGTGATCGGCGATCGTATGGCGGCTTGACTTTCGTCTTCTTTTCGCGAAGCTGCCTGCTCGAGGAGGACCCGCTTTGGCGCTCACCCGACGGCAGCGTGAGATCTACGAGTTCATTCGCGACTTCGTGAGACGCAACGGCTACTCGCCGAGTCTCGAGGAGATCGGCTCCCACTTCGGCTTGTCCTCGGTGGCCACCGTTCACAAGCACGTCTCCCACCTGGTTCAAAAGGGCTTCTTGCAGAAGGCCTGGAACCGCTCGCGGTCCGTGGAGCCGGTCGAGGACGTCGCCTCCGACGTCGCCGAGCTCGCCTCGCTGCCGCTGCTGGGCACCGTCGCCGCAGGCTCGCCGATCGAAGCCATCGAGGACGTCGGCGCGACCGAGCGCATCGCGGTGCCGCCGGACATGGTCCAGCGACCGGGCGAGACCTACGTGCTGCGCGTTCGCGGCGATTCGATGATCGACGAGCAGATCCGGGACGGCGACCTGGTCGTGGTCGAAAGTCGCCAGCAGGCGCGCAACGGCGAGACGGTCGTCGCTCTGGTCGGGGGGTCGGATGCCACCCTCAAGCGCTTCTACAAGCGCGGGGACCTCGTCAGGCTGGTTCCGGCCAACGAGCACATGGACCCGATCGAGGTCCACGCCAGCGAAGTCGAGATCCGCGGCGTCCTCCGGGGTCTGCTGCGAACGTACTGACGCCGATCGTGGGTCGCGAGGACACGAGACGGTTTCGCTAGGATCGTCGGCCATGGACGAAGACGACGTCTCGAACGCGCGCATCGGCGAGCTGATCACCTCCCTGCTCAAGGAGCTGGGCGAGGACCCGGGTCGGGATGGTCTCGTGAAGACTCCCGACCGCGTGGCCCGCGCCATGCGCTTCTTCACGAAGGGCTACGAGGAAGACCCCTCCGAAGTCCTCACCAAGGCGCTCTTCGACGTCGAGTACGACGAGATGGTGCTGGTCCGGGACATCGACTTCTACAGCCTGTGCGAACACCACATGGTGCCGTTCTTCGGACGCGTCCACGTGGCCTACATCCCGGATCGCAAGGTGCTCGGGTTGTCCAAGATTCCGCGTCTCGTCGAGATCTTCTCGCGCCGACTGCAGGTGCAGGAACGCCTGACGATGCAGGTCGCCCAGACGCTCGAGGAAGTCCTGCAGCCGAAGGGGGTCGGTGTGGTCGTCGAGGCCAAGCACCTCTGCATGATGATGCGGGGCGTGCAGAAGCAGAACAGCTACGCGATCACCAGTTCGCTGCGCGGCGAGTTCGAGACCCAGTCGAAGACTCGCGCCGAGTTCATGGGCCTGCTGCAGCACCGAAGCGAAGGCTACGCCTGAGCCCCGCGCGTTCGCCCAGCGAGCGCTGTACCACGACAATGACGGATCGGGGCTAGGAGCCTTCGACGACCGTGTTGTCGATGCGGAGGGCGCCGGACGCGAGCAGCTCGCTGCGTCGCGATTCGATCCAGTTCTGGACGAACGCATTGCGCTTGGCCGACGCGAGTTGCTCGCGCTCGCCTTCGATGGCGGCGGAGAGCACTTCGGGCTCGGGCGCCTCGCGCTCCAGTAGCTGGATGAGAACGAGACGTCCACCGACGGTGAAGATGTCCGGTGACGTGGGCTTCTCGGGCGACAGCGCGAAGGCCGTCGACAGCAGCTCCTTCGATGCGCCGATTCCGACGACGAATCCATCGGGTCGACGCCGCACCATGCCGGTGCGGTCGATGGGCAGCTCGCGTTCGCGTGCGGCGTCCTCGAGGGTCTGACCTTCGCGGATGGCGGTCGCGAGTTCGTCGCTGATGCGGTCGGCGCGCTCTCGTGCCGCGCGCTGGGTGGCGCCCTCGCGCGCGAGCTGGTGGCGCACTTCTTCGAAGGGCTGTGCGCCGGCTTCGGTGCGCTCCTCGAGCAGCAGGATGTGAAGGCCGCGGTCGCTGCGCACGGCTTCGCTACGCCCGCCGACCTCGAGCGCCGCCGCCGTCTCGGCGAGTTCGGACGCGATGTCCGTGGCTTCGACGAAGCCGAGGTCTCCACCGGCCTCGCGGGTGGCGAGGTCGTCGGACAGCTCGCTTGCGACGGCGCCGAAGTCCTCGTCCGCGGCCAGCCGTTCGAGGGCCTGCCCCGCCCGGGATTGCGCGTCGGCGAGTTCCCCGGGGGTGGGGTCCGCGCCCAGCTCGAACAGGATGTGCCTCAGGCGCATCTTGGCGTCCGCGCGGTAGACGTCCTGGCGTTCTTCGTACAGGGCCCGCAGGGCGGGCTCGTTGGCGGCTGCGTACGCGGCGACGTCCTCGTCGGACACCTCCTCGCCCGGCGGAAGGGCCTCGGTGTCCAGCGCGACGTAGGCCAGTCGCACCTGCTCCAGGCGGTAGAGGGCGGTGGCGCGCGCCTCGCCTTCGCTGACCTCGCCCTGGGAGTACAACAGCTGGATCATCTTCTGGCCGAGCAGGGCCCTGCGCATGTACTCGATGTAGTTGCGCTGGTTGCCGTACTCGTACTCGACGAAGTTCGTGAAGCGCTCGGCGTCGAAGCGTCCGGCCTCATCCCGGAAGCCCGCGCTCTGGGCGATGACCTGTTGGATCTCGTCCTTGCCGACTCGCAGACCCAGCTGCTGAGCGTCATGCGCCAGGATGGCGCGGTCGACCACTGCCCGGAGCGCCTGCGCGTCCAGGAAGCTGCGTCCCACCTTGCTGCTGAACTGGTCGCCGAGCTGCTCGCGGTAGGTCTCGGCCTGCTGGTTCCGGACGCGCAGGAAGTCGGGGACGGACATTCGCACGTCGCCCAGCTCGACCACGACGCCCTGGGAGGGACCGCCCTGCAGCGGCCCGCCGAGACCCATGAAGAACACGAAGACACCGCCGATGAGCAGCACGAACAGGCCTGTGAGCCAGCGTTGGCCCTTGCGCATCGACTCCAGCATTCGTGTTCCTCGTCCTCTCGGGGTGTCCCGACCGGCGTTTCGGGGCTGCGGAGAGTACGGAGGCGCCCCCGCGCGGGCAAGCGCTGCCGGCTTCGGCGGAATCCCGCAGCAGAGGGGCGGAATGACTGCCCCGCGGCGGCACCGGGCGCGCGGCGCGCTTGCTGCCGGGTGGGCCGGCTGGTACTTTCCGCACCGTGGCGGCCGGGCCAAAAGACTCCGCGAATCGAGTAGTTAGCGGAGTGGGTGCGGGTCGTGACTCGAACTGGATTCAAAGCGCGTCGCAAGCCCGTAGATCGACCCGACCCGACCCGAGTCGGGAACCGATCGCAGGAGGGGGTGGACTTGGTACTCAACTCCGTTTTCGGCTGGTTCTCCAGCGACCTCGCCATCGATCTCGGCACCGCCAACACGCTGGTATACGTGAAGGGCCGAGGCATCGTCGTCAGCGAACCCAGTGTCGTCGCGATCTGCCAGAACGAACGGGGTCCCGACAAGGTGCGCGCGGTCGGTACGCGCGCGAAGGAGATGTTGGGTCGCACGCCGGCAAACATCGTTGCCATCCGTCCCATGAAGGACGGGGTGATCGCCGACTTCGAGATCACCGAAGCGATGCTCCGCTACTTCATTACGCGCGTTCACGATCGCAAGCGCTGGGTGCGCCCGCGCATCGTCATCGCCGTTCCGTCGGGCATCACCGAAGTCGAGAAACGCGCCGTCAAGGAAAGCGCGATGCTCGCAGGCGCGCGCGAGGTCTACCTGATCGAAGAGCCGATGGCGGCAGCGATCGGTGCCGGCCTTCCGATCACCGAACCTTCGGGCAACATGATCATCGACATCGGTGGGGGTACGACGGAAGTCGCCGTGATCTCACTTTCGGGAATCGTCTACTCCTTGTCGGCCCGGGTCGGCGGCGACAAGATGGACGAAGCCATCATCCAGTACGTGAAGCGCAAGTACAATCTGCTGATCGGTGAACGGACTGCCGAGCTGATCAAGATCACCGTCGGTACCGCGTACCCGACAGAAGAGAACAAGTCGATGGAGGTGAAGGGACGCGATCTCGTTGCGGGCGTTCCCAAGACCCTCGAGATCAAGTCCGAGGAGGTGCGCGAGGCGCTCGCCGAGCCCATCAACGCCATCGTCGAGAGCGTCAAGATGGCGCTCGAGCGCACGCCGCCCGAGCTGTCGGCGGACATCGTCGACAAGGGGATCGTGCTCGTAGGCGGGGGCTCGCTACTCGCCAACCTGGACATCCTGTTGCGGGAAACCACGGGCCTGCCCGTGATGCTCGCCGAGGACCCGCTCACGGCCGTGGCGATCGGGACGGGTCGCTGCCTCGACGAGATGCGACTGCTGAAGGAAGTCACGATCCGCTCGTAGAAGGCCGTAGCCTTTCAGAGACCGTGCCCTGAAACCGGGCGAGTCCCGGTCTCTCCCCCCGGAGGGCGCGCCAGAGCGGGTCGAGGGGCGCCTCAGGCGTCTCTGGGGGTCATTTGCCGGATCTACTGAAGCGCATCGGCGCGCCGCTGACATTCGGCGTGCTCGCACTGCTGGCCGTCATCACGATGGTCTCGGACCGCCGTTCCCTCGCAGAGGGCGGTCGGGATCTGCCCTGGTGGCAGGCGGTCATGCTCGAGATCGCGGTCCCCATCCAGGACATCGTCGCGGCGCCCGTCGACGGCGTACGCGGGCTGTACCACGACTACGTCTCCCTGCTCGAGGTGCGCGAACAGAACGATCGCTTGCAGGTCCGCATCGCCGAGCTCGAAGAAGCGAACCTGCAGTACCGCGAGGCTCTGGTCGCGAGCGGTCACCTGCAGCAGATCGCCGCCATGCGCGACGAGTTCGAGATCCCGATGTTGCCGTCGGAAGTCGTGGGCCTCGACGTCAAGCCGTGGTTCCGTTCGGTGCTCGTAGACCGCGGGGCGGGGCACGGCGTGCGCGCAGGCAACCCGGTGATCACAGCCGAGGGTGTCGTCGGTCTCGTCACGGCGACGTCGCGTCACGCGGCCAAGACCATGCTGTTGCTCGACCGGCAGAGCGCGATCGACGGCATCGTCCAGCGCAGTCGTGCGCGCGGCATCGTGCGGGGACGCGGAACGGACCAGCTCGAGTTCGAGTTCGTGGTGCGGGGCGGCGACGTCGTGGTCGGTGACGTCGTCATCACGTCGGGGCTCGGGGGCGTGTATCCCAAGGGCCTACGCATTGGCGAAGTCGTGGAGATCTCCGATCCCGCCGGCGGCTTGTTGCAGACCGCGGACCTGCGACCCGCGGTGGACTTCGGCCGTCTCGAGCAGGTCTTCCTGATGATGCGCCGCGGACCGACGATGGACCTGTTGTACGGCGACGACGGCCCCATCGAGTCGGCGAGCGCGACATCCGGGCGGCCCTCGTCGTGAAGCGCATCTCGACCTTGCTCGGTCTAGGAGTCGCCGCGATCGTGCTGCAGGGCGCGCTCGCGACGGTGGTGTCCCCGCCGTGGTGTCCCGATCTCGCGCTGCTCGTTCTGGTGGGCATCGGTCTGCGCTGGCGCGGTCTCGCACGCGGCCTGCTCCTGGCCGCGCTGCTCGGCTATTCGCGCGATCTGCTTTCCGGGTCGCTGCTCGGTGAGCACGCCTTGCTGTACCTGTTCACGTTCACCGGGACGGTGGTCGCGACCCGTCAGCTGAACCTGCGCGGTTCGTGGCCCCTGGCGGGCTTCGCTGCCGGCCTGACGGTCTTCTACGGGTTCGGGATGCTCGCGCTCACGGGCTTCTTCGTGGGCGGGGTCGATTTCCGCCTGAATTGGTTGGGGGCCGAGCTGGTACACGCCGGCGTGACGGGAATCTGCGCTCCCGCGGTCTCTGCGGTGGTCGGCTGGGCGTCGGACTGGGCGGACGACGATCCGGGACGACGCAGCCTCGGTCTCGACGCCATCCGGCGTCCCGCCTGATGCTGGGCGGCTACGGAGACGACAGACTGGGGTCCGTGGACTCGCCCCTGGGCGACGGCCGGCTGGGGCTCCTGGCCCTTCTGATCGGCGTGGCCTTCGCCGTGTTCCTCGTGCGTCTGTTCCAGCTCCAGATTCTGGAGGGTGCGGACCTGCGACAACGGTCGCAACAGAACTCCGTCCGGACCCTCGTCCTCGAGGCGCCGCGCGGGGCGATCCTGGATCGCGACGGCCGGGTGCTGGCGGCGAACCGGCCCGCGTACCGGGTGCAGGTGATCCCGAACGAGCTGCGCACCCCGGGTCGGACCTATGACGCCCTGGGGCAGCTGCTCGAGCGCGAGCCGGGCGAGCTGGCGGAACGCGTCGGCACACCCAGCGGTCGCGGGCGCTTCCAGCCCGTCGAACTCGACGGGGACATGGGCGAAGAGCTCCTGGCACGCGTCGAGGCGCATCGCTTCGCGATGCCGGGCGTCGTCACGGACATGCGTCCCCGCCGTCACTACGTCGAGGCGCGGCGGGCCGCGCACCTGCTCGGGAGCATCGGCGAGATCCAGTCCACGCAGCTGCAGCAGGACCGCTTCGGCGCCTACCGGGCCGGCGAGATCGTCGGACAGACGGGCCTCGAGGCGCGGCTCGAGGAACACCTGCGCGGTCGCGCGGGCGGGCGCAACGTGATCGTCGACGTGGCGGGCCGCGAGATGCGCGAGCTCGACAAGATCCAGCCGGCGCCCGGCGGTCGCGCCGTCCTGAACATCGACCTCGACCTGCAGCGGGCCGCCGAGGCCGCGTTCCTGTCGAACGACCCGGAGAAGCCCGATTCCATGGGCGCGCTGGTGGCGCTCGACCCGCGCAATGGCGAGGTACTGGCGCTGGTCTCCGAGCCGGCCTACGACCCGAACGATTTCGCGGGCGGCATCGACACGGACATCTGGCGGGGGCTGATCGGCGACGAGTGGGTGCCGTTGCAGAACCGGGCGATTGCGGGTCAGTACTCGCCGGGGTCCACCTTCAAGGCGATCGTCGCCGTCGCCGGCTTGTCCGAGGGCGACCTCGACCCCGAGGACGAGGTCTACTGCCCGGGCTACTACCGGCTGGGCCGCCGCACCTATCGCTGCTGGAAACGGTCCGGCCACGGCAGCGTCAACCTGGCCCAGGCGCTCGTCCATTCCTGCGACGTCTACTTCTACCAGCTCGGGGTCGCGCTCGGCATCGATCGCATCTCGCACTACGCGAGGGTGTTCGGTCTCGGAGAGCTGACCGGCATCGACCTGCCCGGCGAGAAGCCCGGGCTCGTCCCCACGCGGGAATGGAAGGAACGCGTCAAGAAGGAGCCCTGGCAGAAGGGCGAGACCGTGTCCGTGGCGATCGGGCAGGGCGCCAATCTCGTCACGGCGGCGCAGCTGGCGGTCGCCTTCGCGGTGATCGCGAATGGGGGAACGCGCGTACAGCCCCGGATCCTGAAGCGACTCGAGACCTGGGACGGCGAGCTCGTGGAGGTCCCCGCGCCCGTCAAGAAGATCGAAGTCGGCATCTCGAAGGAGGTGCTCGCCACCGTCTCGCAGGCGCTGACGGCGGTCGTCCAGGAACCGCGGGGCACAGGTGGCCGCGCGCGGGTGCCCGGGGTCTCGGTCGCAGGCAAGACGGGAACCACCCAGGTCGTCAGTCTGGACCTCGTGAAGGACCTCGAGGACGACGAGATCCCGCTGCGGTACCGCGACCACGCCATCTTTGCCGCGTACGCGCCCGCGGAGGCGGCGGAGATCGTGGTCGCCGTGATCGTGGAACACGCCGGTGCGGGCGGGGGGACCGCCGCCGCTCCCATCGCGCAGAAGGTGCTCGCGACCTACTTCGAGAAGAAGCGGAAGGCCGAGGAAAAGAAGCGGAAGGCCGAGCAGACCGTGGCCGAGGCGTCCGTCGAGACGCACCCCGAGGAGGACGATCGTGCTGCGAATTGACCGCCGATCGATCCAGAACTTCGACTGGGTGCTGCTCGCGATCGTGGCGATCCTGGTCTCTGCCGGGCTGGTGAATCTGATGTCGGCGACCCACGCCGGGGTCGAGTCGGGGACCAGCGACATCTTCCGCCGTCAGGTCCTTGCCGTCGGCGTGGCGTTCGCGGCGATGGTCGGCGTCTGCGTGATCGACTACCGCCGTCTCGCGCGTCTCGCCATGCCGCTCTACATCGGCAGCCTCGCCTTCATCGTCCTGCCGATCCTGGTGTCGCCGGCGAATCGCGGCGCCCAGGCCTGGCTCTTCGATGGACGCGTCCAGCCTTCCGAGTTCGCGAAGGTCGCCCTGATCGTGGCGTTGGCGCGCTACTTCCAGCGGAATCCGCCCACCGAGATCACCCGGGTCACGCAGCTGGGCGTTCCCATCGCGATCATCGCGCTGCCCGTCGGCATCATCGCCTTGCAGAACGACGTCGGCGTGGCACTGCTCACCCTGCTGGTCGGCGTGACCTTCCTGCCCTTCGTCCGCATCCCGCTGCCGGCCTGGGCCGGGCTCGGTGCCGCCGGGCTGGCCGGGCTCCTCGCTTTCTGGAGCTACGGGCTCAAGGACTACCAGCGCACCCGCATCCTCGACTTCCTCGATCCGTCGCGAGACCCGCTCGCGTCGGGCTACCAGGCGATGCAGTCGCGGATCGCCGTAGGTTCCGGGGGGCTGTTCGGAACCGGCTGGATGGAGGGCAGCCAGACCCAGCTGCGCTTCCTCCCCACCCAGCATTCGGACTTCGTCTTCTCGGTGCTGGCCGAGGAGTGGGGCTTCGTGGGAAGCGCTCTGGTGCTGTCCCTCTACCTGATCCTGCTCCTCTGGGGGCTCTGGGTGGCGCGGAACGCCAAGGACGCCTTCGGGGCGATGCTGGCGGTCGGTGTGGTCGGGGCCCTCTTCTGGCCGGCGACGATCAACGTCGCGATGGTCCTGGGCCTGGCGCCGGTGATCGGCGTGCCACTGCCGTTGTTCAGCTACGGCGGGTCGGCGCTGCTGTCGGCGGGCCTCCTCGTCGGGCTGCTCCTCAACGTATCCATGCGACGGTACGTCTTCTGACCCGCAAGCCGTGATAGATTCCCGCCCATGTCGGGCATCGCAGCGTTCTTCGACATGGACAAGACCCTGATCGCCGAGAACTCGGCGTCGCTCTACATGCGTCATCGCTACGAGCTGGGGGAAGTGTCGACGCTGGAGCTCGCGCGCGGGCTCGGCGCGTACCTGCGATACAAGGTCGGGGCGCTCGACCTGAAGGCATGGACGAAGTCGATGATGCTCGAGTTCAAGGGGCGGGACGAATCCGAGCTCGCGGAAGAGGGCAAGCGTCTCTTCGACGCCCTGGTGCGCGAGACGATCTACCCGGAGGCGGCCGATCTAGTGGCCGAGCACCACGCACGCGGACACACCGTGGCCATCGTGAGCGGTGCGACCCGCTACATCGTCGAGCCGATGGCCAACTATCTCGGCGTGGCGCACATCCTGTACACACGCCTGGAAGTGGAGGGCGGCAAGCTGACGGGCCGTGTCGTCGAGCCGATCTGCTTCGACGAAGGCAAGATCTACTGGATCCAGCAGCTGATCGAAGACCAGGAAATCGACCTGGCCCGTTCCTACTTCTACACCGACTCCGTCACCGACCTGCCGCTCCTCGACCTGGTCGGCCACCCGGTCGTCACCAACCCCGACCCCATGCTGTACCGAACCGCCGTAAAGCGACGCTGGCCCGTTCGCTTCTTCGACGCTCCGAACGCCGCTGGCACCGCATCTCCCTGACCTTCTCCCTGCGGCCGTCCTCGCCGTACGGGGGTACGGCTGCGGGTGCCTCCGGTCCGAGGCTCAGAGATCTACGGCACCATCGACGTTCTCGCAGTCCCTCGCGAACCCGTCGCTGGTCAGAGGAGCTTCTGGGCCATCTCTTCGAACGCGGCCTTCGGTCGGGCGCCCTGGAGCTGCTCGACGACCTGGCCATTCTGGAAGGCGAGGACCGTGGGGATGGCTCGCACGCCGTAGCGGCCCGGGGTCTGGGGGTTCTCGTCGATGTTCATCTTGAGAACCTTGATCTTGCCGTCGTAGTCCGCGGCGAGCTGCTTGATGATCGGAGAGATCGCGCGGCAGGGAGCGCACCACTCGGCCCAGAAGTCGAGTACCACGGGCTGGTCCGAATTCAGGACCTCGGCTTCGAAGTTGGCATCGGTGACGTCTGCGGTTTCGGCCATGACGATCTGTCTCCTGCGCGTGAGTTGCGTTCGTCCGGAGTTTCTAGCCCGGATCGGCTGCGGTTGCTCGGGCCCGTTGGATGCCGTGGCGTTCGGGGGGGGTTCGGATCGGATTCCCTGGCTTTCCGCTCCCGACGGCCTGCGCCCCATGGCTTTCGCCTACAATCGGCGCGGTGAGCGATTCCCCGTCCATTGGTCGTGTGCGTGCGGCGCTCGAGGAGAGCGTGCGCGTCAAGCAGGCGCTGATCGAGAGCTGCGCGCCGGACATCGCGCAGGCCGCCGACGCGGCGGTCGCGACCTTTCTGCGCGGCAACAAGGTGATCCTCTTCGGCAACGGGGGCTCGGCGTCCGACGCCCTCCACATCGCCTGCGAGTGGGTGGGCCGCTTCGTCGGAGACCGCCAGGCGCTGCCGGCGATCGCCCTCGGTGCGAATCCCGCCGAGCTGACCTCCATCGCGAATGACTATGGCTACGACCACGTGTTCGCCCGGGGCGTCGAGGCCCACGGCCAGTCGGGGGATCTCGTGATCGCGCTCTCGACGTCCGGGAATTCGCCCAACGTACTCGCCGCAGTCGAGACCGCGCGCGCCCGAGGCCTCTTCACGATCGGGCTCACCGGGAGGGGCGGCGGCGAGCTGGCCGGCGCCGTCGACCTCGCGATTCGCGTGCCCTCGGACGAGACGCCCCGCATCCAGGAGGCCCACATCAGCATCGGTCACGCGCTCTGCGACGTCGTGGATGCCGCCCTCCAGGACCGGGCGGACGGAAGCGGGCCCGGCGCATGAGCCGGCCGCCCCGGCGCATCGATCGGTCGAAGCTGCGGACCGTGCCGGCGCGCCGGCGTGCCAGCAAGGTCCAGCTGCGGGACGAGGCGAAGCCGCATCGAGTTGGTGCTTCCTTGGCCGAGTTCCTGGACGAGCTGCCCGACATCCTCGGTGCTGCGGAGCTGCGCGCGGCCATCGACGCCTGGGTGCGTGCGACCCGTCAGGGCAAGACCGTGTTGTTCGGCTTCGGCGCGCATCTGATCAAGGTGGGACTGGCGCCGGTCGTGGTCGACCTGCTCGAACGGGGCGCCATCGACGCGCTGATGATGAACGGTGCCGGTTGCGTGCACGATCTCGAGCTGGCGATGATGGGTCGCACCAGCGAGGAGGTCGGCGAAGCCCTCGACGACGGAAGTTTCGGAATGGCGGGTGAGACCGCGGCGCGGCTCAACGCGGCCATCGCGCGGGGTGCAGCGGACGAGATCGGGATGGGGGCTGCCGTCGGCCGCGAGATCCAGGAAGGGCAGTACGCCCACAAGGACCGCTCGGTGCTGGCTGCCGCCTATCGTCTGGGTGTTCCGGTGACCGTCCACGTGGCCGTCGGGACGGACATCCACCACATGCACCCGGGTGCCGACGGCGCTGCGCTCGGCGCCACCAGCTACCGCGACTTCGAGACGCTCGCCGGGCTGGTCGGCACCCTCGAAGGTGGCGTGGTCTTCAACGTCGGTTCTGCGGTGATCCTGCCCGAGGTGTTCCTGAAGGCGCTCTCGTTGGCCCGTAACCTCGGCCACAAGGCGCGCCGCTTCACGGCGGTGAACCTCGACTTCATGCGCCAGTACCGCCCCACGATGAACATCGTCGAGCGCCCGACGCGACCCGGCGGACGCGGCATCACCTTGATCGGCCATCACGAGATCACGGTGCCGCTGCTGGCGGCCGGTTACCTCGAGGCGTTGGCCGCCAAACCCGGGGACGCCGCGCGTCGTTCGCGCCGTTCGTCGCCCCCGAAGACCCGCGGCCGATCCCCCCGAAAGAAGTGAAGGACCTGCGCTGACCATGGGCCGGATCACGCTCGTCGAAGGAGACATCACCGAGCAGGAGGTGGACGCCATCGTGAACGCGGCGAACAGCGCCCTCGTCCTGGGCGCGGGTGTCGCGGGTGCGATCCGTGCGCGGGGTGGCCCGAGCATCCAGGCCGAATGCGACGCCCATGGACCGATCGCTGTGGGAGAGGCCGCGATCACCGGGGCGGGCGACCTCCCGGCGCGCCACGTGATCCACGCCGCCGGCATGGCTCCGGGCGGCGAGGCTTCCGAGGAGAGCGTGCGCGCGTGTCTCCGGCACAGCCTCGTGCTCGCGCGCGAACACGGCTGTCGCACCCTGGCGGTGCCGGCCATCGGTGCTGGCATCGGGGGACTCTCGCTGCAGCGCTGTGCCGAGGTCTCGTTCGAGGAGGCTCGCGCCGCACTCGACGCCGACGACAGCCTCGAGGAGATCCGTTTCGTGCTGTTCGGCGAGCCGGCCTACCGGGTCTTCGAGATGACCCACGACGCGGCGCGAGTGCAGGCCCAGATGGAGCGGATGAAGCGGCGCTGAGCGCCTCGCCCCCGCCCCGAAGCTGCCGCCTGGCTGCCGCTTCGGTGGATCGGGCCTCAGCCTCTATAATCCCGTCTCCCGCGGCATCTCTCGGCCCCGGACCCGCATCCAATCCCCTCGTCCCCCATCCACACTCCTTCCACCCCCCTTCAGCAATGGGACCCCCGACGTGGTCGAATTCCACCAGATCGCTGCTGCCCTGTATCTGGCAGCCGGAGTCGGCGCCTTGCTGGGTGTCGTGCTGCGAAATGGCCGCATCGAGCGCGGTGCCGCCTGGGGACTCGCCCTCGGGGTTGCCGTACAGGGCCTGGGGTTCGCGACCCTGCACCGGCTGCACAATGCGCCGGCGGTGACGGACCTGCCCATGGCGGTGTCCCTGATGACGTGGATGGGGGCGCTCTCACTACTCGCCCTGATGTGGCGACTGCGGATCCCGGCCCTGGCGGCGGTGATCGGCCCGGCCGCCTTCCTGGGCGCCTTCATGGCAGCCCTGCACATCGTCGACCGTCCCGAGGCGGGACTCGCGCAGTCTGGGTCCTGGCCTCACGTTCATGTGCTGCTCGGCAGCGCGGGGCTGGGCCTGCTCGGGCTGGCGGGCATCGCCGGGGTGTTCTTCCTGGCCGAGCACCGGCGGATCAAGGCGAAGCGCAACGTGCGCGGACGCGGGGTACTGCCGTCCCTGGAGGCTCTCGACCGGGTCAACGCCATCGCCCTGGCCGCCGGCTTCCCGCTGCTGACGCTCGGCCTGATGACCGGCGTGCTGTGGCTCCAGGAGGTGCACGGCGTGTTCTGGTTCGGGACCAGCCACGAAGTCTGGATGGTCATCGCCTGGGGGATCTACGCCGGTCTCTCGCTCGCGCGCTTCGTCGGCCACCAGGGTGCGCGTCAGGCCGCTGCCAGTGCGGTTGCGGGGTTGCTGTTCCTGATCTTCGCCGTCGTCGGCATCGGGGTGCTGGCGTGAAGCTGTTGCTGCTGGGCATGAATCACCGGACGGCGCCGGTGGAGATCCGGGAACGCTTCGCGGTACCGGACCTGGTCCCCGTGCTGCACAAGCTGGCGGACGCCGAGGAGATCCAGGAGGTGGTGCTCGTCTCCACCTGCAACCGGGTCGAGGTGATCGCCACGACGCATCAGCCCGAGGCCGCGCGCCTGCGGCTCGGCGACTTCTTCGCACGCGGTGGTCTCGCGGCGAGTCCGGTCGAGGTCGAGGCCGAGCAGCTCTACGAGTTCTGGGACCGCGACGTGGTCCGCCACGTATTCCGGGTGGCGTCGTCCATGGACTCGATGGTGGTCGGCGAGCCGCAGATCCTCGGCCAGCTGAAGGACGCCTACCGGGACGCCGTGGAGGCGGGGACCTGCGGTCCCGTGTTGTCGCGTCTGTTCCAGCGCGGCTTCTCGACGGCGAAGCGCGTCAAGAACGAGACGCGCATCGCCGAACGCCCGGTGTCGGTCGCCAAGGTGGCGGTCGAGCTCGCCAGTCAGATCTTCGAGAGCCTCGACGACAAGCGGGCGCTGCTGATCGGCGCCGGCGAGATGATCGAGGCGGCGATGGTGTCGCTGCAGCGCGAGGGACTGTCGGAGCTGAAGATCGCGAACCGGACGGTTGCCCACGCCGACGAGTTGGCGGCGCGCTTTGGCGGCACGGCCCACGGGCTCGACGAGCTGGACACGTTGCTGCAAGGGGCCGACGTGGTGCTGTCGTGCATCGCGTGCGACGAGCCGCTGCTCTCCCTCGACCGCATTCAGCGAGCGCTGCACGCACGCCAGAACCGCCCCTTCTTCCTGATCGACCTCGGGGTGCCCCGCAACATCGACCCGGCGGTGAACGATCTCGACACCGCCTACCTCTACGACGTCGACGATCTCCAGGACGTCGCGGCCGCGAACACCGAGGAACGCGAACGGGAGGCCCGCCGCGGGGAGCGGATCGTGCTCGAAGAAGAGCAGCGTTTCGACGGCTGGCTGGTGGCTCTACAGGCGGTGCCGGCGATCCGGCATCTGCGGGCCCGGGCGGAGGCCATCACAGCACAGGAAATGGGCCGCCACGCGGGAGCGCTGCAACTGAGCGACGCGCAGCTCGAAGGCGTCGAAGCCCTGACGCGTTCCATCGTCAACAAGATCCTGCACGCGCCGCTGTCGCGGCTGCGCGCCGAGACCGGCCGAGAGGAAGGGCTGGCGGTGCTCGAGGCGGCTCGCGAGCTCTTCGCCCTCGACGACGCCAGCGCGCCGGGTGGCCACATCGACGCGGAGCTGCAGGCGACGAGTTCGCCCGGTTCTCGCGACGAGCCCCACACCGAGCCCGGGGACGAGTCGGGCGAGGACGCGGGCAACGCGGAAGAATCGGAAGAGAGGCACGAGCGATGAGCGTCGTCAGGATTGCAACCCGGGGGAGCGATCTCGCGCTCGCCCAGGCCGACACCATGGCGGCCCGGATCCGCGCCGAGCTCGGCTACGAGACCGAGCGCGTGGTGATCAAGACCACGGGCGACCGGGTGCAGGACGTGTCCCTGGCGCAGATCGGAGGCAAGGGGCTGTTCGTCAAGGAGATCGAGGAAGCCCTGCAGGACGGTCGTGCCGATCTCGCGGTCCACAGCGCCAAGGACCTGCCCGCCCACCGCGCCGAAGGGCTGGTGCTGGTGGCATTCCCGGAACGCGCCGATCCCCGGGACGCGCTCGTCGGTCGCGAAGCCGGAGCCACCCTCGCGAGCCTGCGCCCGGGCGCGCGGGTGGGAACGGGCAGCGCGCGCCGCTGTGCGCAGCTGCTGGCGGCGCGACCGGATCTGGAAATCGTCCCGCTGCGGGGCAACGTGCCCACCCGCATCGCCAAGATCGAGATCGACGATCTCGACGCGGTCGTGTTGGCGTGCGCCGGGCTCGACCGCCTCGGTCTCGGCCACCGCATCAGCGAGCGGCTGGCGCCCGAGATCATGTTGCCGGCGGTGTGCCAGGGAACCCTCGCCCTCGAGGCGCGCGCGGACGACCGACTCGCCAAGGAGCTGGCGACTCTGTCGGACACGCGCACGGCAGTGACCGTGGCCGCCGAGCGGCCCTTCCTCGAGCGCCTGGAAGGGGACTGCACGGTGCCCCTGGCCGTCCATGCGGACTTCGTTTCCGGAACGGGCGCAGACGCCGGCGGGCTGCGGGTCCGCGGGTTGCTCGCGACACACGACGGCAGGCGCATCGCACGCGGGGAAGCGACGGGCGCGCCGGAAGAAGCCGGCCGTCTCGGTGCCGCCGTCGCCGAAGCCGTGCTCGCCGCGGGCGGCCAGGAGATCCTCGAGGCGCTGGCGGCCGGCCCCCCGACTGCGGGTTCATCGTGAGCGGGCGGGTCGTGCTCGTCGGCGCCGGGCCCGGCGATCCCGACCTGATCACCGTGCGGGGCGCGGCGGCCCTCGCCGCCGCAGACGTGGTGCTCTACGACTCGCTCGCGACCAAGGAGCTGCTGGGGCTCGCGCCGGCCCATGCCGAGCGGGTCGACGTCGGCAAGCGCGGCCACGATGCGCCAACCCGCCCCCAGGACGAGATCAACGCATTGATCGTCGAACACGCCCGGGCGGGGAAGGTGGTGGTGCGTCTCAAGGGCGGCGACCCGTTCGTGTTCGGCCGCGGCGGCGAGGAAGCCTCCGCCTGCGCGAAGGCCGGGATCCGCTGCGAGATCGTTCCGGGCGTCACGTCCGCGTTGGCGGCGCCCGCCTATGCGGGGATTCCGGTGACCGATCGCCGCCACGGGGCGTCGTTCGCCGTCGTGACCGGCCACAAGGATCCGGGCCGGCCCGCCGAGGAGACCCGTTGGGGGCAGCTCGGCGTCGCGGTCGACACCCTCGTGATCCTGATGGGCATGCGCAATCTGGCGGACATCGTCGACAAGCTGGTGGCGGGGGGGCGCGACCCCGCCACACCGAGCGCTGCGGTGATGCGTGGCACCCTCGGTACCCAGCGCGTCGTGGTCGCGCCGCTGCACGAGCTACCGGCCCGCGTCCGGGCGTCGGGCCTCGGGGCACCGGCCACGGTGGTGGTGGGAGACGTCGTGAAGCTACGGGACGAGATCGGTTGGTGGGAACGCGAGCCGCTGTTCGGGATGCGTGTGCTGGTCACCCGTGCCGCCGCGCAGAGTGCCGAGCTGGCGAGCGCGCTGCGGACCGCCGGCGCGGAGCCCGTGCTGATGCCCCTGATCGACCTGGTCGCACCCGACGACCCCGCGCGACTCACCGCACTGGACGAAGCACTCGAGAGTCTCGCGGACTACGACGGCCTGGTCTTCGCCAGCTCGAACGGGGTTCGCTTCCTGGCCGCAAGGGCGCGCGCGCGTACGGGGGATCTGTCCGCGTTTCGCGGCCAGGTGTTCTGCGTCGGTCAGAAGACCGCCGAGGCGGCGCTCGCGGTCGGCCTGCCGGTCCACCTGGTGGCGTCGGGACGGAGCGACGCCGAGGGGCTCCTCGCGCAGATCCTGCAGGCGGCGCCCGCGAAGGGGCGGAGCTTCCTGCTCCCCCGGTCGGACGTCGGACGCACCGTGATCGCCGACGGGCTCCGGGCGGCCGGTGCCCGGGTCGACAGCGTCGAGGCGTACCGCAACGTGCGCCCGGAGGTGGACGTCGCGGCCCTGCATCGGGACCTCGCCGCGGGCACCCTGGGTGCGCTCACCTTTACGAGCCCTTCGACTGTCGAGCACTTCGACGATCTGCTCCAGGACGACGCGGCCCGTCGCGCGGTCGGCGACTGCATCGTCGCTGCGGTGGGCACCACGACCGCGGCGGCCCTTCGCGCCCGGGGAATCGAGCCCGACGTCGTCCCGAAGCGCCCGGAGCCGCGCGCCCTGGTGGAAGCCCTGACCGCCCACGTGCGCGCCCTGCACGACGAGAATCACAGCGAGAACCGAGACGAGACCGGAGACGAGAGATGAGCTTTCCCATCCACCGCATGCGCCGCCTGCGCAAGACCGAGACCCTGCGCCGGATGACCCGGGAGACGCGACTGTCGCGGGACGATCTCGTGCTTCCCCTCTTCGTCGTCGAAGGCAGCGGCGTTCGCGAGCCCGTGTCCTCGATGCCGGGCGTGCATCGCTTCTCGGTGGATCAGGTGGTCGAGGAGACCAAGCGGGTCTTCGACCGTGGCGTACCGGCGGTGATCCTGTTCGGAATCCCGGACGCGAAGGACGCGGTGGGCTCCGGCGCCGACGCGGCGGACGGCATCGTGCAGCGGGCGGTCTCGGCGGTGAAGGGTGCGTTGCCCGAGCTGTGCGTCATGACCGACGTCTGCCTGTGCGAGTACACGGACCACGGGCATTGCGGGATCGTCGAGGGCGAGGAGGTCCGCAACGATGCGTCCGTCGCCCGGCTTGCCGAGACGGCGCTTTCGCACGCGCGTGCGGGCGCGGACGTGGTGGCGCCGTCGGACATGATGGACGGCCGGGTCGCGGCGATCCGCCGCATCCTCGACGAGCACGCCTTCGAAGACGTCCCCATCCTGTCCTACGCGGCGAAGTTCGCCAGCGCCTTCTACGGCCCGTTCCGGGACGCCGCCGAGAGCACGCCGCAGTTCGGCGATCGACGCGCCTACCAGATGGACCCGCCGAACCGGCGCGAGGCCCTGCGCGAGATGCGCCTCGATCTCGAAGAAGGCGCGGACGCCCTGATGGTGAAGCCCGCGCTGCCCTATCTGGACATCCTGGCCGACGCCCGTCGCGAGTTCGACGTGCCTCTCGCCGCCTATCACGTGTCCGGCGAGTACTCGATGATCCACGCCGCGGCCGAGCGCGGCTGGATCGACGGGGAGCGGGCCATGCACGAGGCGCTGATCGCCATCAAGCGCGCCGGGGCCGACTGGATCCTGAGCTACGCGGCCGCGGACCTGGCGCCGTCTCTATAGCCGTTCGCTCGCTCAGGTCGGCTCTGCATCCTGCCGATTGAACGGGAACGAGGCAGTTGGAGGGCAGACGTGGCCATCACCTGGAAGGTCGTGGAGCTCAGCTCCGTGACGGACGTAGAGATCGAAAAGGCCCTGAACGAGTGGACGGCCGCGGGCTGGACCCTCGACAGCATCCAGTTCGCGATGCGCGATTCGTCCAAGCGGCCGAGCATGGCCTTCATCTCGTTCACCCGCGACGAGGGCTAGCAGGCTGCGGAAAAACTCGCTCCAGTCGCCGGGCACGCATCTTTCGCCCGGCCTCTGCGTTGCGAAACCTCGCTGTAGGGCAACTACAGCTTCAGCTCCGCGCCTTGATGCCGTGCGAAATCTGCGCACCGGGCTCGGTCCGGAGTTCTGCCGCAACCTGCTAGAGCGCGGGGATCACGTCCGCGGCCAGCCGTTCGAGCGCGGCCTCGCGTTCGGACTGGGACACGGCAGCGACCTGGGGACGCGCCACCAATAGATCCATTCCCAGGCGCTCGCGGTAGCGGGCGAGTCGGTCGTGCACTTCATTGCGGGTGCCGACCACGGCCCGCTCGTCGACCCCCGCCTCGGCGGCCCGGGCGATGGCGGCCGGGACGCGCGCGCCCGATCGGGTCGCTCGCATCTCGCGCTCGAGGGCGCCGTACACCCGCGCGGCTTCGGTGTCCGATCCGGCGACATAGACCGTGCGCATGACCGGAACCACGAGCTGGCCGGCATCGACATCCGTCGGCAGGTTGGCACGGTGGAACGCCAGGTTCTCCTCGATCAGTGACAAGGGTTCGAGGGGAGACGCGAGATACGGCAGGCCGCGGTGAGAGGCCTGCAGCAAGCCCTTGCGACCGAAGGCGGCGACCGCGAGTGGCGGGTGGGGTCGTTGATGGGGAAGGGCCCGGTCGGCGTCCACGGGAGCCGCGCTGTCGAGCTCTTTGGCAAAAGGGGTGTCCGTCATGTCGACAGGCCGGCCCGCCCAGCGTGCGAGCATCAGGTCGAGGGCGGCATCGAAGCGGTCGCGTTTCGTCGTCGCGTCGATGCCGAAGGCCGCGAAGAGCGGCGCGCGAAAGCCGCGGCCGAGCCCCAGCAGTACCCGACCGCCGGAAAGCCGGTCGAGGACCGCGACCTCTTCGGCGACGCGCAGCGGCGGACGGATCGGTAGCAGCAAGGAGGTGGTTCCGAGTCGCAGTCGGCTGCTGCGGGCGGCGCATGCTGCCAGCATCAGGAGCGGCGAAGTCGCAACCCCGGGCGCGAAGTGCATCTCGGGGATCCAGACCGAATGCAGCCCCAGTGCCTCGGCCCGGTCGACCCAGCCGAGCGTACGCTGCCACTCGGTCGGGCTCGAGACGCCTCCCAGCGAGATCCCGAGGCCGAGTCCAGACGCCGGAAGGCCCCAGTCGCCGGGCGCGGTATTGCGCAGCGGCGCTTCGCCGAGTGCCACCGGCGGCTCTCCGTTAGCTCGCGACCGACGGGGGGTCGGTCTGGGCTTCGGCATGGCCTTCGGTTTGTGCGTCCGGAGCCGCGGGCGTCGCATAACGCAACACGTAGGGCAGGATCGTCTGCATCATGTCGATGCGCGCATCGAGTGACTTGCCCAGGCCGGACAGCAACGCGATCACCCGCCCCAGCAGCACGACGTGGCTCGGCACCCGGACGATCGGATTCTCGCGGATCAGGCGCGGCAGCTCCTCCTCGGCTTCTCGCGTCGCGTCGCGCTCCACCCAGGTCTGCTGGCGCAGTCGCACGGCGGTCGAGAGCACCACCTCGGCGATGTCGTGGAGGGCGTCGATCCCCCCGTCCCGCGTCTCGAAGCCGAGCTCGTGAAGCGCGCTTGCCATGCGCCGGGCGCTGCCCTCGATGAGGGCCGTGACCAGCTCGAGGATGCCGTGCCGGAAAGCGGCGGGGAGCTGCTTGGCGAGTCCGAAGTCGACGAAGACGAGCCGCGGCCCGCCGTCTTCGGCGGCGCCAGGCTGCACGATGAGGTTGCCCGGGTGGGGGTCGGCGTGGAAGAAGCCGTGCCCGAAGATCTGCTCGCAGTAGGCCTCGACCAGAGTCTTCATGATCTGGTTCGGGTCGATCCCGGCGGCGCGCAGCGCGGCGACGTCACTGATCTTGATCCCCGGCACGAACTCGCTCACCAGTACACGGCGCGTCGTGTATTCCCAGTGGACGTGCGGGACGTAGATGTCGCTGCGGTCGTCGTAGAAGCGGGCGACGGTCTCGGCGTTCTCCGCTTCGTTGACGAAGTTCAGCTCGAGGGGCATCTGCACACCCAGCTCGTCCACCAGGGGCATGAGGTCGAAGTCGCGCTCGAGCAGGCCGACGGCCTTGAAGAGGGCGCGCAGGTTCGACAGGTCCGAGCGGACGAGGCTCGCGATCTCGGGGTACTGCACCTTGACGGCCACGGTCTCGCCCGTGTGCAGCTCGGCGCGATGGACCTGGGCGAGGGACGCGGATGCGATGGGCTTCTCTTCGAAGCGCGCGAACGCTTCTTCCAGGGCCTGGTCCAGCTCGCGCTCGACGGTCTCGCGCACGACGGCAAACGACTTCGGCGGGACCCGGTCCTGCAGCCGGGACAGCACGGCGACGTACTCGGGAGGCAGGACGTCGGCGCGCGACCCGATGAATTGACAGCCCTTCAGGATCAGGCCGCGCAGCTCGATGGCCGCCTCGTAGATGGCGTGGGCCGACTCTTCGTTGAATGCGGACCAGCGCGCGTCCATGTCCCGGGGCGCCAGCCGACGGGCGACGAACTGGTTCGCCTTGATGCCGAGGTAGATCCGACCGAAGGTGACTCCGATCCGGCGCGCTCGGAAGACTCTCTCAGCGAGGGACAGCCGGCGCGCCACCGTGCTCAGTCCTCGTCCTCGCCGTCATCTTCTTCCTCGTCGTCTTCCTCTTCGTCGTACTCGTCGTCTTCCTCTTCGTCGTATTCGTCTCGGTACTCGTCGGATCCGTCGGGTTCGTTGCCCCACAGTGCCGGACGCGTGTCCGGGCAGGACCAGGCTTCCGTCGTCCGGTCGTCGCTGTCGGACTCCTCGGCATACTCGTCCTCGTACTCGCCCCCGCCGCCCGCGACCCAGGGCGGGTTGTAGGCGCACTGCACCCACTCCGTCGAGTTGAACTCGAGCACGTAGCCGCTGCCGAGCCCGCGATAATCGAACTCGATCGGCGGCAGGAGCCCGAGCTGGTAGAAGAAATCGAAGCCCACCCGCGGCTTCGGCAAGGCGTCGAGGTAGTTCTGCTCGGTGAGCTCCGTGAGCCGGTCGGGATACACACCTTCCTTGGCGTAGTACTGCGCGAGCGCGTTGGTCGCGATGCGGGCGCGGACGAATTTGTTGACCGTGTAGTCGGCGGCCGCCCACGCGCGTCCGGCGTAGATCGGGGCCAGGACCAGGGCGGCGCCGAGCGCGAAGGTTGCGGCGCGCTGCGCCAGCCGCGAGGTCCGGTCCCCGCCGCGGGTGATCGACGCCAGGCCCAGTGCCACGACCGTCAGGATCGTCATGACGACCAGCTCTCCAGGTTCCGTGTTCGAGAAGCGCTGGTGGAACCAGATCGCCGGGAACGCGCAGCCGACCAGCACCCCCAGCAGGACGACCCCGGTGCGCTTGCCCCATTGGCTGATGCCGGCGAGGCCGATGGCGAGCCCGAGAAGCGCTCCGACGATCGAGTAGGCACCCATCTCGAGTCCGAAGACCGTGATGGCGGGCCAGGGAGAGATGTTCGCGGGCAACGTCGCGTCGGTCCCGGTCGCGTTCCGCATCAGCGCGACGACTGCGAACGCCAGGGGCAGATAGATCAGCCAGCGCACCAGCGGGCCGCGGCGCAACCACGCAGCGGCGAGGGCGGGCGACATGATCGCGCAGCCGATCGAGAGTCCGATCAGCATCAGCACGACGGACAGGCGCCAGTGGAAGTGCTCCCAGGTGGGGCTCGCGATGAGGGCGACAGCGCAGAAGGCCACGCTGGTGACGACGAGCGACACGGCAAGTGCTCGCGCGAGGGAGGAACGAGTGCCCAGGAATACCGCCGCTGCAAGCGCAATCGACGGTAGCGACAGGATGAGCACGCCCTGGGCCGGAACGTCGGTCCATCCACTCACGGTCGGGTTCAAGATCAGGAAGGAGGTCGGGTGCCACCACTCACTCGCCCAACCCCCGGGTGCAGAACCAATCCCCCGGTAGAGAAACGCCGCGTAGCCGCCGAGCGCGACGAGTGCGATCCAACCGACGAAAGCCGGAAGGAGCGTCTTCTTCGCGATGTCCTCGCCGCCACTGCTCATGTGCCGTGTCCCTCCGAATGGTCCCGCGTCGCAGCCCGGCTCGTCGTCGGGCGTGTGATCATCTTCTAGCGCTTCTTGGTGTCCGGCGGAGTGCCTTCTTCGTCGCGCGGGCCGAGCCGGAACTCGGCCTTCACCTCCACCGTCCGCCCGGAGAGCAGCTGGTCGGCGAGTTCGACCAGATCGACCTCGGCCAGTACGCGACCGAATTCTTCTGCGAGACGCTGGCTGAACTCCGCACGCGTGCGTTCGCTCTGCTCGGATACGAAGTCGACCCACTCCCGAGGAACCGTGTCCCCGAGCGCTCCCCGGATCGCGGCCTCGGTGGTGAAGAGGCCCGACAGGCCCACGGCCATCATGCGCCGGAAGATGTCGGGGATCCCGCCCGTGCGGTCGTTGTCGTCACCGTCGCCCCCGATCGGCCAGGGGGGGTCCTCGTTTGCCTCGCTGGGGGTCTTCCCGTCTCGTGCCACCCGTTGCTCCTGGGCCTCGAAATCACAGGCAGACCCGGGCATTCGGGCGCCCATCTGCGCGTGTGGGAAGGCCCAGCATATCACCGGTTCGGGTGGGAACCCGAGGGTGCCGCGGGGGCACCGACTACTGGCCAGGAAGCGATTCCGCCCCCCTCGGCCCCTTCTCGGCCAGGGGAGAGGGTGGTTTTTCCGTCATCCCGAGGGTGACATCCCCCGTGGACAGAATTGATTCTCCCTCGGGGGTCCCTTACATTGGCCCGACGTCACGTGCCCCCGGGATCGCAGGCCGTCCCGTGGGCGAGGCAGGGAGCCCTATGACCGAGTCGATCGTCGTAGCAACTGATGGTTCGGAAGGTGCGAGCGCCGCGGAGCGGTGCGGCATCGCCTTGGCGGCGAGGCTCTCGGCCCGCCTCTCCGGTGTATCCGTGGTGGAAGACCGCGACGTGAAGGCACCCGGGGGCGACGATCTGTCGGTTCCGGGCTTCCCGGACGGGGATCTCGCCGCGTACCACAAGGCTCGTGTCGACGCGGTTGCGCGGCGCTTCAGTGAGCGCGCCCGGGGCGAGAACGTGGAAGCCGGTTGCGACGTGGCGAGTGGTGCTGCCGACGATCGCATCGTCGAGCGAGGCCAGAACGCCGACCTGATCGTGCTGGGTCGCGACGGCAAGAGTTCTTCTGGACGCAGCATCCTGATCGGCGCGACCGTCGACAGCGTGATCCGCAAGTCGACGGGATCGACCCTCGTCGTGCCCACGGGAGCGACCCTCGGTGGTCCGATCGTGCTGGGATTCGACGGATCTCCGGGATCGCGCGCAGCCGCGCATCTCGCGGTCGAGCTGGCCAACGGTCTCGGCGAAGCCGTCCACGTCTTCGTCGATTCGAAGGACAAGGGTCGCGCGGTGGCGCGCTTCGAAGAGGTCCGCCAGCTGGTCGGCGGCCTCCAGGTGCCGGTGCGCGAGACGTCGTCGACGCTCGGACGCCCGGACGTGAAGCTCGTCGACACGGCCCGCGAGGCGCGGGCCGGACTCATCGTCATCGGCGCCTACGGGCGCAATCGCATCAGCGACTACTTCATCGGCAGCAACGCGGCTTCCGTGGTGCGGACTTCGCCGGTGGGAGTCGTGCTGGCTCGTTAGTTCCCCTACTCGTCGTAGGCCGCCGGCGCTCGCCGGCTACTGCCGGCGGGCGCGCGACCGTCCCATGGGGGGAGGCGGTGCACACCCTGGATCGAGATCGGGCTTCCCTCGCGGAGCTGCGTGTGCGCGCCGCCGAGACCCAGGACCTGGCCGGCTTGCGAAGGCTCTGTGGTCAGCTGCGCGGTGACCCGCGCCGGGGTGCCCACGGTCTCGCCGACAGCGTCGAGCGTCGTCTTCGCAAGCTGAACGCAGAAAAGCGACGGGTCGCGCGACTCTTCTCCCATCGCCGCGGACTGTTCGAACGAGGCTGTCGCCTGGTGGCGGGCGTCGATGAGGTCGGGGTCGGTCCGCTGGCCGGACCCGTAGTGGCCGCGGCGGTGATCCTGCCCGAGAACGTCGCGTTGCCGGGTCTCGACGATTCGAAGAAGCTGACCCGCAAGGCGCGCGAGACCCTCGACGTCGCCATCCGCGCCCAGGCCCTGGCGGTGGGGATCGGTGCCGCCGAAGTGGCCGAGATCGACCGCGTCAACATCCTGCAGGCGACCCTCCAGGCCATGCGACGCGCGGTCGCGGCGCTCGGGGCCGTGCCGGATCATGTGCTGGTGGACGCCCGGACGATTCCCGGCGTACGGTCGGCGCAGACTGCGATCGTCGGAGGGGACGCGCTCGACGGCAGCATCGCGGCCGCATCGATCGTCGCCAAGGTGTATCGGGACGCGCTCATGCAGCAATACGACTCGCTCCACCCCGGCTACGGGCTGTGTCGTCACAAGGGCTACGGCACCGCCGAGCACCTGCAGGCGTTGCGCGACCTGGGTCCGTCGCCGATCCACCGGCACTCTTTCGAGCCGGTGCGGGCTGCGGCAGCGCGCGCGGTGAGCGCGCCCCCTCGGTGAGTGCCGGGCGCTTCGAGACCCCCGACGACTTCGAGGTCGAAGAGGTCCCCGCCTACGAACCGTCGGGCGAGGGCGGTCATACCTTCCTGTGGATCGAGAAGCGCGAGGGAAACACCGAAGACGTGGCGCGCTGGTTGGCCCGAGAGGCGGGCGTCTCGGCTCGAGACGTCGGTTATGCGGGGCGCAAGGACCGCTTCGCGGTGACCCGTCAGTACTTCTCCGTCCCGGAACTCGAACCCGAGCGCGCGCTGGGGCTCGTCCTCGAGGGTGTGCGCGTCCTGCGCGCCGCGCAGCACCCCCACAAACTGCGAACGGGGCATCTGCGCGCGAACCGCTTCGCGCTGTGCGTGCACGGCGTGCCCGAGGACACCCTCGCCCAAACGGACGAGATTGCGGACGGGCTGCGTCGGGTCGGGCTTCCGAACCGCTTCGGCGATCAACGCTTCGGGCGCGACGGCGACAATGTGGCGCGCGGGCGCAAGATCCTGGCCGGCGAGTCCCGGGGTGGCGATCGCCGACAGGCGCGTTTCCTGGTGTCGGCCCTGCAGGCGGCGGTCTTCAACGCCGTCCTCGAGACCCGGGCGCTGTCCCTCGACGCCGTCGAGGTCGGGGATCTCGCGCGCCGCACCGACTCGGGCGGGCTCTTCGTCGTCGAGGACGCGGAGCTCGACAACGAGCGTGCGCGCCGCTTCGAGATCAGCGCGACCGGGCCGCTCTTCGGCACGCGCGCCGAGCAGCCGGGGGACGTCGTCCGGGCGCGGGAGGAAGCCTTGATGCGCGAATTCGGAATCGACCCGGAAGGCATCCGGCCGCCTCGGGGCGTGAGGCTGCGGGGAGGGCGCCGCCCCTTGCGTGTGCCGGTCCAGGACCTTGTTCTCGCGCGCGAAGCAGGGGGGCTGCTCCGGATCCGGGTCGAGCTGCCCGCGGGCAGCTTCGCGACGGTCTTGTTGGAAGAGCTGTTGGGTGGCGTGCCCGAGCGGGTATCCTCGCGCCCGTGAGAATCGCAGACGACATCAGTGAGCTGATCGGCGGGACTCCCCTGGTCCGCCTCAACCGTGTGACCGAGGGCTGCCCGGCCACGATCCTGGGCAAGCTCGAGAGCCACAATCCGGCGTCCAGTGTGAAGGACCGGATCGGCCTCTCGATGATCGAGGCGGCCGAGCGCGAGGGCCTGATCCGCCCCGGCGAGACGGTGCTCATCGAGCCCACGAGCGGAAACACGGGCATCGCCATGGCGATGGTCTCCGCGGTCAAGGGCTACGAATGCATCGTCGTCATGCCCGACACCATGAGTCCGGAGCGTCGCGTGACCTTGCGCGCCTTCGGTGCCAAGGTGGTCCTGACCGACGGTGCGCGCGCCATGCAGGGGTCCGTCGAGAAGGCCAACGAGCTCGCGGACAAGATCCCGAACGCGTTCATCCTGCAGCAGTTCCGGAACCCGGCCAATCCCGAGGTGCACCGGCGGACCACGGCCCTCGAGCTGTGGGACGACACCGACGGAACCATCGACGCGCTGGTCGCTGGAGTGGGCACCGGCGGCACGATCACCGGCGTCGCCCAGGTGTTGAAGGGCCGCAAGCCCGGCTTCCAGGCGATCGCCGTGGAGCCCGAAGAGAGCCCGGTCCTGTCCGGCGGGTCGCCGCATCCCCATCGCATCCAGGGCATCGGCGCCGGCTTCGTGCCCGAGGTGCTCGCGCGCGACCACCTCGATCAGATCCTGCGCGTCAACGCCGAAGAAGCCATCACCATGTCGCGTCGCCTGGCGCGAGAAGAAGGCATCCTGTGCGGCATCTCGGCCGGCGCGAACGTCGTCGGGTCTCTGCGTTATGCCGAGCAGCCGGGCAACGAAGGCAAGACCATCGTGACGGTGATCTGCGATTCTGGCTCGCTGTACTGGCAGACGAGTCTCTTCGAGCATCTCCGCTACGAGGGAAGCGACGACGTCGGGGCCTGAGCGCGTGCCCAGACATCCCGAAGCGATCGTGCGCACCTTCAGGGACGCCGCGCCGCGGATCGATCCCAGCGCGTGGGTGGCGCCCGGCGCGGTGGTTGTGGGCGACGTCGAGATCGGACCCGACAGCAGCGTCTGGTACGGCGTCGTGCTGCGGGGAGACGTCCATCACATCCGGGTGGGTGCTCGCACCAACATCCAGGACGGATCGGTGGTGCACGTCACGATGGATCGCTTTCCGGCGGTGATCGCCGACGAAGTGACTGTCGGACACCGAGCGGTCGTTCACGGCTGTCGTGTCGGCGAGGGCGCGCTCATCGGCATCGGCGCCATCGTTCTCGACGGCGCCGAGGTCGGCGAGGAGGCGCTCGTCGGGGCCGGATCCGTGGTGACACCGGGAACGGTCGTCGCGCCACGCACCCTGGTCGTCGGCACGCCGGCCAAGCCCGTGCGCGAGCTGACCGCGGACGAGCTGGCGCTGCAGCGCGAGCGGACGCTCATCTACGTGGAAACGGCGCGTCGCCACGCGAGATCGGTTGCGCGGGTCGATGAGCGCTGAAGCGCGCTAGGGTCCCGAAGACGAGGCCAGCGGGGAACGACGATGACGGATTCGCAGGCACCGGGGGCCGCCCGGGACGAATCGCGGGAAGAGCGGAAGGCCCAGTCCAGGCGTCGCATCCTCGATTCGGCGCGGGAGGTCTTCTTCCGCGACGGCTTCATGGCCGCGAACCTCGACGAGGTGGCGGAGAAGGCGGGTGTCGCCAAGGGCACGCTCTACCGCTACTTCGACAGCAAGGCCGATCTCTACGTCGCCGTTCTCGCGGACAACGGCAAGGTCTTCACCGAGCGCATGCGCGAGGCTGCCGCCCAGTCGGGTGGCGCGCCTGAAGCCCTGCGGACCCTGAGCCGCTTCTATCTCGACCACTGGCTCAGCCACCAGGAGTACTTCCAGATCTTCTGGGCCATCGACAACCAGAGCGTCATCGGGCAGCTGCCCCCGAGCGTGGTCGACGAAGTCTCGCGCTTGTGGGAAGAGAGTCTGTCGATCCTCGAAGGCGTCCTCGCGCAGGGTGTCGAGAGCGGCGAGCTGGTGCCGTGCGATACCTGGCGCATGTCGAACATCCTGTGGACCGTGGCCAACGCCGTGATCCAGTCCGACAGCACCGACGCTCGCCGAAAGCTCCGGCGCGGCCCGCTGCAGGAGATGTACGACCAGACCCTCGGTCTGATCATCGCGGGCCTGACGCCGCCCGGTCCGAATCAGCCGGGTTCTTGACAGTCCGGCCCGGAAGGGGAACTCTCCCGCGCGGCTGACCGAGAGTCACGCCATTGTTCGGCGCCGTCAGCCGGACATCCGGGGGGTATGAGTCGATGAGCGAATCCGTTGCGGCGTTGAACGACAAGGTCCGCGGTCTGATGGCCGAGCAGCTGGGTGTAGACCTGGCCGACATGAAGCCCGAGGCGAACATCCTCGACGACCTGGGAGCCGACTCTCTCGACGTGGTCGAGATGGTGATGGCCATCGAGGACGCGTTCGACATCGAGGTGCCCGACGAGGCCGCCGAGGCGATGCGCACGGTGGGCGACGTCGAGGCGTACGTCACGAAGCACCTGGCCGCCTAGTCCTCCGCTTCGTTCTCTGCCTGGTCCGCCGGCTGGATTCTCCGGCTGGCCCCGGTTCTCGGCTCAGGCCTTCGGCGATCGGAGGCCGGGCAGGAACTCGAAGCGGGCTCCGACGGCGACCGTGACCAGGGCCAGGACGAGCGGGATGTACGCGTAGCCGGGGGCGAACGCCTTTTGCGCGACCTCGCGGGCGATCTGTTCTTGTGCCGGTCCGGGCGGGACGTCCCGCAGTACGGGGATCAGGTCGGGCAGGATGAACAGGAACGCGTACAACACCGCGAACGCCGCCACGTAGAGCAGCGCCAACGTGAAGCTGGGCCGGAAGGGCGGTGCGCGCCGGCGGGCGCTGAGCGGATGGTCGGGCGGTAGGGACACGGCGCAACGAGCGTAGCAGGGCGCTGTGATAGCCTCCGGCGCTTGGCAGCCTCCCCCTCCCGCAAGCTCGTCGTCATCGACGGCGCGAACGCCATCTACCGCGCGTTCTTTGCCATTCCGGGGCTGCGCGCGCCCGATGGAACGCCCACCAACGCGGCGCTCGGCTTCGCGACCATGCTCGCGAAGGTGCTGCGCGAGGAGGCCCCCGACCTGATTGCCGTCGCCTTCGATCCCCGAGGCGGCAGCTTCCGCAAGCGCGTCTTCGCGGACTACAAGGCGACGCGGGATTCCCAGCCCGAAGATCTCAGCATCCAGATGCCGCTGGTGCGCGAGATCATCGAGGCTTTCCGCATCCCGCTGCTCGAGGTCGAGGACTTCGAGGCCGACGATGTGATCGGGACCCTGGTCGCCCTGGCGCCGCCGGACATGGAGGTGACGATCCTCTCCACCGACAAGGACCTGATGCAGCTGGTCAGCGACCGCGTGACCCTGCTCGACGGCATCAAGGACCGCCGCTACGCGCCTGCCGACGTGGAGAAGCGCTTCGGCGTTCCGCCCGACAAGATGCTCGACCTGCGCGCCCTCGTGGGTGACCCCAGCGACAACATCCCCGGCGTGAAGGGGATCGGTGAGAAGGGCGCGGCCAAGCTCATCCTCGAGTGGGGCGATCTCGAGACCCTGCTCGACAATGCCGCGGACGTGAAGGCGAAGCGGGCGCGAGAGGCGCTGCTCGAGCAGCGCGAAGCGGCGGAGCTGTCGAAGCAGCTGGCAACGCTGCGCCAGGACGTGGCGCTCGCGTGCAGCCTCGATGACCTCGTGCGCCAGGAGCCCGACCGCACGACGTTGCGTGAGATCTACCAACGTCTCGGCTTCACCCGGCTGATCGCTTCACTCGACCAGGAGCCCGGCGCGGAGGGCGCGCCGGCGCCGGTAGCCCAGACCGAAATCGCGGTGCGGGTCGTCGCGTCCGTCGCCGACCTCGAGGACGCGGCCAAGACCCTCGCCGACGAGTCGACCCTGGCGTGCCTGGCGGTGGCCGGGGCCGGTAGCGCCGTCGACGCAGAGCTCGTCGGGCTGGCCTTCGCTTCCGGCGAGAGCGCGGCCGTCTATGTGGCCCTGGCCGGTGAGTCCGCGCAGCAAAGCCTGGGCGCTTCGGGGCTCGTCTTCGCCGACGCATTGCCCGTGCTGCAGTCGTTGTTCGACGGTTCTGGCGGCGAGCGTTCGTGGGTGGGCGCCGACGTCAAGCAGCTGCAGTCCCTCGCCGCGGAACGCGGCCTCGAGCTGCCGCTGCCGGGCTTCGACGTGCGACTGGCCGCGTTCCTGCTCGATCCAAACGCCCAGACCGACGTGGCGAACCTCGGTGCGCAGCATCTCGGTCGCTCGCTCGACACCTGGGAAGAGCTGGCGGGTCGCGGCGCCAAGGCAGTCGCCGCGGGCGAACTCGACGTGCCGGCGCTCTCGGCCTGGGCGGCGCGCCAGGTGTCTGCAGTGCGCGGGCTCGTGGCGAAGCTCACGCCGCGACTCGAGCAGGACGGGTTGCTGCCTCTCTTCGAGGACGTGGAGATCCCGCTCACCCGGGTGCTGTCCCGGATGGAGCGAGCGGGGGTCCGGATCGACGAGGCGAAGCTCGAAGAGCTCGCCGGTCACTACAAGACAGAGCTGTCGCGGCTCGAGCAGCGGATCTACGAGGAGGCGGGCGAGGAGTTCCTCGTGAGCTCGCCCAAGCAGTTGCAGACGATCCTGTTCGAGAAGCTGAAGCTGCCTCCGCTCAAGAAGACGAAGACGGGCTACTCGACGGCGGAGAGCGTGCTCGAGCAGCTGGCGGTCGAGCACGAGCTGCCCGCGCTGATCCTCGGGTGGCGCCGGTTGTCGAAGCTGATGAGCACCTACATCGAGGCGCTGCCTCCGCTGGTCAGCGACAAGACGGGCCGCATCCATCCGACCTTCAACCAGACGGGTGCCGCCACGGGACGTCTGTCCGCGACGAACCCGAACGTCCAGAACATCCCGATTCGCACCGAGGAAGGCGTCCGGGTGCGTGAGGCCTTCGTTGCGGCCGAAGGCTGCCAGCTGCTCTCCGCCGACTACTCTCAGGTCGAGCTGCGGGTGCTCGCCCACTACTCCGGCGACGACAGCCTGGTCGACGCGTTCACGAAGGGCGAAGACATCCATCGCCGCACGGCGGCCGAGGTGGCGGGCATCGAGCCGGACGACGTCAGCGACGACCAGCGCGCCCGGGCCAAGGCCGTGAACTTCGGGATCATCTATGGATCCTCGGCCTTCGGGTTGGCGAACACCCTGAAGATCGCGGCGGCCGACGCCCAGCAGACGATCGACGCCTACTTCGCCCGCTATCAGGGAGTTCGTCGCTTCCTGGACGAGACCGTCGAAGTGGCGAAGGAGTCCGGCTATATCACGACCCTGCTGGGGCGGCGTCGCTATCTCCCCGACCTCGCGTCGCGCAACCGTGTGCTCCGTCAGGCCGCGGAGCGGATGGCGGTGAACTCGGTCATCCAGGGGACTGCCGCGGACCTGATCAAGAAGGCGATGGTCGACGTCGACGAGGCCCTGGCGGCGTCATCGCTGACGGCGCGGGTACTGCTCCAGGTGCACGACGAGCTCGTCTTCGAGGTGCCGAAGGCCGAGGTCGACGCCATCCGCACCCTGGCGCGCGAGACCATGCAGGACGTCTATCCGCTGCGGGTGCCGCTGGTGGTGGACGTCGGTACCGGATCCAACTGGCGCGAGGCGCACTGAGGCGTTCGAAGCCCCTGGTTCGGACGCCCCGAGCCCGAAACCGCTAGGCCGGCGCCGGCGCGAACAGGTTCAAGCTGTAGAGCCCGTCAGCGTCCAGCCAGCAGGTCTCCCGCTCCATCCCCGACGCACCGGCGAGCCAATCGATCTCATCGTGCGAGTACTTGTACGAGTTCTCGGTGTGGATCGTCTCGCCGGCGGCGAAGTCGACGTCGAGATCGAGGGCCTCGATGCGAACGCGCTGGTCCCGGCGGCTGACGAGATGACTCTCGACCCGCCCGAGATCGTCGCGCCAGGTGGCGCGGTGTTCGAAGCCGGACAGATCGAAGTCCGCGTCGAGCTCCCGGTTGGTCCGCTCGAGCAGGTTGAGATCGAAGCGGGCGGTCACTCCCGCGGCGTCGTCGTACGCCTGCTCGAGGGTCGCTCGGTCCTTTCGCAGGTCGATCCCGATCAGCAGCCGGTCGTCGGACTCCATGCCTCCGCGAACCGCGCGCAGGAAGCGGGCCGCGCGCATGCGGTCGAGATTGCCCACGGAAGAACCCAGCCACAAAGTGAGCCGCGGTGAGGATTGGTGGGTGGCGAAGTGCTCGAGGCCGGACTCGTAGCGGCCGGCGAAGGCACGCACCTCGAGACGTGGGTAGGCGTCGAGCAGGCGCCGCGCGCTGCTCTCGAGCATCGTCTCCGAGATGTCGATGGGCGCGAACACGAGCCGACGGTGCTCGGCGAGGAAGGCCTCGATCAGCAAGCGCGTCTTCGACGCGCTGCCGCTTCCGAGCTCGACGAGGGTCGCCGGCGAGTCGAAGAGGCTCGCGATCTCGGCCGCGCGCTCTTCGAGGATGCTGCGCTCACAACGCGTCAGGTAGTACTCGGGCAGCTCGCAGATCTCTTCGAACAGCTGCGAGCCGACCTCGTCGTAGAACCAGTGACAGGCGAGGCGCTTGGGGCTCGCCGCGAGACCCGCGGCGACGTCGTCCCCGAAGCCTGCGGACGGTGGTTCTTCGGCGCTGATCAGCTGGAGACGTTCGCGCGCGGGGACGTTCTGCATGGTGCGGGAGGACCTCAGGCGGTTCGGGCTTCGATGACTGGGACAGCCCATCGGTTACCTCAATCCCGCTCGTGTGTCGTCCCGGCGTCAGGCTTCTGCTGACAGTCCCATGCCACGACGAAGCAGCATTCTCAGATCGGAGGCGCTTCCCCACAGGTCGTCACGATCGCCCTTGTTTCGAACCCAGTACGAGATGTGAGAGTTCAGGGTGCCGTGGAGCAGGCAGGCGTACGCGCGCGGATCGCCGCGCGGCAGCTCGTCGCGGTCCATCGCATCGAGGAACAGCTCGTCGAGACTGTCGTCCAGTTGCTTGCGCAGATGGACGCCGCGCGCGTTCGACGGCTCTCCGTGCCAGTCGAAATCGGGCGCCGCCTGACTGAGGAGCACGAAGAAGCCCCGGTACTTTTCGACGAGCTTCAGGGTCGCGTCGATATACGCATCCACGATCTGGCCCAGGGTCTCACCGCTGCGGATCGCCTCGCGGACGAGCTCGAGGACCTCATCTCCGCGCGTCGCGAGGATCTCCTCGAAGAGCGCATCCTTGCCCTCGAAGACGTTGTAGAGGTTGCCCGCCGAGTACCCGGCGCGGGAGGCGATCTCGGCCATGGTGGCGCCGGTGAAGCCGCGCTCGGCGAAGACCTGCTCGGCGGTTTCGAGCAGGGCGATCCGGCGTGCGGCGCGGGCGCGAGCCCGGGGCTCGACGCCGTCGGCGCCGCGGCCGGGCGAATCGCCGCGGCTGGGCGAATCGCCGCTGGATTGAGCGCCGTGGCTGGGTGAAGAGGCGTCGGACTCGTGGAGGGGTGTGACCGCCATTCTGGAAGCTCTCCTGGGTGGAGGACGTGAACGGCGGATCAATTTAGTGAATGATTCTTCAGATGCAAATCGAGGCGAGGAATGGGCTCCCGAGAGCCTGTGTGGGCGTATTTCAGCGCAGTCAGGCTCGAAGGCGAGGATCAGCCGAGCAGCTTGGCCTTGGCGACCGCGTACTCCTCGGCGCTGATGATCCCCTGTTCCTGAAGCTTGCTGAGCTTCTCCAGCTGGTCCGCCAGGCTGCGTCGTTCCTGGATCTCGAGCGGGAAGGACACGTCGGTGTCGAAGCCGGCCTCGGACTCCTCGGGGTCCAGCTCGTGGAACGCCAGCGGGTCCGAGTCGACGGGCTCGCTGGCCGGGGCCTGGGCCGGGCGGCGCAGGGACTCGACGATGCGAGATTCCGATGCGGGCTCGGACGGGGGCTCGGGCTGAGGGGCGGCATTGGGATTCGGGGCGCTGCGCGCCTGGAGGGCGGCGTGGGCCTCTCCGGGCTTGTTCCCGAGACGGGGGTTCACGGCGCGTGCGTGCCGCGTCTCCGCGCGATCGATGGCATGCCGACTGCCCATGAAGAACAGATACCCTCCGATCGGGTAGGTCAGGAGGCCGGCCCAGAACGCCTGCGGAGGCAGGACATCCATGGTGTTGCCCATCAGGGTCAAGACGCCCGTGAGCAGCAGCAAGAGGCCGGTGAAGCGCGGATTGTTCATGACAGATCCTTGTTCGCTCGGGTGCTCGCTCGAGCTCAGCGCCCTACATCGACCGGACGGCAAGGCCGACTTGAGCCCCCGGCCGTGAAGCTGCGCCTGCGGCCGGTCTCAGCACGGGACGAGGGCGCCTTCCTGTCGGCGACGCGTCGCAGCCGGGGGCTGCACCGCCCCTGGGTCGCTCCCCCGACCACGGTCCAGGGGTTTCACGACTTCCTCGAGGTCGGGCCCTCACGCGAACGCCTGCTGCTGTGGGGTCGTGACGGTCCCGCCGAGGAGCTGCTGGGATACTTCTCCCTGGGCGAGATCGTGCGCGGATCCTTCAACAGCGCCTATCTCGGCTACTGGGGAGTGGTTCCCCACGCGGGAAGCGGCCTCATGGCGAGTGGAATGCGCCTGCTGCTCCGGCACGCGTTCACGGCGACGAGGCTGCATCGTGTCGAGGCGAACATCCAGCCGGATAACCGCGCCTCCATCGCGCTGGCGCACCGGGCCGGCTTCCGGAAAGAGGGCCTCTCGGCCCGCTATCTGAAGGTCGGCGGTCGCTGGCGCGACCACGAGCGCTGGGCGATGACCGTCGAGGACTGGCGCGGCCGCTCCCGCTAGCGGTCGGAACCGGAAGCCCGACTGGCGGCAGGCGCGCAGCCGTCTGCCGCGTACGCTCCTAGCTGGCCGGCCCGCGGCGTCGCCGCGGGATCCCGGCTTGCGACGGAAGCCGAAATCCCAAGACTGCGTCTTGGGTCGGCCTCCTAGCTGCGGTCTACCGACCCTAGGCGTCGTCGCGCCCCGAGACTCCGTCTTGGGGCACGCTCCTGGCCCCCCAGGGACTCTGGCTTCGCAACTTTTTTCATCCTTCCGCGATTTCGGTTGCCCGTTCCGCGCCCGGATCTCGCTCACCCCTATGAGAGCGGCCACCGAAAACCTCCGGCCGACAGCCCCTAGGGAGGGGCGGAAGGAAACCCAGATGGCATGCGCACCGATCGAGACCTACCAGCTTCCCGATGCACCCGTCCGAGACTGGGACGACGAAGACATCGTTCAGGGCATCCTCTTCGGCCACGAGGCCTGCTTCGAGGTGCTGCACGACCGCTACCGCGGGCGGATCTACGGCTTCGCGCTGAAGCGCCTCGGGGACCCCGCCGAGGCGGAGGACGTGGCCCAGGAGGTCTTCCTCCAGGTCCACCGGTCCCTCGCCTCCTACCAGGGCCGCTCGGCGCTCCTGACCTGGATGTTCGGCATCGCGCACAACCAGGTCTGCCGGCGCTTCCGGCGCAAGTCCGCGCCGCTGGTCTCGATCGACGACTCCGAGGCGATCGAGCTGCAGTCTCCGGATCCGGGACCGGATCGACGGGTCGAAGCGGCCCGGGTGCTGAGAAGCTGCGTCGAGGCCGTCGATTCCGAGCTGTCCGACGCGCAGCGGCAGGTCTTCTACCTGAAGTTCGCGGAGAACCGCTCGACGCGGAACATCGCGGACCACCTGGGCAAGTCGAGCCAGGCGGTAAAGATCAGCCTGTTCCGCTCGCGCAAGACCCTGAGCCAGCACACCCCGAACGTCGAGGCGGTGCTGAGCGCCTGACGCCGGGCGCCCACTGCCCGGAATGGAGTCAGGCGAGGAATTCGCGAAGGCGGACGCGCGCGATCATGAAGTCCGCCTTCGCGGTTCGCTCGGAGACGCCCAGCTCCTTCGCGACCTCAGTGACGGTGAGACCGCCGAAGACGCGCAGGGCGACCACGAGGGCCGCGCGTTCGTGCTTCTCCGCGAGTCGGTCGAGGGCCTCCTGTGCCGCCTGGTAGCCCGCCTCGTCGGCGTTCTGGGACGGGAAGACGTTCTCGTCGAGGGTCTCGCGGGTGGCGCCGCCGCCGCGCTTGGCTGCAGTTCGCGCCCGCGCGTGATCGATCAGGACGTTGCGCATGATGCCGGACGACACGGCGTAGAAGTGCTGCCGATCGGTCCACTCCCGCGGCTCCTCGGTGGCGAGCCGGACGTAGGCCTCGTTCAGGATGGCCGTCGCCGACAAGGTGCCGCCGGGGCTCTCACCCCGGTAGATGGCCTGGGCGCGCTTGCGGAGCTCGGGATAGACGAGGTCCCACAGGCGTTCGCCCGACATGGGCGTCTCGTCCGGTGTTTCGGGAGCCCGGTTCAGCAGCTCGGTGATCTCGTGATCCCGCGGCACGGCCGACATTCTAGTCTGTCGTGGCCAAAGCGGCCCATCACCTGGCTCGTCCCGGGCGCCCCGTAGCGGGGTAGAATCCGGAGCCTTCTCGGTCCCTGATTGCTTCCCCATCCGCCAAAGCGCCGGAGCCTTCCGCCACCATGGCCATCGTTCAGCCCCTCGAAACCGCACCCGGTGTCCGCCGCCGCCTCGAGCTGCGCAGCCCCTCGACTCTCGAGCCCATCGGCGAGATCGAAGTCCAGAACGCCGATGACGTTCGCGCGGCGCTCGAACGCGCCCGCAAGGCGCAGCCGGCATGGGCCGCGCTGCCCGTCGAGGAGCGTGCGCGAACCCTCGAGCGCGCCCTCAAGCTCGTGATCGAGCGACAGGACGAGATCATTGCGACCGTCATCGAGGAAACGGGCAAGGCCCAGGGCGAGGCCCTGTCCATGGAGATCTTCGCCAGCTGCGACGTCCTGTCGTACTACGCGAAGCGTGCGCCGAAGTTCCTGCGACCCGAGAAGCGTCGGCTGCACGGCATGCTGCGCTTCCTGAAGAAGCTGCAGGTGGTGTACCGGCCGCTGGGCGTCGTCGGTGTCATCACGCCCTGGAACGGCCCGTTCATCCTGTCGCTCAACCCCAGCGCCCAGGCACTCGTGGCCGGCAACGCGGTGCTGCTGAAGCCGTCGGAGATCACGCCCCGCTCGGGCGCCCTGGCGGGTGAGATCCTGCGGGACGCCGGGCTACCCGACGGTGTGCTGCAGGTGCTGACGGGAGACGGCGAGACCGGCGCGGCGCTGTGCGAGGCGGGCGTCGACAAGATCTGCTTCACGGGCAGCGTTTCCACGGGTCGCAAGGTGGCGACGGCGTGCGCCAAGCAGCTGATCCCGTGCACCCTCGAGCTGGGCGGGAACGACCCGATGATCGTGTGCGCCGACGCCGACCTCGAGAGCGCCGCAGCGGGCGCCCTGGCCGGCGCCTACATGAACACCGGCCAGTACTGCTGTGGGACCGAGCGCGTCTACGTCGTGGACGAGGTCGCGGATGCCTTCACGGACGCCGTGGTCGCGCGCGCCGCCGAGCTGCGCCAGGGAGCGAGCGGGGAGTTCGACGTCGGCGCGATCTTCTGGGACCGCCAGCTCGAGGTCATCGACCGGCACATGGCGGACGCCGTCGAGCGGGGCGCGACCGTACGGGTGGGTGGCCGCCGCAACCCGGAGCTGGCCGGCCTGTACTACGAGCCGACGGTGCTCACCGAGGTCGACCACGACATGCTGATCATGAAGGAAGAGACCTTCGGGCCGATCCTGCCGATCATGCGCGTGCGCGACGAGGAAGAGGCGCTGCGCCTCGCCAACGACACGCGCTACGGGCTGTCGGCCACGGTCTGGAGCAAGGACCCCTACCGCGCGAATGAGCTCGCGAAGCGCATCGAGGCCGGCGGCGTCTGTATCAACGACATGACGATGACCTACGGCTGTCCGGAGGCCCCGTTCGGCGGTCTCAAGGACAGCGGCGTCGGGCAGGTGAACGGCGAGCACGGTCTCAAGAGCTACTGCCACGCCATGCCGATCATCACGGATCGCTTCGGCGGTCGGCAGGCGCGCGGCTTCTACCCGTACAACGCCAAGAAGGACGCCGGCCTGCGCCGGGTGATCCGGATGGTCTTCGACAGCCCCTTGCGTCGCTTCCTCGGCTGAACTCTTCCGTCTTCCCCTTCTTCCGTCCCTCCGTTCTTCTGGTCAGCCGCGGGTCGCGAGGCGGCGGAAGAGATCGGCGGGGAGCGCCGGATCCGCGCGCGGCTGCTTGGCGAGAGCGAGGTTCTCGTCGACGTGGTCGGGCTCGCGCATGCCAACGACGACGGTGGTGACGCCGCGGGTACTGCGCGTGAACTGGAGCGCGGCCTGGGCGTCGCCCGACGTCTCGGGGAAGGCCTCGCGAATTTCCGGAGGCAGTCGACCCACCAGGCGACCGCCGTAGAGCGGCGCGCTCGTGAGCACCGCGGTGCCCGTGCCTTCCAGTTCTTCGAGGATCGCGTGGGACGCGCCGTCCGGACCCAGCTGTGACGCCAGTCCTGCGCCTTCCCCCATCGCCAGGCCATACGGGAATTGCAGCGCACGCAGGTGATGGTCCGCGCTGCCCACGTCGAGAGCGGCTGCGAACACGTCCACCAGGGACAGGTGATCGCGGTCGGTGTGCGGGACCAGGAAGCCCGTCCAGGTGCAGAGTCCGTAGGCGCCGATCTTGCCGTCCTGGACCGCAGCTTCCAGTGCGCCGAAGGCGTCGCGCAGGGTGCGGCGGAAGCCGTCCGGCCCGAGGGCGCGCAGCATCAGCTCGGGTTCCTGCAGCAAGTAGAGGTCCAGGGTCTCGAGTCCCAGGTTGTCGCGGCTTCGGTCGATCTGGTCCAACAGGAAGGCCGGCGCCAGACAGATGCCGTTGGCGACGCTGTCCGGGTCGAGGAGGCCGGTGTCGATGTAGTCGCGTTGCAGCTGGTGCTGGGGGTGACCCAGGGTGAGGGCGTCGGCGTCGATGGCGAGCTCGCCGCCCTTCGTGACGACGACCACCTCGTCCCGCGCGACGACGCCTTCGACCATGGCGCGACGGAAGGCCTTGCCCACCGCGCGTTCGCTCGTGTAGCTGCGGTCCGAAAGCGCAGTGTCGAGGACGTTGATGCCTTCCTCGAGGCACTGCCCGACGGCGGAGCGGTACATCAGGTCTTCGATGCCACCGGGCCTTCCGCGTCGGGTGCCGAGCGCCAGCGACGACAGGGTCAGGGCGTCGGGCCGCCGGAAGTGGCCGGGCAGCTGCGCGAAGCGCTCGGCGAAGCGCTTCGTGCCGGCGGGCGTCGCCCGTCCCGCTACGCGTCCAGCCGACGCGTCCGCCGCTTCTTCCTCGCCCATCTTCCTCTCTGCCCCCGCGTCTTAAGCTACCGTCCGGAAGGCCGTGGCGTCCAGCCGCGTGCCGCACCCTTCTGCGTTCACCCCGAATTGCGCGGCTGCAATTCCTCCAGGAGCTCGAAGTTGAGCGATCTCTTCTCCATCGAAGGTAAGACGGCGCTCGTGACCGGTGGCAGCCGAGGTATCGGCTTGATGATCGCCCGGGGCTTCGTCGAAGCCGGGGCGCGCGTCTACATCAGCTCGCGCAAGGCGACGGTGTGCGACGAGGTCGCCGCCGAGCTCTCGAAGGTCGGCACCTGCGTGTCGTTGCCCGCCAACCTCTCGGACGAGGCCGAATGCCAGCGACTGGCGTCGGAGATCGGCGCGCGCGAGTCGAAGCTCGACATCCTGGTCAACAACGCGGGTTCGAACTGGGGCGCCCCGTACGACGAGTTCCCGGCCGCCGCCTGGGACCGCGTCCTCGATCTCAACGTGAAGGGCGTGTTCTTCCTGACCCGAGCCCTCACGGGCCTGCTCGAAGCGGCAGCCAGCGACGACGACCCCGCACGGGTCATCAACATCGGATCGATCGACGGCATCAAGGTGCCCATCCTCGACACCTGGGCCTACTCGTCGAGCAAGGCCGCCGTCCACCAGCTCACCCGTCACCTGGCGAAGACCCTCAGCCCCAAGCGCATCACCGTCAACGCAGTGGCGCCCGGTCCGTTCCAGAGCCAGATGATGGCCGCGACCCTGGAGAGCTTCGGCGACCAGATCGCCGCCACGAACCCGCTCGGCCGCATCGGACGCCCGGACGACATGGCCGGCATCGCCATCTATCTGGCGTCCCGCGCCGGCGCCTACGTGAATGGCGCCATCATCCCCGTCGACGGCGGCATTGCCAGCCTGACCTGATGGCCTCGCCTCGCGACGCGGTGCCTCTCGTCGACCCTTCCCAAGTCCCGTCCGATCCCGCCCAAACCCCATCCGACCCTTCCCAAGCGCTTCCCCCGCCAGCCCGATCTCAAGGAGCAGGAATGTCAGACGAGCCGCTGATCGCCGTCTTCGTGGACTACGAGAACCTCGCCCTGGGCGTTCGCGACATGAGGGGGGCCGATTTTCAGATCCAGCTGATCCTGAAGCGGCTGCTCGAGAAGGGCCGCATCGTCTTCAAGCGTGCCTACTGCGACTGGAGCAACTACCGCAACGACGTGCGGGAGTTCCACGGCCAGGGCATCGAGATGATCGACATCCCCCGCAGCAAGATGAGCGGCAAGAACAGCGCAGACATCCACATGGTCGTCGACGCCCTCGACCTCTGTTACTCGAAGCAGCACATCGACTTCTTCGCCCTGCTGACCGGCGATAGCGACTTCTCGCCCCTGGTGTCGAAGCTGAAGGAGAACAACAAGCGGGTGCTCGGTTGCGGGGTCAAGAACTCGACCTCGAATCTGCTCATCGCGAACTGCGACGAGTTCATCTACTACGACGATCTCGTACGCGCCGCCTCGACGCCGCGCAAGAAGACCGCCCGCCGCAAGCCGAAGCCCGAAGGCGAGGGCAAGCCCAGCGCCAAGGCGAAGGAGTCGGACGACAAGAAGCAGGAAGGCGTCGATCAGCTGATGGAGATCGTCCGCAACCTCGCTCTAGACTACGACCCGCTCTGGGGCTCCATGGTCAAACAGACGATCCGCCGCGTGAACCCGGGCTTCAACGAGAGCTACTACGGCTACCAGAGCTTTGCTGAGCTGCTCAAGGAAGCCGAGGACGCGGGCTACATCGAGCTCGAGTACGACGCCAACCGCGGCAACTACAAGGTGGTCTGCTCGGGCGACTAGCGCGGCGCGGGTCAGGCGAGTAGCGCGCCCTCGTGGGTGAGCAGCCAGCGCTTGTTGTCGAGTCCTCCCGCGTAGCCGCCGAGCTTGTTGTCGGCGTTGACCACCCGGTGGCACGGGATGACGATGCCGATGGGATTGCGGCTGTTGGCGGTGCCCACGGCCCGGGTGGCGTTGGGGTTGCCGATGGCTTCCGCGACGTCGCGGTAGCTGCGGGTCTGTCCGCAGGGGATGTCGCAGAGCGCCTTCCAGACCTGCTGCTGGAAGGGGGTGCCGCCCGGGTCGACGGCGATGTCGTCGAGGGCGTCGAGGCGTCCCGCGAAGTAGGCGCGCAGCCGGCTGGTCAGCCGCGCCGGATCGTCTGCTTCGGTGAAGCGCGGCGTCTCGAAGCGCGTCGCGAGCCGTTCGCGCATGCCCGCTGGGTCGAACTCGCGCGTGCCCGCTGGGCCGAAGAAGTCGAGCGCGCACAGGGTCTCTCCGTGTGCGACCAGCGTGATGGTGCCGACGGGTGATTCCAGCTGGTCGATTCGAAGCTCGGTCATCGGGTCTTCCTCCTGTTCTTGCTGGTGCTGTTCTCGCTCTTCCCGGGTGGGGTCTTTCCGGCGGGACGGTCGGGAATCTCGGGGGTCGTCCAGAGATGCAGTGCCGCGTAGGCGCGCCAGGGACGCCAGGCTTCGGCGCGCGCCCCCAGCTCACGCGCGGTCAGCGGTCCCGCTGCTCCGCCCACGACCTTGCGCAGCACGAGATCGCCGTGGGGGAAGGCGTCCGGCTCGCCGAGGGCACGCATGGCGATGTACTGAGCGGTCCATTCGCCGATGCCTGGAAGGGCACATAGCTTCGAGACCGCGTCGTCGAGGGACGGTCCCGCGTCGAGATCGACCTCGCCCGTCCGTACGGCCCGGGACAAGCCGGCAATGGCGGCGCCCCGGGCCTTCGTCAGGCCCACGGCAGCCGCGTCGATCTTCTCGAGAACCTCGGGCCCCGGGAACAGCACCCTCGGCATCGCGGGGTCGGCGCAGCAGACGTCTTCCGGCAGCGGCGTGCCGTAGCTGTTCGCGATGCGGCCCGCGAGGGTGGTCGCCCCGCGCACGCTCACCTGCTGTCCGAGGATCGCGCGCACGGCGAGCTCGAAGCCGTTCCATGCCCCGGGAACCCGCAGCCCCGGGCGCGCGGCGACACGGCCGGCGAGATCCGGGTCTTCCCCCAGTTGGCGCGCGATGCGATCCGGGTCGGCGGCGAGATCGAAGACCCGGCGCAAGCGATCGCTCACCCGGATCAGCGGGGCCGGGCCGGACAGCCGCACGCGCGCCAGCAGATACGGCTCTGCTCGCTTCCCGTTTCCCGGGACCGGCTCGACCTGCACGATCCCGACGGCATCGTCGAGGCGCAGGGTCCGGGTGTAGCGCTCGGGGGTCACGCTCTCGACGCCGGGGATGGCCCGCAGCGACAGGAACCCGATCAGCGCATCCCAGTCGAACGGTGCGCGGAACGGGAGTCGCAGCTGCAGCACGGGCCGGCTCTCGCGTCCTCCCAGCGCGCGCTTCGCCCGTCGCGCGGGCTTGCGCAGCTCGCGCGGCGAGCGATCCCAGGTCTTGCGGACGGCGTCGTTGAAACGCCGGACGCTTGCGAAGCCCGACGCGAATGCGATCTCCGCGACCTTGAGCTCGGTTTCGTCGAGCAGCTTCTTGGCGAACAACAGACGCCGGGTCTGCGCGACGGCGAGGGGAGACGCGCCGAGGTGCTCGAGGAAGAGCCGTCGCAGATGACGCGACCCGACCCCGAGACGGTCCGCGAGATCGTCGACGGAGCCCTCGTCGAGAGCGCCCTGTCCGATCAGCTGCAGGCCTCGGGCGACGGTCGTGGAGGTGCCGTTCCAGGCCGGAGTCCCGGGGGACGCCTCGGGTCGGCAGCGCAGGCACGGTCGGAAGCCCGCCTCCTGGGCGGCGGCCGCGCAAGCCACGAACACGCAGTTCTCCGGCCGCGGGGTGCGGGCCGGGCAAACCGGGCGGCAGTACACGCCGGTGGACGTGACGCCCACGAAGAAGCGGCCGTCGAAGCGGGCGTCCCGGGTCTCGAGGGCCCGGTAGCAGACGCTGGCGTCGAGGGATGCGGCCATGGCGGGGGTATAGCCCGGCGCCGGGCGAGAACTGGCCGTTTTCGGACATGGCCGTCCCAGGCCCGCTTCCAGGGGTTCGCGGCGGCCCGGGTCTCAAGCCGCGATGCGTTGCGGGCGAAACCCCTTGTATGTCCATTGCTCGCATGGTGTGTCACGTGGGTCTCGCGTTCTCGTTCGCGACGCTCGGGTCCTTGCCGGTCGCCGCCGACGACGCAGGCGATTGGTCGACGCGCTTGCTCCAGGAGAAGGCGCGAATCGAACGCTTCCAGCAGCGTCTCGACGCGGCGAAATCCGCCTACGCCAAGGCCCTGGTGTCTCGGGACGCACCCGAACAGCTGGGCGCGTTGCAGGACGAGCTACGCGCCTCCGCGGATTCGCTGGCGGATGCCGAGCGCGGCTTTCCCGCGCTCGTTCAGGCCGCGCGTGCCGATGGCGCTCCCGAGGAGATCTTGCGTCCTTATCGGTTCGCGTCTCCGCCCGCCGCGACGGAGTGACGCGACCGCTACTCTCGGCCGCATGACCGAGAGAAGACGCTACGCGCTGCGCGAGCCCGCGCTCGACGACGCCATCGACGCCCTCGTCGCCCAGGCCGAAGAACACTTCGGTGAGATCGAAGGCAGCGAACTCGTCCGCCAGATGCTCGTGAGCGTGCTGGGGATGGCGCGTGAGGGCGTTCGGGTCGGCGACCTCAAGTTGCTCAACAGCACCATCAAGGAGCTGCGCCACGCGTTTCGGGTCTTCGAGCCCTACCGCGGTGTGCGCAAGGTGGCCGCGTTCGGTAGCGCACGCACCCGCGAGGACGATCCGGAATGGGGCCAGGCCGAGGCGTTCGCCGCGCGCATGTCCCAGGAAGGCTGGATGACGATCACGGGGGGCGGTGGCGGCATCATGGAAGCCGCCCAGCGCGGCGCGGGGCGCGACGCGTCCTTCGGTGTCAACATCCATCTGCCCTTCGAGCAGCAGCCGAATCCCATCATCGCGGGCGATCCCAAGCTGATCAACTTCCGGTACTTCTTCTCGCGCAAGGTCACCTTCGTGAAGGAGTCCCACGCCATCGCGCTCTTTCCGGGCGGCTTCGGGACCCACGACGAAGGTTTCGAGTCGTTGACCCTGATCCAGACCGGGAAGAGCGAGATGCTCCCCGTGGTGTTCATCGACGCACCCGGGGGCTCGTATTGGCGGGACTGGGAGGAGTACGTCCGCAGCCATCTCCACCGCAAACACATGATCGGTGATGCGGATCTGTCGCTTTTCCGGGTGACCGACCGGGTCGAAGAGGCGGTGGAGGAGATCCTGGGCTTCTACCGGAACTACCACTCCAGCCGCTACGTCGGCGACAAGCTCGTGATCCGGTTGTGCCACGCACTGAGCGAAGAGCAGATCGACACCCTCAACGTCGAGTTCGCGGACCTGCTCCGCCGCGGCCGCATCGAAGCCAGTCGCCCTGTCGGGCCCGAGGCCGACGAGGTGCCGGGCTTGGCTCGCATCGCCATGCACTTCGACCGTCGCTCGATCGGGCGGCTGCGGCAGCTGATCGATCGCGTGAACGGCTTCCTCGTCGAGCCGGTGACGCAACCCGACGCGAGTGATCGCGAAATCGTCGAGCTACCGCTGCCCGCCGACGCGCGGCGTCGTCGCGACGAGCTTTGATGGCCTTGCGACGAGGATGATGTCGCGACGAGCTCTGACGACCCGACGCGATCAGACGACGAGCTTGGCGAGCAGCTCCTCGAACGCGCGGTCCGCGATGTCCTGCATCTCGGCGTCGGTGCGGTCCTGGATCGGGTGCTCGACGAACACCGCGGCGAGGTCGGCGCCCAGGGCTGCCTGCTGACGCTCGGCGCCGTCGCAGAATTCAACCGTCGCTACGTAGACCGTCGGCAGGCCGCGCAGCTCCATCTCGGACATGTCGTGCACACTGCACGACGTGCAGCTGCCTCAATCGGCGAGGGCTTCGATCACCGCGTCGCACTGGTTGGCGATCTCCGCGCGCAGATCGGCGGGCGCGGGCTTCGTGAAGGTGGGCTTCTGGTAGCGGCGGACCGTCGCGCCCTGGGCGTTCAGCCCGGCTTCGATGCGGTCGAGGAACAGGTCGCCCCGGGGCTTCGAGATGTCGAGCAGGCCCACGGTCTTGCCGGAAAGGCTCTCCAGCCGAGGTACCCGGGCCCGGGCGGCCGGATGAGTCTCGGCGGTGGGGTCGAGCAGGATGCGGTCCTGCGAATTTCGTCCGGGTGCGCTCATGCGTGGATCTCCTGGATGACGGGCTGGCTTCCCTTGTCGCCGTTGACCCAGCCGCCGATGATGGCCGAGAACAGCCCGGCACGTCCACCGGCGTGAACGATCAAGATGCCTCCCGGTCGGAACTTCGGGATGGTCGCGTCCCGCAGCGCCTCCGGCAGCCCCTCTTCGATGCCGTCGGCACCGCGGATGAGCTCGCGCCCCGGGAGCATCAGGTTCGCGTGCAACGCTTCGAGCAGCTTGGCCTTGTCCCAACCGGCCTGGTGGAAGACGCGCGCGTGTTCCGGGCCGATCACGAGCATGCAGTCGAAGGCCATCGCCATCTTGGGGTGCTGCACGGTTCGCAGGTTGACCGCCAGCGAGCGGGCGAGAGATTCCGGTGTGCGCGAAATCTGGTCGACTACGTTGCGCGGACCTTCGCCCGGGAAGAGGGTGACGGTGTCGATGCCGGCGTCGAAGCCCAGGTCCGTCGAGAGCGGGGTCCACGGCGAATCTTCTTCGTCTTCCGCAAAGCAGAACGAGAGCTTGCCCGGGTTGCCGAAGGTGGCGCGGTCGACCTCGCCCGGAAGCCCGCCGCCGACGTTGCGAACCACCAGCTGAAGGGCGCGGCCGATGGTGAGATTTGCCCGGTTCCCCTGACCGAGGGCGTTGATGCCCGCGTTCATGCCAATCACGCGGCGGATGGGTCCGTTCACCACCAGCACCGGTCCGGCGCCCATGGTCGTTGCGAGCAGCCCGTGCATGTTGAAGGCGTCGGTGCAGGCCGCTTCGACGGCGGCGATCACCACCGGCAGGTACTCGGGGCGGCAGCCCGCCATGACCGCGTTGATGGCGATCTTCTCGACGCTGCACGGCGCGAGGTTCGGGGGCACGACCGCGACGACCTCGTCCGGCTTGCGCGTGGTTCCGCCGAGCATCTGCATGACACGCTCTGCGGTGGGGGGCACCAGCGGGAGCCCGTCGCTCCAGCCCCGGTTCCACATGGCTTCGAAGGGGTCTTCGGCAGCGCCCAGCTCGACTCGGCGCGCCCGCAGTACCGAGCCGCCGAAGCGCGCGGCCAGCTCGGCTTCCCGGTCGGGGTCGACGGACAGCGATCCGCAGCCGGGCCGCCATTCCGGCAGGTCGAGGCCCAGGTCCGTCACACCCGAGAGCGCCTCCCACTCGCCGCGCTGCCAACCGACGGCGCGCTCGACTTCGCTGCCTTTCTCGACGCGCAGCAGGGTGGGGACCGCTTCGATGTCGTAATGCCAGGACCGACGCAACGAGGTGTCGTCCGTGGGGTCGAGGCCTTCCGGGAAGACCGGGTCGTCCTGGGTGTAGATGGTGAGCGCGACGCCCGCGGCGCGAAGCTGCGCGAGGGCGGGCAGCAAGGTCACACAGGTCGGGCAGTCGCGCTTGACGAAGGCCACCACGCCGTCGGGCAGGGCGGGGCGTTCCGTTTCCGGTGTGGCCTCAGGTGTGGCACCGACGCTGCCTGCAACGGGGGGTGCGTTGCTCATGAAGCCGACGATAGATCAGAAGTTGCGGCCCACCAGCCAGAAGAGCCCCAGCCCGAAGATGGCTGCGGAGCCGGCTTCGGCGACCCAGCGATGGCTCGTGGCATGGGTTCTCGCCAAGGCGTGGAGTAGCGGCCAGGCAACGATCACCACCGCGAGCTGGCCGAGTTCGACGCCGACATTGAACCCGAACAGCGCAGCGACCAGACGATCCGTGGGGAGTGCGAGTTCCATCAGGATGCCGGCGAAGCCGAAGCCGTGGATCAGACCGAAAGCGAACGCGACCGCCGCGCGCAGGCCACCTGGACGCGCGGTCGACCGGAGCAGCGCGAAGTGACACCCGGAGAAGAGCGCGAGCCCCAACCAGGCGACCGGTCGCAGGGCTCCTTCACCGAAGAGCGAGATCGCCGCACCGAGCCCGAGGGCGAGCAGCACCGCGCGCAGGATCCAGCGGTCGCGTCCGGCCATCAGCCACACGTTCTCTACCGCTACCAGGGCGATGGAGAAGCCGATCAGGACTTCCACGGAAAGGCTGTCGGGCCGCACCACACCGAGCACCGCCAGGCCCAGGGTGAGGCTGTGTCCGACGGTGAAGCCCGTGACGAGTCCGGCGACCTCGCGCAGGGACGCGGCGAGCAGCAACAACGCGAGCACGAAGGCGAGGTGGTCCCAGCCCGTGGCGATGTGGAGCGCACCGAGCCAGACGTAGCTCGCGAAGGTGCTGGGTGCCGCGTCGCCGGCTTCGCCGTCGATCGCCCATGCGCCGTCGCGACCCGTCACGAGCACGCGTTCTCGGACACCGGGACTCGCGGTGGGGTCGGCCTGGGTCTGGGCTCGAGCTTCGGGATCGATCCGCAGGAAGTGGGTATGGGACGGCGCGCTCGCGCGCAGCAGATCGCTCGCGATGGCGCGCGCCCCGGACCGCTCGCAGCGGATGCGCCAGCGGAAGATCGCCCAGCCCTCGGGTGCCGAGGCGGACCGTCGGGCCTCGTCCGCCAGGCAGGGTGCGCCGTCGACGAAGAGCGCGAGCTCGGCGGGGAAGGCCTGGGTCCAGGGATGCCCGGGCGGCTGACGCGTCAGTTCGAGCAGCTTGATGCGAAGCTCGACCTGCGCCCCGGTCTCGTCGAGCCGCCAGGTCGAGTACGACATGCTGCGGGCGTGCCCCGCGGCGGGGCCCGCGAAGGCGAGCACCGCCGTCGCCACCGTCAGCGCCAACGCGATCCCGCGCGAGGTCACGACGACGGGAATCGCAGGTCGGCTTCCGTTCGCAACCGATCCAGATAGCTGCGCAGGCTCTGGTCCCCGGCGCGACGTCGCATCTCCGCACGAACCTGCGATTCCACCACCTCGAGGGGCTGCGGCGGGCTGGACGCGCGCTCGACCATCTGGAGGACGTACCAGGCGGACCCGCCTCGCACCGGGTCGCTCACCTCACCGGTCGTGAGGCGGGTCGCGGCGAGGGCCGGCGTGGGGCCCAGGTATTCGCGCAGCTTGTTCGCCGGCAGGAAGCCGTCGGGGAGCGGTACGACGCTCGCGGCGCCCAGCGCCTCGCGCACCGCGGCGAGATCTTCGCCTTGTCGCAGCCGCAGGCTGGCTTCTTCTGCCCTTGCCCGGGCGTCGCCCTGCTCGCGTCCGTCGTCGTCTCGCGAGACGGCGAAGCGCAGCTGGCGCACCCAGTAGCGGTCGGTGCGGGCGAAGAAGTCGCGGTTGTCGTCGTAGAAGCGCGCGACCTCGTCGTCATCCGGTTCCTGCTGCCCGACACCCGACACGATCGACTCGATCATTGCGGCTACCAGGGTATTGCGAACCACGGGGTCGCTGCGGTCGAGCCCCAGTTCCTGCGCGCGTTGGACGAGCAGCTCTTCTTCGATCAGCCGATTGAGCACGTGCGCGCGGTCGGTGTCCGACAGCGGTTCCCGGCTGTCTTGCGCCAGGGCGGCGAGGGCGCGCTGGTAGTTCGCGTCGCGGATCGCGATGCCGTTCACCGTCGCGGCCGCGTCCTCGGGCCATGCCGGCCCCGGCGCGTTCTCGGCGATGCCTGCAACGGCGAGGGCGAAGCCCGTCGCGGCGCCGATCGCCAGCAGCCAGCGCCCCCGTGCAGGGGTGCCTTCCGGGGAACGCTCGATTCGTTTCGGGTCGCTTTCGGACAACGCTTCCTCCGCGGAGCGACGCAGCATAGCCGCCGACCCGGCAGGGGGTACGGGCGCTACCCTGTGCGCCATGGCGACGGTCTCGCAGAGCAATCGCATCCAGAACGCGTGCCTGATGATCCTGGCCGTCGTGGCAGTCGGCTTCGTGCTGTTCTGGTTTCGTGCGGTCCTGATCCCGTTCGTGTTGGCGGTCTTCGTCGCGTACGGGCTGGCACCGTTCATCGAGATCCAGAACCGCAACTTCCGGGTTCCGCGCCCGCTCGCGGTGCTGGTCACCCTGGTGGTGGGAACGCTGCTACTTGGACTGGTCGGTGCGCTGGTGTCGTCGTCGATCCAACAGCTCGCGGACAACACGGACGCCTACCAGCGGCAGCTCGAGCTGATGATCGACCGCATCGAAGAGGCGCCGCTGGTCGCGAAGTTTGCGCCGGACCTCGTCAAGAACTTCGACCTGAACGCGATCCTGCCCACCGACCAGCTGCAGCGGATGTTGGTTCGGACCACCAGCGCCATCCTCGACCTGGTTTCCAACGGGCTGATCGTCCTGATCTTCCTGTTCTTCCTGCTGGCCGGGCAGTCGGCGGTGCAGAGCCAGGGCGTGCGACTCGACGTCGAGACCAGGATCCGTCGCTACATCGTGGTGCAAACCGTGATCTCGGCCGCCACCGGGATCGCGGTGGGGGTGGTGCTCGCGGCCCTCGGCGTTCCCCTCGCGATGGTGTTCGGGTTGTTCGCGTTCCTGCTCAACTTCATCCCGAGCATCGGCTCGATCATCGCGACGCTGCTGCCCGTTCCGGTGGTGCTCGTGAGTCCCGAGATCTCGCCCTTCGTCGCGATCCTCGCCATCGGGGTGCCTGCGGCGATCCAGTTCCTGGTGGGAAACGTGCTGTCTCCGAAGATCTTGGGCGACTCCCTCGAGCTGCACCCGGTCACGATCCTGCTCGCCCTGATGGTGTGGGGTTCCATCTGGGGGATCGTGGGGATGTTGCTCGCGACGCCGATCACCGCCGTCATGAAGATGCTGATGGAGCGACTCGAGATGACCAGGCCTCTCGCGCGCCTGATGGCGGGACACTTCGAGCCGGCTCTCACCGTCGAGAGCTGACCCGCGCTGCTTCAGGCGAGCAGCGCGATGGCGTGTTCGAGGCTTCCCGCGAGGCCCTTGTAGCGAGCCGTCGCCTCCGGGAGACAGCCGAGCGCGTGCGCGAGGTCCGCGCGCTCGCGAGGCGCGAGGGAAGCGAAGGACCGCAGGTAGGTTCGGATCAGGAACAGCGAAGCCCGTTCGGCGGGGAAGGGAACCGTGACCTGGCGCTCGATGCGAAGCCAGCCCGCCGGAGTCTCCGGGCCGAAGCGTGTGGGCGGGCCCTCGTCCGGGTGGTGGTCGAGGACATCGTCGGAGCAGATCGTCCATACGAAGCGGACGTAGGGACCGCGCTCGACCATGGCCGATACCAGGCTGCCAGCCGGTGCGGCGTCGTCGGCGAAATCGGGCACCGGTGCGTGGATCTGCTGGAAGCTCCAGCCGAGGATGCGCTCGGGACGCCAGCCGCTGGGGAAGCTGACGTAGACGGCGATGGCCCGGTCTCCAGGACCTGGACCGACGAGCTGCACGACGAAGTCCTCCTGGAGGACCGCGCTGAGTGCCGCGTAGCGACCGTCGAAGTCGCCGATCTTGCTCGAGGCGGTGGCGGCGGTCGCCGCGGCATCCGGGTCCTCCTTTGTTCGTCGAGCTTCCATCCACGCGAGGACGGCGCGATGCGCGCGGTCCTCCGCCCGGGTACCGCTTGCAATGCGGTAGCGGTCGGGTCGCTTGGCGGCGAGATAGCGAGGTGCCTCGCAGTCGCGCTGGAAGCTGCGGGCGTCGGCGGCGCCGTTGCCGAAGTCGGTCCCGAAGGGCTGCAGGCGGGGCCGCATGCGGAGCGGAGCGCGCTCTACCGGGAAGTAGCGCGCGGGCGCTCCGCCGGGCTGCCCGGCTGCCGCCGGGCTACTCGAGTTCGAAGCGGAGGCCGGCACTCTTCTGCAGTCGCGTCAGCAGCGCTTCTCCCATGGCGGCGGCGGGGGTCGAGCAGCCGCCCGGAGACGCCAGCTCGTCGAGGGCGAGACACAGTGCGCTCTCGCCGAGCATCTTCGACGTCGAGCCGTAGCCCGGGTCCCGATCGCCGGTCACGCGGCCACGCAGGTTCCGTGCGGGGTCGCTCGCATGCCTGCCGAAGAGCAGGATGTCGAAGTGACCGGACTCCCGGGTCTTGGCGTCCGGGCCCTCTCCCGGCTGGGGCAGCCGCTTGCCGATGAGCCGGCGCAGCGGACGGATCGCCATGGCACCCATGCCGGCGGCGGTCCCGGCGCTGACTCCGGCGGCCTTGGCCAGGCCCAGCGGCCCGGAGCCCATCAGCACGGCTTCGTCGTAGCGGAAGTCCCGACCGTAGAGGTGGTCGAGCAGGGCGTTCGAACGTCGCACCACCTTGGTGTTGATGCTCGCCATCACGAAGGGCGCGACCCACTGGCCGAAGTCGGGGTCGTGGCTCGGGCCGAGACGCTCTGCCGCGTCGGGTCCGCTTCGCTGGTCCTTGGGGTTGATGGCGTAGGGGGCGCTGACGATTCGTCGCACCTCGGGGTCGTGCTCCGCCTCTTCCATCATGTTCAACATGCTGGCGATGGTCCCGCCGCTGGCGCCGCCGGCAAAGTCGTTGACGCGGTACTTCACGTGTGAGCAGGGGGCGCCGTTGCGGGCGATCGCCTCGCGCTGGAGGAAGAAGGTGCCGAGATCCGACGGGATACAGTCGAAGCCGCAGGTGAACACGATGCGCGCTCCGCTCGAGACGGCGTCGTCGTGGTGGCGGTCGATCATGCGGCGGATCCACTGCACCTCGCCGGTGAGGTCGCAGTAGTGGGTTCCCGCCTTCACGCAGGCCGCGACGAGCTTCGATCCGTACTGGGCATACGGTCCGACCGTCGTGCACACCACCCGGGTGCGACCCGCGAGCGCCGCCATGCTGGCCTCGTCGTCGCTGTTGCCGAGCACCAGCGGGAGGGTGCCGGCATCGCGCCCGGTCTCGCGTTCGATGGTGTCGCGCACGGCTTCCAGCTTGGCGCGGTTGCGCCCGCCGAGGGCCCACCGGAAGGACTCTTCCGCGGATCTTCGCAACAGGTGCTCGGCGACGAGCCGACCAGTGAAACCCGTTGCGCCCCAGACGACCAGGTCGAACTCGCGCTCGGACTGTTGTTCCATCGCGATGCCCTCGGGCCGAACCGCGCCGGCCGCACTGCATGCTCACCACACTCTCACCACCATCAGACCACACGATAGGCCAGCCTTGCTAGCGTCGGGCGATGCGGCGCCACGAGTCTCTCGGCAGGCTCTTCCTCGTGTTCGGGTGTGTGGTGTTCGGGTGTGGGGCGCTCGGCTGTGCGTCGCTCGCGCCGGAGGGGCAGCGTGAGCGCTCGGTTTCCGAGTCCACCTTCGCGCGCGTGCTCCCCTACCTCGAAGACCTCGCACCCGGCGACAGCCTTCGGCTCTTCGAGCGCGCCCGGGTCGTGCAGGTCCGACGCTCGAGGCAGGGCGAACGCCCGGTGGTGCTGATTCCGGCCTGGATTCCCTCGCTCTCGGGTGGCGCGGGTGGCGGTCTGTCGATGCTCGGTCAGTTGATCGGCCGGCGTGGCGACGCCCTCTACGGAAGCCATGTCTTCGGCTTCATGTCCGGTGACCGCATCGTTCCGCGCTTCCAGGTCATGACGCGCGCAACCCGCGTCGACGCCGAGACCTTCCGCGACCTGAGCCAGAAAAGGGTGCGGGACATCGGTCTGCTACCCCGGCGTTCGGGTGTCGTCTACTTCCGCGATCTCCACGTGGTGGCGACCCGCGCCCTCGACTTCGCAGTGCCCGCCGACCCGGAGCTCGAGGCGCCCGCCGACTCGAAGCTCGAGGCGCCGGCCGACTCGAAGCTCGAGGCGCCGCCGCTACCCGAGAGTGCACAGGCCTTCTATTCCGAGGTGTCTTACCGCGAGATCGCACCGGCTCTCGACGCCCTGCCGGAGGGAACCGACCTGCTGTCGATGCTGTGGATCCTCGACGCCGCGTTCGTCAGTCACGACTACGGAGAGACCCACAGCCTCTTCGCCAAGGGGTTCCTGAATTACCGCGCGGTTCGCACGGTGACCGTCGAGGCGCCGTCCGGTCTGTTCAAGCTGCGGCCCTTCGGCTTCGTCGACGGGGATCAGGAGGTCGTGAAACGCATCCTGATCTTCGAGAACGATCGCCTGCAGCGGGTCGTTCGCCACGATGGCCGGAGCGATTGGCGCGGCTATCTGGTGGAAGCTCCAGACCAGGCTGCAGGCGAAGTCCTGGACTGAGCCGCGCGCGGCTCATACCACGGTGGCGGACTCTCGCAGGCTGGCGATCCGGTCCCCGAGACCCAGCTCCCGGAGGATCTCGTCGCTGTGCTGCCCCAGGGTCGGCGCCGGGCCGCCGATGCGCGCCGGGGTGCCGTGGAAGCGCGGGGCCGGTCGCGTTTCGCGCAGACGTCCCGCGAGCGGGTGCTCGCTGACGGCGAAGGTCTGGTTGGCGGTGATCTGCGGATCGTCGGGCAGCTCCTCGAGGGTTCGGACGATTCCCGACGGCACGTCCTCGTCGTTGAGGCGCTCGTCGGCGTCGGCCATGGGCATCTGGGCCGCGCGTTCCGAGAGCGCGACGAAGATCTCCGTCAGGGCGTCGCCGTTCTGCATTCGCTGGGGGAGAGTGGCGAAGCGCGGATCCTCGGCGATGTCGGGCAGGCCGAAGGCGCGACACATCCCCTGGAACTCGGAATCGGAGAGGGGTGTGAGGGTTCCCCAGCCGTCCGCGTAGCGGGTCAGCGCGTAGCGACTCCCGATCGTCGGCTGATGGGCGACACCGTCGCCGAGCAGGATGTGATCGGCTCCGGCGTCGGGCCACAGGAACGCGACGGCGGTGTCGAGCATCGCGAGCTCGATGTGTTGACCGCCGGCACCGCGATCGCGCGCGAACAACGCCGCGGTGACGGCCTGGGCCGCGGTGTACGAGGTCAGCTTGTCACACAAGAGCTGTCGAACGAGCCCGGGAGCGCCGCTCTGCGGGTCGTCCTGGCAGACGGAGATCCCCGAGTAGGCCTGGATGATGTTGTCGTAGACGCGCTTCTGGGAATACGGTCCTGCCGCACCGAAACCGCTGATCGACAGGTAGATGATGTCCTCGCGACAGGCGCGCAACGCCTCGTAGCCGATACCCATGCGGTCGACGACGCCGGGCCGGAAATTCTGGATCACCACGTCGGACTCCCGGGCGAGGGCGTGCACGATCTCGACGCCGGCGGGCTTCGACAGGTCGATTCCGATGGCGCGCTTGCCGCGATTCGCGACGTGGAACAGCCCGCACATGCCCGCGCGCGAGCTGCCGACCCAGCGCAGCACATCGCCCATGCCCGGCGGCTCGACCTTGACGACGCTCGCACCCTGGTCGCCGAGCAAGGTCGCGCACAGCGGTCCGGACAGGACTGCGGACAGGTCGAGGATCTTCACGCCATCGAGGGGGCCGGCCATCTCGGTACTCCGTTGCTGGAATTCGCGGGCTGAGACCGACGGTAGCCGGGGTAAGGTCTCGGTCATGACTCCGAGTGCTCTCGTCGTTGGCGGCACCGGGCCCACGGGCCCCTACCTGGTGCGGGGACTGTGCCAGCGCGGCTACCGGGTCTCGATCCTGCATCGCGGCTCTCACGAGATCGACGAGATCCCGGCGGAGGTCGAGCACATCCACACCGATCCGTTCGATCGAGACGCCACGGAGACGGCGCTCGGGGACCGTCGTTTCGATCTGGCCATCGTCACCTACGGACGCCTGCGGGATCTCGCGGCGTTGCTGGCGCCGCGGGTGGGACGCCTTGTTTCGGTGGGCGGGGCCCCGGCGTACCGCGGCTTCATGGACCCGGGGCGCTTCGAGCCGGCAGGCATGCCCACCCCGACCCGCGAAGACGCGCCCCTCGTCCGCGAGGAGAGCGAATCGAAGAAGGGCTACTCGATCGTTCGCACGGAAGCACGTGTGTTCGAGCTGCGCCCGGATGCGACCCACTTCCGGTACCCGTACGTCTACGGTCCCCGGCAACCGATGCCGCGCGAATGGTGCATCGTGCGCCGCATGCGCGACGCGCGTCCCTTCATCGTCGTTCCCGACGGAGGGCTCACCCTTTGCAGCTTCGGGTACTCGGAGAACCTGGCCCACGCCGTCCTGCTCGCGGTCGACCGGCCCGAGGTGAGCGCCGGCCAGATCTACAATTGCGCCGACGAAGAGGTGCTCAGCTTGCGCCAGGTGATCGAGGTCCTGGCCAGGGCGCTCGACTGGAAGGGCGAGCTGGTATCGATGCCGTGGGAGCTGGCGTTGCCCGCCCGGCCCCTGGTCATGCAGCCGATGACGACCCATCGCCTGCTCGACGTCGGGAAGATCCGCAGCGAACTGGGCTACCGCGATGTGGTCCCGCCGGCGGAGGCCCTGGCGCGGACCGCGGCCTGGCTGCTCGCGAATCCACCGGAACCCGGAGGCCTCGAGGAAGTCGTGCTGCAGGACCCCTTCGACTACGAGGCGGAGGACCGGCTCGTGCGCCACTGGAAGGCTGCGCTCGCCGGTCTGCCCGAGCCTGGCTTCGCCGAAGAGCCCGGCTACACGCTGTCCTTCGAAGGGTCGACGCTCACGCGTCGGCGCGACCCGTCACGCCCTTGATCATCGCGCGGAACTCGTCGCGCGAGTTGACGTGCGGGAACGCGTGCTCGGGTACGGGCGTGCCGAGGAATTTGCACAGCGGCTCCCAGCCGTCGCCGACCCGGTAGACGAGGAGCCGATCCGCGGGAATCGTACGTTGCACTTCCTCGTTGTGCGCTTCGAAGACACCTGTCGCGAACGCACGGTCTTCGAAGCGACCCTCGAAGGTGCCCTGGAAGATCAGGCTGTCTGCCATCTGCATGCGCTCGCGAACGGCCGGGTCCTCGGCCTCGCGAGCCCGTTGGATCACCTGGTAGATGGTCTCGAAGGCGCTCTCGTACCACTTCTGCGGATCGCGGACGCTGAGCAAGACGGGTGCGTCGGGGAAGACCTGCGACAGCTCGCGCCAGAAGTGGCAGCCGGGCCAGTCGACGAGCGCGCGGTATCCGTCGACGAGGGACGCCCAGTCGTAGGCGTCGCCTCGCGCCTTGGCGTCGCCCGCTTGCTTCCAGCTCTTCTCGGACCCCGGGTTCTGCATGACCTCCATCATGTGATGGCAGGGGTCGTAGCCGAGGGATTCGAGGGCGGACTTGAGGGAGAGGGTTCCGGTGCGACCGAAACCTGCACCGAGGAGCGCGAACGAGGGCGTCGACATAGCGTGGGAGCTTATCACGAGGCGAGGTGCCGGGGCGCCGGGACTGAGCGATGGTCTGGGGACCGGGGGGATCCCTGTTCATGCAGTTCACGAACCCGCCCAGGCCACTGCCGACTGCCCTGTACGAAGAGGCGACGCGCGTCTACGTGGAGCGCGTGTGCCCGCGCGCCCGGGCGATCTATCGCGTCGGGGACTTCCGACATCCGGGTCTATCGGACATCGACTTGCTCGTGGTCCCGACGGGCGCTCGCTTCGACAACAATCCGTGGTTCAGCGTCCGCTTGCGGCTGCCTCGTGCGATGCAGGCACCGTTCCGGTCGGACCCGGGCATCGTCCCGGCCGACGCGGTCGATGTGCTGCGCTTCACCACCCACCGCGCGCGCATCCTTCTCTTCGGGGAAGACCTGGCTGTCGACGTCGAGTGCGTCGACTCACCCGAGCAGCTCTGGTCGATGCTCTTCGAGCGATTGTGCCAGTTCGATCGGGTGGCTCGGGATGCACGCCGCCGCGGCACCACCGACCTGTCGAAGCTCGTCGCCAAGGCCCGGTCCGTCGCCTATTCCCTCGCCGACATCGACCGATTGACCGGAAGCGATCGCTCGGCGTCGTACTGTGCGGACGTCGAGGAGCTGCGCTCCCACTTCTTCGACTTCAAGCTGCAGGAGGCCGGTGCCCGGGCCTGGCAGTTGTTCGATCGCGGGCTTGCCAGCCTCGAAGACGCGCTCGTTCGGGTCCTGCCGCTCGCTCCCGACCAGCGACCCGCGGACTTCGCGCGCAGCTTCTTGCTGGGTGCGGCGACGCTCCCTGGGCTTTGCGCGGAGCACCTGGCCGAGCGCCGGGCCGCCGTGCTGCGCGCCCAGCAAGCGTCCAGGGCATTGGGGTTCCGCAAGGGAGACGTCTTCACGCGAACGCCCTACGCCGAACGCATCGCCGCGCTCAACCGTCGCCACCGGGTGCGCCTGCCCCTGCGCGCGGTCGCGGAGGTCGCCTACGGCTTGCGCGCCCTGACCCGAGACCTGGGCGGTGCGCCCTCCGGGCCGTCTTCCGCGGAGGGGTCGAGGTCGCTGGAGTAGCCCAGGGCTTCCAGCGCCTGGCGCGTGTTCGTGTCGATGACGTAGTGGCTGCGGGGGTAGGCGTCTTCGCCGAACCCGTCGTACAGGGCCTCGAGCCGCGCGAGCATCCGCCGCGCGCGCTCGGGCTCGTCGGCTGCGCGGTCGATGCGCTCGTCGGGATCGCGGCGTACGTCGTAGAGACGGAGTCGTGGCTGGTCGTTCTCGTAGTTCCGGTCGATCAACATCAGCTCCCAGCCGTCCTCGCGGAGCAGGCGTCCGTCGCAGCGCTCGGGGCTGATGGTCTGGGCGAGGATCGGGCGCGGCGGTCCGCTGCTGCTCGCGCCTTCGAGCAGGGGGCGCAGTGAGCGACCGTCGACGGGTCGCGGGTCCGAGGCGGGCGACAGCGCCAGCAGATCCGCGAAGGTCGGCAGCAGGTCGACGAGGGACACGTCCTCCTCGATGCGCCTCGCGCTGCGCTGTCCCGGAAGCTTGACGAGCAGCGGCACCCGCAGGACCTCGCGGTGCAGCGTGTAGCCGTGGGCGAATCCGCCGCGGTCGAACAGCTCTTCACCGTGATCGGCGGTCAGGACCACGAGCGCGTCATCGTAGAGGCCGGCGGCGTCGAGGCCGTGCAGGAAGCGGGCGAGCTCGTCGGCGGTGTGCCGCACCGCCGTGTCGTACTGCTCGTCGAGGCTGCGGGTGACTTCCGGCGTGACGTCTTCGCGCAGCGCCAGCCGCCCCTCGCGCAGGATGCCCTGCATGAGTGCACCGCGGAACTCGAAGCCCGGGGAGGGCGCGCGACCGAGCAGGGCGTCCTGCCGCGCGTCGGGTACCCGGTACGGGCCGTGGACGTTCATCGGCTGGAGATAGACGAAGAAGGGCGGCGCGGCGGAGCTGCGAACCCAGTCGAGTGCCTCGTCGATCATCTCGCTGAGATCCGGATAGTCGGCCGTTGCACCGGTGACGTCGCGAAAGTGATGGAAGCCCTGGTCGAAACCGGCTTCGCGCGACACGTGGGGGTTGTAGGAGAAGCCGGCGGTGTGCCAACCGTCGCGGGCAAGCACTTCGGGCAGCACCTCGAAGTCGCTCGCCAGCGCGGATCCCGTCGCGTCCACCCGGTGTCGCGGCGGGAGCATGCCGGTGAAGATCGACGCCACGCTCGGCACCGTCCAGGGAGCGGGAGAGAAGGCCGCGTTGAACACGCTGGCGCGTTTGGCCAGGACGTCGAGCGCGTCGCTGGTCGGCAGCGGGTAGCCCATCTGTGACAGGCGGTCGGCGCGCAGGGTGTCCACGACGATCAGGACGACGTTCGGACCCTCGGCGCGTGGCTCGCTCGGCGCAGTGGATGCCGTCTGCCGGGAAGTCCCGTCGTCACAAGACCCGGTCAGGACGGCCAGGCTCAGCGCCGCGACGAGCCCCAGCGATGCCGCGAGTTTGCCGCGCGCTTCAGTCACGCGGGCCTGCGAACAGCGTGCCGGCGGCGACGAACTGGTACAGGGCGACCACCACCAGGCCGACGGTCAGCAGCGTGCTGAAGCGAAGAGCGGCCTGGGCGGTGGCGTCCCGGGGCCAGCCGAAGCGCTCACGCAGCCGCGGCTGGGTGAGCACCAGGATCACGACTGCGCCGACGGCGGCGGGCCAGGCCCATTTCGCCTTGAGGCCGCCCGGCAGGACCAGGATCGAGAGCAGGGTCACCACGTAGTAGTACGACGCCATCATGTAGCGGATGTGCCGGTCGAGTCGGACCTTCGCGGACAGCACGCCCCCTTTCATCTCCTGCCAGTCCATCCAGGCGAAGATCAGGCCGACGACGCCGAACACGAACATCGGCCAGCGCTTCACGCCCAGGGGCATCATGGCAACGCTCAGGATCACGAGGCCGAGCCAGGCCACGCGGTCGAGACGCGTGACGACGCCGCCATCGCTCCGCTTGAGCGGTACCGCGCGCCATGCGAGCAAGAGCAGCGAGTAGCCGAACAGGTTGAAGCTGAAGTTCCGGAGGAACTTGTACCCGAGCAGGTCGTGGAGGGTGAACGTGAACCAGGTGCCGGACAGGTACATCAACGTCATGCAGACGATGTAGACGAGCCCCAGGCGCCGGTGCGCGCGGCCGCCGACGGTCACCCACAGCGCTGCCGGGCCGATGATCCCAACCGTCGCGAAGCCCAGCATCTTGTGGGCCACCAGGACCCAGTCGGCGATCTGTTCCAAAGCGACCTCGCCGCTGCGAACGGATCGCGATGGTAGAGGTCACGCCGGCCAGCGGCCAGCGGCGTCAGCCGTCGATGCAGTTCTTGCCGGCCTGCTTGGCGCGGTAGAGATTGAAGTCCGCTGCCTCGATCAGCGCCGACCGATCGGAACGCTCGCGGGTGAGGTCGGCCAGGCCGATGGAGATCGTGAGGTCTTCGAGCAGCGGAGCTTCGGCGACCCGGAAGCGCGTCGTTTCCACGGCGCCGCGCAGGCGTTCGGCGAACAAGCGCGCTTGCTCGAGGGTGGTCTCGGGCAGGACCACCGCGAACTCGTCCCCGGACATGCGCGCCAGGCACGACTCGCGCCTCACGGTCTGCCGCAGGGTCTCGCCGAGCTGCTGCAGCAGTTCGTCGCCGCCGGGGTGGCCATAGCGGTCGTTGATGCCCTTGAAGCCGTCGAGATCGAACATCACGAGGGACATGGGACGTTCGTGGCGTTCGGACCGTGCGATCTCCCGGTCGAGGAACTCTTCGAAGTAGCGTCGGTTGTGCAACCCCGTCAGTCCGTCGACGATGGTGAGGCGGTAGATCTCTTCGTGATACAGGCCTTCGACGTCCTGCCCGTCGAGGTACTTCAGGATGAGGCTGCCAATGCGGACACGCGCGCCGCTCTGGAGCGGCGCGTCGCGGCGACCCGCGATGCGCCGGTCGTCGAGCCAGGTGCCGTTGGTCGAGCCGAGGTCGCGCAGCAGGTAGCCGCCGTCGTGCGGCACGATGCGGCAGTGCTCGCGCGAGATGTCGTCGACCTCCGCGACGATGTCGCAGTTCTGACTTCGCCCGAGGGTGAGGATCTCGTCTCCGAGCGGGATGCGGCGGCCGAGCTGTGCGCCGTAGATCACGACCATGCAGGGCGACACCGAGATCTCGATGTCGTCCCGCCAGCGGACGGTGGTGGGCTGGATCGTCGCCTTGATTCGCTTGTCGGCCATCGCTGGCCTTTGGATCGGCCTCGCGGAACCCCGACTGAAGGACTCAAAACTGGAAGTAGATGAACTCCCCGCCGGCTCCCGATACCAGGATGGCCAGACCCACCAACAGGCCGAAGGCGACCGCCTCGGCGAATGCGCGTCCGGGACGCCGGGCGAACCAGGCCTGCAGGTCCCGGGCGCGGGGCCGCAGCGCTCGCTCGGCCACGTGCAGCAGCGCCGACAGTGCGACGGCAGCCGCCGCGAGCCGCGGCCAGCCCGGCAGCTCGCCGGGCACGAACAGGGCCTCGAGGTAGGCGAGGGCGGCGCTCGCGTCCGGCGCGCGGAAGAACACCAGGGTGAGACAGAAGACGTGGAAGAACAGGAAGATGGCCGGCCCGTCTGCAAGCCGGAGCGGTGCCCGGTGACCCCTCCCCCGCCGCGCGGGCCAGAGCACCAGCAGCACCCCCTGCAACACGCCCCAGACGACGAAGTGCCAGCCGGCGCCGTGCCACAGGCCGCACAGTGACATGGTGATCAGCTGGGTCGCCGCGATGGCGAGGCGTCCGGCGTGGTCCGGCACGCGCCGCAGCAGCGCGCGGCTGATCGGAATGAAGAGGTACAGGCTGAGCCAGCGCGACAGGGTCATGTGCCAGCGCTGCCAGAATTCTTGCGGGCTGCGGGACAGGTAGGGCTCGTGGAAGTTCTCGGGCAGCTCGTAACCGAGCCACAGCGCGATGCCCCGCGCCATGTCGGTGTAGCCCGAGAAGTCGAAGTAGATCTGGAACGCGAACGCGTAGAGGCCGACCCAGTGGAAGCGCGCGTTGCCGACGCCCGCGGCACCGAAGAGCTCGTCGGCGAATGGCGCCAGCAGGAAGTCCGCCACGATCACCTTCTTGGCGATGCCGGATGCCAGCAGCCAGAAGCCCCGTCGCGTTCGCTCGGGCGTGCGCTGCATGCCGGCGGCGAGCTGGGGCAGCAGCTCGCGACCCCGCAGGATCGGCCCGGCGATGAGCTGCGGAAAGAATGCGATGTACAGCGCGTACTGCGCGAGACCCGACGGCGGTGGGCCGTCCTCCCGGTAGACGTCGACCGCGAGCGACACGATCTGGAAGCTGTAGAACGAGATGCCGAGGGGAAGCAGGATCTCTGGAACCGGCAGCTCGAGGGACAGTGTCTGCAGGGCCGGCAGCGCGCTTTCCAACAGGAAGGCGGCGTATTTGAAGTAGAGCAGCAGGCCGATCGTGAAGACGATGGACGCGGCCAGCAGCGCCCTGCGTCGGCCGCTGCCCGGCGCGGCCGCACGCATGGCCTGCAGCAGCCCGTAGTTCACCCCGATGTCGACGAGCAGCAACGGCAGGTAGGCGGGGAGCCACAGGCTGTAGAAGACGAGGGAGGCGCCGAGCAGCACCGCATTGGATATCGCACTGCCGCGACCCGACAGGAGTCGCAGCACCAGGAGCAGGGCGCCGAGGAAGAGCGCGAACTGGAAGGTGACGAACAGCATCAGTCGTCGTTCGCGTCGGCCAGCGCATCCCGAACCCGGGGCGCCAACGCATCGGCCAGGGCGGCGGGTCCGTCGAGCGCGCCGTCGTAGGCGAGATGACCCGGGGCGTCGCGGAAGGCTTCTGGCGGGAGCAGCGCATGCAGGTCCACGAAGGTGGCACCGCGGCCGCGCACGACCGCTTCGATGCGGCCCAGGCTCTCGGAAAGTCCCGGGCCCTTCACGAGCCCCAGCTGCGCGAGATAGTCGACCTCGATGGGCTCGACGTAGACGAGCACCGGGATGCCGTCCCGGCGCAGGCGCGCGATGGTGGCGTCGAGCACCTGCAGGACCGGGTGGTCGACGTCGAGACCATCGAGGATCGCCGCGTAGTGCTCGCGCACGGACGAGGCGCGATAGTGCCGGATGTCCGGGCCGGTGAAGACCCGTTCGATCGTCGTCGCCCGCACCGCCTGGCGGAAGCGGCGTTCGGGCGTGTCGTCACCGCTGTCGTTGCGCGGCTCGTAGCGACCTCCCTGCAGCCAGGCCTCGAGTTGATCGCGAGCGCGACCCAGCTGCGCCTGCCGCAGGGTGAGCCAATACCAGGGCTCGTAGCCGCCGGCCTGGACGAGGGCCACGTAGTAGAGCAGTCGGTCGGCGGTCAGGCCCACCGCGTGCAAGGGCAGGGCGAACGCCTCGACGAGTCGCGCGGGGCCGATGCGCCCGGCAAGCTGGGGACGCGCGTACGCCCCCTGCCAGGCGTCCGAGAAGTGGTCGAGGTTGACGGCGACCACGACTCCGGCCGGGCCCGCGTCGGCGATCTCGTCCGCCAGGAAGTAGTACTCGAACGGCCCGGACCCGGGCATGCCCAGGGACTCCACGGGGACGCCCAGGCGTTGCTGCAAGCGGTCGGGGACCCGGCGGCCCTCGGGATAGCTCACCAGACCAGAAGCGCCGAGGACGGCGACCGCGGGCCGACCCTCCTGCCTCGCGGCGGCGATCCGCGGCAGTCGCTTTGCCATCATGCGCGAGTAGTTGAACACCAGCGTAGGCCGCCCGAGGCGCGCGTCCCGCAGCCAGGCGATGCCGCCCCACACGACGGTCCCGAGGCCGAGCCCGAAGCACGCCAGGAGCAGTCCCGCCCGCAGGGCCCGGCGCGACGCCGACTTCGCGCCTGTGCGCCCGGCGTCGGCCTGCCCGGGGTTCTCTTGCATGGCCCGACTCTGCCGCAGATTCCACCCCTTGGCGCGGGGATTGCGCGTTCAATCTCGGCGTCGGGTCCGCCGATGAGTCGGAAGGACCCGTTCCGTGTGCACGTCCGTGGAGGACACCCGATGTCGACCCCGCAACCGCCGTCACCCATGCGTACCCTGCTCGGACTCAAGGAGCCCGGCAAGAAGGGCCACATCGTGGTCTGGGACACCGCCGAGATCTCGCTCGGACGCTCGCCGGAAAACGACATCGTGATCGAAGACTCCGACGCGTCGCGCAATCACGTCCTCTTCATCCGCACCGCACAGGGGCATCAGGTGCAGGATCTCGGCACCTCGAACGGGACCCAGCTGAACGACTCGCGCCTGACGGAAACCCATCTGCTCGAGAACAAGGACATCGTGAAGGTCGGCGAAGTCCAGATCACCTTCATCCAGACCCGCAAGGACCCGAGCGCGCTCGGACTCGAGGTCAGCTACGCGTCGTCACTCAAGGGCTTCACCAACCCGGCCGCGGGCATCGATCCCGGCGCGACCACCCTGGGCCTGGCGGACCCTGTCTCCGGCGAGTTCGACGTGGGCGCTGTGGGTGACTACGGACTCGCCGCCGACGGCAGCGCCGTGCCGCCGGAAACCCGGGACCTGGATCTCGAATTCAACGACTTCGTTCCCGGGCAGAGCCTGCCCTCGGCCGAGGATGGCTGCATGTCGGTGACTCTCGAGCTGGAGGGTCTGTCGAAGGACCTTGCCAGCGCTTTGCACGGCATGCTCGGCAAGGTCATCGAGCTGCCGGCTCTGCGCATCCGCATCAAGTCCGACTGAGCGCGGTATCTTCGCGGGCATGTTCTTGCGCGTCCTGTCCGGAGCGTTCGCGCTTCTCTTTCTGTTCGGTGCCGCCGTGCAGTGGAACGACCCGGATCCCCTGCGCTGGATGGCCGCCTACGCGGCCGCCGCGGCGGTGAGCGCATCGGCGGCCCTGGGTCGGCTGCAGCTCGCGCCGACCGCCATCGTCCTGGCCGTCTTGACGGGCTGGCTCGCGCTGTGGTCACCGGCCCTCGCGGACAGCTCACTCGATGCGATGCAGTCGTTCGGGATGTCGGGCGCGGCACGGGAAGAAGAGGTGCGCGAAGCCTGGGGACTGCTGCTGCTCGTCTTCTGGATGGGTGTGCTGTTCGGCGCGGCCTTGCGCGGCAGACGCACCGCCGCAGAAGCCAGCCGGTAGCGGGTGCTCCGGGCCGGTCAGCCCGGGGGCTGGACGCTCGGACGCTTGCCGAAGTCCTCGCGCCAACGCGCGACGTTCTCGAAGCCGGCGTCGGTCTCGAGACCGAAGAATCCCATGAAGTTGAGCGGCGCCCACAGCGTGCAGTCGGCGATCGTCACGCGATCGCCCGCCACGAAGGGCCTGTTCGCAAGCAGGCCGTCGAGCCAACCCAGCGTGCGCTTCACGGCTGCCATGGAATCCGCTGCGACCGCGGGGTTCGCGGGCAGGCCCAGGGGAGAGTTGGTGGCGTGCACGGCGCGACCGCCGGCCATCAACACGCCCGTATCCACCACGCGTTCGAGGCTTCGCACCCGGGCGCGTTCCTCGGGCGTAGACCCGATCAGCACCGGCTCGGGATGCAGCTCTTCCAGGTACTCGATGATCGGCAGCGACTCGGTGACGAAGCTCCCGTCGTCCAGCTCGAGCACGGGCAGCTTGCCCTGGGGATTGCGCGCCAGGTGTTCCGCGCTCTTGTGCTCGCCCTCGCGCAGGTTCACCGCCACGAGCTCGAGCCCGGGCTCGCAGCCGCCGCTGCGCTTCTCGCCGAGGTAGACCAGCACCTTCGTCGGGTTCGGCGCGATGGGGAAGTAGTAGAGCTTCATCCATGGACTCCTGTTGCAGGCCGCCGACACGATAGAGCGCCGGTGGGCGAACACCATCCACCCGGGATGCGTCACCCCGGAGAGCGGCGGGTCGCGCGGGGGCCTGCTAGAACGCAACCCATGTCGGACTCTTCCTTCGTCGGCCGCGCCCGGCGTCGGTTGCGTCTGGAAGTCGAGCGCGCCTCCGGACGCCTGCTGGACGCGCGCCGCCGGCGCCACAACGCCGGCCGGTCGTTTCAGCCCATCTTCGTCGCGGGCGCCATCGGGAGCGGCACCAGCCTGCTGGCCGCAAGTCTCGGCCAGCGGCTCCGCGTTGCGGGCGTGGCCCTCGAGAGTGCGCGCGAAGTCGCGCGCGATTCGTGCCTGTGGATCGACCGGGTGAATCACTTCCCGTCCATCCGTGCGTACGAGGATCGGCTGTCCCCCGGCCCCGACTGGTCGCTCGTCGAGGCGCGCGAAGACCTGCAGCAGCTGTACCGCGCCAAGGCTCTGGACCCGACCCGGGACTTCATCGTCGACAAGGGGCCGAACACCAATCTGGTCCGCGCGGGCTTTCTCGCCGAGGCGTTTCCGGGCAGCCCCTTCGTGCTGGTCTTCCGCGACCCGGTGGCCAACATCGAAGGCTTCCGGCGCAAGTGGCTGACCTTTCACGACGACGCCCTGGCGGAAAACGTGCGCTTCTGGCTGGCCGTGCACGAACGGTTCCTCGACCAGACGGCCGCGTTTCCGGGCCGACTCGTGACCGTCGAGTACGAAGCGCTGGTGGCGGACTACGAGGCCTCACTCGCGCGCCTGGCCGATCGCCTCGGCGTGCCGCTGGCTCCCGAGGCGCGGCCCGTGGCCGCGCGCGCCCAGGGAGACGGGCGCGGGCTGCGCGGCGTCGAGTCCGGTCACATCCGCGTCGACCGGGACGCCAACGCGCGTTCCTGGTCGAGCCTGCAGGCGACCCTCGACCCCCGGCAGATCGACGAGATCCGGAACGCCGTCGCACCGATGCATCGCAGGCTGCAGGACCTCGCGCGCGCATCGGGCTTCGCCGCCGACGCGGGTGGCCCGACGTGAAGACCGCCGTTCTGCGCTGTCCGTCGGTCGTCGCATTGATCGTCGCGGTCGCTGCCTCGAGTCTCGCGTGCGACGGAGCGTCGAGCCCCGGCGAAGGCCGCGATCGCTATGCGGCGCGCTACCGGGCGGGTCAGGCCGAGTGGGTGCTCGAATCGAGTCTGCCGAAGGCGCCCCAGAAGAAGCCGCCGATGGTCATCTACGAGGTCAGCGAGTACCCGCCCGGGTCGTGGCCTACGCCCCCTCAGGCGCAGGCCGCCCAGGACCTCGTCGAACGCTGCTTCGAGGCCGCCAGGCGCCATCGTTGGTTCCAGTTCAAGAACGGCCTCGACCAGGGCTACGAGAAGCTCTTCGCCGACAAGCGCCATTACGTGAAGCCGGAGTACGTCTTCGACGACATCGTGCTCGACTGCGACCGACCCGAGTTCCTCATGTACTACGACACACCGAAGGGCAAAGGGCTCGCGGGCCTGATGTTCTACATGGACGATCCGACCGGGTGGGGTCCCCAGATCGGCGGGCCGCTCACGATCTGGCACTACCACGTGTGGGCGCCGATCCAGTGCATGCAGCGCAAGCTGCTGCTGGTGGGGACTGCCGGCGACGATGACCGCTGCGGGGCGGGCGTCCCCATGCACCGCAGCCCGGAAATGATCCACGTATGGTTCATCGACCGGCCGAAGGGTCCCTTTTCGAGCAGCATGTACCTTCCCGACGACGAGCTCGAGCTGCTCGCCCAGCCGCGTCGCGCGCCACCCGTGAAGTGCGCGGAGGCGCTGGGAACGCAAGCGCCCGGAACCCTCGCAGAAGGCGCCGACCCGTGGATCTGCACTTCCTCCCCGCAGTAAACGCCGGACTGAACGCGGTTTCGACGGCCCTCCTTCTCGTGGGACGGCGTTTGGCCCGACAGGGGCGCATCGCCGCACACAAGCGGGTGATGCTGTCTGCGTTCGGCGTCTCGGCGCTGTTTCTGGTCTGCTACGTGGCCCACAAGGCGTCGAAGGACTTCGAGAACACGACCTTCAACGCCGCGGGTGTCGCCAAGGGCGCGTATCTCGTCGTGCTCTTCACGCATGTGGTGCTGGCCGCGGCGGTGCCCGTGCTGGCGCTGCTGGTGATTCGTCTCGGACTGCGCGACGAGCGGGAGCGGCACCGACGTCTCGCGCGCATCGCCTGGCCGATCTGGATGTACGTGTCCGTTACGGGCGTGGGGATCTATTTCCTTCTCTACCACCTGAACCCGGGCGCGTGACTGCGGCGATGGGGGCTTCGTGCAACGATTCGCTGCGCGCTGTGAAATCGGCGGCTCGCTGCCCGTTTCGCAGGAACGCCCGTATCCTGGCTTGCCAGAGGCGTTTTCCCCATTGAGGAAGCCCCGGGGATTGGCTAATCCCTCCCGCGGTCGGAACGTTGCGATTCCGCCCACTTCCGTCCGCTCGTCCAGCTCCGGACGGAGTCCTCACCGAATCTCGGAGCAGCAGGGATCATCGATGGCATTGAGAACGAAGCTTGCGGCCTTCCTCGCCGCGCTCGTCGCGAATCTCAGCTTCGCTGCGATCGCAGTCGCAGAACAGGGAGTCCCGGACCTCGAGAACGGCGCCGAGCTGTTCCAGCTGTGTGCCCAGTGCCACGGTGAAGACGGGAGCGGCAACAAGCTGTTCCTGGCGCCGGCGATCGCCGGTCTCGACGACTGGTACGTCGAGATGCAGCTGAACGAGTTCCGCACCGGACTTCGCGGCCTCCATTTCGACGACATCGCCGGCATGCGCATGCGCCCGATGTCCATCACGCTGCGGACCGATGCGGACATCAAGGACGTCACGGCCTACGTCGCCCAGCTGCCCAAGACGATTCCGGCCAAGACCCTCGACGGCAACGCCGATGCCGGCAAGGCGCTCTACACCCTGTGCGGCGCCTGCCATGGTCCGACGGCACAGGGCATCGCCGCCATGAAGGCTCCGGCGCTTTCGAATCTCAACGACTGGTACCTGGTCGAGCAGCTGACCAAGTTCAAGATGGGCATCCGCGGGACCCGCCCGGGAGATCCCTACGGGGTCCTGATGGGGCCGAGCAGTCCCATGGCAGTGACCCTCAAGACCGATCAGTCGGTGCGAGACGTGGTCGCGTACATCGTGACCCTCGCGCCTTCCTCTGACCAACCGACGAACTGACGAACCGGGAGCAGAGAAATTGGCCAAGTCCTATTCGCCCGAAGATCTCGCGCGACGCGCCTTCGGGATCAGCGTTGCCGGAATCGCCCTGTTCATCGCGGTGGTCTACATCTTCATCCTCTAGGTCGTCCGCGGCTTTCGACCCCGCGACTCTCTCTATTCCCGAGACACCACTACCCGAGACACCGCCCGCGACACTCACCCGCGACCCAAGACCGATTGTGAGCTGAGCCCATGACCGACCTGATTGCGAACTACGTACCTTCTCTCTCGACGTATTCCGCCGATATCGACGGGCTGATCATCCTGATCGCTTGGCTCGTCGGGTTCTGGTACGTCCTCTGCAACATCGTCTTCTTCTATTTCATCTTCCGCTACCGAGCGAAGCCGGGCGTCCCCACCAGCTACGTCACGGGTGAAGAGAAGGAGCTCAAGCGCTGGATCACCATCCCGCACCTGCTCGTGCTGGTGTGCGACCTGTTCATCATCTACGGCGCAGTGCGGGTCTGGGTCGACGTCAAGCAGACGCTCCCCGAGACCCCCTACGCGACGGTCCGCGTCATCAGCCAGCAGTGGGCCTGGAGCTTCGTCCACCCGGGCGCCGACGGGAAGCTCGACACCGCGGACGACATCAAGACGGTCGACGATCTCCACATCGTGAAGGACAAGCCCTACATCTACGAGTTGATGGCGCGGGATGTTCTCCACGACTTCTCGGTGCCGGTCTTCCGGCTCAAGCAGGACGCGATCCCGGGACGCACCATCAAGGGCTGGTTCCAGGCCACCGCAACCGGCGTCTACGACATCCAGTGCGCGGAGATCTGCGGGATCGGCCACGGGGTGATGGCCGGCAGGATCCACATCAGCACCGAAGAACAGCACGCGGCCTGGATCGCAGAGAACACGCCGGCCGCCGCGCTGGCAGACATGCCCCAGGCAGACACCCCGAACCCGAAGGCCCTGGCGGCCCGCTAGCCGGCATTTAGGAGCAACCCATGGCTGAATCCGTCCCGGCCGCAGACGTTCACGCTCACGATGACCATGGTCATCACGAGCAGAGCTTCGCGAGCAAGTACCTCTTCTCTACCGATCACAAGATGATCGCCATGCAGTACATGTTCACGGGCATGGCGATGGCGTTGATCGGCGGTTTCTTCGCCTACGCGTTCCGCATGCAACTCGCCTTCCCCGGCATGGACGTCCCCTTCTGGGGGCAGGTGTCGGCAGCGGAGTACAACGCGCTCGTCACCAACCACGGCACCATCATGATCTTCTGGGTGGCGATGCCGGTGTTGATCGCCGCCTTCGGCAACTACCTCATCCCGCTCATGTGCGGCTGCGACGACATGGTGTTTCCGCGGCTGAACCGGCTCTCGTACCAGATCTTCCTGCTCTCGGCGGTCGTGCTGATCGCGTCCTTCTTCGTCGAGGGTGGCGCCTTCGGCGGCGCCTGGACCGCCTATCCGCCGCTCTCCGCCAAGGCCGAGTACAGCCTGACGCCACTTGGATCCACGATCTGGGTCATTGCCGTCGCGCTCGAATTCGTCGCCTTCCTGCTCGGCGGCATCAACTTCGTGACCACTGCCATGAATTCGCGTGCCGAGGGCATGGGCATGTACGACATCCCCGTCGTCATCTGGATGATCGTGATCGCGAGCATCTTGTTCATGGCTTCGGTGGGCCCGCTGATCGCCGGTGCCGTGATGCTGGTCTTCGACCAGACCCTCGGGACGAACTTCTTCGATCCCGACCGCGGTGGCGACCCGATCCTGTGGCAGCACCTCTTCTGGTTCTTCGGGCACCCGGAGGTCTACGTCGTGCTGCTGCCCGCATTGGGCATCACCGCCGACATCATGGCCACCTTCTCCCGCAAGAAGATCTTCGCGTACAAGACGGTCCTGTACACGACCTTCGCGACGGGCGTGCTGTCCTTCATGGTCTGGGCGCACCACCAGTTCATCGCGGGCGTCGATCCCCGCATGGCGCACGTGTTCACGATCACGACCCTGTTGATCTCGATCCCGATCGCGGAGCTGTGTTTCGTCTACATCGCCACCCTGTACAAGGGCTCGATCACGCTGTCGACGCCGATGCTGTGGGCTCTGGCCTTCCTCGGTGAGTTCCTGATCGGCGGTGTCACGGGCATCTTCCTGGGTGCGAGTGGCGCGGATGTCTACTTCCACGACACCTACTTCGTGCTTGCGCACTTCCACTACACCTTCTTCCCGATCGCGATCATCGGAACCTTCGCCGGTGTCACCTACTGGTTCCCGAAGATGTTCGGTCGCATGATGAACGAAACCCTGGGCAAGATCCATTTCTGGGGGACGGTCATCCCGTTCAACTGCATCTTCATCCCGCTCTTCTTCCTGGGCATGGGTGGACAGCATCGCCGGATCTACAACTACGAGAACTTCCCGGAGCTGGCGGGCCAGGGCATGCAGGACATCCGGATCTTCGCGACCGTCTCGCTGCTCGTAATGCTCGCCTTCCAGGTGGTGTTCTTCATCAACTTCATCATGAGTCTCCGCAGCGGCAAGAAGGCTCCGAACAACCCGTGGCGGGCGAACACCCTCGAGTGGCAGACGCCTTCGCCGCCGCCCCACGGCAACTTCGGTAGCGAGATGCCGAAGGTCTACCGAGGTCCCTACGAATACGGAACGCCCGGCCGCGAAGAGGACTTCTGGCCGCAGAACGCGCCGAGCTGAGCGAGGCAGGAATCGACATGGCAATGAGACCGATTGCAACGACGCGCCAGGTCACCGGTATTCCCACCGGTCGGCTGGCGACCTGGTGGGTGATTGGGTCGGAGATCGTGATCTTCGGCGGCCTTCTCGGGTCGTACCTGATGCACCGCCTCGTCAACATGCAGTGGGCGAACTACGCGGCCCACACCAACACCTGGGCGGGCGCGTTCAATACCCTGGTGCTGCTGACCTCGTCGCTCTCGGCGGTGCTCGCGCACCACGCGGCCTCCCACGGTGACGGCAAGAAGGCCGCGCGTTACCTCTGGATGACCATGGGTGGCGGCGCGCTCTTCGTCGCCGTCAAGGCGGTCGAATGGACCCACGAGATCCAGCTCGGCTACACGATCAGCTCGAACGCCTTCTGGGCCTTCTACTACACGGCGGCGGGCCTGCACGCGCTGCACGTCATCGCCGGTGTGATCATCATGGGCATCATCTCGGTGGCCTGCCTGAAGAACGAAGACCTGCACCGCGTCGAGCTGATCGGGAACTACTGGCACTTCGTGGACCTGGTCTGGATCTTCCTGTTCCCGCTGCTCTACATCGCCAAGTAACGCGACCAAGTTAGAGAAGGAATTTTCATGTCGGATGATCACGGTCCCGCCCACTACATTCGGATCTGGGCTGTCCTCGTCGCGCTGCTCGTTGTCAGCGTCGTGGGCCCCATGTTCGAGATCCGAGTGCTGACACTGGTCACGGCCTTCGGGATCGCGGTCGTGAAGGCGTACATGGTGGCGGCGAACTTCATGCACCTGAAGACCGAGAAGCCTCTCGCCGTCTACATCCTGGCGACCTGCCTGATCTTCATGTTCCTGTTCTTCGCCGGAACCTCACCCGACGTCATGCGCACCGAGGGCAACAACTGGGAGAAGCCCGGTCTCAAGGCGATCATCGCCGCCGGTCTCGAAGAGGGTGTCGGCATGCACGAAGGTCAGCACTGAGGATCGTCCTGGGAAACGGAGCTCGTTCGTGAGCAGCATGGCCCCCACGCTACATGTCGTACCGCCGCCTACACGGCAGCCCGTGATCGAGAGCCAGGTCATCGGGACGCTGGTCTTCATCGTCACCGAAATCATGACCTTCGCGGGTCTGATCAGCGGCCTCGTGATCGTGAAGGCGAACCACCTCGGCCCCTGGCCGCCGCCGGACCAGCCGCGGCTGCCCATCGAAGCGACGGGCTTCAATACCCTCGTGCTGCTCGCGAGTGGAGTGGCCCTGTTCCAGGCCTGGCGCGCCTTCAAGCGGAAGCCGCTCGACGCCAAGAAGCCCTTCGCGCTGGCCATCGGGTTGGGACTCTTCTTCGTCGTCTTCCAGGGCTTCGAGTGGGTGAGGCTGATCGGCGAGGGCCTGACCCTGACCTCCGGGGCTCTCGGCGCGTTCTTCTATCTGATCGTCGGCGCACACGCGCTGCACGCCGTCGTCGCGATCGTGCTGCTGTGCGTCTTCTATCGGCGACTCACCCGGCTCGAGCTGAAGCCCGGCACCTTCCTCGGCGCGCAGATGTTCTGGTACTTCGTCGTGGGTCTGTGGCCCATCCTCTACGTGCAGGTGTACCTGTGATCCGATCGATCTCGCTCTTGTCTCTTGCAACCGCGGTGGTACTGCTGGTGCTGTCGCCCGAGACGGCCGAGGCTTGCGCGGTCTGCTTCCAGTCCAAGAGCGACGCCAGCCGCGTCGCCTTCATCGCGAGCACCGCCGTCATGACCTTCCTTCCGCTGCTCGTCATCGGCGGGGTCGCTTGGTGGGTCCGGCGCCAGTTCGTGAAGGCCGGAGAGCAAGCGCAGAGCTGAGGGCCGGCCCCCTTGGGCGCCCCACGCGCGTTGTGCCACTCTCTTGGGGCGACGACTCCGCATGTCTCTGCATGCGTGTCCGCCCGGAGGAACCGATGGCCGAATCCAGCGCCGCTTCGAACGCTCCCTTTCACCTGACCGGCAACTTCGCCCCGGTCTCCGAAGAGCGCACCGAGACCGCCCTGGCGGTGACCGGCGCGATCCCGCCCGAGCTCTCCGGCCGCTTCTTCCGCAACGGTTCGAATCCCCAGAGCGGCTGGTCTCCGCACTGGTTCCTGGGCAACGGCATGGTGCATGGGGTCGAGATCCAGAACGGCCGCGCCACCTGGTACCGCAACCGCTACGTGAAGACGCCGTTGCTGGCGGACCCCGAGCGCAACCGCATCGGCGAAGACGGGCTCATCGATCGCCACTATTCCTGCGCGAATACCCACGTCATCTCGCACGGCGGCAAGATCCTGGCCCTCGAGGAGGGCTCGTTCCCCTTCGAGCTCACGAAGGATCTCGAGACCGTCGGCGCGTGGGACTACGAGGGCCGCCTCGACACGGCCATGACCGCGCACCCGCGCATCTGTCCCGAGACGGGTGAGCTGCTCTTCTTCGGCTACGGCTCGACGCCGCCCTATCTCGTCTACTACCGGGTCGCGCGCGACGGCACCCTCGTGCAGCGCGAGGAGATCGACGTCAAGGGTCCGACGATGATGCACGACTGGAACGTCACCCGGAACCACGTGATCTTCATGGACCTACCCGTCATCTTCGACATGGAGCTGGCCGGCAAGGGCGGCTTCCCGATCCGCTGGAGCGACGACTACGGCGCCCGCCTCGGCGTCATGCCGCGGGACGGTACGAACGACGACGTCGTCTGGTACGAGATCGACCCCTGCTACGTCTTCCATCCCATGAACAGCTACGAGGACGGCGAGCGCATCGTGCTGGACGTCGCACGTTTCGGGAAGCTGGCGTTCGGACCCCAGGACGGCGAGGGAACGCCGTCCATGCTGCACCGCTGGGTGATCGACCAGAAGGCCGGCACGGTCTCGGACACGCCCCTCGACGACAGCCCGGCGGACTTCCCGCGTGTGCACGACCGCGTCGTCGGGTTGCCGCACCGATACGGCTACATGGCGGGCATGGGGAACGGCCCCGAATCCCTGGGCGCGAGCCTGTACAAGTACGACCTGTCGACGGGCAAGCGGCTCACCCATGATCTCGGGGGGTGCCAGTCGGGTGAGCCCGTGATGGCGGCCGCACCCGGCGCCCGGGGAGAAGACGAGGGCTGGGTGATGACCTTCGTCTACGACCCGACCACCGACAAGAGCGACCTGGTGCTGATCGATGCCACCGACTTCGAGAAGAAGCCGGTGGCGCGTATCCACCTGCCTACTCGCGTGCCCTTCGGCTTCCACGGCAGCTGGATCCCCGACGAGGCCTGATGGCGTCCCGGAGCCCGGGCCGTCCAGCGGGAAGGCCCCCAGGACTACGGTTTCGCCCGGTAGTTGCCGATCAGCCAGTGCAGGGTGGGTCCGGACAGGGTGGGTCGCCCGCGGAGGCCTGGCGCATTGGATCGCCCCAACGTCCACATCAGCTTCTCGAAGCAGTACACCTACTACCACCGGGTCCTGGCCGGCCTGGTGGTCAAGTACACCCCGTGGCAGGGACAGGTCGTCGATCTGGGCTGCGGCTTCGGCCATCTGCTCGCGCTCCTCGCCGAAGCCGATCCCTCCTTCGGACTCGTGGGGGCGGACGTCACCGAGGCGTGCATCCTGGGCACCCGCGAACGAGCTCCGAGCGCGCGTACGGTTCAGCTCCGAGAGGGGGCGATCGACTACGACCTCCTCGGTGAAGACGTCGACACCTGCATCATGGCGCACTCCCTCGAACACATGCTCGACCCGGTCGGCACCATTCGCGAGCTGATGGCACGGCTGAAGCCGAAGGGGCACCTGGTGCTCGCGGTTCCGAATCCGGTCCGGCCGACGGTCTTCTTCGGGAATCTGCGCAGGAAGCACTACGTCAACCGGGGGCACGTGTATGCCTGGGACCGTTCCCACTGGATGAACTTCCTGGAGGGGATTCTCGGCCTCGAGGTGGTCGAGTACGCATCCGACGAGGTGAAGCTATTCTCGGGGCGCGTGTTGCGGGTTGCGCCGTTCCTGAAGAAGCTCGAGATCGCGCTCTCGCGCGGAGTTCCCTGGTGGTCGTTTTCGAACATCGCGGTCGTTCGCAAGGCTGAATGAGCTTCTTCCGCAACCTGGCGGGTGTCCTGCTCACGAGCGCGGTGGGCGTCCCGATCGGGATGGTGACGAGCATCCTGCTTGCTCGCCTCCTCAGTACCGACGATCGCGGCTTCTACGCCGTGGCGATGAGCTTCGCGACCGTCACCACGATGCTGACCCAGTTCGGCTGGCCCACCGCGTCCATCGACCGGTTGCGGCGTGGTGGACGACCGGCAGCGGAGGTCTCGGGCGGCTCGCTCGTCTTTCTGGGTCTCGTTTCCACGCTCGTCGTAGCGCTGGCGTTCGCCGCCGAGGCGCCCTTGCGCGAGCACTTGCTGAGCGATCTGCCCTTCGTCGTCTTCGCCGCCGCCCTGGTGACGGTTCCGCTGCGGATGCTCGCCAACGGGTTCGGATCGATTGCCCGGGCGATCAACCGCTTTCAGGACGAGAACTGGTACGCGTTCGCACTGCGTGTCGCGAATCTCATCGCCGCACTCGTCGTCCTGGCATGGCTGGGGGGGGCGCTGACCGGGCTGATGCTGGCGATCGCCTCCGCGTACGCGGTGCTCGTGGTTGCTCTCGTCGCTGTCGTTCTGCGACGGACGGGCCTGCACTTCGCACTGTCGGCGGAAGAGCTGATGCTCACCTTGCGCTTCGGGCTGAAGACCCACGCGATGACCGTGGCCGGCAGACTGCACGAGAGGCTCGATATCTTCATGCTGGCCGCGCTGCTGGCCGAGCCGACCCAGATCGCGTTCTATGCGATCGCGAAGGGCATCATTCAGATCATCCAGATGCTCCCGAGCTCGTTCGGGAAGGTGGCGTATCCCGAGCTCGCGGGGCTGGCTCCCGGTGCGGCGAGCGAGTTCGCCGCCAGTCTCGTCCGACAGAATCTGCTGCTGCTGGTCCCGATCGGGATCGTCCTCGGGGGTGCGGCGCCGGTCCTGCTACCGCTCCTGTACGGAGAGCCCTATGGGGCATCGACCCTGCCATTCCTGCTGCTGTTGCCGGGCACGCTGCTCCTGGGCGCCGCCGGGGTGCTGGCGCGCTACTTCACCGGGACGGACAACCACCGGCCGAACATCATCACGCGCTTCGTCAGCCTCGCAGTCAACGCCCTCCTCAATTATCTGTGGATCCCGCGTTTCGGAATCGAGGGCGCGGCTGCAGCCGCGCTCGTTTCGTACACGGTGGACGCCGTTGGGCTCGTCTTCATCTTCGTCGTGCAGAGTGATTCCAGCTTCGGGGATCTCGTTCGCATCCGTGATTCCGACTTCGATCCCTATCGGAAGCTGCTTCGGCGAGCCGCACGAGCGTGGCGGCGGGGCGCCTGACAGGGTCGGGCGGTCGAAACACGCGATCCGATATAGTCGGTCGCTCTTCGTTCCATCAGCGATCGCCCCTGTCGCCAGGAGATTTCGGTGCAAGACCAGCTGTCGAGACTTGCAGGGTGGTGGCTCGAACGAAGGTCCCGCAAGCGCTTCGCCGGCAGCATCTTCGACCGCTTTCGCGGGCTCGAGCCGCTGCTCGCCGACTGCGCCGGAGAGAGCGTCCTGGACATCGGGTCCTGCGACGGCCTGGTCGCCTACGAGTTCGCGCGTGCGGGTGCGGCGGTGGTTCACGGCTTCGAGCTCGACCCGTCGGACGTGCGCTTCGCCCGGCGTCTGTTTCGAGACGTGCCCGGCGAGAGTCGATTCGTCGTCGCGGACCTGGCCGGGAGCGGCGCAGCGTTCGAGCGCCGATACGGACGAGGACTGCTCCCGGACTACGACACCGTGCTCTTCCTTGGCGTCTACCACCATCTGGTTCGTCAGTCGTCCCGTTCCGCAATTGCAGAGCTGCTGTCTTTCCTGCTGCGACGAACGCGCCGACGCCTGGCGATCCGGACGAAGTTGATCGACGACATCGAGCCGGTGGTGGTGGCCGCGGGCTTCGTTGCGTCCGGTCCCGAGTACCCCGCCTTCGGAGATCTGGGGCCTCTTCGTATCTACGAGCGGGAGAGCGTCTCCCGAAGCGCCGGGAGCTGAGCCCCACCATGTCCGAACGGGCCCCGTTGCTCGTCCACGTCGGTTACCACAAGACTGGTTCGACCTGGCTGCAGCAGTCCCTGTTCACGGACGCCGAGTCGCGCTTCAGGCTCCCCTTCGGACGCCTGGACGTCAACGAGCGGATCGTGGCGCCGAATCATCTCGTATTCGACGCGCAGCCCGCGCGAGACTTCTTCGAGCCTGAGCTCGAAGCCGCGCGTGCCGCGCAGCGCATTCCCGTGATCTCGAACGAGCGGCTCGTCGGCAATCCGCACTCGGGGGGCTGGGACAGCCGCATCCTTGCGGAGCGGTTGCGCGCCGTGTTCCCAGAGGCCCGGGTGCTGCTGATCCTGCGCGAGCAGCGCAGCGTGATCCGATCGATCTACTTCCAGTACGTGCGCGAAGGCGGGCCGATGTCGCTCGCGGGCTATCTGCATCCGCCACGTGCAGGCGCGTACCGGATTCCGCTCTTCGACTTCGACCACTACGCCTATCACCGACTCGTGACCCTCCATCAGGAGCTCTTCGGTCGCGACCGGGTGCTGGTCCTGCCGTACGAGCTGCTGTCCGCGCGCCCCCGCGACTTCGTCGAGCGCTTGTGCGCATTCGCGGGCGCCGACGTTCCCGAGCAGCTTTCGAACGCACCCCGAAACGTCTCCCTGTCCGCGTTCTCGGTCGCCCTCAAACGAAGGCTGAACCGCTTCTTCGTGCGAGACCGGCTGAACCCCGGCGCGCCGCTGGCGTTCGATCGAGCCAACTGGGCACTGGTGCGCGCGACAGCGATCCTCGACCGCCACCTCCCGGCCGCGATCGCTCGGCGCTTCGAAGGCCGGATCCGCGACTCCATCGAGGACGAAGTCGGGGATCGCTACGCGTCGAGCAACCAGGAGAGCTCCGAGCGCATCGGAATCGATCTGTCGGAGTACGGCTATTCGATCTAGTCGCACTGGCCAAGCGACGGGGTCAGCGCCCCTCGAACACGGGCGGGCGCTTCTCCCGGATGGCGTTCATGGCCTCGCGGCCGTCTTCCGTGGCGAGGCCCCGGCGTGCGTTGGCGATCTCGGTGCGCAGGTGGCCTTCGAGGTCCGAAGGGGTGGTTGCCTGGCCCAGCATGCGCTTGGTCTGTCGCGCCGCGATGGGCGCGACGCTCGCGAGGCGCTCGCAGTACGCCGCGAAGTGGTCCGCGAAGCCTTCGTTGTCCACCACCTCGCCGACGATGCCGAGCGAGAGCGCCTGGTCGGCGGGGATCATTTCCTGTTCGAGCAGGAAGCGGAGGGCGCGCTCGTAGCCGATGGCCTGGGGGAGCGTCCACGTCAGCCCGCCGTCGGGAGAGGTCCCGGCACGGGCGTAGCCGGCCAGGAAGCGTGCGCTGCGGCTGGCGATTCGGATGTCCGCTGACATCGCGAGGGAGAAGCCGGCGCCGACCGCCACCCCGTTGACGCCGGCGACGACCGGCTTGTCGCAGTGCAAGCGCATGGAAACCGGGAAGCGGCTCACCCAGCCGAGGTCGTCGACGATCTGCTCCTGGGGGCTCAGGGGGAGCGCCGGTGCGCTCGTCGAGACGGGCCGCGGTCCCAGATCGAGGCCCGAGCAGAACGCATCCCCGTTGCCGGTGATGCCGACGACGCGAACCTCGTCGTCCCGTGCCGCCGCTTCGACGGCTTCGACGATGGCCCATCCCAGCTCGTCGTTCAGGGCGTTCTTGCGGTCGGGCCGGTTCAGCCGGATGACCCGGACGCTTGCCCGATGTTCGATCTCGATGACCGAGGGGCTCATGTTGGTGCTCCTCTACTCGCGCGCGGAGGAGCATTCTAGCCCTGGCAGCGCGGCTCTGGCCGACTTGACCGGCAGTCAGGCGCAGCGCGTCCGCAACCCGCCGGCAGCCCGTCGGGTTTCGGCATTCGAGATGACTTCCCCTGTGTTTCCGGTGGCTTGTGTTGACGCACTGCCTCGCATACGAGAAAGTACGAGGGCCGGTCCAGTGCACCTGCGCGGGCCAGGCAGGCCGTCACGATCCTGTGCGAAAGTCCACTCACCAAATACCCATCGAGAGTCAGCGAGCCTGCGCCGCCCGTCCGACGGCAAGCGATTCGTGTCCCCGCCACCCCCAGCCACCGGAGCCCGTCCCCACATGTCTTCGAATTCGTCCCCCACCGGCGCCTCCGCGCGCAAGATCCTCTCGAGCCGGAACATCGAGCGCGTCGTCGTGCTCGGTGCCAACGGCACGATGGGTTATGGCAGCGCCGCGCTGTTCACCCAGGCGGTTCCGCACGTCACCTTCCTCGCGCGCACCAAGGCCAAGGCCGATGAGGGCCTCGCCGCCGCCATCTCGCAGGTGCGCTCGCCGACCGTCGCTTCCCGCGCCGAAACAGGCGACTACGACAAGGACCTCGAGGCGGCCGTCGCCAAGGCCGACCTGGTCTTCGAGGCCCTGACCGAGGATTTCGACATCAAGAAGGCGATGTTCGATCGCGTGGAGAAAGCGCGCCGGGACGACTCCATCGTCGCCACGGTGACCTCCGGCCTCTCGATCAACTCCCTCTGCGAAGGCCGCGGTGACTCCTTCCGCAAGAACTTTCTCGGCCTGCACTTCTTCAACCCGCCGAACGTGATCACCGGAACCGAGCTCATCGCCGGAAACGACACGGACCCGGCGGTGGTCGACTTCGTCGACGTCTTCTCCCGCGTCCGCCTGGGCCGTGAGATGATCCGCACGGCCGACACGCCGGCCTTCGCGGGCAACCGCGTCGGCTTCAAGGTGCTCAACGAGGCCGCCCAGCTCGCCGAGACGCTCGGGCCCGTGCTCGTCGACAAGCTCGTCGGGCCCTATACCGGACGCGCGCTCACGCCCCTGGCCACCATCGATCTCGTCGGCTGGGACATCCATCGCGCCATCGTCGACAACGTCTTCGAACTCACCAACGACGAAGCCCACGCGACCCTCGAGCTGCCCGCCTACATGGCGAAGCTGATGGACAAGGGTGTGCTCGGCGACAAGACCGGCGCCGGCTTCTTCAAGCGCGACGGCAAGACCCGCCTCGCCCTGGACGTCGCCTCCGGCGGCTACAAGCCGGTCAGCGAGATCGCTCTGCCGGACCTCGGCTACATCGACGACGTGGCGAAGCTCTACCACCAGGGCCGCTACGAGGAGGGGATCCAGATCTTCCTCGGGGCCGATGGGGACGAGGCCGCGCTCGCCCGCAAGGTGATCGCCGGCTACATCAGCTACGCGTTCCACCGGGCCGGTGAGGTGACGGAGACCATCACCGGGATCGACCTGATCATGGGCGCGGGCTTCAACTGGGCGCCGCCCAGCGTGCTCGTCGACACCATGGGTCCCGCCTCGGCGGTGGCCATGATCGAGGAGGCCGGGCTGCCCGTTCCGGAGATCCTGTCGAAGGCCGCCGCCAGCGGCGAGCCCCGGCGCTTCTTCGATCATCCCGCGATCAACATCGGCAAGTACTTCGTCGCGGGCTGAGCCTTCGGCTCCCCCCGCGGCATCGAAAGAACCTCACGCTCTACGCCACCGGGTCAGCGAAAGGGCCCCCAGGAAAGGAACCCGAAAGATGTCCGAAGTCTACGTTCTCGGCGGATACCAGACGGATTTTGCGCGCAACTGGACCAAGGAGAAGAAGCACTTCTCGGCGCTGATGCGCGAGTCGGTGCTCGGCGCGCTCGCCCACTGCAAGATCGATCCCGAAGAGGTCGAGAGCGCGCACGTCGGGAACTTCGCGGCAGAGCTCTACTGCATGCAGGGCCACCTCGGCGCGTTCTTCACCGAGGTCCATCCCGCCTTCAGCGGGCTGCCGACGGGCCGGCACGAAGCCGCATGCGCCTCGGGCAGCATCGCGATCCTGGCGGCGTCGGCGGAGATCGAAGCCGGACGCTACGACCTGCAAGCGGTCGTGGGCATCGAGCAGATGAAGACGGTGTCGGCGGGTGAGGGCGGTGCCTATCTCGGTACCGCGGCATGGTACGAGGAAGAAGCCGAGGGCGTCGAGTTCCCGTTCCCCAAGCTGTTCGGTCGCCTCGGTGACGAGTACGACAAGCGCTACGGACTCAAGGACGAGTACCTCGCCGAGATCTCGAAGATCAACTACGCGAACGCCAAGCTCAACCCGAACGCCCAGACCCGCACCTGGTACATGAACAAGGAGCACGCGCTCTGCCGCACGGACGACAATGCGGCGGTGGGCGGACGCATCCGCATCGCGGACTGCTCCCAGGTGACCGATGGCGCGGTCTGTACCTTCCTCGCGTCCAAGGCCTTCGCGACGAAGTACGCCGAGCGTCAGGGCATCCAGCTCGCCGACATCCCGAAGATCAAGGGCTGGGGGCACAACACCTCCCGCCTGCGCTTCGCCGACAAGGTGATGGAGAGCCGCGAGGACCGCTACGTCCTGCCCCACGTCCGCAGCACGATCACCAGCGCCATGAAGCGAGCGGGCATCGCCGACGTGAACGGCATCGACGGCATCGAGACCCACGACTGCTTCACCACGTCCGAGTACATGGCCATCGACCACTTCGGCATCACGGAGCCGGGAGAGAGTTGGAAGGCAGTGGACGCGGGCTGGCTGGAGATCGACGGCAAGTACCCGATCAACCCGAGCGGGGGTCTGATCGGCGCCGGCCACCCGGTGGGCGCGACGGGCGTACGCCAGCTTCTCGACGGCTATCTGCAGGTGACGGGACAGGCCGGCGACTATCAGATCGACGGTGCCAAGACGATCCAGACCCTCAACATCGGCGGCAGCGGCACGACCAGCTGCAGCTTCGTCGTTGGGGTCTGAGGGGTCTGAGGGGTCTGAAAGGTCTGTGGGGCCCTAGGGCCCGCAAGCGATCGACGTCTCATGATCGATGAACAGGGCCGGCTGTTGCCGGACTTCCTGATCGTCGGCGCGATGCGCGGCGGGACGAACGGGCTGGGTCACGCCCTGGCGGCGCACCCCGAGGTGTCGATCGCGAAGGGCGAGATCCACTTCTTCGATCGCGACGAGCAGTGGCGACGGGGAGCGGACCACTACGCGACCCGCTTCCGGCTCGCCGGCAACCAGAAGGTGTGTGGCGAGCGAACACCTGCCTATTCGGATCCGACCCGCCCCGGCATCACCCCGCCCATCCCGGAGCGGATTGCGGCGCTGCTTCCCGACGCGAAGCTGATCTGGTCCCTGCGCGATCCGGTGGAGCGCGCCTGGTCCCATCACTGGCACGAGGTCGACCGCGGGCGCAGCGGAGATTCCTTCGAGGACGCGCTCGTCCGGCAGGAAAGGAGCGGCGAGCGGCGCCATCCGCTGTACCTCGAGCGCGGGTTGTACGCCCGGCAGGTCCGCGCCTTCCTCGAGCACTTTCAGCCCGCGCAGATGCACTTCATCCTGGCGGAGTCGCTCTTCGCGGACCGCCAGGAGACCCTGCGCGGCGTCTACCGCTTCCTCGGCGTCGCCCCGGAACTCCCGAACGCTGCGGCCTGCATGGACGCTGCGGACGGAGCAGACGTCGTTCGCAACAGCAGCAAGCGCGTGTCGCGTCTGGGCTTTCTGGACCGCCTCGTGGGTCGGAGCGGCCGCACTCGCTTCTCTCGGCGCGTCCAGCGCGCCAACAAGTGGTTCGCGTCGGTGGATCGCCCGGCCATGCTGCCCGAAACCCGGGAGCGACTGCTCGACTTCTATCGACCCTTCGACGAGGATCTCGCCAAGCTCACTGGCCTCGACCTCGGCGTTTGGGGCACCCATTCGGAGCGAAACCGATGAAGCGTCTCCTCCCGCATGTGCCCGTACCCGTCGTCCTCGCGGCCCTCGTCGCATTCGGACCGCTGCTCGCTTGCGACGATGTCCAGGACCGGATCATCTCCCGGGCCGTGGAGAGCCGCACCCGGGACTTCGACCGGTCCGAGTGGCTCGAAGACGGTGCGATGCACGTCGTGCTGTGCGGCACGGGCTCGCCGCTCGCGGACCCGAACCGGGCGGGGCCCTGCACTGCGGTGGTCGCCGGTGGCGCGCTCTTCATCGTGGACACGGGCCCCGGGTCGACCGAACGGCTGCTGACCGACCGCATGCCCCTGGGCGCACTGCGCGGCGTCTTCCTGACCCACTTCCATTCGGACCACATCGGCGAGCTCGGCGAGCTCGGGATGCAGAGCTGGGCCGTCGGGGGACGCAGCGAGCCCCTGGACGTGTTCGGTCCGGTCGGTGTGTCCCGCGTCGTCGACGGCTTCGTGGCCGCCTACGCACTCGACACCGAGTATCGCGTTGCCCACCACGGCGCTGACGTGATGAACCCGCGCGGCGCCGAGATGATCGCCGTGTCCTTCGCGCCGGACGCGGACGGCAGTCCGACGCAGGTGCTCGAGCACAACGGTGTGACCGTCACCGCGGTTCTCGTCGATCATGCGCCCATCGCGCCCGCGGTCGCCTATCGCTTCGACTGGGGTGGCCGCTCGCTGGTGATCAGCGGCGACACGATCCCCACTGCGAATCTGGTACGCCTCGCTCAGGGCGCCGATCTGCTCGTGCACGAGGTGCTCGCCGAGTCCGTGGTGAAGATCATCAGTGCAACGGCAGGGGCGAACGACCGGCCGCGGATCGAGAAGCTCACGGCCGACGTGCTCGACTATCACACCAGCCCGGGCGACGCGGTGGAGCTGGCCAAGCAGGCCGAGGTCGACACCGTCGTCTTCTCGCACATGGTGCCGCCCGTCCCGGGGCCCCTCGTCGGGACGATCTTCCTGCGCGGGGTCGAGGACGGCGGTCAGGTCGAGGTCGTGCTGGGAGAAGACGGCATGCACTTCCGCCTCCCCCGCAACAGCGACGCGATCGAGCTCGAGTCGCTCTGAGCGGCGCGTTTTCGGGTCAGGGCGCGACCGCGCCGGGGTCGTGGAAACCGTGCGGGTGATAGGTACCGATGCAGATGTTCTCGAGCAGGCCGTAGCCCGTCTCCCCGGTACTCAGCTCGTAGCGGGACAGCGTCTCGAAGAGCGGCGCCCACTTGGCGCGCTCGGCGCGGGTCGATAGATCGTAGGTGAGGCCCTGCACCACGTTCTCGCCCTGGTAGCCGCCCAGCGTCCAGTCGGGCTGGGGGATGTAGCCCGAGCCCGCCGCCAGGTACAGGGTGCGAAGGGGAGTCGCCTCGATGGTGATCGTCTTGCCGTCGGGATCGTCGACTTCCACCGTCACGCCCTCGATCTCGCGGCCGCCCGACTGATAGCGGTACTCGAAGCGGGGTGAGCCCAGGGGCTCGGGGTCGGCGCCGGAATCGATCAGCGGCACCCGCACCGACTCCTCCACCAGGCGATTGCCGTGCTGGTCCGCTTCGACGAAGAGCTTGATGAGTCCGTTCGGCGTCTGGATCGGCATCCACACGTGAAAGAAGCCGAAGCCCTGGGCGGCGTGTTTCACCCGGATACCCGGCGCTTCGGGTTCGCCCACCGGCCGCACGCCCCAGGAATGGTCGCGCACGCCCTGCCAGCGGTCGGGGGTCACCTCGTAGTGCTGCCCGGCGACATCGAGGGTTCCGGTCCAGCTGCCCACCTGGGAATAGCGGGAAGTGTCCATCTGGACGCGGCCGTGGGGCTGCCGCTGGAAGGTCTTCGGCTCTTCGAGGGCGACGACCGTGCCGTCGAAGACCAGATCGAAGGACAGGTTCCATTCGTTGGGCTCGCACCAGACCCGCAGTTTTCGCAGTCCCTCGAGTACCTCGACCCCCAGCGGGCCCACGCGGGTGCTCAGGCGGTCGCCGCCGAGCTCGCGCGAGGCGCGCACGACGTACTGCTTGTCGCCGTGGGACACCGCCACGAAGGCATCCGCCGTACCGAGGTTGGGGTACTGCCCCATGCCCAGGATCAGGAACAGCTCGTCGCTGCACGAGTGCATGTTGAAGTAGTAGCGGTCGTAGAAGTTGCGATCGCTCGTGTAGACGTGGTCGAAGGTCTCGCTCGTCTGGTGCGCGAGGTACTCGTCCATGGCGCTGAGGGGCATGGGGTTCTCCTGGCTGCGTCGGGGTGTCGCGACCGGGATGCTAGCGACCGAGACGGCGCTTTCGGGGACGCAGCCGATTCGGGCATGAAGGCGGTTCAGAGGCCTCGCAGGTCGAGGGCCACGTAGGGCGCGCCCCGGGCCAGGCGGTCGCGTACGTGGACCCAGCGACGCCGGACCTCCGCGTCCGGGCTGGCGTGGCGGCGATGCGTGAAGGCGTCGACGGCGAGCTCGCGGAACTCGAGCAGGTCCGGCAGCAGCGCGAGTCCGTCGTCGCCGAAGGGGTGCTCTTCGCGGTAGCCCTCGAGCAGTCTCTCGAGGAAGCGTCTCGCGAAGGCGGTGCGCTCGGCCTCCGGCTCGTAGCGACGATCCCAGAGCGAATAGTAGAGCGCGTGGGCGACGTCCATGGCCAGCGGCCCGCGACAGCAGTCGTCGAAGTCGTAGACGTCGATGCCGGTCTCGTGCAGGAAGATGTTCCCACGGTGCACGTCTCCGTGGATCAGGCCGTAGCCTTCCGGGGGGACGCGACGGCCGCGGAGCCCGCGCACGACCTCCGAGAAGCGGCGCGCGAGCGGGGCGTCTTCGTCGCCCCAGGACGCGAGTACGCGCTCGGGTGGGTCGAGCTCGTGCCAGTGGAGACGCAGAGCCTCCCCGGCAGGCGGGCTGTAGTCCGCCGATACCCGATGAAGGGTCCCCATGAAGCCGCCCATCTGTCGGAAGACCGCATCCCCGAACCCCTCCAGGGTGCAGGGCTCGCCGCGTACCCGGGCGAAGCAGGCAGCGGTGATCTCGTCGCCGACCGAGACCGTATGCGCGCCGTCGCGAGAGGGCAGGGGACGACAGACGGGCAGCCCGGCGTCCACCAGGAAGCGCAGCCACGAAATCTCGGCCTGCACGTCGTGGGCGGCGCGGTCGTCGCGACGGGTGAGTCGGAGGAAGCAGGTGTCGCCGTCTTGCCCGGTGTCGTGGCGGTAGACGACATTGGCGACATCCCGCACGAATTCGAGCGCAGCCGGATCGAGCCCGAAGGCTTCCGCGGCGCGTTGCAGGGTCGAGGCTTCCAGGGGACGGCGGGACACGGCGGCAGCGACTGTGTGGCACACTCGATCGCGCGTCGCACGCTTCTGACCGACTCTGCGGGTGCATGTCCTCTCGTTCCCTCAATCCGATCGGGTTCGCCCACCGGGGTGCCCGGGCGCACGCGCCCGAGAACACCCTCGACGCATTCGCGCTGGCGCTCGAGATGGGCGCGAGCGGTCTCGAATCCGACGTCTGGCTCACGGCGGACGGCGTCGCGGTGCTCGACCACGACGGCGACGTGGGTGGGGTGCCCATCCCGACCCTCGAACGTCGTGCGCTGCCGGGGCACATCCCGAGCCTCGAGGACCTGTATCGGGAGTGTGGTGTCGGCTTCGAGCTTTCCCTGGACGTCAAGCACGTAGCGGCCGCGCCAGAGGTGATCCGAATCGCCACCGCCGCGGGGGCCGCTGGCCGTTTGTGGCTTTGCCACTGGAACTGGAAGCTGCTGGTGCCCTGGCGCGATGTGTCGGCGGAGGTCCGGCTGGTGGATTCGACGAATACGGTGCACATGCGCACGCCCGCAGACGAACGCGCCCGGCGCATGCAGAGGCTCGGGATCGACGCCGTCAACCTGCACCACAGTCAGTGGACGCCGGATCTGCGCGACGCGCTCGCGGCCCGCGGTCGTCTCGCGTTCGCCTGGGACCTGCAGACTTCACACGACCTGGAAGCCGCCCTCGTCCTTGGCGTCGATGCGGTCTACTCCGACCACGTCGACACCATGCAGGCCGCGCTGGAGCTACACTCGGGGGCACGCTGAGGCGCCCCTGAAGCAAGAAAGAGACGCGAGAAGCAATGAGTCGCTGGATCGGAATCACACTCGCGGTCGGGATCGCCGGGCTGCTCCTGCTGTTCGTGCTGCTGCCGGGAATCGTCGAGCAAGTCGCCCAGGGCGTCGTGCCCCATGCACCGCACGAAGTCTCGCCGGCGGCGCGAGAGCGCCATGCCGGGCTCGTGGTGGCAGATTGGCACGCGGACAGCCTCTTGTGGCACCGCGATCTGCTGACCGAGTCCGATCGGGGTCACGTGGACTTTCCGCGACTGGACGCAGGCAACGTGGCGATCCAGGTGTTCACGGCGGTCACCCAATCACCTCGGGGCCAGAACTACGACAGCAACGACGCGAGCTCCGACAACGTCAGCGCCCTCGTGGTCGTGCAACGCTGGCCGCTGCGGACCTGGTCGAGTCTGGCGGAACGCGCCCTGTACCAGGCGGAGCGCCTCGAAGGCTACGCGTCGAAGGCGCCCGATCGGGTCGTCGTCGTGAAGAGCGCCGCCGATCTGCGCCGGGTGCTCGACGCGCGCCGACGGGGCCCGACGCGGCCGGTCGCGGCGCTGCTCGGGATCGAAGGCGCCCACGCCCTCGACGGGGATCTCGACAACCTGGATCGCTTCGACGCGGCGGGCTTCCGCATGATCGGTCTGCAGCATTTCTTCGACAACCGCCTCGGTGGCTCGCTGCACGGCAAGAGCCGGCAGGGTTTGACGGACTTCGGACGCCAGGTGGTTCGCGCGCTCGAGGCCCGGCACATCCTGGTGGACGTCGCGCATTCGTCACCGAGAGTCGTCGAGGACGTCCTGGCGATGGCGACGCGCCCGGTCGTCGTATCGCACACGGGGATCAGCGCCGTCTGCCCGAGCCCGCGCAACCTGTCCGACGCCTTGATGCAGAAGATCGCCCGGGCAGGTGGGCTGGTGGCCGTCGGCTTCTGGGACGCCATCTGCGACACGTCCCCCAGCGGGGTCGCGCGGGCGCTCCGGGCGGCCATCGACCTCCTCGGGGAGGATCACGTGGCGCTCGGCTCGGACTTCGACGGTGGCACCTGGACGACCTTCGACGCCGCGGAGCTGGCGGCGGTCACCCAGGCGCTGATCGACGCTGGCTTCAGCGATACGGAGATCGAGAAGGTCATGGGCGGCAACACGGTACGCTTCCTGCTTGCGCAGTTGCCAGAGAACTGACACCGGGCGAGCGGCGGCGGCAGGTCGGGAGACGCTTCATGGATACCGAGCTCGCAGGACGGACGGTGATCGTGACCGGCGCCAGCGGCGGCATTGGCCGGGGACTGGTCCTGGCCTTCGCGGCCGAAGGGGCCCGCGTGGTGCTGGCCAGTCGAGACGAGGCCAAGTGCAAGGAGGTCGCTGAGGCCGCGGCGGGATTGCCGGGCGAGACCTGGGTCGTTCGCACGGACGTGACCGACCGGGCGTCGGTCCAGGACCTGGTCGCGCGCACGGGCGAACGCTTCGGGGAGCCCGACGTGCTGGTCAACAATGCCGGCGGCGTCGCCTACCCCCGCGCCTTCCTCGACAAGCCCGAGGACGAAGCCGACTGGGAGATCGACCTCAACATTCGTGGCGTCGTGCACTGCACCCGCGCCGTGGGCGCGGGGATGGTGGCCCGGGGTGCGGGCAGCATCGTCAACATCACGTCGAATTCCGCGCTGCTGGGCGAGGCGGGCAACATGGTGGCCAACTACGCGGGCACCAAGGGCTATGTGATGTCCTTCTCGAAGGCACTCGCCTACGAGTGGGGCCCCCTCGGCGTACGCATCAACTGCATCGCACCCGGCTGGATCGTGCCGTGGAAGGAAGAGCACGTCGGCGAGGGCAGTTTCTGGCGGAAGTACGGCTACGAGTTCTTCGGGACGCCGGACCAGATGACCGAGCAGGCCGAAGACGGTGACCTCTTCAACGCGGGCGGCCAGCCCATCAAGCGGATCGGCCGGCCCGAGGACATCGCCGACCTGGCCGTGTTCCTGGCGTCGCCGCGTGCCGCGCATCTCACCGGACAGCTGGTGAGCGTCGGTGGCGGGGCGTACATGCCGTGAGTGCCGCCGACAACAAGCGTCTGGTTCGTCGTTACTTCGATGCGGTTCGCGCCGGCGACCCCGGGCTCGGCGACCTGCTGGCCGACGACGTGACCTGGTGGGTCCCCCCGAGCTCGCCGCTCGGCGGTCTGCACAGCGGCAAGCCTGCGGTGCTCGAGATGATGTCGAGCGGGACGGGCCTCTACGACGCCGAGCATCCCATGGAGCTCGCCATCGAGAGGATCCTCGCCGAGGACGACTGGGTATCCGTCGAGCTCACCCTGGACGCGCGGACTGCTGCGGGCGAGACGTACCGCAATCACTACCACTTCGCGTTCCGCGTCGTCGACGGGTGCATCCGGGAAGTTCGCGAGCACCTCGACACCCTCTACGCGCAGCAGAAGCTGTTCTCCTAGTCCGGTCGCCCCGGAAGACACGAAACGCGGGCCGAAAACGAGGGACGTGTTCGCATCCGGCGGCTGCATTCCTGACGCAGGACCCCTGCGCTACCCGTGACGCTGTGGGGGGCGGCGGAGCGACGCGGGGAGGAGCCATGCGGCAGGGCGGGTGGAGCGGTTTCCTCGTCGTGGTCCCGATCCCGGTCCCGGTCGCTGTGATCGTCACCGTCGTGCTGAGCCTTGCCGCCGCCGAAGCCCGGCCGGACACGCTGCCCCCGGTGGGCGCGCACACCCCCTGGCAGTTGGCGGAGCGCGACGAGGATCCGTCGGCGGGCTGGGCGGTCTACAAGCGGCGCCTCGCGGACTCGGAATTCGACGCCTTCCGGCTGGAGGCCGTGATCGATGCGCCGCCGGGGCAGGTGGCGGCGGCGTTTCGGAGGGTCGTCGCCGACCCCGAGCGGAGCCAACGCCACACCACGAAGACCGTGCTGCGGGACGAGGGGGACGTCCTCGTGGTGTACTCGTACATCGAGATGCCTCTCGTGAACGACCGGGACGTCATCTCGCGCTGCGAGCGTGTCGCCTCGTCTGAAGCGGGGGCTTTCCGCTTCCAGTGGCGCGCCACCGACCAGGGCCCGGCGCCCGCGCCGGGTGTGGTGCGGATCGACAAGTCCGATGGCTCCTGGGAATTCAGGCCGTTGTCCGGTGGCGTCGCGTCCGCCGATGCGCGAAGCGAGAAGACGCTTGCCACCTACGAGGGTCACACGGAGATCGGGGGGGTCGTGCCCGCCTGGCTCGTCAATCGGCTGATGCTCGACACCGTCGTGGACGGTCTCGTCCAGCTGCGTGCCCAGGTCGACGAAGACCAGCGCACCCAGGGAGTCGGGCCGTTGGGACGGCTGGCGCCTGTCTCGAAATCGCGCTGAGTCCGGGGTACGGTCCTCGCGTGGCCGCCAATGCGTCGTTGCGGATCCGGAGGTCCTGGCGTCGCTGGCGCAAGCTGCTGCTGGCGCGGAAGCAGGCGCCCGGCCACGTGGTCGTCCACAAGCGGCTCCTGCGCGACGGGTTTCCCGGCTGGCTGGTCGTGCGCCTGCTCTGCGGAGGCGTCCGCGGCCGCGTGGTCTGTCCTCCGGAGCTGACCCTCGTCACCGTCCACAACCGGGACGGGGAGACGCTCTTCGAACGCAGCGCCCGTTACCTGGGAATGCCCTGTATCGTCGCGCGGGTGCCGCCTGCGACGCCCTGGCGGCACACGCTGAAGATCACGGCGCTGCTCGACCTGGTCCGGAAGCAGCCGCCCACCGAGTACCTGCTCTTCTGCGACGCCGACGACTGCGTGATCCGCGATGACCCGCGTCGCGCCATCCAGTTGCTCGAGGCGTCAGGCGCGGATCTGCTGTTCTCGGACAGTGTGAACGACACCTTCTACGAGTTCATGCCCGAGGTGCGGGACTGGGTCGATCGCGTGGTGCCGGCGGACCCGGCCTGGGGCGCCTACCTGGGGGCCGGCGTGTTCGTCGCGCGCTGGGACTTCCTCGAGGGCTACCTGAGCGAGGCTGCTTCCTACGTCCGGTCTCCGGACGATCCCGATGCACCGCCGCCGATCGCCTGGGATCCTCGCTTCCCGGATTCGATCATCGCCACGGAACGCTTCCCTCACGGGGTCGACGACGACGAGGCGATCCATCGCTTCCTGCAGCCGCGCCACCACCCGCGCGTACAGGTCGACTGGAGCGGAAAGCTCGCGCTGCGCGGCAAGCGGCGCGCAGCAGAGGCCGATCGCGCCTGATGGCGAGCCCGAGGAAGTGGTGGCAGCGGGGCCGCAAGCTGATGCAGTTCCGGCGCATCGCCGAGTCGGTGGTGATCCACGACCGTCTGCTGAAGCGTCCGATCCCGAGGGCGCTGTTGCTGAGGGCGCTGTGCGGACACGCACGCGGTCGCTACGCGATGCCGGCGGACCTCACGATCGTCGTCGCCCACGACTACCCCCACGAGAGCGTGATGGAACGCAGCGTCCGCTATGTGACGGGCTCCCCGTGTGCTCTCGCACGCATCGAGCCGGCGGACCGCTGGCGCTTCACGCAGAAGGTCACTGCCCTGCGCGACTTCCTCGCGACAGCCCCGCGCAGCGAGTACCTGCTCTTCGCGGACGCCAACGACTGCGTGCTGCGCGACGACCCCCAGCGCGCGATCGACCTGCTGACCGAGTACGACTGCGACCTGCTGTTTTCGAGCTCGCATGCGGCGGAGCAGTATGAGTTCATGCCCGAGGTGAGGGCCTGGGTGGACGAGACTTTTCCCGGGCCCTCGCGCGGCGGTCCCTACCTGAATTCGGGTTGCTTCGTCGGACGTTGGGATTTCGTCCGGGAGGTCGTCGACGCGGCTTGCCACTTCATCTTCGAGCCGGGCGACCCCGAGACGCCGCGCGCAACGGCCTGGAAGAAGCAGGGTGCCGCGCGGGCAACCGAGCGATACCCCTACGGCATCGAGGTCGACCAGGACCTCTACCGTTACCTGCAGCCTCGCTTCCACCCCCGTCTTCGGGTGGACCCGGACTGGAAGCTGGCGATCCGGAGCCGCCAGGGGGTGCTCTGAGCCCGGATCCTGCCGGTTCGGCCCAGCCGGAGACGGACTCAGCCTGACCCGCCGGGCATCCGATACGCCCGGTCATGAGAAGCGCCGCGCTCCCGCGTTTGCCCGTCTGGGCCGTCTCCTGCCTGAACTCGCTCGTGGTCCCCGTCGCGGGCCTCGTCGCGGTCCTCGGAGTGGCCGGGCCGAGCCTCGCCGAGACGCCCTGCACCTACTACGCGGCGCCCCTCGAAGAGGACGGCGGCCGGGTCCCCGAAGGCCAGCCCTATGCGGTGCGCTTTGCCATCGGCACGCCGGACGAGCCCATCCCGGTGAGCGACTTCTGGAACCGAAAGCTCGTGAAGCCGGGCACCGTCCTGTGTCTGATGGACGGCGAGTACCGTGGCAAGCGATCGATGATCCGACCGATCCCGGACCAGTTCGCGGGAGAATCGGGGGCACGGGTCGTCGTGCGCGCGGTGAATGACGGCCGGGTCTGGATCGACGGCGAGTTCCAGCACAGCCCCCTTCGCCTCGAGGGGCACCACTACTGGACGGTCGAGGGGATCAACCTCTACAACAGTCGCGGCCCGGCCGTCGGTATTTCCGGGCACGGGCAAAACGGCGACAAGGACCAGGTGCCGATCCGCCACGTCGTGCTGAGGCGTCTCGTGGGTTGGCGTGACTTCCTGCCATTCGGAACCGAAAGCGAGTACGACGAGGCAGGCGGGAAGAACATCCACATCTTCAGCATCGCCGATGCCTCGGACGTGGTGGTCGAGGACTGCGCGGGCTTCGGGTGGGCGCGCAAGATCTTCCAGAACTATCGCAGCAAGCGAGTCGTGTTCCGGCGCAACTGGGCGCGCTGGGACGGAAGGTATCCCTACCAGGGCGGCAACAAGTTCGCCTTCTCGTGCTCCTATACCGCGTACGACGCGATCTGCGAGAACCTGATCGCGACCGTCGGCGGATCTCGTGACGACGCCGCACAGCCCGCCGACTACGCACCGGGCGTCCATCTGATCGCCACGGACGGCGTCAGTGTCGGCATGCGCTGGATCGAGCCGGGGAATCGCGACCCCTTCGACCTTCGCCTTCGCATCCTCGGAAGCCTCGCCTACGCGCCGTCGGATGCGGTGCTCACGCGGGTGACGGGAATGCTGATCGGGGGCAACGTCTACCCTTCGAAGGGACAGAAGGGCGTCACCATTTCCGACAGCGTCGCGGCCATCGGCAATACCGAGAAGCCCTCGGCGACCCTCCAGAACTGCGACGACGACCCGGAAGAGCACCCGGACGGTTGTTCCTGGCTGCTGATGGACGATCGCGCCAAGGCGCCGCTGCGGGTCGAAGCGACCACGCTGATCGCCGCAGCCGTCCCGCCCACTCGCATCGGCAAGGATTGGAAGCTCGACGACGTGATCGCCCGCCCCTGGGAGCGGCGCGGAGACATCTACCGAAGCGCGAACGGAGGCACGCCGCTCTGCCATCGCTATGTCGATGGCCGCGAGACGCCGCTGCCGCTCTGGCCCTGGCCCATGCAGGACCGGATCCTCGAGGCGACCCAGCGTTCGGCCTGGTCGACGGCCGACGTCATGGGCGAGATCAGCGCGTTGTTCGGCGAACCCCCCGCGGAATGCACCGCGCGCTGACGAAGCGCAGCGTCAGGCGGGACGACCGGCTCCCATGACCATGCTCTTCCACAGGTAGGGCAGCCGGCCCGCGCCTCGGAAGCAGAGCTTCTCGAAGCCGGCGTCGGCGAGCAGCTGTGACAGACTGTCCTTGCTGAAGAACTTGATGTGGCCAACTGCGCGCAGGGTGTGGTGGTGACGGTCCCAGTGTCCGCTGGCGGAAATCAGCAGGTTCTTGAGATAGCCGTGGTACGGCGTCGAGCAGACGAGACGACCGCCGGGTCGCAGCGCCGCGAAGCAGGCCTCCGCCCATACCCGGGGCAGGAACAGGTGCTCGACGACCTCGGTGCTGATCACCAGGTCGAAGGGGTCTTCGCCCAGGTCCGCGAGCAGATCGGGGCCGATCTCGATCCGCTCGAAGCGGGCACCCGCGACCTCGCGTCGCGCGTTCTCGATGCGCTCGGTCGATGCGTCGATGCCCACGACACGGTGATTCGAGCCAGACAGACGCGAGGCCCAGTAGCCGTTCCCGCATCCGACATCGAGGATCCGCAGGGGGCCGGGACTGTCCGCGAGGAGTGAGGCAATCGGCCCCTCTAGCCACGCGAAAGCACCACCGGGTCCCGAGAAGACGTGACCGTACTCGGGGATCGTCTGTGCAGCCGCCGGCGCAGTCATTGCCTTCCCTCATCGGTTCCGTCCCAGGCAGCCTTGAGCCGCCGCCGGGAAGGCGGACGGCGACAGATCAGGGCCCCGATGCGAGCCATTCGCGTGCCCCCGTTGAAGTCGGCCGGGTCTTGGGTGACTTTTGGACGCGTGCCGTCGCGCCCCCAGGCGCGGGCCGGGAGCAAGTGGGAACCATCGTCACAGTCAAGCAGGGAAAGCTGCAGGGTGAGGTGCAGCGGGGGATCGCCACGTTCCGGGGCATTCCCTTCGCCCAGCCGCCCACGGGAGAGCTGCGCTTCCAGGCGCCACAACCTCCCAAGCGCTGGAAGGACGTGCGTCGCGCCACCGCCTATGGTCCCGCGGCTCCGCAGATCGGCCCCGTGAACCGGTTGATCCGGACGATCATCGGCGCGGCCGGCAGCAAGCAGAGCCAGGACTGTCTCTACCTCAATGTCTGGACGCCGGGTTGCGATCGGCGACGGCGTCCGGTGATGGTCTGGATTCACGGCGGCGCGTTCATTCTCGGGTCCGGATCGACGCCCATCTACCAGGGCGGCCGGCTCGCGAAGCGCGGCGACGTGGTCGTGGTGACCATCAACTACCGACTCGGAGCACTCGGCTTCCTCAGCTGGGAGGGCATCCGCGGGGGTGGCGAGGCCCCGCCCGCGAACCTCGGGCTCCGCGACCAGATCGCAGCGCTCGAATGGGTCCGCGACAACATCTCGAAGTTCGGCGGCGACCCCGAGAACGTCACCCTATTCGGAGAGTCCGCGGGCGCGATGAGCACCGGTACATTGCTCGGAACTCCCGCAGCCCGCGGCTTGTTCCACAAGGCGATCCTGCAGAGCGGCGCCGCGCACAACGTGTCCGCGGCGGACGTCGCGGCGCGCGTCGGCGAGCAGTTCGTCGACTATCTCGAAGTGCACGGCGATCCCGTCAAGGAACTGATGGAGCTGCCGGTGACCCAGCTCATGCGCGCCCAGGCGCGCACGACCGCACGGGTGGGTCTCGAGGACGGCATGATGGCCTGGCAGCCGTGTGTCGATGGGGACCTGATCCCCGAGGATCCGCTCAAGGCCATCGCCCGGGGCGACTCTGCAGACATCCCGATCCTGATCGGGACGAACCGCGACGAGTTCAAGCTCTTCATGGCCGCGGATCGCATCCGTCTGGACGACCGCAGGCTCGAGGAACGACTCCGCAGCCTGATGCCGGGAGTCGACTCCGAGGGGAACGCCATCGCCGACAAGGCGCTCGAAGCCTACGCGCGTGCGGTGGGACCTCGGGGACGTGAAGCGTCCGAGCGCTGGGCGGCGTTCCAGAGCGACCGCATCTTCCACTATCCGGCCGCCCGTCTGGCCGACCTGCAGGCCGATCACCAACCCCGCACCTACGCCTACCTCTTCGAATGGGTGCCGCCGGTGCTGGGCCGGGCCCTGGGTTCGTGCCACGGACTCGAGCTTCCCTTCGTGTTCGGGGGCGTCAAGACCGCCCTGATGCGCGCCGGCCTGGTCGCGAACCCCGGTGCAGCGCGATTGTGCGACAAGATGCAGGACGCCTGGATCGCGTTCGCGCGCAACGGCGAGCCCGGTCACGACGCGCTGCCGGACTGGCCCGCCTACTCGCGCTTCTGCCGCTACACGATGACCCTGGGCGACCACTGCACCCTGCGCGAAGATCCCCACCGCAAGGGCCGCGAGTTCTGGGAACCCCTCGCCCGCCACGGCGAAGCGGCCCGCATGTTCTAGAGAGTTCAGGTTCGACAGGAGGGTCCGCGATGTCTCGCCCCGACCGACTCGGGATGCAGGACGCCTCGTTTCTCTATATCGAGAACGAGTCGAGTCACATGCACATTGCTTCCGTCGCCATCTTCGACGGCCCGCCGCCCCACGCGGACGAGGTGGAGGCGATGATCTCGTCGAAGCTCCACCACGTGCCGCGCTATCGGCAGGTGGTGCGCTTCGTCCCGCTCGACCTCGGTTCGCCGGTCTGGTGCGACGACCCGCACTTCAATCTCGGGTACCACGTTCGCCACACGGCCTTGCCGTCGCCGGGGAGCGAGGATCAGCTCCAGACCCTGGTCGGGCGTGTGATGTCGCAGAAGCTCGACCGCAGCAAGCCGCTCTGGGAGCTGTGGGTGGTCGAGGGTCTCGAGGAGGATCGCTGGGCGATCCTGTCGAAGACCCACCACTGCATGGTCGACGGCGTAGCGGGCACCGACCTCATGACGACCCTGATGGACGATGCACCCGACACCCAGCATCCGGCGCCGGCACGCTTCCGGGCCGCCGACCTGCCTTCGCCGGTCGGCCTCTTGACGGGAGCCATTCGCGACGGTCTCTCGAGCCCCGTCGCGGCGGTGCGCGCGATTCGTGGCGCGCTCGCGGCGCCGAGGCGCTTCGTCGAGCAGCTCGGCGATCTCGGCGAGGGCCTTGCGACCTTCACCTCCTTCGGGAGCGATGGCGCCGAGTCGTCGCTCAACGGCCCGATCTCCCCGCACCGTCGCTGGTGCTGGGCCGACAGCGAACTCGCCGACATCAAGAAGATCCGCAGCATCCATGGCGGCACCGTGAACGACGTGGTGCTCGCCATCATCACCCGCGGCTTCCGCGATCTGCTGCGAAAGCGCGGCGAGCCCGTGAAGGACCGCTTCGTTCGCACCCTGGTTCCGGTATCGATCCGAAAGGAGGACGAACGCGGTTCCTACAACAACCGGGTGTCCGCCATGTTCGCGGAGCTGCCGGTCGGCATCGCCGACCCCGTGGAGCGGCTGTCGTCGATCCACCTGCAGATGCGCGATCTGAAGGAGCACCACCAGGCGGTGGCTGCGGAAACCCTGACCTCGATTTCCGGCTTCGCGCCGCCCATGCTGCTGGCGCTCGGGGCACGGATCTTTTCGGGCCTCGAGCAGCACGCGGTGCAGACGGTGACGACCAACGTCCCCGGTCCCCAGCGCCAGTTGTATGCGGCGGGCCGGCCCATGCGAGCGGCCTATCCCTACGTGCCCCTCGCCGGCTCGGTGCGGATCGGCATTGCCATCTTCTCCTACGCGGGACACCTGACCTACGGCATCACCGGTGACTACGACGGCGCGCCGGACATCCAGGTCCTGGCGGACGGCATCGAGGAAGGGATCCGCGAGCTGCTGGCGACGGTCTAGCGGCTGGCCGATCTCGTGATCCTGTCGGAATCACCGCTGGTCGATCCCGCGCGCATCGACGAGATCGAGGTCGTCGAGACGATCGTGGCCGGAGAGGTCGCGTACCGGCGCGACCCGTGAGATGGCTCGGTGTGTGGTGATATCCATACGCGCCTGAACGGACGCGTTTGTGCCCAAACGGGCGCACTTTCGTGGTAGAACCTTCGGACCCCGGGGCCATCCGCGGGTATGGAGGAAATCGTGGAGGAGCAGCTTCTCGACACCGGGGACACCGCCTGGATCCTCGTGTCGACCGCCTTCGTTCTGTTCATGACGATCCCCGGACTCGCGCTCTTCTACGCGGGCCTGGTCCGCACGAAGAACGTGCTCTCGGTGCTCATGCAGTGCTTCGCGCTGACGGCATTGATGACGGTGGTGTGGTTCGCCTGTGGCTACAGCCTGGCCTTCGATGCGGGCAGCCCGTTCATCGGCGGACTCGGAAAGTCCTTCCTGCGCGGCATCGACGCCAGCGTCCTCAGCGGCTCGATCCCGGAGATCCTGTTCTTCGCGTTCCAGATGACCTTCGCGATCATCACCCCGGCCCTGGTCGTCGGGGCGTTCGCCGAACGCATGCGCTTTTCAGCCATGCTGCTGTTCTCGACCCTGTGGCTGCTGGTCGTCTACGTGCCGGTCTGTCACATGGTGTGGGGCGGGGAGGGTGCGTTCCTCGCAAACCTGGGCGTCTTCGATTTCGCGGGTGGAATCGTCGTCCACATCACGGCCGGCATCGCGGCCCTGGTCGCCTGCATCGTGATCGGTCCGCGTACGGGCTTCGGGTCGACCCCCATGTTTCCGCACAACCTGACCATGACCGTGACCGGCACCGGCATGCTGTGGGTCGGCTGGTTCGGCTTCAACGGGGGCAGCGCCCTGGCGGCAAACGGGGACGCCGCCATGGCGATCACCGCAACGCACCTCTCCGCGTCGGTCGCCGCGCTGACCTGGATGACGATCGAGTGGGTGCAGCACGGCAAGCCGAGCGTGCTCGGGCTCGCGACGGGTGCCATCGCCGGGCTGGCGGCCGTGACGCCGGCATCCGGCTTCATCGGGCCCTTCGGCGGCTTCCTGATCGGGATCGCGTCGGGCGGTCTTTGCTATGTCGCGTCGACGAGCATGAAGCGACGCTTCGGGTACGACGACGCGCTGGACGTCTTCGGGGTACACGGGGTCGGTGGCTTCGTGGGAACGGTGATGGTCTCCTTCCTGGCGGCGGACTTCTTCGGCGGCAACCAGGCCGATCTGGACATCGGCGGCCAGTTCGGCGTGCAGCTGGGCGCGGCACTCGGTGTCGCAGGCTATACGGCAGTGGTCACCTGGGTGCTGCTCAAGGGGGTGAGTGTGCTGACCCCGCTCCGGGTGAGCGAAACGGAAGAGGACACGGGTCTCGACGTCGTGCTGCACGACGAGGCCGGTTATCGCTTCTGAGCCCTCGGCTCCTTTCAGCCCTAGAATTGGCAGGCCGTCCCTCGCGAGTCAGGAGTGCAACGTGAAGAAGATCGAAGCGATCATCAAGCCGTTCAAGCTGGACGAGGTCAAGGCCGCCGTCCACGAGCTGGGGATCCAGGGGCTCACCGTGACCGAGGTCAAGGGCTTCGGTCGCCAGAAGGGCCATACCGAGCTCTACCGGGGGGCCGAGTACGTGGTCGACTTCCTGCCCAAGCTGAAGCTCGAAATCGTCGTCAGCGACGAGCAGGCCGACCCGGTCGTGGACGCCATCATCGCGGCGGCTTCGACCAACAAGATTGGCGACGGCAAGATCTTCGTGATCCCCGTCGAGAACGCGGTGCGCATCCGCACGGGAGAGACCGCCGAAGCCGCGCTGTAGGGGGTCAAGGGCGTGAGGAGCGTCAGGGGATCCGGCGCTCAGGCCCGTTCCAGCTCCAGGATCGACCAGCCGCTTCCGGTCTCAGCGATGGCGCTCTTACGCGCCTCGCCCTCGTCGTGAGCGAACACCAGGATCGATCGGGTTCGCGGGCCGGCGTCCATCTTGACCCGCACGCGGTAGCGGTCCGGCCGCGGCAGGCCCACGGGCTTGGCGCGGGTTGCCGCCGCGGTCTTCGCCTGGGTTGCGGACCCTGCCCCGGCCTTGCGTTGGGTTCGGGTCTTGGCCGCGGGCTTGGCATCCGGCGCCGGCTGGGGCGCGGCCGCGACCGGAGGTGCCTCGGGGACGGCGGGGATCCCGAGCAGATCGCCGAAGTCGTCCGGCGCGTCGGACAGCACGAGGCCGAGCCGCGACGAGACCTCGCCGCTGTTCTTCCGCTTCACTCGCCGGTGGTGCCAGACGATCGCCTGAACGTGAATGGGTTCCTGACGCGTGGGCTGGAGCAGGACGCTGAGGATGTCTCCCTGGTCCACATCCATTTCGACCTGCACCGACAATCCGCCGACCGAGACGTCCCGCACCGTTCCGTCCACGGGCTTGCCGCATCCGCTGACCTGGCAGGGGATGGAGCAGCGGACCCGCTGTTCTCTGCGTCGTTCAGCACCCACCCATAGCGCTTCGGTCCCACGGAGCTGGGCTTTAGTACGTTAGGCGGGCGCCCGGGAACGCCCCCCAAACAGGCTGGGGGATTCCACCTAATGCGTCCGCTTCTGGCGCATAGCATCCTGAGGGCGCCGGCGTTTCGCCCTAGGAGCCTTCCCCCAGATGCAGTCTTGGGGAAGGCGACGCCGCAAAGGTCGGAAGACCGCAGCCGGCGAGCACGCTGCGGGGGGAATCTGACGACCCGTCAGATCTGGGCTAGATTCGATGGCCGAGCCCGCGATGGCGACGAGACCAGGAGACCCGGCCCATGCCCACGGGCACGCCCTACATCACGATCACTGCCGACACCCACGCCGGTGCCGCGATCGACAGCTATCGGGACTATCTCGACCCCGGCTTCCGTGACGACTTCGATGCCTGGCGCGGGGCGTACAAGAACCCGGCCAAGAGGCACGTCGGCAGCAAGAAGACGAAGAACTGGGACTCGGCGGAGCGACGCACGGACCTGGAGCGCGACGGCGTCGTCGGCGAGGTCATCTTCCCGAATACCGTTCCGCCCTTCTACGCCCAGGCGTTCCATATCTCTCCGCCCCCGACGCCGGCCCACTATGCGCGGGAGCTGGCGGGCATGCGTGCACACAACCGCTGGCTGGCGGACTTCTGTCGCGAGGAGCCCACGCGTCGGGCGGGGATCGGCCTGATCCACCTCAACGACGTGGACGACGCCATCGCCGACGCCAGCTGGATCGCGGAGAACGGTCTGCGCGGAGGCGTGCTGCTGCCCCTGCCTTCGCCTTCGGAGCACTGGCTGAAGCCGCTCAATCATCCGGAATACGACCGGCTCTGGGCGGCCCTCCAGGACCTCGACCTCGTGATCAACCAGCACTCGGGCCAGGGGTCGCCCGAATACGGCGAGGGCCAGGGGTCGAAGGCGTTGTGGGCGCTCGAGATGTCCTTCTTCGTCCAGCGCGGTTTCACTCACCTCATCATGGGGGGCGTCTTCGAGCGCTTTCCGAAGCTCAAGTACATCCTGACCGAGTCGGGTTGCGCCTGGGCACCGGGCGTCATGCGGCAGCTCGACGCCATGTTCCTCGCATGGAAGGCCGGCGCGATCGGCGAGATCGACACCTCGAAGGATCCGGCCCTGAAGGAGTTGCCCAGCTTCTACGCGAAGCGCAACTGCTGGTACGGCGCGAGCTTCCCGTCGCCGCGCGACATCAAGGGGCGGGAAACCGTGGGAGTCGACAAGATCCTGTGGGGCAACGACTACCCGCATTACGAGGGCTGCTACCCGTACTCACGCGAGAACATGCGCTTCGCCTTCTCCGACGTGTCCGAGAAGGAGGTGCGCATGATGTTGGGGGAGAACGCCGCAGCGCTCTACAAGTTCGACCTCGACGCCCTGCGTCCGGCGGCGGAGGCGGTCAACATCACGCCCGACCTGGTGCGCGAGCCCCTGGACGAGATCCCCGCCGACTCCACCTGCATTACGTTCATGCGCGCCCGGGCCGAGAAGCAGTTCGCGGCGGCGCGCGCGAAGTAGGCGAGCGTCAGGGCGCGTCGGGGCCCGTCAGGACCTGGCGCCGCGCTTCCAGCTTCTCGATCTGATCACCCAGCCAGGCCGACAGCCAGAAATTCACGCTTTCCGCGAGCAGGTGGCGGTGTACTGCGATGGCCAGGTCGAGCGCGGCTGCATGGTCCTCCGGCTGGGACAGCAACACGTCGAGCAGCAGCAGGGCATGCACGGGGTCGCCGGCGTCGAAGCGTTCTCGTGCGCGGCCCACGATGGCGTCCGGGCCGGCGAGATCGATCCAGTCGCGGTGGACTTCCCGAGGCGCGACGGGATATAGCTCCGTCGTCGACTGATGGTGGAACCAGCCGGCGTAGTGCTCCCAGATGGCGCGGACGCTCCAGGGCACGCTGCCGTAGCCTTCCCCGACGTCGAGCTCGGGAGGGAGCTGGATCTCGCGCATCAGGCTGTGGACGTCGGCGCCGGCGTTCATGCCCTTCACCGTCTCGTCGTGGACGTACAGAATGGCGCCGTGCAGGCGCTCGAGCTCTTCGCGGATCAGCTGTGCGCCGTGAATCGGTGCATGGTGGCCGACCAGCAGATGATCGGGCTCGAGGGCGATCACGCGCTCGACGGCGCGAGCGACGGTGAGCGCATCGCGATAGCGGTCGCCCCGGATCGTGACGAGATTCGGGAAGTGCCCAAAGAGGCAGCTGAAGAGATTGCCCGGGAAGCAGATGCGGTGGTCCGGTAGCCACACGACGAGGCTGTCGTTCGTCTCGCCGCCGGGAATGCCGAAGAGTTCGACCCGCAGCCCGCCCAGCTCGAACTCAGTTCGGTCTTCGAAGGTGCGAGTTGGCGTCGGAATGGCCTGGGGCGGAGGCTTGCCGATTTCCTTCGACACGTAGGCCATCAAATCGGCGAGCTTGTCGCGGAACGCGAAGGCCGAGCGCGCGCCGCGGAAGGCCGCCAGACGCGCGTCGTAGGCCTGGTGTTCGGCGTTGCCGGCGTGTGCGATGACCTCGGTGCCTTCCTCGCGCAGATAGTCGACGCCGCCGACGTGGTCGACGTGGCCCTGGGTGAGGATGATGGTTCGGATGGGCGCAGTGGAGACCGAGTCGAAGTTCTGCTTGTGGATGGGCGCTTCCATGGCCATGCCCGTGTTGATCACGATGTTGCCGTCGTCGGTGGTGATCAGGAAGCTGTTCGACAGCCCTTCGGACAGGTAGACGAAATCGTTCACGCGCTGGATGCCCAGCTTCGCCGGGTAGGGCTCGCCCGGGCGCGACCGGTACAGGGGCTCGCGACGGCTGCGATCCGCGCGGCTCATGGGCGCCCTGCGAGCCTGCGGAAGGCCTGCGCCACGGGCGCGAGGAAGTCGGTGGCGGCGGAGAGGTCGTCGGGCAGGGGCAAGGTGGCGCGGAAGTCGGTGATGCCGGCCTCGATCATGGCGGGGACCGGCGCCAGGCTGGGCTCGAGCTCGACCCGGCCCACGGCGTCGAAGCGGACGGGCAGGTAGCTCGTCACCTGGAAGCCCTCGCTGCTGCGACCGGCGGCCTCGAGGGCTTCGCGGATGCGAGCGAGCCCGGCGACGGGGTTGTGGGCGTCGTCTCCCCACGGAATCCAGCCGCTCCCGAAGCGGACGATGCGCGCGAGCACGGCGTCGTTCAGTCGTCCGCTGATCCAGAGCGGAACGCCCCCCGTTTGCAGCGGCTTCGGCATGGCGTGGATGCCGTCGAACCGGACCTCGTCCCCTTCGTAGCTCGCGCGCTGTTCCTGCCACAGCAGCTGGCAGAGCTCGAGGGTCTGGTCGAGTCGAGCACCCCGGTGCGCATGCGGTACGCCGTTGGCTTCGTACTCTTCCTTCTGCCAGCCGACCCCGACGCCGAGGTCGAGGCGGCCTTCGGAAAGGACGTCGAGGGTCGCGGCCGCCTTGGCCAGGTTCGCCGGTCTCCGCAGTCCCGCGATCAGGATGCCGGTCATCAAACGGGTGTGGGTCGTCAGCGCCGCCCACATGGACAGGACGACCAGGGGGTCGAGCCAGTGGCCGTCGGGTCCGGTGGGTTGTCGTCCGCCTTCGAGGCCGCCCGCCTTGGGGTCTCCGTAGGCATCGAGGTTCTCTCCGAAGACGACGTGGTCCGAGACCACGAGACGATCGATCCCCGCGGCGTCCGCCGCCCGGGCCTGGTCGAGCAGCGGGCGCCAGCCGCCCGGGCCGGGGTCCTCTGCGGCGAAATTGAGCGGCTGGATGGAGAGTGCCGGCGTCACGTCGACGAGGGAATGGGGAGTCATCGAGGCCGAATCCTACCGCTTCTGGCGCGGCTGGTGACTGGACGGCATTCAGCGCCGCGCGAGGGCGGGTCGCTTGCGGGGTCATTCCAGGTGCCGGAGGATTGGCGGGATGACGCAGGCCGGCTCCAGCACGGGAAGACTCGCGGGGCGCACCGCCATCGTTACGGGCGCCGGCGCAGGCATCGGGCGCGGCATCGCTCGCCGCTTCGCACGCGAGGGCGCGCGAGTCGCCGTCGCCGAGATCGACCCCGAGACCGGCAAGCGCTGCGTCGAAGAGCTGGTGGCCCTGGGCGCCGAAGCCCTGTTCGTCCCCACCGATGTCGGCCGCAAGCAGGAGGTCGAGTCGATGGTCGAGCAGACCGTCCAGCACTTCGGAAGCGTGGACGTGCTGGTCAACAATGCCTGGTCGGGCGGAGCGATGGTGCGCAGTGAGTGGATGGACGACGCCCACATGCAGCGCGCGTTCGAGGTCGGAACCCTCGGCGCCTTCCAGGCGATGCGTGCCTGCTTTCCGCACATGCGGGACCGCGGATACGGACGCGTCATCAACCTGTGTTCCTTGAACGGTGTGAACGCGCACATGTTCACGATCCACTACAACATGGCCAAGGAAGCCTTGCGCGCGATCACGCGGACGGCAGCGCGCGAGTGGGCGGACCGGGGGATCACCTGCAACGTGATTTGTCCGGCTGCGGAGACCGAGGCGTCGACCGAACTACGCAAGCAGATGCCGGCGCTGTTCGAGAAGATCGACCCGCTACTGCCCATGAAGCGCATGGGCGACCCCGAGGAGGACATCGCACCCGTCGCGCTGTTCCTCGCCAGTGAGGACTCCCGTTTCGTCACGGGGAACACCCTGTATGCGGACGGTGGGGGTCACATCAACGGCGCCGGCTGGGTGCCCGAGCTGCCCTTCGACGAGCAGGCGTAGCGCTTCGCGACGCCCGAGCAGGAGCTTCGAATCATGGACGTCGCCAGCGAGCTTGGACTGCCCCCCATCGATCAGGTTGCCTGGATCGTGCGGGACCTCGACCGGGCCCTCGAGACCTTCGGGCCGCTGTTCGGCGAGTTCACCACGATGGACAGCTCCCTCGAGGGATGCCGCTACCGCGGCCGCCGCGCCGACGTCTCCATGCGCATCGCCTTCGGCCGCTCGGGGCCCCTGGAGATCGAGCTGATCCAGCCGGTCTCGGGCGAGAGCCCGCACTTCGAGCTGCTCGAGAAGTACGGCGAGGGCGTCCACCACGTGCGCTTTCGGGTGGATGATCTCGACGCTCCTCGCGAGAGACTCGAAGCGCTAGGCTTCGAAGTCATCTGGGCGCACGAGATGCCGGCGATCCACACGCGCTGGGCCTACCTCGAGGCGCCGACCGGGCAAGGCGGGGCGCTGGTAGAGCTGCTGGAGATGCCGAGTGGGACGAGCGAATCGAGTGGGACGAGTGAGCCGACTACCTGAGGCAGACACCCTGCGGATGCTGCGATCACTGGTCCTGGTCACGTTGCTGTGCGGCGTTGGCGGGGGTTCCGCGTTCGCGGCGCTGCCGGTCGGGTTGACCCCGGATCTGACCCTGACCCACGACGGGGCGACCCGCAGCTACGACGTGTTGCGCCCGGTGAGCTCGCAAGGGGGCCTGCGTCCCCTCGTCGTCGATCTCCATGGCTTCACGTCGAACGGCGACCAGCAACGTTCGATTTCCGGCTGGGACGCCATCGCAGCTGCCGAGGGCATCCTGGTGGCCTGGCCGGACGGTCTCGACAGCTCGTGGAACGGCGGGACCTGCTGCGGGACGGCAGTCACGAACGACGTCGACGACGTCGGCTTCATCCGGGCCATGGTGGCCGCGGTCCAGGCCGAGGCCAACGTCGACCCCAGTCGCATCTACGTGACCGGTCTCTCGAATGGTGGCGCCATGACCCAGAGACTGGCCTGCGAGGCAGCGGACCTGTTCGCCGCCGCCGCGCCACTCGCGTTCCCGGTCCCCTACACGAACTTCGCCGGGCAGTGTCAGCCCAGCGAGCCGATTCCGATCCTGTCGTACATGGGCTTCAGCGACGTGCTCGTGTCCTACGCGGGCGCCGCGCCGAGCTTTGCCGGTTGGCGGGACAAGAACGGCTGCGACAGCGCGGGGCCGCCGCCCGAGATCAACGAGGTGTACGGGGGCAGCGATTGCGCGATCGACACCAGCTGCGGCGAGCCGGGCGTCGAGGTGGGTCTCTGCAGCGTGACGGGCAGTCTCTTCGACCCACCGCTCGATCAATTCAACGGTCACATCCTCTATCTGAACGACGACGCCTTCGACGTGAGCCAGCGCGCCTGGGACTTCATGCAGGTGCACCGGACGAACCAGTCGCTGCCGGGGGTCTCGCCCTGGCTGCTCGCCGGGGTCCTGGCGGCAACGGGCGGCGCGCTGCTGGGGCTGCGCGGCGTACGGCGTCGGTCGGCGCGCGCCTGATCGCGATCAATCCCGGCGGAAGCGCCCGTCCTGGGTCGCGGCGAAGCAGGTGTCGCCTTCTTCCTGGCACATGACCACGTAGACAGCCCGCTTGTCGCAGCCGGCCACACCGATCGTGAACTCGATCCGCTGCAGCCCATCGACGAACGGCCCCTGAATGGCCGGCTGAATGAAGTCGCTCGACAACACGGTGCCTGTCGCCGCCGGGCACGCCAGATCGAAGCGGCCCCGGTCGAGCGCGGTCTTGAGCGCAAGCGGTTCCTTGGACGCGATCGCCTGTTGCTGATTCACGCAGCCCGACGCCAATAGGGGCAGGGCGGCGAACGCCAGGATCAACAGTCGCTTCATCGTCTCTACTCCCGTGTGTTCAGCTTCGCCGCGGGCCGCCGTTGCTGCCCGGCCAGCGCGATCCGCTGATGGTGTCGGCGTGGGGCCAGAAGGCTTCCGGATCGAGCGCGCCCTCGAGGGTGATGTCGCGGCCCAGGAAGTTCATCCAGTCGAGGTGTGCCGACACCAGCTCTCGTTGGGGCAGCAGGCTCGCGATCGGGTCCCACGGGCTGTCGCGCAGGACGAGCTCGCCGTCGACGGCCTCGCGATGCGCCGTACCGTAGGTGCTCTTGACGCGGACCACGTGGGGCGGGAAGTCGTACGCCTTCTCGGCGCCGCCCACCGCGCGGGAGACCTTGATCCACCACTCGTTCTCTTCGTACTTCTCGGGACCCGGGTCAACGCCCGTGGTCTGACCGGAGAATTCGAGGAAGGTGTATCGCTGGTGGCTACAGCGCGCGCGCACACCCGGGCCCACGCGGTAGTACTCGATCTCCGCGGGATACTTGGGCTGACCGTTCATGTCGCGGCTGATGAAGACCGCAGACTCCTGGTCGATGCCGTAGCCGAGGGTGTAGCCACCGGGGGTTCCGCGGTAGCTCGCATCGACGTTTACGAGCACGCCGTACTCGGGTTCGTCGGGGACGGGGAAGTTGTAGATGTTGACGCGCACGTTGGCATCTTCGCCGGGCTCGATCCCCGGCGGCAGCAGCGCCGCGATCTTGTCGGCGTCCGTGCGGTAGACGATCTTCAAGATCGGCCAGCCGAAGATGTCGCCGGGGTTCGTCTTGGGGGCGTCGCTCATGGCTCGTCTCCTCGGGGTTCGGCCGCCGGGCGCGGCGCTAGCCGAAACTCTACCGGAACTGTGGTGCGGGATCGGCCCCGGGAGACTGAACGGGGTTCCGACTTGCCGCGCACGTTCCTACGCGCCGAAACCGGGGTTTCGGCTTGCCGCGGGTACGCCGCGCACGTTCCTACGGGCCGGCTGCGGGGGGCAGGGCGCCGTTCTCGGACAACCACTGCTCGAGTGCGGCCGCGGCGAAGTCGCGCGCGTCGGCGTCGGCGCGTCGGCGCGCCTCCTGTTCACTCAGGTGCACGGCGCGCCCCTCCTGGGTGAGGACGGCGACCACGTCGCCTCCCCCTGCGACATTCGTGATCTCGAGCGCCGCGTCCCAGTGCACCGCGACGAGCTTGTCGTTGGGGTGCAGGAAGAGCCGTTCGATGGCGACCTTGGACTCGACCCGTAGCCAGATCGGGTCCGACCCCCAGGCGACGTCCGCGGTGTCGGGTGTAAAGCCGAGGGCGAGCACGCGCTGCGCGAGGGCGCGACGATTCTCGGCGAGGGGATCGCCGGTCTCGCCGGTCTTGGCGTTCATCTCGAAGGAAGACACTTCGATGCGGAGCTGGCGTTTGACGTCCGCAAACGCGCGCGCGATCTGCTGGGCCTGGGCGACGGCGCTGGCGTCGTCGCGGGTCGGCGTTCCGCCCAGGTTCACGATGCGGGCGCGGAGCATGTCGCGGTCCGGGATCCGGGACGTGGCGGCGGCCAGGGCCCGCAGCGCGTCTTCCGGGGCTTCCGCGTTCACGTTCGCGAGCGCACCGGCGATCTGGGTGTCGATGGCGGAGAGCTCCTGGGCCGCTTGGTCGAGGACCGGCTGGCGGTCCAGGACGGCCAGCGCCCAATGGGTGTTGCTCTCCGCATCGAACCAGGTCTCTTCGACGCGCGTCCCCCCGGTCCGCTCGGATTCGCCCTTTGTCTGCTCGGAGACAGAAGCGAAGGCCAGCTTGACCGAAGCCTCCGCGTTCGCGTTGGCGGCGACGCCGACCACGAAACGGTCTTCGGGAAAGCGGGTCGAGCTGCCCGCAAGCCAATCGGGCGGCGGCGGCTTGGACGCGCACGACGCGGCGAAGACGAGCAGTAGCCCCGCCCCCAGGATCAGCCCAACCGGGGACCGGAACCGCAACGCCCGGGCGCGCCGCGCCGGCCTCACTCGCTGACGACCACGCGGATCATCTGCACCGGCTCGAGGGGGCGGTCTCGCCCGTCGGTCGCCGTCGATTGGATGCTGGTGACGACGTCCATGCCCTCGGTGACCCGCGCGAACACCGGGTGCTTGCTGGGGCCCGGGGAAAAGAAGTCCAGGTAGTCGTTGTGGCTGGTGTTGATGAAGAACTGGCAGCTGCCGGTGTTGGGCTGGCCGGTATTCGCCATGGAGAGCGTGCCGGGCTCGTTCGAGATCTGGGCGTCGTCAGGGTGTTCGTCCTGGATGCGTCCATTCGGGCTGTCGCCGGTGCCGGCCCGGGCGCTTTCCGGGTCCTTGCTGTGGGGACAGCCGAACTGGACCATGAAGTTCTGGATCACCCGGTGAAAGTGGAGTCCGTCGTAGAAGCCCGACTTCGCCAGGTCCATGAAGTTGCCGGCGGTGATGGGCATCTTGTCGGCGAGGATTTCGACGGTAATGGTTCCGTGAGAGGTCTCGAGAGTCGCTGTGGGATTGGCCATCGCAGGTAGGTAGACGCTTCCTCGTCGGGCTGCCAGCACCAGCCCTTCTGAACGGGGTTCAAGCCTTTTCGTTGGCAGTCGCTTCCGCGGCTACTTCGGCAATGCACTTCTCGATGACGGCGACCAGGGGTGCGGCGCGCGGGTAGCCGACGTAGTGAACACCGAACACGAGCACCTCGCGCAACTGCTCGGGGCTCAGCTCGCCTCGGCGCAGGGCGGCCTTCGCCTGGATCTCGAAGGTCATGTTCTCACCGAGCGCCATGATGGCGCCGAGCAGGATCAACCTGCGGTCCTTCATGTCGAGTACGTCGCGGGTCCAGACCTCGGCGAAGAGCGTCTCGAGCATGATGTCACTGAACGGCATCGCGCCCTTGGGCGCCGTCACGACCGCGCCCGCATAGACTTCTTTGATCTTCTCGGCCCCGCGTTGCCAGCGGTCGTCGGACACCTCAGCTGTCCTCCCTCTTCTCGTCTTGCACGCCCTTGGGCGCCCTCTGCTTCATGTAGCCGAACATGTACCCCGCGACCCGGCGCATCTGGATTTCCTCGGCGCCCTCGGTGATGCGGTAGCGCCGGTGATGGCGGTAGATGTGCTCGAAGGGCTTGTGGCGCGAATATCCCAGACCGCCGTGCACCTGCATGGCGCGGTCTGCGGCGTCGCAGCACAGCCGGTTCGCCTGGTAGTTGCAGATGGACACCTTGTCGGAAACAGAGAAGGCGCCGTCCCGGTCCATCGCCCACGCGGTCTTGTGGATGAGGGCGCGCAGCATCTCGCACTTCGCCTGGAGCTCGACGAGGGGGAACTGGATGCCCTGGTTCTGGGACAGGGGCTTGCCGAAGGGGCGCCGCTGCTTCGCGTACGCGACGGACTCGTTGACGCAGTACTGCGCCGCCCCCAGGCTCGAGGCGGCCTGGCGGATGCGGTTCTCGTTGAAGAAGTGCTGGGCGACCTGGAGCCCGCCGCCCTCGCCGCCGAAGATGCTGGCGTCCGGGACGCGCACGCCGGTGAAGGAGACCCGGCCGTGGTCGGTAGGCATGTTGAAGGTCCACAGCATCTCCTCGATCTTGACGCCCGGGGCCTGCATGGGCACGAGGAAGGCGGTGATACCCGTGGCGTCGCCGGCCGCGCCACTGGTGCGCGCGAGCACCATGTCGTACTGGGCCTTGTGGATGCCGGTGTTCCAGGTCTTCTCGCCGTCGATCACCCAGTTGGCGCCGTCGCGGACCGCACGCGTGTCCATGTGGGTGGCGTCGGACCCGTGCTCGGGCTCGGTGATGCCGAAGGCGAAGCCGCGGCGCCCCTCGGCGAGATCGTCGACCCATTCGCGCTGTTGGGCCTCGGTGCCGTAGCGCAGCATCAACAGCAGGCCGACGTTGTTGCCGACGATGGAGTGCTCGTTCTGCAGGTCGTTGTGCAGGCCGAGACCCTTCGCTGCCAGGTGCTCGCGGATGATGGCCATGCCGAGGTTCGAGCCGTCCATTCCTCCGTAGGCCTTGGGGAACGGATAGCGGTAGAAGCCCGCTCCGTCGGCGAGTCGCTTGGCCTTGTGGAGCAGGGCCTCCCACTCTTCGTTCGGGAGCCCGCCCCGTTCCCAGTCGGTGCGCGCGTCCTCGCGGCGGTGGTCGAAGAAGCGGATGTTGTCGTCCTGCTGCTCGAGCGGCTGGATGACTTCCGCGATGAAGCGGTCGAGCCGCTCGAGAAGCTCCTGGATGTCCTTGGGGATGTCGAAGTCCATGGGCGGGATGCTAGCTAGCTCGATCCGGCGCGCATCGAGGCGACGAGGGAGAGCGCCGCGCGGGCGATGGAGGCATTGCCTTCGGGGTTCGGGTGGCCATTCCAGTTCATGCCGTAGGGGGGCCGTCCCGCGGCGAGGGATGCGCGCAGCTCGGGCAGGGTGTCCACCCAGGGGATGCCGCGTGCTGCGAGGTGGGACATCACACGTTCGCGCAGGGCGGTCTCCGCTTCGATCAGGCGTTCGTACGACGGGTCGAGTGCCACGGCCCGCTCGCGTACGCGGTCGGCGTAGACCAGCTCCTTGGTGGGGATCAGCACGAAGCCGAGCTGTGTCTTGCCGGCGCACTTCTTCTGGATGTCGGCGATGAGGTCGAGGGTCAGGCGCAGGGCTTCACGCACCCTCGGGTCCGTCAGCTGCATCGTCTGCAGGCGTCCGCGCGGCGTGAAGATCGTCGACCGCAGGCCGTCCTCGAAGGGCTCGAGCAGGCCTGGCTCGGAACGCGCCGCGCGGGCCAGGTAGTCTTCGAAGTCGTCGCGCACCCGTGACTCTGGCGCGGGCGGCGGGCCCAGCAGGGTCGCGACGCTGCCCTCGACGAGGTTGTAGAGGGCGAGGTGTGCGTTCAAGAAGGCGAGGGCGTCGAGCAGCCGCGCCTTGCCGGGCGCCTTGCGCGCCAGCCGCGTGGCCTCCCAGTCCGAGTGGAGCGGCTCCCCGGACGCCTCGAGCTCGAGCAGCTCGTCGCGCAGGGCCGGGTCCTGCCATTCGGGCGCGCGCGAACGCAGGTAGATGTCGCGCCAGGAATCATAGAAGTCGTTGCCGTCGTACAGCCCGACCAGGATCTGCTCGGGCTCGAGGGCAAGCGCCTCGTCGGTGAGCCGCCAATACGACATGGGCCCGTAGCCGCCGATGGCGATCTGGTAGAAGGGCGTGCCGGAGAAGGTCTGGGCCAGCTGGGGCCAGGCGTCGTCGCTCGACGTCTCGCTGCCGTAGGTCTGCGAGTCGCCGATGGCGACGACGGTGGCCTTCGTGGGTCGCGTCGCGTTGCGCCAGCCGGCCTCATCGTGGCCCGGGAAGCGCGGGTTACCGCGCAGACCGAGCCCTGCATCGGGGACCTTGTAGGCGTTCGTGCGCTGGGAGAACGCCCGCGCCGCCGGACTCGCGGCGAGCAGCAGCCGCGATGCGCCTTCGAGCAGCAGCAGCGGCAAGGCCACCGCCAGGGCCGTGAAGACGAGACGTCGCGCGGGGTTCACGGCGGGGACGCGCGGCGGCTCAGAAGTCGGCCAGCTCGCGCCGGACCGTGTAGTCGTAGGGCTCCAGCACGAAGACGTCCCAGCTCGTCGTCAACTCGCCGGCGATCGCCGCGAAGGGGGCGCTCGCCAGGAAGAAGGGCACGCCCACGATCGTTCGGATTGCCGAGAACGGACGCAGCAGCCCGACGTCGAAGGCGATTGCGGGGGCGTCGTTCCACGTCAGCTCGGGCGCGGTCGTGGTCGCATCGACGGCGCCCGCAGGGGCGCTGACGATGCATAGCGCAAGAGCCGTCAGGACCGTGGCAAGGACGCTGGGGGCGCTGGGCATGAACTCTCCGCTTCTCCGGGGTGGTCCACTCGTCCGGCCAATGCGGCCGGTGGCCGGCAGGACCGAAAAGCCTAGCAGTCGGCTCCGTGGCAAGCCGACACGCGAAGCGGGGACCGAAACGCAATCGAGGGTGCGAGCCGTCGGCTCACACCCTCGATCGATTCTGCGTCTCCTCTCCTCGAAACGAGGGGGGGGCCGCCGTCTACGACAGGCGGCGGCGGAGGACGTAACCCGCGGAGATGACGATCAGGCCACCCAGCAGGCTGATGCCGGTGGGCGAGAGCGTCGGTGCATAGGGCGAGATCGTCATCGTCACCACGTCGAGCGCGGCGAAGTTCTGGTTCACGACGATCCGGTGCGAGACGCCACCGGCCACGAGCGTGATGTTGCCGGCGCCGGCTGCGTTGCGCGAGTCACTGCCCATGGCGGTCAGGGTCTCGGTGCGCGGCTGGCCGAGCGCCGTGCCGGTCTTGAAGACCGTCACGGTCCCGGTGGTCCAGGGCATGCCCCAGTTCACGTTGGTGTCGCCCGCGCCCGTTCCCGTGGCCGGCCCGCTCGAGACGACCTGGCTGCACCCGATGGGAGTCGCCGGGAACGCGTTCTGGCACTGGGAGTTGATCGCGTAGCTGGGATGCTCGATGGCGCCCGCGAGCAGGTCCACGTCGATCGCCGCGTAGCCCTTGCCCGGGGCCTGGAGATTCGTCCCGCTCGGCACGGCCGCCGCGATCTGATTGCCGATCTTGCCGCCCACGACCGTGTCGAGCTTGATCGTGACGGTCGACTGACCGCTCAGCATCATGGCCATGGTGCCGCCGAAGGCGTTCGCGCCGGCGCGGTAGCGGATCAGGCCGTTTGCGTTCGGGAACGAGCCGCCGCCCGCGTTGGCCGGCGTGGTGCAGGCCGGGGCCTGGCTGGCCTGGGTGCCCGGCGGGCACCAAGTGAAGTTCGCGCCCATGCGACCGGGCTGAGCCAGCCAGGCGTTCTCGCGGAAGTTGCGATCGTTCAGCTGGGCGGTCGGGTCGGTGCGGAGCGCGGGACCCTCGGGCGTGTAGGTGCTGCCGAGCTGGACGACAGTGGGTGCCACCGCCACGGCCGCGACCTGCTTGCCTCGCTTCTGGTAGAACGCGCCGGGCTGGACGGTGAAGCTCTTGGGGATGTTGCCCGCGTTCACGATGACCTGAGCCGCGGGAATCGCCGGAATGCCGCCCTCGATCTGCGCTGCGCCCACGTTCGGGCTTGCGAGGGTCGGCGTCGCGGGCTGATTGAGGATGCCAACACATCCCGCATTCGGCTGTCCGCCGACGAAGGGGACTGCGGTGGGCTGGACGCCGGCCGGGGTGTGGGCGCCGTCCGGGAATCCCGGGTTGTTCAGGTTCGGTACGCCCGCGGTGTAGACGTTGCCGCCAAAGAGCCCGCAGCCGGCCGCCTGTCCGTTGATCGGAATGTCGATCAACGGGCCGCGGTTCATGTACCAGAACCCGGTGAGCTTGTAGGGCGTCTGCGCGGTGGCCACGCCCGCTGTCGAGGCGAGCAGGACGGCGAGGAACACGCCGGTAATCCGTTGATTGAGCATCAGGTCTCCTAGGGTTGGACTCGTGCCGGTTGTCAGACAAGAAAGCAAGATCCATACCGCAGCTGTCTGGACCGGATTCAGCGGTCGTAAGTATTCGAATACAAAGGAATAACAATCTGAATGGGACTCACTTGGAGGGTGCCTCAAACGGGTGCCGGAAAGGGTTTTCCCATTAGGGATCATTCCGTTCCCGAACCTCGATTCCCCATCTGCGGCCCGCTGAGCGCGGTTGTGTGGGGACGTGGACCCGGCAGTGCGGGGCGCTAGACTGCGCCGCCGTGTCGAGTCGATCTGCGCTGATAGTGATCGTCGCCTTTGCGATGCTCGGGCTGGTGATCGGGTACCAGGTCGGTCGAACGACCGCCCGGCCCCCCGACAGAAGCTACGGCGGCGCGGACGGCGAACGGCTGACCGGGGTCGCTCGCCAGGTGCGGGTCGTGCTGCTGGAGCCGGACCTCCTCGTTCGCAACGAGAAGCTGGCCGGGCTGCTGCAGAAGCTCGGGCCCGAATCCCTCGGAGACGTCCGGGAGGGGTTCGATTCGATCTTCATGGACCTCGGCGATACGGACCAGGTGCTTCTGGCGGAATGGTGGGCGCGCTTCGATCCCGCTGGCGCCTTCGACTGGGCGCAGTCGACCTGGCAGGCGGAGCACCCCGCGGTCGCCGAGGCGATCTTGCGCGCGTGGGCTCGTCGGGACCCCGCGGCTGCGCTCGCGAAGGCGATGGACCTCCCCTCGGAAGAGCTTCAGATCCGGCTCACCCAGGCCTGTCTCGCCGGATGGGAGGAGGCCGGTGCGCCCGGGCTGCTCGAGTGGATCAAGGCGCGGCCCCCGGGCCCCGGGCGGCAGATGGCCATCGACGTCGTCGCGAGACGCAAGGTCCTGCGGGAGGGTCCGGCCGCGGCGTTCCTCTGGGCCGAACGACTGGATGACGACGACGAGCTCTTCAAGCTGAACGTCCTGCGCCGGGTCGCAAGCTCTGCGGCGGAAGTCGAGCCGGCCCAGGCGGCGAGTTGGGTCGAGACCTTGATCGGCGGCAAGTTCGAGAGCGGCGCTCCCCAGCGAGTCGGGACGCGCTGGGCGCGCCGCGAGCCGGAAGCCGCGCTGAAGTGGCTGTCGACGTTGCCTCCGGGCCAGGCCCGTGACGACGCGGTGCGAGAGACGGTGCGCCGCTGGTTCAAGCGCGACCCCGAGGCGGCGCTCGCGTACATCGAGAACGTCGAGTGGGAACCGTGGCTCGATCCCGCGGCGGCCCTGATGTCGCGACGCCTCGCCGGCAAGGATCTGCCGAAGGCGCTCGAGTGGGCGGAGCGCATCCAGGAAGGCGACCTGCGCTGGTACTCGATCGGGGTCATCGTGCGCGCATGGGCCTTCCAGGACGAAGCCGCCGCGCGCGCGTACGTCGCCCAGGCAAACCTGCCGGACTACCTCGAACGCAAGGTCTTCGAGGTGCCTGACCACCTGCGACCCGGGGGTGCCAGGCGCGCGGTCGACGCCGCTCATGAAGCCGCCCAGGAAGCCGCCCAGGAGAGCGAGGCCGAGCCCTCCGAATCGACGGGCGCCCGGTCCGACGGCTAGCGGGCCGAGCGCGTCTCCGACTGCGCGTTGATCTCGGCCTGCAGCGCCTGCGCTTCCGTCTTCGCTCCGAAGCGCGCCGCCCAGCGCAGCAGCCGGCGCAACTCGGCCGGGTCGGCGCTCGGCGAGGCAAGGCGGAGCTGCGCCAGTTGCAGGACGGCGGAGGCGTCCGTCGGGTGGCGTCCCAGCAGGTCCTGCAGGGTCTCCTGGGCAGTTTCGGTGTTTCCCGTTGCTGCGAGCAGCGTTGCCAGCTCGCGTCCGTACTCGGGTGCATCCGGTGCGGCGGCCCAGGCGCGTGCCTGCAATGCGAGAGCGCGAGAGGTGTCGCCCTCGGCGCCGACGAGTTGCGCGGACCCAGCCAGCGCGCGCGCGTTCTCGGGTTCCAGCGCGAGTGCGCGCTCGTAGGCGGCGCGTGCGGCGGGCCCGGCGTTGCTTGCCGCAAGGGCGTCTCCGTGGAGCGCCTGGAAGGCCGCGACGTCGGGACGATCGGACGCGATGACGCCGAGGCGGGACGCGGCCTCGTCGGCGCGCCCGAGTGCGACCAGGTCCAACAGCAGTGAAGCCAGCGCCGGCTCGCTCTCGGGTGCCTTCAGGTCGAGGCGGTCGGCGTCCTCCACGATCGCGAGGGCGGCCTCGCTGCCGTCGCGTGCCCGGGTTCCGGTGGCGAGCGCAGCGACTGCACGTCCCCACATCGTCGGTGGCTCGACGCGCTCGGAGAGACGGTCGGGGATCGTGTTCGCCTGTCGCAGCCGCGCGAGAATCTCCAGCTCGATCAGGACCGCATCGTCACTGCTGGGGTTCTTCCCGACGTCGTGATAGAGCACCGTCAGGGCGCGGTTCGGGTCACCCGCGGCGACGTACAGACGGGCCAGTCGTTCACGTGCATCGGTGCCGCCGGGATCGGCTCGTACCGAGTAGCGGTACTCTTCGATGGCGCGATCGATGAGTCCCGCCGCTTCGGCGGCCCGGGCCGCGTAGTAGCGACCGATGCCGTGGTTCGGCCACTCGGCCAGTGCCGCGGCGAAGCGCTCCAGGGCCGCGCCGGGCTCGTTTTGCGCCAGCAGGACCCGCCCTTCGACGAGATCGCGATAGGTGGGGACGGTGATCTTCGCGGCGACGGCGCGCGCGTCGTCGTAGCGTTCGCCGATGAGCAGTGCGTCGGCATATTGGAAGAGCAGCTCGGGGGTCGCCTCGCCGACGAGTGCGATCGCCTTTTCGAAGCAGTCGAGTCCATCGTCGTAGCGCTGCTGTTGCTCGATCAGGTAGCCGGCGAGGTCCACCCAGGCGACAGCGGCCCTCGCCGGGTCCTGGGACTCGGTCGGGTCACGCAGCAGCTCTTCGGCCTCCGCGACCTGTCCGGCCGCGTGCAAACGCACCGCGAGCGGGACCCGGAACGCGCGGTCGTGCGCCGACGCCTCGTACGCACCGCGCAGGACCTCCAGGGAGCGTTCGAGCTGACGGGTCTCTTCGTAGAACTGGATGGCGGCGTTGACGACTGTCGCGCTGGTTGGGAAACGAACGAGGCACGCCCGGAGGATGCGATCGGCTGCCTCGGTGTCTCCCTTCTCGGTTTCGAAGACGGCGCGTGCCGCGCAGTAGTGCGAGGTGTCGCCCACCTCGAGCCCGGCCTCGGAATACCTGCGCTCGAGGGTCTCGAGCGCCTCGCCGGCCTCGTCGATGCGAGCGAGCCCGAGCAGGGAGACGACGCGATAGGTCAGGACCCGGAGGTTGTCCGGATCCAGCTCGAGCACGCGATCGGCGTCTGCAAGGGCGCCTTCGTAGTGGCGGCGCGTGAGGACGCGCGCGTTGGAGCGCGCGACCAGCGCCTCGACGTTGTCCGGGTCTGCGACGAGGACCTCGTCGAGGATGAGTGCGGCGCTGTCAGAATTGCCGGTCGCAGTCGCGCCCGACGCGAGGGTCAGTCCAGCGGGGACCACCCAGTCGGGATCCTCCATCGCACGACGAAGGGGGAAGTACGCGGGGCTGTACTCTCCGGCCTGGGTCAGGGCGGCGCCGTAACGGAACAGGATCTCGGGGTCCGAGGGATCCTCGTCGACGAGAACGCGCAGCCGTTCGGCAGCCTCGACGAAGCGGCCCTGCGCGCTCAGGGCCCGCGCTTCCTCCTTCGGGTCCGACAGGTTGCAGCCGAGCAGCAGGAGGGCGGCAAGCAGGGCGCCGGAAGAGCCGCGAAGACTTCCCATGCCAAGACGAGGGCGAAGCAGGGCCAGTCCGGGCGACATGGCCGCGCACCCTAGCATGCGGTGCATCCGGCGTCCCGCTAAGGTTCCGCGCGCGAATGGCGGGACCGTCACAGAAGCTGCTCTCCAAGCGTTGGCCCTGGCTGGCAGCGGCGCTCCTGCTCGTCGGGGTCTACCTGGTCAGCCTGGTCGACCTGCGCATCGGGCGCCCGGACTCACGGCCGATCGGCGACGCATCGGACATCCAGGCGCTCGCCAGCCGCGACGACGTCAACGTCCTCTTCATCCTGGTCGACACCCTGCGAGCGAACCACCTGGGCGCATGGGGCTACGCGCGGCCGACCAGTCCCGTGGTCGACTACGTGGCGAACGGCGGCGTCCGATTCGCGCGGCAGCTCGCCCAGTCGTCGTGGACGAAGTGCTCGATGGCTTCCCTGTGGACGGGGGTGTATCCCACGAAGACCGGCGTGACCCGATTCGAGGACATGCTCTCGTCCGAGGCGCGCATGCCGGCGGAAGTCCTGAAGGACGCGGGCTTCCGGACGGTGGGGCTGTTCCGGAACGGCTGGGTCGAGGGCTATCACGGCTTCGATCAGGGATTCGACACCTACGTTCGGCCCTTCGGTCGCCGTCCCTCGAAGGAGGTGCGACGCGAGAACCCGACGGTGACGAGTTCCAATACCGATGACTCCGCGGTCGCGGCAGCCACGGAGTTCCTGCGGGTCTACGGCAAGGACGGGCGTTGGTTCCTGTACCTGCACCACATGGACGTCCACGAGTACCTGTACGACGAAGACACCGCCATCTTCGGTACCTCCTATCGCGACATCTACGATCAGGCGGTCTTGCGCGAGGACCGGGTGATCAACAACCTGCTGGTGTTCATGGCCGAGAAGGGATTCCTCGAGAACACCTTGATCGTGATCGCCTCGGACCACGGCGAGGCGTTCGGCGAGCACGGCGGGGAAGGGCACGCGCGCAAGGTCTACCGCGAGGAGACCCACGTTCCGTGGATCCTGAGCTTTCCGTTCCGGCTCGACCCCGGTGTGGTCGTCGAGCATGCCACCAACAACATCGACATCTGGCCCACCGTGCTCGAACTCCTCGGGCTTCCTACGCCGGACGGCATCGACGGGGTCTCGCGGGTTCCCGACATCCTCGCCGCGGCGAGGGGAGAGCCGGCGCCGGAGCCCGTGGCTCCGGGCTACGCCCACCTCGATCAGACCTGGGGGCGGCCCAAGGAGTTCGAATCGCGCATGACCGTGTCGGTGGTGGACGACGGCTTTCGGTACGTGATGGAAGACCTTCCTCGGGGCAAGCGGGAGGAGCTCTATCACAGCGACGAGGACCCGCGCGAGCTGCGCAACGTGGTCGCCGACCACCCGGAGGAGCTCGAGCGCTTCCGCGGCCTGACGGAGGCGTATCTCGCCGAGGAGCCGAAGTGGGAGGCCGAGCCGGATCTCGAGATCGACGAGATGCAGCTCAACCAGCTGCGCGCGTTGGGCTACCAGATCCCCTGACGGTCGGCATCGTCGCGAACGGGCAGCAAGCGACTCACGCGACTCGCGCGAAGAACGCTACCAACGAAGGGTGAGGTCGACGCCCACGGTGCGCGGCTCGCCGACGAACTGCACGACCACCTTCGAGAACTGCGAGGCGTCGAAGCCGTAGGTCTTGTAGCGCTGGTCGAGCAGGTTGCGGACCCAGCCCGAGATCTCGATGTTCCCCTCCGGCGTCTCGTAGGTGAGCATGAGGTTGTGGAGCACGAAGGCCTGCTGGCCGACCGCGAACTGGGGGAGCTTCGGCTGCCCGTCTGCGTCCGCCGAGCCCCGCCCCTCGATCTGGTTGAAGTAGATGTCGTCCGTCCAGGCGAAGTCGTAGCGCGGCGTGAGCGTGCCCCAATAGCCGAGGTCGAAGGGCCATTCCGCGGTGCCGCTGATCTTGAACTCGGGCGAGTTGATCAGCTCGTTGCCCGTGAAGTCGAAGGTGACCGGGAAGAAGCGGGTGCCCGTCGACCGGATTTCCGTGTCGGTGAAGTCCAGGAACTCGCTCTTCAGCCAGCCGAAGCGGACCTGGATCAGCAGGTCGTCTGCCTCGTCCGGCAGCCACTCGAAGGTGTCCTGCAGCGGCCGCAGCTCCAGGTCGGCCTCGATGCCGTAGACCTCGGCGTTGTTGGCGTTGATGATCTCGAGGGTCGGCGGGTTGGGTCCGGGGCTGTTCTCGAAGACGAAGACCTGGTAGTCGTTGTACTTGTAGTAGAAGAAGGATCCCCCAAGGCTCAGCCGCGTGTCGAACCAGGCCCCCTTGAATCCCGTCTCGAACGAGTCGAGGGTCTCGGGCCTCGCCGGCGGCTCGTCGACGCTGTTGGAGTTGTAGTGGCCGGCCTTGAAGCCGCGGCTGTACTTGTAGTACACGGACGCCGTGTCGGTGAAGCGGTAGGTCAGGCTGATCGATCCGGTGGGAGCCGTCCAGGTCTTGTGTGAATCGCCGCTGCTCAGCGCGTCCTGCACGTCGATCTCGTCGATGCTGAACTCCTTGCGCTCCCAGTTGTAACGACCGCCCGCCTCCAGGGTGAAGTCGTCGAGGAAGTCGAGCTGGAAGCCCGCCCACAGCTGGAACGCATAGGTATCCTGCGTGTACTCGCGCGTGATGGTGGTGATGTCGGGTGCAGGCACCAGGAAGAGGTTGTCGACCTCGAGTCGCTCCTGCTGGTACCCCCCGCCGACCTCCCAGCGCAGGCTGCGGTCGGCGAGGTCGCCTGTCACCGTCAGCTCCTGGACGACCTGCCAGGCCTTGTCGTGGAAGATCGTCTCGAACAACACGTCGGGGGTGAAGTCCGTGTCGGTATCGCGCGAGCGGTCGTAGCCGTCATAGCCGGTGACCGTCTTCAGGTTCACTTCGCCGATCTCGATGTCGCCGCGCAGAAAGCCGCCCCAGGTGTCGAGCTTCGTCTGGCCGACGCGGTCGTAGTCGCCGCGATACGGTGCCCGGTCGAGTGGGCGCTTCTTGGTCAGGATGGCGCCCAGGACCCCCAACGCCTGGCTGCTGGACAGACCCTGCTCGGCCTGGATGTCCTGTCGCTCGGCGAGCTGGTCCGGCTCGGTGTATCCGGTGTTCGTGGTGGAGCCCATGAACCTGCCGGAGTTCCCCGTCCCGCTGGCCTGTCCGAGGGTGGACTGCTGGTCGAGGCGGCTGCCGTGCATGTTCAACAGCCACGACGTCTGGGTTTCCGGCGGTTCGAACAGGAACTGACCGCGAACGGACCAGCTGTGTTGGTCACCCACGTACTTTGGCAGGCCCACGGGGATCGGCGAGGGCTCGTTGCGGACGAACTGCTGCTCCCCACAGAGCACGAAGTCCTGCTTGGGGACGGGGAAGCCCGGCCAGACGGGTCGGGCGTCGGGACCGCCGCCACAGCCGTTGCGGATGTAGGGGTCGGCGTCCCGGAGACGAAATGCGAAGCGCGACGCCAACACGCCCTCGACGATGGGCGTCTCGACCGCGCCTTCGTAGGTCTGGATCAACGCGCCCTTGCGCGCATCGTCGGACTCGTAGGTGCCCAGGCTCGAGCGGAGATAGCCGCCGAGCTCGCCGCTGGGCTTCCGCGAGACGAGCTTGATGGCCCCCGCCGACGCGTTGCGTCCGCTGCCCCAGCCCTGTGGGCCGCGCAGGATCTGGACGTCCTCGAGGTCGTAGAGCCCCTGGAGTTGCAGGGCCGGTAGGTTGTAGGAGACGTCGTCGCCGTAGATTGCGACGGCCCCGGTCGAGTTCGCGCTGAAGTCCTGCAGTCCGACGCCGCGAATGAAGAAGGTGGCTGCAGTCGCTCCCGAGGTTCGGATCTCGACGTTCGGCGTGATCTTGGCGAGGTCGGAAGCGTCCTGCGCACCGAGTGCGCTGATGGTGGCCGCGTCGAACTGGGTAACGGAAGAAGGAACGTCGGCTTCGAGGGCGGTCACCTTGCGTCCGGTGACCCGCATGATCTCGATGCCTTCCGGCGGCTTCGAGGAAGGGGGGTCGTTCGTGGCTTCGGTGTTCTCGGCGGTCTCCGCAGAGGGCTCGGCGTCCGCCGTCGTCTCTTGCGCCAGACCTGGAATGGCGATCAGCAACGAAGCCACGAGACTGAACACCGAACACGCGACCCGTCGAGCTGCCTCGTCGACTCGCTCGCGGAATGCGTCAGTCAGGGAGAGGGAGTGGGACCGAATCAAGGGACTGGGTTGCCGGTCGGAATGGAGCGAGGGCCGGCGTCCCCTTGCTCCGCGTTGCGTTAGACGCGATCCTCGCGCGGATGCGAATCGCCGTCAATAGAGCACGGAAGCGGCTCGGAAGCGCGTTCAGCTGTTTTCTGTTGGCTCTCGCGTCCTCTTCGTACGCCGACTCCTACGACGTCCTCGCGGAGCCGGATGGCAAGGATCGTTGGCTTCCGGCGGTGTTGGTCGTCGCTGGCTACAGCTTCCAGGACGTCGGTGCGACGGTTCGCAGCGGCGACTTGATGGGTCCTTCGTTCGTCAATTCGACGAACCCGATTCGACCTCCGGCGAGCGGCCATGACCTGATGACCACGCCCGACGTCGGACTCGGCTTCGAACTCATGACCCCCACGCTCGCTGGATCGAGCTGGGTGCCCCGCGTCTTCCATCACGCGATCGTGTCCGGCGCGTTCGGGCCGTATCGCGACGTCGCCAAGGAAGGCACCATCGAAGACCTCGCGGTCGACCCCGACATCACGAACCCACGAGACAACAACGTGACCGGGCAGGGCTCGCGGACACGCGTGCAGATGGACAAGCTGGTCCTGCGCGCGGGCACGGGCGTGGCATGGCCCGTCGAGGCGTTCGGCCGCAACCTTCGGGTCCGCCTCTCCCTCGAGTACGTGCGTCAGGTCATGAACGTCGAGGGCGCCGTGCGCCGCGCCGTATGTGACGTCAGCAACGGCGCCCCGGTCCCGATGTGCGGTGCGATCGGGGTCGACAACGGCGGCGGCGGCATCGACGACTTCCGCGAGATCGACCTGCGAAAGGACAAGCAGAAGGCGTTGCATGGGCTCGGCCCCGGGCTCGAGCTCGAGGCAGACGCAGGCCGCCTCGGGTCCATCGTTCCCTCGCTCTCGATCGGCGTGCAGGCCTATCGCTTCCTCGGCGACCGCGACCTCAAGTTCTACACGCAGAACGAGTACGGAGAGACGGCGCGCTTCACCTTCGAGCAGGAGCCCTGGGCGATCCGGGCCGGGGTCGGCGTGCGCTTTCGGTGGATTCCCGAATAGCCATCCGCGCGCTCGACGGACTCGCGATCGCGCTTGCCGGCGCGCTCGCCGTCGTGGTCCTGATCGCGGCGGGCCAGCCGCTATTCACCGACGATCTGTGGTGGCACCTGTCGCTCGGCGAGGCGTACGCCCGCGACGGTCTCTTCCTCGCGCAGGACCCGCAGCTCTTCACGGCGCCCGGTCCGCCCTCGACTTCGTCCTGGCTCAGCGATCGGATCTTCTACGCAGTCTGGCAGATCGGTGGCTTCCAGGCGTTGCGGATATTCCACGTCCTGCTCGCGGGTGCTGTGCTGGTGCTCGCGTGGCGTCTGCTGCGACGTGCCTGCGAATCGGCGACCGTGGCCAGTCTGCTGTGGATGGGTTTCATGGGCCTGTCGGCGTATCGGCTCGTTCAACTGCGACCGCACCTGCTCACGATGCTGTTCGCGCTGGCACTCTATCGTCTCGTGATCGCGCGGGACGCACCGGGCGGACGCACGCGCGTCGCGGTCGCCGTGCTGCTGCTGCTCGTCTGGGCGAACGCGCATAGCGCCTTCGTGTTGGGGCCCCTGCTGCTCGCGGTGAGTGCGGCCGGGCTGCTGATCTCGTTCCTGGTAGACGCCGCGCCGGCCTCGACCGCTTCGCGTTCTCGCATCGCGGTGCTGGGTGCGGCACTCGTGCTCGGCTCGCTCGCGACTTTCGTGAACCCGGGCGGGATCGAGCCGCACTTCGCATACTTCGCGTCCGGGGGCGAGACGCCGAACCTGTTGCGGGTGGCCGACGAATGGCTGCCGGTGTCGCTCTTCGGGCTTCCCGTCCCCCGTCTGCCACCCAGTCCCCTTGCCTGGTTCCTCGTGTGGGGTTGCATCGCGAGCGTCGGCCTGGGGGCCGCGCACGCCTGGCGGGAGCGTTTCGGGAAGGCGCCGGCCTGGGGACTCGATCCCGCGTTGTTGGCCCTTGCCGTCGTTTCCATCGCGATGATGCTGACGGCCGTGCGCTTCCTGTGGCTGGGGATCTTCCCGCTGCTCCTGCTCGCTGAGATCCTGCGCGCACGGCGCGCGCAGGACGCGAACCGCCAGCCGAAGGTCGCGACCGCTCTGCTCGCCGCGTTGGCGGCGGCGGCCATCCTGGCGGCGTTCGTTCGCGTCGGTGACTGGCCGATGATCTCGCGCGCGATCTCGGCGGATCGCTACGCGCAGGCGTACCCGACCGGCAAGTACTTCGCGCATGCCGTGTGGATGCTTCGCGACGCGGGCGTCCGCGGCACGCTCTACAACGACTACACCCTGGGAGGCTTCATCGGCTACTGGCTCGCGCCTGGGTTGCAGGTGTTCGTGAACGGCAGCCTCAACGTACCGCCCGCCGTGATGGAAGCGAATCGGGCGATCCGCGCGCATCGCGGTCTGCTTCCCGGCCAGGACCTGTCGGCACTGCTCGACAGCTATGGGATCGATGTGTACTTCGGCATCCGGCTCCCCATCGACCGCCCCGGCTCGAAGGCCTTCTTCTTCACGACCACGGACCTCGAGGGTGCTCGCGGCTGGATCCCGATCTTCCGGAATCTCGACAGTGCCGTGTATCTGCGCGCGACCGAGCGCAATCGCGCGAACCTCGAACGGGTCTCGGCCTGGTACGAGAGCGAGGGAGTCCCCTTCGACTCGGAGATTGGCTTCGACGCCGAGCGCGTGATTCGCGCCGCTCCCGTCTGGGCCATGCGACGGGGCCTGATCCCGGTGGACTTCGCGCCCCTCGGAAGGGAGTCGGGAGCCGCGTCGCCGACTCGTCGGCTCGCCGCGCAGGAACGCCTGGCGGCGCTCTACGCCGCACTCGGCCTGTACGAAGACGCTCTGCGGATGGATCGGCGAACGCTCCAGCTCGATCCCGACAACCAGTCCGCCAGGCGGCGACGCGTGTGGTCACTGCTGCACCTGGGGCGTGACATCGACGCCGTCCGTGAAGCGGAAGAGCTTCGGGACGACCCCGCGCATTCCCAGGCCGCGCGGCTCAAGCAGGCTGTCGCCGAGCTCGGGTCGGTGGAAGACCCGGGTGCCGCGGTGTCCCTGCGTTCGAGGCTTCCGCTCTTCTCCGAGGAGGAAGCCGCCTGGTTGAAGACGGGGGTGCCGCCCGCGGAAGTGCGGGCGCGCTGACCCGCTGGCATCAGCGGGTCGTGTCCTTCGTTCGCGCTGTCCGGTCCAGCAGCTCGTGCGCGGCGTCGCGCAGGGCTTCCTCGTCCGTGCGAGTCGCGACGGATCGCGCCAGGTCGCGGGCGGCGGAGCGCTCGTTCAGGCGCGCATGCGCGCGCGCCCGGTCGAGGGTGACGTCGAGGGCACCGGGGAGCAGGCGCTGGGACTGCTCGAGGGCGGTCAGTGCCTCTCTCGTCTGGGCGAGCGTCGCGCGTTCGTCTCCCAGGACGCTGCGCGCGAAGCGCGTGCGAGGTTCCGGGTCGTCCGAGGAGGCGGCTGCGGCGGCCCGGTAGTGAGCGCGAGCCGCGGCGAGATCGGCCCGCGCCCCCGTCTCGCGAGCCGTCCACTCCAGGCTGCGTCCCGCGAGGATCTGGACCCTCGGGTCGCCGGGCGCCATGGACAGCGCCTTGTTGCGCAGCTGGCTCGCGGCCTCGAAGTCTTCCCGAAGGCTCTCGGCGGCGGCCATGCCGGCGTACGCCCGCGCGGAGGACGGGTCGCAGCGCAGGGCATGACGGTAGTAGCGGCGCGCCAGACCGTCGCGTTCGAGCTCGAGGGCGAGCCAGCCGAGTTCTTCCGCGATTGCGCCGCAAGCGAGCGGCGTCGGGCCCGAAAGGGAAGGGGGCTGACTCTCGCGAAGCGCGAGGTGCGTGGCGCCCAGGGTGCCCGCATGCCGGCGAAGTGCGGGGTCGAAGTCATCGGACGGGACACCGAACCAGGCGCGGGTGGTCGGCCGGATCGCGCGGTCGCGCGCGCGGGCGAGATCGAGCGCGGGTCGCGGGGCCGAGTCCGGGAGCTCGCCGAGCTGAGCGAAATGGACGATCACCCAGGCGCGCGCGCGGAAGAGAGCGCGTTGCCGTCGGCCCGCATCGTCGACAGCGGCGACGGCCAGCACGTCGTTCGCCGACGGCCAGACCTGGCCGCTGAGGCTTGCTTGCAGGTCGAAGCGAGGCTCGCCGACCAGGGTATGACGCGGGGTGCGACGCGCCGTACTGAGGAAGGCGCTCATCCCTTCGTCGTACCAGAGCGGGGTGTCGAGTCCGCCATTTCCGTGAAGCAGGTACCGCGCCAGGTCGAAGCGTGTCTCCGGCGTCGCATCGGAGAAACCCGAGCCGGTCCGCAGCACCAGCACGCCGCCGATCGGGGAGGACAGGAACCACGACGGCTGGTTGGCCCGGTCGAAGGGACGTTCGAGTCCCCGGCCGTCGTAGGCGTAGACGACGATACGGGTCGGGGCGTCGAAGGGCGCACCGAAGACCACCTCACCGGCGGTGACGTAGGCCTCGAGATCTCTCGCGAGCACCGCTGTGGCCGCTTCGCCGAGCGAGCTGCGGATGACGAAGCGTTCGCTTTCGACCTCGATCCACGGCCGGCGCTCGACCGACGTGGTCGCGCAGGACGCACACAGGGCGGCGACGACCCACAGCGCGCGGATCAACTGGATTGCTGTTGCTCGCGCGCGAGGTGCAGCAACCACTGGTCCGCTTCGCCGCGGGTTTCCTCGTGGGCGCGCGCCTGACGGAACCAGGTCTTCGCCTGCTTCGGGCGGTCCGAGTTGTAGACCGCGATGCCCATCAGCAGCTTCGCGTCACCGGGCTTGTCGAGCTGTCCGAGCTCGAGTGCGCGTCGCAACGCCGTCGCGGCGGCAAACCACTGCTCGCGTTGGATCTGTACCTGGGCGAGACGGACGAAGAGGTCACCGTCGCCGGAGATCTCGGCTGCCCGGGAAAGCGGCTCGACGGTCTTGTCGAATTCCCGCGCGGCGATCCAGCTGTTGCCCAGCGCCTCGAACGCCGGCGCGTCGGCATCGATCCGCTTGTTCTCGATGCCGGTCTCGAGCACTTCCGCGGCGCGGTACGGGAGGCCGAGGAAGAGCATCAGCTGGGCGAGACGCCGAAGCTCGGCGTCTTCGGTGAGCAGCCCCTGGGTGTAGGCGAGCTGAAGCGGGATGAGCGCCTCGGGATAGTTCTCGAGGGAGCCGTACACCGTGGACAGAGTGAGCCAGTAGCGCTTGCTCGGGAAGTGGAGGAGCAGCTCGTCGAGCAGCGGAATCGATTCCTTGTACTCCTTGCGGGTGAGCCGGATTGCGAGCATCAGCTGGAGCCAGCCTTCCTGCGGTGCGTCGGCCAGATCGAGCGCCTTCGTGCCCGGGGCGATCGCCGCTTCCAGGTCGCCGTTCTGGTAGTGGGCGATCGCGAGGTTGTAATAGGCGTTCGGGGCCGGGTCCGGCACCATCGCGAACCAGCGGTTCAGGCTGTCGATCACCTCTGGCCACATCTGATCCGCCAGGTAGAGCTGGGAGATCATGAAGCGGGCATCGGCCTGCTCCTTGGTCGTCATCAGGCCCTGGGCGATGGCGTCCTCGAAGTGTCCCCGCGCGGCCGCGTTGTCGCCCCGTCCGAACGCGATGAAGGCGCGGATCTCGGAAGCCTTCTGGCGCTCGAGGGGGTTCATGCTCCGCTGACGCAGCCTCGACAGCGCTCGCTCCGCCTCGTCCCAGTCCTCCTCGCTCAGCGCCACCTTGGCCGCCTCGAGCCGCTTGCCGGTACGCTCGTCGATCTCGTGCTTGTCGAGCCGACTCGCCCGCTGGGGTTCCGAGGCGCCCTTCTCGTCGGCCGGGGCGGCGAGCGCGGATCCGGACGAGATCCAGAGCAGGCCAATGCAGACGACGATCAGACGCGGCACGTTCACTTCTCCATGCCGAACGGGAAGAGCATCTCGAGCCCCACGCGTTCTTCGGCGGCGCCGTTGCGGATCTTCGGATTGTACTTCCATTTGATGACGGCCTGGATCGCGGCCCGGTCGAAGACCTTCGGAGGGTGGGACGCCACGACGACGGCGTTCTTGACCCCACCGGCCTTGTTGACGTCGAAGCGTACCTGCACCCAGCCCTCGATGCCGAGCTGCCGCGCACGCATGGGGTAGTCGGGCTCGATGCGCACCAGCGGCACCGCGTCCCGGTCCGAGCCGCCGCCAGCCACGAGTCCGCCTTCGAGGGCGGCCCCGGCGTTGATGTCGGGCGCGAGCATGGCAACGCCTTCGCCCGGGTCGAGGCTCGACTTCGACATACTCATGTCGGGAGGCGGCGGGGGCTGGTCGGGCTTCTCGCGCTTGGGCGGCTCGCGCTTCTTCTCTTGCGGGGTGTTGTCCCGGCGCAGGCGGACGAAGTCGATGCTGAGCGGAGCCTTGCTCTCTTCGAGCTCTCCTTCCGTGTGCACCAGGGCCTGCATGGTCCAGAAGAGGAAGAAGGTGACGCCGCAGGCGAGCAGGACGGCGGTGGGGAAGCGGAGGGAGGAAGGCATCCTACGACCTCACCAGCCTAACGGGTCTGCTCGGGGTAAGGGGGCTCGGCGTGCGGGTTGTACTCGACGTGAGCGATCTCGAGCTGGTCGGCGACCCGCTCGGCTTCGTCGCGGGAGAAGCGTTCGAGCTGGATGCTGAAGAGCATGCCCGAAAGGGCGGCGACCATGCCGGCCATGGTGGGAAGCGTGGCCTTCGAGACGCCCGCCGCCATGCCGCGGGTGTTGCCGCTGCCCGTGAGCGCCATGACGTCGAAAACCTCGATCATGCCCGTCACGGTGCCGAGCAGACCGAACATCGGGCAGATCGCGACGATGGTCCGGATCATGACCAGGCCGCGGGTCAGCTCGAGCTCGACCTCGGAAACCAGCAGGCGCCGGATGGCGTGCGCGGCCCAGGACGAATGGTCGTCGCGACGTCGCCAGATCTCGAGCACCCGCCTCGCCTGGGCGGCGTGGCCCCCCATCTTGAAATAGAAGAAGCGCTCGAGGATCAGCGTCCACATCACGGCGGTGGTGAACGCGATCACCAGCAGCACGTCGCCGCCCGTCTCGACGAAGCTCTGTACCGCCTTGATGGCGTCAGCGTCCACCTGCTGCCGTCTCCGCGCGCATGGCGATGAGACCTGCGCTCTGTTCGTCCAGGGTGTCGGTGATCCGCTTGGTGCTGTTCGCGAGGGTCGCGTGTAGCAGGACCAACGGAATCGCCGTGATCAGGCCGAGCATGGTGGTGACCAGCGCTTCCGAGATGCCGCCCGCCATCATCTTCGGGTCGCCGGCGCCGAAGAGCGTGATGGCCTGGAAGGTCTGGATCATACCGGTGACCGTTCCCAGGAGCCCCAGCAGCGGCGCCACCACGGAGACGACCTTCACGAGCCAGATGAAGCGCTCGAGGCGGGACGTCTCACGCAGCACGGCTTCGTCGAGACGCAGCTCCAGGGTCTCCGGGTCCGAGTCCTGGTTGCGTTCGTAGACGGCCAGCACGCGCCCGAGTGGGTTGCCCGGGTCCGGTGTCTCCCGTTTGCGCTGCGAAGCCACCTTGCGCGTCGTGATGGAGATGCCGATCCAGCGCACGAGTCCGAGGGCGAGGGCGAACAGCCCGAGTCCGATGATCACGTAGCCGACGGCGCCGCCCTGCTGGATGCGTTCCGTCTGGCTCGGGGTCTCGATGAGCGCCGCGAGCAGTGCGCCTTGGGACGGGTCGAGGGCCAGGGGCGCGAAGCCGGATGTGGTGCTCTCGAAAGGTGCGACGGTTTTCAGGTGCACGGTCGGCGGTTGCCGGGTCAGCTCGCGCAGCTGCTGGTCGCGGGATTCCCAGGCGAGGTAGCGGCCGTCGGTCAGGGCCGAGAAGACACCCGCGCGGATGATCTCCCGCGTTTCCTTTTCGCCGCTCTCCATCAGGACTTCCGCGTCGAAGCGAACCACCTTGCCCTGCTCGGTCATCTCGCGGTGCATCTCGTACCAGAGACGCTCGAGGTCCTCGGTGGTCGGCAGCTCCTTGCTGCGTCCGAGTCGGTCCAGCAGGTCCTTGCGGGAGCCGAGCTGCGCGTTCGTCAGCGATTCCCAGGTCTGGCCACTGAGATCGTTGGCCACCTGGCGGACGACGCCGAAGAGCTCACCCATCTGGCCGAGCTGCTCGGTCAGCCGGCCCTGCATCGACCCGATACCGGCCTCGTTTTCCGTGTAGGCCGTTTCGAGTCGTTGACTCGCCGCGGCCCGGCGCTCGCGTTCGGCGAGGGCTTCGGCGAGCAGTGCTTCTTGTTGGTCGAGCGAGGCCTTGAAGGCTCTTTCGCGTTCGCGGTTCTCCGCGCTTTCCACCTGGAAGCCGTCCTGGACCATCAACAGCAGCTCGTCGAGGGACGCGGCGACCGGCCCGTCGGCGGGCTCGGATGCGCTAGCCGGCGTGCTCGCCAGGAGTGTGATCGCGAGGACGACCGAGAAGAGAGTGGGAGACTCGAGTCGCCGCATCAGCCGGCCTCCGCGGCGCGCTCGGCCGCGGGAACGGGCACGCGGATGAGATCCGGCGCGGATTGCTTGCGTGCGATCCGCAGACCGTCGCGGATCGCGTTGCGATAGCCGTCGTCGAGCAGCTGCCAGCTGCGGGTCTTCTGGTCCCAGACGCCGGACTCTTCCCCGTCGAGGGTCTGATACACGAGTGCGATGCGGCCGAAGCGCAGGAAGTCGACGGTCATCTCCTTGCCGTCCTTCTGCAGGGCGGAGCGATACGCCTCGATGGTGCGACCGAACTCGTTCTCGACCTGATAGGCCTCCATGATGGCCCGGTACTTCTCGGCGTTGCTGATGTCCGCGCGGGACATCAGCTCGCGAAGCTTGAGGATGCGATCCGTGCGCTCTTCCCGGAGGAAGGGGACGTCGAGCTCGACGAAGGCGTCGAGGGCCCCGATCATGCGAAGCATCAACGGGGTGACGCTGCGTCCCACCAGCTCGACGCGGTCGAGCTGGTCCGCGAGCGAACTCATCTCGGCTTCCTGCGAGTCGATCAGCTCTTGCATCTGTCGGTTGTAGACCGCCAGCGCATCGTTCTCGCGCAGCGCCGTGCGGTAGCGGGCGAACAGCGAGTCGGTTTCGTCGCTGAGCTTGTCGATGCGTTCCTGGGACTGGATGCCCTCGACGTTCGCTTCGCGTCGTACGGAGCGCGCTTCGTCGAGAGTTTCGCTCTTTGCGTCAGCAGCCTTCTGCGCAGCTTCTTGTGCTAGCGCTGGAGCCGCGATCGCGAGAACGCCGATCGCCGGCAAGCTCAGGAGCCGACGCATCCGGGAGGTCCTCACCATGGTCGGTACCTCTGGGGCAGTTTGGAAACGGGGAACGCTGGACTGTAGTCGCGCCCGCGAGCGACCGTCAAGGAGCCTGGAGGCGGCTTTCGCGACGTGGGCGGGTAGGGATCGCGAGCGTGAACGTCGCTCAGGATCCGAGACGTGCGACGGCCCGCCACCTGTCGATGGCGGGCCGTCCGTTGATACGGATGTCCGCGGTCCTCGTGCGCGCTACGACTTCGAAGCGTCGCGAGAGGGGACGATCAGGACCGGGCAGGGCGCCTGGCGCAGAGTTCGTTCCGCGACGCTTCCGAGGAAGACGTGGGCGATCCCCGTGCGTCCGTGGGTGCCCATCACGATCAGATCGGCCTCGAGCTTGCCGGCCATCTGGCAGATCGCGCCGGCGACACTCGCGTCTTCCACCACGTGAGGCACGACGCGTCCACCCGCGATCTCGACCGATTTCACGACCTTGCCCATCGATTCGAGGGCGTGCTCCCGGATCTGCAGCATGTCGGGCGGCGGCAGCGGAGGCTGTCCGGCGATGCCGCCGTAGCTCATGTAGGGGTAGGACTGCACGACGTGGACGAGGTGGCAATCGGACTTCAGTTGCCGCGCCAGGTCGACGGCGGTGTCGAGCGCAGCCTGTGCGTTTTCGGAAAAGTCGAAGGGCACGAGCAAGGTTCGGTAGTCGGGCATGTCGATCCTCCTTGGTTCGGGGACGCGGAGACGCGCGTCGTGACCCGTACAGGAGCAAGTCGCGTGCCAGGAAGGATCGGGCCCTCACCGGGCACAGCATCGTGCTCGCGCCCCTGTGGGTGAATCGCGAGACCCCCGCCTTGTACTTGATACAAACCTCACTCGCTCGTGGAGCGCGGACCGAGCATGTCCTCGACGCGCACCCAGCGATCGAAGTCCTGGGGCGCGACGCCGGAGGCCAGTGCGGCTTCGCGTAGGGAGCTGCCTTCCCGGTGGGCCTTCGAGGCGATCTGGGCCGAGGCCTCGTATCCGATGTGTGGGCTCAGGGCCGTGACGAGCATCAACGAACGCTCGACCAGCGAGGCGATCCGCCCGCGATCGGGTTCGAGGCCTGCGACGCAATTCCCATCGAAGCTCTTCGCCGCGTCTGCCAACAGGCCGATCGACTGCAGCACGCAGTGCGCGATGACGGGCTTGCAGACGTTGAGTTCGAAGTTGCCCGCGGACGCGGCCTGGCTGACCGTCGTGTGGTTCCCGAAGACCCGCAGGCACACCATCACGAGCGCTTCTGCCTGGGTGGGGTTGATCTTGCCCGGCATGATCGACGAGCCGGGCTCGTTGGCGGGGATCTGCAGCTCGCCGATACCGCAGCGCGGGCCCGATGCCAGCCAGCGGACGTCGTTGGCGATCTTGAAGAGCGCGCCCGCCAGGGTCGAAAGGGCGCCCGATACGGCGGCCATGGCTTCGTGGCCTGCGAGTGCCGCGAACTTGTCCCGGGCGCTCGAGAGCGGCAGCCCCGTGCGTTCGCCGAGGCGCGCGGCGACTCCCTCGCCGAAGCCGGCCGGCGCGTTGAGGCCGGTGCCGACTGCGGTGCCCCCGACCGCCAGCTCGTGCAGCAGGGGCTCGCAGCCGGCCAGTGCGCGCAGGGCGATTCGGATCTGCTCCGCCCAGCCCCCGATCTCCTGTCCGAGAGTCAGCGGGGTCGCGTCCTGCAGGTGGGTGCGCCCGATCTTGATGACGTCGGCGAAGGCGTTGCTCTTGGCGTCGAGGGTTGCGAGCAGCTGGTGGAGCGCGGGGTGCAAGTCGTCGCGCAGGGCGAGCGCCGCGCTCAAGTGCATCGCCGTCGGAAAAGTGTCGTTCGTCGACTGCGAACAGTTGACGTCGTCGTTGGGGTGCACGTCGCTGCCTGCGGCCAGCTCGTTGGCGCGGTGCGCGACGACTTCATTGCAGTTCATGTTGGTCTGGGTGCCCGAGCCCGTCTGCCAGATTCGCAGCGGGAAGTGCGCGTCGAGGCTCCCGTCCGCGACCTCGGCAGCCGCCCGCACGATCCACCTGGCCTTTTCGGCGGAGAGCGCGCCCAGGGCCGCGTTGGTCTCCGCCGCCGCTTGTTTGATCAGCCCATAGGCGTGGATCAGTGACGCCGGCATGCGCTCGTCGCCAATGACGAAGTTCTCGAGGCTGCGTTGGGTCTGGGCGCCCCAGAGAACGTCGTCGGGCACTCGTACCTCGCCCATGCTGTCGTGCTCGATCCGGAAGCCCATGTGGAGACGCTCCTTGTGGAGGCGACGCGGGTGTCGTCAGGATTCGCGCGCCTCGTAGACGTTGAGGCGGTTGTACAGCGTCTTGAGACTGATGCCGAGGACTTCCGCCGCGCGCTTCTTGTCCCCGTCGAACTCTCGCAGCGTGGCGAGGATCAGCCTTCGCTCCGCCTCCTGGATCGACGAGCCCACGCGGATCTCGAGCATGGCGTCGTCGCCCGCGGCGGGGACCCGCGCGGGGTCCGCATCCGGGAGGACGTCGGGGCCAATCACCGAGTCTGCCAGGATCGCGGCCCGCTCGACGGCGTTCTTCAGCTCTCGGACGTTCCCCGGCCAGGCGATCTGCAGCAGACGCGCCTCGGCGTCTTCGCTGAAACGCTTACTGGCACCCTCGCGCTCGTTCACTTCCTTCAGGAAGTGCTGCGCGAGGACGGCGATGTCCTGCCCTCGCTCGCGCAGGCGTGGCAGCTCCACGGGGAAGACGTTCAGCCGGTAGAACAGGTCTTCTCGCAGGGCGCCCTCCGCGACGGCTTCCTGCGGGTCGCGGTTCGATGCGGCGACGACCCGGGCGTTCACGTGGACGGCTTCGGTGGCGCCGACCCGTGTGATCGTCCCTGTTTCGAGCACCCGCAGCAGCTTCACCTGCAGCTCGAGGGGCATCTCGGTGATCTCGTCGAGGAAGAGGGTGCCACCCTCGGCGTCCTCGAAGTAGCCGCTGCGTCGCTTGTCGGCGCCCGTGAAGCTTCCCTTTTCGTGACCGAAGAGCTCACTCTCGATGAGGGTGGCCGACATCGCTCCGCAGTTCAGCGCGATGAACGGTCCGTCGCTGCGCGCGCTCAGCTGGTGGACGGTCTCGGCGACGAGCTCTTTCCCGGTCCCGCTTTCGCCGGTGATGAAGACGGTGGTTTCGGTGGCTGCGACGCGGCCGATCAGGTCGTAGACGCGCTGCATGGGAGCCGAGCGCCCGACCATCGGGCCGAAGTGCCCGAGCTCGCGCAGCTCGCCGCGCAGGTTGGTGACTTCCTGCTTGAGGTCGCGGGTGCGGGCCACGTGGCTGAGGATCGAGTCGAGGCGGGTTCGGTCGATGGGCTTGGGCAGGTAGTCGAGGGCGCCGGCGCGCAGGGCGGCAATCGCGGTCTCGGCCGCCGTGTTGCCGGTCATGATCACGAACTCCGGGGGCTGTCCCTCGCTCTCGTCCGCGAGCAGCTCGAGCCCGTCGCCGTCCGGGAGGGACAGATCGAGCAGGACGAGGTCGCAGCTCGCCGCGGCGAGGGCGCGCCGCGCGTCGGCCAGGGTGCTCGCCTCGCGGACGTCGAAGCCCTGCTTGCCGACCAGCAGTGCGACGCTGGTTCGGAAGTCCGGGTCGTCCTCGACGATCAGGGCGGAAAGCTGGCTCATGTGGGTCTCCTGGCCGGCGGCGGCTCGTTCAGGTCGAGCCAGTAGCGGGCGGCTTCGGCGATGTAGGTGCCGGGACCCCGCGCATCGAAGTGTTTCAGGACAAAGCTGTTGGCCCCGAGCTCGTAGCTGCGCCGCACGTCGGCTTCGCGGTCCGACGAGGACAGGACCACGACGGGGATGCAGGCAGTCTCCGGCGCCTGCCGGATCCGCTCGAGCACTTCCCAGCCGTCCACGCGCGGCATCTTGAGGTCGAGGAAGATGACCCGCGGCTGGGGTGGCCGGCCCGGACTCGGCTCGGGCATCTCGAGGCCGAGTGCCTCGAGCGCTTCCTGGCCGTCGCACGCTATCGAGACCGTCGCGCCGAGTCCCGCGCGGTCGAGGGCGCGAAGCGCGACGTCGCGCTCGTTGCGGTCGTCCTCTACCAACAGGATGTTTCGGGTGCCGCTCATTTCGCTGCGCCTCCGCTTCGCGGGAGCGAGAACCCGAAGCGGGCCCCCGCGTCGATCTCTCCCTCTGCCCAGACTCGTCCGCCGTGGCGCTTGATGATGCGAGCCACCAGGGCGAGCCCCACGCCCGTTCCCTCGATGTCCTCGTCGGCGTGGAGCCGTTCGAACAGCCCGAAGAGCTTGCCGGCGAAGCGCATGTCGAAGCCGCGCCCGTTGTCGGCGACCTCGATCGAGCTCTCGCCGTCGTCGATGCGCCCCGTCACGGTTACCCGGCGTTTCTCGCAGCCGCGAGAGTACTTGAGCGCGTTTGTGAAGAGATTCGTGAAGACGGCGCCGAGCAGCGTGCGGTCCGCTTCCACCTCGGGCAGCGGCTCGAGAACCAGCTCGACCTCCGCGTCACCGTCCGCGGCCCGCGCATGGGCGAACATCTCGCGTGCGAGCCCGGTCGTATCGATGGGTTCGATCGAGAGCACCGCCTGACCGGCCCGGGACAACTGCAGCAGATCCTCGAGCAGCGCCGTCGCGCGGGTGGCCGAGCCCTGGATTCGCGAGAGCAGCTGCAGTCCGTCGGCATCCAGGGGGCGGTCCGTGTATTCCTCTTCGAGGATGGCCGCGAGGTTGAGCACGGCGCCGAGCGGCGAGCGCAGGTCATGTGACACCGAGTAGTTGAAGGCCTCGAGCTCCGAGACTGCGTCTTCGAGGCGTTCGGTCCGGTCGGTCACGCGCCGCTCGAGCTCGACGTTGAGTCGTTGCAGGTCGTCACCCTTTTCCTCGAGCGCCCGGTTGGCGGCTTCCAGGAAGCGCGCCTGCCGCGACACCAGCCGCCACTGATGGATCACGCCTGCGAGCAGCAGGGATAGCGCCATGCCGGCGGCGAGCAGGTAGTGGGGTGTGATCCGGAGGCGTGCCGTCGCGAGAGCGTCCGTCGGGCGCAGCGCGATTTGCCAGATCCCGTCCTCCGGCAAGGCGACGCTGGTTTCGGCGTGCCACCAGTGATCGGCTGCATCGGCGCTCGGCTCGTCGCGGGTGTATATCTGTTCGCCCTTCCAATCGATGGAGATCGCGTAGCCGGGCGCCAGTGTCGCGAGCAGCGGCGACAACAGCTCCGAGAGGGCAACGTGCGCAACGATCACCCCCGCGTGGTCCTGCGGCGCGCGGGCCGGAAGCGCGACGCGGTACCAGAGAGCACCCGTGTCGTCGCGATCGGGGCCGAGCAGCCGCGGTTCTCCGATCTGCTTCTCGGCGACGGCCGCGTCTTTCGCGCGCGCGGCGGGCGAGGCGGCTGCACCGACGGCGAGGTGGTCCGACTCATCGCGGTCGATCCACGCGAGCCCGGAGATCCCGTTGCGCGTCTCGATGCGCAGCCTTGCATCGGCCCGCCATTCCGCGGCGGACCCTCCCCCGAAACGGGCCCACTGCTCGCCGATGCCCTCGAGGACCGCCAGCTGCGAGTCGAGGCGCTCGGCCACCACCGTGGCGGCGTCGTTCGCGGCGGTATGCGCGTCGCGCACGAGGTCGTCTCGCCGGTCGTCGATCAGCAGGCCCCAGGCGCTCGCCGACAGCGACCAGCCGAGCAGCGTGATCAGCACGGCCAGCCACAGGTCCCGAGAACCCCGGTGAATTCGTTCTTTCACGCGTCGATTGTACAAGTTACAAGGTCCCCGATCGCCGGAGCGAAACCCTGGGCGCGCTGAGCGCGCCAGGGCCGTTCCGCAGCACTCCTGGGCGGATAGAGCAGGATCCGTGCCGAGCTCCTGGCGACGTCCTGCGTGGCACGCCGCCTGCAGATAGATCGTCGACATGGCTATCTCTCTACAGATCCCCGCCGCGGCGCCCGGACGAATCCCCGCCGCGGCACCCCGAAACCGCGACAGTGCGTCTCGACGACACGGCGCCGCGGCGTCCTATCGCCATCGAATGCAGGCCGCCACCGTGATCGAGGTCGAGGCGGAAGAGCTCTTCGACCTGTGGCTCCAGCTCGAACGGCTGCCCGAAATTCTCGACGGCGTTCGGCGCGTCAAGTGCGTCGGTGACCGGCGGGTGCTGTGGGACGTGAATGTGGCAGGTCGTCAGCTCGTCTGGGAAGCCGAGCTCACCGCCCTGGAGCGGGGCAGGCGGATCGCGTGGGTGAGTCGATCGGGTACGCCGAATCGCGGAGAGATCCGCTTCGAGCAGTTGGGCCCGGCGCGCACGCGCCTCGAGGTGGACATCGCCTACGAGCCGACCGGCCTGGTCGAGAGGATCGGCGCCCGACTGGGGCTGGTGCGTCGTTGCGTCGCGGCCGACCTCGAACGCTTCGCTCGCTACGCGCCGCGGATGGGTTGCGCGTCGTAGCGCCCGAGTACCCGCTCGATCTCCCAAGCCCCGCGTTTGTACAAAGCACCGCGGTCTCGGGGAGTTGCATCGCTGCGGGGCGTCTGAGTCGCACGAGGCAACTGGCACGCGTCTTGCTCTATCCAAGGGCACGAACACGAGATCGATCAACGAGAAGGAGGAAACGCATGAGCAGCAAACGAGAATCCAAGGAAGCCGGACGAGGAATCGTCCAGACAGGGCTGGACTTTGCAATCGGAGGGACAGCAATGGCAATCGACAAGGCATCGGAACTGGTTCATGACGCGCGCGAGCGCGTGGAAGACGCTGCGGACAACGCGAAGCAGAAGGTCGAAGAGGCGCGTGATCGTGTAGAGAAGGACGTTGGCCGTGCGCGCGAGGCCGCCGAAGACACGGTGGAGAAGGCCGCAGACAAGGCCGACGAGCTCGCGGACAAGGCCGAGAAGCAGCTCACGGGCAAGGACACGCGTCGCTACGAGGAACGGACCGTCGATGAGCTGCGCGAGCTCGCGGCGGAGCGAGAGATCGACGGCCGCTCGAGGATGAACAAGGATGACCTCATCAGCGAGCTTCGCTCGTGAGCGGCGCCATCACCCAGGCCATGCAACCCCTGCAGGCGCCCGAGCGGGAAACCGCTCGGGCCGCCGCCTGGCGGACGCACGCGTCGGTCGGCAGTGCCGCGGTCGACCCGGGGGTCACAGCGGACCGCACGCTGATCGTCGGCGAGGAGAGTCGCGCGCGTCGTGTGCGCGAGGCGCTCGAAGGGCAGATCGCGCATTCCCGTGGCATCGTGACCACCGTCTCGATCGGCGAGGCGACCCACTGGGTCCGCGAGCAGCAGTTCGAGGTGATCGTGCTGGTCGCGCCCGTTCCGGGTGCAACCCTCGAGCAAGCGCTGTCCCAGCTTTGCGAGGCGGATAGCGCCGAGGCGGTCCCGTTCGCCTTGGTTCCCCACACCTTTTCCGAGACGCGCGCACGCGATCTCTACACGCGGGGCGCCCGCGGTGTCTTCGCATGGCCGCACGATCTGGGTGTGCTCGCGCATCTGATCGAGAGCACCGAGCGGGAGCTGCAATCCGATCTCGCGCTCGAGCCGGCGGATCCGTCGGACGCCCTCGAGAGCACCGTCCAGCGCCGTCTGCGTGTACGCCTGCGACGGCTGGCGCGCGGCATCTCCGTCGACACCACGCGGGGCACGCGCGAAGGCATCGCTCACTTGTCCGGCCGGGTTTCCTCCCTGTGGGCGAAGCTGGCATTGAAGCGCCGAGCCGGTGAAAGCCCGGGCGTCGAGTCGGTCGAGGCGACCGAGCTCGAGGTCGAGGGGACCGATCGGAGCGATGCGGCCATCGGCCGTGAGATCCGGGCGCTCCTCGACGGTACCGTCACCATCGATGCCCGGACCCTCGGTGTGTCGGTGCTCGATGGTCGGGTCGTGTTGCTCGGCGCAATGCTCGCGCGCGAGCGCTCTCACGTCATCGAGCTCATCTCGATGGTGCCGGGTGTGCGCTCCGTAAACGATCAAAGCTTGCGATCGCCGGACAAGAAACGTCTCGCGGGAGATCTCGCCGACCAGCTCCAGGTCGAGCTGGAAGGGAGCGGAATCGACGCGGGCCTGCACGTCGCCGTCGTCGGTTCGAGCGCGGTGCTGCGTGGCGTCGGTTCGCCCGACGAGATCCAGGACGCCAGTGGCCGACTGCGACGCTGGATCCGGGGCTCGGACGCGATCCGCAAGGTGATTCAGCGGGTGGGGCCTCGACTTCGAGAGGTCTGAGCGTTCGGAGTCGGCTGCTGGGCGTGAGCGGTCCCTCCGCGGCACGAAGCTTGCTCTCTATGCGGGAGACAAGACGAGAGACAAGGAGAACCGACCATGATCGGCACCCGTTCTGACGAAGCTCATGTCGAAGCCCGTCCCGGAACCCATCCCGAATCCATGGAGACGATGCAGGAGGCGATCGCCCGCCTGGAGGCTTGTGGCTTCGACGCAGCGTTTCACGCGGCAGCGGGGGGTCGCCTGGGGGTCCGCCGCGACGGCGATGAAGCCAGCTATGCGGCCGAGAGCCTGGTCGTCGAGGAGGTCGTGCGCTTCGAGGGACAGAGCGACCCGGACGACCAGGCTGTCCTGTTCGCCCTGGCAACGCCCGACGAGCGTTTCCGCGGCACCTTCGTGGCCGCCTACGGTCCGCAGCTGGATGCGGCGACCGTCGCCGCCGTCGAAGCACTCGAGGCGGGCCCCGAACATCGCACGCGACACACGCGCCCGGGGAACGAGGTCCGGGTCGAGATCGAGCCAGGCCTGCTGTCCTCCTGGATCCAGGACGCCCTGACGGCCGAACGTTTCGTGCAGAGCAGCACCGCCCACCTGCTCACCCACGAGGTGCTGGCGGCGGACGCCCAGGCGGCGCTTCTGATGCGACTGCTCAACGAGCGCGCCGGCGCACACGTCGAGGAGATCGCGCGCTTGCAGGACGATCGCGACGAGTCGCCATCGGCGATCCGGGGCGCTCTGGCGGCGGGCCTCGGGGCGACACTCGGCTTCGTCGAGCGGCTTCCGAGCCGCGACCTCGCGCAGATCGTCCGGGACGTATACGTCGCCCTGAACTACACGGCGGGTTGCTATCACGTGCTCTACACGCGCGCGAAATTGCTCGGCCGAGGCGCCGCAGCCGAGCTGGCCCTGCGGCACCTGCGCGAGTACACGCCGGTCGTCCGGCAGCTCAGCCATCTGATGGCCTGGGCGTCGGCGCTCGACTTGCCGCCCGACCGCTGGCAGGGAAGTCCCGTCATGAAGGAGATCGTGGACACCCTGCTCGAGTCCTGGAGCCCGGACGCCGCGATGCGCGCGGATCCGGGCGCGGCGAGTTCTGCCTCCTAGTCCTAGTCCTGGTCCTGGTCGTGCGCGGTGCGCGCTGCGAGGATCTCGAGCGCGCGGGGCCCCAGCCAGGTGTCGATGAGTTGAAAGGCGGACTCCCGCGAGAAGTGCGTCCCGTCGGGTCGGGGTGCTTCGCCGCGGCGTTCGAGATCGCGCAGCTGCGCCGATAGCTCGACGAGGGTCAGCTGGTCGGGCCGTTCTGCGGCGAGGCTTCGCAGGGTTGCGTTGATGCGCTCTCTCGCACGTTCCCGGGCTGCCGCGTCGAGAAGTGCGTCGCGGCCGCCGACGGTGGTCGGGACGTCGAGCCAGGCGACGTGACCTCCCTGGGACGACAGCACGTCGACGAACGCGAGGGTGGCGTCCCGAAGGACGGCATCTGCTTCGGGGCTGCCAAGCAGGTGGCGTTTGCCGTCGCCGGGATCGACGTAGCCCTCGACCTCCCACGGGCCGAAGAGCACCACCGACAGATCGGGTCGGCCCTTCTCGACCGAACGCAGGGCATCTTCGTAGAAGAGCTGGCATGGTCCGCGGTCCGCGCCGCTGCGGGGCTCGTCGCGCTGCAGCACGTACGCCTGCAAGAGGCCACAGCCCATGCGCGTGACGCTGAACGACTGCGCGGCGTCGGGACGATCGCGCGTCCAGCGGCCGAGGCCGTTCGCGATGTGGATGGCCGTCGAGTCTCCGAAGACCGCGATGCGCGCCGCGCCGTCCTGCTTGGGGGTACCGGGGCCCAGGGACCTCGCGAGCTGCAGGGCGTCGTCTCGTAGCGGGGGCAGCTGCACGACGGCGATCGCCACCACGAGCGCTGACCCGATGGCCGCCGACCAAGCCACCCGTGCGCCGGGCAGCGTACGGCGCCGCCGCAGCGGTTCTTCGAGGAAGCGGTGGGACAGGGCAGCGAGCCCGAGCGTCGTTCCCAGCAGCAGCGCCAGGCGCGGCGCCGCAGCGAGCTCGAGCGAATCGATCCACAGGAGCAGGGGCCAGTGATAGAGGTAGGCGCCGTAGGAGATGCGACCGACGTAACGAAGCGGGGCCGGAGACAGCAGGGCGCGCAGGCGACCCTCGCCCTGCAGGCAGCCGAGGATCACGAGCGCGGATGCCAGGGCGTACAGGCCGAAGCCGCCGCGGTACAGCGCGGGCGTCGCCAGAGAGGCCCGCGCCCAGGCGGCGACGATCCCGAAGAGCGCGACGAGACCAGCGACGTCGAGCCAGCGCGAAACCCGGGCGCTGGCGGGGCCGCTCGCGCCGGGCTTCGCCCGCAGAAGCAGCGCCAGTAGCGCGCCGACGAGCAGCTCCGCGATGCGCGTGTCGGTCCCGAAGTAGACCCGTTCCTGTCCGGCGGTCTCGAACAAGAAGGCGCCCCAGGCGAGCGAGAGCAGGGCCCCCAGGAACAACACGGTCATGAGCAGGCGAGGGCGTTCGCGGTTGCGATACCCGGCCGCGACGACCAAAGGGAAGATCCCGTAGAACTGGCCCTCGATGGCGAGGGACCAGAAGTGCTGAACCTCCGAAGGCGCCACGAACAACAACGCGTACGCGTAGCCCTCGTCGATGAAGCGCCAGTTGATCACGTACGCGACGCAGGCCACGAGGTCGGTCCCGAGCCGCTCGAGCTGGGCGGGACCGACCCACAGCGGCGCAGTCGCCGCGATGATCCCCAGGGTCAGGAGCGCCGCCGGCAGCAGGCGCTGGGCGCGACGGACCGCGAAGCGCCCGAAGCGCACCCTTCCCGTCGTCTCGATCTCGCTCGTGAGGACCTGGGTGATGAGGAAGCCCGACAGCGTGAAGAAGGTGGAGACGCCGAGGTAGCCGCCCACCGCCCAGGGCAGGCCGGCGTGATAGAACAGCACGGCCAGCAGGCAGAGGGCCCGGATGCCGTCCAGCGAATGTGCGTAGCCGAGCGGCCGAGACATGGACCGGAGACTAACCCCGCCCGGCAGACCCCGCGAAGGCGAGACCGGCAACACATGCGCAGAACACATGGATGCGACATCCCCACGGTCGGGTCTACTCTGTATGGATGCTGTCGCTGCTGCGGGTGGTCGGGTTCTTCCTCGTTCTTGTTTCTCTTTCTCTTTCTGTTGCGTCCGGTGCGCCTTCTCTTGCGTCCGGTGTGCCTTCTGTTGCGTCCGGTGTGCACGGCCGGAAGCCGTCGAAGGCGAAGCAACCCCACTTCCGGGACGTGACCGCGGAAGCGGGGCTTTCGTACCTGCAGCACGAGGGCCGCGAGGCGCCGCGCTGCATCTTCTTCCAGGGCAGCTTCTGCGAGCCCGAACGTATGACGGGCGGCGCGGCAGTCGGCGACGTCGATGGCGACGGCGATCTCGATCTCTTCGTGACGCGCCTCGACGCGTCCGATCTGTTGTTCCGCAATCGCGGGGACGGCCGCTTCGAGGACGCCAGTGCCGAGGCCGGGCTCGATGCCTACGTGCTGCAATCGAACGGTGCCGCGTTCGCGGACGTCGATGACGACGGCGACCTCGACCTGTACGTGAGCGTGCTCGGCAACCGCGGCGACCCCGTCAACCACCGCAACTATCTCTTCGTCAACGACGGCAGCGGCCGCTTCGTCGAGGCGGCGGTGGCGCGCGGGGTCGACGTGAGTTCGGGCGACGACCGGCGGGGCTACAGCATCGCCGTCGGCGACTATGATCGGGACGGCTTCGTCGATCTACACGTCAGCGAATGGCTGCCGTTCGCGGCGTCGCACTCTCGTCTGCTGCGCAACCGGGGAAGCGCTGGGCCGGGTTTCTTCGAGGACGTGACCGAAGCCGCCGGCGTGAGCCTGCAGGACGTCGATGCCTTCGGTGCGGCCTTCACGGACCTCGACGCCGACGGCTGGCCGGACCTGGCCGTCGCGGCGGACTTCGGGACCAGCCGGCTGTTCTGGAACCAGGGTGACGGCAGCTTCGTGGATGGCACCGCGGACGCCGCTGTGGGGACGGACGAGAACGGCATGGGGTCGACCTTCGGCGACTTCGACGGCGACGGCGACCTCGACTGGTTCGTGACCTCGATCTTCGATCCCGACGACACCTGCGCGTCGACGCCCTGCAATTGGGGGGCGAGTGGCAACCGGCTGTATCGCAACGAAGGCGATCGTCGCTTTTCCGACGCGACCGACGAGGTCGGGGTGCGCGACGGGTACTGGGGCTGGGGCGCCGCGTTCTTCGACTACGACAACGATGGGGATCTCGATCTCGCAATGACCAACGGGGTGGACTTCCCGGGCTTCGCGGTCGACGACGCCTACAACCACGACCCCATGCGCTTCTGGGAGAACGACGGCAAGGGGAACATGCGTGAAGTGTCCGAACGCGTCGGGCTCCGCGACACCGCGTCGGGCAAGGGGTTGCTCGTCTTCGATTACGACGACGACGGCGATCTCGATCTGTTCGTGGTCAACAACGCGGGTCAGCCGAAGCTGTATCGCAACGAGGGCGGGGACCGACGACGCTGGCTCCGCGTCCAGACACGTGGAAGTGAGAGCAACAGTGAAGGTCTCGGTGCGCGCGTTGCGATCTTCCCGAGGGGGCGCTCCGCGCAGGTTCGCGAGATCGGCACAGCGACGCACTTTCTCGGACAGAGCGAGCGAATCGCACACTTCGGTCTAGGAAAGCGAGCGCGGAAAGTGCCTCTCGTCGTCGTCAGCTGGCCGAGCGGTCGCGTCCAGAGCTTTCGCAACGTGCGAAGCAATCAAACTCTCGTCGTCACAGAGCCGTCGGATGAGCTCTCTCCGGTGGTGGGAAAGTGCGGGTTGATCGGTGTCGAGCCGCTGCTCGCACTGTTTGCAGCGGGTGTGATTCGAAGGAGGACTCGCAGTCAGGTGCATTCGGGCGCAGGCAACGCTTGACACCGATTCCGGTCGGCGCGTAGAACCGGAGTACGGCTCTGCAGGTAGGCAGCGGCGATGCAACGGGATGGGCGATGCAGATGATGCGGGTAATCCGAAGAACCGTGCAGGGAAGCGTACGAGGCAGGGCTCGGCAGAGCGCACAGGGAAGCTTCCTCGCTCTCGTCCTGCTCGCGGCCGCGAGCATCGGCTGCAACGACGGCGTTCCCGCGGTGATGATCGTGACGCCGGTGACGGGCAGCTTCACCACGGCGCCGACGGTTCAGGTCCAGGGCGTGGTGCTGAACGTCGATCCCGCAGTGATCGCGGACGTTCGGGTGAATGGCGTGTCCGTGCTGCCGCTCGCAGCCGGGACCTTCACCACCACGGTCACTCTCGACACCGTCGCCGTCGTGAATCCCATCGTCGCCGAGGTGATCGGCAACAGCGGCACCGTGCTTCGGGACCGGGTCACGGTCATCGCGGGCGATTCGATCGCGGACGGCGACTTCTCCCTGGACGGCATCGCCCTGCGGCTCACGGAAGCGGGCCTCGACGAGATCGAGCCCCAGGTAAAGAGCCTCGTGCCTCTCGATCTCGCCGCGCTCGTGCCGCCCGGCACCTTGATCGTCGACAACTTCTGCTATCAGGACAGCTTCCTGGGCTGCATCGGCCGCGTGGACGCCACCATCAGCGGCTCGCCGCCGCCGAGCATCAGCGACTTCGCCATCGACATCGATCCGATGACGAACCAGGTGGCTGCCGACGTCACGCTCTTCGACCTGTTCCTGCGAGCGAACGTCTTCGCCGTGACGGGCATCGGCTTCTCGTGCACGCTGGATGTGTCGTCGGCGACGACGGTGATCATGGCCGACTACGAGCTCTCGCCGGACGCCCTCGATCCGTCGGTGGTGGACGTGACCCAGCTGGGCCCGGTCAACGTGTCGTTCGGCGGCTTCAACGACAGCACGAACTGTGGGGGCTTCCTGGGCTTCATCGTCGAGGCGTTCATCGGTCTCTTCATCAGCGACCTCCAGAACGACTTCGTGAAGCCCGGCCTCGAAGACTTCCTGAACGCCACGGATCCCGCGGGCAACACGCCCATCGCCGCCGCCATCGAGGTCGCGCTCAATGCCGTCGAGATCGCGGGACCCATCGGCGAAGCCATCGGGGTCAGTCTCGAGGCGCCACTCTTCGACATCACCGAGGACACGGGCGGTGTCACTCTCGGCAGTGACGCGCGCATCACCGCGTCCATGCCGGACCCGAACGCCGTCGATCTGCTGGCGTCCTATCACGTCGATCAGGCCTTCCCGACCTTCGGACCGCTGGCGCCCAACGGGCAGCCCTACGACCTGGCGATGTGCATTTCCGGGTCGGCGTTCAACCAGCTGCTCAAGGCCGAGGTCGAGAGCGGGCTGCTGCTGGCTTCGGTCACCGAGCTGGACTTCGGCTCCGGGCCCATCCAGCTGACGGCAGGTCTGCTGGCCGTGCTGCTGCCCTCGTTCGGCGTGCTCGACCCCGCGGAGCTGCTGCGCTTCGACATCCGTCCCGGTGCGGCGCCCTTTGTCACCGGGGAACCGGGTCCGTCTGGGGAACTGGCCACCCTGCGCCTGGCGGACCTGCAGGTGACGGTGGTCCCCGACGCGGACCCGAGCGTCATCCTGGCGGAGCTTTCCGTGGACGGCGCGCTCGGACTCGACGCCGACTTCGTGGCGGGCGAGCTCGCGTTCCTCGTCACGCCACCCGAACCCGAAGACATCAGCTTCACGGTCATCGAGAACCCGCTGCATGTCGACGAGGTGTTGGTGTCTTCGCTGGTGCCCCAGCTGCTGTCCCTCGCGATCCCGGCCCTGTCGAGCTCGCTCGGGTCGTTCCCGTTCCCGGACTTCCTGGGGTTGCAGCTGTCGCTCGTCGACGTCGATCGCAACGGCGAGTTCATCTCGGTCTTCCTGGACCTCGCTCCCGCTCCTTGAATCGCTCACCTGATCAGTTCCCGCCGAGGCAGAAGATGAAGTGGATGAAGTGGACGAAGACGATCGTTGGGATGCCCCTGTTGCCGCTGCTGGGATTCGCGAGCGCGAGCTTCGCCGAGACCGTGCCCTGGGTGACGGACGCCGCCGTGGGCCAGAATCAGGTCGTCTACACGGTGGCGCTGACGTGTCCGAACGTGGGCTTCGTCTGCAACCAGATCGACGGCTATAGCGAGCAGGACACGTCGATCGTCGCCGGCGGCGCGACCTTCGACCTCGACGACGATCTCGACCAGATCCAGTTCGACAGCGACAGCAGTCAGGACGTGGGCGCCGGTCTCCAGCCCGCGTACCTGACCGTGACCGGCAGCGACCTCGCATTCCCCGCGATCGCTTTCGCGGGTGTTCCCGAGATCACCGACGTCGCGGTCTTCGCCCTGACGAACCCGGTCATCCCGGTCCCGGGGCTGCAGGTGCTGTTGCCCGGCGACTACCCGTTCAGCCAGACGATCAGCTACTCGGCCCTGGGGACCGTCTTCGGCGATCTCGAGTTCATCCTCGGCCCCGACATCATCGTTGCGCCGGACGATGTGTTGGTGACCGGCACCCTGCGCGTACTCGGTGACCCGGACCTCGACGGCTTCATCGAGTTCGAGCTGCGCGATGTGACCGGCACCTTCAACTTGCAGAACATCGCGACCATCGGCGGCGAGTCCGTCACGGTGGACGTCACCGCCGACATGACCCTGAACCTGTCCGGTGAGGTCGAAGGCCCGAGCGGCGGCGTGCCGGTGCCGGCGCTGGGTCCGGCGGGCAGCGCGGGCCTGGTCGTGTCGATTCTCCTGGGAGCCGCATTCGCGAATCGTCGGCGGACGAACCGCTAGGCGACGTCTCTCAGCCGCGCGGGCGCGATATCGGGTAGCCGCAGGTCTCCCGACGCGTAGCGACCGGTGGGCAGCACGAACTCGAGCCCCTCGGGCGCGCTGCCGTAGATGTGCATCCTCTCCGCATGCACGCCGCGCTGGTGGTGGAAGGCACAGAGGGTGACGCGGTTCTCGGGCGCGTCCGAGCCGCCCGCGGACCGGAAGACCACGTGGTGGTCGTGCAGGCTCTTGCGCGACGTGCACCCCGGCACCAGGCAGCGGTAGCCGTCGCGTTCGATCACCGGGTCGGGACGCCGCTGGCCAGGCTCACGGAGGGTCCAGGCTGCGATCGCGTGGTCGAGCAGCGCCTCAAAGACCTCTGCGTCGCTGGTTCCGACTCGCTTCTCCCTCCCCCGAACGCCACTCCGGCGCCGAACTGTCTCGCGCACCGCGACGAACAGCAGCGCCACGTCGAGCGGGACCCACCACTGCAGCCGCTGGGTGGCCTCGAGGTCTGCGACACCCATGGCAGGCGCACACACTTGCCGCTCCTTCTCGGCTTCCGCTTCCGGGATCGGGTCCTGAACGCGTTCCGGGTGAGACTTGCAGCGTGCCCACGCGAACTCCGTCCCGGCGCGCAGCAGCAGTGCCCGCTCGACGTCCGCGACGAGGCGGCGCACGGTGACCTGCCCCGCCCAGTCGACCCAGGCCTGTCGCCATTCGCCTTCCATCTCGATCGCGAGTAAAGGAATCAGGCACTGGGCCTTCACCCAGGACAGGCGCCCGGCGCGGTAGGCCTCGCGCAGCTCGGGGCAGACGTCGCCGATGCGCTCGAGGCGCAGCAGCGCGCGGGCCTTGCGCGGGGACATCCCCAGCACGTCCCGCGCGAAGGCGGCGAGGGTCCGGTAGGCGTCCTGCCATTCGTATTCGGCGCTGGTCACCGCGCGCAGCAGCGGCGCGATGCTGGCATCGAGAGTCTGCTCGAGCTCGATCGCGCGCCGTAGCCGGCGGTCGAGAGCGTGGGCGTTCGCGTCCAGCAGGCCCGTCGCCAGGCGGAGCACCTCACCCGGGATACCCGCGCTCCGCACACGCGTGCCTGCGGTGAAGTCTTCCTCTTCTCGCTCGCGACGGACCCGCGGCCGGGCGTCGAGCTCACTCGAGGCAGCGGCATCCACGCCGAGCGCGGAGAACGCCTCGGCGACGACCAGTTCGAGCACGTCTCCCGCCGACAACCGCTCGCCCGCCACCCGCTCGGCCAGCTCGCGCACCAGCTGCCACTTGCCCGCCAACGCCGGCGAGCACCGCAACGACACCCGCTGCTTCGGATCCTCAGGCGCAGCGGCGGGCGGCGACTCCGCGCGCACCCGCCGTTCGAGTTCGCGTGTCGAGACCGCACCCGCCAGCTCGATCCAGCCGCCTTCGTCCTCGTCGTTCGCGACACGGGCAATCAGGCGAACCTTGCTCCAGGGCAGCGCGTTCGAGACGAGCGCACGCTCGAGCCGGGGAAGCCCGACGAGCCCACGGTGGACCCGCGCCAGCTCCTGCAGCTGCCGCGACGAGATGCCGAGCTGCTCGCGCGCGTAGTCCGAGAGCCGCGCAAAGCACAGCCTTTCGTGGGCCCGGGTATCGATCAGCCGCGCGGCAAGCGCCGCCATCACCCGCCGCAGTGGACCCATCGACGCGGCAAGCTGCGCGAGACGGTCCTGGGTCCGCACTGCCCTTGCGGTCCGGACGGCATGCACGCGCGTGTGCGATCGGAGAGGTCGCTGGATCTGGGGGTTCGTCACGGATGCCAGCCCGTGGTGTTGGGGTAGGCGAGATGTTAGGCGAACACAGGGCGAAAGTCAACGCGGAACCTTGCGACGATCCCGCCGTTCCGATCAGGGCTAGGCTCGGTCCGCCCGCGAGGAGGGTGCATGACCTCGTTCGACCCGCTCGAAGACACCTTCGACTACACGGCAACTCCGGACCCGGTTCGTCCCGATCTCGTCTCCGCGTACCGCGGGGCCTGGGCGCACATCGCCCAGCCGGGCACCTGGCTCACGGGTGCCGAACGTGTCGCGGTGGCCGAGGAGACCCGTCGCGCGCGCGATTGCGCGTTGTGTCGCGAGCGCAAGGCAGCGCTCTCGCCGTTTGCGGTGTCGGGCACGGACCACGACTGCGGGGACGGGCCGCTGCCGAAGGCGATCGTCGACGAGATCCACCGGGTGACGACCGACGCCGCGCGCTTGACGGAGACCTGGTACCAGTCGCTCCTCGCCGACGGACTCACCGCCGAGGCGTACGTGGAAGCGCTCGGCGTGGCGGTGGTCGTGATCAGCGTGGACCGTTTCCATCACGCGCTCGGGCTACCTCTCGAGCCGTTGCCGGAGCCGCGCGCCGGGGAGCCCACCTGCGAGCGCCCGGAAAGCGTCGTCGACGGTGAGGCCTGGGTGCCGATGCAGGACTCGCGTCGCCTGGCGCGACAAGTCGGCCTGCCGGCGGGACCGCCCGTGCCGTACGTGCTGCGTGCGCTGAGCCTCGTGCCTTCCGAGGTGCACGCATGGAGCGAACTGAGCGACGCGCAGTATCTGCCGCGCGATCAGATGACGCGCTTTGGAGACGGCCGTGCCGGCATCGACCGCGCGCAGATCGAGCTGGTGGCGGGACGCGTCTCCGCTCTCAACGAGTGCTTCTACTGAACGGCCTCCCACGCGGTGATGCTCCGGGCGAGCATCGAGTACAACGGCACCGACGCCGAGCTGACCGGGATCGCCCAGGGCGCCAAGGCGGGGGACGGCGGCATCGCGCACGGCGAGCGCCTGACGACCTTCGTGGACGCTGCGGTGGGCGGCGATCCGGCGGCGCTCGCCACCGCCCGGGATGCCCTGCGCGCCGCGGGCGGCTCGGCGCTGCTGGTCGACGCGGCCGCGGTCATCGGCAACTTCGAACGCATGGTTCGCATCGCCGACGGCACGGGCATTCCCCTCGACGGCCTCGTCGACGCGCTCTCCGGCGACTTCCGCGAAGAGCTCGGGATCGACGACTTCCGCAGTCGCCGCCAGACCCACAAGGGGCCTCTCGCTCGGCTGCTCGCCCCCGTGGTCCGCAACGTCGCCCGGGTCGGGCTGCGCTTCGCCGGGCGGCGCTCCCAGCGCGGCTGAGATCGTGGCGATCGAAGACATCCGCATCGTCCTGATCGACCCCCAACACCCGGGCAACATCGGGGCGGCTGCGCGCGCCATGAAGACCATGTCGCTGCAACGGCTGTACCTCGTCCGACCCGTGGACTACCCCTCGTACGAGGCGGAACGCCGGGCGGCTGGGTCCGCCGAAGTGCTCGAGCAGGCGATCGTTCTCGACGACGCGGCGGACGCCGTCGGCGACTGCCGGCTCGTCATCGGCGCATCTGCGCGGGCGCGGTCGCATCCGCTCCCGGTGCTCGACGCGCGCGAATCGGCACGGCGCCTCGTGCAGGAATCCACCGGGGGTGCACCCGTCGCCGTGCTGTTCGGCCCCGAGCGGACGGGTCTCGCCAACGAAGACCTCGACCGTTGCAACGTCTGGATGCGCATTCCCACGAGCGCGAAGTTCTCCTCGCTCAACCTGGCCGCTGCGGTGCAGATCCTCTGCTACGAGGTCCTGATGGCGTCCCTCGAGGAGCTGCTGCCGGAGGGCCCCGTCCCGGAACCGGATCGCGACTCTGGCAACTCACGCGACTCTGGCAACTCACGCGACTCTCGCAACTCACGCGACTACCCCAGCCAGAGCGACATGGAGTACTTCTACCAGCACCTGGAACGCGTCCTCGACGAGCGGGAGTTCACCCTCGACAGCCGACGCGCCGCCACCCAGGCGAAGCTCCGCCGCCTCTTCGGCCGGGCGCGACCGGCGGTCGGAGAGCTGAAGATGCTCCACAGTCTGGTCCGCCTGATGCACCGCGACCCGAGGGACTGACGTCATGCCCACCGAAGCGAAGCCCGTGTTCGAGCCCCGGGGAGGCGAGAGCTGGCGCGATCCGTTCTCGATGTACCGGGCGCTGCGCGATCACGACCCGGTCCACCACGTCGATCCCGGCGACGACAGCGGGGACTACTGGGTCCTGTCGCGTTTCCAGGACGTGTTCGAGGCGGCCATCGACGCCGGGACCTTCTCGTCCGCCGACGGCCTGACCTTCGCGTACGGAGAAAAGGAGAAGCTCGGCATCGAGGCGCCCATCGTGATGATGGACCCGCCGGACCACACGGCGCTGCGCAAGCTCGCGATCAAGCGGCTCACCCCGCGCCAGGTGCAGGCCACCCGGCCGATGCTGCGGGCGTTCGTCGTAGAGCGGGTCGAGCGTCTGCGCGAGGCAGGCGAGGGCGACGTCGTCGCCGAGCTTCTGAAGCCGCTCCCGAGCCTGGTGGTGTCCCACTTCCTCGGCGTTCCCGCCGAGGACCGCAGCTTGTTCGACCGCTGGACGGAGGCAATCGTCGCGGCGAGCGCGGGCGGCAGCGTGCTGGGTGCCGCTGATGCGGTGGGCGAGATGTTCGCCTACTTCAACGACCTGATCGCGAAGCGGCGCAGCGAAGCCCGGGACGACATGATCTCGGCCCTCGTCCACGGACGCCTGAACACGGGAGAGGAAGTCTCCCTCGCGAAGATCCTGGGTCTCTGCTTCACGATGGTCACCGGCGGCAACGACACCGTGACGGGCCTGCTCGGCGGCAGCCTCGAGCTGCTCACCTCCCGCCGGGACCAGCGCCAGATGCTGCTGGACGATCCGAGCCGGCTCGATGGCGCCATCGAGGAATTCCTACGGCTGACCGCCCCGGTGCAGGGGCTGGCGCGAACGACGACCCGAGACGTCGTGATCGAGGGCCGGACGATTCCCCAGGGCCGCAAGGTGATGCTCCTCTACGCGTCGGCCAACCGGGACGAGCGGGAGTTCGGCCCGGACGCCGCCGACTGCGACATCACGCGCAACATGCGGCGAATCCTGAGCTTCAGCTACGGGCCGCACTTCTGCATCGGCGCCGCGGCTGCGCGCCTGCAGGCACGCGTCGCGATCGAAGAGCTGTTGTCACGCTGCCCCGACTTCAGCGTCGACGCCAGGCGCGGCCGCTACGCCCCGGGACACTTCGTGCGCCGCTACGAATCGCTGCCCTTTCGTGCTGGGGGCGCGGCGTAGTTCCAGCCGCCGAGTCCTTCGACAGGCGTGCCGGGCCGGCGGTCAGGGGCTGCCGCGGCGAGCGAGAATGGTTCCGTGATCGAGCGGTCGCTCGTCGTCCATCGGCTTGCGTGTCGACACTTCGAAGCTGTCGAATCCGACGGCCTGCATCTCCGCAACGAGGGTCTCTGGGAACAGCTCATGGGCGGTTGCCACGGCGTGGTCGAAGGGCAGACCATGGTTGGCGGACGAGTTCGAGGCGAAGAACGATACGAGCACCGGCGCTCGCGGCTCGAGGACGCGAAACCACTCACGGAAGGCATCGCCGAGTCGTGTCGGCGCCATATGGATGAGCGAGTAGCGAGCAACGATGCCTGCAAGCGAGGAATCGGCGAGGTCCAGGCATGTGAGGTCTCCGACGTGGAACGTCGAGTCGGGGAATGCTCGCCGCGCTTCGTCGATCATCGCTGGTGAAACGTCGTAGCCGATGGCCTCGACACCCAGTTCGGCCAGGTGGTGGACGACATTTCCAGGCCCGCAACCAACGTCCGCAACCACCCCGGCGCCGGGGGATACGAGCCTGGCGAACGCTCCGAGCGACTCGCGATCGGCTGGGACGCGGTCGAGATGGTCGAGGAAGAGGTCGGCGTACTCTTTCGCCCTGGCGTCGTAGGAGTCCCGAACGGCGTCGGTCATTCGTCCTTCTTAGCATCTCGGAGGTTGAAGCCAGGCGGCCGCGCGGAACATCGCAGCGGCTGAGCCCGGGCGACGCGCTAGCCGAGCGTTGCTCGGCCACGAACGGACGACCTGCGGGCGACTTCGTCGCTTGCGCGGTCCCGATCGCGGATTCCTCGGCGGGGATCGAGGGGGAGGAAATGGAGCCGACGATCCGATTCGAACGGACGACCTGCTCATTACGAGGTGGTGCGAAGCGGCGAAACGGACTGCAACTCCGTGAAACTCACTTCAACGCGGTTCCACACCGATGTCGGGTCGAGTCGGAAAGAGTTCGCCTGCGGTTCGTTTGGTTCGCGCACAACTGGCACACCGCCGGTTCTGCCTCGCTCCCTCCGGAAGCGCTCCGGCTCGGGAAGTCCCGAACCGTGCCGCGTACCCCAAGACAGCTACAGAAGTCCGAAGTGCTGCGACACGTCGAGCGGCTTGTCCGTCCGGGTAGCGAACTTGATTCTTCCAGCGAAGGTTCGCTCGGCGTTGAGGGGCTCTCCGTCGCGCATTCCGAATCTACCGCACGGGCAGGACCGAATAGCACTGGATCCGAGTCCGAGCACGAGGCTAGGTCCCTGCCGAATGCACGAGCCGACCCATTTGGGTGACGCGGACCTGGGAGCCCTGGGAACTCTCGGGTGGCGCTTTCGGCAACCCGTTTGTCTGCGAGGGAACCGAGGCCGACTCAGGCTGAAAGCGGCGGGTTCAGGAACAGTCGTCACCCATATGGGGGGCGTGCTCGAAAATGCGGAAGGCATCGCTTGTTGCCAAGGAATGGCCGGTACAATCGCAAGTGAATTTTGGGGGCTGAGGGGATTGCTCGAGGTTCCTCTGATGCGCTCTCTCGTCCTGATAGTCCTGCTAGTCGCGCCGCTTCCGGCTCTTGCCGACACCCTGACCCAGCAGCTCACCGTCGATCCTTTGCCGTCGATCGGAGTGGGCGGTTGCTCCTTGCCAGACTACGAGTGCGGCGCCGAGATCATCTGGGACGACCAGCCACCGCCCTACGTCTTCGACCGCTTCGATCCGGCCCTCGGCGAGCTCGTCTCGGTGATCTTCTCGCCCAGGCTCACCGGTCTCTGGGAGTCGACCTTCCTCGAGCCCCAGGAGCCCTTCAGCGGGCCCTTTGAAGCGGGGCTGGGCATCCGCTTCCAGACGGACGTCGAAGGGTCCCAGGTCATCAACCTCGTCTACGACGAAACGCAGTCGTGCGGCCAGGTCATCTGCGACATCCTGTGGGACATCGACCTCTCCGGGGACTTTGTCATCTCCGACGGGCTCGACCGCTTCGCGGGTCCGGGCACCTTCGACGTCACGATGGGCAACAGTGACGCCATCGCCTCTGGCTACTACCTCGACGGCCTGTACGGCCCGTCGGCCCTGGACCTAACGGTCGCGTTCCTCTACGTCCCCGAGCCTTCGACGGGTTTCCTCGTATCACTGGGCGTCATCGGCGCTGCCTTCTGCCGGAAGCGCCTGGCGTGTACGGCGGTTTTCTCCTGACCACTCCCGTGCTGCGCAGTAGACCCAAGAAGGACGCGCAGGACGAGTTCCAGGCGATGTTGCGCCGCAAGACGTCGGCAGCGGGCCAGGATGCGTCCAAGATCACACTGAACGAGTATCTCGACCGGTGGCTGAAGCTCTCTGAGAAGCGAATCCGGCTGCGCACGGCGTTCAACTATCGGCAGTTCTTCTCGCTCTACGTCCGGCCGAAGCTCGGCGGGGTCCGCCTCGACAAGCTCCAGACGAACGACGTCCTGGAGCTCTACACCGAACTCGGCGAGCGGGTCTCGGCTCGCGCGGTCGTTCACGCGCACAGGCCGGCTCAATGCCGCTCTGAATCAGGCGGTCAAGTGGGGCCTCCTCGAGGGGAACCCCGCGCACGGTGTTTCGGTTCCAAGAGAACCCCGCAGACGGATGAGCGTCCTCAGCGCGGAGGAGGTCATCGCGTTCCAGCGGGGGGCGGCGAAGCATCCGCGCGGCTTCATCCTGACGTTCACCCTCGCGACCGGGATGCCTCCTGCCGAGGTCCAGGGCCTGAAGTGGAAGGACGTCGACCTCCGCGCGGGAACCGTCACGGTTCGTCGGGTAGTGGGATGGATACCGGGGGAGGGTTGGCGGTTTGGCGAGCCCAAGACGAAGCTGAGCCGACGGACGATCCCTCTACCCTGCTCGGTCACCGAACGACTCCGGATCCACCAGCGCGAGCAGGTCGTCGGGCAGAGTAGGCGTCGGAAGCTTGGGCGCCAGGTCGCCGATCACACGCTGGTGTTCCCCGATCGGAATGGGAACCCCGTCGACGGGAAGAACCTCGCCGTGCGGGTTCTGAAACCGATCCTCGCCGCTGCCGAGCTTGATCTGCGATTTCGCTGGTACGATTGCCGACACACGTGCGCGACGCTTCTCCTGGCAGCCGGCGCGAATCCGAAGGTTGTGAGCGAGCGGCTCGGACACGCGAAGGTTGCGTTTACCTTGGACCACTACGCGCATGTCCTGCCGGGAATGCAAGGAAGGGGCGTCGGAGCGCCTTGAGGAGATGTTGTTCGGTGGCTGATCGAGCATCTGGCTGGCACCATTTCGCCATGCGTGGACTCGCCGCCGTCGCGGTTCTCTTTACCCTTGGTGCAGCCAGCGCGTGCGCGAGCGCGAGGACAGTCTGGCGCCACCCAACCAAGCCCGAGCACGAGTTCTACAAGGATCGGAGCGAGTGTCGCGCTATCGCTCGGCAAGCGGTCGCGTCAGAGTCAGGCGCTGTCGAGGGCATCTTCGTAGGATTCCAGGAGGCCCAGGCGCAAAACGACTGCATCCTTGGCCGGGGCTGGCGGCAAGTCGAGGTTCCGAAGTAGTCGTGGCGGCGGCTTCGGTTCTGGGTGGGCACCCATGCTGATGATGGACTTCCGTGCTCTGGAGATCTGGTGGCGGGTCGTTGAGGTCCTTCTCTCCCCCCTGGCGATCCTTCTGGTGGGCGTTTACTTCACCCACCTGTTCCATCGGCGTCAAGAGCGTGCTCAGCTGCACGCAGAACGCGCGCGGGCATATGCTGCCTACAATGCCGCAGTTAGTGGCACGATCGAGGGGATCGGCGCTTACCTCCGAGACTCAAAGAAAGACCGGCTGGCGGTCGTCGCCGAGCACAATCAGGTGCTTAACGAGTCGCGCGAGACCGTCCTGCTTCTCGGCGACGATGCAGTCGTCGCGGCAGCTATTGACTTGGATCGCACGCTTCGGAAGCTCTTCTGGGAACTCTCCGGCAAGAGGGACTTCTCCCAGCTTCTCAACGAGGCGAGGGTGCATCAGCGCGAATTGTTGGCGCAGCAGCGTCGCGAGTTGGGACTGCGAGTTGAGCCCAGCCTCTCCTGAGGCGTGTCCCGTCGAGGTTCCGCGGAGTCTGACTGCGGCCTAGACCTGGGGTGCCAGAAGCGCCTCTTGGGCGCAGACGTGGTGCCAGGAGCGACCCTGGCCGTCAGCGAACTCTGCTCGCTCCACTTCTCTCCCGCAGCCAACGCACTCGGGGAGCTCTTCGTAGGTCGAAAGCTGCTCCGCGAAGGCCGGCAGGGTGACCTCGTAGTGTGTACGGTGCTTTAGTCTGGTCTTCGGGACGTCGATTGGACCCTGCTCTTCACCCCCTCCGCAAAGGTTCGACTGAAGCCCGAGTTCCTTGTCGAGTTCCCGGACTAGGTCCGCGAGAATCTGGTGGGTGCACCAGGGCTTCTTGGCGATCTGGGCAATCCAGTCGAGCACCTCGGCCGAAGTGCGGCACTGTTTGAGATCAATCTCATACCAGCTGCGGGTCTCGGCCCCGTCCGAGACGCTGAGGCTCAGGGTGTGGTAGGGGCCTGGTTCCCAAGCGGCTTTCATTCGCGGCCTCCGCGAGGTTCGCACACCATTCGCACACTAGGGCGATTGGGGAGGCGCCGGTCGTGCGCTTGGCTGCTCTCGTTTCGCGTGGAGCTCTAGGGAGTTAAATGGAGCCGACGATCCGATTCGAACGGACGACCTGCTCATTACGAGTGAGCTGAGACAGACGAAATCGGTGTGGATTCCCAATCTCCGGCGATCCCTCCCAGTGCCCTCCCGGTCTACAATCCTTCGGAATCACTAAAGAATGCCAGATGCTCTCACGGTGAGAGTGTTCTCCCAATACCGCGCCGGTCCCCCGGGATACCCAGTCGGCTGGCACAAATCTGGCACAGAAATCATGCAGGCAAAGCTCAACTCTTCGAAGATCAACGAACTCCGCCGCGAGGCGGCCAAGGCCGGGAAGCCCGCCCACGGATTTGACAGCCACATCGAGGGCCTTGCGATCGTCGTCTACCCGTCCGGCAAGGGCGCGTGGCGCATCGACTACAGAGAGCCCAGGACTGGGCAGCGGCGACGCCGGAAGATCGGCAAGTATCCCGCCCTCACGGTCGTCCAGGCGCGCGAGGTTGCTTCCGAGAAATTCCAGCGGATCGCTATCGGGCTCGATCCCTTCGCCGAGCCCAAGCAGGACGACAGGATCACCGTCGAGCGCGCCTGGAAGCGCTACGTCGCGGAGTACCTGTCCAACCGGAGCAAGAAGTACCGCTACGATGCCGACGGCTACGGTCGGCGCGAGATCGTTCCCCGATTTGGATCGATTGACATTGCTGACCTCGCGCGTGGCGAACTGCTGACTCACATCGACAAGCGGCGAGCTGAGACACGAGCTGCCGGCGACACACTCTACCGGCACTGCCACGCCTTTCTGGAGTGGTGCGTCGATGTCGAACTGATCGAGGCGAACCCGATCGCGAAGAAACGTCTCGGCCGTCGTGGGAGGGCGCGAGGAAGTGAGCGAGGAAGAACGAATCGCCGAGCCAGAAGCCTCATCAACTCGCATCGGGGAGACGAAGATCTGGGGCGGGTGCTCGCGGCAGCCGAGATCGGGCGGGAGGCCGGCAAGATTCTGCCCCTGGAGATTCGCCCGTCGGAAATCTACTGCGACGCCACGATTGTTCTGCTCGCCACCGGCAAGCGACTGTCCGAGGTTCTCGAAGCTCCCGTGAAGGAATTCGATGGGCAGAACACGATCTGGACGATTCCGCCGGAGCGAAGGAAGGGAATCCGATCCGACACACCAGCAGACAAGTGCAAGCCCGAAGTGGTCCCGCTCTTTGGTCTCGCGCGTGAAGTAGTTGCACGCCGCCGAGGCACCGTGGCAGGTCCCTTCGTGTTCTCGGTGGACGGAAGTCGGCCGTACTCGAATATCAGCACGAACACTGAAGCATTGCTGAAGCTCGCGGGCGTGGAAGGCGTTGTGCATCACGACTACAGGAGGACCATCTCGACCAAGCTCGCAAGCTGGCGATTCGGTGCAGAGGTGCGCCATGCAGTGCTCGGACACGTTGGCGCTCTGGACGGAGACGAACTGGATGGCGTCTACAACCTCCACACCTATGCCGAAGAAAAGGGCGAGGCGCTGGAGAGATGGGACGGCTATCTCGCCGAATTGCAGGCGGAATGGGTCCCGATTCTGCTGGCAGAGCTGCGCGGAAAGGACATCGAGATCGCTGATCTCACTGGAGCGGCGACTGGAGGCTCTCTCGTCCACTGAAGCGGTCGGTGCGCGCGCCCTCTCAGCGCCGATCTGAAGCCTCGGCAGTGTTCCAGCTCGACTTTGCGTCCAGCCAGTCCGAAACGTCCCGCGTTCTGTAGCGGATGGCGTGGCCGAGGCGAACGAATCGAGGCCCTCGACCGTTGCAACGCCACTTGGCGAGTGTCTTCTTCGATATCTGGAGCTTTTCTGCCAGTTCTGGCGGCGAGAGAAGCTCGATCACTTCTGGTTCATCCACATCTTTCTCCATCGGTCTCGAACCCGCATGCACGTTCCGTGCGAAGCAGACCGTCTGCCGCACGAGGCGCTTGGTTCTGAGCACGGGTCGCGACAGGCGAACAACTCGCCCGCCCATTCCTTTAGCCTCGTGCGTTCTGCCGCTTCGACTCTCGACCGAATGAACGCCTTGTCCTCCTCGCTCGGCTCGTATCCAGCCGTTTCTTCCGGCCTCGACGATGTACACAGACTTCCTCCTTGCGCTCTGGGGCGCGTTTCACGTCGCACGGATCAACGGGGTCTCGTGGATCTTTACTCCGGCGGGCGAGCCACCCGGCCGCCGACTCAACAGTGAGAGAACAATCCACGCTTGGGCTGTGTGCAGAATCCGGTCCAAGTCCCGGGAACTTGGACTGGAAAGGGCCGTCGCGAGCGGGGGGTAATCCTTCGGTCGGAGCTTTCTCTTGGATTCGTATCTCTGTAGGTACGCGGTGGACGCGCAGCGAATGGTTCGCCGGCGAGCTTGGTGGCACGTCGTCTAGCTGGTGTCGCGCGTTGCACGCACCGCCGTTGCCCGTCCCAAGGTTCTCGATGGCTTCGGGGTGGGATAAAGAAGGTCTAGACGAGCAGAAGTTGAGTCCACGGAGCGGGGAACCGCGTTAGGGGACGTGGCCCCGAGCTGCGCGATAGCGATCGAGGAATCCGGGCGAGCGCCTGCGACGAACAGCTACAGGTCCGCCCACCCTCGTTTAGGCACCCGGAGCCAGCGACCCTTCAGAGACAACAGAGTCACCAGTTCAACCAGGGCCCCGGGTTCACCCGTTGAACCTACCCACCAGATCCACAGGAGCACCAGACCACCATGCCACCAGACACCAGCAAGCCACGCTCGAAGAAGAACTTCCTCTCCCTGATGGAGCGAGACGCCGGCCCCTTCGAGTCCTACGAGGAGCAACGGACGAAGAGACCACTGGTCTTCCGTGATTCCGACCACGAGAGACACCACGAGGCACTCGAACGCTATGCCGGCTGGTGCGAGAGCATTCTGGTCACCCTGAGCGTTGACTTCGGCGTGTACGAGCCCCGCTGGTTCCTACGGGTGTGGCGGCGGACGCTGCGGCGCTACGACGAGCTGAGACCCGGAGAGACGGTCAGGT
>JAJDAN010000084.1 GCA_029261855.1 Deltaproteobacteria bacterium
CGTCCGCGTTTTTTTTGACACCCCGGGGGGGGCCCCCCCGGGGGCCCCCCCGCGACCATTCCAGGCGACGACTGCGGGAGTGCCCTCGGCGATGAGCGAGCAGCAAGCGGACCTGAGAGCGATGCAGAAGGTTCGCGGGCCCCTCGTGGTCGGGCTCGCCTTCATGGAGATCGGCAAGCGCGTCGGCCTCGGGAAGACCTTCCTACGCTTCGCGCTCCGCCGCATGTTCTCCCGTCGCTTGAAGGAACGCGCCTTCGCCGGCTACACGCCGAGCGCTTCCGACGTCTTCGTCGCGACCTTCGCCAAGAGCGGCACGAACTGGATGATGCAGATCGCGCAGCAGATCGCCTGGCGCGGCGCGGCCGACTTCGACCACATCCACCAGATGGTCCCTTGGCCCGAGTCCCCCGGTCCGGGCCCGGTCGGGCTGCTGAAGAGCCAATCCCTGGCCGCCTCCCCGACCGGTCTTCGCGTCATCAAGACCCACCTCGAGACGGACTTCGTACCCTACGACGAACGCGCCACCTACCTCACCGTGGTCCGGGACCCAAAGGAAGTGGTCGTGTCCGCCTACCACTTCCTGGGTGGCATCCTCAACGTGCTCACTCACGTAGACATGGACACGTGGTACGACGTCTTCATGGAGCCGGAAGGTCTGATGCGAGCCTGGGCCGTCCACACTGCCAGCTACTGGGAATGGCGCCAGCGCCCGAATGTCCTCGTCGTCAGCTACAACGCGCTGAAGCAGGCGCCCCGAGAGAACATCGAGCTGGTGGCCACCCGGATGGGCGTAACCCTCGAAGACGCGGAGCTGGCCCGGGTCGTCGAGCGCGCGAGCTTTCCCTACATGAAGGCGAACGAGTCGCAGTTCGCGCCTCCGCGCTCTCCGTTCGCCAGCAAGGGCGCCCCGACGGTCATGATCCGCAGCGGCAAGACGGGCGCGAGCGACGAGCTGCTGTCCGCCCCGCAGCAGGTCGAGATCGACCGCCGCGCCCGGGAAGAGCTGGCGCGGCTGGGTTCGGACTTCCCGTACGGGGAGACCTTCGATCCGGCCGAGAAGGCCGATACGGCCGCCTGAACGTGTACGAGGCTCTCGTCGTACTGTCCGTCTTCGCGTTTGCGTACAGCGTGATCGCGACCCGGCTGGCGCGGGGTGTCGTCAACGGCGCTGTCGTCTATCTCGCCTTCGGCGTCGTCGCCGGGCCATTGGGCCTGGGCTGGCTGGACCTGTCCGTCGGCAGCGAGGGTGTTCGCACCATCGCCGAGCTGACCCTGGCGCTCGTCCTCTTCACCGACGCGTCGAACGCGAACCTCGCGGTGCTGAGACGGACCCTGAAGCTTCCGCGGCGTTTGTTGCTCGTCGGCCTACCCGGAACGATCGCGCTGGGCGCCGCTGCTGCGGCGCTGCTGTTCCCGCATCTCGGTATCTTCGAGATCGCGATCCTGGCCACGATGCTCGCACCCACGGACGCCGCACTCGGCAAGGCGGTGGTCACGAACCCGGTGGTGCCGGCCACGGTGCGGGAGTCGCTGAACGTCGAGAGCGGCCTCAACGACGGCATCTGCGTGCCCATCCTGTTCACCTTTCTCGCACTCGCGGTCGACGACGAACGGGCCGGCGCGCCCATGACCCTGGCGCTGCGCCTCGTGGCGGAGGAAATCGGGATCGGCCTGGTCATCGGCGTAGCCCTCGCGGCAGGCGCGAGCTGGGTGCTCAGAACGGCGGGTCGCCGCGGCTGGATCGCCGAACCCTGGACGGGGATTCCCGTCGTCGCGCTCGCCCTTGCGAGCTTCGGGCTCGCCCAACTCACGGGCGGCAGCGGCTTCATCGCCTGCTTCGCGGGAGGCCTCACCTTCGGCGCGCTCACGCGGGAGCACAAGCATGCCGTCCTCGAAGGAGCCTTGGGGTCCGGTGAGGCACTGTCGCTCGTCACCTGGGTGATCTTCGGCGCTGCGTTGGTCGGCCACTATGCCGGGGCGGTGCTCGACTGGCGGGTGTGGGCATACGCGGTCCTGAGCCTGACCGTCAACCGCATGCTGCCGGTCTTCCTCAGCGTGATCGGACTCGGTGTCCGCACCAACGAAAAGTTGTTCCTGGGTTGGTTCGGGCCACGGGGGCTGGCGAGCGTCGTCTTCCTGGTGATCGTCGTCGACGCGAATGTTCCCGGCAGCGCTACCCTGGTCGCGACAGTCGTCGCCACTGTCGTGCTCAGCGTCCTGGCCCACGGGCTCACCGCGAACCCGCTGGCCACGGCCTTTGGCGGACCGCCCAGGCCTCCCGAGCCCTCCTAGGTGTCAGTTCCAAGACGTGATCTTGGGGAGACCGGCAACGACACAGGGGTGGCAGACCGCGGCTTGGGCCCGATGCGGCGCTCACTCGGACCTGCCTCCGGCCCCTCCGCCGATCTCGTAGACGTAAACCGCCAGGCCGGCGATCTCGGCGTCGTCGAGGCTCTTCCAGGCCGGCATGTCGCTACCGGGCCGGCCCTCGCGGATCAGCGATCGCAGCTCTTCGAGCGACTTGTCCTGCCGCCAGGCCTGCCGCGTGAAATCCGGAGGTTTGCGGAAGAGGCTGCGGCGACGCGGGCCCTGACCATCGCCTCGGTCTCCGTGGCAGATGGCGCAGCTCTCGACGTAGAGGGCTCTGGCCGCAGCAGGGGAGACGGCGACAACCGCCGGCTCGCCCGCGTCACAGGCCGAGAATGCGAGCAGCAGGATCCCCCGCGTGAGCCACCGCATCCTTCAGATCTCCGGTGCGAGTTCGAAGACGGTATCCGGAAGCCGCGAGTTCCCGCGCCACCGCGGCCACCAGGCTCTCGAGCCCCGCGGCCACCCGCGGCGACAAGCCGATGCCGAGCGCGAAGCTCTCGGGCACCAGGCCGAGCACGCGAACCTGTTTCGGCCAGGTATCTCGCCAGTGCATGGCGTCGAGCAGATCGGCAACGCCAATCTGATGCGGCGAGAGACGTTCGCGGAGAGCCGGCTCGACGTCCTCCCCGGCCAACGAGACGAGGGTTCCCGGCGGCGCGTCCGCCGCCACGGCATCGAGGATCCAGACGCGACGCGCCGACTCCAGGGTCGGCAGCAGCGCCAGTCCGAGCGTCCCGCCATCGACGAACGAGACATCCTCGGACGCTTCGAAGCGGCGACGGATCACCTCCAGGGCCACGATTCCCAGGCCGTCGTCCGCGCACAGCAGGTTGCCCAGGCCGAGCACCAGGACGGGGCGAGCCCCCTCCTCGCTCATCGGTCCTCCTCGATGTGCTTCCGCGCGCGGTGCGCGATATCCGGGGTGAGCACCTTGTAGCCGCTGAAGATCGAATCGATCAGCGACGAACGTTCCACCGTGCCGACGAGGAAGGCGCTCCAGACGTGATGCGCGACGAAGCCGATGATCAGCCACATGCCGATGTGATGGAGGAAGTGGGCCATCTGCAGCCCGCCGCAGAGAGGGATCAGGAACTGGAACGACGACAGCATCGAATCGACGTGAGCGCTGGCCGAAGCCATCGCGAGGCCCGTCGCGATCATCACGAAGCAGAGCCCGTAGACGACGCAATAGACCAGCCCGGCGAGCGGATTGTGCCCCACGAAGGCCGGCGAGTCCTTCTTCAGGAATAGATAGAACGCGGCCGTCTCCCAGATGCCCTTCAGCCGCCGTGCACTCACGGGGACGAACTGATGCCAACGCGCATAGGGGTTCCCCGCGAACATCCACAGGACGCGGCTCAGCACCGAGAGCAGGAAGACCATCGCGGCGATGAAGTGGATGGACTTCATCGTCCCCATCACGAAGTGCCGCGTTGCCTCGCCCGTCACCGGCAGGAACGGATTCCCGATGTAGATGCCGGTGACCGCCAGCACCACCACCGAAGCCGCGATCGACCAGTGAAAGAGGCGCACCGGCCACTCCCACACGTACACCCGGTCGAGATGCCCATGGTTGTTGGTCGCACTGTCAGTCGTCGCACTCATTGGATCTTGACCTCCGCCAGGGTGCGGCCGCGACCGTCGACGACGTGCACCCCGCACGCCATGCACGGGTCGAAGGAGTGGATCGTGCGCAGGATCTCGAGCGGTTGCTCCGGGTCGGCGATCGGCGTGCCGATCACGGCCTGCTCGTAGGGCCCGCGCTCCTGGTCCGCGTCGCGGGGCCCCGCGTTCCAGGTGCTCGGCACCACGCACTGATAGTTGGCGATCTCTCCCTTGCGGATGTGGACCCAGTGGCCGAGCGCACCGCGCGGGGCCTCGTGGAAGCCGGCCCCGGTGCAGTCTTCCGGCCAGGTCGAGGGATCCCACTTGTCGTTGTCGCAGATTCGCAGGTCTCCCGCGCCCATGTTGACGAGCAGCTCGTCCACCCAGCCCTCCATCTTGTCCACCATGATCTGTGTCTCGATGGCGCGCGCGGCGATGCGCCCAAGGGTGGAGTGCAGCGCCGCCGGACCTGCGCCGAGCGCGCCGAGGACGTAGTCGACCAGACCCTTTGCTTCGGGCCGCCCGGCTGCGTAGGCGACCAGGGTGCGCGCCAGGGGACCGACCTCCATGGGCTGCCCGTCGTAGCGCGGAGCCTTCAACCAGCTGTACTTGCCCTCGACATTCAGGAACTCGTACGGGGGCTCTGGACCGGTGTAGTTCGGCGAGGTCTGTCCCTCGGAGGGATGCAGCCCGACGTCGTCTCCTCCTTCATAGTCGTACCAGGAATGCGTCACGTACTCGTGGATCTTCGACGCATCGAGCGGCTCGAGCTTTCCCAGGTCACCGTTGCGAATCACGCCGCGGGGCATGATCCGCGGCGACGCCGGGTCCGCCGTCTCGTGATACTCGCCATAGGCCATGTAGTGACCGTTGGTCGCGCCAAGAGACGCCCAGTCGAGATACGACGGTGCGATCGCGAGCACGTCCGGGATGTAGACCTGTGACACCACCGCCTGCGCGCCCCGGATCAGCATGCGCACCTGCTCGAGGGAGCCGACGTTGAGCGACGCCTGCTCGTTCGGGTCGATGGGGACCGCCATTCCGCCGACCAGGAAGCTCTGGGGATGCGGGTTCTTGCCACCGAGGATCGCGTGGATCTTGATGAACTCGCGCTGCCAGTCCAGGGCCTCCAGATAGTGGGCGACCGCCATCAGGTTCGCCTCCGGCGGCAGCCGGTAGGCCGGATGCCCCCAGTAGGCGTTGGCGAAGGGACCGAGACGCCCGGAATTGGCGAGGCTCTGAAGACGGTCCTTCACGCCCGCGAAGTAGCGCGGGCTCGTCTTCGGCCAGTCGGAGATCGACTGGGCCAGCGCCGAGGTCTTCGCCGGATCGGCCGAGATCGCCGAGACGATGTCCACCCAGTCCAGCGCGTGCAGGTGGTAGAAGTGGATCACGTGGTCCTGCACGAGCTGCGCCGACATCACGAGCTTGCGGACGAGCTCGGCGTTCGGCGGCGGTGTCGCCCCGATGGCGTCCTCGACGGCTCGGATCGACGTGATCGCATGCACTGTCGTGCAGACGCCGCAGATGCGCTGGGCAAAGGCCCAGGCGTCGCGTGGGTCGCGGCCCTTCAGGATGATCTCGATGCCGCGAAACATCGTGCTCGAGGACCAGGCATCCTTGACGACGCCGTCCTCGACCACGGCCTCGATGCGCAGGTGTCCCTCGATGCGTGTCACCGGATCGACGACGATGCGAGTCATTCCTCGTCTCCCTCTTCGGGCTTGACTGCGTTTCGTTTGCGCTCGGCGTTCTTGCGGGCGACGTGGAGCGCGGTGTGGGTCGCGAACGCCGCACCGACGCCCACGGTCACGCCCAGTCCCACCTTGTCGAGACTGGTGTGGGGACCCAGCCCGGGGATCTCCGGCAGATGCCGGTAGAAGGGCGTCATCCGGTCCCAGAAGCTCGGCTCGGCGCAGCCGATGCAGGGATGCCCGCAGCCCACGGGCCAGTTGGTGTTCTCGTTCCAGCCGACGTTCGGGCAGTTCTGGTGGGTGACGGGCCCCTTGCAGCCCATCTTGTAGAGGCAGTAGCCCTTGCGATGGCCATCGTCCCCCCAGGCCTCGGCGTACTGCCCCGCGTCGTAGTGGGCCCGCTTCTCGCACGCGTCGTGGATCAGCTTTCCGTAGGCGTAGAGCGGGCGCCGCAGCCCGTCGAGCTCCGGGAGCCGGCCGAAGGTCACGTAGTAGACGATCAACGCGGCCAGGTTCTCGCCGTTGGCCGGGCACGCCGGCATGTTGATGAGGTTCTCCAGGCCCGGGACCGCGTCCGCGACGCTGAGCGCCCCGGTGGGGTTGGGGGCGGCTGCCGGAAGCCCGCCGAAGGACGCGCAGGTGCCGATGGCGACCGTCGCCGCCGCGCCCTCACAGACCTCCCGCGCGATGTCGAGCGCGCTGCGCCCACCGATCGTGCAGTAGGCGCCCCCGGCACCGGTCGGGATCGAACCCTCGATCACCGCGATGTAGGCGCCGTGGTCGCGGGTGATGGCGTCGCTCAGATTCTGCTCGGCCTGGTGGCCGGCAGCGGCCATGATCGTCTCGTGGTAGTCGATCGACAACGTGTCCAGGATGATGTCGGCCACCGTGGGTCGCGACGCGCGCAGAAACGACTCGGTGTTGCCCGCACAGTCCTGGAACTCGAGCCACACCAGGGTGGGCTTGGGCGCCGTCTCGACGGCCCGTGCGATGCGGCTTCCGAACAGCGGTGGTAGCGCCAACGCGGTTGCCATCGTCCCGCAGAAGCCCAGGAAGTCGCGCCGCGAGACACCGCGACGCTCGAGCTCACGCTCGAACCAGTCTTGCTCGGCCGTTCTCTTGTCCATGCCCAATCCTCCTCTCCTCGATCAGAAGCTCAGTCGAAAGTGGCGTGATCGTGATCGTGATGGTGTTCGTGTTCGCTGCCCACCGATCCTGTCGGCGCGGCCGGCTTCGCGTTCGCGCGGAGTGCCCGCAGCCAATCCGCCCAGCCGGCAAGTCCCTCTCCCGTGGTCGCCGAGACGACCAGCATCCGCGGCTCGGGCATCACCCGCGCCAGGGCGTCGCGGATCTGCGCGGGATCGACGTCCTGCAGATGCGGCAACAGGTCGCTCTTGGTCAGGACGACGAGATCTGCCGCCCGGAACATCACCGGGTACTTGAGCGGCTTGTCCGGCCCCTCGGTGACCGACAGTGCCACCACGTTGGCGGCTTGCCCCAGGTCGTAGATCGCCGGGCAGACGAGATTGCCGACGTTCTCGATGAAGAAGAGGTCGCTCGCAGGTCCGTCCCAGTGATGGAGCGCGTGGTGGACCATCGATGCATCCAGATGGCAGGCCGTACCGGTGGTGATCGTACGCGCGGGCACCCCTGCTGCTTCGAGCCGCGCCGAATCGTGATCAGTGGCCAGGTCCCCGCTGACGGCCGCCAGCCGCAGGTCCGGCAACATGCGCTTCGTCGCCTCGATGAGCGCGGTCTTCCCCGCACCGGGAGATCCCATCAGGTTGATGGTGAGCATGCCGTGGCTTCGAAAATGATCGCGGTTGTGATCCGCCACGCGGTCGTTGTCGCTCAGGATCTTTGCATGCAGGTCTTCCGACACGATCGCCGGATCGCCACATCCACAGACGTCACACATCTACACCACCTCCATCTCGATCCGGTCGAGCACGAGCTCGTCACCGGAAACCAGTTGCGCCTTGCCGCCGCACGTGACACACGCGAGCAGACTCCCCTGCGCGATGGAAGCCCCACAGCCACTGCACTCCCAGCGCGCGGGCGTGAACGTGATCGCGAGGTCGACGCCGTCACAACAGCTACGCTCGCGCACCAGGGACCAGGCGGTCTCGAGCAGCCCCACCTCGACCCCGGCGAGTTCGCCGATCCGCAGCTGCAGACCCAGCACGCGCGCGGCGGCGTGCTTCGCCGCCTGCTCCTCGGCCATCCGGAGCAGGGAAGAGGCGATCGAGTACTCATGCATCGGCGTCAGGACCTCCTCCTTGCGGGCGGGTCGTCGAAGAAGCGAGCGAGCCCGCGTTCGAAGTCTTCCGAGTCGGCGCTCGCCACCAGCGCCTCGACCTCGGCGTCGAGGTGGGCGTCGAGGGCGTCCATACCGGCGGCGCGGTTGAGCAGGCGCTTCTGACGCGCGAGTGCCGCGGTCGGCCCGGCAGCCAGGCGCTCGGCGAGGGAGCGCAGCTCGGCGTCGAACTCGTCGCGCGCCAATACGCAGCTGACCAGGCCGCGCCGTTCGGCCTCCCGCGCGTCCAGCCGCGGACTCAACAGCGCGAGATCGAGCGCCCCGCGCAGGCCGATCAGGCGCGGCAACAGGAAGGTCGCGCTCTCGGCCCCGGACAGCCCCGTCTTCCCGTACGCCCACTCGAAGCTGGCCTGCTCCGAGGCGACGACGAGGTCGCAGCACAGGGCCAGGCCCAGACCACCTGCGGCCGCCACGCCCTCGACACCCGCGATGAACGGCTTCGGGGCGCGACGGATCTCCGAGATCGTCGAGTTCACGTACTCGAGGACCTGCTTGAAGATGGACCCCGCGCTGCGCGGCCCCGACGCCCGATCGCGTCCGGGAACCAGATAGCCGAGGTCTTCGTCACGGCCCCCCTCCCGCACGTACTTGAGATCGACCCCGCTGCAGAAGACTTCTAGGCGTCCGCGCAGCACGACGCAGCGGATCTTCTCGTCGCGCGCCATCGCGAGACCCGCCCGGCGCAGATCCTGGGCCGTGCGGACGTCGAGAGAATTGAAGCGGTCGGGACGATCGAGGACGATCACGCCCACCGCACCCATTCGCTCGATCCGAACCGCGCTCTCGCTCATCGATGTCTTCTCCCCCTCCCCGGCGGGACCCATTCCCTCAGCAGATCCGCGGCAGCAGCTCGCCGTCCGATTCGGCTACCAGCCGCCGCCCGAAGCCCGTGTCCAACACCACCCGCCCCGGAAGCTCGTCGCTGCAGCGGCCGATCCGGCATGCATCGCGGCCCAGTGGATGCGCGCGCAGGGCCTCGAGCACCCGCTTCGCCTCCTGCGGCCGGACGCCCAGCAGCGCCTTCCCCTCGTTCGCGACATGCAGGACGTCGATGCCGAGCAGCTCCGAAGCGGCGCGAACCGCGCGACGGACCGGGAGCGACACCTCGTCGAGCAGTACACCGACCCCGCTCTTCGCGGCCATCTCGCAGAGCGCCCCCGCGACGCCACCCCGGGTCGGGTCCTTCATGGCCACGACGGTCTCTCCGCCTGCGGCGAGCGCCCTAGCCACCAGACCGTTGAGCGGCGCCACGTCCGAACGCAGCTCGCCGTGAAGCGCGAGATCGTGACGCTCGGCCAGGACGGCGAAGCCGTGATCGCCGAGGGTCCCCGTCACCAGGATCTCGTCGCCCGGTCGCAGTCCATCGTCGCGCACGATCCGGTCCGCGAAGCCGAAGCCGGTGGTCGTGATCACGATGCCGTCGACCTCGCCGCGCCCCATGACCTTGGTGTCACCCGTATGGATCGCCGTGCCGGCTTCCGCGCACGCGCGCTCGATCGAATCCTGGATGCGAAGCAGCGCCGTGCGCTCGAAGCCCTCCTCGAGCACGATCGCGCACGCCAGTCCCAGGGGCTCGGTCGCGCCCATCATCGCCAGATCGTTGACGGTGCCCGAGACGGCGAGTCGACCGATGTCCCCGCCCCGGAAGAAGATCGGCTTCACGACATGTGCATCGGTGGTGTAGACGAGCCAACGCTCACCGACGCGGACGGCGGCGCCGTCGTCGAGCTGGGCGAGACCGAGGCTGTCTCCGCCGGCGTCGCCCGCGTTTCTCGCGAAGACGCTCTGAACCAGCTCGCGCATCGCGGGACCGCCTGCGCCGTGCCGCAGCCCGATCCGGTCGTCGCGAGTCATCGCGCCGCCCTCTCCAGAACCGGGTGCTCGCCGTACTCGGTCCAGATGCGGCAGGTCCCTTCTGCCGACACCATGCAGGCACCGATCGGGGTCGCCGGCGTGCACGGGCTGCCGTAGAGGCGGCAATCTCGCGGCGTCGAGATCCCCGCCATGATGTCTCCGCAGCGACACTCGTCCGCCTGCCGGCCGACACTCGACGACACCCGCCCGCCATCGATCTCTGCGGCGAAGCGCAGACGCGCGTCGTAGCGCGCGAACTCATCGCGCAGTCGGAGATTGCCGTTCGGCACGCGCGCGATCCCGCGCCACACCCCGCCCGCCGGCTCGAACACCGCCCAGAGCTGCTCCTGGGCGCGGCGGTTCCCCTCGCGCGTCACCATGCGCGGGAAGCAGTTGTCCACCACCGGCTCGTCGCGGCGGATGCGCTCGGTGAGTCGCGCCAGACCCGCCAGCAGATCGAGCGGCTCGAAGCCCCCGACTGTGACCGGCACCGCGTGCCGTCTGACGAACGGCTCGAAGACACCCCAGCCCGTGATGCTCGCGGCATGACCCGCCGCCAGGAATCCCTCGACGCGGGTCTCCGGCATCTCGGCGACGATCTCCATCACCGGAGGGATGTACTTGTGTGCGGACAGCACCGAGAAGTTCGCCGGCAGGTCGCGGAGCAGTACGGCGGCGGTCGCCACAGCGGTGGTCTCGAAGCCCGTGGCGAAGAACACGACCTCTTCGTCGGGGCGTTCGGCAGCGCGCTCCACCGCCTTCGAGATGCTGTACACGACCTCGACCCGCGCGCCTTCGCCCCGCGCATCGTCGAGAGACCCATAGGACCCGGGCACGCGTAGCATGTCTCCGTAGGTGAGGATCCGAACGCCGCTTCCGGCGAGCGCTACCGCCTCGTCGATCTCGGGTGCATCGGTCACGCAGACCGGGCAGCCCGGCCCGGTGATGACGCGCAGCCCCGGCGGCAACACGCTGCGCAGACCGAATCGCGCGATCGCCTGCTCGTGACTGCCGCACACGTGCATGATCGACACCGGGTCGTCGACGCGATCCTCCGTCCAGCGGGCGATCGCGTCGATCAGCGCCCTGCCCCGTTCGGGATCGCGGAACTCGAGAGGGGAGCGCTGCGGAGCGAGCGCCTCGGCAGGCTCAGCCATCGGACGCCTCTCCTTCGGATCGCTGGCCAGCCAGGCCCATCTCACTGCGCACGTCCTGGGCCATCAGGTCTTCCCGATCGAGCTCGGCCAGGATCTGGTCGTAGAGGGCGAGCGTCTCCGCCACCTCCTCTTCGGGAATCCTGCGGATGGCGAAGCCGACGTGGTTGAGCACGTAGTCGCCCTCGGCGACTGGCTCGTCGACGATGTCGAGGCGGACTTCACGCTCGATCCCAAAGAACTCGACCCTCGCGGTGAGCCCGTCGATCTCCAGCACGCGACCCGGCACGCCAAGGCACACGGTCAGCCCTCCCCTTGCGCCGACTGCGCGTCGGCCACCAATGCCTGCCCGAAGGCAAGGCCTCCGTCTCCCGGCGGCAGTCGAAGCGCGCGAAGCACGTCGAAGTCCTCGCCGAGCCGACTCTCGAGAGCATCGACGAGGATCGAGTTCCCGAAGCACCCTCCCGCCAGCACCACCCGCGCACGGCCTCCCGACGCCTCGCCCGACCGGTCCAGTGCCACCTCGAAGCCCTCGCGCACGCTCGCCTCACCGGCTGCCGCGAGCGTGGCGTGGAAGCGATCCGCCAGGCCTTCCGGCGGCTCGCCGCTCAGCAGGTCACGAACCAAGGCGCGGACCGCGGGGCGCAGATCGATCTGCCAGGGAGACGACGCCGTCTCCAGCACGAAGGGGTACGGGCGCGCCGGCCGACCCGTCGCGAAGAAGTTGAGGCCCTGGGCCAGCTCGCCCGAGTAGCTGATGGTCGGCTGCCGCAGCAGCAGCGCGCCGATAGCGTCGAAGTAGCGCCCGACCCCGTGCGCCGGGACACACAGCTCCGGCCGCTCGAGCAGCGCGGCGGCGCGGTCCAGCTGGTCTTCCGGCACATCGAGAAAGCGCGCCATGGCGGCGGCTGGCGGGCTCCCGTCGAACGCGTCCCGCAACAACGCGAAGGTCAGCCGCCAGGGCTCGCGGATCGCCCGTTCACCACCCGCGAGCGGAATCGGCCGGAAGGTCGCCAGTCGCCGGACCGCGGCGGCATCGCCCTCCAGAAGCTCGCCGCCCCAGGCCGAGCCGTCGGTTCCGGCGCCCGTGCCGTCCCATACGAGACCCAGCGCCGGCCCGCGCACGCCGTGCTCGCCGAGGACCGCCGCCATGTGCGCGTGGTGGTGCTGGACGCCGATGCTACGACCCTGGGACCAGTCCAGGGCGAGCCGCGTGCTCTCGTAGCCCGGGTGCAGGTCGTGGGCGACGACCGTCGGCTCGATGTCGAGCCAGGACAGCCAGCGCTCGACCGTCTCTGCGAGGCGCGCGACGCTGTCGGGGGATTCGACGTCACCCACATGCGCGCTCGGCCAGGCCCGGTCGCCGCTTGCCACGCAGACCGTGTTGTTCCACTGGCCACCGAACGCGAGCACGCTGTGTCGCAAGGGACCCGCCAAGCGGATCGGGCGCGGGACGTAGCCACGAGACCGGCGCAGCACGATCGGCCCGCTGCGCGCGGAGGTCAGGACCGAATCGTCACAGGGAGCGATGATCTCGCGATCGCTCACGAGCACGGCATCCGCCACGCCGGTGAGCATCGACCCCGCTTCGTCCGGGCGGTAGACGATCGGCTCCTGCGCCCGGTTCGCCGAGGTCATCACCAGCGGTCCGCCGAAACCCTCGACCAGCAGGGCGTGCAGCGGCGTATAGGCGAGCATCAGGCCGAGCCTCGAGCTACCCGGCGCCAACGAAGACGAGAGGTTCGCGTCGGTCCGCCGTCGCAACAACACGATCGGGCGCGCGTCGGACGCCAGCAGCCGAGCTTCGGCAGCGTCGATCACCGCGCACTTCTCGGCGTCGGCGAGCGAGCCGACCAGGACGGCCAACGGTCGACGAGGTCGCCTCTTGCGCGCGCGCAGACGCTGCAACACCTCGTCACAAGCCGCGTCGCAGGCGAGGTGGAAGCCGCCGACCCCCTGGACCGCGACGATTTCCCCGCGGCGCAGGACTTCGAGGGCCTGCGCCAGGGACGCCTCGTTTCCCGTCGCGACGACTCCCTTGGCCGACAGGCAGTACAGGGCCGGACCGCAGACCGGACACGAGATCGCCTCCGCATGGAAGCGTCGATCGTCCGGGTCCCCATACTCGTCTGCGCAGTCGTTACACAGCGGGAAGTGGACCATTGCAGTTCGCACCCGGTCCCATGGCAGATCGTATGCCAGCGTGTAGCGCGGTCCGCACGCCGCGCAGGTGACGAACGGATAGCGATATCGCCGCGAAGAAGGATCCTTCAGCTCGGCGAGACAATCGCTGCAGCAGCGCAGGTCCGGTGCGAGCGCGAGATCGGCGGAACCGCGCTCCCGCGAGCGACCGAGACTTTCGACGATCTCGAAAGCGCGGGGCAAGATCGCTGCATCGAGCGGACGTGACTCGACGGCATCCACGAGGCAGCCTGCGAGGGCCGGCTGCGTGACCCGCGACTGGAAGGAAGCGAGCGCGGGAGTCGTACCGAACGCATCGATGCGAACGCCGTCGGGGGTGTTCGCGACCGTGCCGCGCACATCGAACTCGCGCGCGACCCGCAAGACCCAGGGCCGGAACCCGACGCCTTGAATGCTTCCGCGCAGGCTGAGACGGACTCCCATTCGGAGTCTCCCGCTACCGCACCGGGCAGCCTCACCACAGAGAATTCCCGGGTGCCAATCGGAAAACCTCTCAGGACCGAAGCGCCATAGCGCACCCGCCGGTGGTTCTGCGATGTGCCTGCGGCCTCCGGATTCCCCGAAAAAGCATACCAACCGCGCAGGCTGCGCACAGTAGTGTCGAGGGAGTCGATGCCAGAGAAAGGCACGCGTCCGCTGCGACTGCGTCGTGGCATCGCGCCACGCCAGTGTCGACTATTGGTGCACCGGCTTGTCATACGACCCACTATCCGATGGGCTAGCGTTTCGCCGCGCGCGACCCTCGCTGCGAGGGTCTGCCGGAGGAGTCCAGAGGGTGTCGTTCATTCGCGCCACGTTCAGGACGTTGACCACCCCCAGCCGACGAATCGCCGCGGGCGTTCTCGTTCTCGTCGGGTTGATCTTCGGCGCATTCGGCATGACCGCCTTCGACGCTACGATGCACGCCACCAACACGGACGCGTTCTGCGTGTCCTGTCACGAGCTTCGCGACAACGCGCTCGAGGAATTCGTCGGCACGCCCCATCACACCAACGCGTCGGGCAAGGTTGCCGGCTGCGGCGACTGCCACGTCCCCAAGGAATTCGTCCCGAAGATGATGCGGAAGTTCAGGGCCGCAGGCGAAGTCTACCACCACCTGCTCGGCACCATCGACACGCCCGAGAAATATGACGAGCACCGCCTGTGGATGGCCAAGAAGACCTGGGCGTTCATGAACGCGCGCGACTCGCAAGAATGCCGGAACTGCCACGACACGGCTTCCTGGGATCTCGAGCTACAGAGCCTGAAGGCGCGAAACTACCACTCGGAGGCGCTCTCCCGGGGCAAGACCTGCATCGACTGCCACAAGGGCCTCGCCCACGACCTACCCCCGGGCATCCTGGAGGACGAACAGCTCGAGGGGATCGATCTCTGATGCGAGAGGCTGCGCACATCACCCGAACGCGGAGGCGAGCAGTAGCGTGGCTCGCGGCAGGACTGCTGGGCCTCCACCCCGGCTCCGGCCTCGCGCAGCCAGGCTTCGCGGGCGAAGGGGCGAAGGCCTGCATCGACTGCCACGGCAACGAGCATGTGCTGGGCATCCTCAAGACCGCGCATGCGAAGGTCGAGGACCCGAATACGCCCGCGGCACAGAAGGAATGCCAGAGCTGTCACGGACCCAGCGCGGTCCACATGAAGTACCCGATGCAGGTCGGGAACCTGCACTTCGGCAAGGAGTCCAAGGCGCAGCCCGAGGTGCAGAACCAGGCCTGTCTGGAATGCCACTCCAAGGGCGATCGAGCGAACTGGAAGGCGAGCGCGCACGGCTTCGAGAGGATCCTCTGCAGCAATTGCCACAGCATCCATGATCCCAAGAAGATCGTCCCGTCCGAGGCGACGGTGAGCAAGGGGTGCAGCGTCGACGGTTGCCACGCCACCCTGATGCGCGGCAAAGACCTGGCAGGTTTCAGTCATGCGGTCGGCAAGAAGCTCGAGATGAAAGGGATGAAGTTCACCAACGACGGTCGACTCACCTGCGCAAGCTGCCACAACCCCCATGGACCGCTGAGCTCGACCCGCTGCATCGATTGCCACGCCCAGTCCCCGGAAGTACTCGCCAAGGAATCCGAGAAGGCGCGCCGCTACCACGAAATCGCGGCCCGCAAGGGAACGCAGTGCATCCGCTGCCACCAGGAGCTGTCCCACCCCATCAGGCCTCTCGAGGAGCTGCGCAAGAAGGAGGCGATGGAAGCCGCCTCGGCGAGGCCCTGAACCCGGTACGCTGTCAGCGCGCGAAGAAGTCGCTGTTGAGCGTGACACCCAGCGTGAGCGTGTGCTGGTGCGTCGATGGGTCGAAGGGCGCGACGACGCTGGCAATGCTCTCCGGCGGGAGCGAGGCGTGATTCTTGTAGTTCTGGTAGCGGTAGCCGGCCAGGACCCGCAGCCCATCGACGACCCAGCGCCCGACCTCGAGCGAAACGGCCTGGGTGTCGGAATCGATCTTGTGGTTGTCGGAGACCAGGTCCAGGAAGGCCGTCGCGTCCGAGCCGCTGTAGTCCGCTTCCGCGCGTGTGAAGGAATAGCTGAGTGACCCGTCTGTCCGCGGGTCGAGCTGGTAATGGAGACCGAGCACCACGCTGGTCTGCTTGTTCTCGTAGCGGCTCTTGCCGTCGCGGGTGAAGTCCAGGAACGCGATGTCCTGGAAGTAGCGCTGCAGGGGCGAGAGATCGAGCGTGGCGTCCTGATCGGCCCGGCTATAGAAGAACGACGTGGACACGCTCAGGCGTTCGATGGGCGAGACGCTCGCCGTCAGGCCAGCCACGAAGTTCGATGCCTCGTAGGACCGCGGAAGCCGCGCACCGTCGGGCACCGGACCCTGACCGGAGACCATCGTGAAGTCCTCGTTCTTGCCAGTCGCCCCGCGCAGGTAGCCCGATAGCGTGGCGGGCCGCGTCCAGGCGAAGACGTACGACGCCCGGATCTCGCCGTAGAGGTTGTCGTCGAGCTCGGTCGCGTATCCGGTCTCCGGCGCCCAGCGGTAGCCGAGCTCGGCATCGACCCGGAAGCGCCGGAAGGGGCGCACGGAGGTGCGTCCGTACAGGGTGACGATGCGGCTGTCGTCGTCGATCTGGGCGTTCTCGCGCAGGATGCGACGCACGCCGAAGGGCGAGAACTCGAGGTCGCGCGTGACGTCCTCGTATCTCAGCCCGACTCCCCCCCGATTGACGCCCAGGAAGCGCAGCTCGAGCTCGCCGCCGGCAAGGAAGCGCTGCCAGTGGTCCAGGAATGGATAGACCTGGGTCGCGTCGTTGAACAGCGGCGTGCTGCGATCGATGTGATGCTCGCGCCGGTCGTACTTGACGAAGCCGTTGAACGAGAGGTCGTCGACCAGCTCGACGTCGACGGCCGCGTTGGCCGCGTAGTAGCGGACCTCGTTGCCCTCGAGCCCCGCGCTGCGCTGGTCCGGGGTGTACTGGCCTACCTGCTCGAGCTCGCTGTACTGGAATCCGCCTTCGATCACCGCGCGGCCAAAGAGTCTGCTGTTGAACCGGAAGCTGACGGTGTTGCGGTCCGTCTCCGGCACGAAGTCGATGGTGCGCGTGGCCTGGGGCGGTGGGTACCCGAGGTCGGCCTCGGTGAGGATCGGGCCGTCCGTGCGGAAGCGTTGGTGATCGAAATCGGCGGTCAAGGTCAGCAGACCGTCCGGTGCGAAGAGCAGCCCTCCCCCGACGTCGGCGACGGATCGGTCTTGCGATTCGGCGCGGCCCAGCCACTGGTTCGTGGGGCCGCGATGGAAGACGAGCTGCTTCTTGCCGCCGCGGTCGTCGTAGCCTCCCCGCAAGGACAGCTCGGGCTGGAGCCAACTTCCGGGCAGCGTCGATTCGTCGTCCAGGACTTCGTAGGGTCGAAGCCGGGCCTCGACCTCGAAGCCGGTTCGATCGCGGTAGAAGCGGTCGTTCGCGCCGCTCTCGTCCTCGAAGATCAGCCCCGGGCCCTCGGTGTTCGGGAAGGTCCGAAGCTGCTCTGTCCGGATCCTGCGGTACGAGAGGTCGAGGTCGATGCCCTGCAGTCGCGTCAAGGCCTCGACGCGCTGGTTGAAGAAGGGATCGTCGATCTGTGAGCCCGACACGCCCAGGTTCGAGGTCGGGCTCCAGAGGCGAGATTGGAACACGGCCGTCTCGCGGTCGCCGCGGAACAGGTCGAGCCGCCCGTCGCGAACGCCCAGCTCGAAGGGAAAGGCGCTGCCCTTGTTCGGCGTGAAGTCGTACTGGTCGAACCAGCCGCCCACGTGGTCGTCGTTCTCGGGCGACGGGATGATATCGACCTCGCCGATGAGGGTCGCCGACCAGCCGACTCGCAAGGTCGTGTCCGTTTCCGAATCGGCCAGGCCGGACGGAGCCCATGCGAGAAGCACGATTGCGAGACCTGTGGCAACGAGGCGCATGCTTGGGGCGTTCACTTCCTCAGGTTGTGGTCCGAGAACGAGCCGTGGACCGCGCTGTGGCAGTCGGTACAGGCCGTCGTGAAGGCGTACGGCTGATGGACGGCACCCGCGATCGGAAGCGTGTGGCAGGAAATACAGACCGCCGGCTGGCTGGCTTCCAGCAGATCGTCCGCACTGGCTCCGTGAGGAACGTGGCAGTAGCCGCAGTCCTCGGTGACGGGCGCATGCTCGTAGATGAAGGGCCCAGCGACGTCCTGATGGCATGCCACGCAGCGTTGGGTCAGGGCGCCGAGGGTCTCCCGGCGGGTCTCGTGCGCGCCGTGACAGTCGGTGCAGTCGAGCATCCCCTCTGCCAGCGGGTGGTGCGAGGGAAGCCCGAGCTGTGCGGTGACCTCCGGATGGCAGCCCGCACACATGCGCGTGACCTCGCTCGCGTGTGGCAGAAGCGCCGCCCGCACCGGGCTCACCTGGCGTAGATGCCACAGCTGCCGGTTGTGGGTGTCGTGGCAATCGCTGCAGATCACGTTGGACCGCTCGTGCACCGACCGCGTCCAGCCCAGTAGCTCCCGGCCGCCGATCTGGTGACAGTCCGCGCAGTCGCGACTGCTCGGATAGCGGATGTCCGAGGCTTTGGCGGTATAGGCATGCAGCTCTGCCGGACCGTGGCAGGACTCGCAATCGGCGTGAGCGTCACTCGCGACGAAGTGCCCCGCGAACGAGTCGTGACAGTCGTAGCAGGCCGCCGCGCCGACTTCCGAACCGGCCCCGGAGACGGGGTCGGTCCGATGCCTGCCTTCGGGTTCGGGTCGCGCCCAGTGGCCCACGCAAGCGAGTAGACCGGCCAGTAGCGCGCATGCCACGAGAGCCGAGAAACGTCGCACGCGCCGCCTCTCGACCTCGTCGGAGGCCTCGCCTTCCGTCATTCGCGCCCCGAGCTCGAGTCAGCGCCGACCATACCGGCGCAGTCGCCGACGTGCGAGCAGGCCCATCGTACAGAGGGCCGCCAGCGATAGCTGCAATCCTCCGGGTTCGGGTGCCGGAATCAGGATGTCGAGGTCGAAGGCGCCGAAGCTGCCTCCGTTCGCCCTCATGTGGTCCTTCGCCCGGTCGCTGTCGTGGCACGAGGAGCAGACGGCGGTGACGGGCGAGATGTTGAGATCGTCCGCCGGGTCCGTCACGTCGGCACCACTGTCGATGGTGGAAGGCAGGGTCGTCCAGGCGTCGTCGGTGCTGTAGGTCCCGGGGCGGTGGCAGGTCAGGCAGTTCTTGTTGTTGCCGATGAACTCCACGCCCGCGTAGTCGTGTACCGACCCCCCGAAGCCGTAGACCACGAGCGGCTCTTCCAGGTCGCCGCCCATGTGGATCATGTGGATCATGCGCTTCATGTCCACGGATTCCTCGACCTTGCCATCGGGAGTCGTGCCCGGGTCCAGGGGCCTGCGCCGGATGTCCGTCGCGTTCGGGTTGTGACACATCACGCAGACCTGCATCTCGCCGGTGCGGTTCGTTCCGTGCAGGGAGATGCCAGCGCCCCCCGAATCGTGGCAGGCGTTGCATTTGGCGATGTCGATCACCTGACGGCGCGGCCGCAGCGGGACGCGGGGCTCGAAACTCACGAAGCGGACGGCGCTCTTGACCGGGATCGCGCTGTACTGCCCCATCCCCAGCAGATCTGCCTGGGGGTGTCCTTCGATGCCGACTCCGACGCCGTCGAATCCGAAGGTGGATACATCGACAACGGTCCGGTAGCTGCCATTGCCGAGATCGCTGACCGCACCTCCCACATCGAGGAGGTTGCGCCCGATGGGCTGTGCGGGCGCGGGGGTGCTGTCGCTGCCCTCGTTGGTGTAGTCGTCGGTGCTCCAGGCCACGTCCAGCCCGAGCCGCGCGCCGTTGGCCCAGCGCGGATCCGTCTGCAGGCTCATCTTCTGGCCGGCACGTGTTACCGAGAAGTCGACCGTCAGGGTCTCCGCGACGCGATCGAAGGTGGCGCTCTCGATCGCGATGCCGTTTCCGGCGCCGCGGTACTGTGCGCCCTCCTGCGCCCGGGCAACGCCCTGGTGAACGGCCGAGACCGGGAAGGTGCTGTCGGTGATCGGGCCGTCCGACGGATGGCAGTTCGAGCAGAAGCGATTGTTCGGCTGCTGCCCGCCGTCGCTGTGGTTCAGCCCCGTATCGAAGTTGACGTCGTCGTGGCAGGACCCGCACGCCTCGCGATTGGGCTCGGTCTTCCAGTTGAACTGATCGAACCCGCCCTGCTCGTGGCACGAGGTGCAGTTGTCGATGTCCTTCGTGAAGGTCACGTTGTCGAAGTCACCGCCCAACCACTCCTGGGTGAGCTGCGATCCGTAGTGGATTTTGTGGACGAGGGTCGTGAAGCCGGTCTCCGGATTTCGGTCCGGGTTGTGGCAGACGACGCAATACTCGACCTCGGTGCGTCCCCCGTCGCGGTGGAAGGCCAGCTTCGTATCGCTGGTCACCCCGTGGCAGCCGTTACAAGTCGCAGTCTGTACGATGTCCCGGGTCAGCGCAGTACCGCTCACGCAGTCGTTCGGAGACACGAGGTCGGCATCAAAGTCACACCAGCCGTTCCCGGCCGGGATATCGGACGCAGACAGCTGAATGGCCGCCCGCAACGTCTCGCCCGTCGCGATCGGAACCAAACTGGGATCGAAGAGCGTCACCAGGCGATAGTCAGGACCGCCGAGATACTGGAAGCTCCCACCATCGTCGAAGTCCTCCTGCACGAGGCGCTGCCACTGCGTGGGATCGCCAGAAGTGGCAGGCACCCCGGGAACCACACCGGGGTCGAGCTTCGCAATGACCAGGCGGCCGTCCGTATCGAAGATGTTGGCGACGGCCGCGCCGTTCTCGTCCGCGACCGAGAAGTCGATGATGGCCGAGCTGCCCGTGACGTCGACCGAACTGATCGAGATGTTCAGCTGGCGATAGGTCGAAGGCGTCTCGGGCCCATCCGAATCGAGGTCGATGTGGTGCAGGTCTGCCGGCGTCGAGATCATGCCGACCTGTGCCTGCTCGCCCAGCGCGTGGCAGCCGACACAGCCTTCGACCGAGGTCTGTTGCGCACTTGCCGCTCCGGGGAACACGGCGACCGCGACGAATATCGAAGCAAGTGACGCGACACAACAAGACCCAAACCCGTTCACCATTTCTAGACACCTCGATCGCTTTGCACAGTGAACCGTGAATGGTCGCGCCGCACGGGTGAAGTGCAAGAATCGAAACCACCATTTCCGCACGAATCGAAGGCGACGCGAGTGCCATTCAGCCGACATAGGGCATCGCGGTACAGAAGCCGCGAGGCACTGAGTCAAAGTGACACGATGAACGGCCGAACCGGAATCGAGCCCGGCCGCCATGCTGTTAGTCGATATATACCCCGCCCCGCTACGCGCGGCAGGAGCGGGCCGGAAGCCGCCTTCGATGGCGGAGCGCCGGGCGCAACATAGACTTGCGTGGCACCCCGCCTCAGCAGAACCGTGGAAGGGACCCGCATGAACCGGCGCAACGCACGCACGGGGGAACCCGGACTCTCGCGCAGGGGTTTCTTGCGAGGTGGCGCGCAGACCGGCGCTGCCGTCGCGCTCTCGCTGTTCGGACAGGCGGTTGCCGCTCCTCCGGCGAACGCTCTCGGAGGCGCCGACGCGTTCGGCCCGCTGCAGCCTGCCGACGGGAACGGCCTCAGGTTGCCGCCGGGGTTCTCCTCGCGGGTCGTCGCCGTCACGGGTCTCGCGGTGGGCACGACCACGCACAGCTGGCATCCAGAGCCCGACGGCGGCGCGACCTTCTCTGCACCGGATGGCGGCTGGGTCTATGTGTCCAACAGCGAGGTCGCGTCCGGAGGGGTGGGCGCCATCCGCTTCGGACCGGGACGCCTATTCGATCCTGTCGGGCACGTCGCAGAACTGCGCGGGCGGCCCGACTTCCTGGGGCACCTGGCTTTCCTGCGAAGAGTTGGACGACGGTCAGGTCTACGAGTGTAGTCCACTCGACCCGGGATCCTCAGGGCAGCTACGGGCCGCGCTCGGCAGCTTCCGCCACGAGGCGGCCGCCGTGGACGCAGACACCCGGCAGCTCTACCTGACCGAGGACAAGTCCGACGGCCGCCTGTATCGCTTCACGCCGGACCAGTACGCAGATCTCTCGAGCGGAGCCCTCGAAGTGGCCGAGATCCTCGATCCGGACCAGATGGGAGACATCGTCCCCGGCCAGCGGCGAGCGGTCCGCTGGCTGTCCCTGCCAAATGCCGAGCCCGCGGGAGGCGGCGTGCAGAACGCGAATCATCTGCCCGTCGAAGAACGGGCGACTCGCTTTCAGGTCCCGGGCTCGACGGCCTTCCAGCGCGGCGAGGGATGCTGGTTTGCAGACGGGTTCGTGTACTTCGCCACGACGACCGACTCGCGCGTCTGGCGCCTCGATGCGGCCTACGACGAGATCGAGATCCTGTACGACCCGACGACCTCAGCCGACCCGGAACTCGGCGACGCCGACGGCGTCTTCGCGGCACCGGGCGGCGACGTCTATGTGGCCGAGGACCGGGGCGATCTCCAGATCGTCGCGCTGACGGCCGCGGGCCAGGTCCAGCCCTTCGTACAGATCGACACGAGTGCGAACACCGAGGTCACCGGCGTCGCGCTCAGTCCGGACGGCCAGCGCCTCTACTTCAGCTCGCAACGCAGCCCGGGAACCACCTTCGAAGTCACCGGACCGTTCCTCGCGCGAGTCCCGGCGGTCCCCCTGGCCGGTCTCCCCGGCCGTGGCCTGCTGGCGCTGGCGCTCCTGGCCGGGGCGGCCTGGCGATTGCGCTCCCGGGCGGTGTAGGACGCCAGCTGGCCCCGACCACCGGGCGCTGCGTCATTTTGCCCTTGCCAAGCAGGGGGTCGGGATCTATTAGCTGCGCTGCATGAATGGACGTCCGGCTGGCGCACACGTTGTCGGTTGACCGGCGAGCCACTGACGGGTCGGACTCCTCCGCTCCCCGCCCTGGGAACGCCGGCGGAACGAGCTTGCGAGTGCGCGCCTCGAGGCAGAACCACACTTGATCCATCCACACACCGAGCTGCGAGAGGTCGATCCCCAGATCGGCCTCGGGGTCTTCGCGACCCGCCCCCTGCCACGCGGGACCATCACCTGGGCCCTCGACGCGCTCGACCAGCGGGTCGACGCAAGCCGGCTGCGAAGTCTCGGCCGGCTCTACCGGCCGCTGATCGACCGCTACGCCTACCTCAACGGGCATGGCGAGCGGATCCTGTGCTGGGACATCGGGCGCTTCATGAACCATTCGTGCGACGCCAACTCGATCAGCACGGGCTGGGACTTCGACCTGGCCATCCGCGACATCGCCGCGGGCGAGCAGATCACGAACGACTACGCGCTCCTCAATCTCGACCAGCGCTTCGAATGCGCCTGTGGGGCCCCGAACTGCCGGGGAGTGGTCAGCTCGACCCCCGCGGAGTGGGAGGCCCTGACACCGGGGCTCGACGAGCAGGTCCGCCTGGCGTCGCATGCCGCAGGGCATGTCGAGCAGCTGCTCTGGCCCTGGGTCAAGTCCAAGCAGAAGGTCGCGCGTGCCTTCCGGAACCCGGCGCTGGTGCTGTCCGTGTCCGAGCACCGCTTCGATTCCCTGCCGGACGCGCTGCCGGCGCGTGTCCCCGCGATCCGGTGACGGCTCGCGCCACGACCCGGGGCAAGGGCCAGAACGAGAAGCAGGACAAGTCGACGGACAAGGGCGGCCCGCAGCCCAAGCCCCGGGTTCGCCGCGCCCAGGCGGCGGACGTGCCGGGAATCTACGCCTGTCAGCGAGCCGCCTATGCGTCGTTCAGCGACGCGGGTCTCTGCGACGAGCGCCAGCTGGCGATGCAGCTGGAGGTCTTCCCGGAAGGCCAGGTGGTCGCGATCCTGCGCGGGGAGGTCGTCGGCTACGCCACCTCACTGATCGTGACCCTGGACGACGAGTCGCCCTGGTTCTCCTATGCGGAGATCACGGGCAACGGCACCTTCAGCTCCCACGACCCCAGCGGCGACACGCTCTACGGTGCCGACATCGGGGTGCATCCCGAACACCGAGGCCGCGGCATCGCGGGACTGCTCTACGACGCGCGCAAGCGCATCCTGACCCGCTTCAACCTGCGGCGTCTCGTCGCCGGGGGGCGCATCCCGGGCTACCGCGCGTACTCGGGCCGGATGACCGCCGAGGAGTACGTCGACCAGGTGATCGCCGGCGAGCTCAAGGACCCCGCACTCAACGCCCACCTGAAGGCCGGCTACAGCGTACGCGGCGTCCACATGGGCTACGTGCGCGACGAGCAGAGCCTCGACTACGCCACCTACATCGAGATGGAGAACCCCACCTACCGGGCGGCCCGTCGCCGCATCGCAGCGGCGCCCCTGCGCAGCCCGGTCCGCAAGGTGCGGATCTGCGCCGCGCAGTACCGGATGCGGAACATCGCGGACTGGGCCGAATTCGAGCAGCAGGTCGAGTTCTTCGTGTCGGCGGCCGAGCAGTACGACTGCCACCTGCTGCTGTTGCCCGAGCTCTTCACCGCCGAGCTCTTCGCGACCCTGCCCAAGGACACCAACGATCGCGACTCGATCGCCTGGCTGGCGGACCAGACCCCGCGCTACGTGGAGCTCTTTCGCGGAGCCGCCCGGCGGTCCGGCCTCATGATCGCGGCTGGCTCCCACCCGGTTCGCAGCCCGACAGGCATCCGCAACGTCGGACACCTGTTCACGCCATCGGGCAACGTCTACACCCAGGACAAGCTCCACGTCACCCCGACTGAACGGGAGGCGTACGGCATCGTTCCCGGCGACGGTCTGCAGGTCTTCGACACCCCACTGGGCCGGATCGCGATCGTCATCTGCTACGACATCGAGTTCCCGGAGCTGACGCGGCTGCTCACCCTGTCCGGCGTCGAGCTCGTGCTGGTACCGTTCAGCACCGACGAACGTCGGGGCTACATGCGCGTGCGCTACTGCGCTCAAGCGCGCGCCGTCGAGAACATGATCTACGTCGCCATGTCGGGGAACGTCGGCAACCTGCCCCAGGTCGAGAACTTCCTGCTCAATTACGCCCAGGCTGCGATCCTGACCCCGAGCGACTTCCCCTTCCCCACCGACGCGGTGGCGGCGACCGCCGAGCCCCAGTCGGAGACCGTGGTCATCACGGACCTCGACCTCGGCGCTCTCGAACAGGTGCGCCAGGCGGGGACGGTCCGGTTGCTGCGAGACCGGCGGACCGACCTGTACAACCTCGAAGCGCGTGTACCCATCGAGGTCGTTCGCGTGACATGAGCTTCGATCCGCTCTCGAGCCCGCTGGGGCGGCGGCTTCTTCTCGCCGCGCTCTACGTGTGCGAAGGGGCGCCGATCGGGTACCTCTGGACTGCGCTTCCCACCAAGCTGCGCGCCGCGGGCGTCCCCGTCGAAGAGATCGCGGTCCTGGGCGCCTTGCTGACGGTCCCCTGGACCTTCAAGTTCGTGTGGGCGCCCGCCGTCGACGCGCTGCGATCGAAGCGATTCGGGCTGCGGCCGTGGATCGTCGGCGCACAGCTCGCGATGGCCTTGACGCTCCTGCCCCTGGCCCGGGACATCGGGCCCGCGGACCTGGCCTGGCTGACCCCGTTCCTGCTGGCGCACGCGTTCTTCGCGGCAACCCAGGACGTGGCGATCGACGCGCTCGCGGTCCGTCACCTCCCCCTGAGCGAGCGCGGTACGGCCACGGGCTGGATGCAGCTCGGCATGGTGCTCGGACGCGTGGCGTTCGGAGGCCTGGCCCTGTGGGCCGAGAAGAGCGTGGGCGCGGCTCCCGTCGTGTTCACGCTGGCGGCGCTGCTGGTGGCATCGGCCGCGTTGTCGATCAGCGCCCGGGATCACGCCGACGAAGGCGCCGGCGCGGTCTCACCGCACCGGCGCATCCTGGCCTCCGCACGACTGCTGCTCGACGCCTTGCGACGTCCGATGACGCTGCTGGGTCTTGCCCTCGCGACGCTCGCCGGTGCAGCGATGGAGACCGTCGCGGGACTCGCGGGCCCGATGCTCGTCGACCAGGGCATGGACTCCGCGAGCGTCGGGCGCTTCCTCGCGGCAGCCGGCGTCGTCGGCCTCGGCGGAGGATCCCTGGCGGGCGGACTGCTCGCGGACCGCGTCGCGCGGACCCGCGCGGTCGGCATCGGCGTCGCGTCCGTCGCCGGGCTCACGCTGGTACTGGCCGCCGGTCTCGACACCCTTGGCATCACGGCGGTCCTCGGCGTGCTCGGCCTCGGCTACTTCCTGTTCGGTGTCCTCACCGCGGCCACCTACGCCCTGATGATGGACCTCACCGAGCCCAGGATCGGCGGCAGCCAGTTCAGTGCGTTCATGGGTGCCGTGAATCTCTGTTACGTCTGGTCCGTGGCGCTCGCCGGCCAGCTCGTGCCCAGGGTGGGCTATCCGGGCGCCCTGGCGTTCGCGGCCTGCGCCTCCCTGGTCGCGATCGGGCTGCTGCCCGCCATCCGGCGGCGACTCGAATCGAGACCCGGATTGCGGAGCCCCTTGGCCTGAATCTCGGCCTGAATCTTGGCCTGATGATTTAGAAAGCATTTTGTTGACTTAATATCGAACCCCGTCTAGCCTGCGGCCCATGCTCTCCACGGGCCGACTGGCGCTCCTGGCAGGCAGCCTGCTGGCGGTGACGCTCCACGCGTTCGACGAACTCGCCGTGACCACCATGCTGCCGGTCATCGTCGACGAGCTCGGCGGGCGATCGCTCTACGGCGCGGTCTTCTTCTCCTACCTGCTGGCGAGCCTGGTCGGGCTCGTAATCGGCGGCGGCGAGGCCGGGCGACACGGCCCGGCGATACCCTTCGCGCTCGGACTCGTCGTGTTCGGGGCAGGACTCGCCGTGGGCGCCCTGGCCCCGAACATGGAGATCCTGGTCCTCGGTCGCGCATTCCAGGGTCTCGGAGGCGGAGTCGTGTCGGCGACGGTGTACGTGGTCATCAACCGCGGCTTCGACGACGACGAACGCCCACGCGTGCTCGCCCTGCAGGCGTCGGCCTGGATCGTGCCGGCGCTGATCGCGCCGGCCGCCGCCGGCGCGCTTTCCACCTTCGCGTCCTGGCGCCTCGTGTTCGCCGCGCTGCTGCCCCTGGCCGGACTCGCGCTGGTGCTCGGATTGCCCTCCATGCGGCGACTCGGACCGGGCGGGGCGGAACGCAACCGACGCGAAGAGCTCATCGACGGCATCCGCCTGGCCGCGGGTCTCGGCGTCGCGCTCTTCGGCCTCGCGCGTCCCCCGGGCTTCCTCGAAGTCGCCATGGTCTTCGCCGGCTGCGCGCTCGCCCTACCCGCATTGCGCCGGGCGCTCCCGGTCGGCATCGCGTTCGCACGGCCGATCCTTCCGGCCGCCGTCGCGCTCAAGATGTTGCTCGTCTTTGCGTTCTTTGGTGCCGAGGCGTTCGTTCCCCTGGCCCTGATCGAGATCCACGGACTGTCTCCGATGCACGCCGGCCTCGCTCTCACGGGCGCTGCCCTCGGCTGGGCGCTCGGCGCACATCTGCAGGCCAGCTGGGTACAGCGCTTCGGAATGCGCGCACTCGGGACGATTGGCGCCGTCTGCGTGTTCGTCGCGATCGGCGCGATGGCGGCGGTTCTGCACCCCGACACCCCGACGGCAATCGCCTTCGCCGCCTGGACCCTCAGCGGACTGGGCATGGGCCTCGGCTACGTGACGGCGACGGCCACCGCCATGGCCCATACCCCGGAAGGCGCCGAGGGAAGCACTTCCACCGCCCTCGGCGTCGCGGACGCCGTGGCCATCAGCCTGGCCACCGGGCTCGGTGGTGCCGCCCTCTCAGCGGCGGACCGCGGCGGCGTTTCCACGGAGGTCCCCCTTGCCTGGGTGTGGGGAGGCATGGCGGTGGTGGCAATCCTGGCCGGACTCGTCGCGCGACGCCTCGAGCCGCGAGGCAGGGCACGCGAGGGAGAGCCGAGCGCAATCGGGTCGACCTCCTCGCTGCCAACCGCCTGATCGACATCGCCAGCCCGAGGGCGGGCGGCTACGAGATCGCGTACGCCAGCGCGCCGGAGATCAGAACACCCGCGGTCTGCGCCAGGATGCCGGGCACGAGACTGAGAGAACGCTCGCGAACGACTGCCAGGGCGAGGCCCACGATGAACATCGCGCAGGCGATCACCGCGATGCCCTCGAGCCGCCCGGTGCCGAGGGGCGACAGGGTCCAGCGCGTCAGTCCGTCCAGCAACACGGTCGCGACCACCGCATAGCCGGCGGCAGACACACACGCGGCCCGGGACAGCAGCCAGGCGCCGCGGGGTCGCTGTACCGGGTAGTCCGCCACCAGCAGACCGTGGACGAGCCCGCGAAACCACAGCTCCATGGCGGCGAGCCCGAGAGCTCCCGCAGCGAGTGCGGCCAGAAGCTCGGACGCCTGCGCGCTCAGCCGCGGAAAGACCCAGGCGGCGACGGGCAAGGCGCCGAGCAGCAGGATCGGAGCCAGCCACCAGCCACCCCCGTCGGCGGGCAGGCGCCAGCCAAACACCCAGGGCCGCTTCTTCGACGCCACGCGAACCAGCAGCGCTCCCGTCGCGAAGGCGACTCCCGCGCCGAGCGCCACGCGGAAAGCCGACGTCAACCCGGGCGAGAGCGTCGGCAGCGGCACCCATGAGGCGAGCGCGCTCGCAACCGGCCAGAAGACGAGGAACGACGCGCCCAGCAGCAGGGAAGCGCCGACCTGCCTCACACGCGACCAACGCGTCGAGGTGCGGTAGGCGCGCGCCAGGGTTTCGAGCACCTCCTCGGCGCTCAGTGCCGTGCCCTGGGGCCGCGGCGAACCGCCGATATCTCGTGAGCCGCCCCACCGCTTGCCCGCGGGCCGCCCGTCCACCGCCGCATCGATGCGGTTGAGGAAGTCGTACGCGGGCTCGAGCTGCGGCCCGGCGACCGAGTTCACGCGCCGCAGCGTGTACTGACCGGGCTGGTTCTCGAGTGCGATGAGGCTGAGCTGATCCCCCCAACGCGCCTTCAGATGCTGCTCGACCTGATAGATGCCCGAACGGTCTCGGCAGGCCACGGCCACCCGCCGCGGCGCGACTTCGACATGGCCGTAGATCTCTTCGATGCGGGTGTAGTCCCCGAAGTCCTCACCTCGGTACACGAGGGCGTCGACCGCCCGCAACATCTCGATCGTGTAGGCGTGGACATTCTTGCTGCCCCAGGATCCCGTCTGCTTCAGCCCGCGTTCGCGCGCCAGCAGGTCGTCGATGCGGAGCTGCGTCTGTTCCAGCAGCGCCGTCGGCAGACCGCAGAGCAGGGCCAGATCGTGACCGTTGGCGTCGATGGCGCCCTCGAGACGCAACAGCGGCAGCAGGACGTCTCGCGCTTCCGGGCGCAGCTCGCGCAGCCGCCGGTGATTCAACAGGCACCAGATCGCGAGCACCGTGTCCAGGTCCGGATCGTTGGCGTAGAGCGTCCAGTCCCCCTCGGAAAGCTCAAGGCCGCTCTGCACCATCAGTAGAGCCTGCTCACAGGTGGACAGCGTGAACAGCCGCTCGCAACCCGCGTGGTGATCGAGGTTGTAGAGGTCCCGGTCGTTGTCGATCAGCGGGCCGAAGTTGCCCGCGCCGTCCAACAGGATGACGCGTTCGCCGAGGGAGATGGCCTCGGACCGGGAGATCGACATCGACGGGTCGATGATGACGCGCAGGCGCGGCGCCTCCTCGCAGGAGAGGGAGCGAACACCGTCCTTGTCCCGAAGCGCGTAGCGCTCGGGAATCACCTGCAGCTTGCGCACAGCTGCGGTCGCCACCTGGGCAGGCAAAGAGGCCGGCTCCCGGGTCGAAGACCGGAAACCCGCCGGCTGGAGCGGGGGATCCGGCACGGACAGAGCTCTCCTGACTGGTCGCGGAACCCCGGCAGCGTGCGGTCGCGGCGCCCCGTTGGCAAGTGTCATTCCCCTCTCCTCTCGGCCCCTCCAGGGCCGAGTAGCCACTGGCGACTCGTTCCCGGCATCGGTGAGGCGTGCCCTGCCCACTTGTGATCCCGCGCACGGACTTGTATGAATATCCTTTATCGATAATTCATTGAATTTCGAGGCTTGATCGTTCACACTCGACTTCTCGTTTACACCCCCTCGTTCACATCGGGGCCCCCGATCCGCGATCCATCCGATAGACCCACAAGGAGCAATCCATGGCCGACCTCGGCTTCGAGGCCTTCGACGCAGACCACCACTACTACGAGGCCGAGGACGCGTTCACCCGGCACGTCGATCGGCGCATGCAATCGCGCTGCATGCAGTGGGCCGAGATCGGCGGCCGCAAGCGGCTGCTGGTCGCGGGCAAGGTCAACCGCTTCATCCCGAACCCAACCTTCGATCCGGTCGCCCAACCAGGCATCCTCGACGAGTTCTTTCGCGGCCGGAACCCGAAGGGCGCGAGCGTCGCCGAGCTGTTCGGTCGCCTCGACCCGATCTCACCGGCCTATCGCGACCGCGACGCCCGGGTGAAGCAGATGCTCGAGCAGGGAATCGCCGGTGCGATGTTGTTTCCGACACTCGGTGTCGGCATGCAGGAGAGCCTGCGACACGATCCGGTGGCCGCGTGCGCAGCCTTCGAGGGCTTCAACAAGTGGCTCGAAGAAGACTGGGGCTTCCACTACCAGAACCGCATCTACGCGGCTCCCTACATCTCGCTGATGGACCCGGCCTGGGCCGAGCGGGAAGCCGAGCGGCTCATCGCCGCAGGCGCTCGGGTGCTGTCCATGGTGCCGGGCCCCGTTCCGCTGGGGGGTGACGCAAGCACTTCTCCCGGCGATGCGCGCTTCGACGGCTTCTGGAGCCGGGTTGCCGAGGCCGGCATCCCCGTCGCCTTCCACTCGGGCGACGCCGGCTACCGCCGCATCGCCGAGCAGTGGGGTGGCGACCGGGAGTTCCGCGCCTTCGCGTACAACTCGCTAACGGGCTGCCTGTCGTCCGAGCCGATCCACGACACCCTGGCCGCGCTGATCTGCCACGGCGTGTTCGAGCGGCATCCGCGGGTGCGGGTCGCCACCATCGAATGCGGCAGTGCCTGGGCGCCGGACCTGATCCGTCGGCTGAAGAAGGCATACGGCCAGATGCCCATGGCCTTCCAGAAGGACCCGGTCGATCAGCTTCGCGACAACGTCTGGATCGCCCCCTACTACGAGGACGACATCGCCGGGCTGCGCGATCTGATCGGTGCAGAGAGCATTCTCTTCGGGTCCGACTTCCCCCACGCCGAGGGTCTCGCGGTCCCGACGGACTTCGTGAACGACCTCGACGGCTTCAGCAGCGCCGAGGTCCAGGCGATCATGCGGGACAACGGCAGCCAGCTCGTGCAGCCCATCTGAAGACGGCCCGTGACCGAGGCAACCCACGTGGAAGAAGGACCCGTCGCCGGCCGGCGGCAGGAGCAGAGCGAACGCCGCCGGCAGGCCATCCTCGCCGCGGCGCGGCGCTGCTTCGGGCGAGACGGCTACGCCGGAGCGACGGTCGCGGTCATCGCCGAGGAAGCCGGCGTCTCGAACGGCCTCCTCTATCAGTTCTTCCGCAACAAGGACCACCTGCTCGAAGTCGTCTTGAAGGACGTCGTCCGCGACTGGGTGCGGGCCCTCGTCCCGCGCGAGGACGAACGCGACCGGCCCTCGCTTGCCCTCGAACAGATGTTCCGGCGCTCGGTCTCCTTCTGCGCGACGAACCCCCTGCTACCCGCGCTGCTCTCGAGCGACCCCGGCCTGCAGCTGCAACGCATCACCTCGGCGAGCGCCGGGCGGCTGGAGGCGCACCGCGCGCTGATCGCGGAGATCCTCGAACGGGGGATCACCCAGGGCGAGTTCCGGGCCGACCTCGACGTCGCTTCGTCCGCGGACCTCATCTGCCAGCTCAACTCCGACTATTCGCGCCGCGCCTATGCGGCCGACCCCGACTTCCCCGTGACTCCCGCGATCATCGACGCCGTCGTTCGCTTCATCCTCGACGGCGTCCGGGCGCGCTAGTCGGCGCGTCCCTCGACTTCGAAGAACCAGGAGCCCTCCATGCCCATGCCGACCGACATACCGATCATCGACCTGATGCTCGGCATCCCGAGCGAAGAGGCAAAGCGCAGCTACGACTTCATGCGACCCCTGTTCCGCGACGCCCAGAGCCTCGAGAGCTTCGACTTCCCCGTGGAGTACATGTTCAAGGACGTGCCGACCTTCTCGAGTCTCGGCGACCGCATCAAGTTCACCTTGCAGGAAATGGACAAGTACAACATCGAACAGGCCCTGATCGGTGTTTCCCTCACGGACGAAGTCGCGCAACAGGCGCTGCGCGAGCATCCGGACCGCTTCCTCGCTTCCTGCGGAACCGACCCGAACCGGGGCATGGAGGACATCCGCGACATCGTCCGCATGCACGAGCAGTTCGACATCAAGGCCGTCAGCGCGTTCCCGGCTGGATGCGTGCCCCAGGTACCCATCGACGACAAACGCTTCTACCCGGTCTACGCGAAGTGCGTCGAGCTCGACGTCCCGATCTTCTGCTGCGTCGGCGTCCCGGGGCCGCGCATCCCCATGGCCTGTCAGCATGTGGAACGCATCGACGAGGTGATGTGGTTCTTCCCGGACCTGAAGTTCGTCATGCGCCACGGTGCCGAGCCGTGGGAAGAGCTGGCCGTCAAGCTGATGCTCAAGTGGCCGAACCTCTACTACTCGACCAGCGCCTTCGCTCCCCGGTACTACCCGAAGGCGATCGTCGACTACGCCAACACCCGGGGCAGCGACAAGGTGCTCTACGCGGGCTACTTCCCGATGGGCCTGTCGCTGGAGCGCATCATGCGGGACATGCCCGGTGTGCCGTTCCGGGACGCCGTGTGGCCGAAGTTCCTGCGCGAGAACGCCGTCGCGCTACTCGGCCTGTAGTACGCGCTCGGAGCGTGCGCGGCAGAAGGCCGCGCACCCGCAGCAAGCCGGAACGGCTTCGGCCGGCTAGCGGGGGTGCACGCGCACCGGCAGCTGCGCATAGCCCTTCACGAAGTTCGAGTGGACCCGCACCGGATCCCCGACGACTTCCACCTCGCGGTAGCGCGCGAGCACTTCTTCCCAGAGGACCCGCAGCTGCATCTCGGCCAGGCGGCTGCCCATACAGAAGTGCACGCCCAGCCCGAAGGACAGATGCTGCTTGGCGTTCTTGCGGTCGATGAGAAGCTCGTTCCCCCGGTCGAAGACTTCCTCGTCCCGGTTTCCGGACACGTACCACATGACGACCTTGTCGCCCTGCTTGATCCGCTTGCCCCCGAGCAGGGTGTCCTGGGTGGCCGTTCTGCGCATGTGGGCCAGGGGGGTCTGCCAGCGGATGATCTCGCTCACCATGTTCGGGATCAGGCTCGGGTCGTCCCGCAACTTCTGGTACTCGTCCGGGTACTCGTTCAGGGCCACGACACCCCCCGAGATCGAGTTGCGCGTCGTGTCGTTGCCGCCGACGATCAACAGCACCAGGGTCCCGAGATACTCCATCGGCGCGAGATCCCGGGTCGCGGCGGAGTTGGCGAGCGCCGTCACGAAGTCCAGACGCTCGGTCGGGGGCCCGCCCTGCCGCTCCTGCCAGAGCTCGGTGAAAGAGTCGAGGCATTCCATGAGCGACGCCTGACGCTGCTCTTCGGTGATCCCCGTCAGCGCGCCAGTATTCGCACCGCTCGTCGCCATGTCCGACCACCTGGTGAGGCGGCGGCGCTGCTCGTAGGGAAAGTCGAAGAGCGTCGCGAGCATGCCCGTCGTCAGCTCGATGGACACGCGGTCGACCCAATCGAAGGTCTCGCCGACCGGCACGCCGTCCAGGATCTCGCCGACCCGCTCGCGGATCAACGGCTCGAGCACCTTGAGGTTGCGCGGGGAGGCCACCGGCTGCACCACCTTGCGGTGGGCGTCGTGCCGGGGGCCGTCCATGGTGATGAAGCCCGCCTCGAGCGGGAAGTCCGGGTCCGGGTCACCGATCACGATGCTGTGCGCCGACGAGAAGATCTCGTGGTTCTTCTCGACGTGCACGATGTCGTCGTACCGGGTCACCGACCAGAACGGCCCGAACTCGCTGTCGGCCCGGTAGTGGACCGGGTCTTCCTTTCGCAGGCGTTCGAAATAACCCCAGAGCGTATCGGTCTCGAAGAGCTCGGAATCGGAGACGTCGATTTCGGCCAGGGGAATCGAGTAGGGGTCGACGCCGGCTTGACCCTGGGAAGGCGTCTCGCTCGAGTCGGGAGCTTCGCTCATGGGGCCTCCAACCGCGGCGCGTGCGGCAGCCCTGCAAGGCTACTCGAATCGCACCGCCTACGAAAACGCACGCGACGGTGGCGGACGGCTCGTTCTGATACGCTGCCGGCATGATCCCGCTTCCGCAGGCCGGTGGCTGCATCTGCGGCGACATCCGCTTCGTGTTGCGCGATGACCCAGTCACCGTCTACGCGTGCCACTGTACGGACTGTCAGACCGAGACGGGCTCGACCTGCCTGATCGCCGTCATCGTCCGGCGAAGCAAGGTCGACTTCACCGGCGCGACACCCGAATCGTGCGGCGTCACGCTCCCGGACGGTCGCGAGAAGAGCGGCCTTCGCTGCCCGCGTTGCCGAGGCCCCGCGGGCGGAGACTCACGCGGCGCCGGGCTGATGATGCTCGAGGGCGGAACCTTCGACGACACATCCTGGCTCGAGCCGGCGGGGCACATCTGGACACGCAGCGCCCAGCCGTGGGTTCGCATCCCCGAGGACGCCCTGTGCTTTGCCGAGCAGCCCAGCGGCGAAGAGTTCGTGTCGCTCGCGCGTGCGTGGAAGGAACGCGCTAGCTGATCCCTAGCCGGAGGCCAGGCAGAACGACGAGGCAGAAACGAGACAGGCGATCAGCGACTCGCGCGCAGCCCTTCTCGCGGGTCGTAGGTCGCCAGCCACTCGCCGGTCGAGTTCGCGACGATCTCGACCGTGCCGCCACCACCCTGGCACTGCGACATCCAGCTCGCGAGTCCGGCGCGGGTGCTGCTCAGGGTCCGATGCCAGGCAGCCGCGTCGACTCCGAGAGTTCGCTGCCCGGCGGGTGTCGGGCGAAGCGGGGACTCGGACAGGCGGATCCAGTTCTCATCCGCGCAGAACGCGGCGAGCTGCGACACCGGTGCCGCGTCCGGATCCGGTCGGCGCACCTCGCGCTCCGCGAAGGGCGCTGGCATGTGCTCCGGCGGGATCGGCGGCGGCGTGGTGACGCCGGGGACCGGCACGACCCGCGCCGTCTGCTCGAGGGGGCCTGCGGGCGCCTCGTCGCGGAGCGCCAGGTACGAGACGAGGACGATTCCAGCGACCAGCAGGGACGCAAGCGCCAACGCAACCCCGGAGCCAGGCGGTCTATGCATGGCGAGACCTCCTTCGCCACGCCATTGCGGCAACGGCGGTTCCGATCAGCAGCACGGCCAGGAAGACACGAGCCGCGCCGTCGAGGCCGGGTACCTGCCCCGGGAAGGAGCCGCTGTCGTTCGGATCTGTTCCGACGGCGACCTCGATGCCATCGTCGAAGCCGTCGCCGTCCGTGTCGGCCACCAGAGGATCCGAACCCGTATCCATGGCGGACACGAACACCCCCGTGTTCGTCTCGTATACATCGAGCGCCAGATCGTTGTCGTCGTCCGGGTCGCAGACGTCTCCCAGGCCGTCGCTCTCGTGGTCCGCCTGGTCGTCGTTCGGGACGCCGGCGCAGTTGTCGTTCCCGTCCAGGTGGCTGTCCCGGTCGGCGTTGACACCCATGCGGATGCCCGAACCCGGCGGCGCGCAGGTATAGGTGAGCGGCCCTTCGGAAGCGGCGAGAAGCCGCAGGCTCGCATCGTCGATGGATCCACCCACGTCGTCCTGGAACAACGCGCCGTCGAAGCGCCAGCCTCGCAGCGCGCCCCCGACGCTGCCCTTCACGACGAGGTCGCATTCGTTGGCGCCGCCTCCGAGCACCAGCGAGTCGAACGGTGTGGTCGCGCGCGCGATCAGCAGGTCGATGCGGGGGCCGGCCACCCCCGCGTTGCCGGCGTCGAGGGTCACCTGCTGGCCCACGACGGGCGCGACGTCCGTATCGAACACGAGCATGAAGTCTTCCATCTGCTCGCGCTGGGGCTGGGTCAGCGTGTCGAAGCCCATGTTGAAGTTCAACAGGGTCGGCACCGTGCCGTCATGGAGGTAGCCGTAGCCCCGGATCTGGTCGCCGGTGCTGAAGCCCACGATGCCGAAGGAGATCCCGAACATCCCGACCTTCGTATACAGGTTGCGGAGGTGGGGGATCTTCATGTTCTGGGTCGAGCCCTCGGGCGTCTGACCGCCGTCGGTACCGAAGAAGCCCTCTGCGGGCGACTGCCTGTGGCACAGCTCACAGGTAAAGGTGTCGTTGATGACGGGACCGGGGTCGATGTCGACATCGTCGAGCACGGTATTGAAGACGGTCTCTCCATCCGCCTGGGATGTGGTGAGCGAGTTATCGAGGTTGCGGTTCGGATTCGGCGGCAGCATCAGCTGGAGCGCAAAGTCCGAGAAGGTCTGCATGTCCAGCGGATCGATGGGGTCCGGGGCGCCAACGAGCCCTTCGAAGGCCACGGCAAAGTTCCGGAAGGCCCGATCCTCGTCGCAGGCGGCGCCGCTGAGCTCGGTGCAGTCGTCGATGCCCAGGATGCCGGTCACGCGATCTCCCCTCCAATGCAGAGCGCCGTGGGTGCTCATGCCGCGCAGGGTCTGCGTCGTCATCGGGCCCTTCATCGGGTGGAAATCGTCGGCTCCGGTCGGAATCTCGAAGAGCGCCGGAGGCGATGCGGGCGGCGGCTGCAGATTCACCGTCACGACGTCATCGGGGTTTCCCAGGTCCCACGCCAGATTGTCGTTGTCGCCGAAGATGTGGCAGCTCGAACAGGACGCCTCGCCGTTCCCCGATGTGAGCTGCGCGTCGTAGAGGAAGCTGCGACCCAGGATGATGTCCGGCGACTCGGGGTTGCTGAGCGTCACCCGCTGGACCAATCCGGTGCTCGTCCGATCGATCACCGCGACCTCGTTCTGGAAGCGCTCGAGCACGTAGATCCGGTCGCGCGGCTCGTCGAGGGCGAGTCCCGCCGGCCCGCCTCCCGTGCCGATGTAGTTCCCACTGTCGACGGTCGGGTCGAAGCTGTCGTTCTCGATGGAATCGGCGCCGAACACGCCGATCTTGGCCGAACCGAAGGCTGCGACGTAGAGCGTGCCGGCGCTGTCGATCACCATCTGCAACGGCGTCGCCAGACTACGGGCCTTGGCGAGAGGATCGAGGTCCTGCTGGAGCAGCGAGTAGTCGAGGTGCTTGTTCAGGTGCCGCGGCTCGACGCTGTTCGACGGCCCAGCGGTCAGTACGCTGATCCGCGTCTCGGAAAGGTGCCCCTGCACGGTGCTGCCGCCGTGGATGCCAGGCCCCTCGAAGCGCACCTCGTTCGGCGACTCGGTGTTGCTCACAAAGATCTTCCCGCTGGTCGGATTCACGACCATGTTGAACAGGATCGTGCCCGCATGGTCGAAGATCTCGAGGCTCGCCGGGTCATCGTCGAGAGAGTTGGCATCGACGCCGAACACGTCGTGGTCCGGCAGATCGAAGGGGATGGCGGGCGCCCAATCGCGTCCGAGGGAGTCGTTCCATTCCAGGGACTGGGGGTCGAAGCGGACGATCAGCCCGGTCTCCGGAGCCGAGGCCCCCGCCGCATTGTCCGACGGACCCGGCAAGCCCCCCGGCACGACATTGCCGGGGTTGCCGCCGAAGCCCGGCGCGTTGCAGGGCCCCGCCAGGGTGAAGCCGTCGCACACGGTGCGTTCGGGAATCGTCGTGGTCTGGTTGCCGGAATGGAAGGCCGCGACGTAGACGGTGTTGCCGTCCGGGCTGACTGCCAGCGCCCGCGGCGTGTCCGCAAAGAAGGAAAGGATGCGGAGCGGAAGACCGCCGACCGCGCCCCCGAGATTCGTCGAGTCGAAGACCCAGACGTCTGCGCGCGGCACGCTCTGGGTCGTGAGCTGCGGATCGCCCGCACCCGGAACCCCTGCGACCGAGGCATGCGTCCGGTGCTGGCCCCGGTGTGCAGTGGAGACGAAGGCCCGGCTGCCGCCGGCGCCCGCGAAGACGATGTCCCGCGGCTCGTCTCCGACGAGCAGCGTCCGCACGACCCGGGGTGGCGATGCATCCACATCGACGATGCTGATGCTGTCGGACATGTGGTTGACGACCCAGACGAGGCCGTCGGGCGCGATGGCGACCGCACACGGCTCGAGGCCGACGGGCACGGAGGCGACCGGCACCAGCCCCGCCTCGCTGACGTCGAAGATCTCGAGCCGGTTGTCGGGGATGTTCGTGACGAACAGCGCGCTGCCGTCGGCACGGAGCGCCAGAGGACGGACGGGGCCGGTCTCGAAGAGCAGGTAGTCCTGGGCGTGAGCCTCGAACAGGGCGACGCCGGTTCCCAGCCAGAGCAGGAGAGCGGATGCGGCTGCAGCCAATGAGGGACGCACGATGAACTCCTTTCCCGGGCTCGAACCCACGACCCGGAAGGAAGTCTCTCACATTCTGTGCTCGAGGAGACAAACCGAACGGGATCGGCGAGTTGGCCCGGCACGCCGGTGCGCGCCGAGGAAGTTCGAGGCCGATCGTGGTATTCCGTGCGCGGATCGAGAACGCTACCGGCCACCAGCGCCCCTGCCCCGCCCCGCCGCAAGAGGCAGGGGGCAAGAGGCATCGGAGATCCCGTGAGTCGCACTGCAGGCAGTCTCGGCACCTTCGGCGGGGTTTTCACGCCGAGCATCCTCACGATCCTTGGCCTGATCCTGTTCCTGAGGATCGGCTTCGTCGTCGGTCACGGGGGCGTGCTCGATGCGCTCGCGATCCTGGCGTTGGCGACCGCCGTCTCCGTGCTGACGAGCCTCTCCCTGTCCGCGATCTCGACGACCCGGCGGGTTCGCGGCGGGGGCGTCTATTTCCTGATCTCGCGCAGCCTCGGTGTCGCCTACGGCGGCGCGATCGGTCTCGTCATGTTCGTCGCGCAGGCCATCTCCGTCGGCTTCTACTGCGTGGGCTTCGCGGAAGGCATCACCAATCTGATGCCCCAGCTGCCGGCGACTGCGGCGGCGCCGATCGCGGGCGTGCTGGCCGTCGCGCTGCTGGCCGTCGCCTACCTGGGCGCCGACCTCGCGACCCGCTTCCAGTATGTGGTCATGGCGATCCTCGGCGCCGCGCTCGCCTCGGTCTTCTTCGGCGCCACCCAGGCGTTCGACGCCCAGACCCTCGAGTCGAACCTCCGCGTCAGCGAGTCTCCATTCGGGTTCTGGGTGCTCTTCGCGATCTTCTTTCCCGCGGTCACCGGCTTCACCCAGGGTGTGAACATGTCGGGCGACCTCGCGAATCCCGCTCGCAGCATTCCGCTCGGTACGTTCCTCGCCGTCGGGCTCTCGACCGTGGTCTACGCCGCCGTGATTCTGTTGCTCGGCGCTGCGCTTCCCGCGGCCAGCCTGGCGACGGACCCCAACGCGCTCAAAGAGACCGCTGCGATCTCCTGGCTCGTCGACGGAGGCGTATTGGCGGCGACGATCTCTTCGGCGCTCGCGTCGTTCCTGGGCGCGCCCCGGATCCTGCAGGCGCTGGCGGCGGACCGCATCTTTCCGCGCCTGGGATTCTTCGCCGCCGGTCACGGCGACGGCGCGAATCCCCGCCGCGCGGTGCTGCTCACCGGCGCGATCGCATTCGCGACGATCTTCGCGGGCAACCTCAACGCGATCGCGGGCGTCGTGTCGATGTTCTTCCTGATCTCGTACGGCCTGCTCAACTACGCGACCTACGTCGAGGCCACTGGCGCCAGCCCGTCGTTCCGTCCGCGCTTCCGCTTCTTCCACGCGCGAGCGAGCCTGGCGGGCACGTTGCTGTGCGCGGGCGTCATGATCGCGATCGACCCCGTTACCGGGATCGTCGCCGCCGCGCTGATCGCCGCGATCTACCAGTACGTGAATCGCAACGCCGTCCCGGTCCGCTGGCACGACAGTCGACGCGCCTACCGCTTCCGACGGGTGAAGCTGGGACTACGCGAGATCGCGGCGGAGCCGGCCGGACCGTCCGACTGGCAACCCCACGTGCTCGTCTTCACCCAGGGGATGGAACGCCGCGCACGCGTGCTCCGCTTCGCTTCCTGGATCACGGGCGGTTCGGGCCTGGTCACGGCCACCAGCCTCGTCGAAGGCGAAGGCACCTCGGAGCAGACCCTGCGGCGATGCCGGGAGATCGAGGCCGAGCTGCGCGAGGAGATCGAAGAGCACAGTCTCGACATCTACCCACTGGTCGTCGGTGCGCCGGACCTGCGCTCGGCGATGACCACGCTGGTCCAGGCGTGGGGGGTCGGCCCGATCCGCTCGAACACCATCCTGCTCAACTGGATGGCTCCGGACGGCGCCGACACGAGCCGCGCCGCGGATCTCTGGTACGGGCGCATGATCGCCGGCGCCGTCCGCCTCAAGCAGCACGTCGTGATCCTGGACACGGACGAGGCAGCCTGGCAACGGCTGGCCGAAATCCCGCCGGCTTCGCGACGCATCGACGTCTGGTGGTTCGACGACGAGTCGTCGCGACTCGAGCTGCTGCTGGCCCATCTCATGACACGGATGCCGGACTGGGAAGACGCCGCCATCCGCGTGCTCGCACCCGCAAACGGCGATTCCGCCCAACGCGTGGGCACCGCCCTGGCCCGCCGCCTCGAAGAGGTCCGGATCGACGCCAGCTCGGAGGTCGTGCCGGAGCCGGACCTCGACGAGGTCATCTCGCGTTCGGGCGACGCGGCACTGGTCCTGATGCCTCTCCGGGTACAGGGCATGCGCCTGGCCGACGCCTTCGAGTTCGGGATCGAGGTCGTCCTCGAACGGCTCCCGATCGTCGCCCTGGTCGCCGCCGCCCAGGACGTGCGTCTGGTCGAGAGCGAGCCCGCCATCGAAGCAGAGAGCGAGACAAAGGCCGAAGGACAGGGCGAAGGACGGGGCGAAGGACAGGGAGAGGAAAGCGGAAAGGACGACCCAACAACCGAAGCGACCGACGACCCCACACCGTCGTAGGTGTTCAGACGTCCAGCGCCCGGATCGCGCGCAGCAGCTCGCGTCGGGCGCGCTTCGACTTCCGCGGGTCCGCGTCGTCCTTGCGGGCACCTCGAGTCAACGCGCGGAGACGCTGACGATCCGCGTCCGGGTGCGCGGCGATCAGGGCCTCGACGCCGGCGTCGCCCTCTTCGACGAGCCGAGCCAGCCAGCGATCGGCCAGCTTGTCGCGCCGCACGACATCGCGATGGATGTTCTTCAACCCTTCGACGCGCTTCCGGATCGCGGCGTGGTCTTCCGCACGCAGCAGCTGGCCGATCAGGCGATTCTGGCGCCCCCGGCCCCGGGCCTTCAACTGCTGACAGACGTCGATCTCCCGGCGCAGCTGTTCCGGCAGCTCGAGCCGGTCGAGTTCGTCCGGCTCGAGTGTGCTGAGATGCAGGCCCAGCTCGTTGATCGCCGCCGCCGCGCGCGTGCGCGCGGTTCGCGTCGGGCGTTCTTCGCGATCCGCCGCGCCATCGTCGGTCGGGTCTTCGTCCCGAGATCCGCTGGGCGCGATCACTTCGGCCCGCTCGCCTTGCGGGGCCGCCTGCGCCGCCTGCGCGGGCGCCGGTCCCCGCCTTCCGGTCGCGGCTCAGGCCGTGTCTGGGGCCGTGTCTGGGGCCGCGTCTGAGGCCGAGCCTCGCCACCGCCTCGGGATCCGGCTGTCCTCCCCTCTTGCCGCACCGGGGCGACGTCCGACTTCGGTTGGCCACCTTCCTGTGCACGCGGGCGACCGCGACGGCTCCGTCGCCGGCGGCGGGGACCGTTGGGCTTCGCTGCACCATCGGCGGCAGCCGCTTCGCTGCGGGGTGCCCGATCGGGAGCTGGCTTCCCGGCCGGCGGACTCGCGCGACGCTCGCCGCGCACGGGCTTGCTCGCGCGACGCCCGGCGCCGGGCCGACCCGGGCCCGGGCTCGCGACCTCGACCACCTTCCGGAAGGGGGACGGAGGAGGCGATACCGGTCTCACCGGAGCATCCAGGTCGTCGTCTTCGTCCAGGTCGCGGCCGCCGCGACGGAGCTGCTCGTCGCGGCCGGCGTCTTCGATCAACGCCATCACCTCCGCCGTATCGGTCTTGCCCACGGGCGCCTGGAAGGCCCCGCTCAGCTCGGTATCCGGCTCGAGACGGTTCTTCTGGAAGAGAGACCAGATCTCCTGGCCATAGGGCCGCACGGGAGTTTCCGGGGCGAAGCGCGCCAGGAAACGATTCAGGTTGTCGACGTCCCGCAGCAACAGCTTCTGACTGGAGGGGTTGTGGGCCGGATCCACGGACTGGGGGAAGTCGATCACCACCGGGCCATCGGCGCTCATGAGCACGTTGAAGTCCGAGAGGTCGCCGTGGACGACGCCGGCGCACAACATGCGGACGACCTCGCGCAACAGCTGGCTGTGGATCTCGCGCGCTTCCGCCGACGAGAAGGTCAGATCGCCGAGCCTCGGTGCGGGCCTGCCCTGGCTGTCCTTGATGAGCTCCATGACGAGCACACCGTCGACGAAGTTTCGGGGCGCCGGCACCCGTACGCCCGCGTCGCTGAGGCGATAGATCATGTCGACTTCGGTGCTGCGCCAGGCGTCTTCGTCCTTCTTGCGACCGTGCTGCGTGCGCTTGCCCATGGCACGCTGGTCGCGCGAATTGCGCGTCCGCCGGCCCTCTGTGTATTCCGAGCGATGCTTGAAAGTGCGCTGGTGGGCCTCCTTGTAGACCTTCGCCACGCACTCCTCGCCACCGGCGACGACTACGTAGACCTGCGCTTCCTTGCCGCTCATCAGGGGCCGGACCACCGACTGGATGATTCCGTAATCCAGCAGGGTCTCGAGGCTCTCGGGCGCTTTCATGCTCGCTAGGGGTCCTCCGGATGCGAGCACTGCCCACACGAATCCCGATCATACCGCCTTGGGGCGTCACCGCGACGCCGCCGCCCCGCGACCGGGCTTCGGGTCTATGCTCCGCCTCATCGAAACGCGGGCACGCCGGTTCGAGCGCAGGGAGGAACATGTCGTCAGCGAGATTCTCGAAGTGGGGCCTCGGCCTGTTGCTCGCGGTCGTCGCCCTCGGACTGCTGGTCTGGCTCAACGCGGCCAGCGTCATGCTCTTCGTCGTGGGCCTCGCGATGGACCTTCGCACCTCGGCGGGACCCAACCAGCCCGTCGTCTGGGAGACGGGAATCGACCCCGAAGGCCGGGCCCCCGCGGATCGCCCGCCGAACATCGTCCTGATCCTGGCTGACGACCTCGGCTGGAACGACCTCAGCTTCCGCGGCGGCGGCGTGGCCGGGGGCACCGTTCCCACCCCGAACATCGACTCGCTGGCCACGGACGGGGTTTCGTTCGCAAACGGCTATGCGGCCAACGGGACCTGCGCGCCGTCCCGGGCGGCCCTGCTTTCCGGGCGTTACGGAACGCGCTTCGGCTTCGAGTTCACCCCGACGCCCCCTGGCATGCAGCGCATCGTCGGGGCCATCGCGTCCGGCGGAACGCGCCTGCGCCCGCCCATCCCGAACGAGACTCCGAATGAGAACGGCGGGGGTAGTCTCGACTACGCCGACATGGGGATGCCGGCGTCCGAGATCACCGTCGCCGAGCTACTCGCCGATCGCGGCTATCACAACGTGCACATCGGGAAGTGGCACGTGGGACGCACCAACGGCATGGCCGCCGAAGACCAGGGTTTCCACGAGAGTCTTCTCATGGCCAGTGGCCTGTACCTGCCGGAAGACGACCCCGGGGTCGTGAACGCCAAGCAGGACTTCGATCCCATCGACCGCTTCCTGTGGGCCGCGATGAACTACGCCGCCTCCTTCAACGGGGGCGACCTGTTCGAGCCGCGCGGCTACCTGACGGACTACTACACCGAGGAGGCCGTCAAGGTCATCGAGGCCAACAAGGACCGTCCCTTCTTCCTCTATCTGGCGCACTGGGCACCGCACACGCCGCTGCAGGCGACCGTCGCCGACTACGAGGCCCTCGGTCACATCGAGCTGCACCGCGAGCGCGTCTACGCGGCCATGATCCGCGCCCTCGACCGCGGCGTCGGACAGGTCCTGCAGGCGCTTCGAGACAACGGCCTCGAAGAGAACACCCTGGTGATGTTCACGTCGGACAACGGCGGCGCGGGCTACATCGGGCTCGCCGAGGTGAACGCGCCGTTTCGCGGCTGGAAGATCACCCTCTTCGAGGGTGGGATCCATGTGCCGTACCTGATGCGCTGGCCTGCGAGGCTTCCGAAGGGCGTCGAGCTGACGAACCCGGTCCACCACTTCGACATGTACGCGACCGCCGCGGCCGCCGCAGGCGCCGCCCTGCCGACGGACCGGAAGATGGATGGCGTCGACCTCGTCCCCTACGCCACGGGCGAAGCCGAGGGCGTCCCGCACCGGACGCTCTTCTGGCGCAGCGGCACCTCGCAGTCGGCCCTCGTCGACGGCTGGAAGCTCAACGTCAGCGACCCACCGGGCCGCGAGTGGCTCTTCGACCTCGAGAACGACCCAACCGAGAGCGTCGATCTCGCCAATGCACGACCGGACAAGCTGGCCGAACTGAAGGCAGCTCTCGCCGCCCACAACGCGGAACAGCTGCCGAGCCGCTGGCCGAGCGAGGGCTCGTTCTCTGTCAATATCGACAAGGACCTGAGCCTGCCCGACGCTCCGGACGACGAGTACATCTACTGGTCGAACTGACAGACCGGAACTCCTCTTGCGAAACTCGCAAGAGACTCGAAGGGGAAAGGAGAACACGCCATGAGCGATTCCGCCGGGCTCGCGACCTGGGTCCCGAAATTCGACGCGTGGAAGGCAGAGGCGATCCCGATGTTCGGCGCCGGCAAGGCGAAGGAGGCCTTCGCGAGCTACCCCTGGGTCACCACCACCGGCGACCCCTTCGTCCGGCTCGATAAGCCCGCGTCGGAAGCGCGCTTCGGTCTCATCACGACGGGGGGCTACTCGATCGAGGGGCAGCACGAGCGGTTCTCGGGCTTGCCGGACTTCGGCGACTCCGCGCCGGACTTTCACGCAATTGGGCTCGACGCCGACCCCACGACGTTCCGGATCGACCACCACGGCTACGACCATCGCTTTGCGAAGGAGGACTTCAACGCGAACCTGCCGCTCGACCGACTGAAGGAGATGGTCGCCGACGGCGAGCTCGGGTCGGTCGCGAACGACACGATCGTGCTGATGGGGCTGGTTCCGAACGTCGCGCCCCTGGTCGAGGAGACGATCCCGCGCATCGTGGAGAAATTTCGTTCCGATTCCGTGGAGGCGGCGCTCCTCGTTCCCTCGTGACCCGTCTGCCATCAGACCGTGAGTCTGATCGCACGAGGTCTCGAGTCGGCGGGAATCCCGACGGCACTGGTTTCGGTGATGCCTCCGCTCAGCAGCGCAGCGCGACCTCCCCGCCAGCTGATCCGCCGGCTCAACATCGGCGCCACCGTGGGCCGCCCCGGCGACGTTGCGGGGCAGAAGGACACGCTCCGCCGCATGGTCGCCCTGATCGAAGACGCGGCGGCCTTCGGGGCCGTAGACAAGGACGCAAAGGACGCATCGTGAAGATGGAAGCTCCATGCCGGACGCGCTGATCACGGAAAGAGAAGGTCGCGTCGTGACCCTCATCAACAACGACGCCCCCTACAACCGCATGACCCTCGACTTCATGGACGAGCTCGAGGAGCTCGTCCCGAAGCTCGCCCGCGACGCGAGCGTCGGTGCCGTCGTGATCCGCGGCGCCGGGGACGAGCACTTCTCGGTGGGGATGAACCTCAAGCAGCTCGGCGAGGGGACCCGGCGCAAGGGGAGCTTCGAAGGCGTGCTCGACCAACGCCTGCGGGTGATCTCGAAGATCGAACGCATGTCGAAGCCCTGGATCGCGACGCTCTACGGCTTCTGTCTGGGGGGCGGGCTCGAGCTTCCCCTCGGCTGTCACTTCCGGCTCGCCGCGCAGGACGGTGCGCAGATCGGGCTGCCCGAAATGGATCTCGGCACGGTTCCCGCCTGGGGCGGAAGCGCGAGGCTCGCCCGCTGCGTTGGCCGAGATCACGCGTTGGACATGATCCTACGGGCGAAGAAGATCAGCGGCCCCGAAGCCCTGCGGATCGGACTCGTGCAGGAAGTCTGGCCAAACGACGAGCTGCAGGCCCGCGCCCGGGATCTCGCTCACGAGCTTGCCGCCCAGCCGTCCGGGGCGGTCGCGGGCGTGCTCGACGCCATCGTCGGGTCCGGCGCCCTGTCTCTCGAAGAAGGCATCGCGGCGGAAAGACGAGCGGTCGTCGCCACCTTCGGGACGAAGGAGAACCAGGAGGGCATCCGCGCGTTCCTCGAGAAGCGAGCGCCTGTCTTCTACCCGGAGAACGACTCGAGTCCCGATTCCGACACGTGAACCGGGTCGATCCGCCTGGTGGGTAAACTTCCTTCAGCTCCGGATCTCCGCACCGGGGACGCGCGCGAGGCTGTCCGCGTAGCCCGCCGCAGCCTGGCGGCACCGCGCGGGAATCGGGTCAACTCGACCTGTGGGCGGGCCGATCCATGGGGTCGAACCCACCGGACCTTCGCGTGCATCCGCAGTTCTTCGAAGCCTGCTTCACCATCCTGCTGGCGTCCTCCCTGGCGCTCTACACACTCGTGTTCGGTCAACCGGGTCGTGCCCGGCAGCTCTTCCTCGCACTGATCGGATCCATCGTCGTGTGGTCCGGCGGCGTCGCCCTGAGCCGGGCGCTGAGCGATCCGGCGGCTGCCAACCTGGCGGTGCGCGCGTCCTTCGTCGGCATCTTCGCGTTGCCACCCGTCTGGTACGCGCTCGCGCTGCACCTCACCCGACGCGCCGAGTCCCTGCGCGCCTCCGGTGCAAGCTGGCTGCTGGCGATCCCGTCCGGGCTCGCCCTCGTCTGCGTGGCGACCAACCCCTGGCACCACCTGTACATGCGCGATCCCAGCATGATCAACGTCGCCGGCCCTCTCGACTGGGCCGGCCCGCTCTTCTGGGCATGGGCAGCGTGGGCCTATCTGCTCGTCTTCGGCGCATCCGTGCGCTACGTCGGGTGGTCGTGGCGACTGGTGGCCGGTGACGCACGCTGGCGAGGCGGTCTCGTCGCGGTCGCGTCGATCCTGCCGCTCAGCGGCAACGTCGCGCATCTGCTGGGATGGACCGCAGCGGGCCACGACTTCACACCCCTGCTGCTCGGCGCGGCGACGGTCATGCTCTTCGTCGCGGATTGGCGCTTCCGCCTGCTCGACACCCTGCCCATCGCACGCCGGGACGTGATCGAGCAGCTGCGCGACGGCGTCATCGTCGCAGATGCCCGGGGCGTGATCCTCGACATGAACCCCGCCGCGGAGCGCATGGTCCATGCACCCCTCGCCGAACTGGTCGGCAAGCCCATCGTCCGCGCCGTCGCGGCCCAGGCCGTCGACCGTTTCGACTTCGACGAGACGGCCTTCAATGCGGCGGTCGTCCAGATGTGCAGCTCTGCAACGGGCTTCGAGACCCAGGTGGAGAACTACGAAGGGCTCCACTTCGAAGTGCGGGGATCCGGCGTCCGCGATCCCGGCGGCCAGATCTCCGGCCTCTACGTCATCATGCGCGACATCACGGTACGCAGCCGCCTGGAAGAGGTGCAACGCGAGAGCCGTCGCGCCCAGACGATCGCGAGCCTGGCCGCAGGCATCACGCACGAAGTCAACAACCCGCTCTCCTATGTCCGCGCCAACCTCAGCCACGTGCTCGACGTACTCTCGGAAGCGAGCGACAAGGACGACCCTACGATCGCCGAGGTGCGAGGGGTGCTCGCCGAGGCGCTCGAGGGGGCCGACCGCATCGGATCCATCGTCGAGCGCGTCCGTAAGTTCACCCACACCCGCGGTGCGAAGCGCGAGTCGATCTCGATCGCGTCCATCGTCGAGGAAGCCTGCCGCCTGAGCGTCCGCCGACCAAGGCTCGCGATCGAGCTGGCGACGGACGTGGCAGAAGATCTCCCGGACGTCTTCGGCTTCCGCGACGGCCTGCTCGAGGCCGTGCTCAACCTCCTCGACAACGCACAGAACGCGCTGGGGGACGACGGCGGCGCCATCCAGATCCGAGCGTACGCCTGCGGCACCGCGGTCCGTATCGAGATCGAAGACGACGGTCCCGGCGTCCCCGACGGAGCTCGCGAGGACATCTTCGAGCCGTTCTTCACCACCGAGCGCAGCGACACCGGGACGGGGCTGGGCCTGGCCATCAGCGGCAAGCTGGTTGCGGACCTCGGTGGCACGCTGACCCACGAAGCCCCCGCCGGCGGTGGTTCGCGCTTCGTCATCGAAGTGCCGGTGGGCGACGCCGGGTCGAAAGGGCCGTAGCCGCGCCGGGGGTCGCTCGCAGGAAGTGAGATGCCGTGCGCAGCGACTCGGCCCCGCCCAGGTGCGCAGGCGGCCGCCCGGCGACGACCACTCGCGAATCGGCACGCCGCGTGCCACCCTCCCCACATGACGCAGAACGCGAAGCTCGTACTCGAGGGCAAGGAAACCGACCTGGCGGTCACCGTGGGGACCGAGGGAGAGGTCGGCATCGACATCTCCGCTCTGCGCGCCAAGACCGGCGCCATCACCCTCGATCCCTCGTTTGCCAACACCGGCGCCTGCGAGAGCGCCATCACCTACATCGATGGCGAGCGCGGTATCCTCCGCTATCGCGGCTACGACATCGCGGACCTCGCCGAATACGCGACCTTCCCCGAGGTCTGCCACCTGCTCATCTACGGACGCTTGCCGACGCCTCCCGAGCGCGAGGAGTTCCGGACGCGCCTCACCCGGCACTCGCTCGTGCACGAGGACATGAAGAAGTTCTTCGAGGGATTTCCGCAAACCGCCCATCCGATGGGCATCCTCTCGGCAATGATCGCGTCGCTCTCGGCGTACTACCCCGAGGACGACACGCACGAGGAGATCGACCTCAACATCATCCGCCTGCTCGCGAAGGCCAAGACCATCGCGGCGTTCTCATACAAGAAGTCGATCGGGCAGCCGTTCATCTACCCGCAAAACGACCTCACCTATCTCGAGAACTTCCTGACCATGATGTTCGCGGTGCCGTCGGAGCCGTACAAGGTGGACGAGGTCGTTCGGAGCGCGCTCAACAAGCTGCTCATCCTGCACGCCGATCACGAGCAGAACTGCAGCACGACGACGGTTCGCGTGGTGGGAAGCGGCGGCGCAAACCTGTTCGCGTCGATCTCGGCCGGGGTCAGCGCGCTGTGGGGGCCGCTCCACGGCGGCGCGAACCAGGCCGTGATCGAGATGCTCGAAGTCATCCGCAAGGACGGCTCCAACTACCAGAAGTACGTCGACCTGACGAAGTCGAAGGACTCGGACTTCAAGCTCATGGGCTTCGGTCACCGGGTCTACAAGAACTTCGACCCGCGAGCGCTCATCCTGAAGCAGTCCGCAGACCAGGTTCTCTCAAACCTGGGCGTCGACGACCCGCTGCTCGAGATCGCCATGCGCCTCGAGGAAGTCGCGCTCGCCGACCCCTACTTCGTCGAGCGCAAGCTCTACCCCAACGTCGACTTCTACAGCGGCATCCTGTACCGCGCGATGGGCATCCCCACCGACATGTTCACGGTGATGTTCGCGCTGGGCCGCCTACCCGGCTGGATCGCCCACTGGCTCGAACAGCGAAACGCGCCGGGGGCTCGAATCAATCGGCCGCGACAGATCTATACCGGCGAGACCGCGCGGGAGTGGGTGCCGCTCGAAGATCGCTGACCCGAAGCGCACGACGCGGCTTCGGTGTGCCGTGAGTGAGGACAGGTCGGGCGGGTGTTCGGCAGTCCATACGACCATGGTCAGCGGGAACTCACTCGGATCGAAGCGACCCCCAGCAGGCCCTGCTCGATGACGCGTGCCGCGGCGCCGACCTCGACGCGGCTCCGCGCCCTCGCACCGAAGGCGCTGAGCAACGCGACCATCACCAGGCCTTCGGAGTCGATGTCGCCGAAGCCTCGCGGCGCGAGGAAGGAAGACATCCGGCGTCTGCCCCAGTCGAGCGCGGGAGCCGAGCTGGCCCGCAGCGTGGGATCCTGCAGCGAGGCGTCGACCCACACCCGGATCATCGCTGCTTCGTTCGCCTGGGTGACGTTGTAGCGGTGCAGCCAGAGGCGGAGCGCCCTCGCGGGTACGATTTCGCCCTCCCCCGGAGCGGGAATCTCGGCGAGGACTGCGGACACACTCCGGATCGCGCAGGTCGTCAGCAGCCGCGCCAGCTCGTCGAGGTCCTCGAAGTAGCGGTAGAAAGTGGCACGGGACATGCTGGCCGCTCCGGTCACATCTCCGACGCGCGTGCGGTGGTAGCCGCGCTCGACGAACACCTTCCGGCCGGCATCCAGCAGGGCTTCCCGCGTTCGAATGCCCGCCGCACCCAGATCGGGTGGAGTCCCGTCCCGGGCGAAGGCGCGGGCGATCGCAGAGTCGAAGGGGACGATCGGTGGTCGCCGTCGCTGCGGCGGATGGACGTTGATCTTCTCCTGCAGACCGAACAGGGACCGATGAAGGACGTCGGCCAGGGCATCTCCGACCCTCTCTTCGCTGTAGCACCCACTGTAGTGCCTGCCGTAGTTCCTGTTCCCGTCCGCATCCGAGCGCAGGATCCGCGCCATGTCGTGGGTGCGACTGACGCAATCCAGCAACAGCTGGATCACGGGATCGAGCTCGCGCGCGGGGAGACGCGTCGCGACGATCCGGGCACGGATCTTCGCGACGGTTCGCAAGCGCCAGCGTGCCGAACCCGTGGCGACGGTCTCGTCGCTTTCCGATGCCGCCTGAAAGGCGTGGAAGACCGACTGATAGCGTGCGTAGATCGCCGAGTAGCGCGAGACCCACGCGCGCAGGGCGGTCCAACCTGCCGCATCCGCCGTCAGCGGCTCGAGCGCCTCCGTCGATGCGCCCAGCTGACGCGCCACCTGCCCCGACAGGTGACGGAAGATCTCCGCCTTGCTCGAGAAGTACTGGTAGAACGACGCCCGCGAACAGCCGGCCCGCTGCGCGATCGAGTCGATACTGGACGGGTCGTAGCCCTCCTCTCCGAACACCAGGATGGCCGCATCGAGGATCGCCTGCTGGGTGCGCTGGCCGCGTGCGCCGACCTGGGGGTTGTCGGCAAAGGGGGCGCGGCGGACGACGTCCGGAGGCGCATCGACCCTGTCCTCATCGATGGGAATGGCGGCTCCTGCTCGCTCGTCAAAATCTAACAGGACTGTCGTAGATCTCGCCTTCTGACTTGTGGCCTTCTCAGACGGCCTAGATGTTGGGTCCAAGGACGTTAGACACCGCGATCCCTCCGAAGCCGGCTCAAGGGTGCCTGACCTTTGAGTGCGCTGTGGGGTCGTTGTTCGTTGTAGGAGCGTAGCCACTTGGGCAGGGCTTTGGCTCGCTGGTTGG
>JAJDAN010000085.1 GCA_029261855.1 Deltaproteobacteria bacterium
CGAAGAACGGCGAGTGTTTCTGGGCTAGGCCGATATGCGCTGGGCTTGACTCGCCGGTGAAAGCGATCGTAGACGCGCATGAAGGTGGCGTTGAATGCCTGGGCCGCTTGTCGGCTTTCCATGGGCGCGATGTTCTCCAGGAGAGATGCATCGTCAAGCCCGATGGGTTTGGGGGGGTTACTTCATGTTCTCGGGGGGAGGCCGGATGCTACCAGAGCCGAGCCTGTTTCAGGTACTCACGCAGCTCGTCATACTGACCGCCATCGTTCGAGTACTTAGCGTAGTTCCGCGCGGTGCTGAGCCACTCGCTCGCAGTGCTGTTCATCTTCACGAGCTCGGCTTCGAAATCCCCACGCACTACGGGGTGAACCTCACCCTTCTCCAAAGAAACCTCCAAGGCACGTTCCGAAGCCCGCTCGGCCAGAGAATTGAGATCCGCACCGGTGAACAGTTTGGTCTGGCTAGCGATCGCCTTCAAGTCGAGTTTCTCGTGTCCTGGTAGGCGACGGCATCCTGCTTCGAGGATCTGCAGCCGGGCCTTCACATCCGGAGGAGGCACGAACAAGACTCGATCGAATCTTCCTGGCCGACGGAAAGCAGAGTCCACATTCCATGGCATGTTGGTCGCGGCAAATACAAGCAGGTCCTCGTTGCGTCCCTTGAGACCATCCATCTCCTGAAGCAGCTGGTTGACCAAGACCTTCCAGAACTGGGATTCGTTCCGTCCACGGCTGGAGCCCAGCGCATCAAACTCGTCGAAGAAGAGCACGGTTGGAGCACGCCGACGAGCTTCTTCGAAGATCGCATGCACCATCTTTTCGCTCTCACCCCAGTACTTGTCGACGATTTCGTGGATGCTCACACAGACAAAGCGTGCTCCACATTCGCCAGCTGTCGCCCGAGCGATGAAGGTCTTGCCACATCCGGGTGGGCCATAGAGGAGGATCCCACCGCCACCCTTTCGCTTGAAGGCCTTGTAGACCTCCTTGTTCTTGAAGGGAGCGATGATTCGCAGGTTGATCTGTCTCTTGACATCCTCGAGGCCTGCGACGTCATCGAAACCGAGGCTCAGATCTTCCCAATCGAATTGCTCGGCCCAGTTCTCTTCCGAAGCCTGCTCGACCACCTTGGCTTCCGCGGCATTGCGCTTCTCTGGATCCGAGGGTTCTCCACCTGCATGCTCGTCCAAACTGGCCAACTCCCTCTCGACCTCTTCCGGTCGCTCCGCTCGCGCCTCCTCGAAAGATCTTCTCGCCTCCGCCACATCGCCTCTATCACGGAGGATGCGCCCGATCTCAATGTTCAATTCGGCATCTGACCCGTCCTTCTGCAGGGCCTCAGCACGAATCAAGGCTTCGGCAAGCTGCCTCGATTGTCGCAAGAGGGACACAAGCTTGAGACTCGTCGGGCGAGAGTCATCCAGTTCTAGAGCCGATCTCAGCGCCGCGATTCCCTCCTCGAGCTTCCCCGCCTGGACAAGTAGATCGGAGTAGTGCAACCAGAGCGGTCCATTACGCGGATCGGCATCAAGAGCACTCTTCAATGACGCGAGGATCTTCTGGTCGGTCATTTGGCAGGCCTGAGCTTCATCCAGAACTTCGCCATGGGCTCAGCGCACCAGGTGTACACCACGAATGCCAGGTAGCAAAAGAGCCAAATCGTCGCTGCACTTCGCGTCGCCTCGAAGCGTGTTCCGGTGAAGTACAGCACCATCGCAACACCCCAAATCGTGACCATCTGCCCTGGGATTTTCTGACCCCAAAGACTGAATTGATAGAACGGGAGGTACACCCACCGACAGGCCTTGTCCGCGAATTCGTACATCTCCACCGCATCAGAATCGGGGGAAATGCGCAGCGCCTCCCGTAGGTGCATCCTCGCCTTGAAGGGACGTCCAGACTGCAAGAAGGCTTGCCCCATTCCAAGATGGGTGACTTGCTCATCAGGGCTCAATCGCAGCCCCGTCTCCCCATGAAGTTGGGCTGCTGCCGCTTGAGAATCCTCGGACAAGATTATGGCCAGGAGGCTATGGGCATCAGCGTCCTCAGGGTCCAACTCGAGACACTTCTCGATCAGGCGAGTGGCCTTCTCCAGATGACCGGTCTTCCACATGAGCCGGCCGTACTCGTAGTAAGCAGCACTGTTGAGCGGCCAATCGCGGAGGGCATCCAAGATGATTCGCTCGGCTTCGCTGTGGCGACCTTGCGCCATTCTGACCCTGGCAAGACCTCTTAGCGCATCACCCTGCTTCGGATCCAGCGCCAGAGCATTCTCTGCAGCTTCCGCGGCTTCCTCGTCGCGATCCTGTCCTGCCAAAGCGAAGCACAGAGAGACAAGGGCTTCGACGTTCTCCGGGTCCAACGCGAGAGCCTTGCGGCAATGCTGTTCAGCGAGGTCATAGCGCTCAACTCGCATGAACTCGTCGGCGATTTCGGTGAGTCTATCGGCAGACTCCTCCTTTGGTTGCGCTTGATCCATCATCCTCCTCCCCAGAAAACTGCCTTGGTAATCACTTCCATCCATCCATAGAGGAGAGGGTTGAGAACAAACAGGCTGACAATGATCAAGATCGCGCCAGGTAGGATCAGACTTCCTGGCTCACCATCCCCCATTTGATACACACGGAGGCGCCTTTGGTGATTCTTGTTCATGGCGAGGCAAATCCCTGCGCCAAGAAAGGAGAGCGAGAATCGAACTACTCGCCCACGCTCCAAGATGAGGTCTTCTGACATCTCCTCGGTCACGTAGAGAGGGACCAGAGCCATCACGACGAAGCTCACCAAGGTTCCAGAGAGCGCCAGAGGGAACACTTGCCGCGGTAAACCAAGGCGGCGCGCGTTCATCGCCAGGATTATGGTCCCGATAACCGGCTTGCAGATTGCCGCGACCACCAGCACCGACCATGGATTCCACGGCTTCTGGAAACCTGCTGCGTCATCTCGCTCTGTCAAAGTCGGCTCGAGCAGGTCCCAGTCGATCTCGACTCGGTCCGGTTCCTCTACAGCTCCTTCTTCTCCAACCATCTACAGCGCCACCTCTTCTCGCGACTGGGGGCCAGATTCAATAGAGGATTCTCGGCGGCAGTGGAAGCCTCAGAACCGGTAGTTATTTCCACCCTGGGCAGGACTTATGTACCAGGCGGAGAACCCCATTCCACCCCGCGCACATAGGCCCCAGTCCCATCCTGCGCTACACTCCGTCGTTCTGTTTCCCACCTACCCAGCCAGTATCCCAGCCGTGCCCTCGTACCGAGGCAGACGCAAGCTGGTAGCTATCGCCGGCCAAGGAAAACCCAGGCGCATCCACAACGCCCTCC
>JAJDAN010000086.1 GCA_029261855.1 Deltaproteobacteria bacterium
CCAACCAGCGAGCCAAAGCCCTGCCCAAGTGGCTACGCTCCTACAACGAACAACGACCCCACAGCGCACTCAAAGGTCAGGCACCCTTGAGCCGGCTTCGGAGGGATCGCGGTGTCTAACGTCCTTGGACCCAACATCTAGCGCTCGGGTCCCGCGACTCCCCGGCGCCGCTGCGGATCTGCCAGGCGCCGAGGGCGATCTTCGCGGCCTGGCGGACTTCTGGGTCTTCGTCGCCTGTCGACTGCTCGAGCAGCGCTCGTGTCGACGGGTCGTCGGGGGCGAGTTCGACCGCGCAGAAGAGCGCCATGCGACGTACGACGGGCCGCTCGTCCGCGTGCGCGAGACCGGCCGCGACCCCGGCGGTCTCCCCGTGCAGGCGGCCCAGGTCGACGAGCAGTCGCGCGGCGGTCCAGCGCTCGTCTCCCCGTTTCGAAGCCAGCGCCTCGACGAGAGCCGGTAGCCAGCCGGGCTCGGGCGGGCCGAGTCGGCGCGCCACGTCGAGTGCCGCCCGTCGGGCGTCGGGGTGCGTTCCGCGCAGCGCTCGACGCACGAGAGGCTGCACCTCGCCGTGCCGGGGGGCCAGGGCGACGAGACTGTCGGCCGCGGCTCGTCGCACGCTCCGTTCGACGTCGGAAAGGCCGGCCGCCAGGGCTTCGAGCAGGAGGACTGCCGACGGGTCGTCGGCCACCTCCCGGTACGCCGGGGCGCGGATCGCCGGGTCGCGATCCTGCATCCGGGCGACGAGCGGGTGACTCAAGGGCTGTGGTGCCAACGCGCGGCGGTCGGGCCCTCGCCGTCGTCCTCTCGTCGCACTCGTCCTTCGCGTTCGAGCTTCAGCAGGTGCGAGGTGACCGACTGTCCCGCCGCCGCGTGTAGCGCCTTCGGATACGCGGCGTAGACGATCTCGACGATGGCCGGCACTTCGTTCGCCCCGCCTTCCATGGCGGCCAGGATCTGGTCGTCGCGTGCCAGGCGGTGCGCGATGTACTCGCGGATCTTGGCGGGTCCGTCTTCGATGCAGGGGCCGTGTGCCGGGTAGATACGACCGGGTTCGTCGGCCAGCAGGCGTTCGAGGGAATCCATGTACTGGGCCAGGTCACCCGTCGACGCCGGGATCACCGTCGTCCCGACTCCCAGCACGTTATCGCCCGAGATCAGGGATCCCTCTTCTTCGATCGCGAAGCAGAGATGATCGGGGGCGTGACCCGGGGTGTGGATGGCGCGCAGGGTGACGCCTTCGGTGCTCACCCGGTCGCCGTCGTCGATGGGTGTGATCTCGAAGTCGTAGGCGGCGTCCACCTCGGGCCACGGCTTCTTCTTGACGGACAGCGCGCCGAAGTGATCCATCACCTGCCGACAACCGCCGATGTGGTCGGGGTGGCCGTGGGTGAGCACGATCTCCTGCAAGCCTTCGCAGCCGACGCGCTCCATGGCCTGCTCGAGGAAGTCGAGGTACCCGTCGACCCCCTGGCCCGGGTCGAGCAGGATTCGGCGCTTGCCGGTGCCGAGCAGATAGGTGTTGGTGCCGGGGCCGGTGAACGGGCCGGGGTTCTGTCCCAGGGCGACCGCGACCCGGTCGGACCAGACATCCACGTCCGGTAGCGACATGCCGAGCATGACCGGGGCCTTGTCGTCCTTCGCCATGCCTATTCTCCCGCGACGGTCATGCGGTCGATGCGCAGGGCAGGGGATGCGACGCTCCCCAGCCACAGCAGCTCGTTCGCCACCCGATCGATCCCCCGCATCATGTCCTTGAAGTTCGACGCGATGGTGATCTCCTCCACCGGGTACGCGATCTCGCCACCCTCGATCCACAGCCCGGACGCGCCCCGGGAATAGTCGCCGGTCACCGCGTTGAAGCCCATGCCCATCAATTCCGTCACGAGCAGGCCGCGCTCGGTCTGGGCGATGATTTCGTCGAGGGTGGAGTGTCCCGGCTCGATCCAGAGATTGCCGGACCCGACCCCCGGCGGGCCGCCCAGCCCGCGGCTGGCGTTGGCGGTGGATGCCATGCCGAGCTTGCGTCCGGAATAGCTGTCGAGCAGCCAGGTCTCGAGTCGCCCGCCGTCGATGACCTTCTTGCGGCGGGTCGCCAGTCCTTCCCCGTCGAAGGGCTTGCTGCCGAGACCTCCGGGAACGCGGCCGTCGTCGATCACGGTCACGAGGTCGCTCGCGACGTTCTCGCCCAGCTGGTCCGCCCAGCAGCTCTGCTGGCGATAGACCGCATAGCCGCTCACGAGACCGGCGGCCTGGGCCAGCAACCCACGCGCGTTCAGCTCGTCGAAGATGACCGGGACCTCGCAGGTCTTGACCGAGCGCGCACCCAGCTTGCGCACGGCGCGCGCGGCGGCGTGTCGCCCCACGGCCGCGGCGTCCTCGAGACCATCGAGGCGGCGGCTCACCGTCATCCAGTAGTCGCGTTGCTTGCTGCCGTTCGCCTCGGCGAGGGGCTCGGCGTAGAGACCGTGACTGGCCGAGCGGTAGGCGCCCAGGAAGCCCGCGGTGTTGCCGTAGGCGATCTCGGAAAAGTCCGAGCTGGCCTGACTTCCCTCGGAATTCGTGATGCGGTCGTCGCTTTCGCGTGCGGCCCGCTCGGCGCGACGCGCGTCCTCGATGCGCGCTTCGACGGCGACCCCGCGGTCGGCGTCCTCGTAGAGCTCGAGATCGGGGAGGTCCGCGGCAAAGCCCGCGTCGGGTAGCCCGGCACTGGGGTCGGGCGCCGTCGCGCGCGCCAGGGCAACGGTCTCGTCCACCATGCGGTCGACGGAGTCCGGCAGCAGATCGCTGGTCGAGGTGGTCGCGCTGCGGGTTCCGCCTTCGTCCGCGATCAGGGCGCGGATCCCGAGCCCCCGCTCCCGGGCCTGCTTGACGAAGTCGATCTCGTCGCCGCGCACCCGCACTTCGTGTGAATCCGATTCGACGGCGACGACGTCCCCGGCGACGCCGGCCTTTGCAAGCCGGTCGGTGGCCCGGGCGACGATCTCCTTCAGTCTGTCTCCGGTGCCGCTCATCCCTGGGTGCCTCCCACCGTGATTCCGTCGATGCGGATCGTCGGCATGCCGACGCCGACGGGCACGCCCTGACCGTCCTTGCCGCAGGTGCCGACGCCCAGGTCGAGCTCGAGGTCGTTGCCGATGCGGCTGATCCGCTGCATGACCTCGGGACCGTTCCCGATCAGGGTCGCTCCCTTGACCGGTGCACCGATGCGGCCGTTTTCGATCTTGTAGGCTTCGTTGGCGCTGAAGACGAACTTGCCGCTCGTGATGTCCACCTGCCCGCCGCCGAAGGAGACCGCGTAGAGGCCGTTCTGGACCGACCGCAGGATGTCCTGGGGGTCGTCGGTGCCCGCCAGCATGAAGGTGTTCGTCATGCGCGGCATGGGCAGGTGGGCGTAGCTCTCCCGGCGACCGTTGCCCGTCGCGGGGACGCCCATGAGCCGGGCGTTGAGCTGGTCCTGCATGTAGCCGACGAGGATGCCGTCCTCGATCAGGGTCGTCCGTTGGGTCGGGGTTCCCTCGTCGTCGACGTTCAGCGACCCCCTTCGCTCGGCGAGGGTGCCGTCGTCGATCACGGTCACACCCGGCGACGCAACGCGCTCCCCGACGCGATCGGTGAACGCGGACGTCTTCTTGCGGTTGAAGTCGCCTTCGAGACCGTGGCCCACGGCCTCGTGCAACAGGATCCCGGGCCAGCCCGGTCCGAGCACGACGTCCATCTGGCCAGCGGGACACGCTTCGGCGTCGAGGTTCAGCGTGCCGACGCGAACGGCTTCGTCTACCAGCGGCTTCCAGACCTCGGGCGCCAGCAGTCGCGCGAGCTCGTAGCGACCGCCCATTCCCTGATAGCCGATCTCCATGCTCTTGCCGTCGCCGACGATGACCTGCACGTTGAGCCGCACCAGGGGTCGGATGTCCCCGGCCAGACGCCCGTCGCTGCCGGCGATCAGCAGGTGACGGTACTGACAGATGACACTGGCCATCACTTCCTTGACGCGGGGATCGAGACTGCGCGCGTAGGCGTCCATCTCGCCGAGCAGGTCGATCTTCGTCTGCACGGGGACGTCGGTCGGAGCGAGCGCCACCGGGTACAGATCGTGGGCGCTCGTGTGCCGTCGCACCGCGACGCTGCCCGGGTCACGGCTCTGGTCCGAGATCGCGCGCGCCGTCGCCGCGGCCAGCTGCACGCTCTCGACGTCGATGTCGTCGGAATGGGCGTAACCCTGACGTTCCCCTTGCTGGGCGCGGACACCGACCCCCTGCTCGAGGTGACGACTTCCGCTCTTGACGATGCCCTCTTCGAGGGAGACGGAATCCTGTGTGCTGTACTCGAAGAACAGGTCGGCGTAGTCGACGCTTCGCTCGAGTGCCGTCCCGAGGGACGCGGCGAGGGCGTTCTCGTCCAGGCCGAAGCGATCGCGGAAGAAGTCGACTGCGGTCGCGGCGGAAGTCGGCGGGTCGTCTCGTTGGCTCATCGTGTCTCCAGGGGCGATTCGAGCGGTGCCAGGGTAGCGAGGTGACGGGTCAGCTCGGTGAGACTGGCGAAGTTCGTCACGTCGACGGCCTGCAGGCCCGCTGACGCGGCGCCGGCAAGGTCGCGGTCCGGGTCGTCCCCGACGTAGACGGCGTTGCTCGCCGCCACGCCCAGGGCGTCCAGAGCGGCCTCGAAGAGCCGCCGGTCGGGCTTGCTGATGCGGTGCGGGCCCGCGAGGGTGACCGTCTGGAAAAAGACTGCAATATCGAGGGCGTCGAGGACTTCCGTCAGGCGGTAGTCGAAGTCGGAAACGACGCCCAGGGCGAGACCCTGGGCCGCCAGTGCAGTCAGCGCTTCGGCGCAGCCGGGTCGCAGCTGCCAGGCTTCCGCGCCCGCGTACCAGGTGAACAGCTCGTCGAAGAAGGCCTCGAAGTCGGCGAAGCGAAGGGTCTGGTCTGCCGCGCGAAAGCTGTCGCGGACGACCGCGCGCCACCAATCGCGCTCGCGCGCGGCGACGTCCTGCGGTGCCGCGTCGGGGAACACGCGCGGCGCCCGACCGGCGAGGATGCGTTTGAAGCCGTCACCGATCCGCCAGGCGGGAAGCGTGACGCCGTGGCGCGCCGCCATGCGCGCGTACGACTCGCCCACCGGCTCGCGCAGCTCGATCAGGGTTCCGGTGGCGTCGAACAGGACGGCTTGGATGGGCAACTTGGAGCGAGGGTCAGGGCGCGCGACGCGCCGAAGCAATGAAGGTGTCCGGCAGGTCGCGGCCGCGCGGCGCCGAGCTGTCGGTCTCGATGCGGAGATCTTCGAGCCCCGCCTGCTCGAACCACTCGCGCACCGTCGCTTCGGGGAAGCCGAGCCACACGACGCGCAGCTCCTGCCGCATCCATTCGTGTTCATGCTGGAGGAAGTCGACTACGACGACCCGGCCTCCCGGGCGGACGATGCGCGCCATGTCGCGTAGCGCCTCGCCGGGGGAAGGCAGATAGTGGAGCACCATGTGGGCGAAAGCTGCGTCCACCTCGGCGTCGTCGATGGGCAAGCGGTGGGCCTCGCCCCGACGCAGTTCGACGCGTCCCAGCAGGTCGTCGGCCTCGAGCTTCGCGCGCGCCGCGTCGAGCATGCGCGACGAATTGTCCACGCCGATCACGTGGAGTCCCAGCGCCGCAAGTTCGGCGGCGAGGATGCCCGTGCCCGTACCGACGTCTGCGACGATGAGTCCAGGATCGATGATCCGGCTGACAGCGCGCGCGCGCAGGACATCGTCGTGGAAGACCTTGCGCAGCGCGTCCCACTCGGGTCCGACGGCGTCGAAGAAGGTGCGCGACCGCTCGCCCCGGGCCTCGAGGGTGCGATCGAGGGCCGCGCGATCGCGTTGGGCGGTGGGGTCGTTCTCGAGGTTCTTGCGGACCAGATTCCAGGTGTCCCGCCAGGCGCCTTCCTCGGGCGGCGCGAAGCGATAGGACACGTAGGTGCCATCCCGTCGGTCGACGAGCAGGCCCGCCTCGCGCAGGATCGCCAGGTGTCGCGACACCCGGGACTGGGCCATGCCGAGCACGTCCATCAGTTCCTGCACGACGAGCTCTTCTCGTTCGAGTAGCCCGAGGATGCGCACCCGGGTGGGATCCGAGAGGGTCTTGAAGACCTTCTGCAGCTCCTCGGCGGCGGTGTGGGTCGCCATGTCTGTCAGCGCACCACCGGCCGCACCACGGTCCCGCTGACCCGGAGGTGGCTGATGCCGTCCTGGCCCCGGGTCCCGAGGCCCGAGAGCATGCCGTCGAGGTTCGCATCTTGAACCTGGAAGGCGATGTCGAGCTTCAGGGGCCGGCGGTCGATGGAGGCCCCGTGGCCGATCTCGCCCTCGATGGTGCCGGCGATCAGGGGGCCTTCGAGCCGTACGCCCGAAACCGTCAGATAGCGCTCGCCGCCGAAGTGCAGCAGTCCGTGGAGGCGTTCGAAGGGCACGGCGACCGGCAGCCCCTCGGTTGCGAGGGATCCTTCCCGCAGGTCGAAGTCGACGTCCCCAACCCAGCCGCCGACCCCGGCACTTTCCCCGTCGTCGTCGACGTCGTCGTTCGCGTGCAGATCGATGACCGCATCGAGGATGCCCTGGATGTCCACCGCCTCGAGCATCTCGACGGGCAGGTATTCGAGGCGCACCGCCTCGAGTGAGCCCGCGAAACCTCCGGCGCTTCCGAGGATGAGGGTTCCTTCGCCGTTCCCGATCTCGCTGGTGACGTCCAGGTGGACGGCGGGCATGCCCCGGAACCACGCGAGCGACCAGGCCGGCCGCACCACGAGGCGCTGCAGGACGATGGTGCGACCGCCTTCTCGTGCGGCGAGCACTTCGCGCGCTTCGAGCCCGAGCCCGGCGAGGCCCACGTAGGGTGACAGCTCGCCGATGCGAAGCCGGACACTCGTCGAACGCTCCACCTGGTCGGCCAGCCGCGACGCGAGCAGGTCGTAGGGGAAGCCGAGGAAGATGAAGAACACGGTCAGGACCAGCCCGCCCAGGGGCCAGGCCGAAACGGCCAGCCAGCGGGGGAGTCGAGACGAGGGGGGCGGTGCGGCCATCGGGTTAGACGGGATCCGTCATCGAGGCTCAGATCGCCTCGAACGAAGAGACCGTGAAGGCGACCTCGAGCAGGTCGTCCTTGTCTGGTCGCGTCTTGATGCGAAGCCCCTTGATGGAGAACTGACGCGGGGACGCTTCGATGTTGTGGAGCAGGTTGACGATCTGCGTCAGGCTGACGTTCTTGAGCGAGACCTCGACACGTGTTTCGCGGTATTGGTCGTTGTCCGGCGAAGAACGCTCTTCCATCGAGTCGATCTTCACGGAGGCCGCGGCGGCGAGGGCCTCGAGCAGGGTGAGCGTGTTGCGGCGGTCCTGGTTGTCGCGGATCCGCTCCTCGACGCTCATGAGACGGGCGTTGATCTCTTCGTACTCGCGCCGCAGCCGCACCATCACGTCGAGCTCCTTCTCGGCGGCTTCGACACGCATGCGCGACGATTCGCGCGCGGACAGCACGGGGCGCACGCCGGCGAAGAAGATCACCGTCATCAACAGCGCGACGCCGAGGACCGAGAGGAGCAGACGCTCCCGGGGCGCGAAGTTGTCCCAGATGGTCAACAGGCGTTCGCGGAGTTCGTTCACGACGTCTCTCCGGGAACGGACAGGGGGATCGTCAGGTTGAAGCTCTTGCCGTCTCGCCGTCGGCTGGTCTGCACCTCGCCGTCGATCTTCGCGGCGCGGAAGGGGTCTGCCTCTCCGATCTGCGATTCGAGGCGGTCTGCGGCCTCGAAGCTCTTGGCGAAGGCCTTGATGCGGATCACCCGGCGGTCGATGCTGACTTCCTCGAATTTCACATCGAGATCGGCGGGTACCCGGCTCGACAGCTCGGAAAGCAGGTCGAGGGCGGAGCGGTTGCCGCCGTACACGCCCAGGAAGTCTGCACGGTCTCGCGCCTGGACGCCGGCGCTTCGCATGGCCGCGATCGGATTGTCGGGCACGGGTTGGCCGGGGAAGGCCTCGCCATAGATCTGTGCCACCTGCTTCTCGAGCTGTCCGGCTCGACGAGAGTCGAGGGTGATCTGCGTCGCAACCGAAATGCCCATCAGGATCAGGACCGCGGCGGCCAGCCCGGCGGTGGGCCGCATGTCCTTGCCGAAGAACTGCCTGAAGTCGGTCCGGTAGGCGAACTCGTCCTTGCGGAAGTTCATCCGAGTGGACGCGCGCGCGGTGCCGCGCAGGGCGAGGGCGATGGCGGGGGCGAACAGGACGGGGTCGCCACCCGCGACGAGCGCCGCGCCTTCCTCCTCGGGAGGCAGGCCGATCCGGGCCGTGGGGATGCCCGTGCGCTGGGCGAGGTACTCGTCGATGCGATGAAGCTTGGCGGTGCCCCCGATGAGGGTGATCGCCGCAAGCTTGGTTTCGGGTGAGCCGCCGATCACCGGCTCGAGGGATTCGAGGGTGCGGACCGTCTCGCGCGCGATGCGGTCGATCACCGCCAGAGCGCCGGGTGAGCTGCTGTTGAAGCCCAGCTGGAAGATGCCGTCCTCGCACTTCGAGCGTTCGGCGTCCTCGGGGTTCCAGCCGCGGTCCTTGGCGATGGCCTGGGTGATGGCTGCACCGCCCACCGGCAGGGTCCGCGTGGCGACGGCAGTTCCGTCCATCAACAGACAGAGGTTGGTCTTGCAGTGGCCGATGTCGGCGATCAGGCGCGTTCCGGACAGGTCGAACAGGCTGCACAGGTTTCCGAGCACGAAGCCCTCGGCTTCGAGCACGCGTGGGTCGCAGTTCGCCTCGCGCAGCTCGGCGAGCAGCTCGGATACGTGCTTGCGTTGGACGATGGCCGCGGCGACCGTGGCCTGGCTGCGCTCGCCGGACACCAGCTCCCAGTCGACGAGGATGTCCTCGATGGGGAAGGGGACCTCGCCTTCGACCTCGAAGGGCACGGCGCCCGCGAGCTTCTTGCGGTCGCGGAAGGGAAAGTCGAGCCGTCGTACCGAGATGCGGTTGCCCGGGATCGAGGCGATCACGTGCTCCATCGGGAGGTGATGGGCGCGGGCGAAGCGGCGCAGCAGCTCGGGCAGGTCGGCGTCGTCGTCGGTGGAGCCGTGCAAGCGCAGCTGAACCGGCTCGAGCCCGCGAAGGGTCTGCCGGAGCTCGACAGCCTTGATGCTGTGGCTGCCCAGATCGAGCCCCACGACATTCTTCATCATCGGCATTGCGGTTGCGCCCTTCCTTTCACGTCGGTCTCTCTACCCGCCCAGGCTTCGTTTCGGCAGACCGGGGCCCGGCATCAATCGGATCGCCAGAATAGCAGCTGAGGGTTCGTCAGTTCCGAACGGTCGACGACAGCGACGACGCTGCGCTCGATCTCGCCGACGATGCCGCGCGCGCGGATGCGGAAGACGTTGGAGTCGTCTGGCAGGGCCACGGGCGGGAAGATGCTGCCGTCGTCGAGGTAGACCTCATTGAGGGTGACACAGTCGGTGTCGGGAGCGCTGCCCGTGCAGATCGTGCGGCCCTGGTCCCGCATCTTGAGGATGCGACCGACGATGTCGCCGTCGGCGAGCCGCTTGTCCGTCGCGCCGTAGTAGATGAGCGCCAGTACGTGGGGTGGCGCCGTGTTCAGGTTGATGCCCTGGCCACCCGCGATGGGGTAGACCGTCACATAGTGGCCCAGGGCTTCGACGAGCTGGACGTCGAAGCCCTCGACGAGGCCGATCTCTTCGACGGAAAGCAGCGGACCGTTCGAGGCGCGGTATGGCGGGTCCTGAGCCTGGTAGTAGTCGTCCTCCCCGCCGCCCACGGCGCGGATGCCGTCGGAGTCCATCCAATCGATGAGGTTGCGGGCCAGCTCGCGCTCGTCGTAGAGCTCCTTCTCGGCCGGGTCGAGGGGCATCTCTTCGATCACCTTCTCGAGCAGCGCGACCAGGAACTCCTCGGCGTCGCTGTCGGGTGACACGTCTTCGCCGGTGTAGGGCACGACGGCGTTCAGGTTGAGGAGCGCGCTCGCGTCCCGGATCTCGATCTTCAGGCGTCCGCCGTCCGGGTCGGCCAGCTCGAAGTGACGGAGCTGGTTCCAGGCGTCGTCCTCGGTGTTTCCCGGGGTCGTCAGGCGAACGTTTGGATCCCCGAAGGCGTTCAGGTTCTTGGCGAGACGGTCCTCGATCAGCATCGCCGTTCCGAGTCGCACGCCGCCGCGGGCGAGGGCGCTGGCGCGCTGGGCCGCGTCGCGGTTGCGGATGATCATCGTGTCGATCACCGCGCGCCGGGTGAAGCTGATCATCGATACGGAGAGCAGCAGCGCCAGCACCAGAACCAGGGCGAGGATCATGCCGCGCTCGGGTGACCGCGGGTCCGGGTCGGGAACGGCCGTCATCGCAGATTGTCCCCTCGGCCGCGCACGGAATTCGGGTTGCCCTCGAGGAGCTGCTGGAGGTCGCTTTCGAGGGAGTCGCCCTCGGCGTCGTCTCCCTCGCCCTCGCCGTCACCCTCGCCGTCTTCCCCTTCCGCAGCGTCGCGATCTTCGAGCTGGGCTTGCGCCTGCGCGGCGAGCAGGATCGCCTCGACGTCGACGGCCTCCATGGGGAGCAGCACGCGGCGCATGTAGGTGTTCGCCGCGAGGTCTTCGTCGCCGATCCGGCCGAGGTCGTCGAAGTCTCCCTCGTCGTCAGCCGATTCGGGCAGGAACGCGATCTCGATCTCCACGGCGCGAGGGAGTCGGCTCGACTGTTCGAGCTGCGACGAGTCCCAGTCATCGAGCCAGTCTTCTTCGTCCAGGAAGCGAATTCCGAAGTGCTCGAGCCCCTCGGCGACGACCGCAAAGGATTCGTCGTCCGCGGAGGGGAACTCGTTCGCCGGGGGCTCGGGGAGTCCCGGCTGGATCGCGCGCAGGAGCTCGTAACCCGGTCCGTCGGGGGAGGGGCGCAACAGCCAGCTGACCCGGGCCAGATCCGAGCCGTGGTCGAGGAGATTCCGAGATCGGTGGTTGCGGGTCATGAACTGCAGGCGGTCAGCCGCCGAATCGCCTTCGTGGCTCTCCGCAAGGAAGATCCAGGGGTGCTGCAGCGGGTCGCGTTCTGCGGGCTTGCTGACCAGGTAGGCCCCTTCCAGATCGCGCGCCATGCGATCGAGGACGGCAAGGGAGTGGCGGCCCCGCCGCGCCTTGGCGGCCGCCGCGTCCGTGGCGTCGCTGATGTTGACGTACAGGGTGAGCGCGACCGTCATGACGACGGAGGTCAGGAAGACGGCGGCCAGGACTTCCACCAGGGTGAAGGCGTGCTGCCGGCTCACGGTGAGCGGCCTCCGAGCTCTCCAAGGCCGCCTTCGTCACCGTCTCCACCCTGCGATCCACCGGCGCCGCCGTTCTCGGCGTCCGCCTTCTCGAGTGCTTCGGCCAGGCGCGTGCTGTCCCAGGCGTAGGTGAGACGGGTGACGGACTTCTCCTCGTGGCCTTCCGTCCACTTCACGTTCACGCGGACGGCCTGGAAGTCGACGGTGAGCCCGGCCAGGTCGCCCTGGAGCAGGGCGACGAAGGCCTCGTCCATGTCGACGAGGTCGAGGTTGGCCAGGGGCATGGACTCGACCTCGATGAGGAACTCGTCCTCCTCGAACTGATCCACGCTCTCGCCGGGGAAGTCGTTCTGAGCGAATCCGAGCTCGAGCTCCAGCAGGGCCCGGTCGGCGATCAACGACGCGCGTGCGCGACGCTCGTTCTCGCCCTCGCTGCGCTGGCCCTGGATTGCGATGCTGGCGAGCACCGAGAACCAGATCCCGAGGATCGCCACCGCAGCCAGCACCTCGAGCAGGGTGAAGCCGCCACGTCGCGCCCCCTGCGGGCGAGCCTCAGTCCACCTCTTCATGGATCCGGACCGTCTCGAGCAGGGGCGCCACTTCGAGATTGAGAGTGCGGTTGTCTTGATCGGAAACGAGGATGCGCGTCACGTCGGTGGAGCCGTCCCACTCGAAGACGACGAAGGCCTCGCCGCTCTCGATCCAACCGTCGGGCGTCTCGAGGCCTTCGAAGAAATAGCCGCGTTCCAGGGGTTCCATCGCACCGAACTTGTTGGGAATCGGGTAGTAGGACCGCTCGTCTTCGAGCGGCGGCGCCAGGTCGATGACGCCGTCTCCCAAACCTTCGGCTTCGGCGGCGAGGTCTTCGTCCTGTCCTCCGAGCGCCTGGGACTCGCTGACGAGCCACTCGACCGCGAAGCGACCGCGTTCGAGGTCGAAGGCGACCCGGTGCGGCTTCCCGGTGACCACGGCGCGCTGCCGCGCCAGCTCGAGGGTCGCGGCGATCTTGTCCCCCTGCTTGCGCAGGCTGCGCCCGCCGCCCGCGCCGATGGCGGGAATCAGCAAGGTCATCAGCAGGCCGAGGATCATCACCACGGCCAGGATCTCGATCAGTGTGAATCCGGCGCCTCGCGACGGTCGCCGATGCGGTTCATTGTTCGGCGTCGTCACTGCTCCAGTTGCCGATCTCGCCGTTCTGGTCCGTGCCGCCGGGTTGCCCATCGGCGCCGTTGGACCATACGTCGAAGGTATGCGGGTTGTGCTGGCCGGGGGAGACGTACTCGAACTCGTTGTCCCACGGGTCCAGGAGCCCGTCGCGGCTCTTGAGGTAGCCGCCGGCCGGGTAGTTGCGCACGTTCGGGGGCGCCTCGACGAGGGCTCGCAGACCCTCCTCGGTCGACGGGTAGCGGGAGTTGTCCATGCGGTAGAACTCGAGGGCATTTTCGACCTGCTTGATCTGGATGCGCGTCGTGGCGACGCGCGCTTCGTCGACGCGGCCGAAGACCGTGACGCCGACGATGCCCATCAGCAGGCCCATGATGATGACCACGGCCATGATTTCGATGAGCGTGAAGGCAGACTGTCGTCGTCGTTCGGGCAGTCGTCGCTTGGGCAGTCGTCGCTTGAGCAGTCGTCGCTTGAAAGAGGCAGGCTTCATGTTCGGGTGTTCTCCGTTCGGCTGCGCGGTCAGGCGAGTGCGTTCGTGACCTGCAGCAAGGGCATGAGCGTCGCGAGGATGATGACCAGGACGATGCCCACCATCACCAGGATGAGCAATGGCTCGATCAGGGAGGTGAGCTTCGTCACCGTGGACTCGACCTGTTCGTCGTAGGTGTTGGCGACCTTGTCGAGCATGGCTTCGAGCTCGCCACTGCGTTCGCCCACCTCGATCATGGTCGTGACCATGGGCGGGAACTCGCCGCTGGCTCGCAAAGGCTTGGCCAGGGACGAGCCCTCGAGGATCGCCGTCCGGGCGCTGTCGATCACGTCTGCGAGCACCTTGTTGTTGGCGACGAAGCGGGCGATGTCCAGGGACTGCACGATGCCGACGCCCGCGGCGAGCAGGGTCGCGAGGGTGCGGCTGAAGCGGGCGATCGCGACCACGCGAACGACGCGCCCGACGATCGGCGTCTGTAGCGCGAGGCGGTCGTAGGTCGCGCGGCCGCCTTCGGTGCGAAGCGCCAGACGCAGTCCGACCACGGCTGCGGCCGCCAGGATTCCGATCCCCCACCACCATTCGCGGATGAACGCCGAGCCGCTCATGACCCACTGGGTGTAGAAGGGCAGGTCCTGGTCGAGGTCCTCGAGCAGGCTCGTGATCTGCGGTAGGACGACCGTCACCAGCACGACGACCACGAGCATCGTGAAGGTGAGCATGAACGCCGGGTACATCAGGATCGAGGAGATCTTGCCCGACAGACGCACCTGCTCTTCGAGGTAGTCGGCGATGCGCATGAGCACCGGCTCGAGGGTTCCACTGGCCTCGCCGGCGCGGATCATGCTGACGAAGAGGTTGTCGAACTCGCCGCTCTCCTGGAGCGCGTCGGCGAGGGTCGCGCCCTCGTTCACCCGGTCGCGCACCTGGGCCATGACGGCCTTCAGGTAGGCGTGCTCGATCTGCTCGACGAGGGCGCCCATGGCTTCGACCAGCGGGATGCCGGCGCCGGTCAGCGTGGCGAGCTGCCGCGTGGCCACCGAGCGCGCCAGCGCCGGGATGCGACGGCCGAGGTGGATGGGGACGTTGAACGAGAGCTTCGCGCCACGGCGCTTGGCCACGGCGACCGCAGTGGCCGCCCCCGCCGAGCTCTCGTTGATGTCGGTGAGGAAGATCCCGTCCTTGCGCATCTTCTGCCGGGCCGTGCGCAGATTCTCGGCGCTGACCTGCCCGCGGGTCGACTTGCCCGCCGCGGTGACTCCCTTATAGGCATAGACGGGCACTCGGGCCTTCTCCTGGGTCGTCTCGTCCTGGGTCGTCTCGTTCGGAAGGGCCCTCTACAGAGGCGCGGACGCGGCTTCGGGTTCCGACTGCGCCCCGGTGGGTCCCGGCGATCAGATCTGGGCGACGTTTCCTTCTTCTTCGGTGGCGCGGATGACCTCGGCGACCGACGTCTGGCCCCGCAGCACCTTGCGAGCGCCGTCGATGCGGAGCGTCCCCATGCCCTTGCCGACGGCGGCCTTCTTGATCGTCTTCGAGTCGATGTTGCGAGAGACCATCGACCGGATCTCGTCGTCGATCATCATCAGCTCGAAGATCCCGAGGCGCCCGCGGTAGCCCGTGTAGTTGCAGGCCGCACAGCCGACCGCCTTGTAGAGCGTGACTTCCCGGTCCGGCGGCTTGACGCCGATCTCCTGCAGCTCTTCCTTGGTGGTCACGTAGGACTCGCGGCAGTCCACGCACAGCACCCGCACCAGGCGCTGGGCGAGTACCGCGACGAGGGAGGATCCGACCAGGAAGGGCTCGACGCCCATGTCCACCATGCGGGTGATCGCGCTGGGCGCGTCGTTGGTGTGCAGGGTCGACAGCACGAGGTGACCCGTGAGCGACGCCTGGATGGCGATCTCCGCCGTCTCGAGATCGCGAATCTCGCCGACCAGGATCACCGTCGGGTCCTGGCGCAGGATCGAGCGAAGCCCGCCCGCGAAGGTCAAGCCCACCTTCGCGTTCACCTCGATCTGGCCGATCCCCGGCTGCTGGATTTCGACCGGGTTCTCGATGGTGAGGATGTTCTTGTCGGGCTGGTTGATGGTGGCGAGGGCCGCGTGGAGGGTGGTCGTCTTGCCGCTACCGGTGGGGCCCGTGACGAGGAAGATGCCGTTCGGGCGCTTCATGATGCGGTGCAGGGCGGCCAGCTGTGCCTCGCTGAATCCCACCTTCTCGAGGTCGAGCAGGTCCTGGGAATCGGGCAGCAGGCGCAGGACGAGACGCTCGCCGAAGGCGACCGGTACGGTGGACAGGCGGACGTCGTAGTCCCGGCCGGCGATCTTGAGTCGGATACGGCCGTCCTGGGGCTGACGCTTCTCCGCGATGTCCAGGTTGCCCATGATCTTGATGCGCGAAGCGATGCTGGCCTGCAGCTGACGGGGCAGGGGCTTCATCGGTTCGTAGAGGACGTCGTCGATGCGGAAGCGGACGCGGATCACCTTCTCGAACGGCTCGATGTGGATGTCGCTCGCACGCTCCTTCACGGCGTGCTGGAGCAGTGAGTTCACGAGCCGGATGATGGGCGCGTCGTCGGTCGCCTCGAGCAGGTCCTTTGGCTCGAGAGAGGTGAGCTCGAGTCCCTCGATGTCACCGCTGGCTTCTTCCGCGAGCTGGTCGGTGGCGGTGTGTCCGCGGTCGTAGACCGAGTTGATGGCTTCGAGGATGAGCCGCTCGCTGGCCAGCTCGAGGCGGATCTCGGCGCCGTCGAACAGCAGGCACAGGTCGTCCAGGGGTGCCGTATCCAGGGGGTTCGCGGCGACGACCCGGACCTCGTCCTCGACGGTGCGACCCACGGCGATCAGGGTGTGCTGCTTGGCGAAGCCGATGGGCAGGGTGAGTGCGGTGGCTTCGTCGATCTCGTCCGGTGGCAGCTCGGTCAGGAGCTTGAGGTCGAGCTGCTCGGCCAGGGCGCGCCTCACCTCGTCGGCGTTGAGCATGCCCTCTTCGATCAGGATTTCCGGCAGCGATTCCTGGCTTTCGAGCTGGCGCTCGCGCGCGCGGTCGAGCTGCTCGGGCTCGAGTCGCGTCGTGCGCAGCAACACGGCGCCGAGATCGAGAGCTTCCAGGGTTTGCAGGGCTTCGCTCATCGCTCGCTCGCGTCGAAGGTTTCGAGCTGTGTCTGCGGACCCTGCGTTGCGGCCCCGGGCATCATCATGACGCCGGTGCTCAAGCCGAACGCCTCGTTGAGTACTTCCGCCGCGTCCTCGGCCTCGCGCAGGCTCTCGTACGGGCCGATGCGCAGCTCGAATACGACGACCCCGTCCTCCTCGGCGGCGATCAGGGTTCCGTCGTAGCCGCGGTCGATGAGGATGGTCAGCTTTTCTGCCGCCAGGTTCTCGTCGAAGAACGCGCCGGCTGTCACGACGTAGAGGTCGGGTAGGTGCGCCTCCCGCAGCTCGTCCTTCAGTGCGGCGACCTGCTGGGCACGCTCGGCCTCGATCTCCTTCATGCGGGCCAGGGGATAGCGCTGGGCCTGGCTGCGCAAGACGGCCTTGGCGGGATTCTTGGTGCGCGAGATCGCCTTGTCGTCCGCGCGTCCGCTGGCCAGGTAGCCGCCGCCGAGGCGCTCCTCGAATTCCCGGCGCTTCCGGATGGACTCGTACTCCATGTCGGCGGGGCTGCGCACGATGTGGGGCGTCAGGAAGATCAGCAGATTGATCTTCTCGATCTTCTTCTCGCGGGTCTTGAACAGCCAGCCGAGGACCGGGATGTCGCCGAGGAACGGGGTCTTCGACACCTGATCGCCGTAGCTCTCCGACAGCAGCCCGCCGATGACCACCGTCTCGCCGTCTCCGACGACGAGGGTGTTCTCGATCTGGCGCTTGGCCAGGGTGACGCCGACCTCCTCGACGCTGCCCGCAACCGAGGGCACCACGGTGGTGTTCTCCTGGAAGATGTTGAGGCGGAGCGTGTCGCCCTCGCTGATCTGCGGGGTCACGCGCAGGGTGACGCCCACGTCCTGGCGTTCCACGGACACCGAGGTCGTCTGGCCCGAGACGTTGCCCGTCGCCGTGTTGAGGCGGTTCGTGATGATCGGGATGTTCTGGCCGATCTGGATCTCGGCCTCTTCGTTGTCCGATGTCAGCAGGTGGGGCGCGGCGACGACGTTCGAGTTGGCGTCGTTCTGCGCGGCCCGCAGGATCGCCTGGACCGTGGTATCGCCGGTCTCGTAGGAGAAGCCGGCCAGGAAGTTGTCCGAGGCCGCAGCGGCGAGTCCGGGGATGCCACCCGGTGCTCCCTGAGCAGCGCTGCGCAGCACGAGGTTGAAGGCCTTGTTCAGCTCGATGCCGAGATCCATGCCGAAGCTGTTCTCTTCGCCGACCTGCACCTCCATGATCAGGGCTTCGACGAGCACCTGGGGGCGCTCGATGTCGAGCCGCTCGATCACCTCCTTGAGGGTCTCGTAGCCTTCCTTGCTGGCCTGGATGACCAGCGAGTTGGTGGAAGGATCGGCGTTGATCTGGATGCCCTCTGACAGCGCAGTGACGGCGGCTCGCACGGCCTGGGGCTGATTGGCGTCTCCGCCGCGACCCGAGCGCCCCGCGCGGGTCGTCTGCTGACCCGAGAGGAGTCCGTTGAGCGTGGTGGCGAGTTCTTCCGCGTCCGCGTGCTTGAGATAGTAGACGTGGATCCGGCCCTGGCCGCGGACCGGCACGTCGAGGGTCCGGATGAGGCCGCGGATGTCGTCGAGCTGGTTGCGCGACGCCAGGACGATCAACGAGTTGGTGCGATCGTCGGTGATGATGCGGACCTTGCCGCGGGAGGAGGGGGTGACCGTCGCGGTGGTCGTCGAGGTACTGCGGCTGCGGCGATTCGAGCGGGACCTTCGGGCTGCAGTCGACGAGGTCGACGCGGCGCTCGACGTCTCGGCGCCGTAGATCTCGGACACCTGGTCGCCGAGAGTCGCGGCGTCCGCGTGCTCGATCTTGATGACGGCGAGCTCCTCCTTGAAGGTCTCGACGTCGATGGCCTCGAGGATCCGCAGCAGGCGCCGGATGTTGGTGGAGGTGTCCGTCAGGATGATCGTGTTCGTGGGGGCGTAGGCGACCATCGAGGCGTCCTTCGAGACCAGGGGCTTGATCGTGTTGGTGATCGCCTCGGCATCGATGTACAGCAGCGGGATGAGCCGCGTCACGAAATGGTCGCGATCGGCGCTGGGCCGGCCGTCCTTGATGATCTCGACGTTGGATTCCTTGGCGTCCCGGACGGGGATGATCTGCATCACGCCCGCGGGGCCCGTGATGACCGTGAAGCCCTTCACCTTGAGCACGGACTCGAAGACCGCGTAGGCCTGCTCGACGCTCACCGGGCTCGGCGAGACGATGGTGACCTTGCCGCGCACCTTGTCGTCGTAGATGAAGTTCCTGCCCGTGGTGCGCGCGATCATCTCGATCACCACCGCGAGGTCGACGTCCTTGAAGTCGAGGTGGACGGTCTCTTCTTCAGGCGGCGCGTTGCCCGCGCGTGCCTGGGCGCCGGGCTGGACGCGACGCTGGGCATCGGCGGGCGGGGCTGCAAGCAGCGCCGCGAGAACCGCGGCGAGCATCAGCGAGGGGAGGGCTCGCTTCATTCGTCGGAGCCCCCGCCGCCCATCGCATCATTCAACACGCCCGCGGGCACGCTGATGGGTCCGCCAGAAGTCTCGATTTCGAGAGGGCCGCCCTTGGCCAGCTCGGGCAGCAGCTTGGACGCCGCCGCCGCGTCGTCCAGCGTGATTCCGTTCACGGACGTGATGACGTCGCCCTCCTGCAGGCCGATCTTTTCGTAAAGGCTGTTCGGCTCGAGATCGCGCAGTTCCATGCCGATCAACGCCCCGTCCTCCCATTTGGGAAGCAGGCGGCCCTGGCTGAAGATGGTGCCCATGTCGAGACCGCCGCTCGCCTTGTTGAGGTCGCGCAAGCGGTCGGTGAGGGATTCGGCGGCGGGCTCGCGCGTCGAAGCGCGGCGACTGCGACGGCGATTGCTGCGGTCGGGTCGCGCCGGGGCCGCCGGCGCGCCCGTCGCTTCGGCGAGCAGCAGCTCTTCCCGACGACCCTGGTTGTCCAGCACGACGCGTCCGCGTTCGATCCGGACGACGCGCGCCCGGGGATGCTTCTCGAGGGAGTCTCCCTCGCGCAGCAGCTCGTGATCCCGCGAGCCGCGGTCGGTGATGGCCGCCTTGGAGTTCTCGCGCACGGAGTGGACCTGGGTGCCGAGCAGGGTCACAGGCAGCTTCGTCTCTTCGAGGTTCTCGTCTTGCACGACCGGCAGCACGTCCATGGCGAAGGTCTGGGCGCCGAACACGTTGCGGTCGAGGATGGGCTGGCGCTCGCGCCAGTCCCGAGTCGCGGGCGCCACCGTGGGGGCGGCCGTCGCGAAGGCCGCGAGGCCGGGTCGCAGGTACTCGGCGCTCACTTCGTTGAACACCGAGGCCACCTGGAAACAGCAGACCGTGAAGAGCGCGACATTGGCGATGCGAATTCCCAGTTGGCCCATGCTGGCCTGCTTCCCTCGCGGGTCCCACTCGATCGGCGCACTCGAGCCGTTCGTTCGAGGCTTCCCTCAGATCCCGGGAATCCCCCCGGGCTCGCTCGCACGGGCGGCCGACTATAGCCTCCACCCGATCCCCTACCAACCAAAACGTCGCGATTCCGCGGAGTTACTGACGTGCCTACGTGCCACCGAAGTCTGGTATCGGCGGTACGGCCCCGGAGCTTATGGACTCCGTGTGAGAACCCCCCGTTCCGTACCGGGGAGATCCCCCGGATTCGTCGTTCCCTCGGGGTCGGGTTGTGACCTGGACCACAACGTCTGCCCGTCGCAGCCAATTTCGGTGCTCGTGGTTGACAGCCGGAGCGATGGGTCGAGTCTTGGCGCCCACTCCTACTCCGGGAACCACCCCGGGGAACCACAGCTTCCGGAGGCACGAAGGTTCCAATGGCAGAATCAGGCAAGATCATCGGCATCGATCTCGGAACGACGAACTCCGTGGTCGCGGTGATGGAGGGCGGACAGCCCACCGTCATTGCCAATGAAGAGGGCGGTCGCACCACGCCGTCCGTAATCGCATTCACCGACGAGGGCGAGCGACTCGTCGGCTCCATCGCGAAGCGGCAGTCGGTCACCAACCCGACGCGCACGATCTACTCGATCAAGCGCTTCATGGGGCGGCGGCTCGACGAGGTTTCCGAAGAGGTGCGACTCGTCCCCTACGAGGTCGTGTCCGGTGCCGACGGCGCCGCCGCGGTCGTGATCGACGGCAAGAACTACACCCCGCCCGAGCTGTCGGCGATGACCCTGGCCAAGCTGAAGGCCGCCGCCGAGGCGTACCTGGGTGCCGAGGTGACCGGCGCGGTCATCACCGTGCCCGCGTACTTCAACGACGCCCAGCGCCAGGCCACCAAGGACGCCGGTCGCATCGCCGGGCTCGACGTCAAGCGCATCATCAACGAGCCCACCGCGGCGGCGCTCGCCTACGGCCTCGACAAGGAAGAAGACGAGAAGATCGCGGTCTTCGACTTCGGTGGAGGCACCTTCGACATCTCGATCCTCGAGGTCGGCGAGAACGTCGTCGAGGTGAAGGCGACCAACGGCGACACCCACCTGGGCGGCGACAATCTTGATCAGATGCTCATGGAGTACCTGGTTGCCGAGTTCAAGAAGGACCAGGGCATCGACCTGATGAACGACCCGATGGCCGTGCAACGCCTTCGGGAAGCCGCCGAGAAGGCCAAGATCGAGCTCTCGAGCGCGCAGTCGACGGACGTCAACCTGCCCTACATCACCGCGGACAAGTCGGGTCCCAAGCACCTGACCCTGAAGCTTTCCCGCGCGAAGTTCGAGCAACTGATCGACAAGGCCGTCTCGCGCACCCTCGAGCCCTGCCGCAAGGCGATGGCGGACGCCGGTCTCAAGGCGTCGGACATCGACGAGGTGGTCCTGGTGGGTGGCTCGACGCGCATCCCGCTGGTCCAGCAGAAGGTGAAGGAGCTGTTCGGCAAGGAGCCCAACCAGTCCGTGAACCCGGACGAGGTGGTCGCGGTCGGTGCCGCAGTGCAGGGCGGCGTGCTCGCGGGCGACGTGAAGGACGTGCTGCTGCTCGACGTGACGCCCCTCTCCCTGGGCATCGAGACCCTGGGTGGCGTCATGACGAAGCTGATCGAGCGGAATACCACCATCCCGACTCGCGCGCAGCAGACCTTCTCGACCGCGGCCGACAACCAGCCCCAGGTCGAGATCCGCGTCCTCCAGGGCGAGCGCGAGATGGCGAACGACAATCGCGAGATCGGTCGTTTCTTCCTGGACGGCATTCCGCCGGCGCCGCGCGGCGTGCCCCAGGTCGAGGTGACCTTCGACATCGACGCCAACGGCATCCTGTCGGTATCGGCCCAGGACAAGGCCAGCGCGAAGGAGCAGTCCGTGCGCATCGAAGGCGCGGGCGGGCTCGATTCGTCCGAGATCGATCGCATGGTCAAGGACGCCGAGTCCCACGCGTCTCAGGACAAGGAACGCCGGGAAGCCATCGAGAAGAAGAACAACCTCGACTCGATGGTCTACCAGGGCGAGAAGCAGCTTTCCGAAAACGGCGAGAAGCTCGACGACGCCATGAAGTCCGGTCTCGAGAATGCGCTCGCCGAGGCCAAGAAGGACCTCGAGAGCGACGACGCCGGGCGCATCGCCGCGGGCCTCGAGCGACTGCAGGCCGAGCTCCACAAGATCGCGGAGGCCCTCTACAAGGCCGAGGCGGCTGCCGGCGCTTCCGCCGGCGATGACGGGGCGGCACCCGGTGGCGATGCAGCGGCCGGGGGCGGTGGTTCCGACGACGACGTGATCGACGCCGAGTACACCGAAGAGAAGTAGCGGGGCCGACGACGTCGGCCGAGGAGACCCGAGATTCGCGATCCGTCCGATCCCGATCCGCGCAACGAGCTCGCGGAGCTTTCCGAGCGCCTGCGTGGTGGAATGGGTGCGGGTCTCGGTGGGGATCCCTGGACGCCCGCCGTGGACATCTTCGAGACGGACGACGCGGTCGTCGTCCGTCTCGAAATGGCCGGCGTTCGCGGTGCTGACCTTCGGGTCAACGTCGATGCCGAAGTGTTGCGGATTCGGGGGGTCAGACGCACGCCCGACTCCAGCGGTATCCGGCGTCTCCATCAGATGGAAATCGCGTTCGGTCCCTTTGAAACGAGTGTTCGCCTCGGTGTCCCCTTCGACCGGGAGGGCGTCACCGCACACCTGGAAGACGGTCTTCTCGAGGTTCGCCTGCCCCGGCGGCGCGCCGTGCGAGTCCCCGTCGAGACGGAACCAGAATGAGTGACGAGCACGCCAGAGAGCCGGAAGAGATCCGGCCCAGCCATCCGACCAGCGGCACCGAGATCGAGGTCGGTACGGATCTGGACGAAGAAGCGCATGGGGTGGGCCTCGAGTGGCCCGCGGTCCTGCCCGTGTTGCCACTCAAGAACACGGTGCTGTTCCCGCACCTCCTGTCGCCTCTGCTGGTCAACACCCAGCGATCCCAGGCCCTGATCGACGAGGTGCTGGTCCGCCCGGACCGCATGATGGTCGCCGCGGCCGTGCGCGACCCCGGCCTTGAGGGCAGCCCCGGCCCCGACGACGTGCACCGCGTGGGGACCCTGCTGCGCGTCGTGAAGATGCTGAAGTTCCCCGACCAGTCGTATCGCCTGCTGGTTCAGGGGGTCGGCCGCGTCCAGATCGACGCGTTCGAGGCGTCCGAGCCGTTCCTGCGGGCCACCGTCACGGGCATCGACGACGAGGGCGACTACGACTCGGTCGAGATGACCGCCATGGTGCGCAACGTGGTGGGTCAGTTCAGCGAGCTGGTGTCCGAGAGCCCGCGATTGTCCGCGGAGCTGCAGTTGGTTGCGGGAAACATCGAAGACCCGTCTCAGCTCGCGGACATGGTCGCGCACCACATCGACCTCGACGTGGCGGGCAAGCAGTCTGTGCTCGAGGAGCGCGACGTCGCCGAACGCTTGAAGCTCGTCCTGTCCCAGATCGACAAGGAGAACGATGCGCTTCGCATCGAGACCGAGATCAAGGAGAAGGTCCAGAACGAGATGGGCCGGACCCAGCGCGACTACATGCTGCGACAGCAGCTGGAGGCGATCCGGCGGGAGCTCGGAGAATCCGAGGAAGGCGAAGAGGGCATCGAAGAACTTCGCGAGCGCATCGACCAGGCGGGCTTGCCCGAAGAGGCGCTGAAGCAGGCCACGCGTGAGCTGGAGCGTCTGGCCCAGACGCCCGCCGCGGCCGCCGAGCACGCCGTCATTCGCACCTATCTCGAGTGGCTGGCAGATCTGCCGTGGAACAAGAGCTCGGAAGATTCCGTCCATGTCGCCGAAGCCCGCCGCATCCTCGACGAGGACCACTACGGGCTCGAGAAGGTGAAGGAGCGCATCGTCGAGTTCATCGCGGTGCTGTCGCTCAAGAAGGACCTCAAGGGCCCGATCCTGTGCTTCGTGGGACCGCCGGGTACAGGCAAGACTTCTCTCGGAAGGTCCATCGCGCGCGCCCTCGGTCGCGAGTTCTCGCGTCTGTCCCTCGGTGGCGTGCGGGACGAGGCCGAGATCCGCGGGCATCGACGGACCTACGTCGGCGCGATGCCGGGGCGGATCGTCCAGAACCTGCGGAAGGTCGGCACCCGCAACCCCGTGTTCATGCTCGACGAGATCGACAAGGTGGGAACGGACGTGCGCGGCGACCCGTCGTCCGCGCTGCTCGAGGTGCTCGACCCGGAGCAGAACGTCGACTTCAGCGATCACTATCTCGAGGTTCCCTTCGACCTGTCGCAGGTGCTGTTCATCGCCACCGCGAATCTGATCGACCCGGTCCCGGCGGCCCTGCGCGACCGCATGGAGGTGATCGAGCTTCCCGGGTACACGCTCGAGGAGAAGGTCGAGATCGCGCGCCAGTACCTGCTGCCGCGCCAGACGGTGCAGAACGGCATCGCCGACGTCGACTTCGACGTGACCGACGATGGGCTGCGCGCGCTGTGCGAAAGCTATACCCGCGAGGCCGGCGTCCGGAACCTCGAGCGGGAGATCGGCTCCGTGTGCCGGAAGGTCGCGTTGCGGGTCGCTGAAGAGGGCCTCGTGGCTCCGGTGCGTGTGGGGCCCGACGATCTCGAAGAGCTGCTCGGCCCGGTGAAGTACGAGCCCGAACTGGCCGAGGAAGGCGGCCGGCCCGGCGTCGCGGTGGGGCTCGCGTGGACGCCTGCCGGCGGTGACATCCTCTTCATCGAATCCTCTCAGATGCCCGGTCGGGGCGAGCTGAAGCTCACGGGCTCGCTCGGCGACGTCATGCGGGAGTCGGTGGAGGCGGCGCGTTCCTGGGTGCGCGGTCACGCCGACCAGCTGTCCATCGATTCGAAGTCGTTCGAGGAGAGCGACGTCCACGTCCATGTCCCGTCGGGCGCGGTGCCCAAGGACGGTCCCTCTGCAGGGGTCGGCATGGTGACGTCGCTCGCGTCACTCTTCACCGGTCGACCGGTCACGGCGGGGCTCGCCATGACCGGGGAGATCACCCTGCGCGGAAAGGTCTTGCCGGTTGGCGGGATCAAGGAGAAGCTGTTGGCTGCGAAGCGGGCGGGGATTCGCACGGTCGTCCTTCCGGAGAAGAACCGGCGGGACGCCGACGAGATCCCGGCACCGTTGCTCGCTGGCCTGGATCTTCGTTTCGTGGGGACCATCGATGAGGCGCTCGCTCAAACGCTCTCCTGACAGCCGCGCGCGGGGGTTGAAGCTCTGCGTCATGCTGATGGCCGTTCCGCTCGCCGGCTGCGTGACCTCCGGCGCCCACGACGTGGTCGTGGGGGAACGCGACCAGCTGCTCGCCGCGAAGCGCGAGCTCGAAGAAGAGAACCGGCTGCTGAAGGTCGCGAACCGCAGTCTCGACGATCACGTCGCGAAGCTGGTGGACGAGCGGGAAGACCTGCTCGAAAAGCGTGAGTCGTTGACGACGTCCCTGAAGTCGACCCGCGAGAAGGAAGCCGAGCTGGCGGGTGCCCTGCGTTCCCGTGAGGAAGAGCTCGCCATCACCGCAGCCGCCCTGGTGGCCCAGAGCAAGCGCGTCGACGAGCTCCAGGGGACCTACGAAGGTCTCGTGTCGGACCTCCAGGCCGAGGTCTCCCAGGGGCAGATCATGATCTCGCAGCTGGGAGAAGGTCTTCGGGTCAACGTTTCACAGGACATCCTGTTCCCGTCGGGCTCGGCCCGCCTGAGCGGCGACGGAGAGAAGGTGCTGTCGACCGTCGCCGCGCGTCTGAAAGAGCTGGACTACTCGGTCGCCGTCGAGGGCCACAGCGACAACGTTCCCATCAGCGGAACCCTGGTGAAGCAGTACCCGACGAACTGGGAGCTCGCGGGCGCGCGGGCGGCCAGCGTCGTCCGGCTGTTCCAGAAGCGGGGCGTCGACGGCCAGAGGCTGACCGCCGTGTCCCACGGCGACACCCAGCCCGTCGCCGACAACCGATCTGCCGAGGGGCGCGCCCGCAACCGACGCATCGAGATCCGGTTGCGGCCGAAGGGCGAGGACGACCCGATCACGCCGGCAAGGACCGGGGCCAAGCCGAAGCGCTCATGACCCCCCGCGATCGCTTGTCGGCGATCTTCGCCGCGGCCATCCGCGCCGTCGACGCCGGGGCGGCCGTCGCGCGCGCGCTGCCCCACGCACTGGCCGGGGCAGGGCAGTCATCGGAAGAGGATGAGCCGCCGGTCGTGGTGATTGCCCTGGGAAAGGCAGCCTGCGCGATGGCGGTCCCCGTGGAGGCCGCGCTCGCGGGTCGCATTCGCGGCGGGATCGTCGTCACGAAGGACGGCCACGACCTGACGAGAGGCGGGACGGGGGGGCCGAAGGGAGAGGGCCGTCGCCCCGCCCTCGCACTTCCGGTGCGCGAGACCGCCCACCCGGTTCCCGACGCGCGCTGCGAGCGCGCGGCGCGCGAAACCCTGGCGATCGCGGCATCGGCTCCTGCGGACGCGATCCTGCTGGTACTCCTGTCGGGCGGCGCTTCGTCCCTGACGGCATGTCCTGCCGCGGGTCTGGATCTGGACGACGTGGCGGCCACGACCCGCGCACTGCTCGGCTGCGGAGCCGACATCCAGCAGATGAACTGCGTGCGCAAGCACCTGTCTGATTTCGCGGGAGGACGCCTGGCGCGCGCGGCAACGGCCCGAAGGATCGAGGTGCTGGCCGTCTCCGACGTCGCCGGCGACTCGCTCGACGTGATCGGGTCCGGCCCGTGCGCGCCGGACCCGACGACCTTCGCGGACGCCCTGGCCGTGATCGACGGCTATGCGCTTCGAGACCGCTTGCCCGCGCGCGTCGTCGCGCATCTCGAGGCGGGCCTGGCAGGCACGGTCCCCGAGACGCCGAAGCCCGCTGACCCGCTGTTCGCGCGCGTGCGGCACACGGTGGTCGCCGCGAACGCGGATGCGCGCGCGGCGGCGGCCGACGAAGCCCGCCGCCGGGGTCTCGAGCCGGTTTCCCTCGGCGAATGTCTCCGCGGCGAGGCCCGGGAGCGAGGTGCGGAGCTCGTCGCGCGGGTGCGCGTCGAACGCGGAGACGCTCGCCGCTGCTTCATCGCCGGGGGCGAGACGACCGTCACCCTGACGACGAGCCCGGGGCGGGAGGTTCACGGGAAAGGCGGCCGCAGCCAGGAGCTGGCCCTCTCGGCTGCCCTCGCCCTCGCCGGGTGCGACGACGACATTGGGCTGCTGGCGGCGGGCAGCGACGGCAGCGATGGCCCGACGGACGCCGCCGGTGCGTTCGTCGACGGCGGCACCGTCGCGCGCGCCGCCGCCCAAGGCCTGGACGCCGAGGCCGCGCTGCGAGACCACGACGCCTACCCGTTCTTCGCCAGAGAAGGCGGACTGGTGGTGACCGGCCCGACCGGAACCAACGTCATGGACCTGGTTCTGGTGGAAGCCTGACTCGAGCTTCCCTGGCTTCTTCGGCTTCTTCGAGCTTGCTAGCGGTCTCTCAGGCCGCCTCGAGCGAATCGCTGTAATCGCCCGAGCGGGCCAGTCCATTGAGCCGCGCGCGCTTGAACAACGCCGCCTGGGCGTCGACCATCTGGTCCGCCTGTCCGGCCCACGCCTTCAGCGCAGGTGCCTGCAGGGCGCGGCCGTAGCTGAAGCTGATCTCCCAGGGGCAGTCTCCGAGCTTGTTCATCTCGTTCAGGTGAGCCGTTGCGAGTTCGTCGCTCTGGCCGCCGGAAAGGAAGACGATCCCCGGCACCGCTGCGGGGACGGTGTTCTTGAGGCAGCGGAGGGTCTGGACGGCCACCTCGTGGACGTCGGCGGGCTTCGGGCAGTCGCTTCCCGAGAGCACCATGTTCGGCTTGAGCAGGATCTGCTCGAGGGGCACGCGTTGCTTCACGAGCGCGGCGAACACGGCAGTCTGCGCGCGATGCGTGGCCGCGTAGCAGGTCTCGATCGGATGGGCGCCGTCCATCAGCACTTCGGGCTCGACGATCGGAACCAGGCCGTTCTCGACGCAGAGTGCGGCATAGCGCGCCAGGGCGTGGGCGTTGACGTCGATGCAGGTCTCGCTTGGGATGCCATCGCCGATGGTGATCACGGCGCGCCACTTGGCGAAGCGCGCCCCGAGGCCGGCGTATTCGACCAGCCGGTCGCGGAGGCCGTCGAGACCTTCGGTGATCTTCTCGCCCGGGCATCCGGCGAGCTCCTTGGCCCCGGTGTCGACCTTGATGCCGGGCAGGATGCCGCGCGCGGCGAGCATTTCCGGAATGGGCTGTCCGGTGGACGAGGTCTGCCGCAGGGTCTCGTCGTAGAGGATCACGCCGCTCACGAACTCGGACAGACCGTCGGCCAGGAAGAGGCCGTCCCGGTACGCGCAGCGCGACTCGGCGGTGGAGTCGACATTGACGCTGGCAAAACGCTTTCCGATGGTGCCGGTGCTCTCATCGGCGGCGAGGATGCCCTTCTTCGGGGCGACCAGTTGCCTTGCGGTGGTCTCGAGTTTCGACATCTCAGGGGCTCCGGTGTAGTTGGATATGGCATCGTGCGGGGTTGAACGGTCGCCGATTATACCGCGCCGTGTGCGAGGCGGGTGACGTGCCCGGAGGGTAGACTCGAAAGCCCAGCTTCCAGGAGGTTATCCGTGGCCATCAGCGCCGACGAATTCAAGGCCGCCCTCGCGACCCGCGCCGGCGCCGTCGCCATCGTTACCGCGCGGGCGGGTGAGCAGGTGCACGGCATGACCGTCACCGACTGGGCCGGCGTCTCCGTCGATCCCCCCCTTGTGCTGGTGTGCACGGACAAGAGCTCCAACACACTCGAGGTGATCGAGAAGGGCCAGTGCTTCGCGATCAACGTGCTGGCTCGCGGCCAGGACGCACTGTCGAACAAATTCGCGTCCAAGAAGGACGAATGGACCCGCTTCGACGGGCTCGACGTGGAGCAGGGACCCACCGGCGCGCCGCTGATCACCCAGGCGATCACCAGTCTCGACTGCCGCGTCGTCGGCGCCCACGATGCCGGGGACCACTGGATCTACGTGGGCGAGATCCAATACGCAGCCCTGCGCGGCGGGGAGCCCCTCGTCTACTGCGGCGGCGCGTATCGTGGTCTCGCTGTCGAGGACGCGTAGGGTGTCTGCTGTGCTTCGCTTCGTGGTCTATTCCGACTATCTGTGTCCGTGGTGTGTGAACGCGGACGTGCGCTTGCGACGGCTCGAGGCCGAGTACGACGGCCGCGTGGATCTCGAATTCAAGAGCTTCCTGCTGCGTCCGGTTCCGCGTCCGGAGCCCGAGAACGCCGAGCATGCCGCGGCCGCACTCGAGAAGTTCCGCAAGTACACCGAGAGCTGGCAGCGCATCGGCGCGGAGCCCGACGCCGGAGAGTTCCAGGTCTGGCAGGGTGACGAGGGACCTCCCAGCCACAGTATTCCGGCACACGCCGTCGCCAAGGCGGCCGCGCGATTGGGCCGCGAGTCCTTCCGGCGCATGCACGAACGCCTGCTGCACGCCTATTTCGTCGAGAATCGCGACATCAGCCGGGAGCCCGTCCTGCGCGAGCTGTGGAGGGATCTGGCCCTCGACCCCGCCAGCTTCGCGCAGCGCGAAGACCCCGACATCCTTCGAGAGGTGATCGAGGACCACGAAGAAGCCGTGCGTCTGGGAGCGACCGGTGTACCCGCGGTGCGGCTCGAGGACAACGAAGCCGTGATCGTCGGGGCCCAGCCTGCCGAGCTGTACCAGCGCTGGATCGACCGAACCCTGGCACGACGGGAGGCCCTGCAATGACTTCTGGAGCTCGCGATCTCTTCTCTCTGGATGGCCGCGTCGCGGTCGTGACCGGAGCCTCCTCGGGAATCGGTGTCAGTCTGGCCGAGGGCCTGGCGGCGGCGGGTGCTCGGGTCGTACTGGCTGCGCGTCGAGTCGAGCGCCTCGAGAGCCTCGCCAAGCGTCTGCAGGACGACGGGGCGGAATGTGTGGCCGTCCCGTGTGACGTCTCGTCGCCCGATGAGATCGACGCCCTGGTTGCGGAGACCGTCTCGTGCTTCGGGCAGGTCGATGTCCTCGTCAACAACGCGGGGATCACCGAGGTGGGTCCTGCCGAGACGGAAACCCTGGAATGCTGGGACCGTATCGTCGACGTGAACCTGCGCGGCCTCTTCGTCTGCTGCCAGCGCTTCGGTCGCGTGATGCTCGAGCGACAGTCGGGGTCGATCGTGAACGTCGCTTCCGTGCTGGGCCTCGTCGGATCCGGCCAGGTGCCCCAGGCGAGCTACGCCGCCTCGAAGGGCGGCGTCATCAACCTGACCCGGGAGCTCGCGGCCCAGTGGGGGCGACGGGGCATTCGCGTGAACGCCATCGCCCCCGGTTGGTTCGACAGCGAGATGACCGCCGAGATGTTCGCCGACGAGGGCAGCCGCAAGTGGATGCGCAGCCGGACGCCCATGGGCCGACCGGGACAGGAGGGCGAGCTGATCGGCGCGGCGGTGTTCCTCGCGAGCGATGCATCGAGCTTCGTGACCGGCGAGTCGATCGCCGTCGACGGCGGCTGGACCACCGTCTAGGAAGGGGCCGCCCAGCTGCGTGCCCAGCTGTCGAGCGGACGCAGGGCTTTCGATAGGCCCAGGCCACCGGGCGTCAGCCCGTAGCCGCCTTCCGTCTTCTCGACGATGCGCCCGTCCTGCAGCTCGCGCAGGCGCGTGTTCAGGACGGTTGGGGACACGCCTTCACAGGCGTCGCGCAGGGCCCGGAAGGTGAGGGGGCCGTCGCGAAGCTCCCACAGCACCCGCAGCGTCCAACGGCGTCCGAGCAGGTCGAGGGCGGCCATGATCGGGCGCCCCGTGCGGGACCCCCGGACCGGCCGGCCCGGTTTCGGTGTCGGCATGCTGGCTCCTGGGCGTTTCGCTACGTAAAGTGTAGCGGTAGGGTGGGATTCGAGCGCTACCGAAAGCGTAGCGCCTGAACTCGTCGAAGCCAGGAGGTCGCCATGGAATCGCCCCGCATCCGTCCCCTCGAGCCCCCGTATCCGGATGAAGTCCAGAAGCTCTTCGATCTCGTGATGCCAGAAGGCGTCGAGCCGCTGCTGCTCTTCCGGACCCTCGCCACCAACTCGCGCATCTTCCCGCGCTTCATGCGGGCGGGAGTCCTCGACCGCGGACCCGTCGACATCCGCGACCGCGAACTGGTCATCCACCGCACCACCGCCCGTTGTCGCTCGGAATACGAGTGGGGCGTGCATGTCGCCGCGTTCGGTCGACCGCTGGGCTTCTCGGACGAGCTGATCCGCGCGACCGTGGAGGCCGCGGCGGACGATCCGATCTGGGATCCGCGACAGGCGCTGCTCGTTCGACTGTGCGACGAGCTGCACGAAACGGCGACCGTCTCCGACGACCTCTGGCGGCAGCTCGAAGGGCACTTCGACGCAGAGCAGCTCACCGAGCTGATCTACACCGTCGGCATGTACCACGCCGTCTCGTTCCTGACGAATGCCCTGAAGCTCCCATCGGAGCAGACCGCCGCGCGCTTTCCGCAGCCCGGGGAGCCCGGCTAGCCCCGATCCGTCATTCGGATCCGGGCGCGACTCCAATGCGCGGCCGGGAGCCCACGACAGGGCGGCCCGCGCGGCATCCGAAGACTGCCGACAGGATCTCACACTAGTGAGGTTCTCCCGTTCCAGCGGCATCCGCTCGCGAAGCTGGTTCCGAAG
>JAJDAN010000087.1 GCA_029261855.1 Deltaproteobacteria bacterium
CCAACCAGCGAGCCAAAGCCCTGCCCAAGTGGCTACGCTCCTACAACGAACAACGACCCCACAGCGCACTCAAAGGTCAGGCACCCTTGAGCCGGCTTCGGAGGGATCGCGGTGTCTAACGTCCTTGGACCCAACAGCTAGAGGTGTGAAGCCAGCTCCGTCCATCAGCCCCAGGCCGACAGGTCTCTTCATCCCCTTGATGAAGAAGGCGTCGCTGCCGTCTTCTTGCTCGATGACACGCGGGGCGTCGTCGCGAAAGCGGGGCTCGATGTTGTCGATGTAGCAGTTGGGAGGCTCCACTACGTGCGAGTCGGCCGAGATGGCACCAATGGGAATCATTTGTTCGTCCTCTATATGCTCTGCGTCACGACCCGGCGGGGATCAGGCTTGTGGCGGACTCAGCCGCGTCCCGCGGCTAGCGGGCCGCGGAGCAACTGGCCAGGCAGCGCACCCGTATGCTCCCCGTCGCGAAGCACGACCTGCCCGTTGACGATCGTTGCGTGGAATCCGCGGGCCTTCTGCTTCAAACGGACCGCTCCAGCGGGCAGGTCGTGTACGACCTCGGGAATCTCCGGGGTGACTTCAGCTGGATCGAAGACGTTCAGATCTGCTGCGAAGCCGCGGCGCAGCAGACCGCGATCGTGGAAGCCCCACGCCGTGGCGGTATCGAACGAGAGCATTCGAACCGCCTCCTCGAGCGTTACGACCTGCCGCTCGCGTACCCAGTAGGCAAGCACATGGGTCTGAAGCGAAGAGTCCATGATCTGCGAGACGTGTGCACCAGAATCCGAGAATGTCACGACGGAGCGAGGGTGCCGCATCATCTCGAGTACGTGGTCCGGATTCTCGTTTGCGATCGGCTGCACGAAGAAGCAACGGAGGGAGCGTTCGCGGGCGAGATCGATCATCGCCTCGACCGGTTCGCAGCCGCGCTCGCGCGCCACTTCGGCGACGGAGACATGAGGTCCGACTGCGTCGTTCATCACAAACAGCCACTCGTAGTCGGGGCGACGCATCTCCGTGCCCACGGCACGACGTCCACCGGATGGTGTCGATGCTGCTGCAACGAGTCGCGCCCGAAGCGTCGGGTCCTCGAGGGCTGTGCACTGCTCGGCCAGGGGCTTGCTGCGGAGCTCTTTCCATTCCGGCAGGGCGTCGAAGGGAAGCCGCGTCTCGAAGGACAGCAGCACATTGAGCGAGCGGCTGTGCACCTGCGCGAACATCCGACCCCCGGCGGCCGCCGTTTCGTCGAGCAGGTCGAAGTAGGGACGCCAGTAATCGGGCGCGCGGCGAGAGCTGAACATTCCCCAGGTCACTGGACGCCCCGAGTCGACCGCCAAGTCACGTAAACGGACCAGGTAGTCTCGTACGCGTTCGGGGTCGCGCCCCGTGTCCTCGCCGGCGATCTCGAAGATGCCGGCGCCGAGTTCTCCCATCACGCCGACGAGGGCCTCGACCTCGTCCCACCTTGCGACTCGGCTGGCAACCGGTTTCCCGTCGGGGGTCTGGTGGTTGCGGGTCCGCGACGTGGTGAATCCCATGGCCCCCGCGCGAATCGCACTTCGAAGCTCGCCCGCCATGCGTTCGAGATCGTCCGGCTTTGCTTCATCTTCGAAAGCGCGCTCCCCCATCGCCCAGGTACGCAGGGCGGAGTGCCCGACGTAACCGCTGTAGTTGATTCCCTTTGGCAAGCGTTCGACGGCGTCCAGATACTCGGCGTAGGTTTCCCAGGTCCAGTCGATGCCCGCCTCCATCGCGGCGCCCGAGATGTCCTCAGCGCGCTCCAGATTCCGGAGGACGAGATGTTTGTCCTCTTCACGACAAGGCGCGACCGTGAATCCGCAGTTTCCCATGACGACGCTCGTAACACCGTGCCAGCACGAGCAGGTGCCGAGCGGATCCCATGCGATCTGGGCATCCATGTGGGTATGACCGTCGACGAAGCCCGGAGACACGACGAGGCCGTCTGCATCGACTTCTTCGCGACCCTTCTCTCGGACTCGGCCAAGCTCTGTGATCACACCGTCTTGAACCGCGACATCGCCCGGGTAGGGCGCACCCCCGGAACCGTCGATGATCGTTCCGCCGCGCACCACGAGGTCGTAGGCCATGAACGTCCTCCCCGATCCCGCGTGCTACCCGAAACTCAGGATCGCCATGGGCTGTAGGCTTGTGTTGCGAAGAATGCTACAACGTTGCCAATACGAAACGCAAGGGGCCCCGCTCCTCGCTCCCCGAAGCCTCTTCGAGTGGAGAAGCCGAGCAGCGAGGTCTCCACAGCACCGCAGGGTCCGCCCGACCGAAGAGCGGGCTACTGGATCTCCGCAGGGGAGTGGCAACAGGATGAGCGAGCTACTGAGATCGCCCGAGAGCCCCGAGGCTCTGCTAGAACTGGGGCAAGCACTGCGCGAGCTTCAGGCGCTCATGCTGCAGATGCCGGCCGAAGAGGGGGCTCCCGAAGATGCACTGCGCGAGGCCACCGGGCTGGTGAGATCCGCGGCTGCAACCCTTCGGGCCAGCGGTCTGATGCCGACGACGAGTTCGAAGCAGGTGGCGCAAGAACGGCCCCGCTATGGGATGGGCCCCATGGCCAGCCCCCACAACCCGGTGTTTCCACAGCCACGAGTCGAACACGTGAACGGGGCGACGCATGGCCGGATCCACTTCGACATTCCCTTCGAGGGCCCGCCCGGCTGTGTCCACGGCGGATTCGTCGCGGCGTTTTTCGATCAGGTCCTCGGGCAGCACAACATGGCGAACGATGCGAGTGGAATGACGGCCCGACTCGTCGTTGAGTATCGACGCCCGACGCCAATCGACCGCCCCCTATCGTTCGAGGTGGAGGGTGGCCGGACCAACCCGCGCAAGACGACGACGCGCGGGCGGCTCTTCGATGAACAGGGCACCCTGGCCGAGGCCGAGGGACTCTTCATCGTTCCGCGAGGCGGGATGCCCCTGCGACGGCGCGAGGGCGAGTCAGGGCTCGCCTGAAGCAGAGCGTTGACCGTCCCGCTCAGCTGGCGGCAGTCTCCCGGCGGGCGAAGTGGCGCTCCTTCAGGATTCGGGCCGCTTCGATCATCGTCTCCCGGGAGGGGCCGCCGCCGGAAATCCCAGCCAGCTCGTCGAGCTCCTCTTCGGTGAACCCGGCCTCAAGACGGTCTTCTCGGGCGATCCGAATCGCGGCATCGTCGCGGTCGGAACGAGCGCCGCCGAGACTGAACTGCTTGTCGACCTGGCGCCGAAAAGCCTGGGTTCGCGCGAAATAGTCGGGATCGTCCTTGGTGAACTCGCGCACCCAGTTGCTACCGAACCGGACGTGCGTGATCTCATCGGCCAGGACGTAGTCGATGGCCTGCGCCATCTTCTCGTCGCCGATCTTCTCCCCGTAGCGAATCATGTCACGGAAGACGTCACAGGCGAGGCCCTCGAGTCCGCGATTCACACCAGCCACGCGCATCGCGGGATCATCGCTACACGCGCACTCGAAGAGGAAGGTTGCCTCCGGAAACATCCCCGGTGAGCCGTCCACGTGATCGAGCAGCTTCTCGAAGATCTGGACGTGCCGGGCTTCGTCCCAACACTGGCGCGCCATGTTCATCTTGAACTCCCAGGGCGCGTCCGGGAAGTCCCAGAGTGAGCGCCCCGCACCTTCCAACGCTTGGAGTTCGCCGACGAAAATCCCGTGGAAGCGCAGCTGAACCCGTGTCGCGATGGCAGGGTCTTCGGGCACGAGGGCCTCGATGAGCGTCACCAGCATGAAGCCCGGGCCGTACGCCTCGAAGAGCGGCTCCGCCTCGGTCCCTTCCACCGATTTCTCGACCATGGGCGAGAGGCGATCGAGCAGGTCGACGAGCGTGTCCACGTCGTCCGGCACCTGGGCGAGAATACCGACGACCGCGTTGTCTTGACGGACGAAGCGACCGTCGCGAGCGAGTTCACTGTGCTCGATGAAGCGCTTCATTGCGTTCCTCCGTTGGATGGGCCCAGCTTCGGGGCCCCGACGTGAGAGCACCGAAGCATCGGATCGTGTAGGGACCCGACCTGAAATCGGTCGATCATCGTACTCTCATAGCACTCTAGCGGATCGGATAGGAAACACCTGATCCGCGAGGTCGGGCTTGAACTTCCCCTTTCGCCTTCACTACGATAGACCAATATCGTTTCTGATCCGATATTCTCCGTCTTTCTTGATCACGAGGAGTCACTATGTCCGCCGCCACGGAGCTTGCGCTAGCCGGCGCTGAAATCCTCGATCCCAAGCGGTTCGCGCGCGATGGGTATCCCCACGCGGACTGGGCTCGCTTGCGATCGGAGAGCCCTGTCCATTGGTGCGCGCGCGATGAGGGGGAACCCTTCTGGGCCATCACGCGTCACGAAGACATCGTCAATATATCCCGGCGGCCCGACCGTTTTCTGAACGCCCCGAGGCTTCTGATGGCCTTCGACCAGGGGCTGGGCCAGGAGGAGATGCCCATCCGCATGCTTCTCAACATGGATCCGCCCGAGCACCAGAGCTATCGGGGACTCATCAGCCGGCGCTTCACTCCGCGGGCCCTTCGCCAGATCACTAGCCAGGTGGATGGAATCGCAGACGAGATCCTTGACGAGGTGATGCAAGGAGGGGCAGACGCCGAGACGGATTTCGTCGCCGCGGTCTCTGCCAAACTGCCCATCTGGGTGATCGCCGAGATGCTCGGCGTCCCGCGAGAAGACTGGGAGCTTCTGTTCCACTGGACGAACCGAACGATCGGCGCGGCGGACCCCGAGTACTGCGAAGAGGGCAAGACGCCGATCGAAACGATGCAGGCCTCCCGATTGGCGCTCTTCGAGTACTTCAACGCGATGAC
>JAJDAN010000088.1 GCA_029261855.1 Deltaproteobacteria bacterium
CGTCCGGCGCGTGTCGCTTGCCGGCTCAAGGTGGTCGCGGAGCGGCCGAGCGGATGCTGCGGTTCCAGGCTCGCGGCGGTGCTGAAGGCCGCCGCCGAGGCCGCCGCGTCACCGCGATAGGCCTGGGACAGACCGATGTAGTAGTTGCCTTCGGCCGACAGCGCCGGGTCGAGGTCCACCGCGCGCTGGAGTGAATCGAGGGCGCTGTCGTAGGCGCCGACCCGGTACAACGCGATGCCCTGGTACAGCCGCGCCAGGGCGTCGTCCGGTTTGCGTTCCAGCGCTGCGTCGAACTGGACCAGAGCCTCGTCGTCGCGCCGGGACTTCAGGAGCTGAGCCCCCAGATCGATCCGCGCGGCGGTGTTGTCGGGCTCGAGAACGACGACCTGCTCCAGGTACCCGATGGCCGACTCCGGATCGCCTTCCTGGATGGCGATCAAGCCGAGATAGTGGATCGCGCTGCTGTCCTCGGGGTCCTCCCGGAGCACCGCCTGGAAGTGCCGGCGGGCTCTCTCGTGGTCACCTTCGCCGAAGGCTGCCACGCCGCGGTGGAAGGACAGCTCGCTCTGGGGGGAAGCCGACGCCGGTATCGCCGCCAGCACCAGCGACGCGCACAGGAGACCCGCTCGCGCAGCGGCCGCGAGGCCACGCAGCGAGGTGCGAGCCATGAGACTCACTTGCTCCTGCGCGGGGGGTTCAAAAGACAGGCAGATCATGCCGCTCCGATCTAGCGGGCCGGGTGCCCGCGCTCGCGACTGCCGCGAGCCGAGTCGCCCCGCAGGGGCCCGAGCCGCTTCCAACCGGCGTTCCATCATAGCCGCAGCGGCCGCAGGCGGAGCGGAAGAACTGGCTGGGTATGGCCGTAGTGGTCCCGGGGGCGCCTCGAGCCCCTCGCGCCCTCCAATCAGGGGACGCACCCAGGATCTGCGGAACCGAACCGCTCGTGCCGGGTTGATGACCCTGCCCCGAACACAGGAGAGCACCCGATGAGGCATGAGCGAATTCGAAGCTGGGTACCGATCATCGCGACCGTGATGCTGCTGGGCGTCGCCGGCGAGGCGTCGGCGAACGAATGCAAGGAGTCGTGCTCGGAAGCCCGTCAGACCTGCATGAAGGCGCGGAAGATCGCGCACAAGCGCTGCGCGACTGGCTGCCAGGAGACCATCCAGGACGCAGTGCGCGACGCGCGTCGCATCTGCGTCGAGCAAGAGCTCGGCGACGCTGCCTGCAACAACTTGGTGCGGCGCACCGTCGAAGGCGCCCAGAAGGCCTGCCGCGCTGACTGCCGTGTCGATGCGAAGCTGTCGAAGACGGTGTGCCGCGACGAACGGCGCGATTGTCGCATGGCCTGCACGGACGCCGTCGACCCGGAATGCCGGGAGCCCTGCGTCGACGACTTTCGGGCCTGCGTCGCGGACCAGCGTGGGTGTGTCGACGTGTGTCACGGCGAGCGCGAGGCGGCCGTTTCGGCATGCAACGACCAGATGGGTGAGGTGTGCGACCCGGAGGTGCTGCGTGAGTGCCTCCAACAGGTGCGCCTGGACACCCAGGAATGCGTGCAGGATTGCCACGAAGAGACGAGCTGCGGCGAGAACTTGCGCGAATGCGTGGGGGACTGTGCGGACGCTTCGGACGAGGAGATGGACGCGCTCGAGATAGACCCGCTCGACGAGTAGGACTCGCGCGCGGGTCCGGTCGGTCGCTTCGGACCGGGCCCGCGACGCCTCTCCCCACTCCTGCGTCCCGGGTTAGACTTCGCAATCAACCCAGCAGGAGCCCTCCCATGATTCTCGGTGTCCACCACCCCGCGCTGTCGGTCCCCAACCTCGAGGCCGCCCTCGAATTCTATTGCGGCAAGCTCGGCTTCGAGTCGGTCATGAACGCCGAGATCCCGTCGGGCTACCAGCCGATCAACGAGGCCTTCGGGATCGACGATGCCGGCTGCAAGGTGGCAATCATCAAGCGCGGCAACTCGGCCATCGAGCTGTTCGAGTTCACCGGCGAGGGGACCCCCGCCGCAGACGCGAACCGCCCCGTCAACAAGCACGGCATCACTCACATCTGCCTGGCCGGGGACGACTACGAGAAGGACTACGCGTTCCTGAAGGACGCGGGCGTCGTGTTCAACACGGCGCCCATGGGCGAGAGCCCCGCACGCTGGGCCTACGGCCGCGACCCGTTCGGGAACGTGATCGAGCTACTCGAGCACGACCCGAGCAGCCCGTCGGCACTCGACTTCCGCTGAGTCAGGGAGCTGACTCGAGGGGCTGATCCGGGGCGAACTAGCGCGCTTCGCGACGCAGCCGCTCCTGCACCTGGTCGAGGTCGCCGATCTCGCCGAACCCTTCGCGGGTCCGCGACAACTCGGGGCGCACGGCTTCGATGGGGTCGCGGGTGTCGTCGATGTAGCCGAGCGCGTACGCGCCCTGGGCATAGCCCATGAGACGCAACAGCGATTCGGGCAGCTCCTTCGCGATCTCCAGGGGAACCGACAGGTACTGGTTCTCTTCCTGCCGCAGCCACGCGACGTTGTAGGTGATGTTGATCCCGACCCGGGTGGCATCGCTCTGATTCGCACCGCCGCCGTGGTAGAGACCCCCCGTGTAGAAGAGAACCGACCCCTTCGACATCTCGGCGGGCTCGGTGTCCTCGTGCTTGAACTGCAGGCGATCGGCCAGTCGATGACTGCCCGGGATGACGCGAGTCGCGCCGTTCTGCTCGGTGAAGTCGGTCATCGCCCAGATGGTGTTGCACTGGACCGGATAGGTGTCGGGAAACGGGAAGAAGTCGAACGCCCACTGGTCCCGATGGATGGACTGCGCGGTCTCGCCGGGACCGATGGCGATCGTCTGGGTGAGGTGCAGCTGGAAATTCGTGGCCTGGGCGAGGATCTTGGAGACTGCACCGAGCACCGTCGGCTGTTCGATCAGCTCACGCACGGTCGGCGACCGAGCGATCAGGCCACCCACCCGCTGGGTCTTCTCTCCGGTGAAGACGTCTCGCCCCGGCGGGACCTTGTCGAACCAGGGGGTCAGCTCTTCGCGGACACGGTCCATGACGGCGGGATCGGCGACCTCGTCGACGACGCAGCAGGCGTCGCGGTCGAGGATGGCGGCGATCTCTTCGGGAGAAGCGGAGGCGGGGAGGTGTTCGACGGCCATGTTCATCCCTTGATACGGGCGGAGTGGTGGAATGGCGGCGTGCAGAGCGGCAGGGGACGAGTCCTTGCTGAGCCCGAATCATGGCAGGCTTCGCGGTGCGTCGCGAGGCCGCTACTTTCTCGACCCCTTCCTCGTTCTCGCCCTCTCCCGGGAGACCCCCATGCTGTCGAAGTTCGACGACTACCCGATCCACCAGACCCCCGAGCCCATCGCCCAGCCTGCGAGCAGCGATCGCAACGTGTACGACCGCTACTGGTTCAACGGCTACCAGGACGACGGCGAGTTCTACTTCGGCATCGGCTCGGCCATCTATCCGAACCTCGGCATCATGGATTGCGGGCTCAGCATCGTGCGCGACGGCGAGCAGCACGCCTTCCACGCATCCCGGCGTGCCCCAAAGGAGCCGACCGAAACGCACATCGGCCCCTTCCACATCGATGTCATCGAGCCGATGCGGCGCATCCGCGTCACCCTCGACGACAACGAGACGGGTATCTCCGGCGAGCTGCACTTCAGCGCCCGCTCGGCCGCCGTCGAAGAAGGCAGGCAGACCGCGCGCAACGGCGCCGCCCTCACGATGGACGTCACCCGCTTCGCGCAGTTCGGCTTCTGGGAGGGCGAGCTCCGGTACGACGGAAAGAGTGTCCGGGTCGACCCGAAGCGCGTGTACGGCACCAAGGACCGGTCCTGGGGGATCCGTCCCGTCGGCGCGCCCGACCCCGGCAAGGCACCGCCCGAGAAGACCGCCGGCCAGATCTTCTTCCTGTGGGCGCCGCTGCACTGGCCCGACCGCTGCACCCATTTCGGCGTGTTCGAAGACGGCGACGCCCACCGCTGGCACAGCGACGGCGCCTTCGTGCCCGTCTACGCAACCCCCGACGACATCCCCGGTGCCGAAGACCCGGACCTCGCCCGGATGGCCAGCGTCGACCACACCATCGACTACCTGCCGGGAACCCGCCGCGCGCGGCATGCGTCGATCGCGCTCGTGGAGAAGTCCGGCGCCCGCACCGAGATCGAGCTCGAACCCCTGCTCTGCTTCCAGATGAAGGGCATCGGGTACATGCACCCGGAATGGGGCCACGGACGCTGGAAGGGCGAGCTCGCCATCGGCGGTGAGTCCTGGAAGTGTGACGACCTCGACCCGAACGCCTTCGAGAACCAGCACATCCAACAGGTCGTACGTGCCCGGTCGAATGGCGAGCAGGGCATCGGTGTGCTCGAGCAGATCTGCTTCGGCCCCCACGCACGCTACGGCTTCAAGCAGCTGCTCGACCCCGCGTGACCGCGGCCTGCCGTCAGTAGTCGAGACGCGGCATCCAGTCCGCTCGACCCTCGGGCGTCAGGTCCAGGAAGTTCCACACCGGGCTCAGCAGGTCCATGCCGCGGAAGTGTCCCGGCGCCATGAACGCTCCGCCGGTGTAGAAATGCCGGACGGCTCCGTCGTCGCCGAGGGTGAAGACCGAAGCGCCCGGCATCTGCCCGCCGGACTCGTCCTCCATCCCGAAGTCTCGCTTGAACGAGGTGCCCTGGCTCGACAGCAACCTCAGGTTCTGCCAGCCCCGCGACCGCGCGTGACCGCGGAAGGCAGTCAGGTCTCCCGCCACAACGACGCCGAAGTTCAGGTTCTGCTCGAGATGGGCGACCACCCCGTCGTACCCGTCGGCCCACATGCTGCACATGGGGCAGGGGCTCGTCTGGTTTTCGCCGAACATGAACTGCATCAGCACCAGCGGCTTCGCGGGGTCCAGGAAGAGGTCCGCGAGCCGGCGCTCCAGCAGCGGCTCGTCGCCGCCGGCCAGGTCCCGGGGGCCCTCTCGCAACACGTACGCAGTCTCGACGAGGGTGTCTCCTGGCAGCTGCCTGCGCAGCGACGCGACGCGTTCTCGCTGGTCCTTGAGCGCGATCTCCGCCTCCAGCAGCTCGGCGCGGACTTTGCGGTACTCGGGACTCTCGTTGGGTAGCTGGCTCATCTGAGATCTCCATGCTGGGTCGGAACGGCCGACAACCGATCGCGCTTTCGCTTTACTACTAGGCCCCGCAAGCTCTCGGCCCGCTCTCGCTCAGCCCCATTCTGTGTCGAACTCCAGGAAACGCTTCCATGTGCTCGATTCTCTGTCCACGGTCCCGGCCGACCACCGCCGTCGTCCCCCTTCTCTCGGGTCTTTTCTCGTCTCGTTTCTCGGCTCGGGCTCTAGTTCTGGCTCTGGTTCTGCCTCTCCCTGTGGCTCTGGGCTGCGGCGAGCGACAGCCCGACCCGGCCGTGTCGACGGCCGCAGCGTCCGCGCAGGCCGCGGTGCGGATTCCCTTCGAGCTCTATGGCCATCCCGGACCGTGGTGGCGCGACGACGCCAGTCAGGCGGAGTTCGACCAGGACATCTGGCAGTGCCGCACCGAGAGCAAGCGCGCCCGTGCCGATGCCCCGTCGGAAGCCCGCAAGGACGTGGCGTACCGGGCGTTCGTCGATTGCATGGCCGCCCAGGCCTGGCATCGGGGTCAACCGCCCCGAGAGGAAGCTGCAGGCTGATGCATCCATGGGACCCTCCCGCGAGATCTGGTCTCGATAGGCTCGGGCCCGTGTGGGCCTCTACGGGAACGACGATCGGGGGCCGGGCGGAACGACAACGCGAGCGGAAAAACCGCTCGCCGGGTCAATCGGCTTCCGCATCCGGCTCTACGTCTCGCGCCGCGGCGTTGAAGATGGACTTAGCCATCAGGCTGGTCTCGGACTTCGCGCGGGTCCGGTAGACCAGGGCGCGAACACTCCGGGTCTTGTCGTCGTCGGGCTCGGCCAGCCAGGCGAACTCGGCGAGCTCGCAGGCCAGTGCCAGGTCGCCGTCCGAGCAGGCGTCTTCCGCACGCTCGGCGAGGTGGCGGGCGCCACCGGCCGCAACCGCCAGCGCACGGGCGAGATCCGCGTCGCGAGACGGCTTCAGGTGCGCGGGGTTGCCGTCGTACCAGCCGCCGTACAAGCGCCACAGGTTGCGGACGATGAAGAGCGGATCGTCGTAGATCGGCCGGAGATACGGGCGCGTGAGCAGCTCCTCGGGCAGCTTCACCCCGTGGACGACGTCGTTCAGGGTCGCACCGTCGTTCATCAGCGCGAGGGTCTGCTCGCTGATGGTCTCGAGCAGCTCCGCCGACTCGGAGAGCGCGCGGGCAACGCGATCGGCGCCGAGGATCGGCGGACCGTGGCCCGGAAAGAGCTGCTCGGGCGAGAGAGCCGCCATCTTGCGGAGCGCGACCGCCCATTCTCGGGGATAGCGCTGGGCCTTCTGGGGATTCCCGCAGTTCGGAGCAGCCCAGATGAACAGGTCCCCGGTATAGATCGCCTTGCGGTCGGGCACCCAGGCCCAGATGCCATCGTCGGTCTCGCCGCGGTCGTGGAACAGCTCGACGGTCGTGCCCCCCACCTCGATCCGCCGTTCGGCCCCGACGGTTTCATCGGGGTAGCGGTAGTCCTTGGGGAAGACCGGCTTCGGGAAGCCAAACTGGCGGGCGTTGATGTGGCCGTTGTAGCCGTTGGTGAGCTGGTAGCGATCAAAGCGGGCGGGGCAGGCTTCGTGGGCGACGATGCGCGCGGCCGGCCGGCCCTGGTCTACCGCCTCAGCATGGAAGTGATGCAGCCCGAAGACGTGGTCCACGTGGCCATGGGTATAGATGCCGGTGTGGACGGGCGCGTCGGTCCATGCCCGGACCGCGTCGTACATGGCCTGGGCGTGGAAGAAGCTCGACGTATCGACGAAGACGAGCCCCTCTTCGGTCTTGAGGATGAGTGCGTTCGAAAAGGCCGACATGAACGCCGCACCCTCATCGAGCACCTCGAGTCCCACGAGAACGCGACCCGGGTGGATGTTGACCTCACCGAGGTCACCATTCCACGCCCGCTCCGCCAGCTCCAGCACCTCTCCCATGACCGCCCCTTTCCAAAGGAGCAATCAGGGTAGCCCGAGACCCGACCCTGCAAGTCGGGACGACACGGGCCGGTCTCAGAGCCCGAATGACACCACGGCGGTTCGGGTGAACGGCTTCCGGCGATGGAAAACAGGATGAGCGGCCGGATGCGGACGGCCGCTCATTCCCATTTTCGCTCCTCGCGGTGCCGGCGGGTCCCCAGAAGCCAGGGTCCGAAGACGCGTGCGACTACTTGTGAGAGACGTGCCAACAGGGTGCGGCGGGGTGCTTCGAGCACCCAGGGTTCATCGTGCTGACCCCGGCCCGGGTCCTCTTGATCCAACACCACCACGTGACACATGTTAAGGCACGACGGGGCCTTCGGGGAATACCCCAATTGGGTGGCGAGGCCAGTTCTTCGACACGTCAACGGCGGTCGCGTGACGGCAACGCGAAGAGATCGGTGAACGGGGTCCAACCGAGACTCCAATGCGACACGCGTCGGGAACGCCTTCCCTGAAGTTCCGCTGCCACTGCAACCCACCCGGACGGCAACCGGCCATGCTTCGGTTCAGCCTGTCCGACGGCCGACCGATAGACACACCAGGCGGCGTACGTCCGGCGCTGACGCAACGGGTTGAGGAACGCCCATGGGGTTGAGTTCGAAGACGCTCGACGTCTCCTTCGATGACCAGGAGGACTTCGAGCACGAGTACCGGACGAACATCAGCAATGGTGGGATCTTCGTCGCGACGAGCCAGATCCTCGACGTGCGGGACCGGGTCACGATCGAGCTGAAGCTGCGCTTCGTACGCAAGGGCCTCAATCTCAAGGGAGAGGTCGTGCACGTCGTGGGCGAAGAGCTCGCGGCCACCGGGGCAACGCCGGGCGTCGCCGTCCAGTTCGAGGCACTCCCGGCAGAGATCCGGATGGTCTTCGAGCCAGTACTCGCGGCAATCGCCGCGCAACCCAAGCCCGCCCCGCGTCAGAAACCGAAGAAGACCGCGCCGAGCCCGGATCCAGACCACGACGATCGACGCGCCGCGCCCCGAAGTCGCGCCCGCGTGCGGGCACGTGTCCACTGCCCCGGCTGCGAGATCATCGAGGGCCGAACCCGCAACCTCAGCATCACCGGTCTTCTGGTGTCTATCGGCAATGCTTCGCCCATCGACATCGGCGAGCCCGTGCGCGTGACCATCACCAACCCCGAGACCGGCGTCGAACGCGAGATCCTCGGCAAGGTCGCGCGACACGTGAAGGGAGAGGGCGGCGTCATTCGCGCAATCGGCGTGCAGTTCTACGTCCGCGACGCGGAACGGGCTGAAGTAGAGCAGTTCCTGCGCGATCTGCGGGCCACGGAGCACACCCGACATCTCGGCGGGATCCAGGGCGAAATCTCGGAGCTTGGGCTCGCGAACCTGGTGCAGACACTGGGTCTGGCCGCCCGCGAAGGGACCCTCGACGTCATGCGCGGCGCCGAAGAGGGCTACATGGCGTTCGAAGGCGGCTGCCTGCGCGCCGCGAGCCTGGGAGGCGCCCGTGGCGTCAAGGCCCTCGCGCGCATGTTGACCTGGACCGAAGGGCGCTTCGAATTCCATGCCCGGGTCGACCCCTCGCTCCCGCCCGGCGATCTCACGCCTCTCGAGGGCGCGTTGCTCGAAGCCATGCGACTGATGGACGAGAGCGCGGACGTCGACCGAAGCAACTTCCCACCGGATGCGCTGCTCGACGTCGATGCCGCCGCGCGGCAGGCCGGTGGTGAATGCAGCAAGCTCGAGGATTCGGTGCTGGACCTCGCCGTCACGGGCATGAACGTGCAGCGAATTCTCGACATCGTTCCGGAGACCGACGACGAGATCTATCTCGCCATGTGGAACCTCAGCGAGCGCGGACTCGTGTCGATCCGGCGCGCTTGACGCGGCATTCCCAGCGACGCACGCTCCGACCGCCCATGCCCCCGCCCCCCGTCCCCGCGTCCCTCTACGACCGCGCGGTTCGCCCGATCTCCGACCCCGACGTCCCGCAACCCGCTTGCGAGATCTGCGGTGCGAAGACGGCAAGGCCCTTGTTCGAGATCGAGGGCGTCGACGCCCCCATCGTGGCGTGCACGGGCTGCGGGCTCGGCCGCTTCCATCCCATGATCGACGACGAGCGCATCCGATCCTTCTATCCCGAGAACTACTACGGCGAGCCCGGAACCAAGTTCCGTCCGATTCTCGAGCGCCTCGTCCGGGCGGTTGCGGCGCGCCACATCGGCTTCCTCTCGCGCGACGTACCTTCGGGCGGGTCGATCCTCGACGTCGGCTGTGGGCGGGGCGTTCTGTTCGGGCCGCTTGCCGACCGAGGCTTTCGGGTGTTCGGGGTCGAGGCCAACGAGCACGCGATCCGAGGCTGTGATGCACGCGCCGAGGTCCGCATCGCGACGCGCCTCTCGGACGCCGGCTTCGAGGCGGAGAGCTTCGACCAGATCGTCATCTGGCACGTCCTCGAGCACATGGTGGACCCCTTCGACGCCATCGCAGAGTGCAGTCGCCTGCTGCGGCCGGGAGGACGGCTGATCGTCGCGGTACCGAACTTCGAGAGCTGGCAGGCGCGTTGGAGCGGACCGCACTGGTTCCACCTGGATCCTCCCCGCCACCTCTACCACTTCCCGTGTTCCGCTCTCGCGACACTGGTCGAGAAGCACGGCTTCCAGGTGACCTCGAGCCACCACTTCTCCTTGCGTCAGAATCCGTTCGGCTGGATCCAGAGCGCGCTCAACCGCTTCACGCGCCAGCCCACCGGTGGGCTCTACACGCTGCTCCACCAACACGAAGGAGCTGCCCTGTCGACGACGACCCGTGTCGGCATGTGGCTCTGCCTGGTTGCGGCGACGCCCCTGGCGATCGGTCTCAGCGTGATCGCCGCCTGGCTACGGACCGGGGCGACGGTGCACGTGGTGGCGGTCAAGCAGTAGCCGCGAGAAGCGCGCGTCGAGAGCACTACTCCAGATAGCCGAGTGCCCGCAGGCGCGACGCGTCCTCTTCGCTGATCTCTCCCTCGCCCCTGTCCTCGGCGGCGAGCTTCGCGGTCAGCTCCTGGACCCGGGCGAGATACTCGAGCCCGACCTCGCGGTCCTCCCCGATCCGGTTGTCGGTCTCACCGGGGTCGGTTTCGAGGTCGTAGAGCTGCCACTTGCCCATCTTGCGGCGGTGGAAGGCGGCCTTGTAGCGGCCGCGACGGTACGTGATGTAGTCGCGCTCGCTCAGGAAGAGCTCATCCGGTGCGAACAGCTCCGATTCATCCGCCAGCTCCGGGCGGAGCCCCGCCACGCTTCGGACCAGGCCCGGAACATCCCGGGTACGCAGCAGGCGGGACGGTTCGTCGAAAACCGCGGGCGAGACGATCAAGGGGATGTCGAGCAGGGGCTGGAAGGACGGGTTCCCGAAGTGATGATTCACGGGGCCCTTCCAGTGCAGCTCGCCCAGGTTCTCGCCGTGATCGGAGATCAAGAAGAGGACCGTTCGCTCGCCGCGCAGGCCGGCGTCTGCCAGGATCGCGAGCGCCTTCGACAGTTCGACGTCGAAGCGTTCGACAGCTTCTGCGTAGCTCTCGAGCTTGGTCTGGTAGTCGTGTACGTCGAGGTAGTGCACATAGACGAAGGCGGGGCCCGGTGGTCTGTCGCCAAGGACCTTCTCGAGGGCACCGTTCACGAGAGGCGCGGCTCTTGCGGCGACGAGCACCTGCCGCGGCAGGTCCGCGCGTTCGGCGCCAACCTCCGCCCAGGCGTCGAAGCCCTGGTCGTAGCCCGCAGGAGCAAAGAGCAGACGATTCGCGACGACACCCGCCGTCCAGTAGCCCGCGTCCCGCAAGGACTCGGCAAGGGTGGTCAGACCCTGGGGCACGCAGCTGTCCTCTGGGCCCGCGGCGAAGCGCACCATCCCGCACCAGTGGCGCCCCTCCCAGCCGAGGGGCTCTGCGACGACACCCGACTCGATGCTCGGCGTCCGACCCGTGAAGAGCGCCGCCATCGACATCGTGGTCTGGTGATAGGACGCCTGGAGCTGCGTGAAGACCTGGCCCGCGTCCGCCAGGCCCTGCATCGTCGGGGTCGCGATGTCTGCGCCGTAGGCCGAAACGTGGTCACGCCGCAGCGTATCGACGACGATCAGCACGATGTTCGGCGGCGCGTCGGCGGAGGTCTCCCGGTCCGCGCAGCCGATCGAAAGGGCTCCCGCCAGCAGCAGGAACAGAAGCGGGGACCAGAGGACGGAAGAGCGCTGCACGCACCCATTCTGGGAGAAGCGTGTCTCGCCTGCCACTCGTGCGCGGCTCTCGCGACCCCTCTTGCACCCCGCATGCACACAGCAGTGGGCGCCTTCGTGATAGCCTCGCGCCATGCCCCGTCCCCGCCAACCTGTGCTGCTCCTGGGGTGGATTGCGTCCGCGGGTCTGGCGACGGCCTTGCGCGGATGGAACGCGATCTTCGGCCCGCTCTTCTACGGCTACGACGCGTGGGGGCACATCGCGTACGTCTTCTTCCTGGACATGTATCGGGCGGTCCCCTACGCGGACCAGGGCTGGTCGTACTTCCACCCGCCACTCCACTATCTCTTCGGCTGGGCCCTGATGCAGTCGGGCAGTCCGGACGTCCTCGTCGTCGGGTTGTCGCTGCTCGGCGGCGCTGCCAGCCTCGGCGTGGCCGTGCTGGCCGCCTGGATCGTGCGTCGTCGCTTCCCCGCCCGGCCGGGCTACGCGCTGCTGGCCTTCACGGCGATCGCCTTCCTCCCGGTGCACGTCTACACGAGCCCGATGCCCGGCAACGAGATGACGGCCACCTTCTTCGCCGCCGCCGCCTTCGCCGCCCACCTCCGCAACGAGTCGCGCGAGTCACCCAGAATCGCGGGCGACGTCCTGACAGGTGTCCTCGCGGGCCTCGCGATGTTGTCCAAGTTCACCGATCTCATCCCGGTGCTCGCCATGGGCGCGCTGAGCGCGCTGATGTGGCTGCGCGCAGGACCGACACGAGCGACCACTGCACGACTGGCGCGGCGTGCCGTCGCCATCGCGATCCCGCTGCTGGTGCTGGCGGGTCCGTACTACGGACGCAACCTGGCCGAGTTCGGAACGCCGTTCATGACCAGCGCCGACGTCCCCGACGTACACCGCATCCAGGCGAGCCAGCCTCCGGGCGAACGCGCGCTCGTCGACTTCTTCCGCTTCCCTGCCGCCGTCCTCGACGAATCGGTTCCCAGCGCGCCCCACATGATCCACGCGGTCTGGCCCAACACCTATCTCAACGTCTGGTTCGACACGTTCCGCGAGAGTCAGCTGCCCTTTCCGCGAGACCTCACCCCTCATCCCTTCATCCACCAGCTGACGATCGGCTTCGGGGTGCTGGGCATCTTGCCCGGCCTGCTGGTCCTGCTCGGCGCGGGGTCGTCCGCCCGACGCGCGCTGCGCGACCCCGGCAACGTCGTCGACGCGGGCATGTGGATCCTGGCGGCCGGGACCTTCGCCGCCTTCGTCCTGTTCTCCATCCGGGTCCCCACCTGGGCGGCCCTCAAGGCGTCGTATCTGCTGAACCTGTCGCTTCCCTATGCGTGGTTCATCGTGCGCGGCACCCAGGTCCTGCGCCGCCGGGACCCCTGGCTGGGCGCGGTGGCCCCGATCGTCATGGCCGTGCTCGCGCTCGCGGTCAGCTACGTGTTCGCCACCGGACGCCCGCCCGGCCTGATGCGTCGCGACTTCGACAGCATGCAGATGCACCAGCTGCGCGCGCACTTCGGCGAGTACGCGGCCGTGCGTCAGATCTTCCGGATCGACGCACCCAAGCGGAGCTACATCGAGTCGCGCGCGGCCGTCGAGCTGCAAGACGGAAATCCGAGAGTCGCGCGGCGTTTCTACGAACGAGCCGGCCAGATGGAGAGCGCCGATCCCGACCAGGAACCGTACTGGCTGAACCGCCTGGCCGTCGCGTACGCCCTCGACGACCACCCCGAACGCGCGCGCATCCTGCTCGATGACGCGCTCGCCTTTCGCGGCAAGGAGCGCGCGCTCGAAGAGCTGCTCGTCAACCGCGCCGCTCTGCGAGCGCGAGAGGGGGACTGGGCGGGCGCCGCGGCGGACCTGCACGACGCCCTCGCGGCCGCTCCGGGATTGCCCCCTGCCTGGTGGAACCTGGCCGTCGTGCTCGATCGCCTGGGACGGACCCAGGACGCCGAAGCTGCGCGGCGCCGCTTCGACGAGACCGCCTCTCCCGCTCCGCGCGGCTTCCCGTACGGGGTCGGGAACGGCTTCCTCTACGAGTCCGGTGCCGGCCAGCGCTACATGCTGATGCTCGCACCCGACGCGAGCCTGTCCCTGTACCGACCGCCCCGGGCGCGCAACCGTCCCAGAGGTGTTCGCTAACTTCCGGGGCCATGAAACCCCTGGACCCTTCCGCCACCGAAGTCGACGCCAACAACACCTGGCGCCTCGCGACCCCTGGCGTCGAGGGTTGGTCGCGCACGGCGAGACCCGACGACCCCAACAAGTACTTCATGGTCTCTTCCGACGGGCATCTGCATGAGCCCGCGGACCTCTGGAAGGAGCGGATCGAAGACCGCTTTCGCGAGCGACTGCCCGGCATCACCCTGGATCTGGCGGGCAACGCGAGCCAGAAGAGCGAGGGCTTCCGCCCGATCAAGTTGCGCAACATCAAGTTCGAGGGCGAGGACATCCTCCGGGCCGTCGCCGGCCGCACGCCGGAGGAGCGGCTCGCCGATCACGCCCGCGACGGCGTCGACGCGGAGATCCTCTTCCCCAACAAGGGTCTCGTGATGTGGGCGACACCCGACCCCGAGTTCAGCCAGGCGATGTGCCGCGTCTACAACACCTGGGCCTGGGAGGTGTTCGGGCCCTACAACGATCGACTGTCTCCCATGGCCTGCCTCGCGACCGGTGACATCCCCGGTGCCATCGCCGAGGTCGAGCGCGTCGCCCGCCTCGGCTTCCGAGGTGTCTGTCTGCCGTGCAAGCCGATCTGGGGTGGTCACGACCACGAGCACCTCAACTACAACCTGCCGGACTTCGATCTGCTGTGGGCAGCGATCCAGGACGCGGACCTGCCCATGACCTTCCACGTTTCGACCGGACGCGACCCGCGCGCTTCCCGGGGCAACGGGGGAGCCATCATCAACTATGCGGTCCACTCCCTCGCCCCGACCATGGAGCCCGTCGCCAACCTGTGCGCCTCGGGAGTGCTGGCGCGCTTCCCCGGGCTTCGCTTCGCCACCATCGAAGCCGGCATCGGCTGGGTGCCGTGGGCGCTGTCGGCCATGGACGAGGCCTACAAGAAGCATCACATGTTCGTGCGACCGAAGCTCGACATGCTGCCCAGCGAGTACTTCAAGCAGCACGGACACGCATCGTTCCAGGAAGATCCGGCGGGCCTCGACCTGGCCGTCTCTCACGGCCTGGTCGACAACTTCCTGTGGGCCAACGACTACCCGCACCACGAAGGCTCGTGGCCGCACTCCGCCCAGGCCATCGAGCGCACCATGGGCCATTTCGAGGACGACGAGCGCGCGAAGATCCTGGGCCTCAATGCGGCGCGGCTCTTCAAGTTCGACGTTCCGGACCACCAGCGCGCCAGCAGCTGAGCGTCTGCGCACGCGCTGCCGGTTCCTGAAGGGGTGCCCGACACGCGTGCGAAAGCAGTACAGTATTCGTCCTGTCCGTCCTGCCGATCCCGGAAACACTATCCGATGAGAAGGGACTCATGCGCCGCGCCATCGTCGTCATCCCCACCTACAACGAGGCCGAGAACCTTCCCCTGCTCGTCCCGGAGGTGCTGTCCCAGGACGAACGCCTCGAGGTGCTGGTCGTCGACGACAACTCGCCGGACGGCACCGGCAAGCTCGCTCAAGAGCTGTCGGACCGGAACCCGCGCGTGCACGTCCTGCACCGGAGCGCCAAGCAGGGACTCGGCGCCGCGTACCGCGCCGGCCTGGCCCGGGCCCTCGAGCTCGATGCCGACGCCGTCTTCCAGATGGACTGCGACTTCTCGCATCCGCCGAGCGTGCTGCCCTTGATGCTCGAAGAGATCGAGACCCACGACGTCGTCCTGGGCTCGCGCTACGTAAACGGCATCACCGTCGTGAACTGGCCCATCGAACGCATCCTCATCAGCTGGGCGGCCAACAAGTACGCTCGCTTCGTCACCGGGCTCCCCATCACCGACATCACCGGCGGGCTCCGCTGCGTTCGCAGCGACCTGCTGGCCAAGCTCGGATTCGAACGCATCCGCTCCGACGGCTATGCGTTCCAGATCGAGATGAACTACCGCTTCGTGAAGCACAAGGCGCGCATCAAGGAGATCCCCTTCTTCTTCGTCGACCGCACCCGGGGTGAATCGAAGCTCGATCTGCGGATCGCCATCGAGGGGCTGTGGATCTGCTGGTGGATGCGCGTCGCGGACCTCTTCGGACGACTGTGAGCAGCGCGACCCTCCCGTGAGCCACCCGCTTCGCGTCCTCGTCCTGAACGAACGAGACCCGCATCATCCCAACTCCGGTGGTGCAGAGATCCACGTTCACGAGATCTTCCGCCGCCTGGCGGCCCGCGGCTGGAAGGTCACCCAGCTGGTCTCCCAGGGTCGCGACACGGCAGCGCACGAGCTTCTCGACGGCGTCGAGATCCGTCGCCTGGGGCGCATCCGTTTCTACTATCCGCGCGTAGCGTGGACCTGCATGCGCGAGACCCGACGCGGCGACTACGACGTGGTGGTCGAGTGCCTCAACAAGGTCCCCTTCTACGCGCCGGTGTACTCCAGAGTCCCGGTGCTCTCCATCTGCCATCACCTGTTCGGTGAGGTTGCCTTCCAGCAGGTCGCCTGGCCCATCGCTGCCGCGGTGTGGGGCGCCGAGCAGCTGATCCCACCGCTCTACCGGAAGTGCGAGGTCGTCGCGATTTCCGCTTCCTCGCGCGACGAGCTGATCGCCCGCGGCCTCGCGCCAGAACGGGTGCGGGTCAGCCACTGCGGCATCGACCATCCGGACGTCGAGGTCGAAACATCGACGCCGCGACCGCCGCGCGTGGCCTACCTCGGCCGCCTCGAGCCCTACAAGAACGTAGACATCCTGTTGCGAGCCATGGCGAAGCTGAGCGATCGCTTCCCGAACGCCGAGATCCTGGTGATCGGTCGGGGCGGCGCCCGCGCGAGCCTCGAAGCCCTCGCCAGGCAGCTCGGCATCGCCGATCGCACCCGCTTCACGGGCTTCGTGAGCGACGCCGAGCGCAACGCCCTGCTGCTCGGCACCCGGGTCTGTGTCTGCCCCTCGGAAAAGGAAGGCTGGGGACTCACGGTGATCGAGTCGAACGCAACGGGAACGCCGGTCGTCGCCACCGACGCACCGGGCTTGCGGGATTCCGTACGTCACGGCGAAACCGGCTTCCTGGTCCCGACCCGGGACGTCGACGGCTTTGCGGCGCGAATCGCAGAGCTGCTGGACGACGATGCGCTGGCGACGCGCATGTCCGGAGCAGCCCTCGAGTGGTCGAAGGAATTCGATTGGGACGTCGCCGCCGACGAGATGGCCGACGCCCTCCACGACGCGGTCCGTCTCGGACCGACGCGGCCGGAGCGGGCCGAGTCGGAGCGGGCCGAGTCGGAGCGGGCGGGATCGGAGCGGGCCGAGTCGGAGAAAGACACTTGAGCGACACCACCCGCGCGGACCGCGGCTTCGCGATCGGAGCTCTCGCGCTTCTCGTGGTGGGTGTGGCCATGCGCTTCCACAACGCCATCGCGTATCCCAAGCGCTGGGGCTTCGACGGCCTCTTCAATGAGCGCTACATCGGTCGATTGCTCGAGAGCTTCGCGTTGCCGGCGCCCGACACGGACTGGTCGACCGCGCACCCACCGCTCTTCTACTACTTGTCCGCCGGGCTGGGACGGCTGCTGGGCGTGGCCGACTCTCTCGAAGCGGTGGTTCCGGCGCGCCTCGCCAGCAGTCTGGCGGGCCTCGTGATGGTCGGGCTGTGCTTCGTTCTCGTACGGCGCGCCGTCCCCGAAGACCCGAGACGCGCCTGCCTCGCGGCGGCGCTGGTGCTCTTCCTGCCGGCGCACATCTACATGAGCGCCATGCTCAACGAGGAGATCCTCGCTGCCACCTTCGTGACCATCGCGATCTTCGGCGTCTGCGTTTCCGTGATGCGGCGCGACGGAGATCCGGTGCCGTGGTGGCACGACGTCGGCATCGGAGTCGCCGCGGGTCTGGCCCTGCTCACGAAGTTGAGCGGGCTACTCGTCATCGCTGCGGCGATCGCCGCCTATGGCTGGATGGGCCTGCGCGACCGCCGACTCGCTCCCGCCCTGCGCCGCGCAGCCGTGATCGCGGGCGTCGCGCTGCTCGTTGGCGGTTGGTACTACGGCCGCAACCTGGCGCTCTACGGCTACCTCTATCCGCAGGACCTCTCGACCCATTCGCTGATGTTCAGCATGCCGCCGGGCGAGCGACACGTGCTCGACTATTTCTACGTACCCCTGGCCACCTTCACCGACCCCCAGGTCCTGAACGAGGATCTCCTGGAATCCATCTGGGGAAGCACCTATGTGACCCTCTGGTACGAAGGGCACGGGCACTTCCTCCCGAAGAACGAGCCCGCGGTGGCCCGACTGGGGGCAGCGCTGCTCGTCCTGGCCCTGCTGCCCACCCTCGCCTTCGTCATCGGCTTCGGGCGCGCGATCCGCCGCGGGCTGCAGGACCCTCATTCGCCAGACGCCCCGCTGGCCATGCTCTCCCTGCTGACCGGGGCGGGCTATGTGGTGTTCACCTGGGGCAATCCCTGGTTTGCCACCGTCAAAGCGAGCTACATGCTCGGCATCGCGCTTCCATTCGCGTACTTTGCCAGTGCGGTCCTGTCGGACTGGATGCGCGGCAGCGGAGACCGCGCGATCGCCATCTCGATCATTCTGGGAGCCCTGCTCGTGGGAATCTGCGCGGCCTTCACCACCGACATCGGCCTCTGGGACCTGACGCCGAACGGTGCCCTGCCGGGACTGCACTGGGACGGTGCGCCGACCGTCGCACCGGGAGTGCCTGTTCCGGGAGAACTTCAGCCGGGAGCAAGCGCGCGGTGAGCCAGGCGAGTCGAACCCGCAAGGCCTTGCGCTGGACGCTCCCGTTCGCGATCACTGTCGCGGCGCTCGCCTATGTGTTCCAGAGCATCGACTTCCGGAGCGTGCTCGACCGGCTGACCCCCGCCGCACTGTGGGTGATGGTTCCCTCGATCCTGGCCTTCGGCGCCGTCGCCCTGGCGATCGAAGCCGAGTGTCTCGTCCGTCTGCTGCCCGCCGACCGCCGCGTCTTCGGACGCAAGACCGCGGCACGCATCAAGGCCGCCAGCTATCCCCTTTCCCTCCTCCACTACGCGCTCGGCGCAGGCGGGCTCGCGGTGCTGTTGGGGCGGCGCACCGGCCGCAGCGTCGCAGACGCGGCCGGTGTCGTGGGACTGATCACGCTCTTCGACGTCGGGATCCAACTCGTGCTTCTCGTCATCGGTCTGACCTATCTGGGGACCGATGCGCCGGCCGTGCGCGGCGGCATCGCGGTGACCCTGATCGGCGCCATCGCGTGCGGCTTCGTCGGCCTGCGCGCGAAGTTCTCCCTGGGGCCCATCGATCGTCTGCGCGAGCTTTCGATCTTCGATGCCGCCCGCACCACGCCCCTGCCGCTGTTACTGCAGATCGGCGTACTACGCGTGTTCTTCGCCTTCAGCTTCATCGGTCTCATCTGGGGCTGTTGCATCGCCTTCGGGATCTATGCCCCCCTGAGCTTCCTCGTCGCGGCCGTCCCGATCCTGATCGTGGTCGCCATGATTCCCTCGGTGGCGGGGCTGGGGACCGGGCAGGTCGCCTTCGTGCAGGTGTTCTCGCGCTACGCCGACGACGAGACACTACTCGCCTGCAGCCTGGCGTTTTCCACCGGGCTGATCATCATGCGCGCCGGGCTGGGTCTGATCTTCGCGGGCGAGTTCGCCCGCGAAGCCCTGCTCGCCGCCCGCGAGGCCGAAGCCGCCGAAGGAACCGGGGAGAGCGTCGCATGACCGAGACCCTGCTCACCGGAGAACGTCTCCAGCCCGGGAGCGAGCTGTTCGGGGTCGACCTCGCCCGGCACCGGGCCGCCTACGCGTACGCGAATCTCAATGCACGCGGCGCGCGGCTGCTCGACCTCGGCTGCGGGACCGGCTACGGGACCGCCGAGCTCGCCGATTCCGCGACGACGCGGATCGGCATCTTCGGTCTCGACCGGGTCATGCCCGTCGCCAGCTCGCGACGCCCCAACGCCAACTTCGTTCGCGCCGACCTCGGCGGGATCCCGCTGCGGGACGGCACCTTCTCGACCATCGTCAGCTTCCAGGTGATCGAGCATCTCGACGACCCGACTCCCTATGTCCAGGCAATCGCCCGGCTGCTCGAGGCGGACGGCACCGCCTACATCACGACACCCAATCTCCTGACCTCGGACGGCGTGAACCCCTGGCACGTCCACGAGTACGAGGCGGAAGAGCTGCGAAAGCTGCTACTCGCACACTTCGGTGAGGTGGAGATGCTCGGGGTCGGGATCGGTGCGCGCGTGGCCGGCTACTTCGACGCCCGACTCGCTCGCATCAAGACGATCATGCGGATCGACCCTCTCGGCCTGCGCAAGCTGCTCCCCGCCGCCTGGATCGACTGGCTCTTCGCCCGTTTCGCCATCCTCGTGCGCCGGGGCATCCAGCAGGACGCCGGGCTGCCTGATGCCCACGTGGACGACTTCCCGATCGGGCCGGCCCGTCCCGGCGACATCGACCTGCTGGCGGTCTGCCGCAAGCCCCGCTGAACGCTTCAGACGGCTGCGCGCGCTTCGGCACGGGTGTCCGGGAGCGAGCGCAACAGCCCAAGCGACACGACGCTGAGCGCGATCCCGACCCCGAAGAACACCGCGAAGCTCGGCGCGTCGACGCCGGGCGCGTCTCCCGCGGGTCGCAGCATCAGCCCCCATAGCATCGGACCCAGTCCCTGCAGTACGCCGGACACCGCGCCGAAGACGGCGATGGCGATGGGGCGCTTCAGGGGCGGGGCGAGCTCGGGCAGGAAGGTCATGTGGGCGGCTCCGTTGACCCCCACCGCGAAGCCGACGACGAAGAACGCCGGCAGGACGAAGTCCAGCGCGCCCGGAACGCCCAGCACCACCGCCAGCCAGAAGACGTAGAGCAGGCCCGAGACCATCACGGAGAGCTGGAAGAAGCGGCGGATCGGGATCCGGTCGATGAAGCGTCGCATCGCCCAGGTGGCCAGGATCGAGCCGGCGAACTGGGCCGCCGTGAAGGTGAGGATGTCACTGGAAGCGATCCCCGTCTCGGTCTTGAGGAAGTAGATCGTGAACGAGATCGACGAGGACCCGACGATGGCGCCGACGGCGGTGAGCACCAGGAACTGCCGGAACAGGCCCGGTCGCAGGCACAGGCGGAGCAGCTCCGGGCCCATCTCGCGAACCGGAGAGGGCGGCGGCCGCGGACCCGCCGGCAACCGGAGCAGGTTGGCGACCGCCATCACCGAACCGAACAGCGCGACGCCGTAAACGACCCGGAAGGCCGAGTAAGGGGGCAAGACGGCAAAGAGCCCGGCGCAGCCCAGCAGGGCAAAGACCCCGACGCCACTGGTCACCGCCTGCTCGGTCGCGAAGAAGCGACCCCGCACGCGGTCCGGCACGATGGCCGCCAGCCAGGGCACGTGACACGCCACGCCCCACGCCCGGAAGAAGCAGAAGCCGAAGATCGCCGCCACCACCGCCCCCGGCATCCAGGGCGCGGGCGATTCCGGCGCATGGATCGCGATCCCGAGCGGCACCCCCAGGAAGACGGCGCGTACGCTCCACGCCAGAACCATCTGGCGCTGGAACCCCAGCCGCGACAGGGTGGCCGTCGCGAAGACCTGGACCGGGTACAGGACGAAGAGCGACGACGTGACGAGGCCGACCTGGAAGGTGGTCGCCCCCAGGTGCTCGAGCAGCAGCACCATCGGCGTCCCGAAGGTCATCATCCACGTCAGGCCATTGAAGCCTCCGAACCAGTAGCCAGCGCGAAAGGGGCGTAGAGCGGTGCTGTCGTCGTCCAAGGTCGCCCTGGGATAGCACGAGACTGCCTGCGGGAGGCGACACGCTCAAGTGAACGGGTGGATCTCTCGATGAAGGGAGCGATGAGCGAAGCGATGAAGGAAGTGTGAGGTAGCTCGTGGCCATTGGTGCACTCGTCCCTCTTGCGCTGTTCATCATCGTCCTCGGAAGCGTCGGATACCGGCTGGTCATGCTCTGGCGTCGCACCCGACAGGTTCCGGAGATGCTCCTGGGTTTCGGACTCCTCACCGTGGGGTCGTCGTTTCCGCTGTCGGCCATGGGCCGGGCTCCCGCGCTGGCTCTCGAGCCGTTCGGCCGCTGGTGCTTCGCGGCAGGACTTAGCGTCAGCGTGGTCGGCCTCGCCCTGATGGTCTTCTTCAACTACTGGGTCTTCCGCAGAGGCTCGTCGTGGGCGATGGGCTTCTTCATCGGGGTGTGCGCGCTGCTCGCGGGGTCCGTCGCGTTCATCGCGCTGGCGAACTTCTCGGGAGAGAGCATCGACGAGATCAAGCGCGCCATGCGTCCCGGCACCCTGACGATGATGTGCTCGGCCCTCGTGGCGTTTGCCTGGGGCGGGATCGAGTCCCTCCGCTACTGGGCGGCAGCCCGTCGACAGCTGGCACTGGGACTCGCCGACCCCGTGGTCGTGAACCGCTTCTTGCTCTGGGGTACTTCGGGAGTGACGGCGAGCGTCCTGGTGGGCGCGATCGTTCTGTGCGTGCTTGCCAACATGACCATCCTGCAAGAGCCGTTGCCGTTGGCCGTCCTGGCCAGCTGCGGAACGGTCGCGAGCGCGACGTGGTATCTCACCTTCCTGGCCCCGCCGCGCTACCTGGCCTTCATCCGCGCGCGCGCCGCTCAGAATTCCTGATAGATGAAGACCTGCGGGTCGCCCGGCGCAAAGATCACGAGCAGCGTGATCGCGCTCGCGTAGAGCAGGGCGTAGAGGCCGATCTTCAGGACGCGTTCAGCGTTCGCGGACATTCAGGATCTCCTGCGCCAGACGACGCTCGAGCTCTTCCAGCTCGAAGATGGGGTGGTCGAAATCGAGGAAGCGGTCGGCGGGAAGCCAGTCCCGGGCATCGACGACGGGGATCCCGTGAGACGCGGCCAGCTCGCGGGCGATGCCGGCAGCTCGTGCGGAGAGCCCCGGCCGGTGGAAGTCGCCATCGACGTCCTCCGCCAGGATCGGGTTCTCGGGCATCAGCACCAGGATCGCGGGCGGGTCCCCGGCTGCGAGACCGGCGAGCAGCGCGTCGAGTGCCACCACGGACGGAGTCTCTCGCGTCAGGGGATCCCGGCTCTGCGCCCGTTCCTTGCCCCGGACGAGGTGGCCCGGGCTCGCGGTCTCGAGATAGCGGGCGTAGCGCGCGAGGCCGCCCTGGGTCTGCCAGCTGCGGAACGCCGCAGCCACGGCGTCTGCACGGTCGCCGTAGAGGTGGGCGAAGAGCTCCTCCCGTGTCGCGAACTCCTCGGGCGGCGCGCCCGGGTCCGGCCTGGCAAGCAGACGATCGAGAATCGCTTCCCGGGCGAACTCGCGGAAGCGGTAGAGCGGCCAGACGGTGCGCAGCCAACGATCGATCTTTTCGCCAACCCCCGAAGCCGCGACCGAGCCATCGCGAAACCCGATCTGCAGCAGATCCATCGGCCCTTCGCCCGGTGGGTGCGTGGCCTCGCGAATCAGGTCGGGGGCGCCCAGGGCCAGCACCACTACGTCCGGATCGAGGGCACCGAGGTGGCGCGCGAGCATCTCGGTCTCGCCGAGGAACGAACCGAAGATGCCCAGGTTCGAGGTGGCGATCTCGAGGTCCGGTCGGACGGCCGCGAAGGCGCGGTCGAGTCGGCGCTCGCGCACGGCGAGCACGACGCGTGAGTTGCCGAGCAACGCGACCCGAAGATCGGGGTCCCCCGCTGGCGCATAGATCTTCCGGGCCACCTGATAGGTCTGTGGGAACACCAGGCGCACCCCGCCGCTGTGCTCGAAGGCGGTCGGGCCCCACAGCAGGCTGGTGCGAGTGATGGCCCCATCGAAGACGACGACCAGCGCCAGGGCCAGCAGCCAGGTGACCGGCGAGCGCCCGGGGTGCCCCGCGGCAGGCGAGGTGGGTGACGCAGCTGCGGAGGGAGCGGAGGGTTCGGCCACGCGAGACGACTAGCCCGCTGCCGCGAGCGATGTCAACGCGCGTCCGTTCGGGCTGGGTTCTGGGTCATCGATGCAGCAATGGCTTGCGCGATGCGCTCGTAGCCCAGGGGCGTGAAATGCCCGTCCGCATTGGGCGGGAAGATCGCCTCTCCCTCGGACACGGACTGCTGCAGCACGGGCAGCAGGTCCAGGTATCGAAGACCGAGCCGATCCATGCGGCCCGCGAGTCCTGCCGAGATCCGCCGCTCCTCGCGGACGCCCCGCCAGTAGTCGTCGGGCGGGTCCCCCGCAACCCCGCCGGCCTCCACCGCCTGCGCGAAGATCCGTTCCTTCGTGGGGATCAGCACGATCAGCAGACGCGTATCCGGGAACGCTCGAATGCGCTGCTGCAGATCGTCGAGCACCGCGAGGGTGATCCGAAGACCTTCGCGGATCCTGGGCAGGCGGGAGTCGAGGGCTGCGAGTCGGTAGCGGGTGTGGAAGACCGTCGACAGCCGGCCATCGTCGTAGACGAAACCCTCCTCGGGATGAGCCTGCGCCCACGCCCGGTCGCGTTCGGCGTCGACAGGGTCGTTGCCGCTGCGCGCGAACATGCGCGCCAGGGCGCTGTGCCGCGACAGCCACCCCGGGCTCGCCGGGGCTTCTCGACCGTGGTTCACGCGTTCGAAGAACATGCGCTGCAGCTCGGGATAGTCGGACTCGACGATGCGCCGACGCAGCCCCGCGTCCGGGTGACGCAGGGCCGCATGTGCTTCCAGGCCGTATGCGAGGGAGTATGCGTCGTAGACGTCGTTGCCGAAGTAGAGTGCGATGACGACGGTGGAAGGCGCGAGGGCCAGCGCTTCTTCGAGCTGGTGGCGGTACTGCACGATCCCGTAGCCGCCCCGTCCCATGTTGTAGACGCTGAGGTCCGCGATCTCGGCCAGACGTGCGGGCCAGGTGTCATCGATGTCCGCATTGACGCCCCAGGTCTGCGAGTCGCCGAGCGCCACGACGTCGACACGGTCCGGCCGCTCCCGGTTGCGGTAGCCCGCGGCGTCGTTCTGCCCGCTGCCCGGCAACGTGCGGTACTCGAGCAGCGGGTCGTCGACCCGTTCGCCGATGTCGTCGACGAGCAGACCGGACGCGCGCGATTCCAGGAGACGCGCCGCGCCTTCGGCGAGGGCCAGCCCGACCAGCGAGCCCAGCACGACAGCGAGCACCCGCTTCGTCACGACGGAGACCGCCGGCGCCGCCACGCCGGCCACAGGAGCAGGCCGACCAGCACGGCCGCGGTCGCCCCGCTGATCCAGGCGCCCGATCGGAACGACCCGGGTTCGAAGTCGAGCTCCACGCGGTGGCGACCCGGTGACACCGCCACCGCCTTCCCGAGCAGGTTCGCCGCGACGATCGGAACCGGCGCTCCGTCCAGCCGCGCCGTCCAGCCGGGATACGGCGCGTCCGCGACGACCAGATGAACGGGCTCGCTCGCCTCGACGACGACCGCGTAGCGCTCGGCGCTGCTCTCGACGGACACCAGCCGCGCGGCGGCCGCGGCCTCTTCCACCGGCACCGAGATCGGAATCGGCACCGGGGCCGAACCCTCGAGGACGGTGCGATCCCCTTCGGAGGGACCCGCGAATGCCTTCGCTGCAGCGGCTGCATCCGGAACCCAGCGCGTCTCGTGCGCGCGCGCAAGCTGCACGCGCGGTCGCGCGGCGGGGTTCTCCAGTACGAAGAAGCGACGCGCTTCGTCCTCGAAGACGCGCGTGAGATCCGGCGCATAGGGCGACGGCACGCGCCGATCGCGCGCCACCACCCAACGCACGCTCTCCGCGTCGATGAAGCGCGTGCCCGGCGCTCGCGGCGATTCTCCTCGGACTTCGGTTGCGACGATCGGCTCGACGGCTTCGCGACGAGCGAGCGGCAACGCCAGGTTCGCGTTCAGCGAGGGAACACCCCACAGCAGGTTCGATCCGGCGTCCAGCGAAGACAGATACAGCCCGACGAGCCGATCGAGACCCGTCGCGTCCGGTGACGCGAAGCCGATGTAGGAGAAGAACCGCGGGACGTTCGCGACGCGGAAGCCCTGCTCGTCCGGCAGGCCCTGCAGGTAGGCGACCGTGGGCGGAGGCAGGCGAACCGACTCGATGTCGACCAGCGCGTGACGCGGGCGCACGAGCGCGATCTCGACGAGCAGCAACACGACGAGTGCCATCGGGAGTCGCCTGCCGATGCGCCGCCCGCCCGCGACGACGACCCCGACTACACCGACTGCCGCGATCACGGGGAACGCGTAGCCGAGCGCTCGCACCTCGTCATCGTGGAGCCATAGACAGAGACCCGTGAGCACGACAGCCACGAAGAGCCCCTGGAACAGCAAGGGGCGGGTCGGCTCGGCTTCGTCGCACAGTCGCTGGACCCCGTACCCCGCGAGCACCGCCACCCCGATCAGCCCGACCGTCGAATACAGATGGGTGATCCGGAAGCTGTCGAGGCCGGGCAGCACGCCGTGCAGCGCGGAATACAGGGGTGAGCGGTCTGCGAGGCCAAGCTGGAAGAGCACGAGGGTGGCGAGCAGCCACGCGAGGGGTTCCCGAGCAGCACGTAGCCCGAGACCCGCGAAGAGCAGCACCAGGAGGCTCCCGAGTCCGGGTTCGACTGCGGCGAGCTTGCCGACACCGAAGAGCAGACCGCGCAGCTGCAGAGCGGGCTCACCGGACTGCGCCAGCTCGACACCACCCGCCCGCACCGACTGCCCGGCGAGCTCGAGGGTCGGCAGCAGCTGGACGGCGGACAACCCCGCGGCGACGGCGACGGCCAGCAGTCCCGTCGCGAGGTGACGACCGGGCGCGCGCCAGCGCGTCGCGTCCGAGCGCACCAGCAGCAGAACGCCCGCAAAGATCGCGAATGCGTGAACCGCCTGGGGGTACCCGGCCAGCAGCATCGCCGCGACGGCGGCACCCAGCACGCCTGCGGTGACGACGCCCGGCGCGCGCCACCAGCGCTCGAGCGCCCAGAGGGCCAGCGGCGCGATCGAAGTCGACAGGGCGATCGCCGAATTACCGGTCAGGCCGAGCCAGTCCTGGGACGCCGCCAACGCGAGGCCTGCGAACAGAGATGCCGCCACGCCCAGACCCAACGCGCGGCACAGCCCGAAGGTCCCGAAGGCGGCAAGAAAGGCGCAGATCACGTGCAGGAGTCCGTGTCCGTACAGGGTTCCGGCGTCGCCGAAGACGCGCGGCAGCGCGCCGAAGAGCAGCAGATTCAGGGGGTGCAGAAAGCCGCCCTGACCTTCGGCGAAGATCGGATGGCCGCCGTAGATGGCGTCGGACCACAGGGGAATGCGGCCTTCTTCGAGCGCCGATGCGAGCAGGGTCTGCAGAGGCAGGCTCACCGACAGCGCGTCGCCGTGCGCGAAGGTCGCGTGACCCGCGACCACCGGACCGAAGAGCAGCGCGAAGACCCCGACGAAGAGCACGGCTGCACCGAGGGCGGGCGGCACGCTGCGCTGGGAATTCGCCAAGACAAGCTCCTCGGGCGCAAACCCTAGTCGATCCGTATCCTCTCGCGCGATGTCCCCGATCTCCCGCCAGGCCCTTCGCATCGCGGTGGTCCTCGCGGTGGTGGCCTTCGCAATCCCGCTGTGCCGACGGTCCATCGTGCTCGCAGACGAGGGCTACATCCTGCTGCAGTCCTGGGACCTGCTGCAGGGGAAAGTCCTGTACCGGGACATGGATGCCTTCGTGACGCCCGGCATCTGGGTGTTGCTGGCCGGCACCTTCAAGCTGCTCGGGCCGAGCGTGATCGCATCGCGCGTCCCAGTGTTCTTCGCCTTGCTGGCGATGTACGCCGCCGGCTACCGCATCACCGAACGCCTGGCCGGCCCGCGTCACGCTCTCGCAAGCCTCGCCGGATTGGCGGTGTTCACGGTGTGGGCGTTCCCGAGCTGGACCTTCGCATTCTACTCGCCGTTTGCCGTGACCTTCGCCCTGATCGCCCTCGAACGGCTGCTCGCCTGGCGCGATTCGTCCCGCCCCCGCGATCTTCTGGTGTGCGGTGCGATGGTCGGCGCGGCGATCGTCTTCAAACAGAACTACGGGGTCTTCGCCCTGATCGGGATCGCCCTCGGCGTGCTCGCGGTGCGCGCCGAGCAGGAAGAGGCAGGAGCCTGGGTGAGGAAATGGGTGCGGGCATGGACCCGTGACGGACTCGTCGTCGCCACCGGTGTCGCGGCCGTCGGTCTTCCCTTCATTGCCTGGCTGGGGTGGCAGGGCGCGCTACCTGCGACCTGGGAGAGCCTCGTCGTACATCCTTTCGAGTTCGGAGCGGCGCACGGCATCCCCTACCTGCCGCTGTCCGCACTGACCTGGCCGGGCCTGATGAAGACGGCAGACCAGATGCTGACCTATGCCGCGCAGCCCGTGTACCGGGTACCGCCGGCCGCAGGCTGGCTGTATGCGATCGACTTCGTCGAGCGAATGCACGTCCTGATCTACTGGGTGCCGCCGGTGATCCTCGGCCTGGGCGCGGCGCTGTCGTACCGGCCCGACGCGAAGCGTCGGATCGACGCGGGCCTGGCCAGCGTCATCGCGGTGGCCGGCATGGTGTTTCTCGGGGTCTTCCCGCGCGCGGACTTCAATCACCTGATCAACGTCTATCAGCCCATCGTCGTCGCGGGGGTCGTCTTGACGCACCGGCTGCTCGGCGGACGACCGCGTCCCGGGTCTCTGACACGACGGCTCGCGTGTGCCGGTGGAGCCCTCGTCCTCTCTCTCTATGTGGCCGTCGCGGGCTACTGGTACTGGGGACTGCTCCACCATCTCGACACCGAGGTCAGCGTCGAGCGGGCGGGGGTCCTCGATCGCAGCGAGCAGGCCCAGCGGATCGACTACCAGGTCCGGACCATCCAGTCCGAGATCGCGCCCGGCGAGGCACTGCTCACCGTCCCGGACCTGGCCATGCTGAACTTCCTGAGCGACCGCCCGATGCCGAGCCCCTACTACAACCTCTACGACCACCACATTGCTCACGACGGCGGCGCCGCCGTCGTGGCGGGCGCACGCGAACGCGCCGGGCCACTGGCGATCACCCGCTTCAACGACTTCTTCTCGGACCACCGCGGACTGCGCCGGTACGCGCCCGAGCTCATCGACTATCTCCACGACGAATGGGACATGAAGTACAAGGTGGGACGCGAGGACTTCGTACACCTCGTGCGCCGCGATTCACCGCGCACGGACGCGCCCGGCGAGAGCATCCTTCCCTACTGCGATCTCTCGCGGGGCTATCAGACCGTGCGCGAACACCTCCTGTTTCCGGCCCTTTATCACGACCCGGGCACGGGGCGCGAGATGGAAGCCGCCACCATCGAAACCCTGTGCAGCGTGCCGGTCCCGGAGGAAGGCGGGGTCTTCGAGGTGCGCATCGACTACCGCGCACCCGCTTCCGTCGGGCCGCGAACCACCCTCACCGTCGAGGTTCTGGTCCTCAACCCCGGCGAGAAGATCCGAATGGGACGCAGGGTGTTCCAGGTCAAGGCCGACCCGGGCTTCCCCCGGCGCGTGGCCTTCCAGCAGCCCTTCCGACTCGACCTCTCGCCCTGGGCGGGAAGCGAGGTCCGCTTGATCCTGCGCACGATCCGCCGCGGCCAGGTGGAGATCCGCCCGCTCGAAGCCCGGGGCTTCGGAACCGTCTGGGAAGACCCGCGCCTGCTTCCGCCGGACCCGACGGGGACGGGCTCGTGAAGGTCGCGATCGCCGCGGCGTCGGTCGCGGTCTTTCTCCTCATCTCGATCGCCGTGCCCACGGCGATCTTTCGCGCCGCCAAGGCCCTGCACGAAGACGCGGTCGCCGTACCACTCGACGCCCTGTCCCGCATCGACATCCGCCTCGGACGCCTGTCGAAGGTTGCACCCGAGCTCGAGCGGATCGCCTACCTCGGCGACTCGATGCTGGTGTCGTTCGGGCCGACGCCCGCACCTCCTCAGAAGCTGCAGGCCGCCCTCGACCGGAAGGTCGGAGCCGGCCGCTTCCGGGTGCAGGCCGTCGCCGCCCCGGGCATGGGCCCCTTCGACTTCTATTTCATCGCGGATCGGGTCGTCGCCGCGCGGCCGGACCAGGTCATCCTGCCCGTCAATCTGACCGCCTTCTCGAAGAGCTGGCGCGAGACCTTCCCCCGCGAGCAACTCGCCGGCGTCCTGCAGATCGAGCGCATCCCCGAGGCCCTGCGCCTACCACTCGGGTGGATCGGCATGACGGCGGATCGGCTGCTCGGGTATGTCGCGGTCGTCCAGCTCGGTGGTCTCGATGCCTGGCGCCGGCTTTCCCGGGACCAGGCGCGTGTGGGAGCGCTTCGCACCTCCCTCGCACGTCGACTCGGTCACCACTTCGGAAACGACGCCGACAATCGCTTCGCGCTGCTGCACGTCCGGCACTTCAAGGCGAAGTTCAACCTGCCGGACAGCGGGCGGCTGACCCCCGAGGCCATCGACAACCGCTTCGGCACCGCACTGCGTGGGCTCCCCGAAGACGATCCCAACCTGGCGATGCTCGACGCGACGATCCGCATCCTGCGCGACGCCGGCATCGACGTCCTGGTCTACGCGAACCCGACGAACGTCGAACACATCGAACGCGTCGGCGCGGCGAATCGCGCGGGATTGGCGAAGAGCATCCGGGCAATCGAGTGGACGGCCACCGCCGCCGGCGCGCGCTTCATCGACCTGCACGACCGGGTGGGGGACGACGGCTTCAAGGACGGCGCCGGGCATCTGAATCTGCAGTCGGGCGAAGGAGTAGTCGATGGCGGCCAGCTGCTGGCCGACAGCCTGGTGCCGCACCTGGTCGAGCAGGCAAGGCGGCGCCTGACAGCCGAAAAGAGCGGCGACTGATGCTCTTCAACAGCTTCCAGTTCGCCGTCTTCTTCGCCGTCGTGCTGCTGCTGCACCGCAGCCTGCCGGCGTCGCGACGCAACGGCTTGCTGCTGGGCGCCAGTCTGTTCTTCTACGCCATGTGGGTGCCCGCCTATCTCGTGCTGCTGCTCGGCGAGATCGGCATCAACTACGCGCTGCTGCGCACGATCGCGCGAGGTCGACACAAGCGCCTGGCACTGACCGCCTCCGTGGTCGTCACCCTCGGTCTGCTCGGCGGTTTCAAGTACGCGGCGCTGGCGGTGGGGACCCTCGCGCCGATCCTGCAGACGGGCTTCGGCCTCGACGTTCCCATCCCCGAGATCTTCCTGCCCCTGGGCATCTCCTTCTACAGCTTCCAGATGCTGGGGCTGGCCATCGACACCTACCGCGGAGACCTCGAGCCTCCCGAGTCGCTGTCCCGCTACGCGCTCTTCGTCTCCTTCTTCCCCCAGCTGATCGCGGGACCGATCCTCCGCGGCAGGGAATTCCTGCCCCAGCTGGCGCGCGGCGCGCGACCCACCCCGGAGCGGACGCAACGCGGCCTCTGGCTCATCGCCTTCGGTCTGATGAAGAAGGTCGTCCTCGCGGACTTCCTGCTCGCTCCGTTCGTGAACGACATGTTTCGCGTGCCCGGTCTCGGCAGCGCAGCCTTCCACTGGGTCGGGGCGTTCTGCTTCGCCTTCCAGATCTACTACGACTTCTCGGGCTATACGGACATGGCGCGGGGCATCGCGTTGCTGCTCGGCTTCGAGCTGCCGGCCAACTTCCTGGAGCCCTACCTGTCCAGGGACCCGTCGGAGTTCTGGCGGCGCTGGCACATCACGCTATCGACGTGGCTTCGGGACTATCTCTACATCCCCCTCGGCGGGAATCGCGTCGGGCCTTCCCGCACGCTCGTCAACCTGCTCATCACGATGCTGCTCGGCGGCCTGTGGCACGGAGCCGCCTGGAACTTCGTCATCTGGGGCGCGCTACATGGCGCGCTCCTCATCGTGCACCGCTTGTTGGGCGGTCGTCGCGACCCGGACCGATCCCTGACGATGGGCGACGTCCCCCGCATCGCTGCGACCTTCGGGGTGGTATCGATCGCCTGGGTGTTCTTCCGCGCGCCAACCTTTGCCGACGCGAGCGCGTATCTGTCCGGCATGCTCGGCGCCGGCGACGGCACGGGCTGGCCCCTGTTCCAGACCGGGCTGGTCGGGATATGCGTCGGCCTTCACGTCCTCGAGCGGGTCGGCCGGCTGCGGGCACCCGAGCTGCGCACGGCGCTGAACCGGCAGTGGTTCGGTCCGCTGGTGCAGGGCGCAGCCTACGGGGTCGTCGTCGGGCTCGTCATCGCCGTCGCCGGCGCAGGCGGAGAGTTCATCTACTTCCAGTTCTAGGTTCCTCAGCAAGAACCGCTGGGAGCTTGACAGGTGGGACTTCCGCGTGGGACAAGACGCGGATGAGCTCTCACGACTCTCACGACCCGCACGCGGGCGAGCAGGCCTTCCGCAACCGGGGTCTCGACATCGGCGACCGCGTGTCGGCGCTCCTCGCCGCGCTCACACTCGACGAGAAGCTCGGGCTCTGTTCCGGTAGGAACTTCTGGGAAACCAGGTCCGTCCCGCGCCTGGGCATCCGCTCGATGCGGCTCACGGACGGTCCGCGGGGCGTCGCCTTCCACTCGACCTGGCGCCGGGGCACTGCGTTCCCCTCTGGTATCGCGCTCGGCGCCAGCTGGGACACGGATCTCGCGCGACGCCACGGCGAGGCACTGGGACGCGAGACCCGCGAAGCGGGAGCCCACGTGGTGCTCGGCCCCGCGGTGAACCTGTGCCGCACCCCGATGTGCGGTCGCACCTTCGAGTATCTCACCGAAGACCCGCACCTGAACGCACGCCTCACGGTCTCCTATGTCCGCGGCGTCCAGGGCGAGAAGGTCGCGGCCTGCGTCAAGCACTTCGCCGCCAACAACCAGGAATCGAAGCGGATGCAGGTCAGCGCCCAGGTGAGCCAGCGGGCACTGCGCGAGCTCTACCTGCCTGCCTTCGAGGCCGCCGTCCGCGAGGGCGGCGCGCAGGCGGTGATGTCGGCCTACAACGGTGTGAACGGCACCAAGGCAGGAGAGAACGAGGCGCTGCTGTGGGACGTGCTGCGCGAGGAGTGGGGCTTCGAGGGCTTCGTCGTTTCGGACTGGTTCGCCGCGCGCAAGGCGACGAGCGCAGAAGCCTGCATCCGCGCGGGAATGTCCCTCGCCATGCCGGGCCGTTGGTCGCGCTACCGCATGCGCGACCTGCGCGAGGCCGTGCGCCGCGGGCGCTTGCACGAAGAGGATCTCGACCGGGCGCTGCGCGGCCTGCTGCGGGTGATGTTCGAAATCGGCCACATCGACGAACCCGCGCGCCCGCGGCGACGCGGGATCAGCACGCCGGACAGTCAGGTGCTCGCCCGCGAGATCGCCGCCGCTGGCATCACGATGCTGCGCAACGAAGCCGGGCTCTTGCCCCTGGACGCGAGTCGGCTCCGCAAGGTTGCGGTGCTCGGCCCCACGGCCCGTCAGCGCAACTGCCTGCCGCTCTGGGGCGGAAGCGCGGGTGTCTGGCCGCCTCACGAGATCACGCCCGCCGATGGCATCCGAGAGGCGCTGGGCCGCAGCGCCGAGATCGTCGACGACCCTGCCGGCGCGGACGCGGCCATCGTCTGCGTCGGACTCAGTCACCGACCGGGCGGCGATTCCGAGGGCGTCGACCGCAAGCACTTCGATCTGCCCAGCGCGCAGGTGGCGCTCATCCGGAAGACGGCGGCGACGAACCCGAACACCATCGTGATACTCGTGGCGGGCGGCCCCGTTTCCATGGACTGGGCAGAAGACGTGTCGTCCGTCCTGGTGGCCTGGTACCCCGGCATGGAAGGCGGCAGGGCCATCGCCGACGTTCTCACGGGCGCGGTGAATCCGTCGGGGCGCCTGCCGGTGACCTTTCCCCGGCGGCTCCCGGACTCGCCGGCACACCGTTCCGGGCGGACCTTTCCGGGCGACGGTCGCGAGGTGCTCTATCAGGAGGGCGTCTTCGTCGGCTACCGGCACTTCGACCGCGAAGACATCGCGCCGTCCTTCCCCTTCGGCCACGGACTGTCGTACAGCGACTTCGAGTACAGCGACCTGCAGGTGGAGCACGCCCGTTGGGAAGGCGAAGGAGGCCTGGGCGTTTCCTTCAGCGTCCGCAACCGGGGCGATCGGGATGGCGCCGAGGTGGTTCAGCTCTATGTCGGAGACCCGGAGTCGAGCGTGCCGCGACCTCCGCGCGAGCTGCGCGCCTTCGAGAAGCGCTTCCTGCGCGCGGGCGAAAGCGCGCGCATCCGCTTTGAGCTGCAGGTTCGCGACCTGGCCTGGTTCTGCGAGTCGCCCCTGGGCTGGCGCGCGGAGCCAGGCGGCTTCGAGATCGAGATCGGCTCCTCGTCCCGGGACATCCGCCTGCGCGGCCGCTTCGAGCTGGTGAAGGACTGGTTCCTGGCGGTGGGGCCGACGGTCTGAGGCATCGGCCGTCTGGCCTCGCTCGTCGGAGACTGTCCCCGGGCTAGCCCCTACCGGACCCGCAACCAGCGCTCCAGGGCCCTGCCCGCAGGAGCTAGCTGCGGGCTGCCGACCTTTGCGTCGTCGCCTGTTTCCCAAGACTGCGTCGTGGGTCAGGCTCCTAGTTCGCGGGCAGGACCTCGAAGCAGCGGGAACTCACCCACAGGCCCGTCGAGTCACTCGCGATCCGAATCGACGTGATGATTCGACCGGCATCCGCCTCGACCCGGAGAACACAAACTGTGTGTACGGTTGATCCCCGGTCGGTCCCGGAGTGCTCCATGTGTGCCGTTCGGTCACCGCCGAAGCCGAATTCGTGAACTCTCCGACCGTCCCCCATGATGTATGTGGCTCTGGGAACCCCGTTGACCTCAACGAAGAGATCCGCTGAGCGTCCGACCCAGAAATCCGAGAATGCAAAGAGCCGATCCTGCGGGCTGACGCACCCGATCATCGACAGAATGATGAGCCCGAGAGCGCACCTGCGCATTGTGATCTCACTCATGAATCCAGGAGGGGTCGATCGAGCCCCAGCGGTTCGACCGTTCGACCTTATAGTCTAAGGGGGTATACTATATCGGCATGGCGCATCTGGCTCGGGACAAGAAGAAGCTCTTGAATCGGGTTCGCCGCATTCGCGGTCAGGTCGAGGCCGTCGAAAGGGCGCTCGAGACCGAGGGCGAATGCTCTTCGGTGCTTCAGCTGATTGCGGGCGCGCGTGGCGCGCTGAACGGACTGATGGCACAGGTGCTAGAGGGGCATGTCCGAGAGCACGTGATCGACCCGCGTCGAAAGCCATCCCGCGGCCAGCTCGATGCCGCCGACGAGCTAGTGGATGTGCTGAGGGCCTACCTGAAATAATGGATACACGTTCGGGCACGAGGGGACGAGCTAGACAAGGCCGGCTACGGGGTCGTGCCGCGTTGCTCGCGGTGGTCTGGGCGCTGTCCGGCGTGTGGCCCGTCGCCCATGCTCATGCACATGGGCACCACGACCCGGGCGAGCACTCCGGGGCAGGCGAACTCGCCGGGATGAGTGGCACTCACGACCATGGGCACTCGCATCCGCAAAGCTTGCCGGTCGTTTCCAACGCGAAGGCGCCCAAGGTCACCGCTCTCGTGGTTTTCGTATCGTTCGCCGAGTTCGCATCATCCGATGCGCCCTTTCCGTGGACCACGCGCAGCTCTCCAGCTCGCGCTTGTCCAGGAGTTGGGCCTGTTTCTGGAGCACGAGCCCCTCCCATTTCCTAGGTAAGTGTCACAGGGCTGCCTGCCGCACCAGCAGCAACCACTCGCGACGACTCGCCGCTGCACTCGATATCGACCCAACTCGAGCGCGTAGCGTGGTTGTCCGCAAGACGTCTACCTAGGACTAGGGAATGGAACAGAGAAATGTGCTCGCTGAAGCGGGCGCGTGCATTCGGCCAATCGTCGGCAGCCGCCCTTTTGGTTTGCTTCTCGCCCTACTGACGGCGACCTTCGTGCTTCATCCGAGCACGGTCCATGCCGAGGGCGAGCGGGCCAACGGCGTCGCCCTGGGCCTGCCCGTAGCCCTCGCCAAGGCGATTCAGCACAACAAGGAACTTGCCGCGTTCGAGTTTCGGCTCGAGGAACAGCTGGGACGGGTCCAGCAAGCCGGCCTCGTTCCGAACCCGGAACTCAAGGTCGTTCTCGAGGACGCCGTCGGTAGCGGCAAGTTCAGCGGCTTCAGCCGCGCGCAGACTACGCTCAGTCTCGAGTGGGTCCTGGAGGGGAGGATTCGCAGGCGCCGGGTCGGGGTGGCAGCGGCACGCTCCAGTCTGCTGGCTCTGGACGCCGAGATTCTTCGGCTGGACGTCGCGGCCGAGACCGCACAACACTTCCTGAGCAGCCTCGCGAACCAGGCGCGACTCGAGAACGCAAGCGAGGCGGTCTCTCTTGCGGAACAGCTGGTTGGCGCAGTCAAGCGCAGGGTCCGCGCCGGCAAGTCACCAAGCGCGGAGCTGGCCCGCGCGGAAGCGGAACTCGCTGCCATGAGGCTCGCCCGCGACGACATCACCCACGAGCTGTCTATCGCCTATCACCGACTTGCTGCCCAGTGGGGCGACATGGAGCCAGGCTTCTCGAGTGTCGGTGGAGACCTTCTGGCCCTACCCACCACGGAACCCTTTCCCACCCTCGCTGCGCACATCGAACAGAATCCGCAGTTCACGCGTTTCGTGTCGGAAGCGCGGGTCGCGGAAGCGAACGTTCGCGCTGCTGAGGCGCGACGCTGGCCCACACTGCGACCTACTCTGGGCGTGCGCCGCTACGAAGAAACAGACGATGCTGCGCTCTACGCGGAGCTGACAATCCCGCTTCCCTTGTTCAGCAGAAACCAAGGCCAGCTCACCGAGTCCCGGGCTGCCTTGGCGAAGACGCGCGCGGATGCGAGCGCCGCGCGAGTGCGGGTGCATACCGTGCTCTTCGAGCTCTACGAGGAGCTTCAACACCACCTGCACCGCGCGGAGACTCTCGACGACGAGATCATTCCGCGACTCGCGCAAGCTCTCGAAGAGACGCGCCGGGGATACGAGCAGGGCCGGTACAGCTATTTCGAGTGGGGAATCGTTCAGGCTGACCTGATCGCCGCAAGAAACGAACTGATCGAGGCGAGCACCGGTGTGCATCGACTCGTCATCGCACTCGAGCGCCTAACTGGCGAATCGATGACTAGACCATGAGGTGGGTCATGATCAATCGCACGGCACGGGCCTGGGCCGGGCTGCTCGCCGTCCTGCTCATCGCTTGCAGCGGAGGCTGGGAGCCGGGGGGCGAGCGTCATGGAGAAGGGACCTCTCTGGAACCGAAGGGGCCAAACGGTGGTCGCTTGCTGGTCTCGGGCGACCTCTCGCTCGAACTCACGATTTTCGAACGCGGCCTTCCGCCGGAGTTTCGAGTCTGGGCGACGAAAGACGGAGAAGCGCTGGACCCCGGTGACATCGAGCTGAGCATCGAACTCACGAGGCTCGGGGGAAGAGTGGACAGGATTTCGTTCCTGCCGCAGGGGGACTTCCTCCGAGGCGAGAGCGTGATCTACGAGCCGCATTCCTTCGCAGTATCGATCGAAGCGGTCCACGAGGGCAAGAAACACACGTGGGAGTACGACAACTTCGAGGGGCGCACGAGAATCGAGGCCGCGGTAGCAGATGCGCTCGGAGTCAGAACTGCGATAGCTGGGGAAGTGACATTGGTGAACAGCGTGCGCGTCTACGGTCGCATTCGCGTCGACCCGAAGCGCGTCCGCGAAATTCGAGCCCGATTCGATGGCATGGTTCGCGAAGTGCACCCAGATGTCGGGACGTCGGTCCGGAAGGGCGACAGACTTCTCACTGTAGAAAGCGACGAGAGTCTGAAGACCTACACCATTTCCGCACCGATCGGGGGTGTCGTAACCCAACGCGACGCCAACCCCGGCGAGCACACGAGCGGACGACTCTTGCTGACCATCACCGACACGTCCTCCGTCCGGGCCGACTTGGCTGTATTTCCCGGCGACCGAGCGCTCGTCCGCGTCGGCAATCCCGTTGCCATTGCTCTAGCTACGGGTGGTAGCCCGGTGTCGGGCGTCATCTCCACGCTCGAGGTCCTCGCGCGAGATGACCAGTCGGTAGTAGCCCAGATCTTCCTCGAGAATCCGGACGGCGAGCTTCCGCCCGGCAGCTTCGTGGTTGCAGATGTGACCGTCGGGGAGCACTCCGTGCCGGTCGCGGTAGAGAAGGTCGGACTCCAGGCGTTTAGAGACTTCACGGTCGTCTATGCGCAGGTGGGTGAGGAGTATGAAGTTCGGATGCTCGAACTGGGTCGGGACGCGACGGACTACGTGGAGGTGTTGAGTGGTCTCGACCCTGGAACACGCTACGTGACCGAGAACAGCTACCTCATCAAAGCCGACATCGAGAAGTCCGGCGCAACCCACGACCACTGAGGGCGCATCATGCTGGACTCGATCATTGCGCTCTCCGTGAGGCACCGGGGCTTGGTCCTGTCGATCGCGGCTCTCGCGGCCGGCCTGGGCGCCTGGAACTTCACGCGGCTTCCGATCGACGCGGTGCCGGACATCACCAACATCCAGGTGGTCGTCAATACGCAGGCCGACGGGTACACGCCGCTCGAGGTTGAGCAGCGCGTGAGTTTCCCAGTGGAGACCGCGATGGCTGGACTTCCACGTCTCGCCTACACCCGGTCCGTCTCGCGCTACGGACTATCGCAGGTAACCGTGGTGTTCGAAGAAGGGACGGGCATCTACTTCGCGCGGCAACAAGTCGGCGAGCGGCTGAGCGAGGCGAAGTCGGGCCTTCCCCCAGCCCTCGAGCCGACCCTCGGGCCGATCGCAACCGGTCTAGGCGAAATCTTCATGTTCACTGTCGATGCGGTCCCGGGCGCGACAAACGCCGATGGCAGCCCGATCACGCCCACCGACCTGCGCTCGGTCCACGACTGGATAGTTCGCCCGCAGCTCTTGCGGGTTCCCGGTGTGGTCGAAGTGAACCCCATCGGCGGATTCAAGAAACAGATCCTCGTCGCGCCCGACCCAGCCAAGCTCCTCGCTTACGGCCTGGGCCATGGTGACGTGCTGGAGGCGATCCGGGAGAACAACGACAACCGCGGCGCGGGCTTCATCGATCACAACGGAGAGCAGTGGCTCATGCGCGTCGAGGGCCAGGCGAGTCGAGTAGAGAACCTTGCGGATATCGTGATTCGTCAGGGGGGTGCTGTCCCGATTCGGGTGCGCGACGTTGCGACCGTGGGTCTGGGGCGCGAACTCCGTTCGGGTGCCGCCACGCAGAACGGCCGAGAAGTGGTAATGAGTACGGTTTTCATGCTGATCGGCGCGAACAGTCGAACCGTCGCCAGTGCGGTGGGCGAGAAGTTGGAGGAAATTCAGCGCAGCTTGCCACCAGGGGTGAGTGCGACGGCAGTCTACGACCGAACCAGCCTTGTCGACAAGACGCTCGCAACGGTGCAAAGGAACCTGCTCGAAGGAGCGCTGCTGGTCGTCGTCGTGTTGCTGCTGCTGTTGGGGAACATTCGGGCGGCACTTCTCACAGCCGCAGTGATTCCCATCGCGATGCTCATGACCGTCACCGGGATGGTGCAGACCAAGGTAAGCGCGAACTTGATGAGCCTTGGCGCGCTCGACTTCGGTCTCATCGTGGACGGCGCAGTGATCATCGTCGAGAACTGCCTCCGTCGTTTGAGCGAGGCAGGGGCGAGGACAGAGAGGATTCGGGATCGGATGGCTGTCGTCGTCGTGGCGACTCGAGAGGTGATTCGACCCGCACTCTTCGGTGTCGTCATCATCACGATCGTCTACATCCCGATCTTCGCCCTGACCGGGGTCGAAGGAAAGATGTTCCACCCGATGGCGATGACGGTCGTGATCGCGCTCGTGAGCGCAATGGTGCTCTCTGTGACCTTTGTTCCCGCAGGTATCGTCCTTCTCTTCCGAAAACCCGTGGTCGAGAGACGAAACGTGTTCGTGAGCGGGGTCCGGTCGCTCTACCGGCCCCTACTGACAGCTGTGCTCGAATGGCGCTGGATCGTGGTCGGGTTGGGCCTCGTGTGGGTCACCGGAAGCGGGCTGCTGGCGACGCGCCTCGGAGCCGAGTTCGTTCCGAATCTGGACGAGGGCGACATCGCGATGCACGCCCTTCGGATTCCCGGGACCTCGCTCGAGCAAGCAGTCCGACTCCAGGAGAGCCTGGAGGCGGAGGTGAGAGCGCTCCCTGAGGTGGAGCGTGTGTTCGCAAAGCTGGGCACGGCGGAGGTGGCGACGGATGCGGTACCGCCGAGTGTTGCCGACAATTTCATCATCCTGAAGCCACGAGAGGAGTGGCCAGACCCTCAGAAACCAAAATCCCAGGTCGTCGCAGAGTTGGAGGCGCAGGTGAGTGCGATTCCCGGGAACCGCTACGAGTTCTTGCAGCCGATTCAGATGCGCTTCAATGAACTCCTCGCCGGCGTTCGCGCGGAGCTTGCAGTCAAGGTCTTCGGGGACGACTTCGACAAGCTCATCGCCCTCGGAAACGCAATCGAGAAAGCGATTGGCCGGGTCCCAGGTGCTGCGGACGTGGCAGTCGAGCAAACGACCGGGCTCCCCGTCCTAACGATCACACCAAAGCGAGAAGTACTCGGGCGCTACGGCATTGCCATTTCGGACCTTCAAGATCTGATCGCGACGGCGCTCGGGGGGACAGTGGCAGGTCAGTTCTACGAAGGAGACCGGCGATCGGACATCGTCGTTCGGCTACCCGAGGAGATTCGCTCCGACACCGAACGACTCTCGGAGCTCCCGGTGCCATTTGAAGGAGGCGGCTATGTGCCGCTGGGTGAAGTCGCGACCATCAGCGTCGAGAGCGGCTACAACCAGGTGTACCGCGAAAATGGGAAGCGACGGGTCGTGGTGGGCGCCAACGTTCGCGGGCGGGACCTGGGATCTTTCGTCCGCGACGTGCAGCGGGCGATCGAACAGGCGGTACAACTGCCGGCCGGATACTGGATCGAGTACGGAGGGACTTTCGAGCAGCTCGAGTCTGCCGCCAACCGGCTCGCGGTCGTGGTGCCACTGACTCTGTGCCTCGTCATCGGACTACTCGTCCTTGCGCTGGGGTCGGTGAAGGACGCGGCCGTGATCTTCTCTGGCGTACCGCTCGCGCTCACCGGGGGCGCGCTGGCCCTGCTCTCCCGGGGGATTCCGTTCTCGATTTCCGCCGCGGTGGGCTTCATCGCCCTCTCCGGGATCGCAGTCCTGAACGGATTGGTGATGGTGGCGTTCATTCGAGACCTTCGAAAGGAGGGTCGAGCGCTCGAGGATGCGATCGTGGAAGGAGCGCTGACCCGAGTCAGGCCCGTGCTGATGACGGCGCTCGTTGCAGCACTCGGATTCGTTCCGATGGCGCTGAACGAGGGAATCGGATCGGAGGTTCAGCGGCCGCTCGCCACCGTCGTCATCGGCGGCATCGTATCTTCGACACTGCTGACGCTATTGGTGCTTCCGGCGCTCTACCGGTTGGTCCATTCTCGGGAGCTTCCGCCGGGGAAAACCCAAGATGCCTAGGAAGCTGGAGCAGCTGTCTTCGGCCCGATGGCACTCCTCGCGGCCGGCTAGTCCATGGCAAGCCGCACTTCGGAGGCATCTCGTTCAGGACGTGAGCTGTTCGAGTAGCCGGACCGCATGGTCTGGACCCGGTAGGGCCTCGATCTCCTGCTCGAACTCGCGTGCCCGCCGGCGCATTGCAGGGTCCTGCAGGACCGCTGCGGCTGCGGCGCGCACGTCGTCGGAACTCGAGTCCGTCGCCGACAGTACGCGCGCGACTCCCAGGGCCTTGCAGCGTGCCGCGTTCAGCGGCTGATCCGCACCGATCGGAATCAGCACCGAAGGCAAGCCGTGGGCCAGGGCGCCGAGGACGCTGCCCGAGCCTGCGTGCGAGACGACGAGATCACAGTGCGGAAGCAGCGCTGCCTGGGGGATGTAGGACGCGACGTGCACGTGGCCTGGCTGGGGGCCGAACTCCCTCGGGTCGATCTCGCGTCCCACGGTCACGACGGCGTTGACCGGAAGCTCGCGCAGTCCGGCAACGACGCGCGAGAACAGGTCGCCGGACTCGAGATTGAAGACCGTGCCCAACGTGAAGTACACCGTCGGGGCGTCGGGCCGTGTCACCGGCCACGTGGGACGCGCGATCTCGCCCGCTGCCCGGGATTCGCCGCGGAAGTGGTGCGCGGTCGCCGGCAGTGGAAAGGCGGGGTCGCGATAGCGCGGCGGGACCGGCGCGAGGACCAGATGACGACCGGGGGCCTCGAGGCGAGGATCCGGGTCCAGGCCGTGGGCGACCCGCAGCTCGTCGAGCGCCTCGACGACGACATCGGGCCGGACGAAGCCCCCCGCTGCGATGACAATGAAGGTCGCGAACGGCAGCCCCCGTCGCTCCGCCGCGACGAGCGCGCCGAAGTCCGTCTCGTCGAAGACGAGCACGTCCGGCCGCCAGTCCTCGCACAAGGCCATCAGCCTCGGTGCGCGGTACGCGCCGGAACGCCTCACGAAGCGTTCGCGCAGGTCGCGCTCTTCCCGCGCGCGGTCCAGGGGCTGCAGGTCCGTTCTTCCCCGCGGAGTCGGGGCCGACTCGCCCATCGGACGAGCCGCGAAGCCCGCGGCCTCGACCTCCGCGGATACCCCAGGCGAGCAGGCGAAGGCGACGACGTGTCCCTTCGCGACGGCAGCGCGGGCCACCGGAATCAGCGGCTCGAGATGACCGATCCCGCCCACGAAGCTGAAGAGGACACGCACCCGGGAGCTACCAGACGCGATCGGGAAGTCGGCCCAGGAAGGCGCCGATCACCCAGACGAACAGCGCCAACGACGCAACGACGTCCACGAGCATCACGCGCCGGATCTGCTCGTTCGTGTCGCCGACGAGCAACACGATCACCACGAAGGAGACCATCGAAACCAGCCCTGCTGCGACGGCGGCGGGACGCAGCGGCAGGTGGAAGACCGACACCAGGAGCAGCACGCCGACGATCCCGAACAGCACGGCGCGGTGCCGCATCAGCACGATCCCGTTGGGATCGACGAACGGAATGCCGTAGAGCGCCTCCAGGCGACCTGCGGAAACGACACCGAGGACCGGGGCCAGATTGACCAGGGTCGCCAGCGCGATCACACCCGTGTAGATCTTCTCCATCCGATGGGACCATGGCGGTCGCAGACCTAGCGGGAATCGGGGCGAGCAGACCGGTCGCGATCCGCCTGGCGGCGAAGCACGAAGCGCCGGGTCACCGCGAACAGAAGCACTGCAGCGACGGTGAGCCCGACGTGGAACGGATCCGTCAGGAAATGCACGAAACCGGAATTCCCGGATGCATGGTCCGGGTGCGCGATGGCGGCGCTCGGAAGAAGGATGGTGGCGACGACGAGGGTGAATCTGGACATGCGGACTCCTTGGCAGGGACGATACTAGGGTTGCGAGATCTCGGGCTGCGCAATCCGCGGCTGAGGGATCTCTGGCTGAGAGAGGCGGGAGCTGTCGATGAGCGGCGTCCCTTCGACGACCATCCGCTTCACCTCCCAGATGTACGGGATGAAGACCTGCTTGCGGCGTGTGATCGACCCGTCGAGAAGCGCCACGCAGCCGGGCTCCAGCTCGAGCGCCATGCCGATGGCCTCCTGGGCGTGGATCTCGCCGTCGGGGATCCAGAAGATCTTGCGCGCCACGATCTCGGACTTCACGCGGCCCTTCCCGCGCCTCAGCTCGTCGTTGCCCTCGAGCTGAACGCTGTAGGTCGACACGACGCTGAAGTCGAGCACCCGAGTCGTCGTGCAAGCAGACGAAGACACGAGCACCCCACAACCGACCGCGACGAGCAGCGCGCGACGGCGGGCTCCGGGGCGACGGGGCGAAACCAGCTGGATCAATCGGACTTCCTTCCGGGTTCATGGCGCTCGGCGTCCACGATGTGCCCATGGATAGTCCGGGAGACGGTCGCGCGCCAACGCTGCTTCGCGGCCGGATCCCGGGCCGAGAGGCGGTCGAGAAAGCGAACCACCTGGTCCTTGTTTCCTTCCAATAGCTTGGAAGCGACGGACTTGACCGGTTGCTGCTTCAGCTCGTCGACGTGAAAGGCGTGAATCAGCCGGTCGATCAGCAGGATCTTGTCGGGATACGAGCTCGCCCGGGGGTAGCCGCGATGGAAGTCCTGGAAGGCGGCGATGGCGCGCCCTGTGTGCGCGTAGTGGTTGCGGACGCTCTGCCAATAGGTCTCTGCCGTCGTCGCCCAAAAGCACCTCGCGGCGGGACAGGGGCTTTCACCCCGTGCGGCGACCGCGTAGACCTCGCCGCAGGCCGGGCACTCCACCTCGCGATGATGCACGAGGACGAAGACGCGACAACGGGCGTGCAGGCGAAGCCCGACGTCATCGCACAGCTCGAGATCCCGGAACCCCTGGGCATCGGACTCGTACAACCGCTGCAGCAGGCGCGGCGGCAAGCGACCCGCCCAGCGGATCTTCGGGCGCGGGTCCTGCGAAGTCATCGCGCTCCTTCTCCGGCGACCCCTCTCTCTCCTGCAACTACAAGGCGATACCCGAGATCGAGGGCCGGCCCCGTCAGCCCTCGGCCGTAGCGCCGCTCCCATGCACCCGAGGCGAGGTCGCTCTGCAATGCGGCGAGCCCCGGTTCCGGGTCGGGCAGGTTGGCGAGGCTCGAGATGGCGCCGCGCACGTCCTCGCGCAGGTAGGCCTCGGGACGCTTCCAGTAGGCTCCGAGGAAGCCGTCCGTGCAGTCTTCGGGCACCGGCACGTCGAAGACACTCGCCTTTCCGAGATGCCGCTGGATCTCCGACAGCGACGGCATGGTCCGCCGGTCGATCTCGACGATCTCCGGAAAGTAGTCGGCGAGCCAGAACCCCTCGAAGGCCGGGTCGTAGGTCAACAAGACGACCCGCCGGCGTGCGATGCGACGAAGCTCGTCGAGACCGCGCCCGAGGTCGGGCCAGTGGTGGATCGTCAGGATCGCGAGACTGGCGTCGACCGCGTCGTCGCGGAACGGCAGGTCGTTCGCCGAGGCTCGAATCACCGGAGCCGCGTCTGCGTCGCGTTGGCGGATCATGACGATGGAAGGCTCCACCGCGAAGAGGGTCCGGTCACGGGGTTCGTACGAGCCCGTCCCCGCGCCGACGTTCACGACACGGGTCGCGTCTCCAAGCGCGTCGTGGATCCGCGCTGCGATCCGCGAATCCGGTTGCCGCAGCGCCCGATAGCCGCGCCCGATCGTGTCGTAGAGGGTCACCGCGGACACCCCCGCCTCAACCGAACAATGCGGCGCTGAACGCCTTCGCTCCTTCGATGCCCGTGAAGAAGAGGATATTCGTGAACGCGAAGTAATGGAAGGTCACGAGGGCACTGAGAGCGTAGCCCGCGCGTGAGCCGCGCCAGAGGCTGCGCCAGCCGGCCGGCAGACGCGCGCCTAGCGTCCTCGCGGGAGCCGCGACCCACAGCATTCCGGCCGCCTGGAGCAGCCCCCACAACACGAAGTTCCATCCGAGCCCGTGCCACAAGCCGCAGAAGGTCATGGTGACCGCGTGCGCGACGCCAATGGCGGCGACTTCGAAGCGATCGCCGCCGCTGCGCAGCAGCTTCCGGCTGATGGGAACGAACAGATACACGCGCAACCAGCGGGTGAGTGTCATGTGCCAGCGCTGCCACAGCTGCGTGATGTTCCGGCGAACCAGCGGGTTGTCGAAGTTCTCCTGGATCCGGATGCCGAACAGGGCGGACACGCCGATGGCGATGTCCGAGTAGCCCGCGAAGTCGAAGTAGATGCGCAGCGTGGTGGCCTGTACGGCCAGCAGCAGAACCCACCCGGACTGACCGGTGGGATCTTCCAGGATCGGCGCGGACCAGACCGCGAGGTAGTGCGAAAAGAGCATCGTCTTCACGAGCCCGAAGAGGATCCGTTCGAGACCCGCGAGGGCGTCGGGCAGGCGGGGACGCGGCACCTGCTTGCGGAAGTGATCGAACTCTTCGATGGGTCCGCTGCTGTAGATGGGCAGGAAGGCGATCCAGGCGAGCACGTCGACGAACGACGCGTCGCGCAACGCACCCCGCCACGCGTCCACCAGGGCGGCCGCCGCCTTCAAGGCGAGGTACGAGACCCCGAGCAGCACGAGTCCGCCCTGAGACGGCAGCAGGCCCCCGGTGTCGCCGCCGAACCCGCTCGGACCGAGCTTGTTGAAGACGAAGAGCGCGACCAGCAGTGCGAGACCCGGAACGACGACGAGGGCGGGCCTCGGTCCAGCCCCGGAACCGAGGCTGCGAACGACTGCGTAGACTCCGGCCGCCGTCGTCAGGACCAGGACGGGTAGGCGCAGGTCGAGGATCGCGAGCCCGACCAGGCTCGCGACGAGCAGCGCTTCGCGCCGAAGCCGGCTGGGCACCGAAAACGCGAAGATCGGTGCGAGAGCCAGCGCGCAGAGCAGCGCGAGCAACATGCTACGCAGACCGCTCCTGCACGTAGGCGACGATCATCGCGACCGTATCGAAGTGGTCTGCGTCGATGTCGCGGTCCGGGATCTCGATGTCGGCCAGGCGCTCGATGTGCGTCGCGAGCCGAACCAGATTGCCCGAATCGACGAGCCCGCTGCTGACCAGCTCTTCGTCTCGCCCGACTCCCGACACGCCGAGCTTCTTCTCCAGCCAGGCGCACACCTCGCGCTCGAGGGTCTCAGCTTCCATCTCGTCCTCCAAAGATCTCGGGGTAGCGGTCGCGGGTCGCGCTCCTTGCGAGCTTCCCGCTCGTGGTCTTCTCGATCCCGCCGGGCGGCACCAGATGCAGGTGACGGACGCCGAGCCCGAGGGTCCGCGTCACCTCCTTGCGGATGGTTCGGCGCAGCGCGTCGAGATCGGCGGGATCTTCGAGCTTCGTCTCCGCCACGGCCCCCAGGTCCTCGGTGCCCGAGTCGGTGTTCATGACGCCGAAGGCCACCGCGCAGCCCTCGCGCACACCCGGCACGGCGTTGATCACGGCTTCGACGTCGTGCGGCGCGTACTTCTCCCCGCCGATCACGACGAGGTCCTTCTCCCGCGACACGAAGTAGAGATCGTCTCCCACCAGATAGGCGCGGTCTCCGGTGTCGAACCAGCCGTCGATCTTCACCTCTGCGGTGCGCTCGGGGTCGTTCTTGTACCCCTCGAACAGACAGGTCGCCCGGACCCACAGGATTCCCACATGACGATCGGGCAGGGCTTCACGGGTCTCCGGGTCGCGAATCTGAAGCTCGATTCCCGGCAGCGGACGGCCGACCGCGACCACATCGATTCCGTCCCCCGCCGTCGGCTCCGCGATCTCTTCCTGCACCAGCTTCAGGCGGTCGACCCGGTCGACCACCGGCTTCTCCCCGACCGGATGCGCGGTCACCGCCATGACGGTCTCCGCCATGCCCCAGGCCGGGGTCATGGTTTCCGCCCGGTAGCCATACGGCGCGAAACGCTCGGCGAACGCTTCGAGGGTCGGGGCGAGCACCGGCTCGCTAGCGCTCAAGGCGATCCGCCAGCTCGACAGGTCGAGCCCCTCGATCTCGTCGTCCTCGATGCGCTTCGCGCAGAGTGAATAGGCGAAGTTCGGCGCCCAGCCCGCCGCACCGCGGTAGGCGTGGATCGCCCACAGCCACAGGGACGGCGAGCGCAGGAAGTCCATGGTGGGGATCAGCACGGCCGGGAAGCCGCAGAGCAGCGGCATCAGGAACGCGCCGAACAGGCCCATGTCGTGGTACAGGGGAAGCCAGTTGACGTTGACGTCTTCCGGCCCGAAGCCCACGCCGTCTCGCAGCAGCCGCATGTAGGCGAGCATGGCCCGATGGCTGAGCATCACGCCCTTGGGGTCACCGGTGGTGCCGGACGAGTACTGGATCGTCGCGACCTCGTCGGCGGACGCGGGGAAGGTCGCGGGGAACTCGCTCACCGGCAGGTCCGTGATCTGGTCCGTCGTCAGGACGACCGCGCCCGCGAGCGCATCGCTTCCGGCGTCGCGCAACAGCTTCGCGACCTCCCCCTCGCTGACGACGAAGCGTGCGCCGGCGTTGCCGAGGACACGGCCGAGGAAACGTACGTAGAGAGCGTGGTCGGAGATCCGGTTCGAGGGGCCCGCCGTCAGCGCCGGCACGCCGCCGGCGAGCATCACGCCGAAGTACGACGCGACGAGGTCACTTCCCGTCGGCAGGATCAGCACCGCGTGATCGCCGGGCCGAAGGCCGTTGCTTTCCAGCAGGGCCTGCGCGGACTTCGCACGCTGCCAGAAGCGGGCGAGAGAGGTGCGGTCTTCGCTGCCGTCGCGATGCAGGATCGTCAGGCACTCGTAGTCCGGGAAGCGCTCGACCAGTTCCTGGATGGCCGCCGTCAGGGTCGTGCAAGCGTCGAGGAAGTCCGGGGGGACGGGGCTCGGCGGAAGCTGCCGGGCTTCGAGAGGCTGCATCGCTTAGCTCGCCCGCCGATCGCTCTGGTCGTCGATCCCCGAGGTGGAAGCGATCAGGTAGCGGGGACGACGCTTCACCTCCTCGTAGGTCCTGCCCACGTACTCGCTCACGATGCCGAGAGACAGCAGCTGCACGCCCCCGAAGATGAGGATGAGGATGACGATCGAGGTCCCGCCGCTGCCCTCGACCCGTCCGAGGAAGTAGGAGACCAGCCAGAAGATCCCGAAGGCGACGCCGAACAGGGTCGTCGCGAGCCCGAGCATCGAGATCAACCGCAGCGGAATGACCGAGAACGAGAAGATCGCGTCGAGACCCAGACGAAGCTGCTTGCGGATGCCGTACTTGCTCTCGCCCGCGAAGCGTTCTTCCAGCGCGTACTCGACGAACGCGTCCCGGAAGCCCATCCAGGGGATCAGGCCTCGCACGAAGACGAAGTGCTCGTCGAGTGAATTGAAGGCGTCTACCGCCTTGCGGTCGAGCAGGCGGAAGTCTGCGCTCGTCGTCACGACGGGCACCGCGGTCATCCACGACAGCACGCGGTAGAAGAGGCCGCTGGTACGGTCCTTGTTGGTCTTGCGAGCACCGGCCGGCGCCTGGCGGCCGGTGTTGACGACATCCGCGCCGGCGCGCCAGGCCTCCACCAGGTCGGGCACGCATTCCGGCGGATGCTGCAGGTCGCCGTCCATCGTCACGACCGCGTCGCCACGGGCATGCAGCAGACCCGCGACGAGCGCTGCCTGGTGGCCGAAGCTGCGCGTCAGGCGGATCGTCTTCACCTGGGGGTCGCTCGCGTGAAGCGCGTGGATGCGGTCGGGGGTCGAATCCGTACTGCCGTCGTCCACGAAGAGGATTTCGTAGCGAACGCCGGCCTTCTCGGCGGCCGCGCGCGCGCGGCGGACGAACTCGTCCACGCAGCCCTCTTCGTCGAGCACGGGCACGACGAAGGACAGCAGCGGATCCGAGGCACGTTCGACGTTCATGCGGGGGCCTGCTTCACGGGGCGGGGCGTGCATTGGAAGAGTCGTCGCGAGGGATGGAACCACCGGGTCCGGACACTGGCAACTCATCGGCCCGCCGCGCGAACACCCAAAGCCCGACGATCCCGATCGCGGCCAGTCCGCTCACCGCTGCGCCGCCGGGCACCGTCCAGGGTCGATACTCGAAGACGACGCGATGCCGGCCGGCGGGGAGTAGCACACCCCGGAAGAGGTGGTTCACGGCCAGGATCTCGAGCGCCTCCCCGTCCACGCTGGCCTGCCAGCCCGGATAGACCGAATCGACCAGCACCAACAGGCCCTCCGCTTCGAGGTCGGCCTCGATCTCCACCCGGGTGTCCTCGTCGACGACGATACGCGCGGGCCCCCCGCGGCGCGCGGCGGACACGCGCGCCGTGACACCTTCCGCATAGCTGCGCATCAGAGGATCGAAAGCCGGGTCCGCCAGGGTGGCAAGGAGCGTCAGCGGGTCGGCGGCGGGCTGCACGTCGTAGACGGTGTACGCCCGGGGGACCGCGTGCGGGTTCCGCAACAGCACCGTACGTTCGCTGCCATCCTCCACGACGAGACCTCGCTCGGCGACATACGCGTCGACTTCGGGCATGCGCAGCGCCGCGCGCTGGATCACGAACCACCGCACCGCCGCCACATCGAGGAGATGGCCGCGCGCGAGCAGCGCACCGGGATAGATGGGCTCGGTGAGATGCTTCAAACGACCCGAGTACGGCTGTCCCTCGTGCTTCGGCGTCAGGCGCCCTTCCATCAGGTAGGTGAAGTAGTCGCTCTGTCGGCGCTGGTTGAGCGGCTCGTAGTCGCCAACCGACCGCATGCGGCGATAGCTCGCCAGCTTGGGCAACGGGTGGTGGATGTTGGGGCTGCGGATCCACGCGCGTTCGCCCGACGCCGCGACGCGGTCGAAGATTTCACTCTGCTTCTCGTCGCTCTGCCTGGAATAGCCGGACATGGTGTCCAGTGCGAGCCGCAGGTCCGCCGGGTTCCCTGGAGCGCGAAAGATCTCGACACCCAACAACAGGGCGGGCAACCAGGCGACGGCGATCGCCGCACGGCTCGTCGCCGACCCGAGACGGTCCGTCGCGCGCTGGATCCACCACTGCACCCCCGTCGCCAGGGCGATCCCTGCGAAGAAGTCCAACATGAACAGCGATCGGCGGGGGAAGCGGAACCAACCCAGTGCCGGCAAGTTCGCCATCCAGTCGAAGACGGGTGTCGCGGGTCCCATTGCGAACAGCGCCACCACGACCGCCATCCCGAGGCTCGCCAACCCCAGCGCGCGCTGACGCTTCGCGAAGAAGGTCGTGATGAGCGCTGCGATCGCGACCCAGCCGAAGGAGAAGGCGAGCTGCGGGAAGGGCGCCCTCAGGGTGCGCAGGATGCCCCACAGCCCCGAGCCGTACCACGCCATGGGGAATTGCTCGGCGCGAGTCAGCGTCTCGGCAGAACGGGTGCCCTGGGCCGTCAGCTCCCAAGCGGGCAGCAACTGCGCCGCGGCGAGCGCCACACCGAGCGACAAGCCGAGGCCGAACAGGGCACTCCCGCGCAGCCACTCTCGCGCACCCCGTCGGTCCAGGATCGACAGGATCGCAAGCAGGGCGCCCCAGCTGTACACCGCGTAGACGGTCACCTGCGGATAGCCGGCGAGCAGGCTCATTCCAGTGCACGCGGCGACACCCAGAGCCGACCGCAGGTCTCCGCGGCGGACGACTCCGACGACGCACACGGCCCCCAGCGGAAGCCAGGCCGCCGCCTCGAGCATGTTCGGGAAGAAGATCATCCCGGGGTAGCGCCCCCGGAGCGCGACGAAGAGGGCGGCAGCCACGGCCGCTCCCATGCCGAAGCCCAGCCTTCGCACCAACAACCACATGCCGAACCCGATGCCCGCGAGATGCAGCACGCAGGAAACCGCGAAACCCAGCTCGACGGGCAGCACCAGATAGACGAGGTGCACCGGATAGAAGAAGCCCGCCTGCAAGCTCGCGAGCATCGGCGTGCCGCAGATCTGATACGGATTCCACAACGGAATCTCTCCGGCGAGCAGCGCGCCGTACAGGATCTCGTAGCTGGGGAGGTAGTAGACGAACAGATCCGTGATCAGCAGCTCGAGCTCGGTCCCGGGACGCAGGATGCGATAGACCCAGAAGAGAGCGGCAACGGTCACGAAGCCCGCGCCGAGGACCCAGTAGCGCAGGGACGGCAGCCGGGCGGAATTCATGGGAAGGCGATCTTATCAGATCGACGCCACCGAACGGGCCTGCTTGTCCGGTGCGCGGCCTGCTAGCTTGCGCGCGAATCGAAGAGATCGCGGAAGACGGTGACGAGAACCTGGCAGAAAAGACCGCACAGCGTCCGCGCCGTCCTGGCCCGAAGCCTGGCGACCGTGACGGCGGCAGCCCTCGCGCAGCTTGCGTGCAGCGAGCCAGCACCCCCGGCCCCCAACCTGGTGCTCATCACGCTCGACACGCTCCGCGCCGACCGCCTCGGCAGCTATGGCCATGCTCCCGCCCGGACCCCCGTACTCGACGGGATCGCCGCCGGCGGCGTTCGCTTCCAGGACGCCGTATCCCAGGCCACCACCACCCCGCCGAGCCACGCGTCGATCCTCACCGGACTGAACCCCGCGCGACACGGCTTGCGGAAGCTCCACGGACAGCGGCTTCCCGAAGCGAACGAGACCCTGGCCGAGATCCTGCGCGCTCGGGGCTATACGACCGCAGCCTTCGTGAGCGACCTGCCCCTCGGCAGCCGCACCGGACTCGACCAGGGCTTCGACCTCTACGACGAGCTCGACGAGCAGATCCCTGCCGGCGCTGGCGAGGCCGGGGACACGAACGCGCGCGTGTTCCGCTGGCTGGACGACGCACCCGAGGCACCGGTCTTCCTGTGGGTCCACTACTTCGACCCGCACCATCCCTACTACCCGCCCACCGACTACCGCGACGCCGTCGGCCTCGGCGACGCGGACTGGGCCCAGAAGGTGCTCCCCCGCAACACCAACCGGAAGCGCCCCGATGGCCGCACCTTGAAGACACCAGCGCCGAAGGTCACCGAGAACATGAGCCGGCTCTACGACGCCGAGGTCGCCTACACGGATGCGGCGGTGGGAGCGCTTCTCGCGCGCCTTCGCGAGGAGGGTCTGCTGGACGATGCCGTCGTCGCCTTCGTCGCCGACCACGGCGAGCAGCTCGGCGAGGGCGGCTACTACTTCGGCCACTGGGACGTGCTGGAAGAGACCGCGCGCGTCCCCATGGTGATCTCCCATTCGGACGGCCGCCACGCGGGCGCCGTCGTCGAGCAGCTGGTCGCGACCATCGACCTGCTGCCGACACTGCTCGCCTGGCTCGGTGTCGATGCGTCGCTGGACTTCGACGGCCGGGACCTGACCCCGCTGGCCCGGGGTGAAGCGCTTCCCGAGCGACCCGTCTACACCGAGCAGTTCGAGTACTTCCCGGTGCGCGCCATGCGCGGGCGGGACTGGATGCTGCGACAGGCAGCCGCACCCCGGGCGCGGGTCGAAGACGCGGAAGCCCTGCTCCAACCGCGCACCCGGGCCAGATCGAACCGGGCATCCCCGCGCGACGTCGTCGCGGCAGAAGACGCGAAGCAAGCCCTGTCCCAGGCCCTGTCCGAAGCGGCGCATCCAGAGGAGCGTCACGAAACCGAGTGGATCGAGGTGCCCGGCGCCGTACGCGCCCAGCTGCGCGCCCTGGGTTACACCGACGAGGCACGCGGTCCCGACCGCTAGCGGCGCGGCAGAAGGCCGCGCACCCGCAGCAAGCCGGAACGGAGCTCCAGTTCCGGCCGGCTAGGAGCGGTCTGCGACCTTTGCGTCGTCGCATCCCGAGACAGGGTCTCGGGTCACGCTCCTGACCGACGGTGCGTCTGCGACGTCGGCGCCGTGTAGACGCGCACCTCGAAGTCCATGTACTCTGCCTTCTCGACTCCTCCTTGCTCTGCGTCTTGCTCGCGGCTCTCGCTTCGATCGCCACACTGCGTTCTGGAGAGGATCTCCCATGCCCGAAATCTCGAAGCCTGCGAGTCCCCTGATCCCGCAGCTGCGCGGGGTGCACCTGTTCCATTTCGAAGGCGCTCCCTGCGCGCAGCGTGTTCGCTTCGGGCTCGCCGAGAAGGGGCTCGAGCGGGGAATCGAAGTGCCTTGGGATTCCGACGCGGCGAACACGCTCGTCGCCGAACCGGGCACCTGGGCCAGCCGGCACGTGTCGCTGATCAAGAAGCAGCACCTGACACCGGCCTACGCTGCGATCCAGCCGCACATGGTCGTTCCGGCACTCGTGCACGACGGGCGGCTCTACGTCGAGTCGATGGACATCCTGGACTATCTCGATCAGGTCTGGCCCGAGAACCCGTTGATGCCCGAGGACCCGGACACCGCGCGTCACGCGCGCGAGCTCATCGAGTGGGGGAAGAAGCTGCACGTGTCGGTCCGCTTCGTCTCGTTCCGCTGGGGGCTCGGACGACTGGGACGCATTGGCGCCAAGGCCGAGCGAACCCTGAGCCAACTCGAGGTGAAGGACTCGCCCGAGAAGCTGATGGACTTCTACAGTCGCTACGACCGGGGCAAGATCGAGGAGGCGACCTTTCTGGAGCATCTGGCCGCTCTCGAGAACGGCTACGCGTCCCTCGACGGGCTGCTCGAGAAGGATGGGCGCCCGTTCCTCACGGGACCGGCCTTCTCTTCTGCGGACATCATCTGGTCCATCAAGGTCCTGCGGATCCACGAGTGCGGCTACCCCTTCGAACGCAACTTCCCCGCGTTGTTCGACTGGTACCTCCGCGTGTCCCAGCGCCCGGGCTTCCAGCAGGGAGTGATGGCGCGGCACGCCCGAATGAGCCGGGCATTCCGCATCAAGGCAGCCTTCGAGAACCTGCTGGGGCGGGGGCTGCGCGGCGTCAGCGCTGCCGCCAGAGCCTAGGGCCGGCTGCTCGCCGTCGCGCGACGCGCTTCCCTCACGGCCTCGGCCTTGGCGGGCAGGGGAGGCGGCCGCAGCGCGGTCACCAGGACGTGCCAGGCGGCGCGATAGATTTCCGGCGAATCGATCTTCGAACTGCCGGCGCGCCGGTTCTCGAACACGATCGGGACCTCGCCGACCGAGAAGCCGCAACGGCAAACGCGAAAGGCCATCTCCTCGAGGAACGAGTACCCGGACGCCTTGATGTCGAAGGGCTCCACGGTTTCGAGCACGTCCGCCGAATAGCAGCGAAATCCGGCGGTGCAGTCATGGACCGGTAAGCGCAACAGGGTGCGCGCGTAGAAGTTCGCGAAGGCGGACAGGATCCGGCGGTGCACCGGCCAGTTCTCGATCCCACCACCGGGTACGTAGCGAGAGCCGATCACCACGTCGTGGCGTTCCATCTCTTCGAGCATGCGCGGGATGTACTTCGGGTTGTGGCTGAAATCGGCGTCCATGGTGAACACCTGGTCGAAGCCGTGCTCGAGCCCGTAACGAAAGCCGGCCAGGTAGGCGGTGCCCAGCCCCAGCTTGCCTGCGCGACGGATGAGATGGAGTCGAGTCTCCGTGCGCGCTCGTTCGGCGACGAGGTCGCCCGTTCCGTCCGGACTGTTGTCATCGACGACGACCACATCGAGACCGGGCGCCACCGCGAGCACCAACTCCGAGAGCGGCAGGATGTTCTCGGCTTCGTCGTAGGTCGGCAAGACGACGAGAGACCGGCGCGGGGTCGAGGACAAGAAGGGGGGAACCTCTACGGGGGACTACAGTCCGCGCAGCCTATCAGCTCCGGCCCCGCAAGTGAAGAGAGGCGGGCGTGGACGCCGGCCGAGTACGGGCGTGGCTCTCGGCATGGCTGTCAGCCTGCCTGTCCGCTGCCGGAAGCTTGCGCGTCCCCCGGTCGCGCGACTGCGAAGAGACGGTTCTCGAGCCCGGTGAGCCGCGCGACCAGGAACATCGATTCGAGCACGAGCCGGATGACGGGCGACAGGGTGAGTCGGCGCAGGTCCGTCGATTCGAGATCCATCACGTCCACCCGAAAGCCCGCACGGGTGAGGGCCTGGGCGAGGGTGTGGGGTGTGAAGTAGAGGAAGTGTTGCTCGATGTAGAACTTCTCGAGCGCTGCCGTCGCACGGCCCCCGGACAGGTGGTAGAAGGAGCCGGCGATCACGTCGAGAATGCTGCGCTGGTTGGGGGTCGACAGCGCCACGACGCCGTCGGGCTCGAGACAGGCACGCATGGCGCGCAGCACCTCGAGCGGCTTGCGGGCGTGCTCGATGATGTCCCAGCCGGTGATCGCATCGAAGCGGCGGCCCTCCGACGGGAAGTCGGCGAAGTCGCCCACCCAGACATCGAGCCCGAAGTGGTCGCGCGCGTGCTTCGTCGCCTCGGCACTGTCGTCGATGCCAAAGGGCTCCCAGCCACGCCGCCGGGCGACGGACAGGAAGAGTCCCGTGCCGCACCCGACGTCGAGGATGCGCCCGGGCGCGCGCTGCGCCTCGACCCGGTCGAGCCAGGCTTCGTACTGCTGCACGAGGGGGTTGTCGGCTGAGTCCTCGTAGCAGAAGTCGTAGTAGCTCTTCAGCTCGGGAACCGAGCCCTCTCCCTCGGTGTACAGCCGCGCGAACATCACCCGGATCTCCTCCGGGCTGGGCAGGGGATACAGGTAGACCTGGCGACAGGGCCGACAGCGCAGCACCTGGAAGCGGGTGATCTGGTACCGGAGCTGCGGCTGATCGTCGCCGCAGATCGGGCACCGCGGCGGGCTGTCCTCGTTCACGGCGCTCAGTCTGCCACAGCGCCCGGACGGCGACCAAGCACCTCGTTTCGCGAGCCGGTGCGCGACCGGATGCGCGGCTCGGCGAAGCCTCCGACGCGAAGCGACTCTCCCGCCTCGTCGTCGACGCTGACTGAAAGCTCTAGCCACGGCTCGCGACCCGCCCATGCCGACAGCGGAATCTCGACGTCGAACCAACCGCGATCCAGGGTGTCGCGGTGGGGATCGAGGGTGCGCACGAAGAGCGACTCGCGATCTCCCTCCGCGCCCGGCGCGACGACGGCGACCTCGAAGCGCGTCACGAAGCCTGGCAACGCGAACCACATGTCCGGATGCAGGCCGATCGCGGTCTCGAGCACGTCGCCTTGCTTGGGCTGCGGTAGCGGCAGGCGAAGCACCGTCCGGCGCGCGCCGGTCGAGGGGCGCAGCGCCAGGGTGCGCCGGAAGGGCCAGGCAGCGCGCTCGACGAAGCGAGCCCTTTCGGAAGGCGCGATGGCCAGGGGAGGCGCCTCGTCGGACCCGATCCAGAGCGTCGCCTCCGGCCAGGCCGCGTCGACGAGCCGCGAGGGACGCTCGGTCACGTCGCTACGCCGCAGCCCGGCGAGACGGTAGCCGGACTTGTCGTAGCTGAAGACTCGTTCGATCTCGAAGTGGTCGACCAGATAGGCGAAGAGATCGGGAGAGAACACGTCCATGGTCGGGAAGGTCGAGAATTGCGTGAAGTTGTAGACGGCGATCCGGGTGCCCTTCTCTTCGAGCGAAGCGATGATCCGCTGGTCGCGATCGGGGAACTCCGGAAAGGGCCAGACGATGTATGCCGAGCGGTCCGGCCCCACGCGGTCCGCAAGGAAATGCACGATCGGGAAGTAGGGCATGACGGCGACGGTCTCGTCGGGGCCACTGTTCTCTCGCATGAAGCGCACGACGTCCCCGAGCAGTCGTGCCTCGCTCGGTCGCGCGAAGATGCCAGCGCGGTCCACGGGAACCGAGGTGTTGTTCTCGCTGTGAATCCGGAGGTAGGCCCTCGCCGTATAGCCGAGCAAGGAGATCGTCGGGATCGCGAGCAACACGCAGAGGCAGGCTGTCAAGACCGGCCGGGCCCGAAGCAGATTCGACGCATAGAGGAGCGACAGACAGATCATCGGCCAGACCAGCACCGCCACGTGCAGGAAGTCCTGGGGACGATTCACCGTCAGCAGCAGTACGAACGCCGCCGTGAAGCCGGCCAACATGGCCTCCGCGAGCCAGGCACGCGACTTGTCCGCTTCGGTCAGCTGGGCCCGGCTTCGGAACACGCGCACCAGCGCGTACGCGGCGAAGACGTAGCTGCCCCAGTAGAAGAGCTTGAGGGCGACGTCGTAGACGAAGGTCTCCCGGAACAGGAAGTCCTGGCGGAGTGTTTCGAGGTCGACAGTCGTGACGATGCCCGGAAAGAACGCGAAGAGGCCGGACTGGCTGCGAAGCGCCGGGTCCTGCGCAAACAGCGGGAACAACGAGGGGTAGGTGGTGTACTCGAAACTACCGATTCCGCGAACATGGTTGAGGATGGTCTGCTGGATGAGGTCGGGCAGCACCCCCTGCCACGCGAAGTAGAGCCCGACCAGCGCACCCACGGCCCCGCCGGCGCCGACGAACACGGCCACGGGCTTGGCGACCGATCCCGGCTGCGACGATGCACGACCGCGTCCTTCGACCCAGAACAGCGTCGTCATCACGAGCAACGCGGCCGCCCCGTAGTCCTGCTTGCAGTAGACCGCGAGGCCGAAGAACAGACCGCAAGCCAGCAACCAGCTCGTGCGCCGGGCGTCGAACCAGCGCAGCTGGCAGCACATCGCCGCCAGCAGGAGCAGCAGGGCAGTGGTCGAGTAGCTGTAGACCTGCCAGTGCGGGAAGGCCCAGATGCGATACACGAGCATGCCGAAGACCGCGACGGCGGCGGTACGCGGCGAGCCCAGCCGCCGCATCAGCAGGTACACGAGGACCACGAACAACGTGAATTCGAGCATCACGATCCAACGGGAGACCAGGATCGATGCACCGAAGAGCTTGAACGCCTGGGCGAGGGCGTAGAACGCACCCGGCAACGGATACAGGGTGGCATCCCGATACAGGTCGCCACCCTTCGCGACCAGGTCGGCGAAGAGCAGCACGTGACCCTCGTCCATGTGGCTGAACCAGCGGTCGAAGATCGGCAGCTGGAACACCAGGACGACGACCGCGACGGCCACAACGGCGATGCGCACGGGGCTCATTCGCGCGCGAATCTAACCCAGGCCCGATATGATTGGGCGCCCATGCTGCGCAGGCACCCCGCTCTCGCCCCGCCTTGCGGGACAGCCCCGATCTTCGCGTTCGTCGCCGCGCTCGCCTTCGCCGCGGCCCTCACCGCGGTCATCGGCGGCTGTCAGCCGGACGCGCCGCCGCCCGGTCGGGTTCTGCTCGTCGGCATCGACGGCGCCTCCATGCGCGTCGTGGGTCCCCTGCTCGACCAGGGACGCCTGCCCAACCTCGCCGGCATCGCGGCCGCCGGCGTGCACGGCACGATCCGGTCCCAGCGTCCGATCGACTCTCCCCCCGTCTGGAACACGGTCGTGACCGGGGTCGCACCGCGAAAGCACGGCATCCGCAGCTTCGCCCACAAGAACGAAGACGGCGGCAAGGACCTCTTTCTCAGTACCGACCGCAAGGTTCCCGCCGTCTGGAACATCCTCGACGCCGCCGGCTTCTCCGTGGGGGTCGTCAACTTCTGGAACACCTACCCGCCGGACCGGATCAACGGTGTCATGATCAGCGATCACGTGCTCGCCCGAGAGGTCGAGGGGCGCGCCATGATCTCGAAGACCGAAGCGCCGAGCGAGGGGACCACCGTGTATCCCGCGGACTGGGCCGGCCGCCTCCGCGAGATCCTCGACGTCTCGGACCCGCTCACCAGGATCGCGAATCCGTTTCGGGACAATCCGTCGCTGCCCCACTGGGTGCTGACCAAGGATCTCATCCGCCGCTACGAGGAGGACGGCGCACTCGGACGCATCGCCCTCGCCGTCGAAGAAGAGGTACGTCCCGACCTTCTCATGGTGCTGCTGCCCGGCGTCGACCGCGTGTCCCACCATCTCTGGGGAACCATGGAGCCGGGTGAGAAATATCCCGAACGCCTGCGACCGAGCGATGCCGAGCGCGCAGGCGGCCGCGGCGCGCTCGAGACCTACTACCAGTACGTCGACGAGATCCTCGGGCTGCTGCTGCAGGACTTCGGACCGGATGATCTCGTGATCGTGCTGTCCGATCACGGCTTCGAAGCAGGAACGGCGCTGATGTATCTGACGGGCAGGCACGAGTCCGACGAGGCCATCGACGGGATCTTCTTCGCCCGGGGTCGCGGCATCCAGCCCGGAGGCGCCCCCGGTCCGATCCACGTGCGGGACGTCACCCCGACCCTGCTCGCGTGGTTCGGTGTGCCGGTGGCGGACGACATGGACGGCCGGCCCATGGGCTTCCTCGAGAGTTCGTCGCACGCCACGCGAGTCGCCAGCCACGCCGATACGCCCATCGACAAGGTGACGACCCGACCCTCGGGCGCGGAGGACGACATCATCGAGCGCCTGCGGATGATCGGGTACCTCGAAGAGAAGTAGCGCGCGGCTGATCCGCGAGATCAGACCCACCTAGATCGGACCCACCCTTGAAATCCGATCAGCGGTCGTCGCGGGACCGCAGGCGGCCGGCTGATATAGTCCGCCGCGTGCTGCTGAGCCGCCTCCGTCGCCGCCGCTCGCGAAGGGACGCGTCATTCGTCCTGCTGGTCCTGCTGGCCCTGGCCTGCAGCGACGCTCCGCAATCGCCGGCCCCGTCGGGCGCGCCCGGTGCTGCCCCCCTCCTCGGCGGTTGGCAGGCGATCCACGTCGCGGCGATCGACGGATCGACCCCCACCCTGGCGGCCTTGTTGCGGGCCGGGATGGATCCGAACGCCCGCACCACCGCAGGCTTCACGCCGCTCTACCTGGTCGCACAGGAAGGCGGGGCCAGCGCTGCGTCCCTGCTGCTCGAGCGGGGTGCGAGCCCGGAGACACGGCACCTGGACGGCTGGACGCCCCTGCACATGGCAGCTGCGACGGGCCACACCGACATCGTCCAACAGCTGGTAGCCGCCGGCGCCCGCGTGGATGCGCGCAGTGACAGCGGCCTCTCGCCCCTTCAGGTCGCGTCCCTGGCCGGGCAAGGCGAAGCGACACGCGCGCTTCTCGCCACCCGTGCCGTCGACCGCGGCGATGCCTCTCTCCTTCGTCGCGCCGCGGCTCGGGGGCACACCGGGGTCGTCGACGCATTGATCGACGCAGGCCAGGCCGTCGACGCGACGGACTCCCAGGGCGACACGCCGCTGATGGAAGCCGCTCGGGCCGGCGAGACGGAGGTCGTGTCCCGGCTTCTCGAGCGAGGGGCGCGGGTTGCGGCGGTCAACCGGTCAGGGCGCAGCTCGGCGATGGAAGCCGCGGCGCACGGGCGAGCGGACGCGCTCGAGAGGCTGCTCGACGCCAGCAGCCCGCTGGAGGCGCGCTCGACCAACGCCGGCGCCGAGCGCGGCTTCGGCCTGCTCCACTTCGCCGCGCGAGCCGACGACGAGAGCGCCACGCTGTTGCTGCTCGAGCGAGGAGCGGACCTCGACGCCCGGAACGGCGAAGCGGCGACGCCGCTCTGGGTCGCGGCACAGGCCGGCAAGAACCGCGTGGCGGCGGTGCTGCTCGAGGCCGGCGCAGACCCGAACGCCCAGAACCGAGACGGCGCTGGACCCCTCTACATTGCCGCCTTCCTGGGCAACGCGGCGCTCGCCGAGCGACTGCTCGACCACGGCGCCGAGATCGACCTGCGCGCCATCGATGCTTCCACGACGCTCCACCTCGCGAGCCGCCAGGGTCACCTCGCGATGGCGAAGGTGCTCGTCGAAGGCGGCGCCGAGGTCGATGCGCGAGACCACCGCGGGGCAACGCCCCTGTACCAGGCCGCCGAGGCGGGCCATGCGGACGTCGTGGGCTTTCTCGTCCAGCACGGCGCCGACCCACATGCCCGAACGACGGACGGGCGACAACCCGCGGACGTGGCTGCGAACGAGCAGGTTCGCAGTGCTCTGCGAAGCAATGGGGAATCGAGTTGAAGGACCGGATCGACGCTTTCCTGGCGAACCGCGCGGAGCGCTGGGTGGACGGCGTCCAGCGACACGCCTCGTTCGTCGCCTGGTCGAGCGTCGCACTCACCGTGGCCTGCCTCGCCTACGCGGCGCTCAGCCTCGGCATCAACTCCGACAACGTCCGGATGCTCGCCGACACGCTGCCGTCGAAGATCGCCTACACCGAGTTCTCCAAGTACTTCCCCAATCTCGACGACGCCCTCCTGATCGTCGTCGACGGCGACACGACCGAGCGCACCCGGGAAGCGGCAGACGAGCTCACCGCCGCTCTCGCGGAACGAAGCGACTCCTTCACCAACGTCTACATCCCGGGCGGCGGCTCCTTCTTCGAACGCAATGGGCTGCTCTATCGCGAAGTCGACGAGCTCGATGCGTTCGCCGATCAGATGGCGACCCTGCAGCCAGTCCTCGCCCAGCTCGAGACCGACCCCAGCATCGAGAGCCTCGCGGGCATCATCCGACTCGGCCTTTCGGCCGTCCAGGACGAGGGCGGCGCCGAGGATGAGTGGCAGTCGATCCTCGACCGGGTCGGCGATGCAACGGTCACCATCTTCGACGAGTATCCCGTCGCCGTCTCGTGGGAAGAAGTCCTGCTGCGGGGCTCGTCCATCGAAGTCGTCAAGCGCCGGATCATCATCGCGCACCCGATCCTCGACTTCGACAGCGTACTGGCCGCCGGACGTTCCCTGGAGGTCATCCGCGACACGGCGGCCGAGCTCGGCCTGACACCCGAACGGGGCGTCACGGTGCGTATCACCGGCAATCCGGCGCTCAACTACGAGGAGATGATCGGCCTCGCCTGGGACATCGGCGGCTCGGCGGTCTTCTGCTTCCTGCTGGTCTGCGCCGTGCTGCTGCGGGCGCTGCGCTCGTTCCGGGTCATGGTTGCCAGCATCGCGACCTTGCTGATGGGCCTGGTCTGGACCGCCGCCTTCGCGGCGGCCTCCGTCGGCAACCTCAACATCCTCTCGCTCACCTTTGCGGTGCTCTTCATCGGCCTGGGCATCGACTTCGCGATCCACTACGGCATGCGGTACGTGCACCTTCTGGGCGAGGGCATCCCGCACGAGCGCGCGATCACCAAGGCTGCGGGGCAGGTCGGCAGCTCGCTCGTGATCTGCACGATTACCACGGCCATCGGCTTCTACGTCTTCCTGCCCTCGGACTACCGCGGTGTCGCCGAGCTGGGGCTGATCGCGGGTACAGGGATGTTCATCATCGTCTCGCTGACGCTGACGACCCTGCCGGCCCTGCTGTCCAGCTGGCTCAGGCTCGACCCGAGCCTCGCCCCGCCCAAGGACGTCCACTTCGACGCGCCCTGGCTGCACAGCCTCGCGGAACGCGCCGGCGTCGTCCGAGCGACAGCGGTCGCGGCCGGGCTCGGCGGACTGGCGTTGCTCTACTGGCCCGGTGCCCACTTCGATTCGAACCCCATCCGCATGCGAAACCCGGACACCGAGTCGGTCCAGGCCTTCGACGACGTGATGGACATGGCCGGGACCTCCCCCTGGTACGCGAACTCGCTCACTGCAAACCTCGCGGATGCCGAGGCAGAAGCCGCGAGGCTGAGGGAGCTGCCGAGCGTCGAGCGAGCCATCACGCTTTCCGACTACATCCCCAAGAACCAGGAAGCGAAGCTCGAGATTCTCGACGACGTCTCCTTCCTGCTGCAGGCGCCGCCCGACATGCCGCAGGATGCCAGCGGAACCGGCGGCCCGAGCGTCGAAGAGCAGGTCGCCGCGCTGCGCGAGCTCACGGCCTTCCTGTCTCAGGACTGGGTGGACGACGCGCGCTCCCCCCTCGGCGAGAGCATGCGCCTCCTACGTGAACGGCTGCGGGACTTCCTCTCGCGAATCGACCACGAGGAAGACCCGGCGACCGCACTCGACAACCTCGAAAGGGTGCTGCTCTCGCGGCTGCCCGCGCAGATCCAACGCTTGCGCGACGCCGTCGAGCCGGAAGAGATCAGCCTCGAAACGCTTCCTTCAGAGCTCAGCGAGCGCATGGTTGCGCCCACGGGCGAGGCCCGGGTGCAGATCTTTCCGCGCGAGAATCTCCAGGACACGGCGGCCCTGGACGAGTTCGTGGAGGAGATCCGCACCATCGACCCGATGGTCTCCGGGATCTCGGTCAACCTCTTCGACTTCGGCCGGGCGACCGTGTCGTCGTTCCAGGAGGCACTCGCGCTGGCACTGGTGTTGATCTCGGCACTGCTCTACCTGCTGTGGCGGAACGTCCGGGACGTGGGCCTCGTGCTGGCGCCGCTCCTGCTCGGCGCAGTGCTCACCGTCGCGGCCATGGTGGCCCTCGACATCTCATTCAACTTCGCCAACGTGATCGTCCTGCCCCTGCTCTTCGGGATCGGCGTGGACAGCGGAGTCCACCTGGTCCACCGCTCGAAGATGCGCATGTCGAAGGACGAGCTGCTGCTCGGCACGACGACCGCACGCGCCGTCTTCTACAGCGCCATCACCACGATCGTCAGCTTCGGGACGCTGGCATTCTCGTCCCATCGCGGCGTCGCGAGTCTGGGCGTCCTGCTCACCATCGGCATGCTGCTGACGGTGATCTGCAACCTGATCGTGCTGCCCGCGCTCATCGAGCTGCGCGGACACGACCCGGACGCCGGCTACGAGTGACGCGTGCGCCTTTCCAGCTCGACGTGTAGCTGGGCGGCGGTGTCCGGATGCAGATCCGAATCGCCCCGCATTTCGCGCAGGTCTTCGAGGGGAAGCGACGCGACGATCCCGGTCGCGATCTCGACCGGGCAGTAGGGGTTGCGGGCGAGCGCCTTGCGCACGGGGTTGCGGGAGAACCAGCGCGAGCACTTCGAGATCTCGACCAAGGCCGCCGTGGCCACCGGCCGCGAGGCGGCGATCCGCACCACGTCTGCTTCCACCGTCCGGGGGTTGCTGAGCAGGTTGGCGATGACGATCGGGTCACAGTCCCGGGCAAGTTGTTCGAGCCACTGGGGGTGGCGACCGCGCGCCATCGCCCGTCGGCGGCCGAGGGGAATCTCGGCGAGCTCCTTGGACAACAGGCGCTCGGGCTCGTCGACCCGGGCCCGTGCCGGCACGCTTCGCAGCAGGCGCATGATCTCTTCATCCCCGCGCTGGGACGCCTGGCTGTACAAGTCGCTGCGGCGGTCGTAGTCGAGACGCGCACAGGGCACGCTGGTCAGCACGTCGCACAGGGCCCGGCGCAGGGGATCGGCGGCACGGCCGCGCGCCAGGACGGCACCCGCCACGTCGCAGAAGTCTTCGGGGTCCTGGAGCTCGATCCACTCGAGGACCAGGGCGCGTCGCATCTCGGGCTCCACCACCGGCTCGAGTCGGCGGTCGAGCTGGGCCAGCTGCTGGGCCACCGCCTGCGAAGGGGCAGGACCTGTCGACGCGCGACGAGAGCCGGACGAATCCATGCCCCGGACATCGGCCGAAAGCGCGGCGGAATTGAGTATCGCCCGGCGAGACGCGGCTGGGGTCAGGGTCACCGGAGCGGACTACCCGAATCCGTCACAGGAGGAGCCTCGCCCAGGTGCGGGGGCGGATCCCATCGGGTAGCTCGGGCACATCTGCGTCCAAACCAGCGAGTGGGAACATGGAACCAAAGCGATTCGATTCGTGTCAGAGGATTCGGTCGACTGGGCGACTGGACCCCTATCTGGTGCAAGGACCCGCCGATGATCCGCCCGCTCCGTGAAGCGCTCACCGCTACCGGCCTGATCATCTTGCTTGGCACGACCGCGTGTGGCTTCGATCGCCCCTCGCTCACACACTGGGCCGGGACCTGGGGCCGCACCTCCCGGATCACTTCCGGGATCGACGATCACCATGCTCTCGAGGACCGCGCGGAATGTGCTTCGCTCCTCGCCCGCGCGAAGGCGGCGCGATCGACCCTGCTGCCGACCCCCGATTCCGTCCTGGACCCCACGGTCGAAGCGTGGCTCGAGGAGACGGCGTCCCTGGGATTCCGCTGTCCTCGGGCCCATGGCCAAGTGGACGACCACACCGAGATCGTGCGCAAGATCCGGTCACTGGAAGCCCAGATATCGGCAGGGGTGCCCCCCCTCGAGCCCCAGAACGCGTCGGCCATCCCGGGATCGGAGTCCGCCACTCTCTCCCCGGACGTGCCTCTACACTAGAGCCATGCAGGCAGTCTCGTGGGACGGAAAAGCCGTCCAGGTTACCGATCGACCGGAGCCCGAGCCGGGGCCGCACGAAGCGGTGGTGGCCGTCGCGCTCGCAGGCATCTGCAACACCGACCTGGAGATCGCCCGGGGATACATGGGCTTTCGCGGAATCCTCGGCCACGAACTCGTCGGCGTCGTCGAGCACGGCCCCGAAGCATGGCTCGGACGGCGCGTCGTGTCCGAAATCAACTTCGCCTGCGGTGCCTGTGACGCCTGCGAGAAGGGGCTCGGACGGCACTGCAGCGCCAGAAGAGTGATGGGCATCCTCGAGGCCGACGGCGCCTTCGCCGAACGCGTGGCTGTCCCCGTCGCAAACCTGCACGCGGTCCCGGAAGGCGTTCGCGACGAGGACGCCGTCTTCACCGAGCCGCTAGCAGCCGCCTTCGAGATCCTCGAGCAGCTGGACCTCGATGCGTCGGCCTGGCGGGAAAAGCGAGCCCTGGTGTTGGGCGACGGCAAGCTGGGACTGCTGGTGGCTCAGGTGCTCGCGCACGCGGGTGCACGCGTCCACGCTGTCGGCCACTACCCGGACAAGCTCGACGTGCTCGCACGTCGCGACATCGAGACCAGCCTGCAGTCGGACTGGCGTCCATCTGAGAAGTTCGACATCAGCGTTGAAGCCACGGGATCCGTCTCCGGCTTCGAGGCAGCTGTCGCAGCGACCCGGCCGCGCGGCACCATCGTGCTGAAGAGCACCGTGGCCGGCCGACACGAGCTCGACCTCGCTCCTCTCGTGATCGACGAGATCACGCTACTGGGGTCGCGCTGCGGCCCCTTCGCTCCCGCGCTCACGGCGCTCGCAACAGGGCAGATCGACGTGGCATCCCTCGTCGACGACCGCATGCCCCTGGCGCGTGGCGACGAAGCCTTGCGGCGCGCGGCGCGGAAGGGCGCCAGAAAAGTGCTCCTCGAATGCGGGGCATCTGGCTGATGCCGAAGACCTCGGTGGACTTCGACTCACCACCCCTCTACCCGCCGGCCTCGAGCAGGGGCGCGTAGTAAAGGCACGGTCGCAGCGAAGGTGAAACCGTGAGCCAGGACGAACCCTGGGAATTCGCCGGGTGGGGCCGAGCCGATCGCATCGTCGACCTCGAGGCTTCGGGCCTCCCGGTCAGCCGGCTGGACCAGCCGCACAAGAAAACGCTCGGAACCTGGCGGGCGACCGCAATCTGCGGGAACGACATCACGTCGAGTGTCCTCTACGTCTCGGCGCTCTGCGCTGCGCAAGCGGGGGTCCTGGCACCGATCGTCCTGCTGATCGTGGCCGGTGTCCTCTATCTCTTTCGGAAGGTCTACGCCGAGGTCGGGAGCGCCCTCCCACTGAACGGTGGCAGTTACACGGTCCTTCTCAACACCACGAACAAGCGTGTCGCGGCAGGGGCAGCCTGTCTGACCCTGCTCTCCTACATCGCGACCGCGGTGATCAGTGCGAACGAAGCGATGCACTATGCGCACAACCTCTGGGCGGGCATTCACGTCTTCGAGGCGACTGTCGGCGTGCTGGGCGCATTCGCCCTGCTCGCCATCCTGGGTATCGGCGAATCGGCGATCGTCGCGCTCGGAATCTTCGTGCTCCACATGGGAACCCTCACGCTGCTGACCGTCGCGTGCGGCGTGGTCGTCGCTCAGGACCCGTCGCTGCTGGTGGCCAACTGGCGGCTTCCGAGCATCGAGAGTCTGCCGCACGCGCTCTTCTTCGGCTTCGCGGCGGCCATGCTCGGGATCAGCGGGTTCGAGAGCTCGGCCAACTTCATCGAGGAACAGAAGGAGGGCGTCTTCCCAAAGACCCTGCGCAACATGTGGCTGGCGGTCGCCGTCTTCAACCCGGCCATCAGCTTTCTCTCGCTTGGGCTCCTGCCTCTGGCCGAGATCCAGGAAGTGCCTCCGGACCTGCTGGCCCTGATGGGAGATGAGGCGCTGGGCCGCCCTCTCGCCATGCTCGTGAGCGTCGATGCCGTGCTCGTGCTTTCCGGCGCGGTCCTCACGAGCTTCGTGGGCGTTACCGGCCTCGTCCGTCGCATGGCTCTCGATCGCTGTCTGCCCCAGTTCCTGCTACAGGAGAACCGCTGGCGGGGCACGAACCACTGGATCATCCTGAGCTTTGCGGCGCTCTGCGTTTCCATCCTGGCGATCACCGCCGGGCGCATATCGGCGCTGGCGGGCGTCTATACGCTGGCGTTCCTGAGCGTGATGTCCCTGTTCGCGATCGGGAACATGTTGCTCAAGTCGAGGCGCGCGAAGCTGCCCCGCGCGGTTCGGGCGGGCTGGACGACCGTCAGTGGTGCGCTCTGCGCCGCGCTCGTAGGCCTTGCCGGGAACATCCTTCTCGACCCGATCAACCTCGAGATCTTCGAGGGCTACTTCGCGGCGACCGCGGCCGTGGTGGCGGTGATGTTCCTTCGCGTCGAGATCCTGAAGGTCGCGCTCTACGTTTCCCGAGCCCTCGTCGAGCGAACCTCCGCCGCCAGCGGCTGGATCCACGAATTCGTACTGGGCGAAATCGAACGCATCAACGAACGGCCCATGATCTACTTCTCGAAGGGGGACAACATGGCGACCCTGAACCAGGCCGCGCTCTACGTCCTCGACAACGAGCAGACCTCCCGTTTGAAGGTCGTACACGTCTACGACGACGACCACGAGATCCCTCCCCATCTCGCCGAGCATCTCCGGGTAGTCGACCGACTGTATCCGCACCTTCGGATGGACTTCGTCGCGGTCAAGGGCTCGTTCGGACCCGAGCTCGTCGACTCCCTGTCTCGACGCCTCGGCGTGCCCAAGAACTACATGTTCATCGGAACGCCCGGTGACCGCTTCCCCCACCGCGTCGCAGACCTCGGTGGCGTTCGAGTCGTGCTCTAGGCACTGGGAGTTCGAGATGAATCGGAGAGAAGAGAAGGGCGCGAACCCGGTTTGCGCAATCTGCGGGAGAAGCCTTCCGCGACGCCAGCTGGTCGCCGGCGAGCTCGTGAGGCCAGCGATCGTGGAGGCGATCCAACTGGAACACCCGGAATGGTCGGCCGTGCAGGCCATCTGTCGGGACGACCTCGCGAAATACCGGGGGAACTATGTCCGGCGCCTGCTCGAATCCGAGCGAGGCGAGCTCACGACCCTCGAACAGCAGGTCGTGAACAGCCTTCACGCGCACGAGCTGCTGTCGGCGAACATCGACATCCAGTTCGAGCATGAATGGAGCCTCGGAGAGCGTCTTGCGGACCGGATCGCATCCTTCGGCGGAAGCTGGAACTTCCTGATCTGCTTCTTCGCCTTCATGCTGCTGTGGATCGCGGCGAACTCGTTGGTCCTGTTCTGGCGACCTCTCGACCCCTACCCGTTCATACTCTTGAACCTGGTGCTTTCCTGCCTCGCCGCGATTCAGGCCCCGGTCATCATGATGAGCCAGAACCGGCAGGAGGCGAAGGATCGGCTCCAATCACAGCACGACTACCAGGTGAATCTGAAGGCAGAGCTCGAGATCCGGCAGCTGCACGAGAAGGTCGACCATCTCCTTTCGCATCAATGGGAGCGCCTCGTCGAAATCCAGGAGATTCAGCTCGAGCTCCTGTCCGAGCTGGGTCGCCGTTGACGCGGGGCGGTGCGGGTGTGGTCCGTTCGAATCGGTTCGGTACGGTGGGCGCAGACCCGTCGCAATGCAGAAGGGGTGGAAAGTGAGCACGAGGTCTCGAGACTTCGATCTGGATGCGCCCCTCGATCTGCTGGACGACAAGGTCGCCCAGTGGCTCGACTGGGAAGAACAGGCCAATCTGGTCGGCTTCCGCACCAGCATCCAGCCTGTGGAAGTCGAAGTCGTGTCGGTGCCGCGCGACGCACTCGAGGTCTGGGTGCTTCCGGGGGCGCCCGAGGCGGTGCTCGAGCGGTTCCTCGAAGAGTGCAGCGTGAACTTTCCGCGTCACCCGCTCAACCAGGATGAAAACGTCGCCTGGTTCGACGCCCCAGTGACGGAGCGCTGGTCCGGACGCTTCACCGCGTCTCGCACGCTCGCGATGCCAGGCGCCGAGAGCGGAGACGCGCTCTTCTCGCTGAAGCTCGCCACCGACCATCCGCACCCCGACTTCCACCAGCCCGAAAAGACGAAGCTACGCGAAGAAGCAGTCGGCGCCGTCGAGTGGGTGAATCTCGTCGATCGCGTCGACGCCCTGCTGCCTCCCTTGACCACGCCGCTGCTGGTGCGCGAGATCCTGGTCGTGCTGGTCAAGGAGGGAGAGACCGGCTTCATGGTGCGGGACCTCCGTCGCTTCCAGGACGGAAACCACTATCTGCCGGCCCTCTCGCTGCCCTTCGTGGGACGCCAGATCGCAGCCCTGCATGGCGAACCCCTGGCCGACTTCTGGGGGCGCAGCTTTGCCGCGATCGTCGGGCGATCGAAGGCCGAACTCTTCGCCCGCTACGGGCTGTGGTACGAGACGCCGAACCCCCAGAACGTGGTGCTCCAGCTCGACCCGTCGCTCACGCCCACCGGACGCCTGGTGTTTCGCGACGTCGGTGACGGAGAATGCGCGACGGACGCGTTCGATGTCTCGGCGGACGCACCCCCCTGGACGCGGCTCCAGTCGGACCTGCGCCCGGAAACCCAGAACTCGTTCTGGGCGTTCGACGCCGCCGCCGAGCACAGTCTCGACACGGCCACCCTGGAAGCCTGGTACGGCGCGCATGACCGCGCGTACTTCGGCGAGCTGGCGAGATGGTTCCCGTCGATCGCGCCGCCGGCGGACCAGGAGGCGGCCCGGCAGCTCGACCACTGGAATCAGGTCCTGCGAAGCGATCGCGGCTCGGAAGCCGTCGTGCGGCACTTCCGCGCGCTCGCCTGATCGCGCTCGGGACGCTCGGGTCAGGCGTGGATTCGCGGACGCCGCGACGGTTCGCCCAGGGTCTCGAGCAGCTGCGCGGCGAGTGCGAACAGGTCGTCGTCGGCGCCGAAGCGCCCGACCAATTGGACGCCCACGGGCAACCCGGACGGCGTCCAACCCAGGGGAAGCGAGATCGCAGGCTGCCCGGTGGCGTTCCAGGGCTCGGTGAACGCCATGTGCGGAACCATCCGCTCGAGCAGCGCCAGGGGCGCCAGTTTCGCGGGGTCCAGTGAGTCGAGGGGCGGTGCCGGCTCGGGAACGGTGGGGGTGACCAGGACCTCGTGTGCGTCGAACCAACCCACGAGCTCGCGTTCCCAGTTGCCCGTCCACAGGGCGGCGCGTTCGATCTCCTCGGCGGTGGCGCTCTCGGGCGCGCCGTCCGGGCCAGCCGCCAGCTCCCACAAGAAGGGCTCGACGTCTCGCGCATCGACGGGTCGCCCGAGTCGCTCCTCCAGATCCTCGAGGCATTCGCGATACCCGAGCGGTCCGATCACGGCGCCGTGCAGGGCGCGATCCCAGTACTGATCGAGGGCAGCCGGCGCGTCCTCGCTGACGTCATGTCCACGGTCGGCCAGCGCAGCCGCCACACGCTCCACGGCGGCCACGCAGCTCGGGTCGACGGCGCTGCCACCGGGCGCGCGGTGAGTGAAGCCGATCCGGGTCCGGCCCGGGGCCCGGGCGATGCTCTCGCGGAAGCGGGAGGCCGACAGCCCGCGCGCAGCGGCCGGGCGCAGGAAGTCGAGCAGCGCCGCGATGTCGCGCAGCGACCGCGCCACGACGAACTCGACGTCCGGGCGCTCGGAACCGGCGTGGCGCCAGATCACCAGGTCGCGAGTCGGCTTCAGTCCGATCAGCCCGCACCACGAGGCGGGAATGCGGATCGACCCGGCACCGTCGCTCGCGTGGGCCACCGGCACCAGGCCAGCGGCCACCGCAGCGCACGCTCCTCCCGACGATCCCCCCGCTGCGCGGTCCGGCTGCCAGGGATTGCGCGTGGGGCCGTAGACCAGGGGCCAGGTGTTCGATTGCAGTCCGAATTCGGGAGCGCTCGAGTTGCCCAGGGTGACCAGCCCGACTTCGCGGAAGCGGGCACCCAGCGGCGTGTCCGCCTCGGCCCGGTGGTCTGCGTCGCTGAGCGCCTGGTTGCCCGCGTAGTAGGGTTGCCCTTCCTGTCGGGCCCCGACGTCCTTCATCAAGAAGGGGACTCCCGCGTAGGGTGCGCCTGCCCTCAGCGCCTCCGCGCGGACCAGGGCGTCCTCGAAGATGCGAACCGGAACCGCACCCAGCTCACCGTCATGGCGTTCGATGCGTCGGATCGCGGCTTCGACCAGCTCGCGTGCGGACAGCTCGCCGCGCGCGACCAACGCCGCCTGCTCCGTCGCGTCCAGCTCGGCCAGTTCGTGCTGTTCACTCACGATGCGACGCGGGGACGCTCACCGATCTTCGCCGCCGGGCTGCCTCCCACGATCGAGTAGGGCTCGGTGTCTCGGGTGACGACGGCCCCTGCACTCACGATGGTGCCCTCGGCGACGGTCACTCCGGCCAGGATGACGGCGTTGGCTCCGATCCAGCAGTCGTCGCCGAAGTGGATCGGCGCCAAGCTGTGGCCCTGTTCGCTGATGGGGAGGCCGGGTTGATCGAAGCGGTGGTTGCTGCTGACGATCACCACGTTCGGACCGACCAGCACCCCGCTCCCGAAGCAGATCGGCGCGCGCGCGCTGATGAAGGCGCCAGTGTTGATCGCCAGCGACGGACCTGCGGAGATGTTGTAGCTGTGGTCGAGCCATGCCCCCGGGTAGATGAACGCGAAGCCTTCGAGCCTGCGGAACAGCAGACGGTAGAAGAAGGAACGCAGCGCGATGCCCTCGAAGCCGGGGAACCAGCGAAGCAACAGCCCGATGTACTGCTCGGCCAGCAGCGTGCCGATCTGACGCAAGGAATGCTCGTGCCAGTAATTGCGGATGATCGCGAGCGCGCTGGCTGCCCGTGCAGGTGCGTGTTCCGGTCCTGCGGGTTGGTTGCTCATGGGTTGCGGGCTCGTCTGCTCGTGAGGAACTCGTGGGGAACTGCGTGGAACGGGCCGGAGAATAGCTGCCCTGATCCGTCATGCGGATCCGGGCGCGCTGTACCACGACAATGATGGATTGGGGCTAGCATGGGCCGCCGGGGAGACATCTTTGAAGACCCGATCAGCCTGCATCCTGTGCGGCAGCGACCACAGCCGCGTGCGCTTCGAGAAGCAGCAGCGCGAGTTCCTCGAGTGCTGCGACTGCGGCTTGATGTGGATCGACCCGCTGCCGACCCGAGCCGAGGTCGAGGCGCGCTATCGCACGGCGTACAGCAGTGGGGAATACGCTCCCTTCGCCCAGGCGCATGAGATGCGCAGCCTGATTTCCCAGCACCGGATCGAGCGTGTCCTCGAGGTGGCGCAGTCCGGACGCTGGCTCGACGTGGGCTGCTCGACGGGCAGCTTCGTCGCTGCCGCGGTGCGCGCCGGTTGCGTGGCCGAGGGGCTCGACATCTCGCGCGAAGCCGTGGAGATCGCCCGGGAATCGGGTCTGCTCGCCCACCACGGACGCGTGGAGGACTTCGAGCCGACGCAGCTGTACGACACCATCACGGCCTTCGACGTGCTCGAGCATTCACCGGAACCCCAGGCCTTCGTCAAGCGGTTGCGGGGTTGGCTGCGCCCGGGTGGGACACTCGTGCTGACCCTCCCGGACCTGCGCAGTGTCTATCCTCGCTTCCTGATGGGGCGCCACTGGTTCTACTTCTGGCCGGACGAGCACCTCTTCTACTGGAACGCCGAAACCGTCACGCGGCTACTGCGCGATGCGGGGCTCAACGTCAAACGGATTTCCCGCAGCCACAAGCCCCTTTCTCTCGACTACGCGGCGCGAAATCTCGAGAACTTCAACGCGATCCTGGGGCGCATCGCCCGGGCCGCCGTTGGCGTGTTGCCGGACAAGCTCGCGAGCCGCGTGTTCCCGTTGTACCTGGGTGAGATGTTCGTCGTCGCGCGGGCTGTGCCGGGCCCCGCCACCGACCCGATCGCAGACCAGATGACGGACGGAGCGTGACGCCGGACCCGGACGTCCAGCGCGCGTACTTCGAGGAAGCGGAGGTCGATCGCTTTCGTTGGGTGACGAATGCGCCGGGCTTTGCCGAAACCGAGGATGAGCTTCTGAAACCACTCGCCCCCGGCCTCGAGCGCCCGCTGCTCGAAATCGGCTGCGGCGAAGGCAACAACCTGCTGCGCTTCGCTGAACTCGGGCCCTGTACCGGCGTCGACCTCTTCCGGAAGAAGCTCGCCTTCGCCGCGCGCGAGCAGCCCGGTGCGCGCTTCGCCGCGGCGGACGCGGCCCGACTGCCCTTCCCGGACGCCGCCTTCGGATCCGTGCTCGTCCGGGACCTGTTGCACCACGTGCAGGACCCGGGCGCGGTCCTGCGGGAGGTCGCGCGGGTGCTTCGGCCGGGCGGACACTTCGTGCTGCTCGAGCCGAACGGGCGCAATCCGCTGATCTGGTTGCAGACACGCATGGTCCCGGCGGAAGCGGGTGCGCGCGACTTCGATCCGGAACGGGTCGCGGGCTTCCTCTCGGGTCTGCCGTTCGAGGCGTTGCGGGTGGAGGCCCGCCAACCCCTGCCGCTGCGACGCGCGCTGCTCCACTACGAAAAGGGCATCCCGGCGCTGGGTCGCAGCCGTGGCGGCCGCGCCCTGCTCGCCGCAGGCGAGTCCGCCCTCGGCCTCTGCCTGCCCCGTTCGCGCTGGACCTACGTGCTGATCACTGCGCGCCGCGCAGGAAGTTCCCCATGATGCTCTGGTACGCCTCGCACGGCGTCCAGCACTGGGGGCAGTCGTAGTCCCAGATTTCCTTCTGCAACGCGTCGGCCTCGTTGCTCTGCCACAGGGCTCCGAGGTCGTAGTCGACGTCTCGCAGGCTGCCGACCTTCTTGTCGTAGATCGTGCAGGGAAAGACGTTGCCCCAGGAATCGATGAAGCAGGAAGAGCGCATGGCGTGGCAGCGCATGGGCGTTCGCCCGCTCTCGAGATAGCTACGCACGTTCGCGAGATAGGTCTTCTCGAGATAGTCGACGGGACCGGCCCCGAAGCCCCGCAGCTTCGCGTAGGCCTCCGCTTCCCGCGCAAGATCCGCCGGGTCGACCTTCTGTCGCAACGCGAGGTCGTCGTTGTGGAGGTAGTGGCCCTCATTGATGATGTTGACGTGGAAGTCGCGGTACTCGAGACCCGGCACTTCGCGCTTCGCCGCCTCGAACGCCACCGGGAAGTGATCCACGTTCGACGCGGAAAGGGTCATCCCGAGCACGACCTCGACCCCGGGGATCTCCCGCAGCTTCCGGAAGGTCTCGAGCTGTCTCACGTAGCCGCCCTGGACCCCGCGGATCTCGTCGTTGGTCGCCTCGTCACCGTCGGTGCTGACCGTGATGATGAGCTTCTCGGGCTTCATCTTCACGATCTCGCGCGTATACCCCACCACCTGATCGGTCAGGTACCCGTTGGTCGGGTAGTGAAGCATCAGCAGGCTCTTGCAGTTGTCGAGCAGGGATTGCGCGATGTCGACGAAGTCCTTTCGCAGCGAGATCTCGCCGCCGGTCAGGTCGACCCAGCTGAAGCGGTTCGAGCGTTCGAAGAACTTCCGGATCTCGTCGAGGCTCAGCTCGTCACGCGGCTTCATCTTCCAGATGTTGCAGGTCTGGCACTTGTAGTTGCACCAGTAGGTGACACAGAAGGTCAGCTTCATCGGGAAGGGAAGCCGGCCCAGGTTCGCTCGCGCGGCGCGCGTGGCGAGTGCAAAGTAGGGTGTGACGCGGGCCACTCAGTGGGCTCCCAGGTAGGCGCGGTCGATCCCCTGCAGCACCCGCTCGACGCTGATGCCGCGGATGCAGATCGGATCGCTGCAGTAGCTCACCTTGAGGTTGTAGTTCGTGATGCAGGGGCTGCAGTACAGGTCGTCGTAGAACACCAGATGCTGTTCGGGATTGAGGGGACCGTACTGCTGCGGGCTGGTGGGACCGAAGAAGGTCACGACCGGTGTATCTACCACCGCCGAAAGGTGCATCACCGAGGTGTCGTTCGAGACGGTGAGAGTGGCGCGCTGCAACAGCGCGATCAGTTCGCCGATGCTGAAGCGATCGCAGGCGCTGGCCGCGGGCTTCTTCATGAGCGACAACGTGCGCGCCACGAGCTCTTGCTCTTCCGCGCCCTTGCCGGTGAACACGATGCGGGCGCCGTAGCGTTCGACCAACCCATCGGCCAGAGCCGCGAAGGACTCGATGGGCCAGCGCTTGAGCGGGACGTCGTAGAAGTTCGGGCCGCTGCCCACGTGCACGGCGATCAGGGGTGTCGATGAGTCCGCTGTCTCGCCGCCAAACGCCTCTTCGAGGAAGCGGGCGACCGATGCGTCCTCTTCCGGACGCGTCGCGAGCTCGAGGCGGCCGGCGACGTCTCCGCGCTTCAGTTCCAGAGACTGCAGGTCCAGGGGTTGGAGCAGCCGCGCGAAGATCCCGGACATGTGCTGGTTGTCGGTGTAGACCACCCGCGTCGTATACAGCCAGCCCCGGCGCTGCCCGTCCGTGTTGAAGCCGATGCGTTCGCGTGCGCCGGTCAGATACGCGAGGATCGAGGACAGCTTGATGAACTGCTCGAAGTCGATCACCAGGTCGTAGTCCCGGCTGCGGATCGTACGCAGGATGCCGAGCACACTGCCGAGCGCGTTGGCGAGGCCACCCAGCTGGAACGGGATCGCCCGGTCGATGAGCCCCGTGCGTTCGACCAGGTCGCAGTTGCCTTCCAGGGTGAGCATGTCGATCACGGCATCGGGATAGGCCCGGCGCAAGCGCTCGAGCACCGGCATCAGGATCACGACGTTGCCCAGGCCGTAGGTCTTGATGGCGAGGATGCGCCGTGGCGTGGCGATGGGGGGCTTGTCGGCAGTGGGGGGCGTCGTCGCCCGGCGAGGAGGGAGATGACGTCCGGTCAAGCGGGCGTGCGCATACAGCGCGGCACAGATCGCCAGGCCGCCCCAGGTGTCCAGCAGACGCGCGAGACCCTTGTTGACGTCGAGATCGGAGGTGGGAATGGGAGCTCCTTCGGGGTCAGCGACTATACCACGCGGCCCCCAGCCACCGGCACACGCAACGCGCCCGCAACACGACCGCAGCTTCCGCCTCGTCCCGGGAGGCAGAAAGGAAGGCAGAAGGTAAGCGGAACGCTAAGGGATATGATCCCCGCGATGCGCGTTCGCCCCTTCGGAGTCGCCGCCGGGTTGGTCCTGTTGCTGGCCGCGACGCTTCGCTTCGGCGCTCTCGACGCGGGCCTGCCGAACCCGCGCACACGACCGGACGAGATGCCGGTGGTGCAGCAGCTCGCGCGCGTCGATCGCGGCGAACCGATCACGATGCTCATCTACCCGAACGCGTTCGTGTACGCGACCTGGGCCTGGACGAAGGTCGGCCTCGCGCTCGCACCGGTCTTCGGACCCGACACGACGGGTGGACTGCAGAAGACCCTGCTGACCCGCCCCGAACGCATCTACCTGATCGGTCGGGCCGCGTCCGCGACCGCGGGGACCCTGGCGGTCCTGCTCGTACTGATCCTGGCGGGCCGCGCCTTCGGAAGGGAGACGGCGCTCGCCGCGGCGGCGCTCGTCGCCACCTGCTTCCTCCATGCTCGCGACAGCCACGCCCTCAAGCCCGACGCGCTGCTGTCACTCGCCGTTCTGGCATCCCTGGGCGCCTCGGCGGCTCTCGCCGCGCGGGTCTCTCCCGCACGGGTGGCGGGCGCGGGCGTCGCGTTCGGGCTCGCCATGGCGACGAAGTACACGGGACTACTGATGGCGGTTCCGCTCTGGGTGGCGGGTTGCCTGTCGAGCCCCGCAAACGGCTTCCGGCGTGCGGCGCCGATATCCGCCGTCGCGGCCGGGGTCATCGGCGCGGTCGTGTTCGCGCTGACCTCGCCACAGCTGGTCTTCGAAGGACCGCTCCTCGATCTCGCACGCAGCGTCGGGAGCATCGTCCTGCCGGACCTGATTTCGGCGGACGCCGGCGGCTCGCTCGTGGGCGGCGGTAGCGAAGTCCCCGCCATCTATGCCGCGCCACCGGGCGTCGAGCTCGCCGACTACCGGGACCGCGCCTGGTACCACGGCCTGGTCTTCCACACGACCTTCTCCATGTGGTACGGCATGGGCGCCATCGCCACGCTGCTGGCGCCCTTCGCGCTGGTGTGGGGCTTCCGTCAGCGTCAGCCGCTGGCTCTTCTCGCCGCCGTGACCTGTGCGGTGCAGCTCGTCGTCATGGGACTCACCCCCGCCGTCACCGCCCGCTATCTCACCCAGGTGTTGCCGGTGCTGCTGCTCCTGGAAGCGGGACTGATCGCGGACCTGGCGCGACGCTTCGTGCCGTCTCGTTCAGGGCTCGTGTTGTTCGCGGCGACCGGGGTGATCGCCGCCCAGCCCCTGTACGCGATCGTCGCCCACAACCAGATCGCGTCTCAGACCGATACCCGGGTGCTCGCCGCCCGCTGGCTCGAAGACAACGCGCCCTCCGGCACCCGGATCGCCTTCGCGGGGTCGGTCCTCATGCCCTACGGGCAGCCCACGCCCCCTCCCACCGTCCAGGTCGTCGCGCACGGACTCGATCCCGCCGTACTCGATTCTGCCGGGGCCCAGCTGCTGGTCGCGCACGACCACTCTCTCTACTTCTCGTCCCTCGACCCGGAAGCCATGCGCGCCCTGGCGCCGAGGCTTCGCCGCCTGGCACTGTTCGACCCGCGCGAGGGCGCGGATCTTTCTCTCTCGCCGGTCTTCGAAGAGACCGATGCCTACTACATTCCGGTCCACGGCTTCGGCGGCGTGAGCCGTCCCGGTCCGCGCGTCGAGATCTTCGCCCTCGAGCCTGGACCGCAAGAACGAGAATGAGGAGACGATGAAGAGCCTCGTGACCGGCAGCTCCGGGCTGCTCGGCAAGTGCCTGGTGGAACGGCTGTCTGCCCGTGGCGACGCGCTGCAGCTCTTCGATCTGGCGCCGCCGCCGCCCGAGTGCACCCATGCGTTCCATCAGGCGGATGTTTCGGATGAGGAGGCACTCGCGAAGGCCGCGCGCGGTTGCGAGGTCGTGTACCACCTCGCCGCTGCGCAACGCATGAAGCCGCAGTTCAGCTCCTGGACCGAGGAAGAGATCTTCGACCGCAACCTCGACGCCGTCCGCAAGGTGCTCGCGGTGGGCATCCGCGAGGGCGTCCGGAAGATCGTCTTCGTTTCCAGCTCTGGCGTCTACGGCAAGCCCGTCCAGGACCGCTGCCGCGAGGACCACCCCACCCGGCCGCTGGGTGAGTACGGACGCTCGAAGCTGCTCGCGGAAGAAGTCTGTCTCGAGGCCATGGCCAAGCACGACATCGAAGTCACGATGTTCCGTCCGATGAGCCTGTTCGGCCCGGGTATGACGGGCATCTTCGTCATGCTCTACGAGTGGGTGCGCACGGGTGCGCCGGTCTTCATGCTCGGCAATGGCCGCAATCGCGTGCAAGCCGTGAGTGCCTGGGACGTCGCCGACGCCTGCGTGCTCGCAGCCACTGCCGAAAACGACGTTCGGCCGATCCTGAACCTCGGCGCGGACCCCGACACCACCCCGACCGTCGAAGGAATGGTGCGCGCCCTGATCGCGCACGCCGGCACCCGGTCTCCCGTGGTGAAGATCCCCGCTTCGCTGCTCCGCAACGCGGCGCGGGTGCTGCACGTCGTCGGACTCTCCCCCATCGTGCCGGAGCACTACATCCTGGCGGACACGAACTTCGTGCTCGACATCTCGGCGGCGCGAGAGGACCTGGGTTGGCGTCCTCGCTACGACAACATCGAGATGATGTGCGCCGCCTACGAGAGCTACCTCGCCGAAGGCGAGTCCGCGCGCCCGGCCCCGCACCCGGTTCTGCGTCTGCTCGACGCCGTCGTTCCGCATCGCACCTGAAGCGATCGCCGAGCCGGGCTTGAAAGAAGGGCCCGGATCTGATTAGATGTCTGTCTAATTAGATCCAAACCGACCCCAGCCCGCTCGATGGGTCCGAGGCCCGCGATGCCGTCAAACGACCCGACCGACTTCGACTGGATGCTGCGCGCCCTCAAGGCCATCGCCGAAGAGAAGCGCTTGAAGCTGCTCGGCATCCTGGCCGACCGCGAGTGCAGCGTCGAAGAGCTTGCGGCGTTGGTCGGGCTGAAGGCTCCCACGGTGTCCCATCACCTGGCCCGGCTGCGCGAGGCGCAGCTGGTGCAGATGCGCTGCGACGGCAACGCCCATCTGTACCGCATGGACTCCGCCGGACTGAAGCTCATTCGCGGCAGTCTGGGGAGCAGCGCGCGTGTGGCGCAGCTGGCGGGCGACCTGCCCTCGGACCTCGACGGCTGGGAGCACAAGGTGCTTCGCAGCTTCGTCTCCGGTGAGGAACTGGTCCGCATCCCGGCCAGTCGCAAGAAGCGCGACGTCGTGCTGCGCTGGTTGGTGGAATTCTTCGAGCCCGAAGTCGAGTACGAAGAACGCGAGATCAATGCCGAGCTGAAGCGCCATCACTGGGACTGCGCCACCTTGCGACGCGAGTTCATCGCCAGCAAGCTGATGGCGCGCAGCAGCGGTATCTACCGACGGCTGCCGCTCCCAGAAACCCCCGCGGAACCTCGCACCCGGAGTCGGCCTGTGTCCGAAACGCCCGCCGGTCGGAACTGACCCCGCATGGGATTCGCCCCGCCTCGCATGGGGCCGCCGGGACCGACCCCCCAGCGCGGCTTTCGCCATGCACTCCAATCGCTCGAGAACCGCGAGTTCCGCTGGCTCTTCATCAGCAACGTGACCTTCTTCCTGGCCATGGGGGGCCAGCAGATCGTCCGGGCCTGGCTCGCCTACCAGCTGACGGACAGCGAGCTCGCCCTCGGCATCATCAGCTTCACGGTGGCGGTGCCGATGCTCGTGATCGCACCCATCGGCGGTGCGCTTTCGGACCGCTTCGAGCGACGGAACATGATCGCGTTCGGGCAGTCCTTCGTCCTGGTGAGCGAGCTGACCGTCGTGACCCTGCTGATGACCGACCAGCTCGAGTTCTGGCACCTGGTGACCGCGGCAGGGTTCATGGGCTGTGCGTTCCCACTGATGATGCCCGCGCGTCAGGCCCTGGTGGCCAACGTGGTCGGTCGCCGCAACCTGCCGAACGCCATGGCACTCGGTATGGCGGGCATGAACGTCACGCGCGTGGTGGGTCCGGCGATGGCGGGCTTCCTGCTCGGGCCTCTCGGCACCAAGGGCACCTACCTCGTCGGCGTCGCCCTGTATGCGACGGCGCTGATTACGACGCTCTTCGTCAGCCGGCATCCGCTCGAGCACCCCAGCACCCAGTCGATCTTCTCGAACATCGTGGGCGGCGCGCGCTACGTCTGGAACGATCGCCTCGTCCTCATGCTCATCTTCTTCGGCCTCGTCCCCATGTTCCTCGCGATGCCCTTCCAGACCCTGATGGTCGTCTTCGCCGAAGAGGTCTGGCACACGGGTTCGACGGGGCTCGGCCTGTTGTCGGCTTTCGCGGGCGTCGGAGGCGTCGCCGGATCGCTGTACCTGGCCTGGTATTCCGATTCCCACAAGCGGATCCGCCGGATGATGGTCACGATGGTGGGCTTCGGGTTCTTCCTGCTGCTGTTCTCGATCACGCCGTGGTTCTCGACCGCTCTCGGGCTCGTCTTCCTCGCGAACGCCTGCGGCAGCATCTACGGGACGCTCAACAACACGGCCATCCAGATGATCGTGCCCGACGAGGTGCGTGGCCGCATATCGAGCTTCCTCATGATGTCCTTCTCGTTGCCGCTGCTCGGAACCCTGCCCATGGCCGCCGTCGCCGAGGTGTACGGCGCGCCGGCCGCCGTGGGCGTGGGGTCGGTGCTGGCGGTGGTGGTCGCCGGGATCTTCTACGTTTCGAGTTCGGCGCTCCGGGGCATGGACGCCACCGTCAAGGCGGCCCTGGACGCGGACGCGGAATGACACGCGCTCGGACGACCCGGACTCAGTCGTCGAGCTTCGAGGCCAGCACCCGCTCGAGCCGCGCTTCTTCCCGGCGCAGGTGCACCGTCTTTCCGCCCGTCACGTAGACGAGGCCCTTCTTCGCGCCCTTCGGTTTCTTGACGTTCTTGATCGGCACGACGTGGACGTCGGCGCGGCCGGCGTTCTTCTGTTTCGAAAAGTGAACGGCCAGCTCACAGGCGTCGAGCACTGATTCCTGGGGCGGGTCCGGTCGTCCCTCGGTGCGCAGGATGACGTGGCTGCCCGGCGCGCCGTCCAGGTGGAAGAAGAGGTCCTTGCCCCGGGCCAGTCGCGTCGAGAGGTGATCGTTCGCCTCGTCGCTGCGCCCGACCCAGATCTCGAGATCGTCCCGGCTCTTGTAGCGACGGGGCAGCAGACGGCGCGGGACGTTCTGCAAGAGCGGCGGCAGCTTGCTGGTGGCGGCGGGCTCGTCCCGACGCTCGGGGACGGGTCGGTCGAGCAGCCTGGCGATCTCGGGACGCGCCGCGACCTCCTCGAGTGCGCTGCGCACTTCCTCGCCAGCAGGCGAGTCGACGAGACCGGTGACGCGCTGTTGCAACGCCACGATCTCGTCGCGCCATTCCCGCGCGGCGTCCAGCTGCCCGCCGGCCTTCGTCAGGCGTCTCAGCAGCTTGTGGTAGCGCTTGAAGATCGCCTCCATGTTGGCCTTGGGCGACTTCGTCGGGTCGAGGGGGATCACGACGTCCTCGTCCTTCGCGTAGTCGCGAACCGTCACCTCCGCCGCCCCGGTCTCGACCTTGGCCAGCGAGCTCTTGAGCAGCTCGCCCCGACGCTGCAGGTCGTTGACCTCGTCTGTCTCCGCCAGCTCGGATTCCACCCGGGCGAGTCTGCGCTCGGCGTTCTTGGCTTCCTTCCGGATCGCCTTCAGCAGACGCCGAGCCAGGTCGTCGCTGCCACGCTCTTCTTCCTCTCCCGCGTAGTGGAACTCGACGGCAGCGAGATAGCCGCTGTCCTCGGTGTCGGCGAAACGATCCTCGCCCGCAACGGGAACGGTCCGCCCGGGGCTCCGGAACTTCTCACCGACCGCGAGTTCGGGGCGCGTGTCCCGGGCTGGACGAAGCGCGGCGCGCACGACGTCTTCGGCGTCGAGCAGGTAGACGTTGCTGCGTCGTCCGAAGAGACACAGCACGAGCTCGAAATCTCCCTCCCGCGACTCGAAGCGGAGGGCGAGCTGGCGGTCCCCGTCGCGGATACGAGCGCGCAGCAGGCGCGCACGAGAGAGGTGCTTGCGGAGATAGGAGGTGAGCGCCGGCGGCTGCGCGGTCGCCGGGGGCAGCTTCGCGAGTGCGGACACCCGAGCCACCTCGGGCGCTGCCGAGAGCAGCACGTGTCGCTTGCCGCCCGCGCCGGACGCGGGGTCCCGCCGGTAGACAGTCAGGACCAGGCGCTCGGCGTCGGGCTGCATCCAGCGTTCGATGCGCCCGCCCCCGAATTCGTCGGTGAGGACCCGAGCGGCGCGTTCCAGCTCTCGCAGACTCAGCATGCGCGTCTCACTTCTGGCCGGCTACTTCTGACAGAGCGGACAGTAGTGGGTGCCGCGCTGGGCGACGACCTTCTTGCGGATGGGGGAACCACATTCTCGGCACGGCTCGCCGTCCCGGGCGTACACCCTGCGCTCGTCCTGGTAGGCGCCGTCCGTTCCGTCGGGCGCAACGTAGTCACTGATCGACGAGCCCCCGGTATCGATGGACCGCTGCAGCACCCGGGTGAGCGCTTCCGCGATGCGATCGCATTCCGGCCCCGTGACGCGACCCGCGGCTCGCCCCGGTCGCACACCCGCCAGGAACAGGGCTTCGTCGGCATAGATGTTGCCGCAACCCGCGATCACCGACTGGTCGAGCAGCAGCGCCTTGATCGGTGCCCTCCGCTTGCGACTGGCGGAAAAGAGGAGCCCGCCGGTCACCTGGAGCGCATCACTGCCCAGCCTGGACAGTCGCTCGCTGGCCTGGCCGGGGCCCAGCAGGAACACCTTCCCGAACTTTCGGACGTCGCGCATGAAGACCCCCGGTCCGCCGTCCGCGAACTCGAAGCGCAGATGCGTGTGCGCGTCCGGTCGAAAGCCCTGCCGCTGCTCTTCGGGTGTCAGAGCCGATCGTGCGGTCGCCGACAACAGGCGCGGGCTGCGCGCGCCCTCGGCGAAGAGCTGGCCGGTCATGCCCAGGTGGATCACCAGTCGCGTGCCGTCGTCGAGCCAGGCCACCAGGTACTTCCCGTGCCGTTCGAGGGTGGCGACCGTCCGGCCGGCGAGCGACTTCCGGAGCACCGCGGTCTTCGTGACGAAGAAGTAGCTGTCCGCGGTGGTCCGCAGCGTCGCGATCTTCCGCCCCACGAGCATGGGCTCGATGCGGCGGCGGGTCACCTCGACTTCGGGCAGCTCGGGCACGACGCCTAGGGTACTGGTAAGCTCGCCCGACGCCGGGCCCCGACCCCTCGCCGCGAAAGAAAGCGTTCGACCATGAGCCGCAAGGCTGCAAAGAAACCCTATCCCGAAGTCGATCCCTCCCCGAACTGGCCCGCCCTCGAGCAGGCGGTCCTCGATTCCTGGGAGCGCGACGGCACCTTCCAGCGGTCCATCGACCAGCGACCAGCGGGTGAGGGCGGTCGCAACGAGTACGTCTTCTACGACGGCCCGCCCTTCGCGAACGGTCTGCCCCACCACGGGCACCTCGTCACCGGCTACATCAAGGACATCATCCCGCGCTACCAGACCCTGCGCGGCAGGCGTGTGGAACGGCGCTTCGGCTGGGACTGCCACGGCCTGCCCGTCGAGATGCTCGCCGAGAAGGAGCTCGGGGTCGCCGGCCACAAGGCCATCACCGAGTACGGCGTCGGCCGCTTCAACGAGTACTGCATGTCGTCGGTCTTCCGCTTCACCGGCGAATGGGAGCGCTACGTCAAGCGCTCGGCCCGTTGGGTCGACTTCGAGAACGACTACAAGACCCTCGAGCTGCCCTACATGGAAAGCATCATCTGGGCCGTGAAGCAGCTCCACGAAAAGGGTCTGCTCTACGAAGGCTACAAGGTGATGCCCTACTCCTGGGCGGCCGAGACGGTGCTCTCGAACTTCGAGACCCGCATGGACGACGCCTACCGGGACCGCCAGGACCCGGCCATCACCGTGCGCTTCGAGCTTCTGCCCGAGAGCGGCGATGAGCTGCCGACGGACCTGCTGGCCTGGACGACGACGCCCTGGACCCTGCCGTCGAACCTGGCGCTCGCCGTCGGCCCCGATCTCGACTATTCGGTGCTCGAGACGGACGGTCCCGACGGACCACGCAGGGTCATTCTCGGCGAGGAGACCGTCGCGAAGTACGAGAAGGAATTCGGCGACGCGCGCCGCGTCGGCTCGGTGAAGGGCGCCGATCTCGTCGGCCGCCGCTACCGGCCCCTGTTCCCGTTCTTCGAATCTCTCGGCGGAAAGGCGGGCCGCGCCTTCCGGGTGCTGGCCGCCGACTTCATCGAGACCGACGAAGGCACCGGCGTCGTCCACATGGCGCCCGGCTTCGGCGAAGACGACATGCGCGTCTGCCAGGAAAACGACATCCCCACGGTGGTGCCGGTCGACGATTCTGGACGCTTCACCGCCGAGGTGCCCACCTGGCAGGGCGTGCAGGTGTTCGAGGCCAACAAGCCGATCATCCGCGACCTGCGCGACCGCGGTCTCCTTGTTCGGCACGAGACGTACTCCCACAGCTACCCGCACTGTTGGCGCACCGACCAGCCGCTCATCTACAAGGCGATGAACAGCTGGTACGTGAAGGTGACCGACCTGCGCGAGCGCGCGGGCGAGCTGAACCAGCAGATCAACTGGGTGCCGTCGAACGTCCGGGACGGCCGCTTCGGCAAGTGGCTCGAGGGCGCCATCGACTGGTCGATCTCGCGCAACCGCTTCTGGGGAACGCCGATCCCCGTGTGGAAGAGCGACGACCCCAACTACCCGCGCATAGACGTATACGGCAGCCTCGACGAGATCGAGCGCGACTTCGGCAGGCGTCCGAACAACCTGCATCGCCCAGACATCGACGAGTTCGTGCGTCCCAACCCGGACGACCCCAGCGGCAAGAGCATGATGCGCCGGGTGCCCGAGGTGCTCGACTGCTGGTTCGAGTCCGGGGCGATGCCCTTCGCCCAGGTCCACTACCCGTTCGAGAACAAGGAGTGGTTCGAGAACCACTTCCCCGCGGACTTCATCGTCGAGTACGTGGCCCAGACGCGCGGCTGGTTCTACACGATGCACGTGCTGGCGACGGCGCTCTTCGATCGCCCCGCGTTCTCGAACGCCATCTGCCACGGGGTGATCCTGGCCGAAGGCGGACGGAAGCTCAGCAAGAGTCTGCGCAACTACACCGACCCGGAAGACATCTTCCGGGCAATCGGATCGGACGCCCTGCGCTGGTTCCTGGTGTCGTCGCCCATCGTGCGCGGCGGCGAGCTGACCATCGCGGAAGACGACAGCCAGGTGCGCGACGCCGTCCGCGTCGTCATCAACCCCATCTGGAACGCCTGGTACTTCTTCTCTCTCTACGCGAACTCCGACGGCGTCGAGGCGAAGCTGCGCACGGACAGCAAGCAGCTGCTCGACCGCTACATCCTCGCGAAGACCAGCGCGCTGGTGACGGGAATCGCCGAGTCCCTGGACGCCTACGATCTTTCCGGGGCGTGCCAGCGCTTCGTCGACCACCTCGACGCCCTCAACAACTGGTACATCCGGCGCAGCCGCGACCGCTTCTGGCGAGCGACTCTCGACGGCGTCGCGGACCCCGACAAGCAGGACGCCTACGACACCCTCTACACGGTGCTCGTCACCCTCTGCCGCGTCGTGAGCCCCCTGCTTCCCATCATTACCGAGCAGATCCACCGCGGCCTCACCGGCGAGGAAAGCGTCCACCTGACGGACTGGCCGACCCTGCTGGACGATGCCGCCGACCCGCAGCTCGTCGCGGAGATGGACCGGGTGCGATCGGTCTGCTCGGCGGCGCTCGCCCTGCGCGCCAGCGAGAACGCCCGGGTGAGGCAGCCGCTGGCCTCGCTCACCGTCGCCGGCGCGAACGGGGCGCTGCTCGAGCCCTACGCGGACCTCATCGAAGACGAGGTCAACGTCAAGCAGCTGAAGCTGACGAGCGACATCGACGACTACGCGACCTTCCGCCTCCAGGTCAACTCGCGGGCGCTGGGACCGCGCCTGGGCAAGGACATGAAGAAGGTGCTCGCCGCGTCCAAGCAGGGCGACTGGCGCACCCTCGAATCGGGCGCGGTGGAAGTCGCCGGATTCGAGCTGCAGGAAGGCGAGTACGAGCTGCTGCTGCAGCCGAAGGACGGCGTCGCCTGCGAGCCGCTTCCCAGCCGCGATGCCATCGTCGTGCTCGACCTCGCGCTCACCGACGACCTGATCGCCGAAGGACGCGCGCGCGACGTGGTGCGCGCCGTGCAGCAGGCGCGCAAGGAAGCCGACCTGCACGTGTCGGACCGCATTCACCTGGCGCTCGCGCTGCCGGACGATTTCCGGGTCGCCGTGCTGCAGTTCAGCGAGTACGTGAAGGAGCAGACCCTGGCCACCCAGCTCGACCTGCGCCCGGATGCGAGCGCCGAGCTCGCTGCGGGTCTCTCGGTGCACGAGGCCACCCTGGGCGGCGGAGCCGCACGGGTGGGTGTCGCGCGCGTCGCTGCCTGAACGAGGAGGAACGCCCATGAAGATCCACGTGCTCGGTTCGAGCGCTGGCGGTGGGCTTCCCCAGTGGAACTGCGGAGGCGAGTTCTCGACGCGCGCCCGTCGCGGCGACCCGGACGTCCCGCAACGCGCACAGCCGTCGATCGCGATCTCCGCGGACGGCGAGCGCTGGAGCGTGATCAACGCCAGCCCCGACATCCGTGATCAGCTCGCGCGCTTCGAGGGCCTGTACCCGCGAGAAGGCACGCGCGACGTCCCCCTCGACACGGTGGTCGTCACGAACGCAGATCTCGACCACAGCGTGGGACTGCTCGTGCTGCGCGAGTCACTGCCCTACCGCATCGTCACGACTCCCTGGGTGCGCAGCGCCATCCTGCGCAACAACGCGGCCTGGCGTCTGGTCGAACCGGCGTGGGGCAGCGCGAAGCTCGATGAACCCTTCGCCCTCGACCGCGACGGCCACCTGGAAGCGCGGCTCTTTCCGGTGCCGGGGAAGGTGCCGGGCTACCTGTCGGCTCTCGAGAAGAACTCGCCGGAAGCGACCGTCGGCTTGCGGGTCACCGACACCCGCAGCGGCGCGCGCCTCTGCTACGCGGCGGGCATCCAGGCCTACGACTCCGGCACTCTCGCCGAGCTGGCCGCGGCGGACGTCCGCTTCGTGGACGGCACCTTCTTCACGCCCCGCGAGCTGCTGGCCCTGCGACCCGGAGCCGCCGACGCTCACGCCATGGGCCATCTCCCCGTGAGCGGTGAGGGCGGGAGCCTCGACGTGCTTTCCGGCCTGCCGGGGCGCAGCATCTACATCCACATCAACAATACGAACCCGATGGTGGACGCCGGGTCCGAGGCGGCGAAGCAGGTGCGCGAGAGCGGCATCGAGATCGCCTTCGACGGCATGGAGCTCTCGCTGTGAGCCCTGCGAGCGGTGTGAACGCGCCGCTGTCCCCAGACGCGCTGTCCGCCGCTCTGCGGGCGATCGGCGAGGAGCGCTACCACCATCGCCACCCCTTCAACGAGCGCATGCACGAGGGGCTGCTCTCGCGCCGCGCACTCCAGACCTGGGTGGCGAACCGCTACTACTACCAGACGCGCATTCCCATCAAGGACGGGATGATCCTCACCAAGTCGCCGGACGCGTCGTTCCGCCGGGAATGGGTCCAGCGCATCCACGACCACGACGGCCAGCGCGAGGGAGAAGGTGGACTCGAGCTGTGGCTGCGCCTGGCCGAGGCCGTCGGGCTCGAGCGAAGCGAGGTCGAGGCGTTCGAGCTGGTGGTGCCGGGAGCGCGCCGGGCCTGCGACGAGTACGTCGCGTTCGTGGGCGGCCACGACCTGCTCGAGTCGGTCGCCGCTTCGCTCACCGAGCTGTTCGCCGGCTTCATCATGCACACCCGCATCGCGGCTTTCGAAAAGCACTACGCCTGGGTGAAGCCGGGCGGCCTCGACTACTTCCAGAGCCGCACCGTACAGGCGCCGAAGGATTCGAAGTACGGCCTCGAGTACGTGCTCGAGCACGCCCGCAGCCGCGAGGACCAGCAGCGCTGCCTCGCCGCCCTGCGAAAGAAGTGCGACATCCTGTGGAGCTTCCTCGACGCCGTCGACCGCGCGACCGCGAGGCCCGTCCTCGCATCTCACGCGCTCGTTCGGGACGAGCCCGACGGCAGCCGTGTGGTCGTGCTCTCGGAACGCGCGGTCCGCATCGGCGGCAGCGGCAACGAGATCCTCGAGCTGTGCGACGGGACGCGTACGGGCATGGACGTCGCCGGCGCCCGGGTCGCCGCCCATCCGGGCGAAGGGAGCGTGGCCGACGAGGTCCACGACTTCCTGGAAGAAATGGGGAAGGCCGGCGCCCTGCGCTTCGAGCCCGAAGCTCCCGAGTGAGCCCCCGGACCATGGCGCCGCGACCCTACAACCTGATCGCCGAGCTGAGCTACCGCTGCCCGCTCCGGTGCCCCTACTGCTCGAACCCCCTCGATTGGGCCGAGACCCGGGATTCCCTCGATACCGACGCCTGGTGCCGCGTCATGCGCGAGGCCAGCGCCCTGGGCGTCCTGCACGTGGGTCTCACCGGCGGTGAGCCCAGCGTGCGCAGCGACCTCGAAGACATCGTCGCTGCCGCCGCCGGCGCACAGCTCTTCACCCACCTCGTGACGGCCGGCCTGCCCCTCGACGAAGACCGCCTCGAAGCCCTGGCACGGGTCGGCCTTCGCAGCGTGCAGCTCTCGATCCAGGACGCACTCCCCGAGGCATCCGACCACATCGCGGGGACGACGTCCTTCGAACGCAAGCTGGCGATCGCTCGCAAGACCCGCGCGTTGGGGCTGCCGCTGGTCGTCAACGTCGTGCTTCACCGCCACAACCTCGGCCGCGTGCGGGAGCTCATCGCACTGGCTCGCGAGCTGGACGCCGAACGGATCGAGCTCGCCAACACCCAGTATCACGGCTGGGCGCTGCTGAACCGCGACGCGCTGCTTCCCTCGCGCGAGCAGCTGGCCGCGGCGTCCGCGATCGTCCAGGAAGAGCAGTCGAGGCCCGGGCTCGAGATCCTGTGGGTGCTGCCCGACTACTTCGGAGACCGCCCGAAGCCATGCATGGGTGGCTGGGGCAACAAGAACATCGTCGTCGCACCCGACGGCCTCGTGCTCCCGTGCCAGGCCGCGCGCTCGCTGCCCGGGCTCGAGTTCTACGACGTGTCCAGTCACGGCCTCGAAGCCTGCTGGGCGGATGCCCCGGGCATGAACGCCTACCGGGGCGAAGACTGGATGCCCGAGCCCTGCCGCAGCTGCGACCGTCGCGGCCAGGACTTCGGCGGCTGCCGCTGCCAGGCCTTCGCGCTCACGGGCGACGCCACCCGAACGGACCCGGCCTGCGCGCTGTCCCCGGACCATGACGTCATCGCGAAACTGCGTGACGGGGATCACAGCGGAGTTCCGCTCCGCCATCGCTCAGCGACACGCAACTGAGCCTGCAACTTGCTGTTTGCGTGAGGCTTTCCCCGCACGCAACCAAGCGGCAACCGAGCTAGCTTCAGCGTCGCCTCCCGCGAACCGAAACGCCTGGGAACGGCTGTGCGCCCGACAGCACGGTGTGCCGCGAGGAGAGTCATGACCGTTCGCCATCCGATCCAGCAATCCCTCCGCAACGTCTTTCGCCGCTTCCTGGTTCTCGGCGCCGGTCTGCTGATCGTCGGGCTTCCGGGTGTCGCCCTGGCGGAAGAGTTGGACGTCGAGGACGACGACCCCTTCGATCGCCCCGGCTTCTACGTAGGCCTCGGTGGGTCGTATCAATTCAACGTCTTCCAGGACCGCATCGAGGACGTGATCTCCGACGCCTTCGAGGACGAGGTGCCCGGCTCGAGTGCGTCCGTGAGCCTCGAGGAGTCCGGCGGCATCAACGCCCATGCCGGCTACCGCGCCGCCTCCTTCTTCGCGATCGAGCTCGAGTACGAGTGGATCGACAAGTACGACATCAAGGGTTCCGCCAGCATCCCGGTCCCGCCGGTGAGCGGGTCGGGCGCCCTCTACAGCATCGAGGGGCACACCCTCACCGCGAACACCAAGTGGATCATCCCGTTCTGGCGCATCCAGCCCTACCTGGTGCTCGGCGCGGGCATCGCCATTTCGGACGTGGATCGCGGAGACCTCTACGACACGCCCGCCATCGCCCAGGTCCTCGAGGACGCGGGCCTCGACATCAAGAGCGGCAACCACACCAACTTCGCGGGGCGCGCAGGGCTCGGTCTCGACCTCTACCTGACCAAGAACATCGTGCTGAACGCCGAGGCCAGCACCGTCCTCACGACCTTGAAGGAGCCCGACGTCGGCGACGTCGACGACCTCAACTACATGTCGTTCGCGGCGGGCCTGCAGTACCGCTTCTGATCACGCCCCCAGAAACTTCGCGATCGCCTCGCGAACCGCTTCCGGCTGCTCGTACGGCACCATGTGGCCGGCGGCCTCGACGAGCGCCAGCTGCGACGCTGGCAGCAGCTCCTGCCAGCGCTCGGCGTAGACCGGCGGGATCAGACGGTCCTGGCGCCCCCACACGAGCAGAGTCTCGGCGCTCAAGCGGTAGAGCCGCTTGGCCAGCTGACGGTTCGGGATGGGGAAGAGAATCTTGCCCGCCGTTCCCAGGCGACGTGCATTCCCGACGAGGAAGTCCTGCAACGCGGCCATGTCGCTGAAGTCGAGGCCCTGGGTCAGCAGCTTCTCCCCCGCCTGGGGGTCGAGGAACAGCGCTTCCGCCAGCTCGAAGGGCAGCATCGCGAAGATGTCCGGGATCGGATGCGCGTCGAGCCACAGGCCCGCCGGGCACACGAGCACCAGTCGATCGAGGCCACCCGGATTCAGGCACGCCATCTCGGCGGCGATCATGCCGCCCATCGAGTGACCCACCAGGTGCGGTGTGGCATCGAGGCCGAGGGCGTCCACGACGTCCCAGCCGTGCAGCGCGAAGTCGAGCATGTCCTCGATGGCTTCCTCGCTTTCCTGCTCGCCGTAGCCGGGCCATTCGGGGGCGAACACGCGGAATTCCCGCGCGAGCCCCTCGAGCACGGGCTCCTCGGGCTGCAGTCCGCCGGCGCCGTGGAAGAACACGAGGGGAGGGCCGGAACCGGCCTCGCGGACCGTGCAGCCGATCCCCTTGCGCGTCTCGATCGTGCGTTCGTTCATCGGCCGCTCCGTTCGGGCAAGCGGGCATCCGCCCGCGCGGCGTCGATGCCGTCCTCCGGGCGCACCCGACCTTCGTAGGGCTTGCACCACCAACGGTCGTCGCCCTTCCAGTCCGGCCACAGGTCCTGTAGCCCGGGCATGACCTTTTCGGCGAAGAGCTTCGTCGAGTGCCGGGTCTTCCAGTCCGGCATGTTGCCGTTGTGCATCAGGCAGAACACATGCCCGATGCGCAGACCCTTGATCATGTGTTCCATGCGTTCGCGCACGGTGTCGGGGCTGCCGGCGATCACGTAGCCGCCCTCGACCAGGTCCTTCCAGGTGAGGCTCTGGAAGCTCTTCTGAGCCTCGGCGCTCAGCTGAGAGAGCTTCCCGGCCTTGATGGTCTTGAGGGTGCGGTAGCCCGGCGGCTCGGCGAAGCCCGGAAAGACGTGCAGGCAGCGGTTGTAGAAGTAGAGCACGTGCTCGGCGTACAGCTCTTCGGCCTGCTGGTCCGTCTCGCCCACGCAGATGATCTGGGCAAAGGCCGCGCGATAGGGCGACTCGTCCACGCCCTTGGCGGCGACGCGTTCCCAGAAGCCGTCGAGCAACGCCTGGCCCGCCACGTAGCCATTGAAAGAAAGGAACGAGTAGTTGTAGTCGTTGTCGACGCAGAAATCCCAGGTCTCGATGGAACCCCCGCCCGGAATGTAGATGGGCGGGTGCGGCTTCTGGATGGGCTTCGGCCAGCAATTGACGTGGCGCAGCTGGTTGTACTTGCCGTCGAACGCGAAGGGCTCGCTTTCGGTCCAGGCCCGCATGATGAGCTCGTGGGCCTCGTAGTACTTGTCGCGAGTGAGCGCCGGGATCTGCCCGTAGCAGAAGTTCGTGTCCATCGGCGTGCCGACAGGGAAGCCCGCGATGAGACGCCCACCCGAGATGACGTCGAGCATCGCGAACTCTTCCGCGACCCGGATCGGCGGATTGTAGAGCGCGATGGAATTCCCGATCACGCAGATCGCGGCGCGGGAAGTGCGGCGAGCGAGACCGGCGGCAATGATGTTCGGCGACGGCATCAGCCCGTAGCCGTTCTGATGATGCTCGTTGACTCCGATGCCGTCGAAGCCCAGCGAGTCCGCGTACTCGAGCTGGTCCATGTACTCGTGATAGACGCGGTTGCCGACCTCGGGGTCGTACAGCGACTGCGGGATGTCGACCCACACCGAGCGGTTCTTCTCGCGGAAGTCGTCCGGCAAGTGCGGCCAGGGCATGAGGTTGAACCAGGTGAACTTCATGAAGACCTCCCGGGCAGTTCCCAAAAGGATCGCATTCTCCCGGGCCTCGTGCCTGGGGTTCTTGCCTGGGGCTCGTGACGTGGGTTGGGCCGTAGAACGCGCGCACGAAGAAGCGACGTTCGCGGCAGTGGCCCCACCGGGCTCTGCCGCGGCGCTCTCGCCGGGGATCTTGCCCGGGTTCGCGCCGCAGGGGATGGGCTGCTTCCTCCCTGGCGAGCTTGTTGTCCCTTTGCGGGGTCCTCGAACCGCCAATCGTCGGCGCAGCCCCATCCCCTCGACCCGAACCAACTGGCTTCCGTGGAACGCGTCCGCATCGAACGTCCTGCCTGGGAAAGAGGAGCGGCGGGGCGCGGGCTTCGTGCCGGGGGATCCGTGCCGGGGAGATCTGGGGGACTGACGCAAACTGGCTAAGGGGAAAGTTGCCGGTGGGTTGCGCGGCTTGATCGGTGGGGGCGGGGCGGCCATCCTTCCGGCCGTGGTCCGGCTGCTGACGCTCGTTTCCGTGCTGACCCTGCTGCTCGCTTCGCGCGCTGGCTGGGCCCAGTGCGCATCGGTGACGCCGGAGCCGTGTCCCGACTGCTTCGCGGTCGTGGTCATGCCGGACACGCAGCACTACACCGAGGACTCGACGCAGCCGGCTGGCGTGAACCACCTGAATCTGGTCACGCAGTACATCTGCGACCACCGCAGTGCGTGGACCGAGCCCAGCACCGGCAAGACCATGCCCATCGCGATGGTCGTGCAGCTCGGAGACCTCGCCGAGCATTCGCTCATCGAAGCGGAGTGGCAGCGGGTTTCGGCGGCGTTCGACACCTTCGATAACTGCAGTCCCAACGTGCCCTACATCGTGACGAGCGGAAATCACGAGCTCACGTACAAGAACTACGAGAACGTCAGCGAGTTCTACGGGTCCTACTTCGGACCGAATCGTTGGACCGACAAGGGCTACGGCTGCACATCCGTCGACGCGTGCGACTGGGACACCGGGCAGTACTTCCTCGGCGGGGGAGAGCCGATCCCGGCAATGTCGCGAAACCGGATCGGAGAGGGGAACCCCGGACCGTCCTCGGATCAGGTGGGGCGACACCGCGCAGCGATGATCCGGACCCCGAACGGCCAGCCCTTCCTCTTCCTCGGCATCGAGCAGGCCTTCGACTTCCCGCCGGTGGCTCCGGGCAGCGCGACCAGCGAACGCGACGGATCCGCCTGGCCGCGTCAGGTCCTCGCCGCCAACCCGGGCGTTCCGACCCTGCTCTTCCACCACAGCATGTTGTGGACCTTCGGACCGGGCGACACGCGCCTGCGCTGGGGGCCGGAAACCTGGAACTCCGACAGCATCCGTGACCCGGTCGGTGACTTCGAGAACGATCCGGAAAACTTCGCGCTCAGCGGCGGCATGGAAGATCTCTACAAACTGCTGATCGAGCCCTTCCCCCAGGTGCGCTTCCTGTTCACCGGGCATGTGTACAACCCGTTCCACCAGGCGGACTACACGATCCAGCGTCCGGGGGCCGGCCCCCCGACCTGGGCCTTCCTGCGGAACTTCCAGCGGGTCGACCAGGGTCTTCCCGGGGACGGGGACCGCTACGGGGTCGGGTGGAACGTGGTGGCCGTGTTCGACCCCGACGCCGGTCAGGTGCGGGTGCGGTCCTACCGGATCGACGATGTCGACAACTATGCGACGCCACCCGTCGACTACCTGCACGACGGCGAGCCCGCGCCGACCGAGTGCTTCGAGACCGATGAGGGCGGCGTGCCCGAACGCATCCTGCCCTGGGACTTCAGCGGACGCAGCGCCGATGCACCCGGGCTGTCGCCCGCCGCAGCCGCTGGTCTCGCCGCGGTCGTCGCGGGCACTACCCTCTGGTCCATGAGACGGCATCCCCCGCGAAGCAACGGTTCGTGATCCACGTGGTCCTGGGCACCAAGGCCCAGCTCGTGAAGATGGCGCCGGTCATGGTTCGCCTGCGAGACCGCAACATCCCCTACCGCTTCGTCCACACCGGTCAGCACCAGGCGACCATGAGCGAAATGCTCGACGAGTTCGGGCTCGCGCACCCGGACGTCGTGCTGCACACCGGAAAGGACATCGTGTCCCTGCCGCAGATGGCGGTCTGGGCCGCGAAGATCCTGTGGCAATGCCTGACCCGGCGACGCGCGATTTTCGGCGAAGACCCGAAGGGCATCGTGCTCGTCCACGGGGACACCCTCTCGACACTGCTCGGTGCAGGGATGGGCAAGGTGGCGGGCTTGCGCGTCGGTCACGTGGAATCGGGGCTGCGTTCCTTCCGCCTCTTTCATCCCTTTCCGGAAGAGATCACCCGCCTGCTCACCTTCCGCTTGAGCGATTCACTCTACTGCCCCGGCCCCTGGGCGCTTTCCAACGTGGCGAAGCACGGCAGCGAACGGGTCGACACCGGCTGCAACACCCTGGCTGACACCCTCGCAATGGCCCTCGCCCTGGACCGCCGACGGGACCACGTCCCAGCCGAGCCCTACGCCCTCGTCAGCCTCCACCGCTATGAGAACATCTTCGACCGCGACAGCTTCGCGCGACTGATCGACACCATCGAAGAGCTCGCCCGGGACACGCGCCTTCTCTTCATCCTGCACCCACCCACCGAACGACAGATCGATCGCCAGGGCTACCGGAAGCGTCTCGAAGCGAACCCGAACATCGAGCTGCGCCCCCGCTACACCTACTTCGACTTCGTGACCCTGCTCGAGAGCGCGCGCTTCGTGGTCACCGACGGCGGGAGCGTGCAGGAGGAATCGTCGTACCTGGGTCTCCCCTGTCTCCTGATGCGCCACGCAACAGAACGACAAGAAGGGCTGGGCGAGAACGTCGTGCTCTCGAACTTCGACCCCGACACCATCCGTTCGTTCGCGGCGAACCCGGATGCCCATCGCCGCGAGTCAGCCGCCAGCACGCACCGACCGTCGGATGCCATCGTCGACTCTGCCCTGGCCTGGGCCTGACCGCCCGAGTCAGCTCCGCCGTTCGCCATCGACGCGCGCCGCGTCGACGAGATCCTTCGAGAGCGACCATGTAAGGACACCGCCCAGACCGAACACGACGACGATTTCGGCGGCGCGGGCGAGGGTGGATGCGACGACTGCGTCGCGCAGGTCGAAGCCCGTCAGTACGGCGAGGCCGCCGATCAGGAACTCGCGCACGCCCAGGGCACCCGGGACGACGGTCACGAAGCGGGTGAGCACCGCCGCGGCGGTGAAGATGATGCAGGCGGCGAGGCCGACGTCGGACTCACCCATCTCGAAGCAGAGCTTGAGTCCGAAGGACGAGGCCAGCAGCATCGCCGCCTGACACAGGGCGACCCACGGCCAGTTGCGCCTGGCTTCGGGGCCGACGTTGGCCGCGAAGGGGAACCACTTCGGAGACACCGCCTCGCGCAGGCCTTCGGGCAGGACCAGCAACACCCCCGACGCCAGCATCAACGCGAAGCCGAGCCCCACGATGTCGACGAGATGCTCGGGGAACGCGAGCGCCACCACGCTCAGACCGCAGGCGCCAGTGGTCGAGATGATCAGCACCAGCAGGGTCGTCTGCCCCACCGCGAAGCGGCGGTAGGGCATGGCGTGCACGCGGTTCAGAAACACGGCCTTCGCGACCAGGCCCGCGGACAGGGGCAGGTAGTTGGTGAAGGAGGTGACGGTCACGAGCCGAAACCAGTCGAAGGTCGAGGCCGTCACCCCGAGACCGGCGAAGTGCAGGCGGTTCGCGATGCCGCGCACGAACAGGGACGCGAGCGTGAGGCCCGCGACTCCGGCGAAGAGACCCGGACGCAACGAGTAGCTGTCGCCGATGTAGCCGCGATTCTCGTAGAGGAAGCCCGAGAGCACCGCCAGAACGAGCAAGGTGACGACGGAGGGCAGCCAACGCTTCACGGGCTCATCCTCGAGTCGGTGCCTGGGTTCGGTCCCACGCGAGCCAACCACTCGGGCTCGCCCCCGTAGCCGTAGCGGGCCATGGCAGCGCCGGCGATCTGATGGACGGTCGCGCACTGGGCGTCGGTCCAGCGGGTCCAGTCCGGCGTCGCGCTTCCCTGGGCGCGATTGATGCGTTCGGCCGGGTCGACGCTTGCCCCGGCACCGGCGAAGTCGAGCCCCAGACGCGCACACAGGTCCCGCAGACCGCTGTTCGTCTCGTCGAAGAGGTGTTCGTAGCGCACGAAGTGATAGCCGGCGCAGCGCGGGCCCAGCTCACTCAAGCGGTGGTTGACGACGGCCCACAGGCCCACCGCACGTTCCACCCAATCCCGCGGTCGACCGCCGGCCGGCAGCCTGGGATAGCGGTACGGAACGAAGCGGTTGACCAACCCCTTGAAGCCCGAAGCAGTGCCATGATTCAGCGACGACCGGACCTGGTCGCGCGGGTCGCGCACCACGTGCACCACGACCGGCTCGTCATAGACCTCGTCGAACAGATCCACGGCGCCCCACAAGAAGGGATTCGATTCGACGTAGAGGTCGGCATCGACGAGGTCGGCGGTGCGCGTGCGCCGCCGGACGAGGATGCGCGCCATCCGCTGACGGGAGACGGCGCCCGCCGCGTAGGCGCTGGCGGCGACCTGCACGAGATGGCGGGGCGGCGGCTCGTGTCGCCCGACGACGGCGTCGAAGTTCCCGTCGAAGTAGTGCGCCAGGAACTGGGTGCCGGTCCGCCCGGACGAGACGATCAGCGCCGTCTTCGGCACGGGTAGCTGGTCAGCCTCCGTGCGAATCGTCGGCGGAGGGGCCGCGGGGCGCGTCGGGAGCACGCGCGCGCCGGCGCTGCTCGTACAGCAGCTCTTCCAGGTACACGCGGTGCCGGTTCAGCATGTCCCCGATCATCCCCATGAAGCCCATCAGCAGGGACAGGACGACGAGTCCCGCACCGCTGAACCCCGCCCACTTGTGGGGCGAGAACGAGCCCGTGACCAGGTAGTGGCCGAAGAAGAAGATCTCGAGCAGGACGGCGGGTAACAAGAGCAGGAGCGCGAGCGCGCCGAAGAAGCGCAGCGGGTTGTAGTCCCGATACACGCCCACCAGGATGCGGAGGGTGTTGATCGCGTAGCGCCACAGGCTGCCCGCCACCCGGCTGGTCCCGTATTCCCGTTCGCCGCGAACGGCGATCGGCACCTCGACGACCCGCAGCCCCTTGAAGCACAGATCGAGCAACACTTCGTGGGTGTAGGTGAAGTTCCCGATGGGGTTCAAATGCAGCATCGCCTCTCGCCCGTAGCACCGCATGCCGCAGGAGACGTCGTCGAAGGGATGTCCCGTCAACCGGGAGACGAGGCGCGCGAGCATGCGATTGCCCCAACGCTTGAGGCGCGGCATGACCGGCTCGAGGGCGGGGTCTGCGAAGCGCGAGCCCGTCGCGCAGTCCGCCTTGCCCGCGAGCACCGGCGCCAGTACGCGCGGGACGTCCGCCGGGTCGAACTGCCCGTCGGCGTCGATGGTCACCAGGTAGTCGACGCCGCTGGCCCGTGCCCGGGCCAGCGCGGTCTGGAACGCAGCGCCGACGCCACGGGTCCGCTCGTGTCGGATCACCTGGGCACCCGCTTCCGCGGCCAACCGGGACGTGTCGTCGTGGCTGCCGTCGTCGACCACGAGGACCTCGACCTCATCGATGCCGGCGAGGTCACGAGGGATCGCGGCGATCACGTCCGCGATCGTGGTGCCTTCGTCCAACGCCGGAAGCGAGACCAACAGACGCGTGCCGGCGGCGAGGACCGCCGCGGCAGGTCGGGTTGCGGGCCTGGCTTCGGGACCGGGGCTGGACACCGGCGAAGGCTACACCATCTCCCACCGGGCTCCGCGGCCGACTACCCACCGCGCTCTGCGCCGGGCCCGGCTCAGGGCGCGACGGAGTTGCGCGCGGCCTGCGCGTCTGCGGCACGCGCGGCGTCCGTGCGGCCGAACACCGTCACGCGCGGGAAGCGCGAAGACGCCGTCCGGTACAGATGGAAGCGCGGGTCCTCCCGATTTTCGAAGGGCGCGTCCGGGTAGGGGATGTCGTACCGCACGTACTGCTCGGGGACGACGTAGCCTCGGAACACCGCGCGCGCCTTGGCGCGCGGGTCCTTCTGCGGGTGATGCCGGATGATGATCCACTCGGCGCCTTCCGCCTCGCTCAGATCCTCGCCGGTCAGGCCTCCGATGACCCGCAGATTCGTGTAGAACTTGAGCGGCATGTCGCCGTAGGTGATCGCGACACGGTCCCCGGGACGTGACCGCTGGTTCAGGAAGCGGACGATCCCCTCGATGGGGCCGTCGAAGTCGTGGGTGATCTCGTGGACGAAGTCGTCGATGGGCGAGAGAGCGAGCCAACCGGCGAAGACCGCGACGGCGGCGACGCGAGAGACGTTCGCAAGAGCACCCAGCAGACCCCCCGCGAGTAGCATGGCCGGCGCCGCGAGCGGGGTGAGGTAGCGGAAGTAGGCGCCCGGCGACACGAGGGCCAGGGCGACCACCGTGGAGACGCAGAAGATCGCGAGCAGGGCGACCCCGCTCCAGGTCTCCGCGGAGACTCCGGTAGCCGACTGCCGCCGCACCCGTCGCAGGACCAACAGGCCGATGGGGATCGCGAAGAAGAGAGGGGACAGGAAGTAGAGGAAGAGGTCCTGGCCCAGGCGATTCCCGATCTGCAGGCTGACCGCCAGGCTCGACAGGTAGCCGGAGTAGGCCTCTCCGTAGCGGATGTCTGCGAACCACAGGATCCACGGTGCGTTCACGAGGGTCACCGCCGCGGACACGACGAAGACGCGGGGGAAACGGCTTCGCTCGAGCCAGAGGCTGTGAACGAGCAACGTGGCCAGCAGGGTCGCCGTATAGAAATAGTGGGTATGGAAGAGGAGGCTGGCCGCCACGAAGAGCAGGATGGAATGGCGCTTGTCCCCAGGTCGCAGCCGCCCGTAGGCGTAGAGCCCGAGCAGGGCGAAGAACGCAGCCATGGGATACCAGCGACACTGGCGACTCAGGATGAGGAAGGGCACCGACAACGCGAGCAGCGCCCCCGATGCCAGCGCCGCGTCCTGGCTGCGCCACAAGGAGCGGCCCGCCACGTAGGCAAGCAACACCGTCGCGAGACCCAGCAATGCGAAGGGCAGCCGCGCCGCCAGGGTCGTCTCCCCCAGCAGGGCGAACGACCCTGCGACCGTGTAGAAGGAGAGCCAGGTGTGCCAACGCCAGAGATGGTCGTCCGCGTACTCGGCGCCGTACTCCTGGGAGAAGTAGTTCCGCCCATCGCTCCCGCGTGGCAGACCATCGTCCAGGATCGTTCGTGAGATGACCGCCGTCTGCGCTTCGTCCTGCCACAGGTACGGCTCGTCGAGCTGCGCGAGCAGCAGGACGCCGGCCAGAACTCCGAGGAGGCCCAGCGAGATCCAGTCGCGTTGGTCGTACCGCACGGTCTCCGCTGTCCTCGTCAGTCGCGTGCTACCACTTGCCCGGGAGATGGCCACGATAGCGCGACGCCCGCCTTGCCAGAGCACCGCGTCCGGGAACTCCCCGCGTTGACGACTGCAACGTTCGTGCACGCAATCGGCAGCCATGCAGCGGCGCTGCTGGTGATCATCGCCCAATCGTGTATCGGCGCGCGCATCCTGGGCTGGACGGGAATGGACGAGGCGCTCTCGACCCACGAGAGGCTGCTCTTCGGTTGGGCAGCCGGCTTCGCGCTGACCACCGCCATCTGGATGGCGCTGACGGGAATGGGACTGCTCGGGCCCGTGCCCGTCGTGTTGGTATTCGTCGCTGCCCTGCTGGTTTCCTGGCCGGTGCCGCGCGAACTGGCGCACAGGATCGCAGTGGTGTTGCGGACCGCCGACCGCGCGACCCAGCTTGCGGTCGCCCTCGGCCTGGCTGCACTCGCCTTGTGGGCCTGGCCGTTCTGGATCGAAACCCTGCTGCCCAACGCCGACTGGGACGCTGCCCTCTACCACCTGCCCCTCGCCGAGCGATACCTGGACGGGTCGCTCTGGGGTCGGGATCCGTACTTCCCCGCCTACGCGTTCCCGGGTGCGGTCCACCTGCTCTACGCCGCGCTCATGGCAGTCGGTCTCGAGTCGTCCATCACGCCGCTGAACTTCCAGATCACCCTGCTCACGCTGGTGGCGACGGTCGTGCTGGCGCGACGCATCGGGGACCGTCGCTCTCCAATCTGGGCCTCCATCGCGTTCTCGACGACACCGATCCTCTGGCAGCTGGGAATGGACGCCCGCATCGACGGCTTCCTGACCTTCGCGATCGTCCTCGCCGTCTACGCCGTGGTCCGCTTCGCGCAGGAGGGCCGCGACCCGCATCTCGCACTCGCGGCCCTGTGCCTCGGCGCCGCGATCGGTTGCAAATACACGGCGCTGCCATTCGCCTTCGTACTCGGCGCGATCGGTCTGGGCTTCCGGCTGTGGGGTCCCCGTGGCATACGCGGACTCGGTCGCCTGATCGCCGTCACGACCTTGCTGATCGCGGTTCCCAATGCCGCGTGGTACGTCGCCAATGGAGTCCTGCACGGCGACCCGATCTTCCCGATCCTGCGCGGCGACTACATGATGTCCGCGTCCGGCGATCGCGTCTACCTGGCGCGCGGCGACGAAGAAATCGACGCCGCGTTTCTGGAAGATCCGGGCGTACGCGACCGGTTGGAACGCTTCGAGGCGACCGGCAAGTCGGACTCACCGAGTCACCTGCTCGATCTCGTCGACGTCCTGCGCGACCCGGACCGCTACGCGGTAAAGCCGGGACACGCCTTGAGTCCCCTGTTGCTGCTCTCGCTCGCGCTGCCCTTCGCACTGCCACTCCCGCCGGAAAAGCGCCGGGGGACGCTGATCGTGTGGGGGCTGGGCTGGGGGGCGTACGCCCTGTTGGGAACCCAGGCGCCGGTGCTGCGCTACGCGCTGCCCGCACTGCCCTTGCTGGCGGCGGCCACCGGCGTATTGATGACCCAGGTCCCGTGGCGCTCCCTGCGCATCGTCGTGGCGCTCGTCGCCTTGGTCCTGTTCGCTCGCGACTACCAGGCCCAGGAGCGCAAGCTCGACCTGCTGCAGGCGCGCCAGCTGCTGGCGGCCGAGCCCTCGCCCTGGAACCACGCACCCACGCGCCTCGGCTGGCTCGAGCAGGTGGGCTTCAACTTCACGCCGCCCATGGCCTACATGACCGGGGAGATCGCGCGGCGCGTCGCCGACGGGCGCATGCCCGCCGACTGCAATATCTGGATGGTGGGGGAAGGCAAGGGCCGGCTGCTGCCCTGTCGATACGCCCCGGACTCGAGTTGGTTCGGGCATCGCTTCGTCGCCGAGCTGCACGCGGCCGACCTCGATCCCGCCCGGGTGGCGATGAGCCTGCGCGAGCAGGGCGTCACCCATGTGCTCTACAACCGCGCCTACTATGACTGGGTGATGACCGACACCGACACGTCGCGGTCCCGGGTCGCGTTCGCGCTCACCCACCTCGAACGCTTCCTCGATGCCCATGCGACGCTGCAGGTCGAAGCGGGCGGACTGCGCCTGTACGCGCTGCGGCCCGAGAGGAAGCGACGGTGAGCGCCGTTCGCCGCGACTGGCTCGCGGCCGGCGTCGTCTTCCTCGTGGCGTTCGCGCTGCGCGCCGTCTACCTGAACCAGATCGAGTCGCTGCCCTTCATCGAGTCGCCCATCGTCGACGCGCGCTCGTACCACGAGTGGGCCCTCGCCATCGCAGGCGGCGACTGGCTCGGCGATCGCGTCTTCTATCAGGCGCCCGCCTACCCCTACCTGCTGGGCGTCGTCTACCGGGTCTTCGGCGAAGGTGGCATGACGGCCCAATGGACCCAGGCCCTGCTGAGCGCGATCTCCTGCGTCTTCTTGTACGTCGCGACGGCGCGCGTCTTCGGCCGTCGCGCGGGAATCGCTGCGGGCCTGCTGCTCGCCGGCTACGCGCCCTCGCTCTTCTTCGACGGCATGATCCAGAAGACGAGCCTCGGGCTCTTCCTCACCAGCGGCGTGCTCGTTCTGGTGACGGGCTTCGCGGCGCGACCGGACGCGCGCCGGGCTGCCGCGCTCGGGGTCGTCTGCGGGCTGCTCGCCCTCACCCGCGAGAACGCACTGCTGTTTGCAGGCGTGATCCCGCTCTGGCTCTTCCTGCGAGCGCGGTCCCTCGGCAGCCCTCTCGCCAGCCCGATCGGCAGATCGGGCTGGCTGGCCTCACCGGCTGCGGCAGCGGGCGGCTTCGCGCTCGGCCTGGTCCTCGTGCTGTTGCCGGTGGGCGCGCGCAACCTTGCGGTGGGCGACACCTTCGCGATCACCACATCGCAGCTCGGGCCCAACTTCTACATCGGCAACAACCCGTCGGCGACCGGGCTCTACGCCCCGCTCATGCCCGGCCGCCACACCCCGGACTTCGAAGGCTCTGACGCGAGACGCGCAGCCGAGTGGGCAAGCGGTCGCGAGCTGGACGCGGGCGAGGTCTCCGACTACTGGCTGGCACGCAGCAGCGAGTGGATCCGCAGCGACCCGGGCCGATTCGCTTCGCTGTTCGTCGCCAAGCTCTTCTATACGCTGAACGACTACGAGATCCCGGACACCGAGGACATCTACGTCCATTCAGAGTTCTCGAGCCTGCTCTCGCTTCTCCACGGCGTGTTGCGCTTCGGCGTGCTCCTGCCGCTGGCCTGCGCGGGGATGGTTCTCGCATGGCGTCAGCGCTCGGCGTGGGACGCACCCTCCCTGATCGGGACCCTGGCGGCACTCTTCACTCTCGCGGTGGCTCTCTTCTACGTGTGGGCCCGCTATCGCTTCCCTCTCGTGCCGCTGCTGACCCCGTTCGCCGGGCTCGCACTCGCGCGGGGTTTCGACATGGCCACCGCCGGTGAGTGGCGTGGACTGGGTGTTCCTGCCGCCGCTCTCGTCGTGGGCGCGCTCGTTTCCAATCTGACGATCTTCGACCGGCAGGTGCTGGGTCAGGTCGCCTGGGTGAACCTCGGCAACGTGATGGTGCGCGACGGCCGACTGCAGGAAGCCGACGACTATCTCGCCCGCGCCGCCGCGATTCCACACGAGAGCGCGGACCTGCACTTCCACCTCGCCGCCCTGCGCATGAAGCAGGACAGGCCGGAAGATGCCGAGCATCATCTCCGCCGCATGCTCGCCCTCGACCCGACGGACTTCCGCGGGCACCGCCTGCTCGCACAGCTGTTGCGCGCCCGCGGCGACAAGCAGGCAGCCAACCATCACGCGCGCGAGTCCGTCCGCCTCGATCCCGGGCGCAAGCGCCGTGGCCGCCCGGGCGCGCCTCTTCCGGCTCCTCTCGCGGAGCCGTCGGCAGGGCAGACACGGTGAAGCGCTGGGCGCCGGGACTCGCCGCGGCGGCAATCGCCGGCATCTTCGTCGTCATGCTCGTGTGGACCTGGGGCACCTGGCCCAACGCGTTCGTCGACTTCGGCCGCGAGCTGTACGTGCCCTGGCGCCTGAGCGAAGGCGAGGTGCTGTACCGCGACATCGCGTGGTTCAACGGCCCGCTTTCCGCCTACCGCAACGCGCTTCTCTTCCTCGTGTTCGGCCCAGCGCTGCGGGTACTCGTGCTCGCGAACTTGTTGGACGTCGTCCTGCTCGTCGTGGTCCTGCACGACCTGCTTCGCCGCACGACGGATCGCACGGGGGCGTTCGTGGGCTGCAGCGTCTTTCTCGTGCTCTTCGCCTTCGCGCAGGTCGACGCCATCGGCAACGACAACTACCTCACGCCCTACAGCCATGAGTTGACCCACGGCGTCGGTCTCGGACTCGCGGCGTTGTGGGCACTCGCGGCGTTTCGCGAGAAGCCACGCACGGCCGCGGTCATCAGCGGCGCTTTCCTGGGCCTCGTCGCGCTCACCAAGGTCGAGCCCTTCGTGGCCGCTGTCGCCGGGGTCGCATGCACCTTCCTTCTCGACGCAAGGTCCCGCCCCACGCCCCTGCCCGAATCTCTTCGCCGAGCGGGACTCGGTCTGGCGGCCATGGCAACGCCGCCCGCCGTCGCCTTCGGCTCGCTCTGCCTCGCGATGCCGGCGTCGGACGCCCTGCGCGGGACCCTCGGTGCCTGGCCGGCGGTCCTCGCGAGCGACGTCGCGTCCCAGTACTTCTATCGCGCCACCCTGGGCATCGTCGACCTGGGCGGCAACATCGTTCAGCTGCTCGCCTGGTCCGCGGCCTGGGGGCTCGCCGCCGGGATCATCACCCTCGTGTCGCTCCGGATCCGTCCGGCTCAAGGGTCCTTCGCACCGGTCCATGCCCTCTACTACGGAGCCGCCGGCGGCGCGACGGCGGGCCTCGTGTTCGCGGCCGGCGCTTGGGTCGCCGGGGCCATGGGTTGGCCCGACTTCCTGCGGCCGCTGCCGGTCCTCACCGGACTGCTGGCGATCGGAGCGGTCACGCTCTCCGTGCGCGCTGGGCGGGGCGCCCCAGGCGCGAAGGGCGCGAACGGAGAGCGCCCCGATCTCGCTACGGCCGCCGGTCTGCTGATCTTCGCGACCGTGCTCCTCGCGAAGGTCGCCCTCCGCGTACGACTCGATCAGTACGGGTTCGCGCTCGCGATGCCGGGCACCTTGATCCTGCTCGCCGCCTGCGCCTCGTGGCTCCCCCTCTGGATCGGCCACCGGGGAGGGGACGCCCGTCTCGCACGTGCTGCCGTGCTGGGCCTGATCGCGTCCGTCGTGCTGTCGTTCCTGCCCCTCCTGGCCGCGCGGATCGACTGGCGTGACTTCCAGATCGGGTCGGGTGGGGACGTCTTCCTGACGGACGTCGTCACGGGGCCCGTGCTGCAGCAGACACTCGAGGCACTGAAGACCCGACCGGCCGAAGACACCCTGGTCGTCCTGCCCGAAGGCGTGATGCTGAACTACCTCGCGCGCCGGGTGAACCCGACGGGGCATGTCAACTTCATGCCTCCGGAGCTGCTGATCTTTGGCGAGGACGAGATCCTCGGCCGTCTGCGCGCCGACCCCCCGGACCTGATCGTGCTGACCCACAAGGACACGCGCGAGTACGGGGTCGGCTTCTTCGGCCGCGGCTATGGCCGCAGCATCGGCGACTGGGCGGCGGAGAACTACGAACCGGTGGCGACCTTCGGTGATCCGCCACTGCGGGCAGGCAGCGTGTTCGGCACGACGCTCTATCAGCGACGCTAGGAGCGTCGCGCGAACGGAGATCTCGGGGTCAATCGCGCACTCGCCAGATCCGTAGTCGATCGGTCGGCGTGGCTTCGAGGTCGACGAGGATCTCCTTGCGGTGACGGATCCCGGAGACGAACATCGCGTTGTCGAACGCGTCGCGGCGCCAGAAGACACTGTCCGAACGGTCGAGCAGCACGAGATAGAAGAAGTCCTGCTCCGCGAGCAGGCGTTCGATCAGTGATGAACCCATGCCCTCTCGCGGCAGGATCACGCGGTCGTCATCCACCAGATCGATGAACTTCCCGGTCGCTTTCCAGTTCGTGACGACCGTCGTGCCGGCGTGGGTGTGTTCGAGGATCGCACTGCGAATGACCGCCTGGTCGCGACTCCATTCCGCGTGCGCCCACTGAACGCCCACGATGGCGACCGCGAGCAAGGCGGTTGCCGCCATGGCCGCGAGCCCTGCGCCCTGCTCGAGCGCGTCTCCCCTGTTTCCGGCGCGCCCGCGCAACCAGACCGCCAGTCGCGGCCACACCTCGGCGGACGCGTACGCGAGCACGGGCAGCAGCGGCACGAAGTATCGCGGTCCGAGCACCAGTCGCTTCGCCCAGCCACTGGGCTCGCCGCTGTACGCGTACGCGAGATGAAAGAGGACGAAGAGGGCCACCGTCGCGATGAGCTCGGGCCGTCGTGGGCCGCGATAGGCGAAGGCAGCGACGAGACCGCCGGGCACGAAGACGAGCAGGCTGAAGAGATAGACGGGGGCCGTGCTCGCGATGGCTTCGAGGCTGAAGGCGTCTGGGGCCTTCGTGAAAAAGGGATCCCCGAAGAAGAACCAGGCCGACAGGGCACGCACACACAACCCGAGTGCTCCACCCACGACGAGCGCCGGCCACCCCGTGTCACGCCGAAGCAGCGACCCCAGGAAGAACGGCGCCAGCAGCAGCACGTTCGCCTCCCGGAACGCGAAGGAGAGCCCGCCGGCGAGGCCCGCGGCGAACAGCCAACGCGCCCCGCGCGTCTGGCCCCGGCCATGAAACCAGAGCGCCAGGGCGACCACGAGCAGGCTCGCCGCCTCGCTCATGGCCAGCCGCGACAGCACCAGCGTCGGCGGGTACGCGAGCACCAGCGCCGCAAACAGGGGGGATCGTCCGGACTCGTAGAGCCAGCGCCCGGTGACCCCGACGGCCAGCACGGTGCACAGCAGCGACGCCAGACAAGCCGCCTCACGGCCACCCAGGGCGACGAAGGGCAGCAGCACCAGCGCCGTGCCGAGCGGGTAGCGAGTAATGGGCTGGAACGCGACGTCTTCCCCGGTGAACGGGTCCACCCGCTCGATGCTGGTGGAGCCGGACAGGATGAGCTGAGCCTGTCGCACGTAGGTGCCCTCGTCAGCGACGGTCACGCCAGCCGGATAGAAGACGAGGAACGCGAACACATGAAGTACGAGCAACGTCGTAAGTGTGATCGTCGCGCGGCGCGGCTCGAACAGGCGCAACCCAACGGATCCAAGCGCGTCCGGCATGACGCGGATCTTACAACGCTCCCGTCCGCCGGGTGCTCTAGACTGGAGATTCGAGACCATGAAGCCGAGAGGCCGCCAGCACTCATGACGACCCGCAACGGGTCAGGCTACGCACGCTACAGCTGCGCGCTCCTGCTGCTTGCTTGCGTGCTGGTGGTGTCGACGGTGGACGCGCTTCTTCTGGAGGCGTCGCAGACCTTCTTTACGGCCGGCTTCAACGGCGTCTACATCCAGGGTCCCGGGGCATTGCTGGCGTTCGCGCTGCTCAGCGCGGTTGCCGACGCCTGCCTCGTCGTGGGGTTGTGGGCGCTCGCGCTCGCCTGGCTCTCCCGGCGCCGCTGGACCGTGATGCAGAAGCTCGCGTCGGCGGCCCTCTTCTCACTGACGGTTCCACTCGGCATCGACTTCGTCTTCTACCAGGTGGGCGCAGTGCTCGGCCGGATGGCGTCGATCCCCATCCTGTGGGAGGTGTCCGGGGGCGGCTTCCAGCTGATGCTGTCCCAGGCGGCATTGCACGCGGTACCCCTGGCCATCGTGCTCGCATGCGCGGGCCTGGCGGGGGCGGGAGCGGTCTGGGGGATCGGCCGACTGCAACGCGCGACGGGTTGGGGAAGCGACGCAACGGTCCCCACACCGCGACGACTGTGGCTGGGATTCGGCGCTCTGCTCGTGGGCGCCGTCGTCGCCATCGTATCGGCCGACCGCATCGAGCCGCGCCTGAGCGTCGGCCTCGGGCCGAAGCCCAGTGTCCGACTGCTGACGGGAGTCGTCCGGCTCGTCACGGACATCGACCGAGACGGCTTCGGCTTGTTGTCGCGACCGCGAGACCCGGCGCCGTTCGACGGGTCCCGGCATGCCTTCGCGCTCGACGTGCGAGCGAACGGCGTCGACGAGAACGGCTTCGCCGGCGATCTCCCCGCCGACGTCCGCGCGCCCGCAACCGTCGTACCCGAAGGCATCGACGCTGCGGGGCAGCGGCGTCCGGACGTGCTGGTCATCTATCTCGAGAGCTTTCGCGCCGACCGCCTTGGCCGCAGCCGCAACGGCCACGAGATCACGCCCTTCTTCAACGAGCTGGCTCGCGAAGGCGCGAGCAGCGAGCGCGCCTTCGTCCACAGCCCCTACACGATCTGGTCCCGGGCACAGCTGTTTGGGGGTCGCATCGACCCGTACGACGGGCAAGACACCTGGATCGACGACTTCAAGGCGCTCGGGTACACGGTCGCCCACTTCTCGGGCCAGGACGATTCCTTCGGCGACAGCGTCGCCCTGCTCGGGCTCGACCGGGTCGATCACTTCTACGACGCGCGGCAGGACGCGGACAGGAGGACCTCGCGCGGCAACAGCGCGGGCAGCCTGCAGATATCATGGAAGGTCCTGCTCGAACGGGTCGACGCCTACCTGACCGACTATTCCCAGGAACAGGCCCGGAACCCGACCGGAACGCCGCTGTTCCTCTACGTCAATCTGGTCGACACCCATTTCCCCTACACCCACGAAGAGCTCGACGACCTGCTCGGCGTATCCCCCCTCTCGCGCTACGACATCAAGGCCAAGAACGCCGAGGGCGTCCGAGCCACCTACGACAACACGGCGGCAAACGTCGACCTCGCCGCACGGCGGATCGTCGAACGCTTCCGCGAGGCGACCGGCGGCCGCGACCACGCCATTCTCGTCACGTCGGATCACGGGCAGGCGCTGTTCGAGAACGACCTCCTGGGACACGGCCAGTCGCTCACCGCGGACCAGACCCGGGCGCCGTTCATCCTGTGGGGCGTCGGGGGTGACTGGCCCGAGCCCCTCGGCATCGCGGACGTCCGCGGCCTGCTCCAACGGAATCTCTTCGAGGTGCCCGCCCTTGAGGAGAAAGGGTCGACGCCGCCGCGCGCCCGATTCAACCTCGATCCGAGTCGAGCGGTCTTCCATTTCATGGCCCAGATCCGGCACCCGCACATCATCGGCCTGCGCTCTGCAGGCGGGCTCGTCAGCTATCACCTGGATCGTGAAGCGTTGGACCTGTACGGGCCGGACGACGCGCAACGCGAGGTCCCCGCCGAGGATCGGCGGCGCGCCTTCGACGAGCTGATCTGGTCCTGGGAATCCCTGCGCGAGCAGGTCGACGGCGACGCAGAACGCCGCGACGAGCGCAGCCGGAAGCGACCCGGCGCCGCTTGAACGATACGATGCGCGCGGGACGCACTCCCCCCGAACGGAGGACGATGCATTGAAGCCGGGATCCATTCTCGCGCCGCTACTCGCGGCCGGGGTCGTCATGGCCCTGTCAGGGACCGCGGTCGCGCAGATCCGGATGACGAGGCTCGACGAGGTCACCCACGAGGTAACCGTCAAGAACTTCGGGCCGGGGGAAGTGGACGTCAGCAGCTACCAGATGTGTCGATCGCCCGGGACCTACCAGGCGCTCTCGGCGCTCACCCTCCTCGAGGGCGACTTCGACCTGTCCCCGGGCGAAGAGGTGAGCTTCGTCTACGACTTCATCGTGTCGTCGGGCACCGGAATCGGGATCTATTCCGGGACTGGCTTCGGCGACCCCGCTGATATGGCGGACTACATGCAGTACAAGGGCGTCGCCGGTTTCCGCGAGGACATAGCCGTGCTCGCCGGCTTGTGGACCGCCGGCGAGTTCGCCGCAGGCGACAGCGGCCCGTACCTCTACACCGGCGATGGCATCGACGACAACGGCGCGTCGTTCTGGGTGCCCGAGCCCAGCGCCACGCTCCTCGGCGCCGCGGCCCTCGGCGTCATCGGGTGGCGGAAGCGCGCGCGGCGGCGGTAGCGACGCGCGGAAGAGGCGGCGCGCCAGGCTACCCGACCGCAAGTCGTGCAATCATGTCCGCGATGAAGGCATTGTTCCAGCTAAAGGCTTTGTTCCCGCTAAAGGCTTTGCACCCGCTAAAGGCTTCGTTCCCGCTCTGCGTCACGCTGCTGCTCACGGCCTGCTCGCCGACCGGAAGTGGCGAGTCCCTTCGCGACATCGCCCGCGAGAAGAGCGCTCGCTACGCGGACTCCGCTTCGAACGAAGCGTTCCTGCGCGACGTCGAAGACGTCTACGCGCGCTACGCCCTGCCACCCGGGGGCATGTCGCTGCCGGAATCCGTCGGGGTCGCCATCGAGGGATTCGTCGGCCGCGTCCTCGACGATGCATCTGCGGCAGGGACCGAGGGCGGCGACTCCGAGATCCGCCAGGTCGACATCGCAGCGGCCTTGGAGTCCGCGCTCCCCTCCGAGCCCAGCCCGCAGGACGAGCTGACCTTCTTTCCGCGACTCGCCGAACCGGACCGTGTCGCGATCTCGGCCTCCGACGTCGAGTCGTTTCGCGCTCACGGGATGGCCTGGCGGTTGCTCGACGTCATGCTCGACGGGGAGGACCCGTCGCAGACGCATCCGGATCCGCTCCATCACCACCGGTCGCGGACGCTGGACATCGAACCGGCCGCAGCCGACCTGCTGGCCGAGGCTGTATCTCGCTACGCGGTGCTGCTGCTTCGCATCGCCGGCCAGCGCGCGGGGGTCGACGAGACCACCTCGTTCTTCGATCGTCGGCAGGTCGTCGCCGCCGCGGCCGAGATCCGCCGCCGCGCGTCGGCGCATTCCCCGGCGGTCGAAGTCGAAGTCGCGCCCGGCGGGCCTGGGATCTCGAGCCGAGACCGGCGCTACTACGCCGTCTGGGGAATCGATCCGGACGACGCCGAGCTCCACTATCGGTACGGCAGCGCCCTCGTCCGGGAGGGGCATGCGGAGCTCGCACGGCCTGCCTTCGAGCGCACGTTGTTGCTGGCCCCGGGGCACGTCCCCGCCAACTTCGGACTCGGCGAGATCAGTCTGCTCGAGAACGACGGTGAGGCGGCGCTCGCGCACTTCGAGGCCGTACTGGCTGGAGAGCCGGGCCAGTTCACGGCGAGCGCCCATACGCGCGTGGGTCGCATCCTCGGCCGCGCGGGCCGGGGCGACGAGGCACTCGCGCACTTCCAGCAGTCGGTCGCGCTCAACAGCGACCAGCCCGAAGCGCGCTTCAACCTCGGGATTTCCCTGAAGCGGCACGACCGCCTGGAAGAGGCTGCCGTCCAGTTCGCAAAGGCCGTCGAGCTGGATCCCGACTTCACCCCCGCCCGCCGACAGCTGGGACAGATGCTTGCCAGGCTGGAGCGCTGGGAAGAGGCCATCCCCCACTACGAGTACCTCATCGAAGCGAACCGGGAGGATCCGGTCGCCCTCTACGAACTCGCCGAGGCGGTCGAGGCTCTCGGTGATTCGACCTCCGCGCGGCAGATCTTCGAGCAGTCCCTGATCGTCGCGCGACGACATCCGCGCTACTCGAAGATGGCCCTCGACCTCGAGAAGAAGCTGACCGGCAACGCACCGGAAGCCGAAGTGCGGCCGGGCGCTGCGAACCGCTGAGTCTGGCTGGGTTCGGCTGAAGACGGCTGACGGCGACTCAAGGCGGCTTCAGGCGAGCTCATTCGGAACCCGCGCGGGCGAGCGATCCTCTAGACTGCTCACCCCCGGCTCCGCCGTCGATCGGTTGCGATGGCTGGATTTCGTCGCATCGACGGCGAGAATGGACCGAGCCACTTGAGCGAGCACCGCCCGCACCTGCGTATCGCCCTGCCGACCGCGGCCCTCGCGGTGGCCACCGTCGTAGCCCTGGGCTTCGCCTACCGCGACCTTCTGACCTTCGGCACCCGGTACTCCGTCGAGAGCGGGGTCGAGTACTGGCTGCTCGCGCCGAACGACCGGGCGCCGCTGCTGGTTCTGGGCCTGACCGCCTGGCTCGCCTACCGGCGCTACCCGCGTCTTCGAGCGCTTCCCCCCGGCGCCGGGCCGTCCTGGCTCGTCTGGCTCCTCGGTGCCCTGGGCTTCTCGATCCTCGCCTGGTCGGTCCACGTCCACGCTGCCGACCTGTCCGCGCTCTCGCTGATGGCCGTCTCCTCGGCGCTGCTGATCCGCGGCTGGGGGCTCGCGGGTCTGCGGGCCATGTGGCTCCCGGTGGCCTTTCTGCTGTTCGCGATCCCGATCCCGGCTCCGCTACTGGTGCGGATCCTCTGGGATCTGCGGTTGCTGACGGCCGACTACACGGGATGGCTCCTCTATATGATCGGGTCGCCCGCACTCGTGTCCGGCGACCAGATCCTGCGTCCCGAGCAGGCCTTCCAGGTCATCGAGGGGTGCAGCGGGCTGCGGTCGATGGAGACGCTCACCATGCTGGTGGTGCTGCTGATCGACGCCTTCAAGCGACGGGGGTGGCACGCCGGGCTGCTGCTGCTGTGTGCCCCGCTCGTCGCCCTGGCGCTCAACGGGGTCCGGGTTCTGACCCTGGTCCTGAACCCGCATTCGGAGATCGTCGCGATCCACAGCCTGCAGGGGATCGCGATCCTGCTCGTGGGGCTGCTCGTCGTCTACGCGATCGACGGGTTCCTCGCCCGCGTTCCGAAGCTCGCCCCGCAGCCCCATTCCGAGGGCCAGCACATCTCCGGCGGAAACCGGATCCCCGGACCGGCGCTCCTGCGAATCGCCCTGGTGGTCGCAGTTGGGCTGGCCACGGTCCGCATCGCGACACCCGTCTGGACGGCCCCTCGTCCGCCCAGATCCCTCGTCGAGGCGATCGACCGACAGCTCGAGGAGTACGAGTGGGAACCGATCCCGACGGACAACTACTTCAGCGGGCGGGTGGCGTTCCGGGAGTCGATCCACCGCCGCTACTCCAAGCCCCGAGCCGCCAGCGGAGGGAACTACGGGGCGGGAATCGAGGTTTTCGTCGGGAGTGCTGACCTGCGCGATCGGCGCACGAGCATCCTGTCGCCCACCAACAACCGGCCGGGCAGCGGCTGGACGGCCCGGGAAGAGCGGATGGTCCGGCTTTCCCCGCAGGGACCCAAAGTCCTCGAGCTGGTCCTCCAGAAGGGCCATGAGCGGAGCGCCACCTATACCTGGTACGTGGGGTCCCGAGGGCTCGCGGAGGAGACCCTCCGGAACTTCCTCGGACTCGAACGCAGCGCCTTCGGCCGGGCTGAGCCGATCATCGTGGCCCGTCTGACGATGCCCATGACGACCGGGAGATCCGATGCCGCCCAGCGGCGCCTCCAGGCGATGTACGACGAGCTGACCCCTGTGCTCTCGACACAGCTTGCGCACGCCCCGGCGCCCGGCGGGGACTCCCCTGGAACCTGATTCCACCCAGTGGGCGCCACGCCGGGGGCGGCCTGAGAGCGCCTGCGGGGCACATCTGCATGCTCGTTACCGACTTTTCCCAAATCGAGAAAAAGTGTTCCCTGCTCGTGTCGGCGAAAGATCTGCGCTTTCTAGACAAATCAGGCACTTAGATCACCTCAGACCCTCGGCACGTCCATTGCAGTCATGTAGCTGCGGAGCCTTGGGCTCCCCGCCTGGCGGGGGGTAGTTTCGGCGGGGCACTTGCGCGGCGAACGAGGGTTTTGAGCACCAAATTTTTGATTGACGCTGGTGGAATGCAGCTGATAAGACGGAGACTGGAAGATTCAGTGTCAGCCGTCAGCTCGACTGTCTAGGCTGCTAGGGTCGATCGAAATCAGAAACGTCAGTGTGACGTGAGCGATATCAAAGGAGAAAGCAGAAGATGATGCGAAATCTTATCGTGCTGGGCTGTGCCGGGCTGCTCGCGTTCGGGCTCTCCCTCAGCAGCTTCGCCGGGTCCCCTGTGGACACGGACAGCGATGGCGTGGTCGATACGGCCGACAACTGCACGGTCGTTCCCAACGGCCCGGCACTCGCCACCGGTTCCTGCGATTCGCAGGAAGACGGCAACTTCAACGGCTACGGAAACCCCTGCGACACGGACACGAATCAGGACGGTGCCACCGGTCTCGATGATGTCGGCGACACCTTCGACCAGGCCGTGATTGCGGGAACGGATCCGAACTTCGATTTCAACTGCGACGGCGCGACCGGTCTCGACGATGTCGGCACGGTCTTCGACGACGCGGTAATCGCAGCAGTTCCCGGCCCCTCGGGCCTGGCGTGCGCGGGCACGGTTCCCTGCCCGTAGGACGTAGAACTTTCGTCGAACCCGGCCCGGTTGGGCCGGGTTCAGCAAGATCGTGGTTTCAAGCAAGTCTGACATTGTGCTGTGCACAACAAGAAAGACCTTAAGGAGAACATTGGGATGCGGATTCTGATTACCAACCTGCTTGCTGTGGCAGCTCTGCTGTTCGGTGCGACCAGCGCAAGCGCATTTTTCGACATCAACATGCAGGTGCGACCGGGCTCGGACAACAGTGACCTTGCCTCGCTCGTCACCAGCGACACCGTTACCGTGGACGTGTTCTTCGGTACCGACGTCCCGGGCATGCAGCAGCTTGCCATCGGTATCGTGACGCCGGACAACGTGTCGTACGATCAGGGGGCCTCCGAGGCTCTCGCGATCATCTACCCCGCACCGGGACCGGCCTACACGACGACCGGTGCACAGACCGGTTACCTGCTCTACGGGTCTGCCACGGTGGGCATGAGCAATACCGCGCTGTATCAGGTGCAGGCCGCACCGATCTCGTGGCCGACGCCTGATCCGGGCACCAACAAGACGAACATCAACTTCCAGGTCTCGAGCCTCCTTTCGCCCACGTCGGCGACGGGAGCCGGGATCTGGGTTGCTTCGCTCGTCTTCCACATCGACAGTGCCATCGAAGCCGGTGAGATCGCGATTCAGATCTCGGGCCTCGGTTCCGTGCTGCGCGCCAACGACGTGGTCGCCCTCCCGGGCGATGTCGACACCAGCGCACCGCTGCTGCTCACGGGCGTTCCGGTTCCGGAGCCCACGACGGCCGCAATGCTCGGTCTCGGCCTGCTCGGCCTCGCGATCGCCGGTCGCAACCGCCGCTAGGCAGCAACCGTCAGCGAGTCAGGATCGCCTCTGGCGATTCGAATGTTGAAGCGCCCCGGACCTCGGTCCGGGGCGCTTTTACATTCGGCTCTCCACAACCCCGCCCCAAGCGGTCTCGAGGGCGTACAATCCGCAGCCATGCCCGGCGCATTGCTCCGTCTCGTCTCGATCGGTCTGCTGGCGGCCGTCACCGGTTGTGCGGACGGACCGCGTCCCCCGAATCTGCTGCTGGTCGTCCTCGACACCACGCGCGCCGACGCCCTGTCGACCTACGGCAACCCGCTGCCCGTGACACCTCGAATCGATCAGCTGGCAAGCGAGGGCGCCGTGTTCGAGCGGGCCTTCTCCACGGACTTCTGGACGCTTCCGAGCCACGCCTCGCTGTTCACCGGGCTCTACCCTTCCGACCACGGCGCCACCAGCGAGACGAATCGGCTCGGCGAGGACGCCGTGACCCTCGCCGAGGTGCTGGCGGACGCCGGGTACGCGACCGGCGGATTCGTGTCGAACCCCTGGGTGGGCGTCGAACGGGGCTTCAGCCAGGGCTTCGAGCTCTTCTCGGAAACCTGGCGGCCGGGACGTGAGCCCGGCGCCAGCAATCGCCTCGACTCCGGCGCGGTCCGGGAAGCGGGCGACTGGATCGCCGCGCAGGTCCGCGCCGAGCGCCCCTTTTTCGCGTTCCTCAACCTGAACCGACCACACCTCCCGTACGACCCCGACCCGAGCTTGCACGCCCGCCTCTTCCCACAGCCACAGCCCCTGCGCCGGGTCGCGGCCCTCAAGAAGCTCGCGGGGATGTGGGAGCACCTTGCTGGCGAGTTGATCCTCGAGGAGAACGACTACGAGATCCTGCGGGAGCTGTACCAGGCCGAGGTCGCCATGACGGATCGCCTCGTGGGCGAGCTGATCGACCGCATCCATGCGCTCGGGGTGCTGGACGACACCGTGATCGTGGTGACCGCGGACCACGGAGAGAACATCGGCGATCACGGACTCATCGATCACACCCTGAGCATGTACGACTCGACCCTCCGGATCCCCCTGGTCGTCCGCTACCCGGCCCGTGTCCCGGCTGGAAGCCGAATTCGCACCCTCGCGAGCCTCACCGACGTCTTCCCGACCGTCCTCTCCCTGCTCGGCCTCGCGGACGACACGCAGGCCCCTCGCAGCCTGTTCGATCCCAACCGGGAAGCCCCCTCGCATGTCGTCGCGGAGAACGAACGTCCAACCAATGGTGTCGAACTCATGCGCCGGCGATTCCCGGACTTCGATACCCGGTCCATCGACGGAAGGATGAGAATGGTCCGCACCGACCGATTCAAGCTGATCCGTCGGGAGCGAGACGGCGAGACGAAAAGCACCGAGCTCTACGATCTGGAAGAGGACCCCGGAGAAGAGCGCAACGTGGCCTCCCACGAGATTGCGACGCGAGATCGACTGCTGGGTCTGCTCGAAGAATGGGAGGCGAACCGGACGCCGGCCGAAAAGCTGCCGCCTCTGGACAGCAATGACCGAGAAGCAATCCTGCAACTGCGCGCGCTCGGCTATGCGGAGTGATGGCCGACTGACCGGCCCGCAATGGCACTCCAAACACCATCCCACTAACCTCCAGGCCCCGATCGAGCCAGGTCCTGGCGACGAGTCAACCAGAGGAATGCAGCAATGAAGATCATCGATGGAAGAGTGTGGGTCGTCGCGTTCGCCTGTCTCGGCATGGCCCTGGTCGACGGATGCAGTTGCTCCGACGACGTGAAGACCCCCGAGCCCGTCAAGGTCGCGAAGCCGGCTCCGGTCAAGCCCCTTGCCAAGGCGCCCACCCAGCCGCCGGTCGCTCTCGAGGAGGCACTCGAGCGCGTAGTGGACTTGCCTCCGGGCTTCCCGGAAGACGCTCCGGTGTACCCGGGCGCGATCGCCAACAGCAGTGGCGTCCGGAACGGCCGCGTACACGCGGTCTTCAGCACCGCCGACCCGACCAGTGACGTGCTGAGCTGGTACCTGCAGGAGACGAAAGCCAATGGCTGGGAGGACACTGCAGAGATCGACGTCGGCGAACACAAGGTCCTGCAAGCGTTCAAGGACAGTCGCGAGCTCAAGATCATGATCTCGCAGGCGGCAGGTCGGTCATTGATCGTCGTGTCGGTTGGCCTCTGACGCCTCGAAGGGCCATCGGGGGGAGAGCGCCGCTACAGGCGCTCGGTCTACTCCTCTTCGGCCTGCTCGTCGCCAGTCCTGCAGCGGGGCAGACATCCCGCGACGCTGAGCCGCGCCCGGGCGCGCTGATCGTCAAGCTTCACGGCGCCGGTCCCCACGCGGTCACGGACTGCGCCGAACGCACCTTCGAGACTGCGCGCAGCTTCCGAAACGCGACCGCGGACGCGTCGACTTCTCTCGACCAGGCTCTGCACACGCTCGAAGCTCGTCGCGTGCGCGCGCTGTTCCGGCGTCCCGATGGGCGTTCGTTCGAAACCCAGCGACGGCGGCTGAAGGAGCGCGTCGCTGCAAGGCTCCCGCCCGGTCGATCACCGCCCGACCTGGCCCACGTCTATCTCGTCGAGCTGGCCCCGGGCGTCCCACTGGCCGAGGCACGATCCGTCCTCGCCCGAGACCCCCACGTCGCCTATGTGCAGCAGGATCACGACCACACCCTGGACCAGCTCGGGCCGGTTCCAGAACCCATCCCGGGGATCGACGATCCCTTCCTCTATTCGAGCGGCTCGTGGGGCCAGTCCTTCGAAGATCTCTGGGGCCTCTGGCGTGTCCGCGCCCCCGCCGCCTGGGCCATTTCCCGGGGAGCGGGCGTCGTCGTTGCGGTCGTCGACACCGGGCTCGACTATCACCACCCCGACATCGCCGACAACGTGTGGGTCAATCCGGGTGAGGACCTGGACGGCAATGGCCGCGTCGACGATGACGACTGGAACGGCATCGACGACGACGACAACGGCTTCATCGACGACCTGCGCGGCTTCGACTTCGCCAACAGTGAAGACGCCGATCGGGACGGGGACTACGACGGCCCCGATGATACGAGCGACCCGGACCCGTTCGACGATTGGGGCCACGGCACACACGTCGCGGGGATCATCGCGGCCGTTGCCGGCAACGGAGTCGGCATCGCGGGCGTAGCGCCCGAAGCGCGCATCATGGCCATCAAGGGCTTCCGGCTGGGAGAATCCGGCCGGGACTCCGACCTCTGGCGGGGCGTGCTCTACGCCGCGGAGAACGGAGCCCGCGTGATCAACACGAGCTGGTCCTGCAATCCCCACTGTCCAGAGAACCCGCTGGCCGAAGAAATCGTCGCCCTCGTCCACGCCATGGGCGTGGTGATCGTGACGTCGGCGGGGAACCGCTCGACCGATGTGGTCTTCAACAGCCCGGAACACCTTCGCGAAACCATCACCGTCGCGTCGTCGGGTGAGGACGATCGCCCCTCCGCGTCGTTCACGAATCGCGGCTGGCTGGTGGATCTGGCGGCACCGGGGGGCGGACCGAGCGACGACCTGAACGTTCGGATCGCCCGGCGGAACATCCTGTCCCTGCGCTCGTCCGCGGACCTCTCTGCCGAATTCGCGACCGTCGGCGAAGGCTATTGGCGGACCTCCGGCACCTCCATGGCCGCGCCACACGTCGCGGGCGCCGTGGCGCTGCTACTGAGTGCCAACCCCGAGCTCGGTTATGAGGAGATCCGTCGCATCCTGCGCGAGAGTGCCGTCGATACCGGGCCGGCAGGGCATGACTATCACATGGGCGCCGGCCGACTCGACGTCCTCGCCGCGCTCACCCACCCTCCGCTCCCCGACCTGCGAGCGGCGATCGACGGCCCCCGGCAGGGAGGCCGGCATCGACCCGGAGCCGGTCGCGTGATCGACATCGAGGGAAGCGCGGCGGGCGCGGACTTTGCGAGCTTCGAGGTCAGCGTCGGCCTGGGCAACGACCCCGATGCGTGGGAGCCACTCGTCGCCGCGACCACGGGGCCCGTCGAGGCGGGTCTGCTCGCACGCTGGGACCTGACCGACGTGACTGAGGGGACCTACGTCGTGCGGCTGGAGGTCACCGGAAGCTCGGGAGCGCGCTACCGCGAGTTCGCCGTGCTCTCGGTCGAACGCAACGACTTCGTTCGCGTGTCGCCCCCGGGACCGCCTGCCGGCGCTCCGTCGATTTCCGGAAAGCTCGTCGTCTGGGAGTCGAAGCGCGACGCCCCGGAGAACGCGTCGGGCACCGAAGACCTGAACCTCTTCGTCAGCCGCGTCGACGGCCAGCGACACGCCCTGGTGACGGACGCTCCGGGCGAGCAGAAGCTCGCCTCGATCTCCGGGCACACGATCAGCTGGATGGACAGCCGCAACGAGCTGGACCGGGCCGAGATCTTCGGCTGCAGCCTCGACAAGAAGGGTTGTGGCGACTTCCGGGTGTCCCAGGGCGAGACCGTCACTCTCCCGCCCGCATCGACCCCCCGCTGGATCTTCTGGATCGATTCGGAGAGCGGGACGAACGATCTGCGCGAATGCGGGGTTTCGGACGGCGGCTGTTCGGAGGCTCCGACCGGCCTCGAAGAGCGGACACGGTCTTTCCTGCGCGGCGACGGGCAGAGCCTCGTCTGGGTCGAGCCCGGGGGAGGTGTCGGGTTCTGTCGGGTCGATGCGGCCAGCGGCCGCTGCGACGCCCGGAGTCCGTCGAGCCCGATCTGGCCGACGTCCCGCATGGCGCACTCTGGCGAGCTGCTGGCGTGGGTGACCCAGGTTTCCTTCCGAAATCGGGCGTCGCTCCAGCTCTGCCGCTTCGACGGCATGACCGGGGAATGCGAGCCCCTCGAGGTCGCGCGAGATGTGGGCGACGCAACACCCACGCTCTCGGGGAATCGCCTCGTCTGGGACGCCGCCCTCGGGAGCGAGGCCAGCGACGTCTTCTTCTGCGAGTTCGACCGGGTCCGTCAGCGCTGCCCGGTGCAGCGGATCACCGCACACCACGCCCCCCAGCGAGCCTCGGCGATCGACGGCAGGCGCGTCGTTTGGGAAGACGAGCGCAACGGCCCCGCCGAGATCCACGGCATCAGTCTGCCGGCTCTCGCCCCGCTACGAGATCTCCGGGTCGCAGCGGGCCGGCACACTCGGATCGTGGTGCGCCAGATGGGCGGCGCCGACAATTCTCGCCTGGACCTCGCCGTCGAGACCAGCGCGGGCGGCGATCCTGACGCACTGGGCGTGCGCTTCCGGGAGCTGCCCGGCCGCTGGGCGCGCGGCGTCTTCAGCTGGCGTCCCGGCCGCGATCAGGTGGGACGTCATGCGTTCACCTTCTCGGGCACGTCGCCGAACGGCCTCGTGACCCGACAGACGATCGTCGTCGAAGTCGTCGCGTCCCCGGCGAAAGGGTCGGGTCAGCGTGCCGGAACGGGCGGGTCCCGGACGGGCAAGCCCGCCCGATAGGCTTCGAGGTGTGCCTCGAGCTGCAGCAGCACTTCGAGAGGAGCGCCCTCCGATCGCATCTGCTGCAAGAGCTGGTCGCCTTCGCGAACGGCGGCCGGGAAGTTTCCCGACTCGGCATGCGCGGCGGCAAGCGTGTCCCGGAAGGCAGCGCTGGGCTCGGCCAGGCGCGCGATCCCCGCTTCGATGATCTCGACGGCGAGAGCGCCGTCTCGCAGCTCGTCTTCGGGAAGGGTCGCGAGCGCCCACGCGTAGTTGTTCCAGTTGCTGGGCTGGTCGGGACAGCGATCGACCCCGTCGGCCAGCACCTCCATGAGCTCTGCATGGCGTTTCAGGTCTCGCAGCACGAGACTTCGCTCGACCCGGAAGCGCTCGTCGCACGGCATCTGCTCGATCAGCGGACCGTAGAGCGAGGCGGCCTCTTCCTTCCTGCCGACAGAAGCGAGCGCCTTCGCGAGGTTGTAGCGGGGCTCGATCTCATGCGGCCGCTGGGCGACCACCTCGCGCAGCAGACCGATGGCCTCGTCGTAGCGCTCGAGACCCATCAGGGCCTGGGCGACCAGCTCCATCACGAAGGGATTGCCCGGGTTTCGTGCGAGAAGCGGTTCGAGCTCGCCCAGCGCACGGCGGAAGTCCCGCCGGCCGAGGAAGCCCATGGTCTGGGAGACGACTTGAATATCTTCCGCCTTGCTGCTGGGGTCGTCGCCCTCGAGTGCGAGCGCGTCGCGCTCGTCGCGGACTTCGAAGGTCGCGCTGCGCGCCATGTAGCCGAGTGCCATCAGCTGAGCGGCCATCTGGGCGTCGACCGCCGCCTGTGCGTCATCGGGTGGCGGGGGCGCGTCGGCGAGCATGCCTTCGAGGGTGGATCTCATCTCTGCCACCCGGTCCGGATGCCGCGCCGCGAGATTGACGAGTTCGGCGGGGTCCTCGACGACGTTGTACAGCTCTGGGTTGACCTTGTGGATGTACTTCCAAGGACCGTCGCGGACATAACGAAGGGGGGGCAGGCCGAAGGTCGCCGTGAATCGCGTCGCTTCGCCGTACCCCGTGAGCGCCAGGTCCTCGCGATCTCCACGGACCAGGGGAAGCAGTGAGACACCTTGCGAGTCCGGAAGCGGCGCTTGCCCGAGCAGCTCGAGCACGGTGGGGGCGATGTCGGCGGTCCGGACGGGGCTCCCGATGCGGCGACCCGTCGGGAGCTGCGGCAACCCCACGAGAATCAGCGGTACCCGCATCACCGTGTCGTAGAGGAAGTAGCTGTGAGAGGGTTCTCCGTGCTCGAGGAGCCCCTCCCCGTGATCGGCGGTGATGACCACCAGGGTGTTGTCCTCGAGCCCTTGCCGCCGCAGCTCGCGCAAGACGAGGCCGACCTGGAAGTCGGCGGACGCCACCTCCGCATGGTAGGTGCTGTCGGGGATCTTCTCGTTGAACGAAGCCGGCGCGAGGTGGGGGTCGTGCGCGTCGAAGAAGTGGAGCCACAGGAAAAAGGGACGACCGTCGTCGGCCTGGATGAACTCGATGCCCCGCTCGGCGATGTCGGCCCCGATGCGCATGGTTCGCGTGCGTTCCTGCCGCTCACCGTCCTGATCGCGGAAGTGAACGACCTTGAGCACCGCATCGTCGCTCTCGGCCCCGCGGTAATGATCGAAGCCCTGGGTCACCTGGGTGTCGCTGCGGAGCACGGGCGCCGCGACCTCGGCACCCGTGCGATAACCCTGGTCGCGCAGGACCTCGGCCAGCGTGACGTTGTGTTCCGACAGCAGGTACCCCGAGTTCGAACGGACGCCGTGCGCGTAGGGAAGTTTCCCGGTGAAGATCGTCGAGTGCGAAGGCAGGGTCTCGGGATGACTCGAGGTGACGTCCTCGAAGAGGACTCCCTTGCGGGCCGCACGATCGATGTTCGGCGTCGTCTCGCGTTCCTGCCCGTAGGCGCCCAGCGCGTCTGCACGCGTGGTATCCAGGGTAATGAGCAGAAGATTCGGAGCTGCGGGCGCCGCTGCCGGTTCCCGGCCGCCCGAGGGCACTGACTCGGCGGGTCCACACGCGAGAACGCCAAGCGGCAACAAAAGTGCAACAGCCAACAGTCGCTTGACCCGTATCCGCATCTAGCCGATTCTAGCCACTCCCGCGAAGGGAGTGAGCCGTCGTCGCCGACGGGCCCCTCGAAATCGGTCCAATGGAGAATCCGGGGATGGTTCGCGCGGTCGCACTGGTCCTGACTGCTCTGACCGGGTTCAGTGGTCTCGTCTACGAAGTCGCGTGGCAGCGATATCTGGCGACGTTGCTCGGTTCTCACAGCGAGGCTACTGCCGCGGTGCTCGGCATCTTCCTCGGCGGGCTGTCGCTCGGGTACTGGGTTTTCGGTCGGGTCACCCGGCGCGTCGTCGACCGCGCGCTCGGCGCGGGGAGCGCGCCTCGACTTCTGACCCTCTATGGCGGACTCGAAGGAGCCATCGGTCTCTACGTGCTCGCCTTCCCCTGGCTCTTCCGTGGCGTCCAGAGCCTGTCCTACGCGCTCCCCCACGGCGTAGGCGGCTGGGGCTTCGCGATCGACGTCGGACTGTCCACCCTCCTGATCGGCCCGGCCTCGGTCCTGATGGGCGGCACGATCCCGATCCTGACCCAGAGTCTCTCGCGCAGTCTGGACGACGCGACGCGCTTCCACGCGTTCGTCTATGCCTTCAACACGGTTGGAGCGTTCGGCGGGGCGCTGGCCGCGGGCTTCTTGCTCATACCGCTCCTCGGCCTCGAAGACGTCATGCTCGCGATGGGCTGCGTCAATCTCGGGGCGGGCGCGGTCTTCCTCGTCCTCGGGTCTCGGCCGCAGCCCGTCGTCGATCTGGGCCAGTCTTCCGAAACCCAGGACGCGAAGGACGAGAACGCTCGCGTCGAGGGGTTCGCCGCCTACGCGGCGATCGCGCTCCTGACCGGCTTCGCGATGATGACCGTCCAGACGACGGTCATCCGCATCGGCGCACTGTCGATGGGGCCCTCGCAATTCACCTTCTCGATGGTCGTCGCCGTGTTCGTCCTCTCGATCGCGGTGGGAAGCTTCCTGGTTTCGGCCTTCTCGAAGATCCCGCGCTGGATCATCGTCGCCAACCAGTGGGGCATCGCCGTCCTGCTGCTGCTCTTGTATCCGCTGCTGGAAGAGTCGCCGTACTGGATGATGGTGCTGCGCACTCCGTTCCAGAGCACCAATGCCGGGTTCGTCGGCTACTACGCGGTCGCGCTCCTGGCGCTGCTCCTCGTCGTCGGGCTCCCGGTGATCCTGTCGGGTGCCAGCCTGCCCCTGCTCTTCCACCACCTGCGACGACAGGTCGACCACCTCGGCGATCTGGCCGGGTACCTCTACAGCTGGAACACCGTCGGATCGTTGGTCGGCGCGCTCCTCGGCGGCTATGCGCTCTTCTTCTGGCTCGATCTCGACCAGGTCTACAAGGTCGCCATCGCATCGGTCCTGCTGTCCGCGGGCATCCTGACCGCACGGATCTACGGTCGCATCCTGATTGCAGCGGGTGTTCTGGTTCTGCTGGGGATCACGGTCTTCGTGCTCCCGGGTTGGCGACCGGAGATCCTCTACTCCGGACTCTTCCGCGTCCGTGTTGCCGAACAGCTGGCGAAGCTCTCGAGCCCCTATGCGGGTGCCGACCGCTTCATCCGCCCCTATGCCGGTCGTGGCGGAGCGAAGATCCTGTTTGCGACGGACGATCCCACCACCAGCGTCGTCGTTCGGGAGTTTCATCGCCAGAACGGCAAGCGGGTCCGGCAGATCGCGACCCAGGGCAAGAGCGACGGGGATACAGAGACCGACTACGGGACCACCGGGTTGCTCGCGGTGCTGCCCGCCCTGTTCGCGGAACGCGCCGAGCGCGCATTCGTGATCGGCTGGGGGGTCGGCTCGACGGTGGGACATCTTGGTGACTTCACCTCGATGAAGAACGTCGACGTCGCGGAGATTTCGCCCGGCGTACTCGAGGCGGCGCCCTTGTTCGATTTCGCAACGAACAACGCTTCGACGAACCCGAAGATCCACGTGATCCAGAGCGACGCCTATCGGGCGCTGATGCGGGCGGAGGGGAGCTACGACGTCATCGTGTCCGAGCCCAGCCACATCTGGGTCGCCGGCGTCGAAATGCTCTACACGAGCGAGTTCCTCGAAGCCGCGAAGAAGCGCCTCACCCCGGGAGGCGTCTACTGTCAATTCGTCCACCGCTACGAGTTCGACGACGAATCCCTTGCACTCGTGCTCCGAACCTTCGCGAGTGTCTACGACAACTTCTCGGTATGGCACGACGTGAACCAGACCCTGCTGCTGGTCGGTTTCAACAACGCGGACCTCGCGACCGACCACTACCGCCTGGCCCAGCGTGCCAAGCGCCCGGACTTCAAGGCAACCCTCGAGCAGTCGAAGATCTACAGCTTCGCGGCGTTGTTGGCCCATGAGCAGCTGCCGCTGGGTGTGGTCAATGCCCTGGAGCTCTCGGGGCCCATCCAGTCTCTCTATCACCCGCGGCTGAACGAGCTGGCGGGACGCGCGTTCTTCCGTTCGGACTTCGCCGACATGCCGTTCACGGGGTTCGGCGAGCCCGCCCGCGTCGGGGCGCGAAACTCGCTGCTTCGGCGCTACGCCGCCGACTTCGGCGGTACGCTCCCGGACCAGGAGCGCGCCGAGGCGATCGTAGAAACCTGTCTCAGCATGGGACCGCTCTGCAACGCCATGGTCGCGGAGTGGCTGAGTGAACAGCCCAGCGACCCGGCGATGCTCTCACGGCTGATCGACTACCTGCAAGAGACGCGCAGGGGCCTGCCTCGCGCGCACCTCGATGAGCTCGCGCGCCTCTTCCCGCCCACACCCACGGCTCGGCGCGGGACCGCGACTTCGTCCGAAGGGCTTCGCACGAGCCTCGACGACTACTACAGCTTCTACCACCACGCGTCGCCCTTCGACGCCGAGGCCCTCGTGGATCTGTGGTCTCGCTGCAAGCGCGAGGGCCCCACCGAGGCAGCATGCCGCGCGGCCGCCGAGGCACGGCCGATCCGCGGCGGAATGTCGCTCGAAGAAAGCGTCGAGCAATGCATGTCCACCGGGTCCATCGGCCACGCCTGTCAGAGCGGGCTCAACGCGGCGCGCCTGCTGGTCGAGACCGGGGAGATGGAAGAGCCGCCGGAGCCGCCGCGCCCGGGCCCCCTGGCGGTGCAACGACGGGACTAGCAGCGGTCTGACGACCTTTGCCGCGTCGCCTGGTTCCCCAAGACGCCGGGTCAGGGCACGTAGCCCAGGGCTCTCAGCCGCTCGAGGGATTCGGCGTCGAGCTGTACGGAAGGTTCCGGCTCCGCGTCCTCGTCCCGGGTGTACCGCTCCTCGGCGACCGCCAGCAGCTCTGCGACGAGTTCGGGCTGTTCGTCTTTGACGTCGACCTGCTCGAAGGGATCCTGCTGCAGGTCGTAAAGTGCGTGGGTCATCGACCGCGCCTCGACGACCAGCTTGAAGCGCCCCTTGCGGATCGCACGGTAGACCGGAAAGTAGTCGCCGATGATGCGGTTCTGCGGGATGCCGCCGGGAGCTTCCACGTAGAGGAGGCGGTCCCCGAAGCCCTCTGTGTCGCCAGACCAGAGGCGAGAAAGGTCGCGACCATCGATCTCTGCGGGCGCGGCGACACCGGCCCGCGCGAGAAGTGTCGGCAGCAGGTCGACGAGCGAGACGGGGGCGTCGACCTGCACGCCGGACGGAATTCCCGGCCCACGCAGGATGAGCGGAACGCGCGCCACTTCCTGATAGGCGGTGTAGAAGTGCTCCATGGAGCCGTGCTCCATGAATTCCTCGCCGTGATCGGACGTGATCACGACGAGGGTCTCGTCGTAGACCCCGAGCCTGCGCAGGCTCGTGAAGAGACGCGCCAGCTCGGCGTCGAGCTGGCGGATCTGCGCGTCGTAGAGCTCGCGGATCCGGCGGACGTCCTCCGGAGAGAAGTGGATCTTCTCGGTGGTCTCGTCGAGCACGAAGTCTTCGCTGAATCGGCACTGGTTCGGTTCATCGTTGCCCCGGCAGAAGCGGATGTATTCCTCGGGCAGAACCGCCTGCTTGAGCTGCCAGCCGGTGCCGTCCGCCACCCCCTCGTAGGGGGTCAGGAACAGCTTCTCGTAGGCCTCGTCGGCCTTGTAGTCCGAATGGACGTCGTAGTAGTGGGCGAAGACGAAGATCGGCCGATCGCCCCTCGCCGCGATCCAGTCGATCGCCTGGTCGGTCACCCAGCGGTTCGCCGAGCGCCGGTCGAGAGTTGCAGGCGCCCAGGAATAGAGCGCGAAGTCGCGCGTGACCTTGTAGTTCTCCTTCCGCAGCCATTCGACGTTGACCACCGAAGCCGTCTCCCAGCCGGCGTCTCCCAGAATGCCGGCGAGAGTCGGGGTCTCGTCGGGCAGTGCCCGGTCGAACCCCGTAACGCCATGGCGGGTGGGGTAGAGACCCGTGAGCATGGAGGTGTGCGAGGGCAGGGTCCAGGACGCGGTCGCCGTCACGTCGTCGAAGACCACCCCTTCCCGGGCGATCTCGTCGATCACGGGCGACGTGAACTGCTCGTAGCCGTAGACGCCCAGATGGTCTGGCCGCAGGGTGTCGATCGAAAGCAGCAGCACCACGCGCGGACCGGACGCAGCTTCCGCGTCAGCCCCGGATCGATCTGCGTCCGAGCAGCCCGCCGCGACGAGGCACGCCGCCAGGACGCAGCGAGCTTTTGCTGATACCACCGCGGACGTCACGTCAGCTTCCGAGAAGCACCTTCATCGCGTGATGACACGACCGACCGACACAGATGCGCCCCCATCGAATGCGACGGGGGCGCAGGCTGTAGCGGTCGGCGGTGACGATCTGGCGTACGCCTATGCGCGGCTGCGTCGGCGCGCCACGTACCCGCAGGCGAGCAGGGCGGCGACGCCAAGCGCTGCCATCGTCGGCTCCGGCACGGTCACGACGATGGGGCTGCCTTGAACCGGAATCGTCCCGGGCGGGATGGTGACGTTGTTGATTCGCAGGACGTTCCCGCCGCAAGTGACGCAGGCCTCGAGGAGCGCCGTTCCGTCTCCCTCTGCGACCACGTCGAACACCATCGAGGCGACGTAGATGTCGGTGCCGGTGGCCTGCGCGGGATTCAGAAGGCTCGGAACCGAGAAGTTGATGTTGATCTGCCCCTTGCCCGCAGGCGGTACCGGCCAGGGGATCCACTGCGGGTACTGGGTGGGATACAGGACCGTCGCAGGCTTGCCGGCCATGTAGAGGATATACGAAGGAGCGGCACCACTGGAGCCCGGGCCCTGAGGCGGAAGATCTTCGGACGCCTGGCCGTTGTAGGCCAGCTCGACCGGGTCGAACAGGACCCCAATCGACAGCAGCTGGAGGCCCACCTCCTGCATGTCGATGTGCATGTCGATGGCCACCGAGTCGCCGACATCGAGGGCTTCCCCGCCGTACCCGGGGGCCGAGAAGAAGTACTCGAAGGCCGACGCGCTCGTCGCGCCGGTGAACAGCAGAGCCGCAGAGAGCAGACAGGTCATCACGAACCGCATGCGTTGTTTCTCCTTGATGTCGCCATGCGATGGCAGGAAAAAGGCCGGAACAAGCAGCCGGCCAGAGAGCGCCGCGCCGGAATCAGTTGCCGGACGCGTCGAGGTAGAGCGAGACATCGTTCAGGCTGATCACGCCGTCGCCATCGAGGTCGGCGGCCGCGATGAAGCCAGCGTCACCTTCCTGTGTACCCTGTGCGTCCATGATGGCGGCTTCGTCGGCGGCGTTGCAGGTGCCGTCGCCATTGATGTCGCAGGCATCGCCTGCGTAGGCCGCGGTTGCCATGAACCCAACAACTGATGCTGCGAGCAACATTCCCAAGCGCTTCATTGGTTCTCCCCAGAAGATCACACGGTGGAGGCCGGATCATACCCCACGAAAGATTGCGAACCTAGCGAGTCATCTTGCACTCGAATGACCGCAACAGCCTTCTGTCTGCAGTCCTCTGTCAAGGCGGAACCCAGACCGGGCGGCGAGCCTCATGCTACGGGGCGAACGAGGGATGGACAGGTTTCTGCTGACCTCGCGAGCCGGGTGTGGTATTCGACACACATACCTGCTCGCCTCCGCGGGCCCGCGATGCGCAATAATACGCAGCCTCGATCGGCCATCCCCTGCAGGGAGATCCGCCCCGAGCCCCGTACCAACTGCACGAAGAAAGGTCACCGATGCCCGCCCCGCGCCTTGTCGTTCACACTCTCCTTCTGGGCCTGCTCCTCGCCTGCCTCTTCGTCGCCGGCTGTCAGAGCGACGATGAGAAGCTCGAGTCGCTTCTGGCCAGTGGCCAGGCCGAAGCCCAGGCCGAGAACCACAAGGCGGCCATCATCCAGTTCCGAAAGGCTCTGGACGTCGACCCCAACGTGGCGGATGTGCACTTTGCGCTCGCCGACTCCTACACCGCCACGGGCAAGACCCGGGACGCCTTGTGGGAGTACGCGGAGACCATCCGCCTCGACCCGAACAACTGGCAGGCACGACTGAAGCTCGGCGCGCTCCAGCTGCTGACGAGCCAGTACGCGGAAGCTCTCGAGCAGGGCCGGGCAGCGGTGGCCGTCGTTCCCGATGAGCCCACCGCCCACATCCTTCTCGGGCAGGCCCAGGCGGGGCTCGGCAATGCGGCGGAGGCGGAGAGCGCCTTCCTCCGGGCGGTCGAGCTCGCGCCGGATCAAGGCTCGACCCTGTACGTGCTCGGGTCGTTCTACTCCGGGCAGGGAAAGCGCGACCGCGCGGAAGCGATCCTCGTGAAGTTCACGGAGACCGAGCCGACCTTCTTCGCCTATACCGCCTTCGGACAGTTCCTCGCGACCGATCCAGAGCGGGACTCGAACGCGGAAGCCGCGTTCCGACGAGCCATCGAGATCGCGTCTTCGGACGACCAGACACAGGGCTACCAGAATCTCGCCGCCTTCCTGATCGCGCGGGAGCGCCTGGAAGACGCGACCGTCGCGCTGGAAGAAGGGCTCGCGTCGTCCGAGGGCGACCCCGAGCGGCGTGTCGCGATCGTCGGCCTGCTGTCCGAGGTGCTGGAACGACGCGGGCTCGGCGACCAGGCCGTCGCGCTGCTCGAACAGTCGCCGGACTCCGCCGCGACCCAGCTCGTGCTGGCGTCGTTCCTGCAGCGGAAGGGCGATCTCGTCGGCGCGGTCGAAGCGGCCGAGCGCGCCGTGGCGGCGGCGCCGAACGACCGAAATGCGCGCCTCCAGCTCGCCGAGCATCTGGTCGAGGCGTCGAACCAGGCCGGCAACCCCGCCCAGATCGCGGAGGCGAAGGCGATCGTCGACGCCGTGCTCGCCGAGGAGCCGACGGACGCCAAGGCGCTCTACACCCAGGGAAGGATCCGTCTTGCCAACCAGGATGTCCCGGGCGCCATCGAGAGCTTCCGGGCATCCATCGACACGCGCCCCGACTCGCCCGAAGCGCACTACATGCTCGGACGATCCCTCGTGGGTTCGGGAGACATGCGCGCCGGACGCGCCGAGGTCGCGCGCGCCCTCGAGCTCAGCCCGACCATGACCGTCGCGCGCCGTCTCCTCGTCCAGCTCCACGCGGAGCTCGGAGAGGACGAGTACGCGATCGAGCAGGGTCGTATCTATCTCAAGAGGAATCCCGACCCGCAGATCCGGATGCTCCTCTCCCAGAGCCTCGCGCGACTCGGACAAACCCACGATGCACTGGTCGCGATCGATCTGATCCCGGCGGACAAGCGCACGACGGAGGTCGTCTTCGCCAAGGCGCGTCTGCTGCAGGCCGATGGCCAGCTCGAAGCCGCGCGCGCGGAGCTGCTCTCTGCGCACACTGCGATGCCGACGCATCCCAAGATCCTGCGGGCACTCCTGCAGACAGAGGCCCAGACCGGCCAGATCGAAGAGTCCGGCGCGCGCATCGAGGCGGCCATCGCGAAGGATCCCGAGAACAGCGAGCTGGTCCTATTGCGCGGTCTCTACAAGCTGCGGACGGGCGACCTCGAAGCAGCAGAGGCGGCCTTCGAACGCTGCCTCGAGCTCGACGACGCGAACCTCGAAGCCTTCGGGCATCTCGCCCGGCTGTACCAGCGAACGAACCGTCTCGACGAAGCGGCCGGCGCGTACGAGCGAGCGATCGCGAAGCAACCCGAGTCCGCGCAGCTCCACCATGCTCTCGGCGTGATCCGACAGGCCCAGGGCAACGATACGGCGGCCATCGCCAGCTACGAAAAGGCGGTCGCCGTCGATCCCCGCATGGCCATGTCCAAGAACAACCTCGCCTATCTACTCGCCGAATCGGGCACCGATTTGCAGCGCGCACTCGATCTCGCGCAGGAAGCCAAGGCACAGCGCCCCAACGACCCCAGCGCATCTGACACGTTGGGCTGGGTCCTCTACCGACGTGGCGTTCCCGCGGCTGCCGTCGGATACCTGCGAGAGGCGGTGGCGGGACTCGACCCGGGCACACCGGAGATCGGCTTGACGCGATACCACCTGGCGATGGCCTACGAAGCCAACGAGCAGAAGCAGCTCGCTGTCGAGGCACTCGAAGCGTCGCTCAACGAGCTGAAGGAACGGCAGACGGAGCAGAAGGCCGACGGACAGCCGCAGGAGCAACCCGACTGGGCACAGCCGGCGGCGGAGATGCTCGGCCGCCTGAAGGGCTGAGACCGCTGACGGGCGGCGACGGATTTCTTTGCACCGGAAGCTAGGCGTCGTAAGTCCCGAAGCCGCGGCCGCGGAGTCCCGCCATAGCCAGCGCTGGCCAGTTCCGACACGGGCTTCGACTGCCCGATGTGGCTGCATCTATTCGCAAAGCCGCTAGATTCCGCGCCGCGCGCCCCCCCCCGGCCGCCGAGAACCCAATGTCCCCCGATTCTTCACGAAGCAACGAGAGAGGTTCGTTCGCGCGACGTGCGCGCGCGGCCTCCGGCTGTGCGCTGGCGCTGCTCGTTTTCGGCGTCTGCCCGACCGCGCATGCCGCACTGACCATCGAACTCGTATGGACCGCAACCACCGGCGACGGAGTCGTCGGTTCCGACACGATCGACGCGGTGCCCGGTGACGAGCTCACCCTCGACATGATCGTCACCGTCGATGCGGCGGGGGTCGACGGCTACTCGCTGTCCGTCGAGTTCGACGCGGACGGGGTGAACGAGCTCGACATCGTCGAGACCTTCGAGCTGACCCACGAGGCGGTGGTCCCGTGCGACCCGCTGATCATCTCCCAGCTCGGGCCGTTTCCGGATTGCTTCCAGAACTTCGGTCCCCCGCTCGACGCGCACTTCACCCCGGGCGCCATCGGCAACGAATTCGAGAGCACCGACCAGGACGCCGGACTCGCCGAGGCGTTCGAGGCCAACACCGGGAAGATCGTGCCGGACCAGGGCCCGACGGATCTCAGCTTCCGCGTCGGGCGCATCGTATTCCTGGTGACCGGAAACGTCGCGACGGACGGAATCGATCTCGAAGGCGGCGCGCTGGTCGACATGGTGGACGGCTACACCGACAACGCATTCAACTTCTTTCCGCCGGGAAGCCCGGAGATCACATCGGGCTTCGCCACGGTGAACGCCCCCGAGCCGGGCAGCGCACTGCTCGCGGGCGCTGCCCTCGCGACCCTCGTCGCGCTGCGGCGCTCAACAAGCCGCAGGCGCTCAACAAGCCGCAGGCGCTCAATCAGCCGCCGTGTAGCGGGCCCTCGGGCGTAGCAGGTAGCCCGCCTCGTAGTGCTCGAGAGCATGGGCCACCCAGCCCGCGCAGCGACCCACCGCGAAGATCCCGGTCGCGGACCCGAGCGGCAGACCCAGCGCAGCGGAAAGCGCCACCAGGCCGAGATCCAGGGTCGCGCCACCTCCCTCGCCGCGGCGGACGACATCCATCAGCTCGAAGCAGGTCTGGACTGCCGGCCGGTCGGGTGCGAGGTCCCGCGCGAGATCGAGCAACACCGCCGCTCGCGGGTCGCCGTCCGGGTACAGCGGATGCCCGAAGCCCTCGACGGGCTCGCCCCGCCGCGCGCGCTCGTGCACCACTTCTTCGGCGCGGCCGGGCTCACCGATTTCCGCCACCAGGGCCTCGATGCGATCGGACGCGCCACCGTGCCGGGGACCGGACAGGGCGGCCAACGCGGCCTGGACGCAGGCATAGACGTCCGCCCCCGTCGAAGCCGCGACTCGTGCGGCAAAAGCCGATGCGTTCAGCTCGTGGTCCGCCGTCAGGACGAGCGCGCGGTTGATCGCGCGGACGCCGTCCTCTCCGGCTTCCGCCGCCAAGGCAGCGGCCGCGGTTTCGGCGACGCCCCGGGCGCCAAGGGCAGCCGCGAGCCGCTCGGGACCCGAGGCCAGGCCGAGGCTCGCAGCCATGCGGACGATGAGCGTGCGCGCGCGGGGTGCGACGGCTTCCGGCCGCTGCACGAAGCGGCCGGGGTCGCGACTGGCGAGAAGCGGCAGCACGATGGACAGGGCCGTCAGCGGGGGCACGCGGTCGGGTAGCAGGTCGAAGAGGGAGGCATCCGGAAGGCCGAGACCTCGCGGGTCCCAGAGGTAGGTGAGTCGTCCCGTAGCGTCCGGGTCGTCGGGTGGCCGCGCACCCGTCCACAGCAGCTCGGCGACCGCCTCGAAGCGGACGTCCGCAGACGCGAGATCGACAGCCGACCGGCCCCGGTAGATCGGCCCCTCTTCCGGCGCAATCCGCGTAATCGAGGTGTCGAGGACAGGCTCGCCCCAGCGCAGGGCGCCGGCCGCCACGGGGCCATGCCCCGACCGGGCGTCGCGACGCGCCCTCAGACGGTCGAGGTCGGCCCGTAGGTAGCGCCGGGCCCGACCCCGGTCTCCGGGCACGCTCCGAACCAGACCCCGGCTCGTGTAGGCGTACAGGGTCGGAAGCTTGACTCCCAGGAAGGCCGCGGCCTCGCGAGCCTGCAGATACTGGTCGGAGGCAGCCTGGGGCGGCTCTGCCGCCGCGCCTTTCCCGCCTCCCGCCCCTTCTCCTGCGTCTTCCGAATCTTCATGTAGTTGATTATTCAATACACGTTGATCAATTTTACTCATGCATCTAGCATAGCGGCCGATTGGAGGTAGAGCATGAGCCACGCTGAATCGCCTGAATCCCTCGCCGCGCGCACCGGGCTCGAGGGCGTAATCGTTGCCGAGACACAGCTGTCCCGAGTTGACGGAGCGAGAGGCCGACTGATCGTTCGAGGACTCGACCTCGAGCACGCGGCCTCGACCATGGGCTTCGAGGAAATGGCCGCGCATCTGTGGGGCGACGACGCGGGGGCCTTGAAGCGCGATCTGGGGGCCGCCCGGCTGGCGGTGTTCGAGGCCCTGCCCGGGCTCGGCGCGGCGCTCGCCGTTCCGGACGGCATGGAGGCGCTCCGCGCCGGCATCGCGCACCTGGGAGCCTCCGGTGACCCGCGAGAGGAACGTGTTCGCATTGCTGCGGCGATGCCCGTGCTCGCGGCCGCCTGGGCCCGGGGCCGCGGGCTCGGTCGCAAGGGCGCGCGTTCGGCACTCGATCACCAGCCGGTGCGGCCGGACCCGAACCTCGGCCAGGCCGCCGACTACCTGCGCATGCTCACGGGCAGCAGCCCGCACCCGGCATTGATGCGCGGCCTGGACACCTACCTGTGCACCGTCGCCGAACACGGCATGAACGCGTCGACCTTCGCCGCGCGCGTGGTCACATCGACAGGGTCCGACGGCGTGTCCTCGGTGGTTGCAGCCCTGTGTGCCTTGAAGGGACCCCTTCACGGCGGCGCACCGGGGCCCGTGCTCGACATGCTCGAGGCCGTGGGCTCACCGGTGTACGCGCGTGCCTGGTTGGAAGCCGAGCTCGGAGCCGGACGCCGCATCATGGGCCTGGGGCACCGGGTCTACCGGGTGAGGGATCCGCGGGCGGCGGTGCTCGAGCGCGCGACGCTCGCCCTCGAGACCGGCGGCTTCTCGACCCAACGACTGGAGCTCGCCCGTGCGGTCGAACGCGAGGCCGCAGCACTGCTGCGCGAGCGCTACCCGGACCGCCCGCTCGAGGCCAACGTCGAGTTCTACACCGCGGTCCTGCTCGACACCCTCGGCCTCGACCGGCGCCTCTTCACACCCACCTTCGCCGTCGGACGCGTGGTCGGCTGGATGGCCCACATCGACGAACAGCGCGAGACGGGACGGCTGATCCGCCCTTCGTCCCGCTACATCGGCCCCCTGCCGGAGGCCGCTTGATCGACGCAATCCCGCTGGGCGCCGGCGAGCTCGCAATCCTCGCCGGCGCTGCGCTCGTCACGGCCATGCTGTCCGCGATCGTGGGGATGGCCGGAGGCATCACCCTGCTTGCGGTGATGCTGCTCTTCCTTCCGCCGCTGGTCGTCATCCCGTTGCACGGGGCGGTGCAGCTCGTCTCGAACGGATCACGCACGGTGATCCAGCGCGAGCACCTGCGCTGGGACGTGATCTGGCGCTACAGCGTGCTGCTACTGCCCATGGGCTTCGTCGGGCTCGCGGTCGCGGAGGAAATCCCGCCCAACGCCGCGAAGGCGCTGATCGGCGCCTTCGTGCTGTTTGCCACCTGGGCACCCGGCCTGATGTTGCTCGGCACGCATCCCCAGGACGCCAATCCAGAGCGCCGCTTCTTCGTGCTGGGTGGCGTCGTCGGCATCGTCAACATGACGGTCGGCGCCACGGGCCCCTTGATCGCACCCTTCTTCCTGAATCTCGGGCTGACCCGCTTCCAGCTGATCGGCACCAAGGCCGCCTGCCAGGCCGCGGGGCACCTGGCGAAGATCGTCGTGTTCGGGCTCGCGGGCTTCGCGTTCGGCGAATGGGCGTTGGTGCTCGCGATCCTCGCGGCATGTGTGGTGGCTGGCACCGGGCTCGGAAGCCTCATTCTCGAGGCCGTGAACGAGACCTGGTTCGTCCGCCTCTACAAGGCGGTCCTCAGCGTCATCGCGATCCGTCTCGTCTGGACCGGCTTCTTCTAGCCACGCGGTCCTCGGGTCGGCCTGCCGGCGAGCAGGCTGCGGAAAAACTCGCTCCCGTCGCCGGGCACGCATCTTTCGACCGGCCTCTGCGTTGCGAAACCTCGCTGTAGGCCAACTACAGCTTCGGCTCCGCGCCTTGATGCCGTGCGAAATCTGCGCACCGGGCTCGGTCCGGAGTTCTTCCGCAACCTGCTAGAAGTGGATGATCGAGCGGATGGCGCTGCCGTCGTGCATGCGGTCGAACGCCTCGTTGATGCGATCGAGGGGGAACGTGTAGGAGATCATCTCGTCGATCTTGATCCGTCCCGCCATGTAGCGGTCGACGAAACCCGGGAGCTGGGTGCGTCCCTTCACCCCGCCGAAGGCCGTCCCGCGCCACGATCTGCCCGTGACGAGCAGGAACGGGCGGGCGTGGATCTCCTGCCCGGCGCCCGCCACACCGACGATGATCGACTCGCCCCAGCCCTTGTGGGTGCAGCGCAGCGCCGTGCCCATCAGCTCGACGTTTCCGACGCACTCGAACGAGTAGTCGACGCCGCCGTCGGTCATTTCGATGATGGCCGCCTCGACATCGCCGACCTCGCCCGGGTCGATGCAGTCCGTGGCGCCGAGCTGGCGGGCGAGCTCGAACTTCTGGGCGTTCATGTCCACGGCGATGATGCGTTCGGCGCCGGCCATCACCGCGCCCTGGATGGCCGACAGCCCGACCCCGCCCATGCCGAAGACGGCCACCGAAGAGCCCGGCTCGACCTTCGCGGTATGGAGCACCGCACCGATGCCCGTAGTGATCCCGCACCCGAGCAGACAGACCTTCTCGAGCGGCGCGTCCTTGCGGATCTTCGCGAGCGAGACCTCGGGCACCACCGTCGCCTCCGCGAAGGTCGAGGTGCCCATGTAGTGGTGCAGCATCTTGCCCCCGTGACTGAGCCGGCTGCTGCCGTCGGGCATCAGACCACGGCCCTGGGTCTCACGCACCTTCCCGCACAGGTTGGTCTTGCCGGACAAGCAGAACTTGCATTCCCGGCACTCGGCCGTGTAGAGCGGGATCACGTGGTCACCGACGGAGAGCCCGCGCACGCCGGGCCCGACCTCCTCGACGACGCCAGCGCCCTCGTGCCCGAGCACCACCGGAAAGAGGCCCTCCGGATCGGCGCCGGAAAGCGTGTAGGCATCGGTGTGACAGACGCCCGTCGCGGCCAGACGCACCAGACACTCACCCTCGTGCGGTCCGTCGAGATCGATCTCTTCGATCTCCAGGCCCTTCCCAGCTTCGAATGCAACGGCGGCACGGATCTTCACGGGACTGCTCCTTCGACGATCGGGGATTTCAGGATCAGGCGGCCGGGAAGGCGGCCTCTTCTTCGGCGACGAGGGTCGCGATGCTTTCGCGGGCGAGCACCCGCGCCGCATAGGCGGCGAGCCGGGGCCAGCGCGAGGCATCGATGGTCTCACCGCCGTGCCGCAGATGCACGAAGGTGGTCCCGAAGGCGACATCGGCGATGCCGAATTCGTCCCCGACCATCCAGCCGTCTTCGGGCGCTTCGGCCTCCAGATAATCGAAGACCGGCGGCACCAGCGTCGTCATCTGTTGCTCGACCAGGGCTTCGTCGCTCGCCTGCTTGAAGAGCACGCGCTGGATGAAGCGTTGGGAGAAGACCGGCGTGAGCACCTCGACGATCTTCGTGTCGGCATACTCCTCGAACCAAAGGGCGCGCCCCAGCGCACGGGCCTCGGTGGGGTAGAGGGCCGGCTCTGGATGCGCCCGTTCGAGGAACGCACAGATGACCGACGAGTCCGGCAGACAGAACTCGCCGTCCTGATAGACGGGCACCTTCTTGAGCGGCGAGAGCTTCTTGAAGGCTTCGGGCACGTTGCCCGGCATGACCGGCTCGAGCTCGTAGGGGAGCCCCTTCTCGGCCATGAAGATGCGAACCTTGCGGACGAAGGGGGAAGGGCTGACCCCGTGGACTACCGGCATCGGAAACTCCTGTTTGCCCGGATCCGCCAGCGGACGCTACTGGGAACAGGCCCGCCAAGCGTAGCCCGCGGCCAGCAGCACCATCCAGAGCACCGTCATGCCCGCACGCAGCAGGGACCGCTTGACGGGCTCCTCTTCGAGCTCGATGGGATCATTCGCGGGGTCGCTCCCGGAGCGGAAAGACGGGGAGGGCGTCGATTGCGGCGGCAGCTGCGCCGCCTCGCCGAAGCCCATGGAGGGAAGCTTGAAGTCGATCGGAGCGGGGTCGCGCAGGCGCCGACCCGGCGGATCCGCCTGCAGCCGGCCGCCACAGTGCGTGCAGCGCCGAGCTTCGGGCGCGAAAGTGACGTTGCAGGAGTGGCACCAGACTTCGTAGACCGCCATCGCCGCTGCAGTCTAGCGGGGCGGTGCGGCGAGGCGAACCTCAGCGCGAGTAGCTGCCGCCGACGTGATCGTAGGGGTCCTCGCCATTCTCGAGCGCCTTGCGGTAGCGGTCTTCGCTGATGAAGGATTCGAGCCCCTGGACCAGGTGTTCATGGAAGTCGCGCGATGAGAGGATGCCCAGCGGTTGGCCGTCCCGAACCACTGGCAGGTGCCTGAACCCCTTCTGCCGGAGCAGCTCCGCGCAGTCCCGCACACCCGCATCCGGCTCGACGCTGACGGGGTTGGCGGTCATCACCGTCCCGACGGCGGTCTTGTCGGGGTCGAGCCCGGCGGAGAGAACCCGGCGCAACAGGTCCCGCTCCGAGAACAAGCCCCGAAGCTGGTCGCCTTCCATGACGAGCACCGCGCCAACGCGGTTCCGATCCATCTGCACGGCGACCTGCGAGATGCTCTCACCTGGCTGCACGGTGATCAACTCGGTCTGCATCACGTCTTCGACAACTGTCATCCGGTGACCTCCCGATCAGGTTGCAGCCTAGTGAACGCCCGGCGTCAGAATCAACGTCGCGGGGTCGATGCCGAGGCTTCGCACCACGTAGTCCCACAGCGAGTCGGCCTCGACCTCGAAGACGGCTTCCCGGCTGGACGGGGCAGTCAGCCACACGCCCTGGGCCATCTCGCTCTCGAGCTGGCCCGGCCCCCAGCCCGCGTAGCCGAGGAAGAGGCGCACGTCGCCCGGCGGGTCGTCCGCGATCTTGCGCAGGACGTTCAGCGAGCCCGCGAAGAAGACACCCTGCCCGAGATCCGTGGACTCTTCCTCGACCTCGTCCGTCGGGAGCAGGACGTCCGTGTGCGCGTAGAGCATCCAACCGGTCTGCGGCTGCACGGGGCCACCCCAATGCAGCGGGGTCTCGGGCTCGCCGCCCCAGCGCATGTCCAGTCCGTCGCACAGGTCCTGGGCGGACATGTCGACTGGACGGTTCAGCACCAGCCCGAAGGTCCCTTCGTCGTCGTGCTGGACGATCATCATCACCGTCCGCTCGAAGTTCGGGTCCTGGAGCTGGGGCATCGCGATGAGCAGCGACGCGGTCAGGGGAGATTCAGCCACGAGCGCAGGGTAGCAATCAGGCTGCAAAGCGGGCCTTCAGTCGGGGCACCGACAGGTCGAAACGCACGGCTGGAGGGACCTCGGGAGACGCCATGAGCGAGACACCGCGCATTCTCCTCGTCGACGACGGAGAGCTCAGCGAAGTCGCGACGATGCTCGAGCGACTGCACATCGATCACGTTCGCCTGCGGGGCGGCCAGGTCGAAGACGACCTCGCGCCCCCGAGCCATCTGCTGATCGCCACCGCCCGCCGGGCCACCGCGGTGCGCCGCGGATCCCCGCCGGAGGCGCCCGAAGGGCGCCCGCTGCGGATCATCGCCGTGGACGAGGACTCCACCGCCATGCGGCGCATGCTGCGACGGATGGGCTTCCAGCTGCTGGTACGGCGCGGAGTCCATCCGGAAGTCTGGCGACTGCTTGCAGAGCGCGCCCTCTTCCAGGGGTCCGAGCGACGACGCGAAGAACGTCAGCCCGTCGGTGCGCCGATCTCACTGTCCGCATACCGGGAGTCCCGCGAAGACGGCAGCTATGACCCCAGCTGCGGGACCGATGCCCTGCTGGTCGACATCTCGAACCGCGGCTGCCGCCTGAGTACCGAGGAGCTGCTCGAGCCGGGCTCCCGGATCGCACTCTCGATCCGACTCGACGATCTCGGGGGAGAGGTCCTGCATCTCCGCGGCAGACTCGTGCGCGCATCTACCGAGGCGTCCAGCAAGGTGCATGGGTACACGGCCGCCATGCTCTTCGACGCCGACCTGCCGGACGACGACCGCAAGCTGCTCTCGCAGCTGCTGAACGATCTCACGGTGGGTCCCGGATCCATCTTGTACGGTCCCGCGGAGGCGCTTCCCGCTTGTGAAAGCCCGACGATCCCGGGCCTGACCCTCGACGCCGAGACCGACCCCGCCGTGCATGCGGGCGTGAAGATCGAGATCGACCGGAGCACCCCGGCCGACGCACCGGCAGCCGAGGTGCTCGACATCAACCGGCGCCTCGGTCCCCGCGGCAGCTTCACGAGCAGCGTCGTCGCGACACCGGGAGAAACCGGTGGGCACAGCCGGGTGCTGATGGGGCGCGACCTTTCAGCCCAGGGCATGCGGATCGAGCCCGCCTCCGACATCCAGGTCGGCGACCGTTTCAGCCTCGCCGTCTACGGGCCCGCCCAGCACCGACCCTTCCTGATCGACGCGCGGGTGGTGCGCGACGACGGCGACAGCGGCTTCGGCCTGCAGTTCGTCGACCTGCCCACCGAGATCGTGCGCGAGCTCGAGAAGTTGGTGGCCTGCCTGCCGGACATCGAGTCCCTCGACGACGGCGAAGCCGGCAGCCTCGGAGCCGTGATCTCGGAGATCGTCGCGAAGACGCGCGACTGATCCGCCGCCGGGGATCGGCTTCAGAGCCCCTTCCCGTGGGCGACGGGAAGCACCTCTTCGATCAACCGCTTGGCCTGATCCATCAGGTCGTCGTCCCCGGACGCGATCGGGATGAGCACGAACTTGGAGACACCTGCAGCCCGGTACTGACCGATGCGGTCGAGGATGGCCGCGGCGTCGCCGGATGCCGCGTAGCCGTCCCGAGCACGCGCCGTCAGCGCGAAGCGCCGGATCAGCGGGTCGTCGGGATCGCCGAAGCGGAAGGGGAAGCCGGCCCCGTAGTGGTCCTCGGGTAGGGGTCGTCCCGCTTCGTGAGACGCCTTTCGGATGGCCTCGATCACCGGGGCGACCTGTTCGGGTGTCTGGATTCCGGCGAGCCAGCCCGTGCCGAGACGAGCCGTCCTGCGGATCGCCGCCGGGCTGCTGCCCCCGATCCAGCAGGGCAACGGTTGCTGCACCGGCCTCGGCGAGATCGAAGCGTCGGTGTAGCGATAGTGCTCGCCCTCGAAGCTTACAGACTCCTCACTCCAGAGCCGTTGCATCAAGGTCAGCGCCTCGTCGGCGCGGGCTCCGCGTGCCTTCGGGCTGCGGTTCGTGGCCGCCCATTCCGGCGCCTGATCGCCCCCGACCCCGAAGACGGGCAGCAGCCTGCCTGCCGACAGGTAGTCGACGGTGGCGCACTGCTTGGCGAGGAGCAGCGGATCGCGCAGGCTGACGACCACCGCGTTCATCCCGAACTTGAGCCGCTCGGTGGCGCCTGCGAGGGCCGCCATGGTGCTCATGGCTTCGAGGAAGGGTTGGGTCGAGGCGAGACGATCCGTCTGCCAGAGCGAATCGACGCCGCGCTCTTCGCACAGGTCGACGAAGCGGAAGAAGGCGCGAGCCGACGAGAACGGGTTCGTCGCGATACCGAGCCCGATGCGAACCTGGGGAGCCATCGCCCCAAGCTAGCTGTGGTCAGTGACCTTTGCGTCGTCGCGTCCCAGGACTGCGTCTTGGGTCACGCTCCTGGCTCGCACGGGAAAGGTGACGGTCCGGCGGGAGGTCGAGAAAAGAGAAGGGCCCTGGGAGTTCCCAGGGCCCTTCTCGAAATCGAGTCCGCTCGATCTAGACCGGACGCACCGACGTGGCTTCGGGTCCCTTGCGACCTTCTCCCGGCTCGTATTCGACCTTCTGGCCGTCTTCGAGCGTGCGGAATCCGTCACCCGTGATGTTCGAGTAGTGGACGAAGAGGTCCTTGCTGCCGTCCTCAGGGGTAATGAACCCGTACCCCTTCTGGTCGCTGAACCACTTCACCGTGCCAGTAGCCATCTTTCCTCCTTGCGATCCGCTCCGAACGCCGAACTCCGACTCCCGTAACGGGTCCTCCCCTCAGAAGGGCAGTCGGAAGAGTCGATGGATCGTCCACTCTTCCGAAATGGACTGCGATCCAAAACCTTCGCCTTCCTGAGGCCACGCGCCATCATACAGGAATGACCGTTCAATCTGACCAAGAATCAGCACTGCACACGAAGCCGCGGGCAAGATCGCAAGCTCCTGGAATAAAAGGTAAATCCGTCGAAGGAGCGCGGGCGGCCGAAGGCCGCGCACCCGCAGCAAGCCGGAACCTGTGGTTCCGGCCGCAAAGGTCGAAGACCGCAGCTAGCTGGCGAAGCCGTAGGCTTCGCTTGCGACGGAAGCCGAAGTTCCAAGACTCCGCCTTGGATCGGCCTCCTAGCCGCCAACCGCCGCCAGCGCGGGTGCGGGGACGGGGCCGTCGGGGACGGGGGCGGGTGCCGAAGAGAGCGCCGGTGGTGCGGGATCGCTGGTGTAGCGCGAGGCCAGCTCCGCGCGGCAGTCCCGGCCGTCGCAGAAGATCTCCGAGAGAACGTCCGCGCCCAGTTCCGAAGAACGCACCCACCAGAGATCGCTCTGCAACTGCAACACGGCCACGGCCACCTTCGGCGCATCCGCGGGCGCGAGGCCGACGAACCATTCGTAGCGTCCGTACGGGTGCTCGCCGGTGAGGTTTCCCGTCTTGCCCGCGACCTTCACGTCGCCGAGGCGCTGACGTCCGCGCCGGTCGCGGAAGGCGCTGCGCGCAGTGCCGCGCGTCGTGGTGCGCACGAGCATCTCGCGAAGCTCTTTGGCCATGCTGCGCGGCATCACCGTGCGGGGTGGTGCCTGGCTCGGCAACGGCAGCGACCGCCCGTAGACGTCGACGACGCGATTCACCCAGAAGGGCTCGACGATCTCGCCCCGGGCCAGGGAGGCCGCCAGCTGTGCCGCGTGGACCGGCGTGATGCGCGCGCCCGCCAGCCCGGACCCCAGTCGGCCGAGGTCGTAGTCGTTCTCGCCGGCCGTCGCCGTACCGGGCAGGTGGCCCGGCGCGGGGACGTCGAGCCACCCGAAGCGCTGGATGGCGGACAGCATCGCCTCCTCGCCGACCGCGTTGACAGCAAGCTGTGCGAAGCACTGGTTGTTGGACGTCGCGAGGGATCGCTCGAGGCTCATCTCCCGGCCGCTCCGCGGAGGTCGCACCCGCGACGGCGTGAGGCGGTAGGGGCTACCCCGATAGCGGCAGCCGTCGCGCGCGTGCTCCGGGTCGCCGTCGAGAGCGGCGGCAGCCGTCACGATCTTGACGAGCGATGCCGCGGGGTAGTTGGCGGTGGCCGGAAAGGTGTCCGGGTCGCTCGACACGTACGCGAGCACACGCCCCGTGGCGGGCTCGAGTACGATCACATGGCCGTGGGTCACGCGCCCCCGTCGGAAGCGCTGGAAGATGCGCCGGGTGAGGTCGACATCCATCGTGTACTCGACGCGGAGCGGGCCGACGAGGTCGGCGCGGTAGTCCGGGGGATCGACCCAGCGGACGAGCCGGGCCGGATCCCAGGGTGCGCCGGTCCAGTCGGTCGGCGCGCGATCCAGGTGCGCAGACGCCTTCGTGAAGTCGTCGAGAGAAGCGGGAACCGTCTCGAAGATGCCGGCGGGCGGCGGGTGCATCGCGGCGGGGTCCGCCTCGCCCGGGGCCGAGACGGCGGGCAGCGAGCCGGCCGCGACGGGCTCCTGCATCGGCTCGAGAACGGAGGCGACCCGGCCCGGGGGCCCGCTCGCCTCGATGCGCTCTCGGCCGGATACCAGCTGGTTGCCGACGACGAAACCCAACACCGCGAACACGATGACCGGGATCGCCCGCGACCGGGCGATCGACCGGAGTCCCGCGCGCACCCCCCTGCGCGATATCCCCCTCAAGCTGCCTCCGAGCTCCTCGACTGTTTCACGGTGAATCTTCGGTACTCGGGGGGTGGGACCAGATGCGCGTCAGACCAGATGCGAGTTGGAAGAGGAACTAGAGCGCCACGACCGCTTGCACTTCCGGGACTTCTTCCTTGAGTCGGGCTTCGATCCCCATCTTCAAGGTGATCGTCGAGCTCGGGCAGCCCGCACAGGCTCCGCGAAGATACACCTCGACGGTGCCGTCTCGATAGCCCGCGAAGGCGATCTCCCCGCCGTCCATGGCAACGTAGGGTTGGACGTCCTGCTCGATCACCTTGCGGATCTTCGCGATGATCTCGTCTTCGTCGGCGAGCTGCGGGGGCTGCCAGGCCTCACCGAGCGCCGGCTCGGCTTCGCCCGCCCAGGCCTTGATGCCTGCAACGATGCCGGGTGCCAGGTCGGTCCATTCGCTCTCGGGCCGCTTGCTGGCGGTCACGAAGTCCGGCCCCAATAGGACCGAGACGACACCCTCGACTTCGAAGACGCGCGCCGCGAGCGGCGAAACGTCGGCGGAGGGTGCCTCTTCGAAATTCGTCGTCGCGACACCGAGGCCCGGAGGAACCACGGGCTGACCGAGCACCCACTTGACGCTGTTGGGGTTCGGCGTGCGTTCGGCGTGCATGCGAAAGCCAAGACTCATGGACCGCGCAGTCTAGCCCATGGCTCGGGCCCTCCGGGGGCCCGCGACGATCCGAGCTATCCGAACAAGGCGGGCTCGAAGTCTTCGAGCCCGCAGACCCGATGACCGAGGTCCCGAGCGAGCCTCTGCTCGCGCACCCCGTTGTACCCCCACGCTGCGAGCACACCCTGCACCCCGAGGCCGGCGACGTCGTCGAGATGGTTGACCTTGTCGTCGACGAAGACGATTTCCCCGAAAGGCACGCCGAAGCGCTCCTGCAGCAACGCGAGGTGAGCGCGCTTGCTGCGTCCAGCGGTCTTGTCGAGCAGGGCCCTGGCCTCGAACAGGTCGCCAATCCCGTAGTCGGCGATCAGCTGGAGGACCGATTCCCGGTCCTTGGCAGTGGCGATGGCCAGCTGGACGTCGGCCGCCCGGCGTCTCAGGATGTCGATGAACGCGGGGTACGGCCCGAGCAGCGACCTCCAGCGCGCCGGGTCGTTCTCCCGAAAGTGCGCCCGGGTCTCATAGAAGCGCTCGTGGAAGCTCGCGAGAAAGTCAGCCCCGGCATCCACGTAGGCCTGGTCGAAGCTCGACTGGTCCTCTGCGTCTCGGTCCGCGAGTACCAGGCCCAGCGCGACGGCGAAGTCTTCGGCGCGGTTGCCGAGGGGCATCATCTCGACGAAGCGCCTGTAGCCGGCGTCCGCCCGGATCTCGGCGGCGCTGAGCGCTTCGCTGGCATCCCGCCGGGCGACGACTTCCGTCGCCGGGCGCAGGGCCGCATAGGTCCGCAAGGTCACGAGCCAGGACTCGGGGGCGCTATCCGAGATCACGCCGTCGAAATCGAGGGCCAGGATCTGCACATGGCCACCATAGCGGTGGAAACGAATTCGCGAAGCGAAGGGCCGGGCGCGGAAGTCGGGGTATTCTGCCCGGCGTGTCGGAAGCCCGTACCCCCATCTGGCGCCACCTCCTCCCCTGGATCATCTCAGCCGGCGCGCTCGGCTACGTGTTCGGCTACGCGATCGATTGGGAGTCGATTCCGCAGGCCACCGAAGGCGCGAACCTCGAGCTCTTCATCTTCGTCACCGTGGTGGACAAGATCGCCTTCTTCCTGGCCTGGGCCTTCATCCAGGCGAAGGCGGTGCGCGACTTCGTCGAGCCGATCTCGGTGCGCTCGCTCATCTCGGTCAAGGGCGCGGCGGAACTGCTTCGCACGGGCAGCAATCTCCTGTCCGACGGAGCCTTCCTGTTCGGTGTGTCGCAGCTGGTGAAGGATCGCCTCGCGACGGTGCTCGCCGTCATCATCATTCCATTCAGTGCACACTTCTTCGTCCTGCTGTGTCAGGCCACCCTGGTGCTGCCCTTTCTCGAAGGGGGCCCGGCCAGGAACCTCGACGTCTGTCTCGGCGTCGGCATCGGTTGGACCACCGTCGCGGTGTGCATCGCAGCGGGACGGCTGCGCTACTGGGAACGCTTCCTGCGTCGGGTCGGTCTCGAGTCCTGGGCCGCCAAGGCGAAGCTGCGCATGCTGGTACCCATCATCGGCTGGTTCGCGGTTTTCGCCGCGTTCGACGTCTTCGTCCAGGGCCTGGCTTCCCGGGCGTTCGGCATCCCGATCCCCTGGCTCGACCTCGCCGCGCGCATCCCCCTGCTCTACGTCGCGATCTCGCTTCCTTCGTTCGGCAACTTCGGGGTGCGCGAGATCGCCTGGTCGACGCTGTTCGGCGACTACGGGAGCCGCGAAGCCCTGATCGCGTTCGCTCTCTGGACGAACACGATCTTCGCAGTGATGCACGCGCTGGTCGGCTCATTGTTCGTCGGCCGCGCGATCAGCCTCTGGCGGGAGCTGCGAGAGGCAAGGCGGCTGGGCACGGTGGTCCCGTCGCCGATCCTCCACGACGCCATCGATCGCTGAGCCCGGCAGCGGTCTGACGACTGCTTCTTGGAAACGGAGTCTTGGAACTTCGACTTCCGGCGCAAGCGAAGCCTACGGCTTCGCCAGCTAGCTGCGGTCTGGCGACCTTTGCGTCGTCGCCTCTCTCCCCAAGACTGCGTCTTGGGTCAGGCTCCTAGCTGCGATCTGACTCCGACGCGGCGCCCAGACGACCCATCAGATCGATCACGTCCTCGTGCAGATCGCTGCGGCTCATGCAGCGGGCGATCCGCGCCGGGGACAGGGAGGTTCCCAGCTCGCGCGCAAGCGTCGACTTCTGGGCCAGCAGCCGCTTGGCGTCGAGCTCCCGCAGGTGCTCCTCGCGAGCGCCCTCTCCCTCCCCCTCGCTCAAGGGCAGGTCGAAGAGCATCTCTGCCAGTCGCGGGTCACTGGGAGGCATCCGCATGCAGCGGCGCATGGCCGTGGGAACCAGCAGGTAGCTCTCGATGTGTCGGCGGCGCCAGGTGTAGAACTCGAGCCCTTCCGGCGCGCCGCCCCCGAGTTCGCCGGTGTCGTCGTGTCCGTCCCGGTCCAGAACGCAGATCCCCCGGGCATCGCGCGCTTCGCCGAGGATCTCCTGGAAGTGGGCGACTGCTCTCGCCGGCCGCCGCCCGCCGAGGATCACCGCAGTCTCCGCGACGGTCTTCGACAGACGCGGGGACAGGAGGCGCGCCCAGCTCCTCAGGATGTCGCTGTCGCTCGGTCCCTCGACGTACAGGACGAAGCGGCTCCGTTGGTTGGGAGACCGTTGCGTATCGCAGGGGTTCGAGCGCAGCACGGGAGCCCCCCAGAAGCGTTCGCGACGAGGATCCTAGCAGGCTGACCGGAGCAACCAGCCCCTTGACCCTCAATCGATCTCCAGTCGGTTCCCAACTCACCCTGGTCGCCCCAGTCGGTCTGAGAGCCGCCAGAGACAGCCCGTTTGAAGAGCGACGAGCCGGTCGTCGCTGCACACACCTCACGAAGCTCATTGGTCGCCGTTGTCACGAGCGGTAAGCTTGCCCGATGACCTCGATCCTCGTAGCCGACGACCACGGCATCGTCCGTGAGGGACTCCGGCGCCTGCTCGATGCCGAGTCCGATCTGGAGGTCATCGGGGAGGCACGCGACGGCCGCGAAGTGCTGCAGCAGGTCGAAGAGCACAAGCCGCAGGTCGTCGTGCTCGACATCTCGATGCCTCGCCTGGGAGGGCTCGAAACCCTCGAGCGCCTGCGCACCCAGTATCCAGACGTGAAGGTCGTTCTGCTTTCGGTACACGGCGATGCGCCCTTCATCCAGAGCGCAATCTCCCTGGGCGCCGACGGCTACGTACTGAAGAACGGACGCGCGGCGGAGATCGTGACCGCGATTCGAGCCGTGACCAAGGGCGGCAGCTACTTCAGTCCGGTCGTTGCCCGCGAAATCGTCGAGCAGCTGCGAACTCCGCAATCGCGAAGCCAGGAGCCGTTCTCCGTCCTCTCGACGCGCGAGCGCGAGGTGCTGCACCTGATCGCCGAGGGCATGTCGGCCAAGGAAGTCGCGAGTGAGTTGTCCATCAGCACCAAGACCGTCGAGGCGCACCGGACGAGCCTGATGCGCAAGCTAGGCGTGCGAAAGGCGACGGAGTTGGTGCGCTACGCCCTGCGCCACGGACTGATCGAGCCCTGATCCGGGGATCGAACTCCCGTTTCGGGCCGCAGTTTCAGGGCCCGCAGTTTCCGGGCCGCAGTTTCAGGGCCGCAGTCAGGGCCCGCAGTCGGGGCCTCAGTCAGGGCCGCGCGCGCTCGAGCGTGGCGAGTGACTCGACGTGGGGGGTTTGCGGGAAGAGGTCGAAGGCCTCGACGTGAACGAGGCGGTAGCCGTCGTCCCGCAGGCGAGCGAGGTCGCGCGCCAGGGTCGCCGGGTCGCAGGACACGTAGACGATGCGGTGCGGCGCGAGCGCGAGGATCGATTGCAGCGCTTCGGGGCTCACGCCCGCGCGCGGCGGATCGAGCACCAGCAGGTCCGGGCCGGAGACGCCGAGCCTCGGCAGCACGGACTCGACGCTGCCCTCTTCGACGCGGACGTTGCTTCGTCCGGCTCGCTCCAGGTTGAAGCGAAGGTCGACGACCGCACCGGGATGGGATTCGACGGCCCACACCTGATCGAAGCGACGAGACAAGCCCATGGTGAAGAGTCCCGCACCGGAATAGAGCTCGACGCAACTCACCTGGGTTCGCCCGCGCGGCGCCGCGTGCCCGTGCACCGCTTGCACCAGGGGTTCGACCAGAAGTCCGTTCGCCTGGGCGAAGACGCCGTGCGAGATCCGAAGCAGGTCCTCTCCGACGCGCTGATCGACTGCCGCACCCGGGACGTCCGTCCGCTGCGCGCGCACCTTCCCGGCACTGCCCACGGCCGCCTCCCACTCTTGACCGGAAGCAGAGGAAGCAGGAGAAGACGGGTCCCGATCCACACCGAGCACCGCTTGCAGGCGGGGATCGAGCACGGGGCAGGTGTCGACGACGCAGATGCTGTGGGACCGCTGCATGCGATAGCCCAGCCTCGTTCCCTGTTGAACGAGGCGCGTGCGCACCCGGTAGCCGTAGGCCTCCGGCGAGGCCGTCGTCGGCACGGACGGGGCGACGTCGAAGCGCCCGATGCGGCGCAGGGCGTCCGCGACGATCGCCCCCTTGGCTGACACCTGCGCGGGGTAGGCCAGGTGCTGCCACGCACAGCCCCCGCAACGTCCGAAGGCCTTGCAGGGCGGGTCCACCCGGTCGTCGCTCGCCTCGAGGACCTCCACCAGCTCCGCGCGCGCGAAGCGCTTGCGGCCCTCGACAATGCGTACGCGCACGCGATCGCCGGGTGCCGTCAGCGGAACGAAGACCACGCGTCCGCCTTCGTCGCGCCCGACCCCGTCTCCGCCGGCCGCCAGACTGTCGATGCGGATCTCCATGAGAGGGTCAGTGCGAGACGTCGGGTGCCTCTCGCTCTAGAGGACCTTGATCCGACTCGTCCCGAACCGGAACGAGCCGGATCGGCACGGTCTGCGCATGGTCCGAAACGCGCGCCCAGAAGCGGTCGACGGCCCCGTACTTTTCGCTCATGGCACGGTCGATCTCATGCCGGATCTCGGACGACGTCTCCGGAACCGCGCGATAGCGTCGGTCTTCTCCGCCTCGCTCGACCACGATGTCGGGGTTCGCGCGGACACGGGCGAGCCACTCGACTTCCGGCGTTCCGGCACGCAGCCACGAACCGGAGGGAAGGTCGACGATCCACAGCTCGGTCTCATGGTCCCGACCCATCTCGTCGAGGGTCGTGATCTTGACGATCTCCCCCTCGTCCACGAGCCAGGTGCCGACCACGAGAACGGCCGCGATCGATCCGACGCCGATCATGACCATTCGAATGCGAGACATCAGCAATCGCCGGGTGGTTCCCGCCAGATCCGTCCGCTGGGAATCCGAGAGAGGCTCCGTCATCGGGGCGGATTCTAGCCCTGATCCGTCATGCGGATCCGGGCGCGACCCCAATTCGCGCCCGGAATCGCGCGACGCTCCGTCTCGCGCGGCGATTTGGCTCTTGCCACTCGAGTTCACCGGTGTGAGGTTGTCGCGCTCTCGACGAGAACCGCCCGGGAAGCGGGATCCGTAAGGTTCAGCGGAAACCCGGCGCGCGCTGTACTGCGACAATGACGAATTGGGGCTAGCAGCGCACCCGATCAGCCGACTTGTTGGCTCTCGCCAACGTCTCGCTCCGACACCCGAATACGCGTGATGCGGCTTCCCGATACGTCGGCGCAGGTCAGCTCGTAGTCGCCGACGATGACCTTGTCGCCGCGTCGCGGCGAGCGTTCCAGCGTGTTGAAGAAGAGACCGCCCAGGGTGTCTCCCTTCTCGGCCGAGAGCTCCCAGCCGGACTCGCGGTTGAAGTCGAGCACGCTCACGCGACCGAGCACTTCGTAGACGTTCCCGGGCAGCTTGCGAACCGTCAGGAGCTCTTCGAGGTCGAACTCGTCGCGGATCTCGCCCACGATCTCCTCGAGGATGTCCTCCTGGGTGACCAGGCCCAGGGTGATGCCGAACTCGTCCTTGACGAGCGCCATGTGGCAGAAGGACCGCTGCATCTCGGCGAGCAGCCGCAGGATGGGCTTGCGCTCGGGCACGCGCAGGATCGGCTTGAGGATGCTCTGCAGGTCACCGTTCGTCTCCGAGCCCGTCTTGGCGAGCTTGACGACGTCCTTCATGTGTACGATGCCGAGCACGTCGTCGATGCTTTCCTGGTAGACGGGAACACGCGTGTAGCGCTCGTCGAGCAGCTTCTCGAGCAGGTCCTCGGCGGTCATGCTGACGGGATAGGCGACGATCTCGGTGCGCTTCACCATGATCTCGTTGACGTCCATCTCCGCCGCGGCCGAGGTGGCGCCGATGATGGCAAGGGGCGTTCCCTGTTCTTCCCCGTCTCTGGCCATCCGCGCCAGGCGCAGCACCTCTTCGGACGAGAGCGCCTGGTCACTGTCCCGGCCACCCGTCACCCGCGCGACCAGCGGCTCGAGTACGCGGTCGAACAGCGCGTGGACCGGGCGAAGTAACTGGTGCAGGAGATAGAGCGGGAGACCGACGATGCGGGTGACGCCGAGCGGATGTCGCGCCGCGACCGCTTTCGGGATGATCTCGCTGGCGATGAGCACGGCCAGGGTCATCCCGAAGGTCGCGATCGTGATACCGAGCTCGATGCCGAACAAGCGAACCGCAAGAGCGGACGCCACCGACGCGCCGAGGATGTTGGCGATGTTGTTGCCGAGCAGGATCGTGACGAGCAGCCGCGACGTGGAAGACATCAAATCTCGAACGGCCACAGCCGACGGACCATGTCCGTTCTCGACTTCTTCCTCGAGGTCGTGCTGCCGCAGCCGGAAGAGGGCCGTCTCGCTGCTCGAGAAGAAGGCCGAAGCCACGAGACACGCGACGATCAGGAGCAAGGCGGAAACGACGGACAAGGGGACTCCTACCAGACCCGCAACGGGACCGGGACCTGCCGATAGGAAGGTCTCTTCGGGGTAGTCGCGATGCGGACGAGCGACGGCTCTGGAACGCTGTCGTTCACGTAGGGCGTCGCTGCACGCTGCGGACTTGGATACTTGCCGGGCATCGCGTTCCGGGAGGCTATCGTGGGCATCTGGCGCGAGCAACGCGCTCGCGCCCGGGGCCACTCACCTGGGCCACTAGGAGGGCGTTTCGGACGAAAAGCCCTGCGCATGAAGTGCGTCCCGCAGGGGGCTCCCAGGCGCCAGCAGGCGCCTCAGCGCGACGACAGCGGGACGCTCCCAGCGCGCCTCGGGTACGACGAAGTCGTAGTGCTCCGCTCGCAGCGGACGGAAGCGCAGGCCCGCCTGGGACGCGACGGTCTCGATGGTGACCCCCCAATCGGCGCGCTTCTGGCTGATCGCGGCCGCCACGGCGTAGTGGGACTTCGGTTCGTAGGCGAAGCCAGGCGGTCTTCGGTCGCCGAGGAGTCCGTCGATCAAGACGCGGGTTCCCGCACCGCGATTGCGATTGACCATTCTCAGGTTCGAATCCTCGAGCAGCGCTTCGACGTCGCGATCTTCGTCGGGACGCGTCGCTACGCCCTGCATGCGCTGGTACCCGGTCAGCAGACGCATGCCTTCTTCGAGATACGGTTCGTTGTAGACGCCCGTCTCGGGGTCGAGCAGGTGGATCGGAGCCACGTCGCACTCACCGCGACGAGCGGCGGCGAGTCCACCTCCGCTTCCCACCGCGAGCAGCTTGATGGTGAACCCCTCGCGCGAGAGCGCACTCGCGATGATGTCCAGGCCCGCGCAGTGGCTTCCGATGACGACGAGATCCGCGACCGGCACCTCTCGTCCGATCAGGGTGACTTCGACCGGCGTGTCCGCCTCGACGATCTCGGTGTTGCGACCGATGCGCACGAAGCCGTCCGCGCGACTGAAGCTCGTGACGCTCCCGCTTCCCTTGCCCATGGGATAGGCGGCGAGCTCGCCGTCCCCGCGTTCGACGAGCCCCACCAGCAGGTACTCGAGGCGACCCTTTTCGGAATTCGCCTTCAGGGCGAGTCGCGCGCGACGCGTTTCGCGCCGCGCCGCGGCTACGCCCGCCATCGAACGCAGGACGGGCGCGACGAACTCGTGAAAGGTGAAGATCGCCGAGGTCGGAAAGCCCGGGAGGATGACCACTGGCCGCGTGCCGTCCGCGGCGAGGCAGATCGGCTTGCCGGGCTTGAGCGCCACACCGTGGACGATGACGCCGGGCTCGAGCTCTCCGACGACGATCCCGTTCAGGTCGCCTTCACCCTTCGATGTCCCACCGGAGAGCAGCACCATGTCCGCCGTCTCGAGCGCGCCGACGAGCGCCTCGCGCAGCGCGGCGACGTCGTCGCGGAACGCGCCGCGAAAGTCGGGCTCACCGCCCAGCTCGCGAACGGCGTCCGCGAGGATACGGCCGTTGCTGTCATGGACCAGTCCCGGGCGCATGACTTCGCCGGGCTGCACGATCTCGTCACCCGTCGAGAGGATCGCGACACGCGGGCGTCGGTAGACGCGTACCGTCGCGCGGCCGATGGCCGCGAGCAGTCCCGTTTCTCGCGACGTGAGTCGCGTGCCCGCGAACAGCACCGTCTCGCCGCTCCCCATGTCGGTGCCAGCGAACGAGACTGCGGCCCCCGGAACCCGAGGTTGTCGCACGATGACCATCGGCCCGCCCGCCTCGTCCGTTGCCCCGTCGGTGTGCTCCACGGGCACGACGGCGTCCGCGCCGCGCGGCAGCATGCCGCCGGTTGCGATCGACGTCGCCGTTCCCGCCAGCACCTCGATCTCCGGCGCGATCCCGGTCGGGATCGTCTCGTCGTTGAGGCGGAGCACCACGGGCTCCTCCTCCGAAGCGCCGTAGGTATCCGCGGCATGCACCGCGAAGCCGTCCATGTTCGACCGGTCGAAGCCGGGAACGTCGACCTCCGATCGTACGTCCTCGGCGAGCACGCGCGACAGGGCGTCCTCGAGCGCAACCTCTTCGACGCTCCGAGGCGACGCGTCGACGACCGCTCGCCAGCGTCGTTCGGCCTCGTCGCGATCGAGCACCTCGAGGAACTGGCTCTGCTTCAAAGCGATTCTTCTCCCGGATCTTCGTCGTAGAGCAGGACCTCCACCTCGGCTCCCTCGGGCATGCCCTCGAGACCGCGCGGCACGATCACGGCCCCGGACGCGCGAACCGTCGACGACAGGATGGAGGCCCCCGACGTGGCCAAGGGTACCGCCTTGCCCGCTTCGACGGCGACGCGCACGTAGTCCGTCCGCCCGACGGCGGAAGCGATCTTGCGCCCCAGCGGCAGCCGCGCGCGGCGATGAGGCCAGGTGCGCGGACGTCCTCCCAGGGCGCGAAGCGTGGGCCCGGCGAAGAACTCGTAGGCACACAAGCAGCTCACGGGATTGCCGGGCAGCAGGAACACGAACTGCTCGCCAATGCGGCCGACACCTGCCGGGCTCGACGGACGCATGGAGATGCCGTGGAAGGCGAGCTCGCCGAGTTCGGCCAACAGCCGCGGCGCATGGTCTTCCTGACCGACGGAGCTTCCGCCGGAAACCAGGACCAGATCAGCGTCGTCCTGTCGCAGCACCTGGCGGATCGTGTCCGGGTCGTCCTTCAGGATCTCGAAGGGCAGGGCGTCTCCGCCGTCGCGATCCACCAGGGCGCGCAGCACCACCGAGTTGCTGTCCACGATGCGCGAACCCCCGGGTTCGCTGCCCGCCGGGAGAAGCTCGTCGCCGGTCACCACCAGACGCACGCGCGGGCGTCTCACACACGGAACCCGTGCGCGACCGATCGACGACAGCAGGCCGACGTCCTGAGGACGCAGCCGTCGCCCGGCGCGGAGCACGAGGTCGCCCACCGCGATGTCCTCGCCCACGGCGCCCACGTTCTTGAGCGGCGCGACGGCGTCCCCGACCGCGACGCGCCCGTCGCGTTCGTCACAGACCTCGGCCATCACCACGGCGTCGGCGCCCTCCGGCACCGGCGCGCCCGTCATGATGCGAACGGCCTCGCGCGGGCCGACCCGGCCGGGGAACGGCTTGCCCGGCAGGGCGAGACCCAACACGGCGAACGGGATCGGGTCGTATTCCGACGCGCCGAAGCTGTCCTCTCCACGCACCGCATAGCCGTCCATCGCCGAGCGCGGAAAGCCCGGCACCGCGTGCGTGGACGTCACGTCCTGCGACAATACGCGGCCGGCACACTCGAGCAGCGGGACCGGTTCCGACTCGAGCGCGTGCGTGTGGGACGCGAGCCAGGCCTCCACCTGCTCGACGTCGGCGCGTTCCGCGAAGCCTCTCATGCGAACGTCGCGCATGACCCCTTCCAGGTACTCCCGTGTTCCAGGTGCTCGCGAGTTCCAGGTGCTCCCGACTGCCAGGTGCTCCGGGGAGACTCCCGAACGTCGTCGGGCAGGGAAGCCGCGGCCTCCCTGCCCGAGTATCACTTCGACAGGCGTCCTTTTGGGACGCCTGCCTCGATCAGCCCGACGCCTTCATCACGAAGAGCTCTTCCCGAGCCGGGAAGCGCACCTTCGAGGCCGCGATGGTCGCGGCATCGACATCGAACTTGAGTGCATGGTCCGGCCCGATCCCCTCTTCGATCAGGCAGTCCGACAGCGTGTCGTCCTCGGCCTTCCAGCCGGCCAGCTTGTTGAACTTCCACTCGTCCTCGAGGCAGTCCCAGCCGAGGTCCGCGATCTGGTCGCGGCTGATTTCCTCGCCGTAGAGCATCGAGTAGTAGTTGCGGATGTCGTCGAGGGTCGGCTGCAGGAACTGGCAGAAGCCCGACGAATCGCAGACCGCATTGACGAGCTGGCATTCCTGGGAAGCCCGTGCAAACTCGTCCGCCGGCATGCCCGGATTGACGATCAGGCCAGCCGTGTGATCGGCGCCCATGGGGCCGGCTGCGTAGGTGACGCCCGTGGCCTTGAGGGGCCGGGGGTCCCAGGCCGGGATCGCCTGACCCCGCGCGTGCGGAACACGCTTGTGCTTCCGCAGCTTGCCGGTGGCCACGGCGCCGTTGCCGATCGCCGTGCCCAGCTCGGTGCCGTCCGCGACCTCCTTCAGGACCTTCTTCATCGCCTCGGAGTCGCCCCAGTCCATGCCTCCCGAATCCATCAGGACGGCGAGCGCGGCGCCCGCCTCGATGGTGTCGAGACCCAACTCGTCGCAGAGCCTGTCGAGATCCGCGACTTCGTCCCAGCTCTGGACCGCGCAGTTCGCGCCGAGCAGGGTGAGGGTCTCGAACTCGAGGGCCGACGTCTTGTAGTTGCCGTCCTTGTCGTGGACGATGTTCGAGCACTGCACGATGCAACCGGTCATGCAGTTGTGCATGCCGCCACCGCGCGTCTCGAAGCTCTCGACGATCTTGGCGCCGGACAGGTTGTCGGCGTCCGGCGACTGGCCTTCGGTGCGGTTCTTGTACGGGAAGGTGTTCAGCATGTTCGCAACAGGCACGACGGAGCTGGTGCCGAACTGGAACATCTGGGGACCCTCGCGGTACGTCTTCGTGTAGTCCTTGTTGGTCGCATTGAAGGCCTTGTTCTCTGCGGCGCCTCGCAGGCGGGCCTTGCCCGGGTCGACGCAGACCCACTTCAGACCCTTGCTGCCCATGACCGCTCCGAGACCGCCACGTGCTGCGTGACGCGCCGGGCGACGCTCCTTGTCCTGGTCGGTACAAGCGACCGAGGAGCCCGAGAGCTGGAGCTCGCCGGCGGGACCGATGGAGATGACCGATGCGGTCTTCGCGCGCTTGGCCAGCAGCTTCTCACAGAGCGCGTAATTCCACATGCCCTTGTACTCGTCGGCTTCCACGACGCGCACGCCCTCACCGTCGACTTCGAGCCCATAGCGCTTGTTGCCATCGGCGGGCTTGCCCGTGACGATGATGGCCCGCACGCCGAGCTTCATCAGGTCCTGGCCCGGGTTGCCACCGGCGTTCGCTTCCTTGATGCCGCCCGTCAGCGGGCTCTTGCCGCCGATGGAGATGCGCCCCGAGGTCGGAGCTGCCGTCCCGCTCATGACACCGGGTGCCATCACGAGCACGTTCTCGGGTCCGAGCGCATCACACTTCGGATCACATTCCTTGAGCAGGATCTTTGCCGACAGTCCACGGCCGCCGAGCAGCTTCCACTCGTCCGGATAGGGTTCGGTGGTTGCAGTCTGGGTCGTCATGTCGACGCGAATGAGTCGATCGCCTTCCGGTCCGGCCATGATTGGATCTTCTCCTGTGGATCTGGGATTGAACTCAACCGCCGGCGATCGCCGCGAGAACCTCGAGGCGATCGTCGGAGGCAAGGAGCGTGTCGAGTGCGTCCCCTCCGAGCTGCTCTTCGTTGACGAAGAGCTTCACGAAGGGATGGAGGCTGCCCTTGGGGTCGAGCACCAGCTCGCGGAAGCCCGGGTGTGCGTCCTCGACGGCCTGCAGACACGCGGCGACCGTCGTCCCCTCGACCTGGATCTCGGCCTTGCCCTGGGTGGGGGCACGATAGGCGGTCGGAATCAGCACGACGGGCATGGTTGGATGGACCCCTCCGGAATTGCGAAACGCGCGCGCGAGACGCGCAAAACGCGCCAACGCGAGAGGAGGAGTCTAGCCACAGGCACAGCCGGTGGAAAGCCTGCGAAAACACCGGGTTGGGCCGGACTCCGTTCCCGGCGCTCCCGTAGCTCCCCAAACGCGACGGGGCTGAGGTGGCGGGGACCTTTCCAGTTCTCAGACGGGGCTTTGCCTGTCGGCGGTTGCGAAGTGCCTGCTCGCTCGAATTCGTTCGAGAAGGATCTCGGGGACTCGCTGCCGCTGCGCCCGTGACCGGCCGGAGCGACCTCCCCTCGGTCTTCGCACCTTGTCTGTTGGAAGCTCCCGAGTCTGAAAAGGCCTCCCGCGCCAACTGTTCGCGATCGGCGTGCGGCCGTCCGGCCGGACCTTCTCAGGCGGGCCCGGCCGAGGCAATCCGCAATCGCGAATTTCCGCCCTCCCTCACCGACGTCGGCACTCCGTACGCCGACCCGCTGACGATTTCGAGTCGGTGAAGGCGGGACCTCAGTCCTCACGTCGTCGGCTCGACGTACCCCGGAAACTTACTCCTCGCGTGCCAGCGACACAATCTGGCCAATCCCCAACGAATGGGTGTTCAGCCGTCTGGTTCCGGCGACGGTGGCTGCGTGAGCGGCTTCAGGAACGCGAGCGTCGCTCCCCACCCGCCACGGCCGGGAGGTGCCTCCTCGTAGTGGTCCACCCGGTCGTCGATGCTGAGGAAGCGCTGAACGCGTGCTCGCTGGACGCCCTTTCCGCGTCCGTGGATGAGTCGCACCTCGGTGATGCCGCGCTCGAGCGCGGCGTCCAGGTAGGCGTCCACGACGTCGAGCAGCTCGGACGGGTGGAAGTGGTGCAGATCGAGGGCGTCGGTGATCTCGAGGACGATGGGCTCGTCGCTCGCGGTGTCGTCGGGCATGGGCGCAAGTACAGCACGAAAGCTCCCGGGCGAGCGAGGGAATTGACCTCGGGGGTCGAGACTGGTGGCCGGCGATGTCGACCGCCGGCTATCCTCGGCCCGCCTCATGGCCGCGCCGTCCGGTGCGGCGGAAGATCTCAGCAACGCGTACAGGAACGCCAGCGCGGCCTTCGCGTGGGGCAACGCGGGAGAGCACAGTGGGACGCCGCATCATCGTCTGCGACGGCGCGGAGACGGCCCGGCTATGGGCTCGCATCGGCGCGGCAGACAACGAAGAGCTGTATTGGGTCCCGCGGGAGAAGGAGTCGCGGGCTCGGCCGGCGGGGTTCCGTATCCTGCAGGGCGGTCTCACCCCCGAGGCGTTCCTGAAGATCGGTCCTGAGCACGACGACGAGTATGCGCTGGCAACGGACGACGGCCCTTGGATCCGAGCTGCGGTGCCCGCCATCGCCGCCGTGTCACCCGACTCGCCGGTCCTGCTCCTCACCGACGCCCTCACCGAAGACGACCTGCCGGACCACCCCTGCCTGCGGCGGACGGGCCTCAAGACCCTGATCCGGGACGACATCGACGAGGACTTCGACCACCTGGCCAACCTGCATCGCGTCGTCGAGATCCGCAAGCTGCTCGACCCGCGCGAGAAGGTCGGAATCCTGCTGCAGCCGGACCCGGACCCCGACGGCATCGCCTGTGGCTTCGCCCTGCGCGCGCTCCTCGGCCGCAAAAGGCCCACCGCGCCGCTGATCTCCTTCGGACCGGTGCAGCGCCCCGAGAACAAGGCGCTCGTCCAGGCGCTCGGCCTCGAGGTGCGCGTCATCACCCCCGACGAGCTGGACGAGTTCGACGGGCTCGCTCTGGTGGACGTCCAGCCCAACGTGTTCGGTGACAACGCCCCCGCGCGCGTGCGGTCCGTGGACGTCGTCATCGACCACCACCCCGAGCGCACCGGTTACGACGCCATCATCCGGGACATCCGTCCGAGCTACGGCGCAACGTCGACGATCCTGACCGAGTACCTGCGCGCCGCCGGCATGGAGCCGAGCACCGGGCTCACCACGGGCCTGCTCTACGGCATCAAGAGCGACACCCAGTACCTCGGACGCCAGACCAGCAAGCGCGACATGCAGTCGTTCGCGTACCTGCATGCGAACCACAGTCCAGCCCTGCTGCAACGCATCGAACGGCCGGCTCTTCCCGTCGACGGGTTGCGGGCCCTCGGCCGCGCGCTGTCGCGAACCGAAGTGAGAGACGGCATCCACGTCCTCGTGCTCGGTCGCGTGCGTGAGGACGTGATCCCCCAGGTCGCGGACATGGCGCTCCAGGCGGAGGGTGCCGAGTGGGCGGTCGCCGCGGGCATCGTCGGCACCGATCTCGTCTTCTCGGTGCGCAACGTGGGCTACGTGCGCGCCGCGGGTGAAGTCGTGCGTGCCGTGGTGGAAGGACTCGGCGTCGGTGGCGGGCACCGCTCGATGGCGAAGGGGATCATCCCGCTCAAGGCCTTCCGCAAGGTGTACCAGAACGCCGACCGCGAACGGATCCGCAGCGCGCTCTTCGACGCCTTCGTGCGGGCCATCCACCAGGACAAGGACTGAAGGTGGCCGCCGCTCCCATCGCGGGCGACGCCCTCGACCTGACCCTCGCGAAGCTTCCCGGCTGGGGGATCGACCAGGAGAAGCTCTACCGCGAGTTCGTCTTCGACGACTTCAACGCGGCCTTCGGCTTCATGAGCCGGGTCGCGCTCGCCGCCGAGGCCGCCAATCACCATCCCGAATGGTTCAACGTCTACAATCGTGTTCGGGTCCACCTCACCACCCACGATGCGGGCGGCATCACAGAACGAGACGTGGACCTGGCCAGGCGCATGAATCTCTACTTCTGCCAGCTCACGAGCCGAGCCCCAGAAGAATGACAGCCGAATGACCCGGACCATCGTTCCGAACATCGAATCCCTGAAGGACCTCGTCGACCAGCCACTGGGCGAGACGGAATGGGAAGTCGTGTCCCAGGACCGCATCCAGCAGTTCGCGGACGCGACCGGGGACCATCAGTGGATCCACATCGATGTCGACCGCGCGCGGCGCGAATCGCCGTTCGAGGGCCCGATCGCCCACGGCTATCTCACCCTCTCCCTCGTCCCGAAGCTCCTCGGCGACCTGCTCGAGATCGAGCAGCTGGGCAACGTCGTGAACTCGGGAATAGAGAAGCTGCGGCTCACGAGCCCTGTGCCGGCAGGCGCGCGCGTGCGCCTGCGCGCCACGATCAAGAGCTACCGCGGCCTGCCCACGGGCGGCGCCCGTGTCGCCTTCGGTGTGGCGGTCGACGTCGAGGGAGCGAAGAAACCCGCTCTCCACGGCACCCTGGTGTACGTGTATCTAGCCTGATGGCGCGGCGGAGCCCTGGCAAGAACCCGGCAAGAACTCCGCGGCGGGGCGCGGTGGGGCCACTGCGGAATGACTCGCTGGCATCAGTTGCTCGTTTGGGTCGACGTCGACATCACCGACCGGCGTTGCTGTTCTGCAGTGGGATACGCGGCTGC
>JAJDAN010000089.1 GCA_029261855.1 Deltaproteobacteria bacterium
AGAAGACTGGGAGCTTCTGTTCCACTGGACGAACCGAACGATCGGCGCGGCGGACCCCGAGTACTGCGAAGAGGGCAAGACGCCGATCGAAACGATGCAGGCCTCCCGATTGGCGCTCTTCGAGTACTTCAACGCGATGACCGAAGATCGCAGGAAGAGCCCGCGCGACGATCTGGTGAGCATTCTCGCGAACGCGAAGGTCAACGGCGAGTCCCTGCCGATCTTCGAGCTTCTCTCCTTCTATATGCTGCTGGTCGTCGCTGGTAACGAGACTACTCGCAACGCTACGAGCGGCGGAATGCTTGCACTGATCGAGAATCCCGACGAACTCGAGAAGGTGCGGAGCAACCCGAAGCTCCTGAAGCCACTCGTCGAGGAGATCTTGCGCTGGACATCGCCCGTCATCCACTTCTGCAGAACGGCTGTCGAGGACACGGAGATCCGAGGACAGCAAGTCAAAGCAGGCGATCGGATGGTGCTCTTCTACCCCTCTGCCAATCGCGACGCCGATGTGTTCGAGGCACCTGACACATTCCTGGCCGATCGATCACCGAATCGCCACATCGCGTTCGGGATCGGGGAACACTTCTGTCTCGGCGCTCATGTCGCGCGACTCGAGCTTCAGGTGATCTTCCGTCACCTGATCGAGCGGCTCGAGCACGTGGAGCTGACTGGCCCCATCGAGAGGCTCCAATCGAGCATCGTCGGCGGGATCAAGCACATGCCGATCCACTACCGACTCCGCTCCGCGGGCTGACCAACCGTCCTCGAACGGTTCCGAGCCGGGCTCGGCCTCGGTGGATCTCCCGGAAGTCGGCAAGCAGTAGTTGTCCAGGATTGCTGCGGATGAGCGGCGGTTGTCCGTCACAATCGGCGAGCGGGTCTCGAAGCGTGAGGGCTCCGGAGTTCGGATCGAGGGCGGACAAGTCGCGGCAAGGCGCTGCTCTATCTAGACGCCACCGCCGTGGCGTGTCGAGGACGGACAGGCTACCGCTCGGATACGAGGAAGTTGTTGCTCACGCCCAGCCTTTCGCCAAGGGCACCCAATGGAAGACGTGAAAAAGACGATGCGAGAATCGCCAGCGATCTCCTTCCCGCCGATAGCGATCGTCGTACCAACCCGCCGCGGTGTAGGCCTCGCCTTGCTGGACGAGGCGAATCTCCACCGAGCAGAGCCCCGTCGCCAGGTCGCCGTCGAGTTCGATGACGTGATTCTGGATGAAGGGGATGGGAGGCGCATCCGAGACGGCCCCGTAGAACGCTTCGAGTTCACTTCGCCCGCGAACCGTGCGCTCGCCCATCTCGAAGACACCGTCTTCGCAGAAGAGATCGACAATGGCCGCCGCTTCCGCCCTCGCGATGGCGTGACAGTATCGAGTCGTCAGCTCGCGAATTCGATCACGATCCTCGAGGGCCCGCACGCGTTCCTCGAGCGCGCTCACCTGGCATCTCCATCACGCTTGTCGAACGCCTCGGTTGCGATGCCCATGCTGCTAGCGCTTGGCGTCGCGGATCAGGACGGATCCTTGCGCCGCGCACACGTCTCGACCCTCGTTCTCGATGTTGATCTGGACGACAGCCGTGGAGCGTGTCATTGAGAGGAGTCGGGCCTCGGCGCTGACCGTCCCCTTGCTCACGGGTGCGAGAAGGTTGAGCTTGAACTCCATGGTGGCCGCCCATTGCCCGGGCTTCATGTGCGGGTAGCAGACGCATCCGAGGATGTGGTCACAGAGGGCGGAAAGCACGCCACCGTGCATGTTCCCGAAAGGCGTGAGCAAATCGGGCTTGACCTCCATTTCCGCCAGTACGCGGCCCGGTGAGAAGTCCACGAAGCGGACTCCGAGGAAGCCGGGTAGCCCCGTCATCTTGTCGTTGGTGTTGAGGAAGCCCCGGGCGACCTCGGGGTTGAAGCTCTCGATCCACTTCGGGGTTCTCGGGGGGGTGGGAGATTGGGAAGAAGCGCTCATCGGTCCTCCGAAAGGGGGTGACGGCAGTGAGACCCTCCGGGATCTCTTGCCGGCTATTCTCGACTCCGCATCGTGCGGAGGATGCCTTATGCTACACGATGACAACCGATCGGAAATGCCGTATCGACACCCGGGGCCGGGTAGGCCCGAAGGGAGAAAAAGAAGGAGGAGGAAAGACATGAAGGCAGCCGTAATGCGCGCCTGGAAGGCTCCCCTCGAAATCGAGGACGTCGAAGTTTCGAAGCCGGGTCCGAGAGAAGTTCTCGTTCAGACGAAGGCGACGGGGGTTTGCCACAGCGACCTGCACGTGATCGATGGCGGGCTTCCGCTGGCCCCGCCCGTCATTCTTGGCCACGAGCCCGCGGGCATCGTCGAGGCGGTTGGAAGCGAGGTGACCGCTGTTCGCAAGGGCGATCCGGTGATTGGCTGCTTGTCGGCCTTCTGTGGAAACTGTGAGTTCTGTGCGACGGGCCGTCCCAATCTCTGCGGCGGCGAGGCGACGAAGCGCGCGGAAGGCGACCCGCCTCGATTGACGAAAGATGGCGTCGAGATCGCGCAGTTCGCGCATCTCTCGGCCTTCGCGGAGCAAATGCTGGTGCACGAGAACGCACTCGTGAAGGTCCGAGAGGACGTACCGCTGGACCGGGCGGCTCTGATCGGATGCGGCGTGACCACAGGCGTCGGGGCTGCTCTGAACACGGCGAAGGTCCGTCCGGGCTCGACCTGTGTCGTAATCGGGTGCGGAGGCGTGGGGCTTTCGGCGATACAGGGGTGCAGGATCGCCGGCGCGTCGCGGATCATTGCAGTCGACACAGAGAGCTGGAAGCTCGATCTCGCGAACTCTCTCGGCGCCACGCATGCGATCGACGCGTCGGCTGGGGATGCAGTCGCGGAGGTACTCGAGAGCACGGGGGGTGGAGTCGACTATGCCTTCGAGTGCATCGGGCTGGCGGCGACTGTCGAGCAAGCCGTCGGGATGCTCAAGAAGGGCGGGATGGCGGTCATGGTTGGACTCATGCCAATGGGTGCCAACATCGAGATCCCGGGACTCTTCTTCCTGATGTCCGAGAAGCGCCTGGTCGCTTCTTTGATGGGCTCGAACAGTTTTCGAGTCGACATGCCGCGTTATGTGGATCTCTACCTCACGGGTCAGCTGAAACTCGATGAGATGATCTCAGACCGATTCGCGCTCGAAGATATCAACGAGGCTTTCGACAAGATGCGTGCCGGCAAGGCGGCTCGCAGCGTCATCGTGTTCGATTGAAGACGAGCCTTGAAGCTCCTCGAACGCGACCTGTGACCCAGCTCCGCCTTGAGAGCCCGGTGCGCTGGTGAGACCGCGACGAAGGTGAGCCCTTCTGGGCCACCTCGAATCGCGAAGACATCGTCTACGCCTCCTGCAATCCCGAGAGCTTCGAGAACGGGCAGGAGCGTCTCGGAGCGAACGATCGTCTCAGAGTCGTCGCCGCCAGACAGGTCGCCCAGCCGCGCCTAGGCGACCTCGAGCCGCGCGTGGCGGCCTTGCAGGCTTGGCTCGAACGTGTGGTCGCCTCCTGGTCATTTTCGTCCATCGGTGCCGGTATCCTCTCGATGAACGGCTTGAAGCCGATCAGCGGAACGGTTCGAACCGGAAGTCGCGTTCGTGAACGCTGTGGAGGTTTCGCTTCATTCGACCGACGGTCCCGGGAAAGAACGCGAGCACTCGACCCGACGCATCCTTGTAGAAGTTGGTGCACGCCTCGGTCCAGCTCATGTCCTTGAGCTCGCTTTGGATTTCCGCGTTGTAGCTCTGCGTGGCGTCGGCCTCGACCTCGATCGATCTCAATTGCTCGTCTAGCAGTCGGCGAGTGAGCTGGCTGATGTAGCCGGCACCCAACTCGGCGGACAAGAAGAACGCGGCATAAGCCACGACGCCATTGATGCCGCATACCGTGAAATAGTTCGGGAACCCGGGAACGGCCAAGCCACGGTAGGCCTCCGGTCGTTTGGCGAGGGCCATGAGAATGTGTTCGCCGTTTCGCCCGAAGACGTCGACTGCCGCTCGGCCACCGAGCTTGGTTCCTTGCGAGTAGCCAGTGGAGAAGATGACGACGTCCACCGGTATGTGCGAGCCGTCGGCTGCCACGACCGAATCAGCGGTCAGTTCCGCGACCGCTTGGGGGACCAGGTGCACATGATCTTTGGCCAGCGTGGTGTAGAAGTCGTCCGAGACCAATATGCGCTTGCAGCCGGGTTCGTAGTCCGGTGTCAATTGTTCGATGAGCTCGGGATCGTCAATCGCGGCAGCCATGTGTTGCAGGCCGACCGATCGGAGACCGGCCCGGGTCTTCTTGTGGCGCTTGAATGCGCGGTAAAGGAGCATCGAGGTTCGATACTGCTTTCGTCGGAGTTTGTGCCACGTCTCGTCGTCCCGAAACTGTGCCTTCTCCTCATCGGAATAGAATGCGTTGCCGCGGGGCATTACCCAGTTTGGCGAGCGAGAGAAAACGAAGACGTCTGAGGCGGAGTCGGCCACCGAGGGAACCACGGTCACGGCGCTGGCCGCGCTGCCCACTACGGCTACGCGCTTTCCGGTCAGGTCCACGTCGTGGCGCCAGGCGGCCGAATGCCACCACTCGCCCCCGAAGAGGTCGAATCCCTCGATATTGGGAAGATTCGGTTCGGCGAGCCCGCCGGTCGCGGAAACGAGGATGCGGTGGGTGTGAGTCTGACCGTCGGCCGTTTCGAGGGTCCAGCTACCCTTGTCTTCGTCGTATCGGGCCGTGTCGATCATCGTATTGAATTGGATCTTGTCGATCAGTTCGTGCTTCTCGGCACACGATCGGAGGTAGGCGTGGATCTCCGCCTGGCCGGAGTAGATCATCGACCAGTCCGGGTTCGGCTCGGACGAATAGCAGTACATGTGCGACGGCACGTCGCAGTGGAGACCTGGCCACGTGTTGCGAAGCCAGGTCCCGCCGACATCGGGTTGTTTCTCATAGATCGTAAAGTCATCGATCCCCGCTCGACGAAGTTCCATGCCCATCGCAATGCCGCTAATCCCAGCACCAAGAATCGCGACCGTCGTCGTGAGCGTTTCCGCTGTACTGGCTTCGGCCAACTCAATTCTCCCAACGGATCACGATAGTGGGAATCGGACATTCCGTAGCCCGCGTGCCCTCTGGGTATCGTTCGACGAGGAGCGTCGAACGTCCGATGGCCGCACAGCGGAGGGAATCTCAGGAGCGTACTACGACCCTGCCTTCTTCTTGGACCACCAAGATTGGTCGTAGCCTCGATTGGTGAAGGTGTCTGGTCGGTCGCCGAATTTGTCCGTGGACAACCAGAGTCGCTTCAGGTGACGCTTCTTGTCTTCTTCTTCATGATCTTCATAGGCGGTTCTGGAGTGAAAGATTACGTAGTTGTTGATGAACTGCATGTCCCCGGGTTGCAGATCCATGTCGAGTCGAAATCTTGGATCCTCCGTGAGAGCATCCAGGGCATCCAGGGCGCGCTTGTCCAGTTCGGTATGCCTCGGGAGTTCGGCGAAGCGCTGCGCGCTGTCGATGAAGCCACGGATGTAGCGGTTGAAGAGACGTCCGTGATGCAGGGTAAAAGTCGGCATGTCGTACCACCCGTTGGTCCCGGGTTGTTCTTCGCCTCGCCAATCGTAGAAGAATGGGTGGTAGTGCCGCTCCAAGAGATCGGGGGCCGTGCGTGCGAGTTCGTTGTGGCAGGCCACTGAACTAACGATGCTGCTCAAGCCACCCGATTTTCCGGCACGCAGGCACATCAGGCCCACCAGGTCCGAGCCATCCGTATGAAAGGGCAGGCGCACCTTGGTCTGATATCCACGTACGGCGGGATCCAGGATGCTGCGCCCGGTATCTCGCACGTCACCCAGAACGTCGCCGCTCGCGTTCTGCGGCCAGGGGTTGCCGATGTAGGTGCCCACTCCCCAGAAGACCGTGCTCGCGTCCTCCTTGGAGAAATCTTGGGCGGGAAAGCCTCGCATGAGGAAGAACCCGCGGCCATCCGCGAGCTCGGTTGCAAGGTCATTCAACACCGGACCCAATGTCGGCAATGGGAAGTCTTCTCGGCGGACATCGGTCCCACTCAGCCCGGCACTCTTCGCGTGGTCGAGGGCTGCAACCAGCTCAGAAACCTCATCAGCAGACAGCCGGTAGATCCATTCATCGGTTTCCTGCCACTGCTTGGCGTGCCAGTCAGCTTTGGAGGGCACGATCTGCGGCGACCCTTGGGATGTCGCGGAGCCGATGTTCATGGTCCCGGATCCTTTCCGTAGCGAAGGGAGACTCGAACCCGCTCCTGCGCGTTCCAACGAGCACCAGGCGCAACGAGAAGTCTTTTCTCCGGTCGCAATGCAAGTTAGCATAGTGTCAACGCGCACAAGACCCGTCCAATGAGTCAGGGCCATCCCGATACGGAGTCCCGATGCCCGAGAAATTCCACCTGACCGGTTTCATGCTCTATTCGCCGGCTCCCCATACGCAATTGTCTTGGGTCTATCCTCCCGAAAAGATCCGTCATCCGTGGCACTCCATTCGGTATTGGGAGGAGATCGCCCAGACGCTCGAGCGCGGTTGTTTCGACATGTTCTTCTTCGCGGATGGTTGGGCCGGTGGCGGCGAGGTCGGGACACGCTACGCGATTCAGTTCCCGACTCACGACCCAGTCACCCTGGTGAGCCGCCTCTCGGGCGTCACCAAGCATCTTGGTTTTGCCGTCACGATGTCTACGAGCTTCTACGCTCCGTACATGACGGCAAGAAAGCTCTCGACACTGGACCACATCACCGAAGGGCGCATCGGCTGGAACGTCGTCAACTCGCTCAACACCGGCGAGGCACGCAATTTCGGGATGGAGGAGTTATTGCCTCACGACGAGCGGTACGACCGCGCCGACGAATACATGGAGGTCTGCAACCAGCTTTGGAACAGTTGGGAGCCCGACGCGGTCAAGATGGACATGAAGAACCGAATCTTCGCCGATCCGGACAAGGTCCATCGTATCGACTTCAAAGGGAAGTACTTCAAGTGCATGGGTCCGCTGAATGTGATTCCGGGTCCACAGCGCAAGCCTGTGATCTTTCAAGCCGGGGCGTCACCTCGTGGTCGTGAGTTCGCGGTTCGGCATTCCGAGTGCATCTTCGGAGTTGGGGGCAGCGCTGCGGGAATGAAGGAGTTCAGTGACGATATCGCTGCGCGTGCGGACGCCGCGGATCGCGACCCCATCAAGATCATCTGGGGTGCGCAGCCAATCGTGGCCGAAAGTGAATCCGAAGCGCGGGAACGCCAACAGGAGATCATCGAGCGGATCCCGATCGAGGCTGGGCTGGCAACGATGGCCGGGCATTTCAATTTGGACCTGACCAAGGTGGATATCGATATGCCCGTGAGCAAGCTGCCGCAGATCGACGGTACTCGGGGCATGCTCGATATCTACACACGCGACGGTGCCGATCCGACGCTCAAAGAGATCGCTCGCAGCTACCTGAATCTAGCCGCGGGAAATCTGGTAGGAACTCCCGAACAAGTTGCTGACGTGCTGCAAGGCCTGATCGAGGAAGGGGGGGGCAATGGCTTCCAGCTGACCCCCGCCTGGTACGCGCCCGACTACTATCGCGACATCGTCGATTTGCTGATCCCCGAGTTGCAACGTCGAGATTGCGTGCGCACGAGCTACCGCGGGCAAACGCTCCGCGACCATCTCAGGGAATTCTGAAAATTGCGGCTCACACAAGTGATCGGCGCGGCCACGAAGCCTGGGCGGCTTGCCAATGCGCTGTCGATTCTCCGCGAGGACCTGCATGAGCGCGATTCGCAGCTCGAGATGGAGGTCGTCGACCTCCACGCATCGACGCTCCAAACCTGTGATGGTCGGCCCGACGATGGATACAGCCACGAGACACAGGCTGCTGTCTTTGCGGTTTCCCACGCAGACGCCGTCCTCTTGGCGTCGCCCGTCTACCGCGCCTCGTATCCAGGCGTGCTCAAAAACCTGCTCGACCTGCTCCCCGTCGATGCCCTCCGTGACAAACCGGTTGGCATTGTCGCGATGGGAGGGAGCGCGCATCACTACCTCGGCGTCGATTGGCAGCTCCGGGCGGTCCTCAGCTGGTTTGGAGCTCTCGCCATGCCGACGTCGGTGTATCTCACGAACTCGGATTTCGAGGACGGCCGACTGCAGAGTCACGAAAAGCGCGACGCGCTCGCCGAACTTGCCAGAGCCTGTATCAATGTCGCCGACCGTATGAACGATTGCGGCTTTGGGCCAGCGCCCCTCGCCGCGCGTTGGTCCTGAAACCAATCAACCCACTCCAGGGTGGTTGCAACCGTTCGAAGGAATACGAATGCCGCGTCGAGAGATAGAAGGTGGCTGGATCAAGGGCTGGACAGACCGCAAGCGTCCCGAGCAACTCGAGTTCAAGGACAGGGACGACCGAACGGTCTTTGCGACGTCGCCGATCACGGCACTCGAGGGACGTATCACCCCCACCGACTACTACTATGTAGTGAACCAGTTGGGTGCACCGGAACTGATCCATCCGGATGAGTGGGAACTCGAGATCGCCGGTGTCGTCGACAGCCCGATCAAGATCGGACTCGCTGACCTGAAGAAGCTTCCTCCGCGCACGGTTCGCGCCGTTACGGAGTGCGCTGGCAACGATACGATGTACTTCGACTACCTCCACAAGAACGGGTACAAACCGTCTCTGCTTGGTCCCGCCAAGGGTGGCAAGGGACTCGAGGCGATTCCGGCGACGGGCATGGTCAGTGCGGGCGAGTTTGCGGGCGTTTCGCTTCGCGATGTCCTCGCACTCGCTGGCGTGCGACCCGAAGCGGTCGCGGTGCGAATGCAGGGCGCCGATCGCGGGAAGCCGGACATGGCGTTGGTCAAGGGATCGATTGGCGACAAGAATTATGTCGTCAAGGACCCTGGTGTCATCAACTTTGACAAGGGATTGCCCATCGAAAAGGCCCTCGAGATCGACACGATCCTCGCGTGGTCCATGAACGGAGAGCATCTCCATCATATTCATGGCGCGCCGGTGCGGGCGGTCGTCCCGGGTTGGTCGGGAAACTGGTGGGTCAAATGGCTCAGCGAGATCGAGATCATGGACCGCATGCCCGATTGCTATCACCAGACGGAATACTTCGTCATGGGCGATGGGCCCGACGACCCGAACCTGGCCCCCTGTATGGCGATGGGCGTGAAAACCTTGATCCTCGATCCACTCGACGAGGACTCACCGCTCACATCCGGATCCCACGCCGTGCGTGGGCTTTCATGGAGCGGGGAAGGCGCAATTGAAAAGGTTGAGGTGAGCGCGGACGGGGGGGCGACATGGTCTGAAGCGCAGGTCGAGGAGTCACACGACCGTTGGATGTGGGTGCGCTGGACCTGGGTCTGGGACGTTGATCAGCCCGGTCAATATCAGTTGATGGCACGAGCGACAGACGAACATGGACGGCTCCAACCTCAAACGAAACCCAATTTCCAGAGAAAGCACTTCGACGGGATCATTCCCACGGACATCGAGATCGTTTGACGCCGTACACCGACGGGCCAATCATCCGCGAGCTTCCTTTGGAGGGAAGATCATGACCGACTTCGTCTACTCGCCAGGCGAGGCGGATTTCGCCGATCGGGCACACGATGTATACCGACGCCTTCGCGACGAATTTCCGATCTACCACAACGAGAACCATGACTTCTGGGCGGTCTCCCGCTTCGACGACGTGCGCGAAATCGCGAGCGACGCCGAACGGTTCTCCTCGGAGGGAACCTCTCTGGGAGAGAACCTCCTTCCGCACATCCAGACGATGGATCCGCCACGACACGACGCGCTGCGGAATCTCGTGTCAGTGGCCTTCACGCCGCGACGAATTGCAGAGATCGAGCCGCGTGTGCGCGAGGTCGCACATGAGCTGATCGATGAGTTCGCGGAGCGCGGCCAATGTGATCTGCTCGCCGAATTCGCTCGCCATCTGCCCAGTCGGGTGATCGGCGAGATGATCGGCGTTCCGCCCGAGCGCCGTGAAGCCTTTCTCGGGTGCACGGAGCAGATGATCGGCGTGACGCCGGACACGGGCAGCGATGCCAACGTCCGAGAGCCCGCGACTCGCATCTATCAGGAGTTTACCCAGCTACTCGAGGAACGCCGCAAGCACCGCCGAGACGACCTGATGAGCGCGCTGCTCGAGGCCGAAATAGACGGTGAGCGGCTCTCTCAGGAGGAGCTACTCGGCTTCTGCTTCGTGTTGATCGTTGCCGGCAACGACACGACGACCAACCTGATCGCGAACGGGACAGTCATGCTGGCCCATCACCCCGACCAGCGACGGGAATTGGTTGACGACCCTTCACTCATTCCGAACGCCGTCGAGGAGATGCTCCGCTACGAGGCGCCGGCCCAGGCCCTCCCGCGAAGGACCACACGCAAGGTGGAGATCCACGGCGAAACGATCCCTGCCGACCAGGAGATCAAGCTCGTCTGGGCGGCGGCCAACCGTGACGAACGCGAGTTCCCGGACCCCGATCGATTCGATGTCCGGCGCAAAATCGGCCGTCACCTATCGCTCGGGATCGGCCGTCATTTCTGCTTGGGGGCCAAGCTCGCGCGCCTCGAGGCGCGGGTCGGATTCGAAGAGCTGCTGGCACGTATGCCGCAGTACGAACTCGAACGTGAGCCGCGTTGGATTCCCTCGATCTGGGCCCGCGCCTACGACTCGGTGCCCGTTCGATTCGATCCGTATCAGACTCCGAAGTCGATGGGCATGGTTTCGGCTCGCGAGAACATGCCCAAGCGCATCCACTCGATCTGATCTTCGAGCAGCTTCGAGTCTTCGGGAAGGACGTCGAGGGCGGCATCGAGCATGATTCCCATCTCGAGCTGCGCAAGATTCGCGCCGATACAGTAGTGCGGGCCGCGGCCGAAGATCGTCAGGTCCCGCGTGTCGCGCCGGATGTCGAAGCGATCCGGGTCCTCGAAGACGGCTGGGTCGCGATGGGCACCGAGGAAGCTCAGGAAGAGCGGCTGCCCCTTCTGGATCCTCTTGCCTCGGAGCTCGAAGTCTTCGACCGCGTAGCGCGGGAGCCCGGCCGAGCCGAAGTCGTAGCGGAGAAGCTCGCGGACTGCGTTCGGCATCAAGGAACGGTCGCGGCGGAGCGCCGTCATCTGATCCGGATTCCGGTAGAGCGTGCGGAGGGCCATCGTCGCCCCCATCGAGGTCGTCTCCGTTCCCGCGGCCACCAGACCCGAGATCACGAGGATGATTTCTTCCACGCTTGCCGCGTCCTCTCCCCCGTGCTTGGCGAGGAGATCCGAGATCATGTCTTCTCGCGGACGGACGGATCGCTCCTCGGACAGCTCCCGAACCCAAGAGCTCAGCTCCACGATCGCGTTCTCCGCTGTCCTACGCCCTTCCTCGTCGAGCACCGGGCTGATTCCGCTGATCACCTCGCGGGCGAGCTGGCGGAATCGCACCTCGTCGTCTTCTTTCGCGGGGATTCCCGTGATCCGGCTGATCACCGTGTTCGGGATCGGCGCACAGAACTCGCCGACCATGTCGACCACACCGGCGCGCCCGCGAAGCTTTGCGGCAAACTGCTCGACGACCTCCCGGATCTGGCCCTCCATCCGGCGAACGCCCCGTGGCGTCATCGACTTCGAGACCAGATCGCGCATGCGCTGGTGCTCGTCTTCGGGAGCCGAGAAGAAATTGTGCTCGGACATCCAGCGCAGGTAGCTGCCCTCGGGCGCCGGCTCATAGCCCTTGTAGTGGCTGCGGTCGTTCGAGACGTTTGGATCGGCGAACAGCTGCCGGACGTCGTCGTAGCGCGTGATCATCCAGGCGTCGATCGAGGCGATGTAGTGAACCGGGTCGCTCTCGCGCAGCTCTGCGATCATGTCTTCCGGATGCTCGAAATACTCTTCGCTGAGAAGGGGATCCATCTCGTTCTCCTTCCTGATGTCGATCCAATGGGTGGTTGGTTCAGTTCGGTACGGCGCCCGTGACGAGGAACTGGGGCAGCACGAGCAGGTACGTCTCTTTCTCGATTGCCGTCTTGACGTCTTCGACGAAGCGATCGATCTCGCTCGCCTCGAGCTGCTGGGACTCGCGCGCATACTTGGCCATGTTGAGCAGAATCGGTGCGGCGCGGCCCTGCGTGTCGGGCCCGGTCAGGACGCCGACCCGCACTTCCTCGAAGCCTGCGGCTCGCATGAGGCCGTAGAGCTTGCGGCCGATGAGCGGCGTGCGGTACGCGATGCTCGCCGCATCGAAGATCCGGCCCAGCCGCTCGGGCCCAATGGGCTCGACGACCAGCATCCCCCAGTCACTGTCGGTCGCGTGAACGAGACCACCCGGCCGCAGAACGCGGCGAAAATCGCGCAGCGTCGACACGGGCTCGTCCACGTACTCGAGGACATTCTTGCAGATGATGCGATCGACGCTCGCGTCTTCGAGTGGAAGCAGGTCCTTCTCGATGTGATGGAAGCTGATGCGGTCGCGAACGCCCGCGACGCGAGCGTGCTCCTCAGCGCGCGCCAGGAACATCGCGTTGATGTCCACGGCGTGTACGTGGCCACTCGGGCCGACCCTTTGCGCGAGTTCGAGAGACAGCATGCCTGGCCCGCAGCCGTAGTCGACGACGCTCTGCCCTTCGCCGACGTCCGCGGGAGCCAGCATCGGGGCCATCTCTGGACGCCACCGGAACATCTCCTCGTAGGCACCCACCCGCTCGGGGTCGACGTCGAGCCAATGATCTCGGTAGTACGTCTCGGGCTGCATGGCTGGACCTCCCATGGTCGCGTCTCACTGTGATGTCAGGACTCACTGTGATGTCAAGAAAAGGCGGCCAGCATGCGATCGAAGACCGCCGCCACGCGCTCGTCGAGCTCGCGGACGGAGACGCCGCTCTCGCGGGCGAGCTGATTCCGGTACAGCGCGTAGCCGTAGACCCCGGCGACGATGGAGGCATGCAGGGCTTCCAGGTCGGCGCCCTCCGAGATCTCGCCTCGCTCGAGGTCCGCGTTCATGACCTCGAGCGTATGCTCGCGCATCGGCGTGAGTCGAAGCGCCCGGTCGTTGTCGAGAAGCAGCAGGCTCGCAATGCGGATCACCCGCCGCTGGCTGATCATGGTTCGAAGGAAGCGCACCATTCGTGCACGAAACGGCAGCTTTTCCCCAGCAGACACCGCCTCGAGCCGCTCCTTCAGGCCCCGACCGAGAGCGGCTCGCAGGAGCTCCTGTCGGGAGCCGAAGTAGTGATACACGAGGCCTCGGTTCATGCCCGCGCGCTCAGCGACCTCCCGAAGGTTGAGTCCCGCAAGTACCCCGCTCTCCTCGAGCAGTTCGAGCGCCGACTCTTCGAGGGCCCGCTCGCTCGCTTCTCGATCCAGGGGACTGCGATCCTCCGGCGGCATGCTCAGGCCACTCCGATGACGGGCTCGCCAACGGTCTGCGTGCGACGTACCACGCGGCGGCGCCTCGAGTCGAAGCCGTGCCGGCGGTGAATCGTGAGCCGGTTGTCCCACATCAGCACGTCACGATTCTGCCATCGGTGCTTCCAGCAGAAGCGCTCGTGCACGATGTGCTCGAAGAGTCGCTTCAAGAGCTCCTGACTCTCGGTCTCGCCTATTCCCTCGATCCGGCGAGTCAGCCCGGGGCTGAGGTAGAGGGTCTTGCGGCCGCCCGGAAGGACTCGCACGATCGGGTGAACCACCGGGGCGAGCTTCCGCATGAACTGGCGCTCGGCTCGCAGCTTTTCGATGCGATGCTTGGTCTCCTCGTCGAGGGCGTCGTAGGCCGCGGCGAGATTGCAGTACTCCGTCTCGCCGCCTTCCTCGGGCACTTCGACCCCATAGAGCACCGAATAGACCTGCGGCTCGGGCATGTACTCGAGATCCGTGTGCCACCCGAGCGAGCCTCCGCTCGAGTCCGGAGCCGTCTCTCCATCGGGCTCATTGCTCAGGTAGAAGACGTTCTCGTCAGCGTCCTGCGGGGCGGCTCCGCCGATTCGCCCCAGCGGATGTCCGGTGACGCCCCCGAAGGCACCGGTAAATGCGATCTGCTGAGCCTCGTTCAGCTGGTTGTCACGGGAGACGAGCACGCCGTACTGGATCAGGGCGCGCCGGATCGCTTCGACGGTGGCGGCGGAAGGAGGCAGGGAGAAGTCCACGCCGCGGATGATCGCACCGGCTTCGCACCCGGTCGGCTCGAGCTCGAACTCATCGTCGAAGATCATTACGAGCTTCTCCTTGGGACCTGACGAGCGAACAGGATAGTTGAGTGATTAGCGAAGTGTCAATCTCCACCGCACGGCCAGATGGCTCGTACCCTGGGGATCTTGCTTGGTGTCGAGCCCGCGTTGCGGACGAGCGTGTCTCGACGCGAACGGAGATGGCGCCCGGGGGACCAAGGCGTTGGCGCGTCAGTCTTGATCGAAGGAGCGAACCCGGACGACCTTGCCGTCTCGGAAGTCGACGATCGCGGTGTAGTTCTTCTCGGGCCCGGAGCCGATGCCGACCCCGCCTCCCATCGCGGTGCCGCCCCCGTAGCCGCCCCCTCCCAGCCCGATGGAGACGCCGGGCTGGGACTTCGTGTAGGCCCAGCGCAAGGTCTCGCCCGACTCGTCGATCTCGGTGGAGATCTCGTCGGGCGCGCCGAGTGCCATCCGAACCATGGCCTCGTCGAAGCCGGGTGAGACGTGCCCCGCGCGGATCGTCTGCTGCACGTCGCTGGGATAGGTGTCGAAGAGAGCCTGCTCCTTTTCGATGCGGTCGGCCGGGGTCGACGCGCAAGCCAGGACCAGCAGAAAGATCGAGATCGCGCTCGCCGACCGCGTCGCCTTCGCCAGCCTTCGCGCTTCGCGGACCATAATGCACCTCGTTCGCCACGGGCCGAGTGCACCCGGCAGGGTGCAGCGAGCATAGCTCGCCACGCGGGGGTTCCGGCGCGTGACATCGCGCGCGGCTACGGGATAGGCTGCCAGCATGGCCGAAGACCGCACCCCGCCCCCGAAGCACCCGCTCGACCGTCTGGGTGTCTTCGCGGGCGTCGTGGCGGGGATCGCCGGGTTTCTGGTCTCGGTCGCGTGCGTCGCCGTGCCTCTGCTGCACTTCGTCCTCGGACCCGTGGGACCGGCCATCGGAGGTTTCGTCGCCGGACGCCTGGGCCGCGGCGGCGTCGGCCGGATGATGGTGAGCGCGCTGACGATGGCCGCCGGCATGGCGCTGGTTGCGGCCGCCTTCACTGGACTGCTCTTCGGCGACGAGGTCGAATCCGGCTGGGCACGGCTCGTGCCGGTGATCGCCTTCGTGTACACCGGGGCGCTCGCGAGCGCGGGTGCCTTCTTCGGCGTCGCGAGCGCAGCGGCCGAATAGCGGCCACACCCTCGCCGAGGGTGCTAGGCCCGCAAGTCCTCGTCGACGAGAACACAGTGCGTGCCCTGGTAGATCGTCGCCATGCACTTGTTGCAGTGGTCACAAAGAGAATCGGCGGTGCTGCCCTTCGCCATTTCGTTGACGAACCCGGGGTTGCGCAGCAGCCCACGCCCCATCGCGACGAACTCGAAGCCGTCGGTCATGGCCTCCTCGATGTTCTCGCGGCGGTTGATGCCACCCAGCAGCACGAGCGGCAGGTCGAGCGCCGCGCGAACCTGAAGCGCCTGCTTGCGCAGATAACCGTCTTCGTAGGGATAGGTCTTGAGAAAGAAGCGTCCGAACAGCTTCATCCCCAGGGCCACGGCCTTCGGCATGCTGGCGGCCATTTCCTGGATGGGAGCGTCGCCCCGAAAGAGATACATGGGGTTCTGCAGCGAGCTGCCACAGGTCAGCTCGATGGCGTCGAGGGTGCCGTCGGATTCGAGCATGCGCGCCACTTCGATGGACTCTTCCAGACCGAACCCGCCGCGGACGCCATCGTCCATGTTGAGCTTGGCGAGAACCGCCATGCCGCTGCCCGCGGCTTCTCTCACCACCTTGGCAACTTCGCGCGAGAAGCGCGCGCGATTCGCCAGCGAACCGCCCCATTCATCTCGGCGGCGGTTGAGCTTGGGCGAGAGAAACTCGCTGGCCAGGTAGCCGTGGCCGAGATGAATCTCGACGGCGTCGAAGCCGGCGTCACGCAGCCGCTTCGCACCACTGGCGAAGTCGGAGGTGATGCGACGGATGTCTTCCGCCGTGGCCTGCTTCATGCGCTTCATCGCGAGCGGGCTGAAGACGGGGGACGGAGCGACGCCCCGAATCCCCGCCGACGCGGCAACGGCGCCTGCATGCCCGATCTGCGCCGAGACGGCGGCCCCCTCCGCGTGCGCTGCATCGGCGAGTCTGCGCAGCCCCGGCACGGCCTCGTCTCGAAGAACGAGCTCGTTCGGCGTCGCGGCGCCCTCGGGCGAAACTGCGCAGAACGCCAAGGTCGTCATGCCGACCCCGCCGCGGGCCATCGTCCGGTGGAACTGGACGAGACGATCGCTCACCGTCTGGTCCCCGGTCATGCCCTCGAAGGTGGCCGCCTTGATGATGCGATTCCGCAGATCGATGGGGCCAAGGCGTGCGGGCGCGAACGCGTCGGGAGTGGGTGCTGTCATGGATGCCTCAGGCAGCAGGATCGTAGGGCAGCTCCGCCGTCTGGAGACCCACCATCTCGTCGAAGAGCGCCTTGCAGGCCCCCTCGTCGTCGGGTGAAGCCGGGTCCTCGACGAGGGCGCGCAGGGCGGGCTCGGGGTCGCCGGTCAGCGCAGACTCGACGATCCAGTCCTGCAGTGGAATCTGCGCTGCGATGTGCTCGGCGATGGGGTCTGCGATCGGCGGCATGACGTCGGGATGGATCCCGTCGCGATCCACCGTGGCCCCCACCTCGACGATCGCGCCGTCGGCGACGTTGGGCAGATAGCCCCGGTTGGGGACGTTCACCGCCATCACCTCTCGCCGGGTACCGGTCCAGAGCGAAGCGATGATGGGGATCACCTCCTCGAGGCTGTGCCCCATCCGCCGCAGGGGTACGGGAAGCGACGTCTCGGAGAGCCAGATCGTGAAGCGTTCGATGACCTTGTCGATTCGCTCGAACTGCCCGACGTGCGCCGGATGGTGACCGCCGATCTCGTGGGCGAACGGCAGGTACTCACCGATGTGGCTGTCGACACTGCAGGGGACCACGTCGTGAACCCGAACCATGTGGGCCACCAGTGGCGAGTAGAACTGATCGGCAAGCATCGCGAGCACGGGACGGGACTCGGAGGCTCTGGCCAGGCGGCTCGAAACGGGGCCGAAGTCGAAGGCCTTGCGGCGGAAGAGCGCCTTTACGCGAGGAAGCAGATCTTCACCCGTTTCGCGATCGACCATCTCGGTGAAGAAGGTGAAGTGGTTGATCCCCGACGCCTTGGCGGCAATCCGCGAGGGACGCATGCGCAGCAGCATTCCGATCCGCTGGAGACCGATCGGCATCTCGTGACACATCCCGACGTTGCGAATCGCGGTTCCCTTGTTGATCGCCAGGCTGACTCGGCTCATGGGGTTCGAGAGATTCACAAGGAAGGCATCGGGGCAGTACTTCTCGATGCTCGCGCAGATGCCGAGGGTGTTCTGGATGCTGCGCAGCGAGTGGAACACCGCGCCGGGTCCTCCGTTCTCGCCGTTCACCTGCGTCGAGCCGTATCGACGCGGGATCTCGTAGTCCTGCCGCCAGTAGCGGAACCGACCGTGCTCGGCGCTCGAGATGCAGAAGTCGGCTCCTTCGAAGGCGCGGGCGGGGTCGGTCTCCTGCTCGAGGTGGACAGGCGATCCGTTCGCGGCGTTGAGGCGGGCGGCGAAGAGATGCGCGCGACCCAGGCGAGCAGCGTCGATGTCGTGGAGCACCAGCCGGGCGCCGGCAAGCTCTGGCGTGTGGAGGACATCGTTGACCATGGTGGGACCGAAGGACAGTCCTCCGGCCCCGACGAAGGTGATCTTGGGCGGCTTCATCTCGTCTGCTCTCCTGCTCGTCCCGCATGATCGCGAGTCTTCATTCCCGACGATCAGACACCGAATTGTCGCCTCTTTCGACGATTCTCTACACGTTTTGATGAAGCGCTTCGAGCTGGGATTCCGGATCGTCCCCGCCCCGCCCTTCGTGGCTTCCTCGCGCGCGACACACGGACGCCGTTCCCGCGCTCAGACGGACCCCGCTCGAGACCGTGCCCGCTTGCTGCGTGACATCGCGACCAGCGCCGCGAAGCCGGTCAACCACTGGGCGAGCGCTCCCGGCTCGGGCACGTACTCGACCCTGAGCGAAACACCGCCCGCGTTGTCCTTGGCGTCGTCCTCGATCACGGAGAACCAGACGTTCTGATCTACGGTCAGCACGAGGTTCAGCACCTTGTTCGACGTGTCGTCGAAGGCCTGCATCGGGGTCGGTGACGACCCGACGGGGATGCCAGCCGCGAACGGTCCCTCGATCTCGGTATCCACGCGATACGCAGTGCCCCAATCGATCAACGGACCCTCGAACGTTTCCGGGCCCGGGCTCCAGGCCGTGAACCTTGCCGTCGGGTCGAGCGTCGGGTTGACGAGCGTCACGATATAGATCCCAGCCTCGAGCATCGTGCAGAGCTTGTGTTCGTTGGTCGAGCCCAGCCGCCCGCTGAACCGGGTCGCGTCGACGTTGAGTGTCCGCGGCAGCAGCGGGATCACGCAGCCCACCTCGTTGTGGATCTCCTCTGCGAGCAGCGCGCGGTCGTAGAACTTGAAATCGTCGATCAGCCCGTGGAAGCCCCGAGACAAGGTGGTTGCACCGCTATCGCGCAGGATGCCGACGGCGACAGGGTCCGGCGGGCCCGCCGGCTCGAGCACTCCGGAGTTCGTCGTCGAGATCGAGTCGTCGACGACCATCAGTCCGTCGACGTAGAGCTGTGCCCGCTTGAGATCGCTGTCGCGCAGCAGTGCCAGGTGATGGGGCTGCCCGTCTGCGAGCGAAACGGCGCCCGGGGCCGGGCCGAGCACGGTCGCGGTCGGACCGAACTTGTCGCGGAAGAAGGCCGTCGGATGACCATTCACATCGAGTCGAAGACCCCAGGCCGAGAGGTTGAAGCCGCCCAGCCCGCCGGCATCGGAGAGGTTGACCACCTCCGTCACGGTGCCGGGCTGGAGCGTCGTGGTCTCGATCCACGTGGCGACTGTGAACGAAGCGTCGGGGTAGAACTCCGCGCCGGGAATCTCCACCCATTGATTACTCGCCTCATCGAGCGAGAAGGCCTCGCCGAACACACCGGGATCGGTGCTGGCACCGTTGCGGAGCGTGCCCTCGTTGTCGCCGGCCCAGTCGGCAGCATTGAACTCGCCCTTGAAGCGCCCGACGAGACCCGTCCTCGAGAACAGCGGCTCCGCGAGCGGGGCGCAGACGACGCTGACTTCGAGGCTCCACGGATCGTTCGTCGGGATGACCTCCTCGGCCTCACCGGTCCACCCGATCGGGAGGTCGGGGTTCAGGAACTCCTGGGGGTAGATCCCGCGCAGCACGGTCTGGGTGTCGGCGCCGAGGATGCGGGCCCCGCCGCTGATCGGGTACGTCTCGGCCGGGCAGACGACCGTGTACGCCTTCGGCGACGTACTGTCGCTGGCTGTCGCCTCGGTGAGCCGGTGGAAGCCGGGCATGTCGCTGCAGCTGAGATTCATCTCCTCGGACCAGGCGCCGGCGGGGATGCTGAAGTTGCGCAGCTCGACCTGTCCCTCGGTCTCCGAGACCGGCCCCATCGCGCGCAGCGCCAGCCGTTCCGATTGAACGAACGCTCCGACGACGTGAACCGCGAGGATCGGGTACGGGTCGGAGCACTCGTCGGTACCGGTCTTGACCGCGTTCGTGCCGGACAGCGTCGGCTCTTTACCCGACGTCGATCCGGGGACTTCGGCGCACACCACGCTCACGCGTAGCTCCCACTCCTCGTCGGTATCGAAGATCTCCCGCGCTTCGGCTTCCCAGCCGGGCTCGGTCCCGTTGGAGCGTTTCCCGCTCCGGCGCAACCCGATCATTCCATCGGCGCCGATGATCTCGACGCCGCCTCCGATCCCTACGTTCTGGCAATACGAGCCGACGGTCTGCTCGTCTTGGGACGAGGCCCCGCCGATCGCGAAGGAGTCCTTGTAGATGTATTGACGCACTTCGACGACGAGCGGATGGAACGCGGAGAGCACCAGGCTCTCGATTTCCGAGCTACTCGATTCGAGGGCCGACAGGTCGCCGAACCGGAGCACGTTGCCGGGCGGACCGGAGATCCCGAGGTCGTCATAGGCCGCTGAGACGGCGGGTGCGCCATCGACCTCGAGGGACACCCCGCCCCCATCGACCTGGAGCCGATAGTCGTGGAATCCGTCCGTCGTCACCATCGCGTGAAGACCCGACTCACCCACGCCGCCGGAAATGAACGCGCCCGTCTCTCCCACGTAGAGCGTGACCATTCGGCGCCCCGAGTCGACGAGCGTGACGCCGAACCCGGCGCGTCCCGCGCCGCCACCGGGCGGGTTCAGCGTGGAAGCCACGATCTTCAACCGGAGGTCCACGACCATCTCGTCCCGGTCGAAATCGAAGATGGGAGGTACGCTCTCGTACCACTGGGTGTTCCCGGGGTCTGTGTTGGGCCCCCCGGTATCGCCCTGCACGAGCGCGCTCACGACGACCGAGTAGTTGCCTTCGGTCAGCAGGTCGTTCGGGGGCGGATCGGTGAGCTGGTGGACGAAGCCTTGCGCGCTCGGCAGGGAGCCGAGCGAGGCGTCGTACCCATGGCTCCACATCTGAGCCGCTGCGCCGGAATCGACGAGCAGGGCGAACGCCAGCAGCGCGCTCGAGAGCGCGAGGGTCCATCGTCGCGAACGTGAGCCGCCGAGCGGTGCGGCCCGGCGCCCATGAAGAGCGACGCGGAGGCCGCGTTCTGCGGCGTTTGCTGCAACTTCACTTCCCGGAGTGTTCGCGCGCGTTGCTGGGCTCCGTGGTTGGACGGTTGAAGGATCTGGATCTCTGGACCCGGAACGGGTCCTACACCGACCATTGTGCCTACGAGTGCGGCTGGATCAACGAGAAACAACCCCAGCGGCCACGAGACGGCCGCTCAGCCCTCCCCGGACTCCGACCGGAAATGTCGCAGGAACTCCGGTGGGCGCAGGGGCCCCAGGGTCGGCCGGCATGACGTTCGGCGTCCTGGTCGTGCGCGCACCCACCCGCGAGGCGGCTAGAGGAGAAGAACGGCAACTCCTGCTGCCAATCCCGCGATCGCCAGCCACCCAAGAGTTCGGGCGACAAGGATGAGTCGCTTGATGTTCTTCGCATCGTTGAGGTGGGGGTAGTCGTTGTCGGGGACGGGGACCCCCAGGAATTCACAGAGCGGCGCCCAGCCGTCCTTGGCCTCGAAGACGAGCAGACGGTCTGCAGGGGCGGTCGCCTTCACGTGTGCGTTGTGATCGCGGTAGATCTGTATCGCGTGGACGCGGTCCTCGAAGCGTCCGCCGAAGACACCGTCCCACACGGATGCGATGACCATGCGATTGAAGCGCCGGAACGGGGGAATCAGGGAGACGATCCAGTTCGGCACGAAGAACGACGCGGCGTAGATCGTCTCGGCGCAGCTGTTGTACCAGCGCTCCTCGTCGCGGACGCTGAGGATGATCTTCGCGTCCGGATAGCGGTGGGACAGCTCTTCCCAATAGGTGCACGAGGGCCAGTCGCAGCTCGCCTGGAACCCGTCGAAGACGTCCTCCCAGTCGACACTCCCGCCGTCGGCGAGGGTCTGCCAGAAGTCGGTCTGCTTGCGCGACTTCGCGACCTCCTGCATGTGATGGCACTTCGAGAAGCCAAGCTGCTCGAGGGCCGCCTTGAGGGACGTCGTTCCCGTGCGGCCGAAGCCTGCGCCGATCACCTGCAGAGTCACGATCCCAGTCTATCCCGTTGGCGGGTACGCCTTCCCTGCCGAATCGCAGCCCGCCCATGGCGAGCCCGGCTCTACGCCCAGAGTGATCGGGCTAGCGGCCGGAACCGCAGGTTCCGGCTTGCTGCGGGTGCGCGGCCTTCTGCCGCGCATGCTCCTAGCCCGACCCCTCGCCCGCCGCGGCGATACGGTCCTGGACGTTGCTGAGTTCGGCGCGGGCCTGCTTGCTGTAGCGGTCCTCGACGATCGCTTCGTCACCCGGAAGCAGCGGCAGGCGGAAGCCCGAGTAGACGACCTTGCGCGGGCGCTGGGTCGGAGGGTGCGCGCGGTGCAGGGTGTCGCTGCAGTGGACGGTGACATCTCCCGTGCGGGTCTCGAGCATGCGCGCCTCGAGGTCCATCACCGGGTCGCGTCCGGGCATCATCACGTTGGCGCGGTGAGATCCCGGCACCACACCCAGGGCGCCGCTCACGCGGTCCGCGCCCGTCACCGAGATGCCGCAGGTGAGCGCGTTGCACATGTAAGAGTGGCGGCCCTGCCCACAGTCCTTGTGCCAGGGCAGATCCGAGAGACCCTTCGCGATACCGAGGGGCTTCACCAGGCCCTCGGCGCCGCGGCGGTAGCAGTGCCCGTCGCCTGTCAGCTCGCCGATCCACTGGTAGCGATCGCTGTGGACGAGCCCTCGTAGTGCTTCCGACTTCTCGTAGAACTCGAGCACCCGCACCGCCTGGGCGTTGCCCTCGCCGTCCTCGGCCCACCAGGAATCGCCGTCGTCCGGGCGCGCCAGCGAGATGAAGTGATCGATGTCGCGGCCGACCGCGTCCATCTCGTCCTCTTCGAACACCCCGCGTACGTGCAGGAAGCCCGCCTCGGCGAGAAAGTGCGCCATCTCCTCGCGGTCGTCGTCGAGGCCGAAGCTGCGGCCCAGGTCGAGGGGTTGGCCTCCCTCGTCCCGGAACGTCACGTCGCCCGTCTCGTAGACACGCCGGCCATCGAGAAGCGCGCGCAACACGGGCTCCCACGTCAGCCAGTCGGTCGCCTCACCGCGCACCACCTGCACGCGAGCGGTCATCATGAGGCCCGTGGTGGACTGGTAGTCCTGCACGAGATCCGAGAGCGCATCGACCGAGAGCCGCGCCACGACTCCGGCGGCGTCGAGTCCCGGCTCGCAAACCAGGCAACGGCCTTCCACGCGCAGGGTGAACGCCGTCCCATCGACCTCGAAGCCAAGGGGTCGAACCTGGCGGAAACGCGCGCCACGCGCCGCGAGCTCGCCGTGCGCCGCGATGGCCCCCGGGAGCACGACGTCCAGCACCTCTTCCGTGGAGAGCGGGCGGGCGTCCTTCATCATGCGAGTTCGCTGGTCGACGGTCATGGGGCCTCCGCGTCGGGTTGCCCGAGAGCTTACGTCTTCAGGATCGCTTGAACGACCGCCGGCCACGGCGCGCCCCACCCCCGTACCCCGCCCGCGTGAGTCGTCGACTACTCGACTACGGAGCCGGGCTCGATGCCGGTTCGTCGCGCGACTCGGTTCCGAGTCGTCCCAGGGCGCGCAACAGGCCCGACCATTCGAGGGCCAGGTGCCGGCGCGAGCTCGTCTGCTCGAAGCCCCATCCCGTCACGACCTGCGAGATCCGGCGCTGGTGAGCGGCGCCCCAGGGTACGATCACACGTCGATAGCTGGGAAGGGCTGTCTCGAGGGCTTCGAGGACGTGCTCGTCCCGACGTTCGAGGATGTCCTGCATCACGCCCCGAACGTTCGGCGCCTGCATCGCGGGCCGCATCACGACCTGCTGGACCTTCGCGTAGTCCTCGGCTTCGAAGGCCTCGACGGCTTCCCCCATCCCCTGCATGTAGGCAATGGTTGCGGGCGTGAAGTTCGAAGTGTCCAGGTCCGCGCGTTGCACGTGGGGCCACTCGTCTCCACTGGCTCGGCGCTCCGCGAAGTGGCTCGAGACCTTCGTCTGCCGCTCCACGCCGAGGGGCTCGATGAGCGCATCGTAGGGAAGCCGCTTTCCCAGTAGATCCTGATCGTCGGTGACGCCCTCCTCGAGGACGAGGGTGTCCTCGCCGCCGAAGGAGTCGAAGATCTGCGCGTAGGTGTCCCCGGACCCGATGTGGATCATGCCGACCAGCCAGATCTCGCGCCCCGCCTTCTCGTAGTGACGCTCGACCATGTGAATCCCCGTCGTGTCGAAGGCGAGGAAGCCGGCGGTCGCCTGGTGGGCGAACGTCGCGATCGCGACGACGAGGTAGCCCGCCAGCAGGACCGGCCCCAGGACCAGACTGCCGATGCCGAATGCCGCAAAGCGAAGCGGTTCGAAACGACCTTCCGAGCGCGGCAACGTCCAGCTCGCGGACTCCGTCCCGTAGCGAAGCGTGAGGAAGGCGGCGGCGGCCGCCGCAGCCTGGAAGCTCGAGACGGCGAGCGAGAAGGCATGCGGATCTTCGAAGAACATCCCCATCGGCGCCGCGCCCAGGTTTCCCCAGACCGCCACGCCGACGAGTGGCAGGAACACGCGCGCGGGCAGCCCACGCGTGAGGCTCGAGCAGGCGAAGAGGGGGAGCAGCTGGAGGACGACGAAGAGCGCGACGGCGCTGCGAAGCGAGCCGATGCCCGCCGCTCCCATCCACTTCGCCAGGTCATCGATGACCGAGAGGCCCGCGTCGAGGGCGAAGGAGAAGAGGAAGAGGTTGCCGAGGACGCGGATGAACATCCTCTAGAACTTCTGTCCCACGATCCGCCCCCACATCATGTCCCCGATGTCGATGGCCACGGGCCCCGGTGCATGAGATCCCCCTGCTCGAAACGTGCTGGAAGCGCGCACCAGTATACGCGCCGACGGAGAAGCCCACTTGACCTGCCTCCCGCGCACGTGAGAGATTCCCGGGGTGAGCCTACTCCGACCCTTCCCGCTACTCGCAACTCTCACGCTCCTTGTCTGCGGACCCGGCGCCTCCGCCGGCTCGCTGGTCGCCTTGGACTACAGCAGTCCCAGCAGCAGTGGCTCCAACGCCTATCGGATGGACACGGCCACCGGCACGCGATCCCTGATCGGGCCGGTCGGCTTCGCCGGACTCAACTCAGCGGCCACGGGGCTGGACGGCTCCATCTACTCCGTCGGATACGTCCTCGGCACCTTCACCCGCCACCTGATCCAGATCGATCCGCAGACCGGAGCGGGCACTTCGGTCGCACCGATCACGCCTTCCAGCCCCTGCGGCGTCTGCTCGACGGAGATCGGCTCGCTCGCCATTCATCCGACCACGGGAACCGCCATCGGGTCGTGGGCCGGCGCCCGCTATGAAGTCGACCTGGTCACCGGAGCGCTCTCGGCGCTCGCTCCCCTGAGCGGTGCGAGCCGGATGCAGGGGATGACGTATTCGCCCGACGGCGTGCTCTGGGGTTGGGATCTCGACCTCGGCCTGGTGACGATCAGCGCCTCGGGCGCCGCGACCGACGTCAACCCGCTGGTCGGTGCCGATGCGGACATCCAGAGCATCGAGTTCAAGAATGGCGCGCTCTACGGCGCCAACGGCAACTTCTTCCAGATCGACACGGAAACCGGCGCCAGCACCGACATGGGCTGGCTGGGCTTCATCAGCATTCGCGGTCTGGCGTACGTGCCCGAACCCAGCAGCTTCGCGCTCTGGCTTTCGGGCGTGGTGCTGGCCGTCGGCGCCTCCCGCACGCGGGCCGGCCGCGGCGCGGGATCGCGGCGGTCTTCGAGGTAGGCCCGCTCGTAAAGGACACGGGCAGTGCTGGGCGAGTCAGATCTCTGCGCGGTCGAACACCGCGAACGTCTCGACGTGCTCGGTGAACGGAAACAGGTCGTACGCCTCGAGCGTGGTGAGTCGATAGCCGCCAGCGAGCAGACGTTCTGATTCGCTCAAGAATGCAGCAAGGCCGCAAGCGACATAGACGAGGCGTTTCGGCGCCGCCAACAGGAGAGCCTCGACCAGTGCATCACCGAGCCCGCCGCGTGGCGGGTCGACGATGACGACGTCGCGCGCGCCGAATGCATCGCTACGGAGCTCCGCCGCGCCGGGGAACAGCGACGCCCGGGCCCGTTCCTCCTCGGGCCGTTCGGCGAGACCGCGCTCGAGCCCGAGGATTCCCGCTTCGGAACGTTCGTTGAAGTGCAGCGATCCGGCTTTCGATAGAAGCCCGAGCCCGATCGCGCCAACGCCGGCGTGTAGCTCTGCAACGGCATCGCCGGAGGAGACGAAGTCGGCGACCCGCGAGGCGATCCGCTCGGCCAGCGCTTGATGGCTCTGCCCGAACGCAGCAGGTGGGAACGCGACGCGCACGCCGCCGATCGATTCGGTCAGGGCATCCGCGCCAGCGATCCGCCACCAATGCGGACCGAGGATGACGTTCGTGCTTTGCGCGTTGCCGTTGACGAAGAGCCCCTGGAGCTTCTGACCCAGTCTGTGCTCGAGGTCCCTGGCGAGCGGGAGCGCGGGTTCGAGCTCGTTCGAGTTCACGACCAGCACGACTTGCGTTCTCGCGTCCGCACGAGCCACGACGACCTGCACATAGCGGAGCAGTCCGCGGTGGGACTGCTCGACGTACGGTGCGCTTCGGGTCGCGCGGATCGAGTCCTTCAACGCCGCGACCACTTCGTTGATGGCGGGGTGGTGCATCTGGCAGCGCGGGATGTCGACGACTTCGTGCGTACCCAGCTGGAACAGCCCGATCTTCGGCGAGTTGCTGCGGCCACGGACCGCGAGACGCGCGCGATGGCGATGTCCTTCGGCCGGCGCACTGTGGAATTGCGGAGGTACGAGCCCGGTTCGCTCGGCAAGCGCTCGCAGGGATGCCATCGCCGCGGGCGCTGGCCCCGTTTCCCCGAATCGCGGGCAGCCGGGGCACGGGGGGCGATGGGAGCAGTCTTCGAGAACCATCACCGGGGAACTCCGACGTAGTGGGTCGCCTGTGTGGCGTTCCCTGGCTCGGAGTATGCCACCCGGGCTCTCGAACTCGAACGCCGGAGCCAGAGCCACGAGCCCGCCGCAGGCCGACGCGGATTCGGGAGCCGAGCGAAGCAGCCCGAAGCCCTCCCGGCGCCCCACGCCTGCAACCCCCCGGAGCCTCCGCGTGCCTGGCTCTACGAGCGCAGCTGGCGATAGGCACGCTGGATCTCCTGGGACTTCTCGTGCGCGAGCGTCTGCAGCGCGACACCGAGGTGCGCGACCTTGTCCGGGTGGTACTCCTGCATGCGCGTTCGGTAGGCGGTCTGGACTTCGGCGGCCGACGCGGATCGCGGGATGCCGAGGACGGCATGGGGATCGAACGCCTTCGGCCGCGCTTTCTCCCCGGCTCGGGCGCCCTGTGTCCCGGTGTCGGCACCCGCTTCGCCGGATCCATCCGGGTTCGCGTGCCGAAGCTGCGAGACGTGCCGCTTGTAGAACCAGACCAGGAACGCGATGACAGCCAGGTCGTCGATGCGGCCCACTGGGCCGAGCAGATCCGGAACCAGGTCGAAGGGAAAGAGCAGATAGACCACGGCCGCGAGGATCAGCCAGTTGACCAGGGTCTTCGGTTTCATTTCTTCGAGCATCACGGGAGCCTAGCGGCCCGAACCCCTGGCTGGTGCCGAGCCGCCGCGTGGGCGACCCCCCTGAGCCTGGACTCAAGAACCTACGTGCCACCGGGTCGCCGGACCAGGACCTCGAGGAAGTAGCCGCCCGCGAGCAGACGCTCTGATTCGCTCAGGAATGCAGCAAGGCCACAAGCGGTATAGACGAGCCGTTTCGGCGCCTCCAACAGGAGAGCTCAGGGAGTTGGAGTCGAGCGGCTGTTGGGATGACGTGGGCTCGGTCGAAGATCGGGGTCTCGGAGCAGCGCGCCTTTGATGATCGTCATCTCTTCGAGAGCCATGTCATCCAGGATGAGTTCTACGAGGCTGCGCAGCTCGTCGGCGATGACCGGCGCGGGTCTGTTCAGGTCTCGCAGGCCGGACAGGATGTAGCTCAGGACCTCGCGCTGCTCCCGGTGATCGTCGGCGAGCCGCCTCGAATGCTCGATCCCCGCAAGGCCGGCTGCGCGCAGCGCTGGCGCCAGGAAGCGATCTTCGAAGGCCAGGTGCTCGGCGAACCTCAAATGGAATGAGAGTCCCGATTCGCGAAGCGCGGAAATTTCGTCCTCGTGACCCTTCAGTACCCGGAACGCGCTCTGATCGAGCTCGTCCAACATGCCCCTGAGAAACGCGTGATCCGTGAGGATGTGCTTCCGGATTTCACGAGGCTTCATTGAGTCGCCCTCCATCTTCCGGGGGGGGGGGGGGATGGGTCGCAAGTGCTGGTTCAACTTTTCGGCGTTTTCGTTCACCTCCTTGAGGGGCGGACTGGCGGGTTCCGGTTCATTCATTTGCCGCTGGGCCCGACGCCTCCAGTAGAGGCCCGCGACGGACCACGGGTTTCTTCTACGCACTACCCCGGGCTCCCCACCCCCTCGGCGGCAACGAGCGGTACGTACACGCCGGCCTTCACGATGCAGTATTTGACATAGAAGTCTCCCACGAGCGATGCGAGGCCGATCGCGCCTAGCAAGACCAGCTCGGGGAGGCCGAGGGCATCGCGCGAGAGGGCGAGGGCGATCGGAGCCACGATGCCAGCGAGTACGGTGCCCCCATAGAAGGCCGGCGAGATCCGGCCCGCCACCAGTTGGGCGACCGACTCGCGCGCGGCGCCGCCCGACCGAGTGCTCGAGACGAGGTAGAGAAGAATCAAGACCGCGGTCGAGACGACGACCCAGAGCTTGATGACCTCGACTGCGCGGACATCGAAGCCGCTGCCTCCGAAGGCGGCGACCGCCAGCAGCAGGGCGGCCCCTCCGCGCAGCCCGTATGCGATGTACAGCACAGGAAGCAGTCGGGTTCGCCAGAAGGGGATCGCTCGCGAGGCTGCATAGACGAAGCCCTCGTAGAGCAGAATCGCGGTGGCCGCGAGGACGGAGAGTCCCAGCACGACCGGAGCCGCCGCGCTGTCTCGAACAGCGGGCAACATGCTGGCCACTGCGGCCAGCCCAAAGATGCCGATCGACCAGATGCCGCGACTGATCCAAGACTGGTGCGGACGCCGGAGCATTCGCCAGAAGCGGTCCCAACGACCGAGGAATGCCATGTGAGCGACGCCGGAGAGTCCGATCACGCAGCCGATCGCGAGCGCCTGGCCCATCGGGAAGTCATAGAGGGTTGACCAGAGCCAAGCGCCTGCACCGATGCCCGAGAAGAAGTGCGCGATGACGATCAGGAGCCCACGGCCGTCGATCCACTCTCGCTGTGGTCGGTAGACCTGTGAGAGGTCCTGTCTCTGCAAGTCGAGTCGGTCGGGAAAGGCCATCGTCTCCCCTGTTCTCCAGTCGATGCGTTCACCCATTCACCCGCTCACCCGCTCACCTATCGGGCGGCAAGTAGTAGACGGAGGGGTCCGTGCCGAGTTCGGGGTTGAGCTGGAACCCGCCCTCCTCACGGATCAGCCGGCTCACCTCGCTATTCGGGTCCTCGAGATCTCCGAAGATGCGGGCCTTGCACATGCAGTTCGCCGAGCAGGCAGGCTCCTGTCCTTGCTCGAGCCGGTGCCGACAGAAGTCGCACTTCTCGACGACGCCGGCCTGATGGGCAGCGTACAGAGCCTGCTCGTACTCGTTCTCGCCCGTGTCGAAGTAGTCGCGCTGCTCGTCCTGGAAGTAGCGCGCGCCGTAAGGGCAGGACATGACGCAGGCGCGGCATCCGACACAGAAGTCGGACTCCACGAACACGATTCCGTCCTCGCTGCGCTTCTGACTCGCACCCGTCGGACACACTTCGACGCAGGGCGGCTCGGCGCAGTGCATGCACAGCACCGGAATCGAGAGCTTCTTGACGTTCGGGTAGACGCCCCACTCGCGCTTGACGACCCGCGCGTAGGTCGTTCCCGGACGCGTGCCGTGCTCGGCCTTGCATGCAATCTGACAGCCATAGCAGCCAATGCAGCGCTTCAGATCGATGACCATGCCCAGTCGCATTTCAGGCCTCCGGGACCTTCTGCACGCGCACGCGCGCGTCGCAATCCATCGAGAGCGAGACGAGGTCCGTGTGCTCGAGATCCATCGGGAGCAGCTGGTTGAAGAAGACTCCCTTCCCACGCGCAAACGGCATGCCTTGGGCCCAGTGCCCGCCGTTATTCGCCACGGCGAGAACCTCGGGGTGGACGCCCTGGGTGAGCCTTGCCCGCCCGCGAATCGTTCCACCGTCGACACCCTCCACTTCGATCGGATCGCCGTCGGCGATCCCCTTGGCGTGCGCGGTGGCGGTGTTGATGCAGACGAAGTAGCTGTACGGCTCACCGCGGGAAATTTCGTCGAGCCAAGGGTTCTCGTAGGTCATCGAGAAGGTGTGCCACGGCACCCGGTAGTAGATGGCTTGCAGGTCGTAGCCGTCGCGGGGCTTCCAGGCACGGCACGGCTTCCAGTCCGGAAGCGGTACGAAGCCTTCCGTATCGATGCCCTTCATGCCGCGCTCCTGGGCGATCTTCGCGACCTGCTCGCCAGAGCGCTTCACCCACTCGTTGTAGAGCGGCGCCCGCGCGTGGATGAACGGCTTCCAGTAGACCTCCTCGACCTTCTTCGGCCACGTGATGACGCCTTGCTCCTCGAACCAATCGAGGCCCCTCTCCTCGCCGAACCAGCCCTTGTAGGCATGGTCCGCGATCTCGCGCCAGGTGTACTGCTCGTCCGGCGCCAGAGCGTGGGGGGCCACCAGCCCGTAGAGATGATTGGTGAGCAGGTTCATCGGCTCGGTGATCCCGAGACGCCCGCCGAGCTCGAGGAGGACCTCCGAGAAGTGTCGACGCTCGAAGAGCGGCTCGACCATCGGCTGGCGGATCGTATGGCCCCAGTCGCCCATGCCGACCGGGTGATGATGCCGGGTGAAGTTCGGAATCGGATCGAGGCGCTCCAGGTAGCTGGTGTCGGGAAGAACGATGTCGGCCAACGCCTCGGCGGTCTCATCCGAGTGGAGGTTGAAGCAGATGACGAACGTGTCCTTGAAGGCCTCGAAGCAGACCTCTGGCCGCGCCGCGCTCATCAGCAGGTTCGATCCGTAGTTGATCAACACTTCCGGTCGATGGTCGAACGAGAAGTTCTCGTGATCGTTGAGGGCGGCTGGCGTGAAGCAGGTCGTGATCGGCCAACCGACGAGGTCGCGCAGGTTGGGCAGCTCGGCGCTAGTCGGCGGGGGGGGCCAGCCGGGCGACCGGCCATGCGGGTCGTTGTACAACAGGGCGCCTGCCTCCAGCAGCCCGTCGACGTCGGCGCCAGGCTCCCAGCGCGGGAAGCCCGTTTCCGGATGGCCGAAGCAGACGGGGTTCGTCCCGAGCAGCCCGCCCGGCACGTTGCTCGCGCCGATCACCTCGTTCAGCAGCTCGATGGCGAGCGAGGTCGACCAGGCGTTGTCGTGGCCGTGCGCGCCCTTGAAGTAGAGCGCCGACGCCGCGCGGTGCGGCAGCTCCTGGCCGTCGATCACGATCGTCTTGCCGATCGACGCGGCCTCGCCGAACTCGCGCGCGATCTTGCGAATGGTCTCGGCGGAAACCGTCGTGACTTCCGCGGCGGCCTCGGGCGTCCACTTCGCGACCTGCTCTCGCAACGCCCGGAACACCGTTCGGCACGGCCGGCCATCAACCTGATACACGCCGTCGAGGGCGACGGTGCCGAGGTCGGTGGCGTCGAACGGGCGTGCGTACGCTGCGTTCGCGTCCCACACGAGCGGGCGGCCGCTCTCACGATCGCGGGCATACCAGCCGTCCTCGGTCAGCAGATAGGGTCCGTCCGCGTGATCGCGCAGGTAGTCGGCGTCGTAGAGCTCGTACTCGTTGAGCAGTAGGTTGAGCATCGCGCAGGCGAGTGCACCGTCGCTGCCGGGCTTGATGGGCACCCACTCGTCGGCCTTCTCCGCAGCGGACCCGAGGAACGGGTCGATGGCCACGACCTTCATGCCGCGGATGCGTGCATCGGCGACGTCCTGGGCCATGGTAGTGAGTGCGTAGTACGTGCCGAGGCCTGCCTGGCAGCCGAATAGCAGCAGGTAGCTGCAGTGGGCGACGTCGGGGTTGGTGGTGACGGAGGCGTGTAGCGTGCGGGCGAGGATGTGCTCGGCGTTCCCGCAGTGATGGCCGTCCGACACGAAGCTGTTCGGGGTTCCGAACGCCGGGAGGAACGTGCCGAGAGCGTGCATCAGCGGCGCCAGAGAGATCACCGTGCCGGCGAAGTAGAGACCGCGGGGGTCTTCCTCCCGCACCGCCTTCAGGCGGGTCGTAATCTCGTCGAGCGCCTCGTCCCAACCGATCTCCTGCCAGCCGGGGTCGCCGCCGATCGCCTTCTCGGGGTTCGTGCGGCGAAGCGGTCGGTTGACGCGATGGGGATCGTAGAGGAGCTGGATGCCGGCGAGCCCACGGGCACAAAGGCGACCGCGGCCGATCGGGTTGTCGGGATTGCCCTCGACCTTGACGAGCGTTCCGTCGATCCGGTGGCCGCGAATGCCGCACTGGTTGTAACACATGCCACAGGCGCTCGGGATCCAGGTGTCTTCGTATACTTGCGAAGCTGCTTCGGTCGTCATCACGGCGGATCCCCTCTCGCGGCGAGCTAGTTGTGTAGGCCTAGCCTCCCATCATCGGTGTCAGAACCACGACGGTGACGCCCGCGTCCGATCCGTTCGCAGGCACCACGGGCTGATCGAGCGTGACCAGCATCTCGCCGTCCACGAACAGACGGAGGTGGCGGGGAAGCCTCTCGTCGGTTGAGTCGAGCGCGCGACGGAACGGATCGCCGCAGCGCTCGGCCAGTGCGTGGAGGAGGTCGCCCGCATTCCCACCGTTTCGCAAGGTGAGCCCGAACGAGCTGCGCGCCGGATCCATCTCGCAGCTCCGGACACCGCCGTGCAGCTTGACTCGGACTCTCATGCGGGCCCCTTCCTCGGCGCAGAGCTATCGGTAATTCGAGGAGCAAGAAGCGTGCCTTGCTGCGGCCGCCCGAGGCCACGCTCACGCGGGCGTCAACCCGCGGGCTGAGGCGTCAGTCCCCAGCGACCCGAATCGCCTCATCCGCAACCGCCGAGCCGGACGGCCGAGTTCGATGAAGCCCGGCACGTCGAGATCTTCTCCCAGCGGCTCTACGACCTGGGCGTAAAGAAGGTCGAGCTCGAAGACGTCGTGGCGAGATTCGCCAATCCCAACCTCGTCGAGTTCGCTGATGAGCGGCGCCACGTCGGCTTCGGCGAGAACCGCATCGGTTCGCTCATCGAGGCGTATCCGGAGAAGAAGGCCGACGTGCAGAAGATGCAGAAGGAGATGTCCCACCACATGCTGGCGACGTTCGCGGACAGATTCCGCGACGGGGCCATTGCCGAGCAACGGCAGCGCATGCGGGACCAGGCGGGCGCCGACGGCGTGGCCGCCATGTGGAAGGGCGTCGACCTCGCAGAGGCGTCGCCCGAAGACCTGGAGAAGACGCTCACGAACGTCGTGCTCAGTGAGTTCAAGGTACGTCTCGAACGGCTGGGACTGGAGTATCAGACCCCCTGAGTGCCTGCTCCAACGATCATCCAATCAGTCAGGTCCGTTGCGTGTGGAGCGTGACGGGCGCGACCCGGCTGTCGGCGGCGGTCACCGCGTTGCGGTGGACCTCGAAGGTCTTCGCCACCTGGGCCGCGTCGGCCTCCAGCGTGTCGCCGTGCTTGAGGTGCCCATTCAATGACTGGGGCGACAGGATGCCGGGGATCAGGCCCTTGCGAGCCAGTACGCGGGTGATCTCTTTCGATCCGATGGGCTTCACAACGGGCGGAAAGTCGTTGTAATCGTCAACGACCACCGGCCAGGTCGAGCCATAGACCATCGTGAGCAACGGTGATTTCGCCCGCGTAGCGGTCTGACATGCCGGCGACGAACGCCCTTCGCGCGATAAAGATGTCGGGGATGGGTGGGATCAGGTGAGTGAGCACCAGGGACTTCACTCCGATCTCCTGCGCCATCTCCGCCAGTGCGAGCGTGGGTGAATGAACTTCGGCGATGCGCTGGATCCTCGCGGCAGAAACCGGCACTGCGATCTTCTCCAGCTCTTCTCCGGCAATCGACATGAACTCCTGATTGAACGCCTCGTGGACCAACAGGTCCGCGTTCTTCGCGTAGCGCTTCACTCCGTCGCTGATCGTCGTATCACCGCTGACGACGATGGTGCGCCCGCCGACCTGAATCCGATACCCATAGGCGGACTTCCAGTGCGGATGGTTGACACGGAAGGCCTCGATCTTGAAATCACCGTCTTCGTGAACGGTGACGATCTCGTCGCCGTCGACCTCGATGTCTTCGGCAACGGGGAAGGCTAGATCCGGGTCTACTCCATCGGCCGCGAGCACGTACATGCGCTCGGTGATGTCGTCCTCGTAGGCGAGCCGGATTCCCGCAAGGAGATTTTCGGTTCCGGGTGGGCCGAGCAACTCGATCGGGTCCGCGCGGCCGTAGAGCCAGGTGTTGTGAAGCACTTCCGCGGTGCCGGACATGTGATCCGAGTGAAGATGCGTCAGGAAGATCTTGCTGAGCTTCAGCACGGGTGCCTGGAACTCGTTGAGCCTGCCGATCGCCCCCTCTCCCGCGTCGAAGAGAAACATCTCACCCCTGGCGACCAACGCGAGACAGGGGCCGGACCGTTCGGCGGAGCGACTCGGCGAGCCCGTCCCGCAGAACAGGAGCTTGGCGTCGCTCTCGCTAACGGTGGTGGCGTAGGCTTGCTCCGCGACCGTGGAGGCAACGACCCGATCGACGATGGGCTTGTAGTCGACCGTGTGGAGCCAAAGCGCAGTTCCGCACAGCGCGATCCCCAGCAATCCGACTGCGATTCGCATGGCAAGTCTCCTCGACGGCGCGTCGCGTCGTCGTTCAGTGATAGTCGGCGTATAGATCCGGCAGAAAGCTGGCCAGGTGATTCATCTCCATGGCACAGTGGACGACCAGATCGCGGCCCTGCTCGACGGATGTGGCGCGCTTTGCGACGAAGCGCGATCCGGCGATCCGACTGAGCGCTCCTGCGCCTGGCACACCCTTGAATCCGATGTTGCCCAGCCAGAAGCGGCTCCTCATCTCGCAACCGTGCGCAGTTTCGCGGATGAGGTGGATGATGATTCCAATGCGGATCGGCGCCCTGGCGGGGCTGACGACGCCGCAGATCGCGGTTCCGACGCCTGCGGATTCGAAGCTCGCCACATCGAGATAGTCGGAAGCTTCCGAGAAGGTGATCGAAATGCGGAGCAAATCGCCGCCCACGTATTCCGTGACGTAGTTGGGATTGTGGAGGTACTTCTCGCGGTCCGAGAGTTTTGGATCGTCGCCGATCATCCGCTCGGCCCCGTTCGCGAGGTGGGCGCGAGGATGCCACAGCTTGTATCGCTGGGACTCCATGTAGTGCCAGCCGAACCACCAGTCGATCATCTCGCTGGTGACGCCTGGCATCTTCGTCAGTGCGGCGACGAAGACCTGCCCGTTGGAAAGCCGCGTGAAACCGTTTTCCAACGGGAGGTAGCCGGGTTCCAGGAGTCGGTTCGCTTCCGTCACCGGGAAGCCCAGTTCCGAAGCTTCGATGCCGTGCAGCAGAGCGCGCTGAACCTGCTCTTGCATGGGCGCCATTTCGGGGTTCCAGTGTCTCCCGTAGGGCTTCCCGTTCAGGTCGCCGGATCGCATGCCGAGATATCTCTCTCGCTTCACCGTGTGACTCGCTCCCCTGGATTTTATGCTATCCACACGTATAGCTTAGAGTTGGACAGCGTGCCGAGGTCGTAACGGGAATCGTGGTGCAGAAAACAGGCGCGGCGCGGAAGCGAAGCGTGGCGCGAAAGACGGGCAGGCAGTCTGCAGAGGCCGCGGCGCTCACCCGAGCGGGCATTCTCGAGGCCGCGATGCAGCACTTTGCGGCTGGGGGTTTCGAGGGCGCGAGTCTTCGGCAGATCGCAGCCGACGCACGCACGACCCACGGGCTGATCCGCCATCACTTCGGGACCAAGGAAGACCTCTGGTGCGCGATGGTCGATGACTTCGTGGGCCAGTTCGAAGCGCGGCACAGGCCGCTGCTCTCGAAACTCGGCGGGGCGGATCCAGTCGAGCTGCTGAAGGGGTTCGTCACCAACTACATCCGGGTTTCGGCAGAGCTACCCGGCGTGGCGAAGATCATCATGAACGACTGCAGTGAGCCGGGCCCGCGGCTCGACTTCGTTCTCGAGCGTATGATGCCCATCCACAAGGCCATCGAGCCGGTCTTCCTGGCCGTCCAGAAGCGCGGGCTGTTGCGGAAACACGACCCGGATTCGTTCTTCGTCTTCGTCGTGATGCTGGGAGCCTTTCCGTTTGCGCTGTCGGGATTCACCAACGCGTTCTACCGCAAGGACATCACGTCGAAGGCGGGCATCCGACGCCACATCGACCTCGTCCTCCGGACTTTGTTCGACGGGTAGATCGGATTCGCTCTGCTGGCTTCGATGAGGCCCGCAAACTCGCCGGGAAACTCCCCTCGATCGCACGGGAGATGGCAGGAATTGCCAAGACCTGTCCGACCGACGACGGGACTCTGACCACGCTGCCCGATGGCGTGGACCGGGGCCTCCGACTTTGCGACCTCGCTCGATACGTCCAGCCGGCCGATGGGCTCAGCCAGGGTCCGACACGCGCCCCTGAGCCTGCGCCCGCGTCGACTGGACCTCCTCGATGGTCAGCAGCACCGCGTGCATCAGGTCCGACCGAACGATGACCCCGGCAAACTTCCCCGCCTCGTGGATGAGCACACGGCGGAACTCCGTCGACATCAGCTGATCGATCACGTCGACCAGCGGTGCCTCGATCGGCATGACGATCGGATCCATCGTCATTACCGAAGCCACGACCGTCGCATCCAGCTCGTAGAACGCCCGTAGCACGTCCTTCTGGTTCAGTGCGCCGACGATGAATCCCTCCGCGTCGACCACTGGCAGGCTGCTGACGTCCTGATCGATCATCATCCTCACGGCGGGCCCGAGCAGGCTCTCCGGGCGGACCGTCGCAAGCTCGGTCTGCATCACGTCGCGAATCGTCAACGATGGCGGCACCAGCGGCGCCGGCCGGCCGCCCACTTGCCCCGCCTCTTCGCGGAAAAGCTGTGACACCCCTCGTCGAATTCTCCGGATTTCTGCCCTGAACATCTCCGTTCGGATGGTGCGCATACTCAACCTCCCGTCGCGGAGCCCGACCGTGGCGGAGGCCGGTAGTGGCCTTGATGGCGGCCGACTCCTGGGGAGGTCGCTGCATAACGCATGCCGCGCCGCGGCCGCGGAGATCGGGCGCTCGAACGAAGCGGACTGGAGCTGCGGCGTGTCGCCCCGGGCCCGCTCGGCGGCAGAGGCGATTCGCCACACTTCTCGCCAATCGCGCAACACCGCAAGCGTGCCGTCGTGCGGTCTCGTGAGTGAGCCGATCGTTGGGCGACCCGGGCTGAACGACCCGCGCCGATCTGCGCGAGCGATCGCTACAACCCCAGGTCTCGCGCGATCATGTTGCGCTGGAGTTCGCTAGACCCCTCGCCGAGCTCGAAGACCTTGCAGTCGCGGTAGTAGCGCTGGATCGGCGAGTCGCTCATGAACCCGGCGGCGCCGTGGTAGTGGAGTGCGCGCTCGACAATCCGCGTGCAGGTTTCGGTCGCAAAGAGTTTCGCCATCGACGCCTCGCGGCCGTGCGGCAACCCACGATCCGCGGCGATGGCAGCCCGGTGACACAGCAGCCGCGCGGCTTCGATCTGCACTGCCATGTCCGCCACGCCGAAGCGAACGGCCTGAAACGACCCGATCGGCTGGCCGAACTGCACGCGCGCGGCAACGTGTGCGAGCGTCGCCTCGTAGGCGGCGCGCGCGACGCCGATCGCGAACGCCGCCGAAGCGATCCGGCCCAGGGTCAACGTTGCCAATGAATCGAGAAAGCCGACGTCGGGCCGTCCGATCCGGTTTCCGGCCGGGATGCGGCAGTCGTCGAACACGAGCTCGGCCATCTCCGAGGCGCGCACGCCGAGTTTCGAAAGAGACCCCGCCACGCGGAAACCCGGACGGTCGGCTTCCACCAAAAACAGCGAAAGGCCCTTGATGCGCTGTTCCGGGGCGGTGGATGCAACGACGACCAGGAAATCGGCGATCGGTCCATTGGTGATGAACAGCTTCGAGCCGTTGAGCACGTACTCGTCTCCATCCGCCACGGCGCGCGTCGCGATCGAACCCGCGTCCGAACCGGCGCCTGCCTCCGCGAACGCCCATGCGCCGATGCGTTCTCCGCGCAGCGCTCGCGGAAGCCAGATCTGCTTGAGTTCCTCACTTGCGAAGGCTTCGAGCGCCGCGCAGGCGAGCGCCATGTGGACGTACACGCCGAGCGCGATGCCGCCGGAGCCGAACGCGAGTTCCTCGCACAGGATCGCGTAGTCGAGCCTGGACCCGCCGGAACCGCCCACCTCTTCCGGAAAACCCAGACCGAGGTAGCCGAGTTCTCCCAGTCGCCCGAAGAGCTCTACCGGGTAGCGTTCGCGGTCGTCGCATTCCGCCGCGATCGGCTGGATTTCCTTCGCCACGAACTCACGCAGAGAGCGCTGTAGCTCGCGCTGTTCTTCGGTCAGGTAGAAGTCCGGTTCGGCCATTCGAACGTCCTCCGTTCAGCGTCCGCGGAACACGGGCGTGCGTCGTTGCTGAAAGGCCGCCACGCCCTCCCGGTGGTCGTCGCTCTGGATGCACTGCACCTGGGCGAAGATCTCGAATTCGAACTCGGCGTTCATGTCGACGCCCAACGAGCGGTGAATGGCCCGCTTCGTCCAGCGATGCGCGATGGGCGGCCCCGCTGCGAGCTGTTGCGCCAGCGTGGCGACTTCGGTGTCGAAGTCCTCGCGCGCGACGACCCGGTGCACCAGTCCGATCGCGAGTGCTTCGTCTGCCGCGACGAGCCGCCCGGTGAACATCAGGTCGGTGGCCGTTCCGAGTCCCACGAGCCGCGGCAGGAACCAACCCGCCGACATGTCGCATCCCGCCAGCCCGATCGGCGTGAAGGGCGCCCCCATACGGATGCCTTGGGCCGCGATCCGAAAGTCGCAGGCCAGCGCCAGTCCCAGCCCGCCTCCGACCGCGTCGCCGTGCAACGCCGCGATGACGGGCTTGTCCATGCCAACGATTGCGCGCACCGGGTCGAGGTAGCGCCTGACGATGGGCTCCCAGGCTTGCGGGTCCCTTTCGACCATTTCGGCCTGGTCGGCGCCCGCGCAGAAGCGCTTGCCGGCGCCGGCCAACACGACTGCGCGCACGTCGTCGTCGGCCGCCGCTTTGGCGAGTACGTCCACGAGTCGGTCTACGGTCGGAATCGCGAGCGTGTTCAGGCGATCGGGGCGGTTGAGGGTCACGGTCGCGACACCTCGTTCGATGTCGAGCAGGATATCGTCGCTCATCGGTGTGGTTCCTCGGTCTGGGGAAGGATGACGGTCCGGGCCGGGCCGCCCGGTTCCGCGAAGATCGAGGCCGCGTGCTCGAGCGGGACTTCGCGCTGCACCGATCGGGAGACGTCCAGGCGTCCGCGCTCGATCAGGTCGAGGACCCGCGCGATCTCGGTGGGCGTGGAGCCGAATGATCCCCGCACGCACAACTCGGTGCCGATGAAGCGTGCCAACGGCGGCAGGCGGGGCCGCGCGTTCCCGACGCCGACGACGACCAGACGACCACCGGGCGACAGCGCTGCGATTCCCATCTCCACGCTTTCGGCCCTTCCGACACACTCGAGTGCCAGCGTCGCGCCGCGGGCCAGACGGCGCAGCTCGCGCACCGGCTCGGGGTCGGCGCCTGGGTCCAGCACCGCGTCAGCACCGGCAGCGAGCGCCTCCTTTCGCGCCGATTCGGAGGGATCGACTGCGACGACGCAGGCCGCGCCCGCCAACCGGGCCAGCTGGATCGCGTGCAGACCGAGTCCGCCGGCACCGATCACCACGACTGTTTCCCCGGCGCGCAGTTCGCCCACCGTCCACAGTGCGTGCATCGGCGTGGCGATCGCATCGGACGCGATGGCGCCGATCGAGCTCGAGATGGATTCGGGAAGCCGCAACAGGCAACTGGCCGGCAAGGCGATCTGCTGCGCGAAGCCTCCCTGTCTCGCCATTCCGATCACCGCGGGTCGACGGCAGAGGTTGGTGGCCCCGGCGACACAAGCAGCGCAGATGCCGCAGGTCACCTGCCCGGAACACGCGACGCGTTCGCCCGGCTTCCATCCCTTTGCGCCGGGACCGGATTCCAGGACCGTGCCTGCGATCTCGTGTCCCGGCACGGTTCCGGGAGCGACGCCGAGTTCACCGGCAATGATGTGGCGGTCGGTTCCGCAGACGCCGGCCGCGTCGATCTGCAACAGCACTTCGTCCGCAGCCGGAGTCGGGTCCGCGATCTGTTCCAGTGCGATTTCGCCCGGCCCCCGATACACGAGTGCTCGCATCACATCCCCATGAAACGGGCGATGATGTTGCGCTGGATCTGGCTGGTTCCGCCTCCCAGCTCGCAACCCCTCACCTCGAGAACGCGCCGCATGAAGTGCGAATCGCGTTCGTAGCCGCGCGCTCCCGCACACTGAAGCGCCGCGCTGGTCGCGCGGGCTGCCACGTTGTTGGCCAACATCTTGGCCATCGACGCTTCCTTCGGGCACGGTCCTTCGAGGTCGCGCTTGGCGGCGGCGGCGTAGACGAGCAGCCGCGCGGCGGCCACTTCGGCTTGCGCTTCCGCTAGCGGATGGCTGACCGCCTGGTAACGGCTGATGGGCTGGCCGTACTGCTGGCGGCTCGTCGCGTACGCAACTCCGTCGTCGATCGCGGCCTGTGCGACGCCGATCGTCTGAGCGGCGTTCGCGAGCCGTTCGGGATCCATCAGCCTGGCCAGGTTCAGCCAGCCCTCGTCGACCGGGCCGAGCATCGCCGAGTCGGGCACGACGACACCGCGGTAGTGGACCTTGTTGACCATCAGCGCCCGCATCGCCGCATACGAGGTGCGCTCGAAGTCGAGACCCGCGGCGCGGTTGTCGACCAGAAACAGGCTGATGCCCTTCTGCCTGGACGCGCCCGGATAGCTGGCGGTGCGCGCGGCCGTGATGATGACCTCCGCGCGCTCGGCGCCGGAAATGGGACCTTTGACGCCGTCGATCCGCCAACCGCCGTCGACGCGTTCGGCCCGGGTTTCCATCCCGGCGAAGTCGGACCCGGCTCCCGGCTCGGACATCGCGAGCGCGAAGCGTTTCTCGCCGCTGACGATCGCAGGCAGGTAGTGGCCGGCCTGCTCCTTCGATCCGCAGATGTGCAGGGCGTGCGAACCGAAGATCGTGCCCGTGATGTAGAGAGTCGAAAGGGAGATCGAAGTGCGGCCGACCTCCTCGACGAAGACACACAGATCGAGCACGGAACCGCCCGAGCCACCGTACTCCTTCGTCACCGGGATCCCCGTCCAGCCGCGCCGGGCGCATTCGCGATAGAAGTCGTCGGGATACTCCTCGTCGCGTTCCATCTGTCCGATCCGTTCAGGCGGATACTGCTCGTCGAGAAACGCGCGGACGTCGGCACGCAGGTCGAGTTGCTCGGGCGACAGGTAGATGTCCATCGGTTCGGCCTCTTCGCTCACCTTCCTTCGAAGGTGGGCCCGCGCTTGTTCTGGAACGCATCGAGTCCCTCGCGAAAATCGGAGGAGCGGATGCAGTCCGCCTGGATCTGCGCCTCGAGAGCGAGTTGTGCCTCGAGGGTTCGGCCTTCGATGCCCCGCAGCGCACGCTTGTTGCCGCGTACGGCCATTGGCGCCAGCGCCGCCAGTCGTCCGGCAAACTCGCCGACCGCGTCGTCGAACTGGTCGGCCGCAGCGACCTCGGTGACGAGTCCGTTCGCGAGAGCTTCGGCGGCAGCGAAGACGCGGCCGAGACTCAGGATCTCGAGCGCCCGTCCGGGCCCCACGATCCGCGAGAGCCACCAGGTTGCGCCCGTGTCTGCGCCGCTGATCCCGAGACGCGCGAACACGAAACCCAGCCTCGCTGTATCGCTCATCACGCGGTAATCGCAAGCGAGCGCAACCGCCGCGCCGCCTCCGAAGGCGTCCCCGTTCACGGCCGCGACGGTGGGGATCGCGAGCCCCGCCAGCGCGAGGATTCCGGCGTTCGCATTCTCGAGTTCGGCCACCGCGTAGGCGCGGTCTCCGTCGAGCATCTCCTGGAGGGCCTCGAAGTCGCCTCCGGCGGAGAACGCGCGGCCCGCGCCCGTCAACACGAGCACGCGAGCCGCGTCGTCGGCGGCGACCTGCCGACACGCGGCAGTCAGTTCGCGGAAGGCCTGCTCGTTGAGCGCATTGCGCACATCCGGACGGCGGATCGTCAACGTGTAGATGCCGTGTGCGCAGCGATCCAGCGCGAGCAGATCAGACATCGATCTTGAAAACGCGCGCGGCGTTGTCGCGCAGAATCTTGCGGGTCGCCACATCGGAGAATCCGCAGTCGTAGACGTCCTGGGCGGTGCGCCCGAACGGCAGCAGCGGGTAGTCGGTTCCCCAGATCATCTTGTCCTGTCCGTGGCCGCCCGCGAACTTCTTGAGTCCCTCGGGCCATTGGCGGGCGGGACGCGCGGACGACTCGACGTACACGTTCGGATGCTTCCAGGCGAGGATCATCATCTCCTCCTCCCACGGGTTGCCCACGTGGGTCCCGAGGATCTTGAGCTCCGGGAACGTCAGCGCGACCTCGTCCAGGTAGATGGGACGCCCGCACTCGGAAGGCAGCAGCGGGCCGGTGTGCCCGACCTGGATCGCGATCGGAATGTCGTACTCGCAGCAGGCCACGTAGAAGGGCCAGTAGATCCGGTCCGTAGGTGGCGGTGCGGTGGTGCGGCCATCGCCATACTGGTAGGGCTCGACGCGAAAAGCGCGGTATCCGAGTTCTTCGACGCAGCGCCGGAACTCGCGCATCGCCGGCATCGGGTCGCGGATGTCGACGGTGAAGCAGCCGACGAACCGGTCCGGCGCCCGGGCGATGTACGCGGCGGTTTCGTCGTTGTCGACCACCCAGGTGTCGAGGAACTTGAACGACGAGGCTACGCCGATGTCCACGCCGGCTTCGTCCATCTCGTCGATGACCTGGTCGAGCGTGAAGCCCTTGCGGAAGCGCTCCTCGACGCCGTATTTCCGGAAGATGTGCCAGAACGAATCCGGCCAGCGGTCGGCGGTCTCGGGCGCCATGATCGACATCCAGGCATCGATCGCTCCCACGCGTTGCGGCGTCGTCATCGCAGCTCCTTCGTCTTCACGAGTGCGCGCGAGATGATCTCGCGCATGATTTCGGATGTGCCGGCGCCGATCGAGAAACCCGCCACGTCCCGGTAGTAGCGGGGGATGGGCGACCCTTCGATCTGCCCGAAGCCCCCGTGGAGCTGCATCACTTCGGCCGCAACCGCCTGCACGGACGCGGCTGCGTCGAGCTTCGCCATCGACACCGCCAGGTCGGCGCCGGGATGCGCGTCGGAGAGCAGGCGTGCGGCCTGGTAGGTCAGTCCTCGTGTCGCTTCGAGGCGCGTCGCCATATCGGCGAAGCGATGGCGCCAGGTCTGGAACTCGAGCAGCTTCGAGCCGAACGCGCTGCGTTCGTGCGCGTAGTCGAGACCGATATCAATCAGACGCTGCATGATCCCGACCGCGAACGCCGCGATCACCAACCGCTCGCCGCCGAAGTGCGACAGGATGTACTGCATTCCCCGCCCCTCTTCGCCGATCAGGTTCGAAGCCGGGACCCGGCAATCGTCGAAGAACAGCTCACCGGTATCCGAAGCGCGCGCGCCGAGCTTGTCGAGCCGGCGGCCCACCTGGAAACCCTTCACATCCGTCGGGAAGACGACGAGCGAGATCCCGCGCGGTCCGGGTTCACCGGTGCGCACTGCGAGCGTGACGAAATCCGCGCGCGGACCGTTTGTGATGTAGGTCTTCTGTCCGGAAATCACGTAGTCGCCGCCGTCACGACGCGCGCGCGTTGCGATCGACGCGACGTCTGACCCCGCAGCGGGTTCCGATACGCCGATCGCCCCGATCAATTCCCCGCGAATCGCCGGTGCGAGCCACGCCCGCTTCAATTCGTCGTTGGCCTCGTCGGCGAGGGCCGACAGCGCGAACTCGGATTGGGCAAGTAGTGCGACGGCGGTTCCGACGGAGTCGCCCTGGGCGAGCTCCTCGCAGAGCACGCAGGTCGCCAGGAAGTCCTGGCCGCTGCCTCCCCATTGTTCGCCGTAACGCAGGCCCAGGAAGCCGGCTTCGCCGGCCGTCCGGTAGAGCGCGCGCGGAACTTCGCCGGCGGCCTCCCAGGCGTCCGCGTTGGGGCGGATCTCACGCTCCACGAAAGACCGGACGCTCTTGCGGAACGCCTCGTGCTCGTCGGAGAAATAGATGGAGGGAAGTCGGGTCAAGGACACGAAGCGGAGCCTTTTGTTGACTGATGACCAAACTATGATATTGGTCACACGTCGTCAAGCTCCCCATCTGCTGATAGAGTGGCCTCCGGGTCGCCGGGGGAAGCAGAAGTGAACGAAGGCAGCGATTCGAGACAGCCATCGGCGCCGGACCGGCGGCTTGCCGCCGCTGCGGAGAGCCAGTTCCGCCGCTTCGGGTACAAACGAACGACGATCGACGACATCACGGCCGAAGCCGGCACGGGCAAGGGCAGTCTCTACCTCCACTTCGAGTCGAAGCAGGCCATCTACATGGCAGTGGTAGAAGCGTCGCTCGAGCGCTTCGTCGAGGCGGCGTCGCGGCTGGTCGATGGGTCCGAGCCAGTGCCGACGCGCTTGCGATCACTGGTCGAACTCACGATCGAGCACTACGGCCACGACGAACTCCTGTGCGCATCGCTGTTCGGAAGATCCGGCCTGGTCGATGGCGAGGTGGCCAGGATGGCCGCGGATTTTCAACGAACGCGCATTCGCGACCTGATCCGGGAACTCATCGTCATCGGCCAGAGGGAACGCAGCGTGCGCGCGCACGTGAACGCCGACGCGGCTGCCGCCGTCCTGTTCGAGATCGGCTGGGCGGTGGTGCGGACCGCGCTCGAAGGCGACAGCCAGATTCCCCTCGAACAGGCGCTGACGACACTGAACGAAATCGTCGGACTCGGCCTGCTGCCCAGGCACGACTAGGAGGACGACGCGAGACGGAGTCTCGAGTCTTGAGGACGACGCGGAAGATCCCGCGCAGCGGGATCGCAGCTAGGAGGCCGGCCCAAGACGCAGTCTTTGGATTTCGGCTTTCGTCGCAAGCGAATCCGTAGGATTCGCCAGCTAGGAGACACACAGCCCATGGACAACGAACAAATCATCCGCGAGTTCATCGAAGCCTGGTCGCGACTCGATGCCAAGGAACTGAGCAGCTACTTCACCGACGACGGCGTATACCACAACATGCCCTCCGGGCCGGTCGGCGGGCGCGCGAACGTGGAAAAGATGATCGCCGGGTTCATCGGGCCCTGGACCGAAACGAAATGGGACATCCTCCATATCGTCTCGGCGGGCGACGTCGTGATCGCCGAGCGCCTCGATCGCACGAAGGCCGGCGAAAAGTCCGTGGACCTTCCGTGCACGGGCGTATTCGAGATGCAGAACGGCAAGATCAAGGTCTGGCGCGACTACTTCGACGTGACGACGTACGTGAAGGGAATGAGCTGAGGCTCGTTATTCGCCTGCACACCTCGGGACTACCGGCCGCCCGGCGTCGAATGCGCGGCGACTCCCTCGGATCCGACGGTCAGAACGCCGTCTTCGATCTCGAAGATGCGGTCGACGAGATCCAGAGCACGCTGATCGTGGGTGACCACGAGCACCGCTGCACCCCGATCCTTCGCGGCCGACCGAAACAGCTGCATGACCTGCCTCCCCAGCTCCTTGTCCAGCGAGGCGGTCGGTTCATCGGCAAGCAGAAGCGAGGGCTGGTGTATCAAGGATCGCGCGATGGCGACACGCTGCTGCTGCCCGCCAGAGAGCTGAGCGGGCAGGTGATCGGCGCGGTCCGCCACACCGAGAGCCTCCATGATGTCGCGCGCGCGTTGCCGTGCCTCGCGCCCGGGTACGTCGTCGAGCTCGAGGACGAGTCGAACGTTCTCGGCTGCCGTAAGGAAGGGGATCAGGTTCGACCGCTGGAAGACGAAGCCGAGTTCGCGTCTTCGAATGATGTTCGCGTTGCCCACGATCTGACCGTCTCGTATCACCTCCTGCCCCCCGATCGAAAGCCAGCCGGAGCTCGGGGGATTGATCAGCCCCAGGATCGTCAGCAGCGTCGACTTGCCCGAACCGGAAGGCCCCAGCAGGGCGACGACCTCGCCGGGCTGGATCTCGAAACCTGCCTCGCTCAGCGCCTGGACGTAGGTATTGCCCTCGCCATAGTGCTTGGAGAGTGAACGAGCGACGACTCCGCCGCTGCGGCCACCGGTCATCCTGCGAGTACCTCGTTGGGATCGGCCGCCAGCGCTTTCTTGATGCCGACGATGCTTGCCATGACGGAGATCAACGCGACGACCAACAGGAGAGCGAGGCGGTGTTCGTTGCCGACTACGACCCTTCGCGGAAACAGGTCGAAGGCCACGTTACCGAGTACGACGGCCAAGCCATAAGCGAGGCCTCCGAGCAGCAATGACTCCTGCAGGATCATTCCCAGGATGACCGTGCGCCGCGCACCGAGCAGCTTCAGGAGGGCGATCGAGTGGATCTTGTCGACCGTCATCGTGTAGATGATCAGCCCCATCAAGATCGCCGAGATGACTACGAGCAAGCCGCGGAAGAGGCCGATCTGCCGCCTCGTCTTCTCGACGACCCCGCCCAGGATCAGCGCGCGCTGCTCCTCCTGCGAGTAGACCGAAACGTCCTGCCACGCCTCCAGCGTCGCGCGAACGCTCGCCTCACTTGCACCGGGAGCGAGGTTCAACATGACCGCCGCGACAGGTGCCGGGCCGATGGCGGGGATCAACGAGGTTGCTGCCCCCGAGAATCGCAGGAGTTCCGGATCGCGCCCGAGTTCGCTCTCTCGGATGCGGGCAGAACGTGCAGCACGCTCCAGCCTGAGAGATTCGTTGGACGTCTCGTTCTGGATCTTCTGGGCATCGGAGCGAGTAAAGAACGCCGCCGGCTCACCGCCCGAAGCCAGCAACCCGTCCGTGATCCCGACGACTACGTAGACCTCGCGGCCGAGTGGGATGCGCGCGCCCAGCGGCAAACCCAGGGATCGATCCGCGAGGAACTCGTAGTGAGGCTGCGCGATGGGCCGACCCGCGACGATGGGCAACGCCTGACCCCGGTCGTCCGGCCAGGAGAGGCCGACGGCCATGAACCGCACGGGGCTGCCGTCGGGGAGATCACGTTGAATCGTGTGGGCGACGTATGTCCTGGCCTCTGCAACGCCGGGCACGGATCGGGCCCGTTCCTCCAAGCCGGCGGGGATCCGGGAGAGTTCGGCAAACGGGCCGCGCGTCTCGCGCTGGACGATCCATAGATCGGCCCCGAAGCTGTCCGGGAGTGCGGTCGCATCCAGGATGATCCCGTTGTAGATCCCGGTCATCGCGAGCACCACCGTGAGGAGGAGCCCCAGGCCGACCGCGGTCAGCACGAAGCGACTGAGATCGTGCCGCACGTCGCGAATCGCGAGGTTCACGGAGTCGCTTCCTCGTTCGGCTGAGCGAGAAGCCGGACCCTCTCTCCACCCTTCAGGCTCTTCGCTCTGCCGATCGAGGGATCGAGAACGACATCGCCCTCGGAGAGGCCCCGAACGACCTCGACGAGCTCACGACCTCTTCGCCCGAACTCGACGGGACGGAAGCTCGCCCGCGATCCGTCGAGGACGAAGACACCTTCACGGCCACCGACCTGCGCAACAGACCCCGATGGAATGCAGAGGGCAGCCGACGCCCGCGCCAACTCGATCCATAGATCCACGCGCTGCCCGAGGACCAGCGTTTCCGGTGCGGCATCGAACGCGACGTCCACGAGCAGTTCACGTGTTTCGCGGTCCACTTCACGGCCAATCCTGGAAACGGTGCCTGGTAGGACGCGCTCGGGCTCGGAACGTAGGACGATGCGCGCCGGCAGTCCGACCTCGAGGGATCCGAGATAGGTCTCGTCGACCCAGGCGCTCGCCCAAACCGTGTCGGTGGCCGCCAGGCGCAGGACTGCAGCTCCAGGAACGGCCACGTCACCCACCTCCCTCTCCCTGCGGACCACCACGCCGTCGAATGGGCTCTGGACGATCGCCCGATCGAGGTCCGCCTGCGTGCGGTCGAAGCGCCGGGCCGCGGCCGCGATGGCCTGGCCGGCTTCCAACTGCGCCGCTCGAGCCCGCGACAGCTCGGCCGTGGCAATCTTCATCCTCTCCTCGGCGACGTCGAGATCCTCCTTCGAAGCAGCACCCCTCCCTGCGAGGGCGCGAATCCTCTCGAGCCCGTCGACGGCACCTTGCCGCACGGCCTCGGCGCGAGAGATATCGGCGTCGAGCCGACGCGATGTGGACTTGGCGAGTTCCACCTGCTGCTCGGCCAGGGCCACCTCGGCCCGGAAGGTGCTGTCATCGATGGCCGCCAACAGCTGCCCCTTCGTCACACGGTCGCCCTGGTCGACGTGGATCATCTTGACGCGACCGGTCACCTCGAAGCTGACGCTCGCCATTTGACGGCTCTCGACCGACCCCGTCCCGAGGGCCTCGACGACGACGGTCTCGCGGATCACCGGATGAGACCGCACTTCGACCGGGCGCAACACCGCGTAGTAGATCGCCGCCGCGATCCCCAGGACCGTGGCTACGCCCGCGATGATCGGGCGAACGCGAAGTCTCCGATTCGTCATGCGCGATCGCCGCCTTGGCCGCACTCTGCCTGGCTCATTGCGCAATCCCCTTCCATCAAGTGATCTCGGTCAGTCTGATCGATTCGGTCCAGCGCCTGCGGCTCGCAGATAGTGGACGAGAAGAATCATGTCGCCGCCGGGTCGGGGTACGACGTCGTGTTCTTCGTTCGCGGCGAGAGCCACCAGGGTTCCTCGGGAAAGCGGCACGGCCTCCTTCCCGAGGTGGATGACGCCCTCGCCTGCCACCACCAGAATGGTCGCCGGAACTTTCGCTCGATGCGGAGGGAGGATGCTGCCGTCCCGGAGAACGACCGTCGCAAGCTTCAGATGTTGCGCATCGAGTAGGACCGAGACCTCCCGGCCCTCACCGCTTCCGATGCTCTGTGGGATCTCGAAGACGCGATGGGTCGAGGGCGCGACGGGAGCGGAAGTCCCGTTCGCGTTCGCCGAGTTGGTCCCCACGATGGTGAGCGCGAACAGTGTCACCAAGATGAATCGAGCGGGTTTCATGGCTGCTCCTCCTCGTTCGAAGTGCCGCGTAGGAAGCCTTCGAGGGACGCCCACACCTGTTCCGGCGTGGCACTCGAGAGGTCGTCTTCTCGCGGCGCGCGATGGGCATCCGTATCCGCCGCTCCGCGGATGACGCCAATCACCATCCACACGAGCAGTGTCAATGGCGCGTCTGGCGTGATCTCCCTTCGCTCCTGCGCATCTGCGAGACAACGACGGACGAACGTCAGCGACCGCTCGACCATGCGGCCTACGCGCGCAGCGCCTTCGTGCCCGGCGGCCTCCGCCAGGCGGTCATTGAAGGCTAGACGCAGGATTTCGGGCCGCTCGCGAACGAGGGCGAGCCGCATCACGACGAACGCGCCGAGACGCTCGAGCGGCAGCCCCTCGTCGGGTGGAAAGGCTTCCGCGATCGAATCTTCGAAAACAGCGATCGCGGCGTCGACGATCTCGTTCATGTTCTTGAAGTGACGGAAGATCGTCCCGTCCGCGATTCCGACCTGCTCTGCCAAGGCGGCGGACGTCAGACGGCGCACACCCTGGGTGGAGATGATTCGAAGGGCTGCTTTCGCGATCTGGGCTTGCCGCTCCGCGGTCGGGAGGCGCTTGGATGACATGGCTCGAGATAAGCAAGCAAGTACTCGCTTGTCAAGAGAAGCACTGGAGTTTGGGTGCGATTGCGAGTCGGGAAAAGGCTGGAAACCTTCAGCTCTCGCGGATGTCGTATTTCACCGCGAGCGCCAGGGTGAGCAGCACACCCAGCAGGAACAGCCCGCCCGAGTAGCCGAAAATTGCGAAGGCCTCCTTGGCTTCGGAGCGTCCCATCTCGGGCCCGTACATTGCCGCAAAGAGCCACACGAACGGGTAGAGGAAGCCACCGCCCGCTGTCAGGTACGACGCGGCCAGCTTGAGCTTCTCGGGCGCGTCGACCCGCACCAGAAAGAGCAGCAGCCCCAACACCATCGCTCCAATGCCGGTGGCGTGGAAGTGGTAGCGCTGGTAGTAGCGCCAGTTCTTGCCCGCTTCGGCCTGCAGCTTCGCTGCCTTCTCCACCGGGTCGGCCATGGCCTGGATCTCCACGTTGCGCTCGAGACCCGCGGCGATCTTGTGCTCGAACATGGCCTCGTTGGCGCCAAAGAGAATGGCGATGGATACACCGCCGGCCATCCCGGAGACGGCGAGCAGAAAAGGAATCTTCTTGAGCATTCAGGCCTCCATGTGCGCGCCCGCCCCAAGCCGCCGCGGATTCGGGAGCAACTTCCGCTTGCCACCTGCTTACGACGCTTCGGCGTCTTCCGCGCGGTGCTCCGCCTCGAACGAGAACCCTTCGTAGTCCTTGGCCGCTACCTCGGCGATGCGCTGGTAGTACAGCATGCCACCCAGGTAAACGGAGAAGTAGCGGGGCTTGCCCTCGATGTTCGCGCCTGTCCACCAGGAGTCGGTGCGGGGAAAGAGTGTGGCATTCGCGAGCCCGGTGACCTCGTTGGCCCAAGCCTCTTCGCTGTCGGTCGTCGGTTCGACGGCGCCCAGACCCCGCTCGCGCAGATGGCGCATGAACTCCCCGAGCCAGTTCAGCTGGCGCTCGGCGCCGAGCGGCATGTTGTAGAACACGCCGGGCGACCCGGGACCGTGGATCATGAACAGATTGGGAAATCCGGCGATCGTGAGACCGAGATAGTTGTGGAAGCGGTCCTTCCATCTCTCCTTGAGGCTCATGCCGCCGCGTCCCTTGGGGTTGAGCCGCAGCATCGACCCGCTGATGGCATCGAAGCCGGTCGCCAGCACGAGCATGTCGATGGGGTGCTCTCCGGTCCGAGTCACCACGCTGGTGGGCGTGAACCGCTCGATGGGGTCCTCGCGCAGGTCGACCAGGCTGACGTTGTCGCGGTTGAAGGTCTCGAAGTAGCCGTCGTCGAGGATCGGCCGCTTGGTGATCACGAAGTAGTCGGGCATCAGCTTCTCGGCAGTCTCCGGGTCGCGCACGATCTCGCGGATCTTGTCGCGCACGAAGTCGGCCAGCGAGCGGTTGGCTTCCTCGCTGATCGCGATGTCGACGTAGAGATCCAGGAAGAACTTGAAGCCACCTCGCTGCCACAGCTCTTCGTACAGCACTCGACGCTGCTCGGGCGTGTCCTCGAGGGCCGAGCGCGTGTGCATGTCGAAGGGGAAGCCCGAGAGGTTCGCGTTCATCTTCGCGCGGACGGCGTCCCAGTTCGCTCTCGCTTCAGCCATCTCGTCGGGCGTGATGGGGCGGTTCCGTGCGGGAAAGGAGTACTGCGGCGTGCGCTGGAGCACCGTCACGTGCGCCGCCTCCTTGGCGATCTCGGGGATCGACTGGATCCCCGAGGAGCCCGTACCGATCACGGCAACGCGCTTGCCCTCGAAGGAAACAGGCTCGTGGGGCCAGCGGCCGGTGTGGTAGCACTCGCCCGCGAAGTCGTGGATCCCCGGGATGTCGGGCATGTTCGCAGTGGAGAGGGCGCCCACCGCGCAGATCAGGAACTGGGCGGAGGCGCGCACGCCAGTGCTGGTCTCCACCGTCCAGCGCTGCGCCGCTTCGTCGTAGCGGGCGTCCTGTACCCAGGTCTCGAACTGGATGTCGCGGCGGAGATCGAAGCGATCGGCGACATGCTCGAGGTAGGCCAGCACCGAGGCCTGGTCGGACTGGGTCTCTTCCCAGTCCCACTCCTGCATGAGCTCTTCCGAGAACGTGTAGCAGTAGAAGGGGCTGCCCGGACCGTCGACCCTTGCGCCCGGGTAACGGTTGTACCACCAGGTGCCACCGACGTCGCTGGCACCGTCGTACACCCGCACCGAAAGGCCCATCTCACGCAGATGGTGCACTGCGTACATGCCGCTCACACCCGCGCCGATGATCACCGCGTCATAGTGTTCGACTGCCCCGCTCTTTCGCGGAGGCTGATGCTTGCTCGTCATTCTCTTCTCCTGCGCCCTGCGCGTTCGGGCGTTGCGCTCGCTGAGCGGGGCTTCGATACCGATCGAACTCGGCCAGCGCCGCCCACGCGAGTATGGACTCGAGCGCCGGATGAGCCCAGTCCGATTCCGCTTGCTGAGAGCATCACTTGCCCCTCGTCGCCCACGCCAGCACCGCCAGACCGGCCACCGCAGAAGCGACGGATGCGGACAAGATGCCCAACTTGGCCGCGTTGATCAGCGCGTCGTCGAGCGCCAGGTCGGCTATGAACAGCGCCATCGTGAAGCCGATCCCGGCGAGCAGGCCTCCCCCGGCGAGCAGGCCCCAACCCATGTCCGGAGGACGACTCGCCAGGCCCGAACGCACCGCAAGCCACCCGAAGGCCAGGATCCCGACGGGCTTGCCGATCGTGAATCCGACGAAGACCGCAAACGTGACAGGGCTACCGCGGTCTGCCCAGGACAACGGCATTCCGGCATTGGCGAACGCGAAGAGCGGCATGATGGCGAAGCTCACCCACGGGTGCAGCATGATCTCCAGGCGTTCGACGGGCGATACCGTCTCTCGGATCGCGACCTTGCTCCGTCGCCATGCCCTGCGACCTTCCGCCCTGTCGCCCCGGCGATCTCCGGATGGATCGTCGACCTCCCGCTCCCGGATTGCCTGAAGGCGATCGTCGCTCACCCATCTTCCTGTCGGCGTCAGCAGGCCAAGCACCACGCCGGTGATGGTGGCGTGTATGCCAGAGGCATCCACCGACAGCCAGATCACCGCCCCCACCAGGAAGTAGAGCGGTACGCTGCGGATTCCAAACCGTGCCATCCCGCGCACGCTGGCGATGCCGAACGCGCCCAGGGCAAGCGCTCCCCAGGCGAGCTGGCTGCTGTAACCGATCGCAACCACCAGAATGGCTCCGATGTCATCGACGATCGCGAGCGACAGCATGAAGACCCGCAAGCTCTGGGGGATGCGCCGCCCCAGGAGAGCCAGGCAGCCGATGACAAACGCGGTGTCGGTAGCCATGACCGTGCCCCAGCCGTGCGCGCCTTCTCGACCCAGCTGCAGCGTCAGGTACAGGGCCGCGGGCACGAGCATCCCACCCACGGCGGCCGCGATCGAGAACGCGGCCATGCGCGGGCTTCGGAGCTCGCCCAGGACCAGCTCGCGCTTGAGCTCCAACGCGACCACGAAGAAGAAGAGCGTCATCAGACCGTCGTTGATCCACTCTCGCGACGATCGCGCGAATTCGAACGAGCCGACCTGAATGCCGACGGGCAGCTCCCAAGCGCTCGAGAAGGCGTGGGCCCAGGGCGAGTTGGACAGCGCCAGGGCGGCGACGGTGAACAGCAGCAGAATGCCGCCGCCGAGCGCCTCGACGCGCAGGAACCACGCAGCTGGTCCACGGGCTCTGCGGGCAGCCGATCGAGCCCCGTATCCGCTTGTCGATCTTCGTTCATGCCGACTCGCCCGGGCCGCGGAGCGCCGCGGTCACTTCCGCTCGCGTCCTAGGGTCGAAGCCCCCATCATCTGCGGAAGTGCTGGCGCAGGCGAAGCGCCTCCGCCTCTCCTGGTAGCTCGTTAGCGACGCAGGCCCGGATAGTCCTTCGGGTCGAACGCGTCCACCTGGATCGCCTCCTCGCGCGCTTCTTCCGCCTCGTGCAGGCGCTCGAACTCCTCGGCCGAGATGATCCCCGCTTCGAGGGCGCGCTCGGCCAGGCGCTGGCCCGGCTCGCGGTCGAGGTCGCCCGCGCGCACGGCCTCGCGAATCTTCGCCTCGACGGAGAGCGCGGCAACGGCCTTCGCGAGCGCGGCTTCGAGGCGCCCGAGGCCGGCCTCCTCCGCCGGCGGCCGGTAGATGTCGGCGGTGAGCGCGTCGCGTGCTCCGGCGTCGTCGAGCAGCGCGCGGGCCACCGCGGCGCCCTGGGCGTCCGACGGCGGCGAGAGATTGCGACCGATGGGGAAGACGAGCGGCCGGAGCGCCCAGGCCGCGCCGCGGTTCGGCAGGTTGGCGAGCACCCCGGCCAGCGCCTCCTGACACTGGAAGAGCGCGTGCGCGCACGCCCATTCCACGAAGGGGCGCTCGCGCTCCGGCTGGCCGGCATCGCAGAAGCGCTTCAGCGTCGCCGAGGCCAGGTACATCCACGCGAGTACATCGGCGAGACGACCCGTGATCTTCTCCCGCCGCTTGAGCTTTCCGCCTAACGTCGCCATGCAGGCGTCCGAGACGAGCGCGAAGGCTGCGCTCATGCGCGTGAGCCGCCCGAACCACGGCCCGACGGAACCGGCCTCCGGGAGCCGCACCAGGCGACCGTCGATCAGGCCTAGCACCAGCGCCCGCGTGGCCGTGGAGAACACGAAGCCCACGTGTCCGAAGAAGGCCCGGTCAAAGCGTTCGCGGTCTTCCGCTGCAACAGCCTCGATCTCCTCGAAGGCGAAGGGGTGACAGCGGATAGCGCCCTGTCCGTAGATGATCATCGAGCGCGTCAGGATGTTGGAGCCCTCGACGGTGATGCCGATGGGCGCCGCCACGTGCGCCCGCGCCAGGATGTTCCTCGGGCCCCGGCAGATGGCGGCGCCGGCCCGGATGTCCATGGCGTCGTTCACGACCGCTCGCATGCCCTCGGTCAGGTACGCCTTCACCACCGCCGAGAGCACGGAGGGCTTCTCCCCCGCGTCCACGGCGCCCGCGGTGAGCGTGCGCGCCGCGCTCATCAGATAGGTGAGGCCGCCGATGCGCGCGAGCGGCTCCTCGATGCCCTCGAAGCGGCCGATCGGCGTGTCGAACTGCTCACGTACCATGCCGTAGGCGCTGACCACACGCGCCGCGAGCTGCGAGCCTCCCACCGAGAGCGCCGGCAGCGAGATCGAGCGTCCCGCCGCGAGGCTCTCCATCAACATGCGCCAGCCCTGTCCCGCCCGCTCACGGCCGCCGACGATGAAGCCGAGAGGAACGAAGACGTCGCGACCTTCGTTCGGGCCGTTCTGGAAGGGCACGCCGAGCGGGTCGTGGCGCTTTCCGATGTCGATGCCTGGCAGGTTCGACGGGATGAGCGCGCAGGTGATGCCGAGGTCTTCCTCGTCACCGAGGAGACGTTCCGGGTCGCGCAGCTTGAAGGCCAGGCCGATGACCGTCGAGATCGGGCCCAGCGTGATGTAGCGCTTGCGCCAGTGGAGGCGCATGCCCAGCACTTCCTCGCCCTCGAACTTGCCGCGGCAGATGATCCCCTCGCTCTGGGTGGCGGCGGCATCGCTCCCGGCCTCGGGGCCGGTGAGGGCGAAGCACGGGACCTCCTCGCCGCGTGCCAGACGGGGCAGGTAGTGGCGCTTCTGCTCTTCCGTACCGTAGTGGAGCAGCAGCTCCGCAGGCCCGAGGGAGTTCGGAACCATCACCGTCACCGCCGCCGCAATGCTGCGGCTCGAGAGCTTGGTGACGACGGCGGAGTGCGCGATGGCGGAGAAGCCCAGGCCGCCGTGCTCCTCGGGGATGATCATCCCGAAGAAGCGGTGCTCGCTCAGGAAGGCCCAGACCTCCTCGGGCAGGTCACCCCGCTGCGAAATCTCCCAGTCGTCGAGCATCGCGCACAGCTCCTCGACCGGGCCGCCGAGGAAGGCCTTCTCCGCGGACGAGAGCTGCTGGGGCTCGAAGGCCAGGAGCTTGCGCCAGTCGGGTTTGCCGGAGAAGAGGTCGCCGTCCCACCAGACCGTGCCCGCCTCGAGGGCGATGCGCTCCGTCTCGCCCAGACGCGGAAGCAGCCCCGCGACGATCGGCATGACACGCGCAGTGACGTACCGCTGGCGCAGGTCAGGACGCCCGAACAAGGTGGCGAGTCCCCCAAGCGCGACCAGCGACGCGCCATAGAGCCACGGCGAGTCGACCCCGGTGAACGCCCACCCGACGAGTGCCAGCGCGCCACCGAGCGTCCAGGCCGCAAAGCCGCGGCCCACGTAGAGGAGCGCGCCCACCGTCGCGCCGACCAGGATCGTGACGAAGATGCTCATGCTTGTCTCCTTCCGGTGGCCCGGGTCGATTGCGCGGAGCGCGGCGTCAACGGGCGCCCGAGGACCGGCACTCGCGGATCCTAGGGAAGTGGAGCGATGCCGACGACGTCCTCGTGCTGAGGCGTCCCACAGCCGTGTAGGGCTGGTTCAACTGGAATCAAGAGGTCAGGCGTGTTGTCGCGAGTTCGAGCTCGGGTCTTTCTTCCGTCTATCGTGAGTTCGAGACCGGCCAATCGTTCTGCACCGCCGGGCTGTTCGCGCCCGGGCCGCTACGCTGCGAGCGTGCCCCCGACTGAAGACTCCGACCGGGATCCCAACTCGGATACCGACTCCGACTCCAACCTCGAACCCGACCTCAACGCCTCGCCTGCGCTCCGGCTGCGGCGTAGCCCGCTCGTGCTGGTCGCTGTCGGCGGGGGTGTGGCCTCCGGCAAGAGCACCGTGGCGGCGCGGCTCGCGCCCCTGCTCGGGGCCGTTCACTTCGGATCCGACGAAGTTCGAAACGAGGTGCCGCTGGACGGGCTCGACCCCTTCTCCCGCAGATTCGAGGACGTGGTGTACGCGGAACTCCTGCGACGCGCCGAGCGCGGCCTCGCGGACGGGCATTCGGTGGTCGTGGACGGCTGCTTTTCGCTGGCACACGAGCGCGAAGGCGCGCGTGCGATGGCGGTCAGGCACGGCGCGCCCTTTCTGTTCGTCGAATGTCGCGCGTCGCAAGCCGCGCTGCGCGAGCGGCTCGCCGCGCGCGACGCCGAAGTCGAGGAGCCCTTCTGGCAGACCGTGGCCGACGATCTTGCGCGGCGCTCCGAACCTGTGGTGGAGCTGCCGGAAGACGAACACCGGGTCGTCGCCACCGACGAACCCGGCGACGAGGTTCTCGAAGAAGTCGCGGCACTCGTGCGGACGCGCCGCGCGCAGATCGCGATGCCAGAAGCCGTGACCTTCGACTGCTGGAACACCCTCATCTGCGAAGAAAACTGGGAACTCGCCCACGCGCTGCGAGTCACCCGGCTGCAGGAAGCCGCGGAGCAGGCGGGACGCCCGGTCTCGCCAGAAGAGGCTACGCGCGCTTTCGACTCGGCCTGGCTCCGACACATGCAACTGTGGCGCGCGGGGGAGGCGAGCGGTGCGCGCGAGGTCGCCCGATGGAGCCTCGCGGTGCTCGAACTCGAAGGAGACGAGCAGGCGCTCGATTCGCTGGTCAGCGCTTTCGAAGAGGCGTCGCACACCGGCGATGTGGTCGCGCTCGAGGGCGCTCGGGAAACGCTCGAAGCGCTGCGTGCGGCCGGGATCCCCTGCGCGCTCGTGTGTGACACGGGGCTGACGCCGGGCCGTGTGGTGCGCAAGCATCTCGACCGCCTCGGACTCCTCGAGAACCTCGCCGTGCAGGCCTTCTCCGACGAAGTCGGCGTCCCCAAGCCGGATCCGCAGATCTTTCGCGCAGCCCTCGAGCCGCTCGGGGTGAGCCCGGAACGCGCGCTCCACGTGGGCGACCTGCGCCACACCGACGTGGCGGGTGCCCGCAGTCTCGCGATGCGCTCGGTTCGCATCCGGGCCAGCCATGACGACGAGTCGCCCCTGGCCGACGCCGACTTCGTCGTCGCCTCGCACGCGGATCTGCGAGACCTGCTCGACCTCCACAAGTAAGACCGCGGCGATCCCCGACCGCGCACCTGCGCGGTTCCTGACCGCGCGACACAAGCCGCCCCCGCATGGTCCCGTGCGCAGCACGAAAACTCAGAGCAGGGTCGCCCGCCCCTGCGGCGCCAGCTCGATCTCGCTGCCGGCCGACCCGCTGTGCGCAGCTCGTCAGACGGGCCAGGAGATCTGAGCATGGCGAGCACGACGGGTAGGAGGGGGCCTGACCGAGCTAGAGGGCTGACGCAGCTGCGAGCTTCCGCTAGCGGCGCCCCTCGTCCTTCACGCGGTAGATCCGCGCCATGTCCTGGGACACGAGGCTGGCCGCCGGCAGCGCGATTCCGCAGGACCGCCCGAGCTGCAGCGCGTGGGCGAGATCCTTCTCGGCGTTGAACATCTGGATCTTCACGAAGCTCTGGTATCCCTCGCTCGCGGCGGCCTCGTCCGGAAGTTTCTGGCCCGCAATGAAGCGCTGCTGCATCTCCGAAAGCTGGCCATTCGAAATCACGGCCTCGAGAAACTTCTCGGTGTCGAGCCCCGAGGCCTTCGCGAGGCGAAAGGATTCCGCGGCGGCGGCCCAGTTCACGTAGGTGAGCAGGTTCACACACAGCTTCAGCTTGGCGCCGGCGCCGAGCGGGCCGGCGTGGACGAGAGTCGTGCCGTAGGCCTCGAGGACGGGACGGGCCTTCTCCACGGCTTCCTGCTCCCCGCCGATCAGCAGCGTGAGCTCGCCCGCCTCCGCGACCGCGTGACCTCCCGTAACGCAGGCATCGATCAGCTCCACTCCGCGCTCGCGGGCGGCAGCAGCCATCCGCTCGATGGTCGCGGGTTGCACGGTGCTGTGGATCGCGACGAGGGAGCCGGCAGCCATCCCGGCCAGTGCGCCGTCCTCCCCGAGGAGCACTGCTTCGACGTGCGCATCCGCGGGAACGCAGATGGAGAGCACCTCGGCATGCTCACCGACTTCGCGACAGCTCGAGGCCGGCTTCGCGCCAGCGGCCGCCAGCTCCTGCATGGGCTTGGGATCGAGATCGTAGACGCAGGCATCGAAGCCTTTGGGCGCGAGATTGCTGGCCATCGCCCCGCCCATGTCGCCGAGGCCGATGTAGCCGACGCGGATCTTCATGTGAGTCCTCCTGTGCGGCGCTCAGCCGCATCGCGCGCGAGCACCTCTGCAACGTCCTGCCGGATGTCTGCTCCGTCTTCTCGCTCGAACACCAGCCGTCGAGCGCATTGGCGCCCAGGCGATTCTAGGCGGGCCCGCCGACCGGATCGACTGTGACCCGTCCCTGCCCGTGTTCCCGCGGATTCCCGCTGCTTGCCGCATGGAACCGGGAAACTACACGGATTTCCTCAACCCCCATTCAAGATGCGCCCGCGTGTGCCCGCGACCCGCGCTACTTCGCGGAGATCAGCACGAACGGGGACCAGTAGAAGGGGTTCGCGTAGGGACCCGTGCCTGCGCTCACGACGCCTGGCCTCGGCGTTTTCGTCGCGATGCCGCGGGCGGCGCCGTCCTGGGACGCGCCTTCGGAACGCAGATCCCGCTGTGCTTGCCAGAGCGCGCGGTCTTCGGGCTCGCCCTGGCTCATGCGCGCGTAGAACAATTCCATCAGGCGCTGGGTCGAGAACGATTCAACGGGCCAGAGGGATACGACGACGCGATCCGAACCGGCCAGCAAGAACGCTCGGCCCATGCCCATCAGGCCTTCGCCGTCGAAGTACTCGCCGTTGCCCGTGTTGCAGGCGGAGAGGACCGTCAGCCGCGCGTGAAGACCGAGCTTCGCCACTTCGTTCGCGGTCAAGAATCCGTCTTCCCCCTCCTCCCAGCCGAGCACCAGCGCGGGCTCGGACAGATTCGGCAGATCGTTGCTGATCACGCCGTGGGTGGCGAAATGGAAGTGGCTGTAGGACGCGAGATCTGGGTCGTTTTTGAGGCCGCTTTCCGTGGCTTCCGGCCCCAGCAGGAGCCGGCTCGACGCGCCGGATGACGAGCCGGACGAGAGCGCGCTCACGACCGCGCGCGCTTCGTCCGCGGTCTCGGGCAGCTGCTGGAAGTAGCCGAGCGAGGCGCTCCCGCGCGTCGCCATCAGCCCGCGGCCGATCTGTGCATCGATCACCGCCTCGGCATCGAAGACCGGATCGCCGAGGACGAACGCGCGCGGGGCGGCCGTTTGCGACGGGGCCGGCGCGTCGCCTGCGGCCAGCAACAGCGACAGCGACGGCACGAGCGTGACGACGGCCCGGTCGCTCAGCATACGGCCCGGGGCGTAGGACAGGATCGAGGGGGGCAGCGCACTCATCGCGCCATCGACCACCACATGCAGTCGATCGAAGGTGTCGAGGTCGCGCGCGGCAAAGCCGAGCAGCGACCTGCCGAGCCGCTCGAAAGCGGCTCGATCGTAGGTCCGCGAATCGGCCAGCTGATTTCGGATTCGGAAGATCTCCGCGTCCCAATCCCCGCTCTTCTCGATCAACTGCACACGGGCCACGCGCTTCGAGACGACGATCGCGGCGAGATGGGAATCGAGGTCGAGCAGCTGCAGGACAGCCTCCCCGCTTCCGAGCCGGGCGACCAGTGCGGCACGAGAGAGCGACCCGGCGGATCCCGCATCGGTTCCGAGAAGCTCCTGGAATTGGCGCGCCCGCAGCCGTTCCGCCTTGACCAGGATGCGATCGAACGCTCGCTCGGCCGCGCCTGGATCTCGACGCCCGTCTTCCGCGCGCAGATAGAGACGGACCGCACTGCGGATCGACCCGAGATAGGCTTCGCGCGCCTGGCCGCGGAAGAAATGCATCCGCTGTTCGAGCGGAACACTCGAGCGCTCCTGCTCGGACCACGCGATGTAGCCTTCGTAGAGCCCCTCCGCTTCGGCGAAGCGACCGAGCGCCTCGAGGATCTCCGCGCGCAACCGGTCGAGGGCTCTTTCGTCGTAGAGAAGACCGTCCTGCGCGACGAGCGCGGGGCTCATCGACTGGTAGAAGGTCCGCAGGCCAGCGAAAGACTTCGACGCCTGCTCCGCCGCGGCGAGCGCACTCGAGTACTCGCCGAGCGCAAGATCGATTCGCGCTCGTTCCGTCGCTTCGACGATGGCATCGCGGGCGAGGTAGCGACGCAGGTCCGGAGGCTGATCCTGGATGGTGCCCCGAAGCGAGCCGACGGCCGGGTGGAACATCACGTGCAACGCGCGGTGGAGATCGCGCCCGTACTGGCTCGAATTCCAGTCGATCCTGCGCTCGTTGGCGAACACGATCGGATCCCGGGTTCGATTGATCCGGTGAAGGCGAGACAGGTCGTCCCTCACCTTCTTCGCGGCCTGCACGTCGCCGAGTTCGGCAAGCCGAATCGCGAAGGGCGCCGCGATCTCGACGAAGCGATAGCCCGAGCCGGGAGCCCAACCCCAGGATTCCGGGCTGGCCTCGAGCGACGCCAGATAGAAGTCGTACAGCCGGACGAGCTGCTTCGCGTCGGCGTAGTCGCCGGGACGGATCGCGACCTGACGCGCGTGGAGCGTGACGAAGACCACGGCATCTCGCGTCGATCCGGGTGGAAAGCGATCGAGCGAATATCCGATTCGCCCGAGGAAGGCCAGCTGGCCGGCGATGCGCTCGCGCGCCTGATCGATCATGCCGAGCCGCTGATAGAGCTCCACCAGGTCGAGGGTCAGGCCCTGCCAATGCTCGTAGTATCGCAGCCGCTTCGACTCGGCGACGGCTTCTTCGAGGACGGGAATGGCGAGCCCGGTCCGACCGGTCGCAACGAAGTAGTCGACGAGCGCGTAATCGACGATCTCGACCTCGTAGCCCGAGGCGCCGGCGCCCGAGGTCACGCGAGCGGAGTTCGAGGGCGACGCGGCCCAGAGCTTCCGCGCCTTCTCGCGCAGCCGGGCGACGCTGTCGTCCGAAGCGCGCAGGTCCTCAGCACTCCGATCCGAGGCGTTCCCTTGCCCCTCGATTCGAATCTCCTCGGCGACGCCGAGCAGGCTCTTTTCCGTTGGGGTCCGGCCTTCGCGCAAGCCAGCGAGACAACCGGTCCCAGCGAGTGCCACGCACACGAGCAGGTGTCCGAGTCGAATCAGACGTCGGGATTCCGTCGATGGATCGGTCCGCAACGGGTCAGCCCGTGGTCGTCTTCAGCTTCGCGATCTGAAGCGTGACGCCCTCGAGCGCTTCATGGTTCTCGAGACCATGTGAGTACTGAACGGTCACCATCAGTATGGTGGAGCTTCCGGTCATTCCCATGTCCAGATAGGTCATGTAGGTCGTCTGGCCGAACATGGGATTGAGCTTCGGATCGTGGCTCTGCGATCGGGACCATTTCGGGTCGACGGCGAAGAGCGGAGCGATCCGCGCCACCAGGTCGGCGGCGACCGCCTCCCGATTCGCGAAGGGCACATCGAAGTTGAAGGTCACATAGCGCTGGTCCGAGGTCGCACTCGGAATCACGACGACCTGTTCCCAGTAGCGGCCCGCCGCGTCAGGGATGCTGACCGTCACGTGACGAGCGCCGCCCGCGGCCGCCTCTGCGATCCGCAACAGCTCCAACTTGCTCTGTGACTGACTGAGGAAGTCCCCCTTCATCCAGTTCTCGATCATCGTCGTCTGCTCGGCTTCCGAGAAGGGGGCGGCCTGGATCGCAACGAAGTCCTGCGCCTGCGTGGCGAGGACTTCGACGACCGCAGCACGAACCGGGTCGGATCGATCCGCGGCGGCGATGACCTTGTCGACGCCACCGGTGTACGAAGACATACAAGCCGAGAATGCGAAGACGACCAGAAGCAGGACGGATGTTCGATTCCGGCAAAGGCGAGACAATGGATTCACGCGAGAAGTTCTCCAGGTTCAGCAGTGTTGGGTTGCGGAGCAGCACGGGACACTACCGGCTCTGTAGGGCGGGGCCTACCCCCTGCCCTCCCGATTTCGCGGTCAGTTCACCGTCAGCCGACTCGCGCTCCGATTCCTGGCCCAGTCCGAATGCGTGTTCTGAAAATACTCCGGGCGCTCGTCGAGCACGCGAGTCTCGAGCCAGAGCCGCTTGAGGTGGCGCACCGAACCCGCGCGTCGGTCGTCCTGGTAGGCGGTTCGCCCGTGCATGACGTGGTAGTTGTTGATGAACTGCATGTCGCCGGGGACCAGGTTCATCGCGACGTGGTACCGGGGGTCCTCCGCCATTTCGACGACCCGCGTCAGCGCGCGCTTCGCATTTTCCGTGAGACGCGGGGCATCTTCGTGCCGCTGGGACGCCAGGGTGTACGGCGGAATGCAGCGCACGAAGAGCCGATCGTTGCATTCCGTGAAGATCGGCACCGTGTACCAGCCCTTCCCCCCCTTCGGTTGCTCTCCTCGAAAGTCGAACGGCTGGGGCAGGTACAACTCCGCGGCAAGCTCGGGGGCCTCGCGCACGAGTTGATTGTGGATCGACACGGAATTGGCGACAGTCGAGAGACCGCCCTCGATTCCGTTATGGAGACACAGCAACCCGACCAGGTCGGAGCCGTCGGTGTGGAATGGCAGTCCGATTCCCCCGAGTTCGTTTCCACGCGCTTCGGGGTCGTCCGGGGCGCGCCCCTGATCCGTCACGTCGCCGAGCATGTGGCCGTGCTTGTTCTGTGCCCATGGCGTGCCGAGATGCATCCCGATCCCCCAGTAGAGCATCTCCATCTCTGCCTGGTCGTAACGCGCTCGGTCGATCCCGCGCAGCCGCACGAAGCCCCGGCCATTGATGAGTTCGTCTTCGATGCGGGCGAGACGGGACCTGAGCCCGCCGAGTGGAAAGTCCTTCTGTTCGACGTCGAGCACATCTGTCGCAACCGAGAGCGCATGGCGCAGCGCTTCGTCGAGTTCTTCGGCCTCACTCTGAGTCAGCACTTCGGTCCATTGCGATTCGTCCGCAACATCGTCAGCCGTCCACTCGCAGCGGGATTCCAGGATCCGGGGATCGTTCATGATCACTCCTGTGTCCGAAGGGTCGGTGACGACGTGGCGCCCCGGACGAGACGCCCCGGCAATGCGCCGGTTGCTTCGCCCTCTTCGTAGGTGACGACTCCGGAGACGATGGTGTAGCTGTAGCCGTCGGCTCCCTGCATGAGCCGACCACCGCCCGCCGGGAGGTCGCGCACCATCTCCGGCTCGTGCAGCCGCAAGGCGTCGTAGTCGAAGACGATGATGTCCGCCTTGTAGCCCGGCGCGAGCAGGCCGCGGTCGCAAAGCCCGACTGCACGCGCCGTATCCTGGGTATGCCACTTGACCACGGTCTCGAGCGGCAGCCGCTCGCCGCGCTGACGATCGCGAGCCCAATGGGTGACCATGTGCGTCGTGAAGCTCGCGTCGCAGATGGAGCCGAGGTGCGCGCCGCCATCGCCAAGCCCCAGGACCGTGTGCTCGTCTTTCATCATTTCGAGTGAGGGATCGAGCGACCCCTGGGCGTAGTTCATGAACGGGAAGTAGAGGAAGTTGCGGCCACCGTTCTCGAGCAGACGGTCGTAGGCGAAGCCGGCAGCATCGACACCGGCGCGTTCGGCCTGAGCTCCAACACTCTGACTGGGATCCTGCTCGTAGTCCGGCGGATCTCCCAGGACGAAGGTCTTTCCAAACTGCAGCAGCGCCTTGGCTCCCGGCGAAACACGCCCCTGCGCCACGTCATCCAGGATGGCCTGGCGCAGTTCCGGCTGACGCAATGCTTCGATCTTCTCTTCGAATGGCAGCTTTCGGACCTTCTGGAATGCAGCCGTGCCAATGAAGGGGTTGAGCGTCGTCTCGAAGCTCAGCATCAGTCCGACGGGCCGCCCCGCAACCTGCGCTGTCAGCGGAAGCCCTTGATCGTTGGCATGGCGGAGCCACGCGAGGAGGCCACGCCAGGCATCGGGGCTCGCGTCGGACTGCGCAAGCGAGATGGACAGCGGACGCCCAGACGTGCGCGCCAGGTTTTCGAGCAGAGCCAGCTCGGTTTCTCGCTCTTTGAAGTCGCTCACGAACTGAAGCACGCCGCGCTTGGTATCGCCGAGGGCGCCGGCAATCCCCAGCAGCTCGTCTTCGGCCGCCGTGAGCGACGGCGTCGGCTTGCCGTCACTGGTGCGGTGGTTGAGGGTTCGCGATGAAGAAAAACCGATGGCTCCGGCGAGCATGGCCTCCCGTGTGATCTCGGCCATCTTCGCGATGTCGTCGGGGGTCGCCGCTTCCAGATTCGCGCCTCTCTCCCCCATCACATATACGCGGAGGGGGCCGTGGGGAAGCTGTACGGCGAGATCGATGTCGTGGGGCTTCGCCTCGATGGCATCGAGGAACTCGGGAAAGGATTCCCAGTTCCAGGAAAGTCCTTCGGTGAGCACGACGCCCGGAATGTCTTCCACGCCTTCCATGAGTCGGACGAGCATTTCGCGGTCGTCCGGGCGGCACGGCGCGAAGCCCACACCGCAATTGCCCGTCACGACAGTGGTCACCCCATGCCAGCTCGACGGCGTGAGACGCTCGTCCCACGTGGCCTGGCCGTCGTAATGGGTGTGTACATCGACAAAGCCCGGCGCGACGATCAGACCGCGAGCGTCGATTTCCTTCACGCCCTGGCCGGGGACCTCGCCGACGCAAGCGATTCGCCCATCCCGAACCGCGACGTCGGCTCGCATGGCCGGGCCACCGCTGCCATCGATGACCGATCCGCCCCGGATGACCAGATCCCACGCTTCCGCTCGGTTGCCCGTCGCCGGCATGTCGCTCCTCCTCGCCCTTGAGGCCGGCCAACATACTTGCTAACCATCACGCATGCAAGAGGATATGACTGCAACAAAAGGAGTTCCCGGGGGGCGACGGCGCGCTGAGCCACGGCTCAGCCAACACGAGCGAACTGCCCGAACCCGCCGGCGCCTGCTCGAAGCCACCCTCGAGTTGGTCGCCGATCGCGGCTACGACCGCACCAGTCTGGCAGCCATCGGCGAGCGCGCCGGCTACAGCCGTGGCGTCGTCAATCATTGCTTCGGATCGAAGGCAGCCCTGCTCGCCGAACTGGTGACGTTCATGTTCGAGCGCTGGGACCACACGAAGCTTCGACCAGCGCTCGAAGATCGAGTCGGCGTAGAGGCACTCGTCGCCACCGTGAACGCGGTTCGTCGCCAGGCCCAGGAGAATCCGGTCGAGCTGCGCGCCTTCTATGCCCTTCTGTTCGAAGGCCTGGGCCCGATTCCGGAACTCCGACCGCGCATCGTCGAGTTTCATCGCCTACTTCGTTCCGAGACTGCGCGCTTGATCGCGCTCGGAATCGAGGCGGGCAACGTCCGAACAGCAATCGATGCCAAGGCTCAAGCGGGACTCTTCGTCGGTGCGTTTCGCGGTGTCATGTATCAGTGGTTGCTCGACCCGGACGACGTCGACCTCGATTCTCTGCTCGATGAGCAGATCCGCATGATCGAATCGGCACTAAGTCCGAGTGCAGGTCCGAGTGCAGGTCCGAGTGCAGGTCCAAGTGCAGGTCCAAGTGCAAGCCCAAGCGCGACGCGCTGACCCGGAGACCTCGCAACTGATGCTCTTGCGCGCTTTGTTCATCTTGGGCCTCTTGATCCTGCCCTCTCGCGCCCTCGCGACGCAGCCGAACGTGGTCTTGATCCTGGCGGACGACATCGGCTTCAGTGACTTCGGCGCCTACGGGAGCGAAGTCTCGACGCCCAATATCGACGCCCTCGCGGACCGCGGTGTGATCTTCTCGAATGCTCACACGTCACCCATGTGTGCATCGTCGCGGGCGATGCTGATGACCGGCGAGTCGAGTCACCGCGCCGGAGTCGGCAACCTGCCCGAGTTCACGCCCCCGGATTGGACCGACCACCCGAGCTACCTCGGCCACCTCGCCCCCGACGTCACCACCATTGCCGAACGCCTGAAACCCATCGGTTACGACACCTACATGACCGGCAAGTGGCACCTCGGCCACGCGCCCGGGACGCTCCCGAGTGACCGGGGCTTCGACCGCACCTTCATTCTGGACGCGACCGGCGCCGACAACTGGGAGCACCGGTCCTACCTGCCCTTCCAAGAAGCGCCGTGGTTCGAGGACGGCGAGCCGACCCAACTCCCTGACGACTTCTACTCGTCGGAGCACCTCGTCGACAAGATGATCGAGTACGTCGGCGAGCGTGACGACACGATGGCGCCGTTCTTCGCCTATCTGGCATTTCAGGCCGTCCACATCCCGGTGCAAGCACCCCGCGAGTTCACGCAGAAGTACCTGGAGACCTACAAGGGGGGTTGGCACGAGCTTCGCGAGCGACGCCGCGCGGCCACGGTCGAGAAGGGTTTGATTCCGGCTGGTGCTCCCATCCGACCGATTCCAGAAAAATTCAGGAAATGGGATGAACTCAGTCCCGATGAGCGCGCCATGCTGTCGAGGAGCATGGCCGTCTACGCCGGCATGATCGAGGCCATGGATTTCAACATTGGCCGCTTGATCGAACACTTGAAACGAATCGGCCAATACGAGAACACTGTCTTCATCGTCACGTCCGACAACGGCGCCGAAGGTTCCGACCCCATGGCGCTCGCAACGATGCGACTGTGGATGCCGACAAGCGGCTACAGCCGCGACCTGGAAACCCTGGGCGAACGCGGGAGCTATTCATACATCGGCCCCGAGTTCGCCAACGCGGCCTCTTCACCGGGTGCATGGTTCAAGTTCAACTCGACGGAAGGTGGAATCCGGGTTCCACTCGTCATGGCGGGTCCGGGCGTGAACGAACGCCGAGTCGAACAGGGCATGACTTATGTCACCGACATCGCTGCGACGATCTACGACTTCGCCAACTCGGCACCCCTGGCACCGGACGAGATGGCGGGACGCAGCCTTCGGCCGGTGCTCGAAGGCGAGACGCGCAGCGTCTACGGCGAAAGCGACGTGATCGGGCAGGAGGCAGCCGGCCACGCGGCCCTGTTCCAAGGCGACTACAAGATCACGCGGGTCAACCCGCCTCAAGGGGATCGCCAATGGCGTCTGTACGACCTGGCAAGAGACCCCGGCGAGACGCGTGACCTGGCAGCAGAACAACCCGAACGCTTCCAGACGATGATCGCCGCGTACAAGGCCTGGGTCGAGGCCAACCATGTCATCGAAGTGCCCGACGACTACACCCACGTCAATCAGATGGTCTCGAACTTCTTCGCGTATCAGAGAAGGGAGCACCCGTGGATCCTGGCAGCGCTAGGGGTGTCGGCGCTCGGGATCCTTGGGGGGGTCCTGGCCGGGCTCCGGTCACTCGCGCGACGGATGACCTGACCGAGCTTGGAGTCGCGCCACCACTTGGATGAGAATGCGACGCGGTGAACCCGTCCCGGCGTACCGTTGATCGGGGCTAGGCTGTTGCGGTGACCCAGCGAACCCGGCGGATGCGAGCCTGGTGGTTCCCGGCGGCGCTCTGCGTCGTGATCCTCGCGAACGGGTTGCTCGCGTTCCGCTACGTCCGTGAGCTGGGTCCGATGGCGACCTACCGGATCACGGCCAGGTCCGACGACTCGCTGGCGGCAGCGGTCCCCGCGCGGCCGGCCGCGTTCGGCACGATGATCCGCCAGCTGCTGGCCATCCAGTCCTCTCTGGGCGGCGCCGTGTTGATGGTCCCGACGGACCTCTCCCTGAACGCGACGAGCCTGCAGCTCTTCGCCCGGCTCGAGATCCAGCAGGAGCGCCGGGCGCCGATCGACCCAGGCGTCGCCGACGAGCTGGAGGCCGAGTCGGACCCGGCGCATCTGCTTCTGGCGGGACGCAGGCTCTACGTCGCGCGAGATCTCCGGCCGCCGTGGACCGCCCCGCTCCACCTGATCGAGGCCCATGGATCGCCGCGGTTGTTCGTCGTGTCGGGGGCCCGGCTCGACCGGCTCGGCGGTTCGGTTCGATGACCGAGGCCGTGCTCCACGCGCTGCTGTTCGGCCTGGGGCTGACCTACACCTTGCCCGCCTCCCGGGAAACGGGCCTGCCTTTTGCGGTCGCTGCCGCGTACCCGGTAGGCCTGCTGCTGTGGGTCGTCGCGATGCTCGCGTCCCTGGTCGCGCCGGTCTCGCTCTTCCCCGCCGCGCTCACTGTCGGTCTCGCGCTGCTGGCCGGCGTCGGGCTCGCGCGCACGCTCTCGACCCTGAGGCAGACCCGGGGCGGCGCGCTCGGCCGCCTCGCTGCGGGTTGCGCGGGCTTCCTGCTGGCCGCGATCTTGTTTAGCGAGCTGAACCTCGCTGTCCTGACCGTCGACTCGTTCACCTACATCGGAGCCGGCCGCAGCCTGGCGACCTTCGCCGACCCGAGCGCGCTGGCGGGTGTGCTGACCAACGTCGGCGTGTTCCAGGTCCTCGTGCAGAGCGCATCGATCCCGATCGGCGTTCCGTACCTGCACGCGGCATCCCCCTTGCTCGCCGTGTCGGGAATCGCCTGCTTCGTGGTGCTGGGGCGGCGAGGCCGGCTCGCTCTCGGCGACGCGCCGGACCCGGGAAGAGGGCCCTGGCGAGAGACGGCGATCGTAGTCCTCGCCGCCGTGGCGATGGCGTCGCCCTACTTCATGGTCGCCCAGGCCCTCTACGTGCACACCAACTACGCCGCCGCGATCTATCTGCTGCTGGCGTGTGCGACGTTCTGGCTTGCGGAGGTGGAAGACCGGGACGCCTGGCTGCCGTTCGCCTTCGCGTTCCTGGTGGCGTTCTCCCTGCAACGGCTCGAGCTTCCCGTCTATGGCGCCCTGTTCGCCGCCATCGCCTGCGCCGAGACCTCGCGTCAGAGCCGTTGGCTCAGGTGGGGGCCGTGGCTCTTCGCTCTCGTGATCGTTCCCTGGTACGCCTACCTGTCGACACTCTCGTCCGAGGAGACACGCCTACTCGCTTGGGACCGCGCCCTGTTCGTGATGACCGGCGTCGCGGCTCTTCCCGTGGTCGCGCATCTCGTTCGCAGCGGGGTCGCCCGGCACCTGCGTCCCTGGCTTGCCCCTTGCGCGGTCGGGCTTCCCCTCGCCGCCGTGGTCGCCAGCGTCGCGTTCGTTCCCGAACGCATGGAGAAGACGTTCAGTGGCCTCGTCTCCCACTTCATCCATCCGGCCTGGGGCGTCACGTGGCTCGCGATCCTGCTGTTGGGCATTGCGACCCTGCGCGCCCGGCCGATTCCGCTGGGACGTCTCTTCAGCCACGGCGGCGCCGCTTCACTGTGCCTGATCGCGTTGACGGGTGCGGCCCGGGCCGGCGGCTACCACGGCGGCCTGACGGATTCGGGCAACCGCATGCTCACGCACCTCGTCCCCGTGGCCTTCTTCTTCTTCGCGGTGTCGCTCGGCCGTGCGCGCGCCGGGCACGAACCCTCGTCGCGCTGAGTTGCTCGAACCCTGACCTGCGCCTGCTCACTGCTCGTCGAAGCCCAGGATGCGCTTCAAGGTCGTACAGCCCCGCGGAAGTACCGCGCCGGGGTGGTTCCCATTGCTCGGCGAAACATCGCGATGAACGCGCTCGGCGTCTCGAAGCCGACGTCGAGGGCGGCAGTCGTCACGGAACTGCCTGACGCCAGGACTTCGAGGGCACGCAGGAGCCGAGCTTGCTGCTGCCATCGCCCGAACGTCATGCCCACTTCGCTCGACCACAGCCGCTCGAGGGTGCGCTCGCTCGTTCCCGCGACCTTCGCCCATGCTCCAACCGATCTCCGGCGCGACGGGTTCTCGCGAAACGCGGAGGCGACCTTGCTGGCCCGGGGGTCCTGCGGCATCGGAAGGTGCAGCGGCGCGGTGGGCGCCGCCTCGAGTTCGTCGAGCAGGACCCCCACCAGCCGCGCCTCGGGGCTCGACTCCGCCCACGTTCGGGGAAACTCGAAGAAGCGCGCAATGCAGGCTCGAAGCAGCGCAGAGACCTGAACCACGCAGCAACGCGTGCTCGAGAGAGGAGCCTCCGACGAGCGAACGTAGAGGGTCCGCATTCTCACCTCGCCGGTCATGCGAATGCTGTGGGTGACGCGCGCCGGGACCCAAACGGCACGCTCCGGCGGCACCACCCAGGCACCATCGTCCGTCTCGACGGTCATCACCCCCTCGGTCGCATAGATGAGCTGAGCAGAGTCGTGCCGGTGCGGGATGATGAAGGAGCCGTGCTCCTGCTCCTCCGCGCGCCCCAGAACGGCCGCCGGCAGCTCGATCTGGACCATCGGAGACGATTGACGGTTTTCGGACATTTGTTGTCAGTATACGCCCAGACAACCCGATCTGGAGCGTCGATATTCCTGGCCACGGCGGAAGGAAGGAGCGTCATCCCATGAAAGATCTCAGCGGCGTATGCGCCCTGGTCAGCGGCGGCGCGAGTGCGGTGGGCTCGGAGGTCATCCGCGAGCTCGTCCAGCGTGGAGCGTCGGTGCTCGCAGTCGACTCGACCGAAGAGCGAATCGAGCAAGCCATCGCGAAGCTCGGCCTCGCAAACCCCGACGAGATCTTCACCCACGCGCTCGAGGGCGGAGATGTGGCGTCCTGGTGGGATCTCGGGAACCTGATTGCCGCGTACTTTCACACGCTCAATCTGTTCGTCCACGTCGCCGAGCCAACGCCTTCGGTTCCCGCGCGGACGCTCGGGCTGGAAGCCCTTCGCGAAGCGGAGAAGACGAGCTTCGACTCGTTTCGGACGGCCGTCGCTCGTCTCGAGAAGTACCTGGTCGCGGCTTCGGAAGAGGATGAGATCGGCGCGAGTGTCGTCGCAGTCCAGCCATCCGCTGGAGACCGCTCGCAGGATGAGGCCCCGGGTTCCATCTGCCATGCGATGTCGCTCGCTCTGGCCGAAGCACTCACGAGGGAATACGCCGAGGCTGATCTGAACATCCGTGTTCACGCAGTCAGGCCGCACGAGACGGACGCAACGGAAGCTGCGGTGGCCATCGCAGATGTCGTCGGGCCGCAGCCCGCCACAGCAAAGAGGAGATGAACGAGATGACCCGAGAAGCCATCGTTCGCGAGCTTTCCATGTTCCCCGTGAAGGGATGTCAGGGCACCCGCCTGGACGAGGCGATGATCACGAAAGAGGGTTTCGCCGACGATCGCCTCTTCTCGATGCTGGAACCCGATGGTGTGCCCCTCGACCAGATCAAGGCTCCCCAGTTGGGTGGACTCGGCGTCGAGTGGGAGGCCGACGAGGCTCGCCTCACGTTCGTGCATCCAGAACGCGGGCGCTTCGAACACATCCGCCGGGAGTCGGGAGCCTCTGTTCAGGGGAACTACATCCTCGACAAGTTCGAAGCCGTGGACCAGGGCGACGAGGTGGCGGGATGGTTGACGGAGGTGGTGGGGCGCGACGTGCGCCTGGTGACCACAGCTCGACCCTGGAAGGTCAATCTCCCGCTCCCGGACTTCGTGAGAATCCACGAAACGGAGAAGTCGCGCTTCTACCCGGCGTCCCCGATTTCCGTGAGCAACGTGGCTTCGCTGGACGCGCTCAATGCTCGCCTCGCGGCACCGATCCCGATGGATCGGTTCCGCATGAACATCGTCGTGGACGGCCTGGACGCCTGGGAGGAAGAGCGGATCGATACGATCGGGTCTCCTTCGATGGAACTCGAAGGCCTGACCGCGGCGGAGCGATGCATCATCGTCACCACCGACCAGGAGACCGGCGAGCGCAAGAAGTCGGACGTCCTGCGAGAGCTCAGCAAGTTCCATCGCAAGCCGAAGGGCAAGCGGTTCGGAAGTGGCCTGGCGTTCGGAAGCTATCTCGCGGTTGGACGCGAGGGCCTGGTGAAGGTCGGCGACCGCCTCACCGTCGAGCTGAAGCCTGCGATCGACGGATAGGATGCCAGCCGCCGCAGAGGATCAGTACTGAATCACCGGTGCCTTGTGGAGCCAGCTGTCGTCTTCGAGCATCCGGATCATCTCGTTCGCACAATCGCCGGCGGTGATCTGCGAGAAGCCGCTGTAGCGATGGAAGCCGACCCGGTACCCGCCGCGCCGGGCGCCCTTGCGCATCTGGAGCGGCCGGATTCCGACCCAGTCGACGTCGCGGCTCTCCTCGAGCAGTGCGATCTGGTGGAGCTTGTCGCGGTGCCGCAGCGCCATGAAGTAGCGGCTGAAGAAGAGGACGAACTTCGAACCGAGGCTGACGACGTCCTCGTCGCCGACCGTGTTGCCGCCGCCGCACCAGACGAGGCGGCGAATCCCGAGCTTGCGCATCGCGGCGAGGATGTGACGGGTGACGTCGGTGCAGAGATCCTCGGGCGAACGCGCGTCGATGCCGATCGCGAAGAGGATCCCCTCGGTGTCAGCGGAGACGGCTCGTGCCACCGCCGCTTCGTCGAGGCCATCCCCCTCGACGACCGTGATCTGCGCGCGCAGCTCGGCGGGCAGCTTGTCGGGTGTGCGGACGAGCACCGTCACTTCGTGACCCGACTCGAGGCACTGCGCGAGGCATTCGCGACCCAGTAGACCCGTTGCACCGAAGATCGTGATCTTCATTTCTCCGAGTCCGTCACGCGCGTGAAGCTGTTGATGTAGTCGATGCGCAGAGCCTCGTTGTCCATCCAGTCCTTGACCGCCTGCTTGCCCCCGCGCTCGCGGATGCGCGCCATGGTCAGCGGCGCCATGCGCTGGAATGCAGTCTCTGCATCGGGTTCGTCGATCTCGTAGAGATGGAGGAAGCGCGGATCGCCCTCTCCCTTCTTCTCGTAGGGGGTGATCATCGCCATTCCCGGAACGACCGCCGCTGCGATCTCGCGGATGTGGAGCAGGTCCGCCCAATCCCGCAGCGCCTGCCGTCGCTCGGGGGTCGAGGGGCTGACGAGCACGATCTCGAGCCCCAGGGTCGGTCCGGCCCCCACGATGCCCTGGGCCGGGCGCGGTACGCGCTCGTAGTGATGGCCCCAGATTTCTGCCGGGCAGGTCGGCGCCTCGAAGTCGGCGTCCACCTCGTAGACCGCGAGAGTCTCGAATTCAGGGATCGTCCTCGGGTAATCGTCCCGACCCGGCTTCTGATTGCGCCAGAGCGTGGTCACCCCGACTCCGGGCAAGGCGCACACGACCGCGCGTCGCCGCGCCGCGTAGGGTTCGGACGCTGCGTTCGTCATCTCGAGATAGAGCCCCGTGCTCGTGCGGTCTTCCATTGCGCGTCTTCAGAAGCTCCTTTCGAATGCCGGGCGAGAACGTAGCGAGTCGTATAAACAAGCGCTTGATTGAACCGCGAGATTCTCATACAGTCGGACGCCGCAGATTCCAGACGGGAGCAGCACCCAATGGGTGATTCGAGCGTGGACCTGATCGATCAATCCATCTGGGAACGCGGCGTTCCCTACGAAGCCTTCGAGCACCTGCGCCGGACGGACCCTGTCCACTGGCACGAGGAGCCGGACGGTCCGGGATTCTGGGCCCTCACCCTCCACGAGGACATCCGGAACGTCTCCAAGGACCCGAAGCGCTTCTCGAGCTACGCGGCGGGCGTCTCGCGGCTCGACGTGACGGACCCGGGCCGGCTGGAGGCGTATCGCATGATCGTGATCGCCCAGGACCCGCCAGAACATCGCCTGACGCGGGGCCTCGTCAGCACGATCTTCACTCCGCGGGCGATCTCCGCGCTGGAATCGCCGATCCGCTCGATCGCCCGAGAGACCCTCGACCAGGCCCTGGAGAAGCGCGAGATCGATTTCGTGGCCGACTATGCGTCGCCGGTCCCGATGCACACCATCAGCGAAATGATGGGCGTTCCCGAAGACAAGCGGGACCGGCTCTTCGAGCTGAGCGGCGGTCTGATCGACGACCAGGATCCCGAAGTCGTCGCGAGCCCCGAATTTCGATCGAATGCGCAGATCGAAGTGTTCACGACCGCGCAGCAACTCGCGACGCGCGAGCGCGAGACTCCTGGCAACAACCTCACGCAGACCCTCCTCGCCGCCGAGCTGGAAGGTCGCCAGCTCACCGAGATGGAATTCAATACCTTCTTCATGTTCCTGATCATCGCCGGCAACGAAACGACGAGAACGGCGATGAGCGGCGGCCTGGCGACCCTGCTCGAGCATCCGGATCAGTTCGAGGCCCTCCGCAACGACCCGTCGCTGATCCCGAGCGCAATCGAAGAAATGCTGCGCTTCTGGCCGCCGATCCACCACTTTCGACGCACCGCCATGTGCGACGTGGAGATGCGGGGCAAGACGATCCGCGAAGGCGACAAGGTTCTCGTGTGGTATCCGTCGGCGAACAGGGACGAGTCCGTGTTCGAGGATCCGAACACCTTCGACATCCGCCGCGACCCGAACAACCACCTGAGCTTCGGTTATGGTGAGCACTTCTGCCTGGGTGCAAGTCTCGCGAGACTCGAGCTCCGCGTGATGTTCGAGGAGCTGCTCGCGAGCACGACGGAGATCGTTCAGCTGGCCCCCGCGCGTCGGTTGCGCTCGAATCTCATCAACGGCATCAAGGAGATGCGGGTCGAACTACGCCCCGCATGAAGGTGCCATGAGTTGCGAAAATGAGTAAACCCCCGATGTCTCTCGTCCGAATCGAGAAGCCCAACCCCCGCACCAGTGTGATCACCCTCGACCGTCCCGAGCGGATGAACTCGATGGCCTTCGAGCTGATGGTTCCGCTGCACGAGGCCTTCGACCAGGTCGCTGCGGACAACGAGACGACCTGCGTCATCCTGACCGGCACCGGGCGTGGCTTCTGTTCCGGCGCGGACACCCAGCACTCGGAACCGCCGCCGAACATCGCTGGGCTCACGCTCACGCGCATCGCGACGCGAGCGATGACGATCCTCGCCGATCTGGTGCCGGCCATGCAGCGGATGCCCCAGCCCGTCATCTGCGCGATCAACGGCGCCGCGATCGGAGGCGGGCTCTGCCTCACTCTCGGTGCCGACATTCGCATCGCGAGCGAGTCGGCCTACTTCCGAGCCGCCGGCATCAACAACGGGCTCACGGCCACGGAGCTCGGGCTGAGCTTCCTGCTCCCGCGCGCCATCGGCTCGTCGCGTGCGTTCGAGATCATGCTCTCGGGACGCGACGTCAGTGCGACCGAAGCCGCCGAGATCGGGCTCGTCTCGAAAGTCGTTCCCGACGCCGACCTCCTGTCCGAGGCGCTCGCGATGGCAGATCAGATCAACGGTTGGAGCGCCCAGGGCGTCGCGCTCACGAAGCGAATGATGTGGGCCGGGCTCGAAACCGCCAGCCTCCGCGCGGCGATCGAGCTGGAGAGCCACACCCAGCTCTTCGTGCGCATGACGACGAAGAACTTCGAAGAGGCGGTGCGGGCTCGCAAGGAAAAGCGTCCCGCCCGGTTCGAGGACTGAGATGCAGGTCGGGCCGCAACCGGAGGAGGCGTCACTCACGCCGCGCGCCATCGAGACGCGCAAGCGGATCCTCGACGCAGCCGAGGTCGTGTTCGCCAAGCAGGGCTTCGATGCGGCCACGACGCGCGAGATCGCCGCGCTCTCCAAGACCAACGTCGCCACACCCTACAGCTACTTCGCGGGCAAAGAGGCGCTCTATCTGGCCGTGATCGAGCGCGCGATCGCGCCGCTGATCGAGTTGATGGACCAGTTCGCACGCGAGAGCGACAAGCCGGGCGCGGCGGCCGGTGCAATCCGCGCTGTGCTCTCGCACCTGGCCAGCCACGAGGGCACCACGCGGCTCGTGTACCGAGAGGTCGTCGCCAATGGCCCGCTCGCCGAGCGGCTGACGACGACGCTGTTCGAGCCGCTGACCGAACGGGTTCGCGCGGAGCTCCAGGCTGCAGGGCGTGTCGAGCCCGATCTCGAGCCGTTCGTCGCGGCGCTGTTCATCCATCTCTCCTTCAGCCATGTCGCCCTGGCACCCCTGCTTTCCAGGGTCTTCGGCGTCGACATGCTTTCACCCGAGAATCTCGAGCGACAGGTCCGGGTGATCCGGGCCGCGGGCGGCTTCGACACCGACCGCTTGGAGCGTGCGCGGCAGAAAGCCGCGCACCCGCAGCAAGCCGGAACTCCGGTTTCGGCCGGCCAGGAAGGAGACGCGCAGGATGAGCGGCCCGATGAATGGTGTGAAGATCGTCGACCTCTCCATCGCGCTCGCCGGCCCCTGGGCCGTGACGATGCTCGCAGATCAAGGCGCGTCGGTGATCAAGGTCGAGCCGCCGGGCCTCGGCGACGTCGGACGCTGGATCGGCGTGCGAGTGGGCGCCATGTCCGCGATGGCGGCCATGGTGAATCGCGGCAAGCGTTCGATCGCCGTGGACCTCGCCGGCGACGAGGGGCGAGACGTCGTGAAGCAGCTCGTGGCGGAAGCCGACGTCTTCGTCCAGAACTTCCGTCCGGGCGTCATCGAAAGGCTCGGGCTCTCGTACGACGAGCTGTCCCGCATTCGACCCGACCTGGTCTACTGCTCGATCAGCGGCTTCGGTCCGGAGGGGCCCTACGCGCACAAGAGTGCCTACGACCCGGTCGTGCAGGCGTACGGAGGCCTCGCCTACGCCCAGGCCGGCGGCCAGGATCTCGAGCCACAGCTCATCCGACATACCGCGGCGGACAAGATCACCGCGCTCACCGCATCCCAGGCGATCTCGGCGGCGCTCTTCGCCAGAGAGCGAGGACAGGGCGGACAGCACTTGACCCTGTCGATGCTCGAGTCCGTCGTGAACTTCGTGTGGGTGGACGCGGCGGGCAACGAGGTGCTGCTCGAATCCGATGGCTCGTCCCCCTCGAGCTTCGCGCGCGACCAGAAGCTCTGGCCGACGAAGGACGGGCACGTCATCGCGGCGCCCGTGTCGGACGCGGACGTCGCGGGCATCTGCCGAGGCGTGGGAGTCGACGGTTACGATGCGCCGGATGTGGCGACGATCCTGGCCCGCCGCAACAACCCCGATGCCTTCCGGGATCTCCTTCGGCGTGTCATGGACGCGGTCAGCCAGCTGACGACCGAGGAAGCGATCGCCGGCATGGAGGCCGAGCAGGCTCCATGCGGGGCAGTCTTGTCGCCGGCCCAGCTCAGCGACGATCCGCATGCGCGCGCGGTCGGAATTCTCGAGGACTCGGTGCATCCCCTTGCCGGCCGCATGCGACAGCCGAGGCCGGCGGCTCGCTTCGCAAAGACCCCTTCGAAGACCGGCGCTCCCGCGCCCGGCCTTGGCCAGCACACGGACGAGATCCTGGCGGAGGCCGGCCTCGGCCACCGCATCGCCGAGCTCAGGGCTGCAAGCGTCGTGTTCTGACGGCCGTCAAGCAGGGTCACCGCGATGGGCAGGGACAGGGACTGGTTCTGCCACTACCAGACGTGGTCGTTCCCTTCCCAGGTCTTGAAGCACGGTGAATCGTCGAGCGTCAAGGCGTCGATCACGGGGATCAGGCCCGCGGCGCTGGCTTCGGGGGTGATCTCCGCGCCGGGCCCGCCCATGTCGGTCTTCACGAAGCCCGGGTGCACCAGCGCGACCGCGATGCCGTCGCGCTTCAGCTCCGGTGCGGCGAGGCGCATCACCTTGTTGACGGCTCCCTTCGAGGAGCAGTACGCGAACATCACGGGCATGTCGAACCCGATCGCGCCCATCTGACTCGTGACCGTTACGGCGCGCGCGTTCGTGCCCTTCGCCAGATTCGGGCGAAAGGCCTGGAGGACGCGCAGGGGCGCCATCGTGTTGACCGCGAAGGTCTCGGCCCAGCCGTCGTAGTCCATGTCGGCGAGTCCCTGGTGTTGGAAGCCGGGACCGGCCATGCCGGCGTTGCTGATCAAGATGTCGATCGCGCGGTCGCCGACGGCCTTGGCCAGGGCGGCCACCGAAGCGCCGTCGCTCACGTGCACCTCGTGCACCTCGACTTCGCCGCTTTCCGCGGCGATCGCCTGCAGGTCGCTCGCCTCGCCCGGAGCGCGGCAACAGGCGATGACGTGACGTCCGGACGCGGCGAAGCCACGTACGAGCTCGAGCCCGATTCCCTTGTTGGCGCCCGTGATCAGGACCGTTTCCACTCGATTTCTCCTCAGCCTTCCTGTCAGCCCTCCTGTCAGCCTTCTTGTAGGAAGTCCTTCAGGGGTTTGTCGCGCCAGCTCGACGCGCGGAAGCCGGTGCCAAAGGGCTCGTATCGCGGCTTCGCCGCCGCCTCGGGCCGGTCGTCCATGACCGTGACGCGCTGGATGACCCGCTCGCCCTCGAAGTCGTTGAGGACGTGGTGCTGGGTACAGCGGTTGTCCCACATCGCGATCGTGCCCTCGGTCCAGTGGTAGCGGACCGTGAAGCGGTTGCTCGTCGCGTGACGCGTGAGGAAGGGAAGCAGCCCCTCGCTCTCGCCGTGGCTCAGCTCGACGATGCGACGCGTGAAGTGCTCGTTGACGAAGAGCGACTTGCGACCCGTCACGGGATGGACACGCACGACCGGATGGATCGCCTTGCGCTCGGGCGTGTAATGGGGGCTCGCGTCGTGCAAGGCCGAGAGACCCTCGCACAGGTCCTTCATCGGCTGCGAGAGCTCGTCGTAGGCCTTGTACATGTTGGCCCACAGTGTGTCCCCGCCGAACGGCGGACACTTCTTCATATGGAGGATCGCGAAGATCGAGGGGGAGGCCTGGCAGGTGAGATCGCTGTGCCATTCGTCGGCGATGGCTCCCGACCCGCCCTCGGCCCGAAGCTCGAAGAACTCGGGGCGCTCGGCGTCGAGGGCGAGATTCGGATGCCCCTCGAGCCTGCCGAAGAGACGCCCGAAGGCGATGTGTTCGTCCGGCGTCAGGTGCTGGTCGGGAAAGAAGAGGACGAGGTGCTGGGTGATGAGCTCGAGGATCGCCTCGGCCCCCTCGGCGCCCGCCTTCCTGAGGTCGAGCCCCCGGATCTCGGCTCCGAGCGAGCCCGTGAGACGGACGACGTCTAGCGACTGAGGACTGGAAGCTGCAGTGGCCATGGAAGCGACTCCTTGGGGGTGCGAGCAGCAGAATACCCCGTCTGGCGACCCGCGATCACCGGGGCAGCTCACTCGTCCCCGGGCTCGCGTGATGTAGTCTTCGCTGGCCGAGAGGAAGCCGCTTGGACTTCGCACCGCCCATCGCGATCGACTCGCTGCTCGAGGACCCGGACGCCGTCCGGGACCTGCTCGAGCGACACGCGCCGTACGCTCCGGTTCAGCGATACCTGAGGAGCCCCGCAGAGTTCCGCAACGCCAGCGGGTCAGCGGCGCAACACCAGGTGATTGCCCCCAACTTCCGGGGCGACTGGGCGTTCGAGGGGCGGGTCGCGCCGGGCGCGGAGCTGTTCCTCGAACACGGGAAGCTCGCGGATGCGGCCGCCCGGCTCTTCGGAAGCTCGCTCGTTCGGCCCTTCGCCGTGTTCAGCAACATCACCTGGCAGCTTCCGTTCGCCCAGGGCGGCGGACACACGGACGTCCCGGCGTTCCGAGGCGTCGACCGCAGGGACCATCCCACGTGGCTCCTGACCACGATGGGGCACTCGCGGTTGTTCGAGGAGGAGCGAATCCGCATCGCGACCGCCGTCGCCTGGTTCTACGAGGGCCCGGACGGCGGCTTCGAGTACTGGGCGGACGGGCCCGATGCGCCGCCCACTGTCCACGAAGGGCAGATCTCGAACACGGCGATCGTGGGCGACAACGACTTCATGTACCACCGCGTCCGACCCGTGGGCCGACTCGACGACGGCTTCCCGTCGGGCTTGAGCCTGGAGAGCCGGCTCGAACACGCCGGCGGCGACGCCTGGCGGATCGTCGACGGCGACCGCACCGTCGCGACCCCCGAATTCCAGTCGCTGCGCGTGAGCGTCTCGTGGAAGGCCTACGTCTTCCGCGACGAAGAAGAGCGGGACCGGGTCGACGCGGGCGCGGACGCCCTCGACGTCGACGACGTCTGGGATCGCTTCTATGCGGACCTCGAGGCGCGCGGAATTCCGTTCGATCGTCCGCCCGTCCCCCTCGACGACGAAGCCTTCATCGACCTGCTCTCGCGCACCTACAAGAGGGACCCGAGCGTCCAGTAGTGCGGGCGGGACGCGCCGCGCCTGCCAGGCTACAGACCGCCGATCTGGACGATGCGATTGACCTGTGAGTAGGAGGGGCCCGGATTCACCGGCATCGGGGCGGTACCCTGGCCCGTCACGATATTGACGCCGTTCCCCGTGATGGAGCGCGACGCATTGACTCCGTTCAGGACTCGCATTCCGTTCTGCGCACCCTCGACGACCAGAACGACGTCATAGCGCTCCTCGTCGATCGTGGACTCCTCCAGGACGATGATGTTCGCCTCGGCATCGCGGACTTCGACGGCAGCACGCTGGCTGTGGGTCTCGCTTCGAGCATGGCCCGAGCCATGCGACTCCACGTTGGAGCTGCTCTCCGTCATGGTCTGCTCACGGGTCGTGGTCTCGGCCGTGCTTTCGATCAGGTTACAGGTCGTGCTTTCTGGCGGATAGCAGTAGACCTCTGGTGCTGCGTCGTTGCCGAGTTCGTCGTTGCCGAAGGAGCCCGCCAGGCCCTGGAAGGGATCCAGCTCCGCACTGACGGAGAGGTCGAAGACCGGAAGGCTCTCGCCCAACACGCGCCCGAAGTTGATGTTGGTACCGGGAATCCCGATGGCTTCCAGATCGCCGACCGACGCCTCGAGAATGCGCCTCAGATCGATCTCCGTATGTAGCGTCAATCCGCCCGGGGTCGTCTCGATCACGCCACTGCCATACGCCGCAAAGCTCACCGCCCCGAGTTCGTCCACCGGATTCTCGATGTCCACAAGCGTCACGGGGCCGAGAGAGATCGACCTACCACCTTGGCTGGCGACGTCTTGGCCGACCAGATACACCTTGATCGCCGGGAAGGTCAGTGTCGCCGACTTCAGCTCGATTCCCTTCTCATCGCTCCAGACGATGTCTCCCAACGCCAGCGTCGGGCTTTCGAGTACCACGCGGGCTAGCTCCGTCTGGCCCACCTCCAGAAAAGTGATCTCGATGTCGGGGAACGGAGGTGGATCCTGCACCTCGAATACCAGATCACCGATCGTGCGCGCGGGCACCGTGGCCTGGAACTCGGCACCGCGAACAGAGATCGCGCCCGAGCGATCGATCACGCTGCTCTCGGTGTATCTCTGGCTCAGGCGGTATTCCGATCCGGTGTCACTGAAGCTTCGGGTCGATCTTCCATCGGCGACCGAATAGCGTCCCAGCTCGGACCGATGCGCTGCGGCCTGCTCGATCCGGTTGGACTGGCTGACCTCCGCTCCCTGTTCGGCCCCCACGCCGTCGCCGGATGCGATGGAGAGGACATTGGCGCCGCTCGCCGAAGCGCCGAGGGCGGTATTGACGACGTTCGCGGCTCGAAGCTCCTGCTGCGCCCCATCCGCCAACACGACCTCGTTGCCGAACTCCGAGACGACCTCGGACCCGCCGACGACGATGCCCGTGCCACCCGCGACGTCTTCGTCGCGCTCGCTGTGCGAGACGTGGGCACTCGGCTGATCGGACTCGTGCTGGAGCCCCAACCCTGCCGGCGGGGCGGCCGTAATCTCATCCAGCGATGGGTTGCTCAGCTCAACCGGAGCCGCGTCTGCAGAGAGGCCCGTCACGGACAGGCACACCGCGAGATGCAGTCGCCAGGCAGACCGGGAGACTCGTGCGTACCTGGGTGACACGGGCGAGAACTGAACGAGCCGCTTCGTCATCGGTGTGCGTACCGGGCCGAGGGACACGGGAGCATGTCTTTCGTGTCGGCGGCAGACATGCTCCCGGTCACTGCAATCAGCGACTGTGCGTGATGGTGTTGACCTGCGACAGCGACTGAATCCCTCCGCCAGCCGCCACCGAGATGTTGACACCGTTCGCCACGGCGCTCCCAGCAGAGTTGACGGCGTTCATGGCCCGCAGTCCTGCCTGCGCACCACCCGAGAGATTCACCAGATAGCTGGAGTCGATGTCGATGGAGGAATCGTCGACGACGATGTACTCCGCCTGCGCGTCCTCGAGCTCGAAGGGCGCCTGCATCGATTTCGAGGCGGCATTGTTCCATGTCTCCGCCGAGCTCGACGTCTCATCGAGGGTATAGAGCGTCGATGTGTCGGTGAGGTCCTCGGTCTTGTTCGTGTTGGCGCCGTCGATGCTGCAGTCGCCGTTGAAGGCCAGGCAACCCATGGCCACGACTGCGACCGTCAGGGACGGAAGCTGCAGCTCGACGAGCAGCGGATCGACGTCGACCGTGATCTGACCGGCCTGCAAGGAGACGTCGAAGGATCCGTTGACGACCGCACCGATCTTGTCGCCGCCGCCGCCCGCGGGATAGTTGAAGTCCACTTCGCCATCGAAGATCGTATTGTCGTCTCTCGTGCTCGTGGGATCGTTGATCGTTGCAGCCAGATGCAACGTCGGCGAGTCGGCAGAGACGACCGAGCCGATCGTCGTCACCTCGTCCACGACCAATGACGACTGGATGTCGGTTACCTGGTCATAGATCGCATTCGATGCGGAGCTGTCTCTGGAGCCCGACTCCGAGTGATCGCTGTAGGTATTCGCGCCACGACCGTACTCCGGCAACGAAGACAAGCGACGTTGATCCTGGGACACCGCATTGATCTGCTCGATGTCGTAGGGGCCTCCACCGCTTCCGAGCCCGTCGGGCACCACGATCTCGCCGTCGACCATCGCCTGCGAACTGAAGACGTTGACGCCGTTCGCCACGGTGCTCTCGCTGCTGTTGACGATGTTCAGCGCCCTGACCTCCGATTGGGCCGCATCGACGATGACCTCACCCTTGGACACCATCTGGGCGCTCGAACCGTTGCCCACGATGGCACCACCATTCGGCGGTGGATTGCTGTTGGATCCCGCTGTGATCGAGTCGAGCTGGTCGGGGCCCAATTCTTGTGGCGCGGCGATCGCCGTGGTGACGAGGAGCATCGACGAGGCGGTCAGCGCTATCGCATACACAGTCCGGTTCATGGTCATCCCCCGGGAGATCGAGGTTGGCTTCGGACATTCAGCCTACGCAGCGAGAACCGACTCGGTCAAGCAGATTCGAAGGGGAGCCGACTCCCCCACGGGACCTGGGAGGCGCCAGGCTCTCGCTCATGACGGATCTGGTCGGGGGCCACGCGAAGGCCGTAGCGCCGCGCCCGGCATTCTATTCGCGGGTCATCATCAACTTCGTTGCTTCGAATAGCGTGCAATGCGCGTAGACTGGATCGCGTGATGGGCCGCAGCACAAGAAGCTCCCTCGGACGCCCTGGCGGGATCGCCCTCCTGTCGACCTGCGTCCTGGTGATCGCCGGCGCCGTTCACGCCGACGACCGGGATCCCTTGACGACGACCGCCGAAGCAAGGCCAATCGCGAAGGTCGAGCTGAGCGACGCCCAGCTCGATCACGTCACGGCGGGCGCCTCCACGGCGGAAGCGAATGAGGACATCGTCACCTTCGCGGCGACGAAGGCGACGGCGTCGGGCAAGACCGTGACCGCCGAGGGATCCTTCCAGGTGCTGAACGGGATCAACCCGGAGGCGATCGGCAACCTGATCCTCAGCGACGGCGCGCAAGGACAGCTGCGCTCGCTCATCAACATCAATGCGGTCAACTCCGAGGTCAACGTCCTCCTGAATCTCAACATCACCATCGATTCGGCGGTCGGCACGCTGAATCAGCTCAATCTCAACGGGGTCGTGCCCGGCGTCCCGACGACGCGACCCTAGCCGAGCGGGCCAATGCGAGGGCCGCAGACCGCCATCCGCATTGCCTTGGCTCTCGGCGTCGCGTTGGCATTGGCCGCGCCTGGGGCCGCGGGCGACTACTCGGTCGTCGCGAACGGGCAGCGGATCCGCACTCGCGTGAAGTCGCTTCTCGAGATCCGGGACCAGAACCTGGTGCGTCAGGGCTGGGACATCAGCTGTGGGGCCGCGGCACTCAGCACCGTCCTCACCTACGACTTCCGAGAGCCCTACACAGAAGCGACCATCGCTCTCAGCATCCTCGCGAACACCGACCCCGCCAAGGTCCGCGCTCGCGGAGGCTTCTCGCTGCTGGACCTGAAGCGTTTCGCCGAGGCCGTCGGGTACTCGGCACGGGGATACGGAGGACTCAGCCTGGGCGATCTTGCGAACAGCAGTGTGCCCATCATCTTGCCGGTACGGGTCAAGGACTTCGACCACTTCGTCGTCTATCGCGGCCGCTACGCGGGCCGCGTGCTGGTCGGAGATCCCGCCTTCGGCAACCTGACGCTTTCCGAGAGGCGATTCGCAGAAATCTGGTCGAGCGGGATCGGCTTCTTCGTAGCACCGCCCGACGCTGAGATCTGGGGAGGAGAACCCCTGGCACCGGAGACGATGAACCTGACGGTTCCCGATCTCAACTACGTCGAACGTCTGCTCCGCGAGGGAGGCATCACGCCGACGACTCGGCGACCCCAGCCCACGGGAATGTGAACGTGAGGCGGACTGCGAACTGGCATTGGCTGCTTCTCGCGCTCGTCCTGGTGGCCACGTTGCCATCGTCTCGAGCCGAAGGCGACACCGAGGACACGGCCGAGCTGCAGCGACAGATCGAGCTCCGCGATCGGCAGATCGAAGGCCTCTCGGAACGTCTCGAAGAGCTGGAGACGCGCGTCGAGCAGATCGAGGAGCCCTCGGGCGGGGACGAGGCGCCCGAGGTCCCGACCGCAAGCGAGGAGCCGTCGCATCCGGAGGCCGCAGGCGAAGACCTGGCGCCCGCTGACGCCAGGGAGAACGAGCGCCTGATCGCCAGTGCCTTCGAGCAGACCTTGATCGAGCGGGGCGGCCTGCTGCTGCCGTGGCGCAGCTACAGCATCCAGGCCGGCTTGACCTACGTCCACAGCTCCGCAGAGAACATCATCATCGACGGCTTCACGATCTTCCCGGTTCTGGTCGTCGGCGACATCGTGTCGGAGAAAGTCGATCGAAACCTGGAGCTGCTCACCCTGACTGGGCGAGTCGGGCTGCCCTGGGACTCGCAGCTCGAGCTCAGGGTGCCCTATGGCTTCCTCCGCTACCGGAGCGCCTCGGCCGACGGCGAAGAAATCGACCGCACGGACGCGGGTATCGGCGACGTGGAGCTCGCCCTCAGTCACCAGCTCTATCGCAGCGACGGGACGTGGCCCGACCTGCTCGCGAGCTTCGCGTGGAAATTCGATACCGGCCAGAACCCCTTCAAGGCCGAAGACAGCGAGATTTTTGTCGGCACCGGGTACCAGTCAGCCAATCTCAGCCTGACCGGCGTCAAGGTGGTCGATCCGGTCGTGTACTTCGCCGGCGGAAGCTACACCTACAATCTCAGCACCCACGAGCGAGTCGGGAAGTTCGAGCCGAGCTACAGCGCCGGTTTCAACGTCGGCATGGCGATCGCGCTGAACCTGAACACCTCGCTCAGCCTCGCCTACGACCAACAGTTCACCGGAAAGAGCAAGCTGGACGGAGACGAGATCCCTGGCTCGTACAGTACCGTCGGAGTCGTCTCGTTCGGCAGCACGTTCTCCTTCCGGGACTACCTCAGCCTGGACTTCACCGTCGGTGTGGGCGTGACCTCCGATTCCCCCGACGTGCTGGTCACGATCAACCTGCCCTTCCGGGGCCGATTCTGAATCGCCGCGGCCTCGGGCGCCGTCGACGCGCAGCCCGCAGGCCCACCGACCGGCCCAACCTCGTGATGGGTGCGAACAGCCAGGAGTGGCCGTGCGCCATACTTGTCCCATGACGAACCCCCGGGTCGAACGAGGCTCTCTCTTCGCGGCGGCACTCTGTCTCGCCGGCCTGACCCTCGCGGCGACTGTGGCGCGGGCGGAGCCCGACCCGATCGGCCAGTCCTTGTCGCAGGGCATGGCGCACTTCGTGTCCGGGCTCGACGCCGACCAGCGCGACGAGGCGCTCTACGACTTCGACGACGATGAGCGCTTCGATCTACGGCTCGCACCGCTTTGGCTCGAAGGCCTTCGGATCGACCAGATGAGCGAGGCCCAATGGACCGAGCTCGACGCTCTGCTGGGTGAAGTGCTCAGCCCCGTGGGCCTCGACAAGATGAACACCATCCGCAGCCTGGAACGCGAAGTCGCCGAACTCGAGGGCGGGTTCTTCGGTTTCGTGATGAGTCGCATGCGCGACGCCCGGCGCTATTTCCTGGTGGTGTTCGGGGAGCCTTCGGTCGACGAACCCTGGGGCATGCGCTTCGACGGCCATCATCTGTCCCTCAACTGGACGTCGGTTCCGGGCGCTCCGCTCTCGGCAACACCGCTCTTCTTCGGCGCACAGCCTCGCGTCGTACCGGAAGGACTCGAGCGCGCCGGGCTGCGGGTGCTCGCCGGCGAAGAGGAACTCGCGATCGCCTTCTTGAACGGCCTCTCCGAGGACGAGCGGCGCGCGGCCCAACTCCCCTGGGACGAGGGCAGCTCGATCCGACGACCCATGTCGATCTCGGGCGACGTCGATCTCGTTGTCCCTGCAGCGACAGGCCTCGATCGATCGGTTCTCGACCCGGCTTCGCGTGCCCGCCTCGACGCGCTCGTCGACGTCCACCTTTCGAACTTCGCTCCCGCGATCGCCGCCCGCTATCGCGCCCAGCTGCTCGAGTCGCCGGAGCCCCTGACGATCGTCTACGCCGCCGTGGGCGATTCCACGACCGAGCCGCTCGCCTCCGGACGAGCGCTCTACTACCGGATCCAGGGCGGGGGATTCCTCATCGAGTTCGACGACACGGCCGAAGCCGCAGACCACATCCACGTCGTGTTGCGAGATCCCGCAAGTGACTTCGGGCGCGACGTACTCGTCGAGCACCTCCGGAAGCAACACAGCCGCTGAACCGCGCCCGATCCAGCCCGTGAGCGGACTCGAGGGGGTGCGAGGTCTTCGACGACGAGCGGAACCCTGCGCCCGGGTTGGAGTTCTCCCGGGCAAGCCCCTCAAGCGCGGCTCCGGCAGCACCGACGAAGAGGACGGACCTGCCTTCGGAGACCCCGCCATGGACGACCCTGGAACCCGACGCATCGAGAAGGACCGCATCGACGGCGCCCGCTTCCTCGCTGAGAACTGCGTGACCCTGGTCGTCGTCGAGGGCCCGGCAGCGGGCACGGAAGTCGTCGTCGACCGCGGCGAGATGGTGATCGGGCGCAACGCCGGGGCCGACCTCAGCCTGCCCGACGACGCCCTGTCCGGCGTCCACGCCACCATCGAACTGGGCCTCGCCGGCATGCGCATTCGCGACCTCGGCAGCACCAACGGCACCTTCGTCAACGGCAGCCAGGTTCAGGCGACGGATCTCAAGAACGGCGACCGCATCACGCTCGGAGAACACACCCTGCAGTACCAGCAGGCGGAGCGGACCGCTTCGGACGTTTAGCCGGGGGTCGCCGCGCGGCGCAGCCAGCCCTGGTACGCCCGGGGCGGGAAGAACGCGAGCGCCACCGCGGCAGCCGCGAGGGACGCCCCGCTCGCGACCCCAGACGAGCCTGTCTTGACCGCGGGTTGCCACCATGAGAAGCTGAGCGTGGCCTCGGACGGGAGGGAGACCAGATGGGCCTGACCGGGGCGGAGCCCCGCCGGAAGTGGCTCGGCCGACTCGGCGTCATCGCTGGCCTGCTCTTCGCCGCATTCGCGGTTGGCACCTTCCTCCTCTTGCGAGCGGACGGACCGGTGTTCGTGTTTGCCGGGGGCCCCTTGCGTTCGGGAGAGCTCGTCGACTTTTCGACCGTCGACTGGGCTCCCCTCGACACGCTGCACGAGCTCGAGCTCGAAATCGTGGGCGCCGAAAGCTCGCGCACCTTGTGGTTCAGTGTCTACGACAGCGTGCCCTATGTCGCCTGCGATCTCGACTGCATCGGAGGACGGCTCACGCGCTGGCCCCAACAGATCGAGCGCGACAACCGCGTGGTCATCCGCATCGACGGGAGACGCGTCGAGGGCCAGCTCGTCCACGTGCCGCACGGGTCGACCGAGTACGGGGACGCGCGAGCGGTTCGCGAGCAGAAGTACTCGGGCAGCGGAGGAGGTCGCGCCGCCGCCGAGACCGCCGCGCACGGCACCGTCGTCGAGGTGGGCGAGGCGCTCACCGGGCGAGCGGGGCGCGAGGAGCCCGGAGATCGACTGTACCGAGTGGATCCGCGCTGACCTGGCTATTCGGTGGACGGCAAGTAGCTGATCGCCGAGGTCACCGCGCGCTCCTGGATCGAGGTCGGCGCGGGCGCTTCGATGGCCAGGTCTCGGGCGTCGTAGGTGCTCCAGCGGGGCGTCGGGATCTCGAGCACGCGCGCGTAGTAGCGTGATGGCCGATCGGGGTTCCATTCCAGGTCGCGCCACACGGTCCGAAGCTCCGTCGCACCGATGGAGTTCACATAGCTCGCACTGGCGACATCCACCGTGGTCCCGACTGGCGGAACCCGGCCCGTCGTCGGATCCGGGACGCGGCCGTCCGATGCCGCGACGTCGAAGATCTTCTCGAAGCTCTCGCCGCTCTCGTCGACCCAGAGCTTCACGATCTGGATCCGATCCAGGTTCGCACCGCGCGGATCCTTGAGCGCCCAGACCGCGATCGTCGGGACGCCTCCGGGGCCAGGCGAAAGAATCGATCCCATGGGCACGCCCTGCGCGTACGCGCGACGAATCCCGCCCTCTTCCTCGAACAGCGTGTCGGGGTAGTCCCATCCGGCAAAGAAGCGGACGCGGATGCGCGTCCCCGAGGTCGCGTAGGTCTCCCGACGTCGCAGGGCTTCGAACAGAGACTCGCGCGTGTTCTCTTCGGCCCAGACCGCGGCGAGGCCGCCCGAACCCCATTCGGAAACCCCGGTCTGCCCAGGCGGAATCAGGGTCGCCGCGCCCAGGCGGATGCCCGCAGTGCCGTCGAGCAGTGGCAGCTTCCCGTGAAAGCGATCTTCCTCGACGGGCGCGCTGGCACCGTGACCGTCGCTGCTCCCGATCACGCCGAAGTCGAATGGATCGAAGCCCTGCTCCTGGCGATACGCGAGGCCCCGGCGGAGCGCTTCGCGCGCATAGCTTCCCGTCGCCTGCCCCTTCCGGCGATCGAACGAGAGCAGGCTCTCCTTGATCTCGAAACTCGCGAACTCGTCCTCACTGGAAAGCACGGGGTGCGTCTCCGACTGTCCCTTCACCTGGAAGATCTCCTGCAGCGGCTCCCATCGGTTCCGGCGCGCCGCGTAGTCGGCGGTCAGCGGGTCGCCGGCCTGGGTGACGTCCTTGAACATCTCGCCGTCGCTGACGTTCGCGTTGTGAGGAATCGCGAGCGCGTCCGCCCCCTCGCGACCCTGGCGTTCGAGCGCTCGCCAGAGATCTTCCGGGTCCTTCGAGTCGTCTGCGCTGTAGGGCAGGTCCGGGGCGACGCTCCCCCGATAGATGACGTTGCGATGCAGATTCCCGGCATCGCCCATTCCACCAACCCCGGACCATTCGTAGCCGATGAAGGCGGTGAACACGCCGGGGTCGTTCGCCCGCTCGGCCGCGTCGACGATGCGCCGCCAGGCTTCGCGCATGATCGCGGGGTCGCCGACGTCGCCCTGCCCCGGGATGAAGAACTCGCGCATCGTCGACAGGAACAACCAGCTGGCCGAGAAGCGATTCCGGTCGAGCAGCGTGCTCCGAAGCGCGCCCCCGGAAAGCGGCAGGTCCGGATCCATCGCCTCGAACATCCCGAGATACTCGGCGTGATCGGTCACCGCCGCAAAGTCGAGGGGCTCGGACAAGCGGATCTCGTAACCTGCACCGTGTGAGATCGTACCGCCCTTCGCGTACGTGTAGGCGTCCTCGGGGCCCGCGCGAACGCCGAAGAGGTAGGCGTCCAGGGAAAGCGAGCTGTGGATGTGCAGGTCGCCAAAGAAGACGGATCGCTCACGCGAGCGCGGGACCGCGGCCCTGGCCGGAGGCGGCGCCGCGGTCGACGGGTCGAATTCCGGAAAGAGGGTTGGGTCTTCCGGGGCGCGGAGGAACGCTACCGCTCCGATTGCGACCGCCAGCACCAGCAGCAGCGCCAGCAGCAAGGGCTTCGGCACCCCAAGCATCGTGCCCCAGCGCATCCAAGTACTCCCGCCCATCCGATGCGTCCAGTGAAGGGAATAGAGCATAGTCGCCGTTGCAGGTCCAACCCTGCGCCGCGGCCACGGGACCTCGCGGACCGGCGGTCAGAAAGGGCGGGCCAGGAACGCTGCGCGGGTTCAGGTTGGTCGAGCGCTGCGACCTGCACAGCGGCGCCTCAAGGATTTGCAGGGCTGGTCGATGAATGTCGGAGAACCATCGGGAGGTTAGGCGCTCATGTCCGAAGCCAGGGCAAAGGGAATCAACTTCGTGGGCATGGTGAAGTTCCTCCGCACCCAGCGGGAGGCGGCACTGGAACTCCTCCCCGAGTCGCTCCGACACTATCTCGACGATCAGATCAGCGTCGCGAGCTGGTACCCCGAAGAGGACATGATCGGCCTCGTCCGGGTACTGGCGAAGCTGATGCCCCCGGGCCAGGAAGAGCCCCTCGTCCTGATCGGCAGGATCAATGCCCGTCAGCACATCGAGGGAGTCTACAACCATCTGTTCGAGAGCCCGGACCTCCTGACCTTGCCGCTCCGAGCCGTTGCGCTCTGGAAGTCCATGCACGATTCGGGCGACTTCAAGATCGTGCTCGACGCCGGCGAGGCGACCGTCGAGCTATCGGACTACGGCCACCCGTCTCGCGAGATGTGCGTGATGGTTCGCCCCTATCTGGAAGAATTCTTCCGGGCCTCGGGAATCGAGAAAGTGGACGTCGAAAAGCAGGCCTGCTGTCTCGACGGCGCCTCGACGTGCCGCTACCAGGTGCGCTGGGAGCCCGCGGGCGGCTGAGCGCCGGCCCTGCGGGCGATCGCCAGGCGCGTCGACGGCGAGGAGCCGATTGACCTGACCCCCGGCTTCGTCGTAGGCTGGGAGCGTCGGCGGGTCGCCGGCACGCCCCCGCGAAGGAGCTCCCGATGCGATTCACCCTGCCCCGGTCTTTCCGCCCTGCACGCATGCGGCGCGCTGGAATCCTCGTCCTCGCCCTGATCTCAGTGGCGTTGATCGGCAACCAATGCCCCGTCCTCGACAAGGGTCGCATCGGTCCCCTCGAAGCCGGCGTGTGCGCGGTGGACATCACGCCCATCAGCTCGAGCCTGGTCGACGAGTACGAGGCCGCGTTCGGCGGTACCGCCGTCGTCAATCACACCGACCCGGTCTACATGGCGGGCTTCGGAAACAACCGCCTGGCGACGGGCTACAACGACCGGCTCTGGGCGCGGGGCGTCGTGGTGGACGGAAAGGACGGGCGGGTCGCCATCGTCTCCGTCGACCTGGTCGGATACTTCAACAGCGAGGTCCAGACGATCCGTTCGCTGATCGACCCGAGCGCCGAGATCGACTATCTCGCGGTTTCGAGCACGCACCAGCACGAGGGTCCCGACACCCTCGGCATCTGGGGGCCCGACGCCACCACCTCGGGCATCGACTACGGCTACATCGACTTCGTCAACCAGTCCGTCGCCGATTGCGTGAACGACGCCGCGGCGAACATGGAGCGGGCGCGGATCCGGTTCGAGACGACCGACGGCGAAGGCCTCTCGCTCGGCCTCGACCCCGAGGACGACGGGTTCGGCGTGGCCGACAGCCGCGTGCTGGTGGACGACGATCTGCTCGCGCCGGAAACCGACGGGCGCATCATCGACCCCCGCCTTTCGATCATGCAGATCACGCGGCATCACCCGCCGAAGCAGATCCTGGCAACGCTCGTCAACTTCGCGAGCCACCCCGAGGCCCTCGGTAGCAACAACACGCTGATCACTTCGGACTTCCCCCACTACGCACGAGAGCGCATCGAGGCGAGCGGCGGAGGCACCGCCATCTGGGTCAGCGGCGCGGTCGGCGTCCTGCAGGGCCCCTTGCGCCTGGACGTCGAGGACCCCGACACGGGCATGCCGGCGCCGCGACGCACCTTCCGCTGGGCGGAGGTCCACGGTCAGCAGCTCGGAGATCGCGTCCTGAGCGCGCTCCCCAAGAAGCCCGGACGTCCGTACGGAAACGTGGAAATCGCGACGCCCGAGCGCGTGTTCGTGCCCCTCGCGAATCCCTACTTCCGCTTCTTCATCGGCATCGGCGTGCTGCCCTCCGGACTGTTCACCGACGGCACTCCCGACGACAGCGTCGGCTTCCCGTTCCCGCCGCCCTTCGACCCGATCCCCCAGGCACTCGGAGAGGACCTGGGCACGGAGGTCGGCGCGTTCAAGATCAACGAGGCGAGCTTCGCCGTGGTGCCGAGCGAGCTCGACCCGCAGATCGGCGAGCTCTATCGCGAGCGCATGTTGGGCGCCGAGCACACCTTCATCATCGGGCTCGGCAATGACGAGATCGGCTATCAGCTGCCGGCGGAGAAGTGGGACAACTCGTGCCATGCCTGCGCACCGTTCGTGCTGGCCGGCGTGCCCGAGTTCTGCCCGCTGTATCCGAACATCGACTGCGACACGATCTTCCAGAACAACGTCGGGCAGGACGTGGACCCGTCGATCTCCGGCGCCCTGGAGCCGCTGATCGACGATCTGCACGCACCTCCGGCACCGTAACCGGCGGCATCGCGATCGACCTTCTTCCCGTGCGGCGCGCGACAGCCGTCGGTGCGACGTGGATCGCGCTGTGTACCGCGCTTGCCGCGGGGACGGTCGCAGCGCACATCGTCATGGGCACGAAGAGTCTGCACCTGCGCGTGGTGGAGGCGGACGTGATCGTGCGCGGGCGTGTCGTCGATCCGGCTGCCGTCTTCGTCAGCGTCGACGGTCGCACGCGACGTCAGGTCATCGAGATCGAGGTTCTCGAAACCCTGAAGGGCAACGCCGGCTCCGAACGCATCCGCTTCGCCCAGGACGGACACGAGGTGGCTCGCTATCGCGGCGATCAAGAGGCCCTCTTCTTCCTCGACCCCATCGCGAACAGCCGCGAGCTGAGCGCCCTTGCCGTGCCCGGCGGCCCGACGCATGTGTCGGGCCAGGAGCACGACGAAGAGTTCGTCCTGGAAGGTGCAAAGGGCGCCCTGCTCCTGCAGGCCACGCGGGATCTGGCCGCATCGGAAGTCGCGACGGCCCGAAACGAAAGAGTCCGCTTGATCCAGCGCGCCACGATGGACCTGCTGACATCGGGGGACGCAGACCTCGGCGGCGCGGCCCTGGCCAGCCTCGTGCTGACTCCGGACGCGGCACTGGTGACGCGCGAAGATCTCCCGCGACTCGAGGAGGTGCTGATCGACCGGGATCTGTCCGTCGGGTTTCGCGCGGGCCTGATCGCGGAACTCGAACGCCGGGGCCTCGTCGACGGCCCCGAGCGCTGGCTCGCGTTGCTTCGAAACGCGACACCTGCCCAGAGGCCCACGGCGATCCGGGCGACGGCCGCGCACCCGAGCGAGCCCATCGTCGCCTTCTGGCTCGCCCTGCTCGCCGACCCCCAAACCGGTACCGGGGTCAAAACCGAGGTCGCCATCGCGCTTGGAGGCTCGAATGACCCGCGGGCCGTGGGCGCGCTGGCGACCGCACTCGGGAGCGACGAGCCACGGCTCCGCAACGCGGCCATCCGGGGACTCGGGCGCGTGGGGAGTGCCGAGGCACGGCAAGCCATCGAGCACGCCGCGCGCACACATCCCGATCCGGCGACGCGCAAGCGCGCTCTCGCGGAGACCCGGACACAGGACAAGCGCTGATCCAGCCGCCCCACCCGAGACGAAGCCCGGGTTGTATCATCCCCGCTCAACCGAAGGGAGGCGACGATGGCGACGCTGCGAGAGGCGAGCTGTGCGTGCGGTCAGGTGGAGGTGCGGATCGAGGGCGATCCCGTCGTGATGGCCTATTGCCACTGCGAGTCGTGTCGCAGTTGGCTCGGCGCCCCGATCCATGCCGCGAGTCTGTGGCCCACCCCGAAGGTCACCGTGGCTCGGGGCGAAGAGCTGCTGCGCGTCTACAAACGCAGCGAGGCCAGTCACCGGAACTTCTGTGTCGAATGCGGCGCGCCGGTGCTGGTCCGTCACCCGGACATCGGTCTGACGGACGTGCCGGCGGGCAACGTCGCGGGCCTCGACTACGCCCCCACCATGCACGTCAACTACGCGGAGAAGGTGATGTCCATCCGCGACGGGCTGCCGAAGCTCGCCGGGATGCCCGGTGTAGAAGGCGGCGAAGAGGTGCTTCCCGAGTAGCGTCTGGGACGCCTTCGGGGGCGATGTCGAAGGCGCGAGGGGCTAAGGTCGCCGGCGGATCGCGCACCCGGTGCGCGCGGAGAGCGCGATGACTCGGGCCCGCGCGAAGCGGCCGAGCAAGAGAGACCGGAAGGGCAAGAAGAGCGGGACGAAGAGGCGGTCTTTCCGTCGGTTCGCGAGCCGACTCCTCTGGCGCGGTGCGGCCTGGACGCTCGCGCTGACCGTGGTCGCGACCGCCGTGCCCCTTGCTGCGTTGCGCTGGATCGCCCCGCCGACGAGCGCCTTCATGCTGCAGAGCCGCTTCGCCGACCCGGCGACCGGAGATCCGTGTGAACGGATCGCCTACCGCTGGGTTTCCTGGGGTGCGATCTCTCCTCATGTTCCCCGCGCGGTGGTGGTGGCCGAAGACCAGCGCTTCCTCGAACACCGGGGCTTCGACCTGAATGCAATCGGGAACGCAGTGAGTGAACTCGCCGCCGGCGGGCGCATGCGCGGCGCCAGCACCGTCAGTCAGCAGGTGGCCAAGAACCTATTCCTGTGGCCGGGTCAGAGCTTCGTGCGCAAGGGGCTCGAGGCCTGGCTGACCGCCTGGATCGAGCTGCTGTGGCCCAAGCGCCGGATCCTCGAGGTCTACGTCAACGTGGCGCAGTTCGGCCCCTGCGTCTTCGGTGTGGAGGCCGCGAGCCAGCGCTACTTCGGCCGGCGATCCGCACACGTGTCCCCGCTGCAGGCGGCGCGTCTCGCCGCTTCGCTCCCCAACCCGGGCCGCATCCGGGTCGACGACCCGGGGCCCTTCGCCGAGTCGCGCGCCGAGGAGATCCGCGCAGAGATGGAACGGCCCGACGAACCGCACTACCTACGAGGCTTGTAGCGAGGGGTCGTCGGTGCACGGCCGTCCACGCCGGCCCATTTGGGGCGGCTCGCGATGAATGCTACTCACTCGGCCCGTCCTGACGCCCCGCTCCAACGCGCCTCGGGACCACCCCACGACATAGCGTTCCCGGCAAGGATCTTGGACACGGCGCCGCAGCCGACCGCCGGACGAAGGACCCCATGAAGCATCTCCAGCCCGGCCAGCCCATTCTCACGGTCAGCCACCTCAAGCGGAAGTTCGGGGACCGGGTCGTCCTCGAGGACATCAGCTTCAGCCTGAAGCCCGGCGACCGCGTCGGCGTGCTCGGCGTCAACGGCGCCGGCAAGTCTTCCCTGATGCGCATCGTCGCCGGCCAGGACCCCGAATTCGAGGGCGTCTGCGTTCCGGCGAAGGGAGCCACCGTCGGCTACGTGCCCCAGGAACCGACCCTGGATCTCGACAGCACCGTTCGAGAGAACGTCGAGCAGGCCGTGGCCGAGACCCGCGACTACATCGCACGATATGAAGAGATCCTGCTCCGCTGGGAGGACCCCGAGATCCTCGACAGCGAAGAGAAGACGAACGCGTTGCTCGAAGAGCAGGGCGAGGTCCAGGAGATTCTCGAGCATCGGGACGCCATCGATCCGGCGCGCCTCGACGCCAAGATCGAGATGGCCATGGCGGCCCTGAGACTTCCGCCGGGTGACAAGCTCACCGCGCATCTGTCGGGAGGCGAGAAGCGCCGCGTCTCCCTGTGTCGGGAGCTGCTCGCACAACCCGATCTGCTGATTCTCGACGAGCCCACCAATCATCTCGATGCCGACACGATCACCTGGCTCGAGAACTACCTCGCCAACTACTCGGGCACCTACATGCTGGTGACCCACGATCGATACTTCCTGGACCGCGTCGCGAACCGGATGATCGAGGTGAATCGCGGCGTCCTGAAGACCTACGAGGGGAACTACTCGAGCTTCCTCGAGGCGAAGGAAAAGCAGCAGGACGTCCAAGACCGCACCGACGAGAACCTCAAGAAGACCGTCGCGCGCGAACTCGAGTGGATCCGTTCGACCCCTCAGGCCAGGCGCACCAAGTCGAAGGCGCGGATCGCCGCCTACGACCAGCTCGTCGAGCAGGCATCGAAGATCATCCCGTCACAGGAAATGGACATGCGGATCCCCTTCGGTCCGCGCCTGGGTAACCGGATCGTCTCACTGCGCGGCGTGAAGAAGGGCTACGACGGACGCACCCTGTTCGAGGACCTCGACTGGGACATCCCGCCCGGCGCCATCGTCGGCATCACCGGCGCGAACGGCCTGGGCAAGACCACCCTCATCGACCTGATCACGGGCCGCGTTCAGCCCGACGCAGGAGAGGTCGAGGTCGGAAAGAACACGACCTTCTGCTACGTGGACCAGAACCGGCAGGATCTCGACCCGGAGAAGACCGTGTATGAGGAAGTCTCCGGAGGCTCGGAGATGATCCAGTACGGCGATCAGGAGCTTTCGGTCCGTCTCTACCTGGCGCGCTTCCTGTTCTCGGGAAGCATCCAGCAGACGCCCGTCGGAAGGCTTTCCGGCGGCGAGCGCGCCCGGGTCCAGCTGGCCAAGAGCCTCCGCAACCAGTCGAACTTCATCATCCTCGACGAGCCCACCAACGATCTCGACCTCACCACCCTGCGCGTGCTCGAAGAAGCGATCACGGCGTTTGCGGGCTGCGCGATCGTGATCACACATGACCGCTACTTCCTCGATCGCGTCGCCACCCACGTCGTTGGGTTCGAGGGCAAAGGACAGATCGCGTTCTGCACCGGGTCCTGGGAGACCTACGCCGAAGAGAGAGCCGCGAAGGAACGCGAGGGCGGAGGCGCTTCGAAGGCCTTCAAGCACCGCAAGATCGACCGCGCACACTGAGCGGCGCGGCCGCGTGAGGCCGATCCGGACGCCGCTTCCAGCAGCGGATCCCACCGATCCCGGGACTCGTCACGGGGGCCCGGTTTGATCTAGACTCCGCGCGCGAACCGGCAGTCCGCCGGCGATCTCCAAGGAAACCCATGAGTTCGCCGAGCGGATCGACCCGGAGCGCCCCCTCCTTCTACTTCGAGATCCTGCTCGTCGCGCTCGCGGTCATCGTCCTCGAGATCAGCTTCACGCGCGTCTTCTCGTACAAGCTCTACTACTACTTCACCTATCTCATCATCGGGATCGCCCTGCTCGGCCTCGGATCCGGCGGGGTGCTCCTGGCACTTCGGCCCCGGGGCCCCGGCGCTCCGACCCACCGAACGATCGCCGCGGCCTGCAGTCTCGCGGGCGTGGCCGTTCCGATCTCCTACCTGACCGTCGCGCTCGTGCAGCTGAACACGTCGCAGCTGACGACCCATCCCATCGAACTCGTAAAGCTCGCCGTCGTGTGTGGCGTGCTGTTCGCCCCGTTCTTCCTGGCGGGCCTCGCCATCACGGCGATTCTGGCGGCCGGGACCGAGCGGATCTCCAGGCTGTACGCCGCGGACCTGTTCGGCGCCGCCGCCGGTTGCGGCCTCGTGGTGTGGCTGATCTCCAATGTGGGTCCGCCCGGGGCCATTCTGCTGACCGGTCTCGTGCTGGCGCTGGCAGGTGTCCGACTCGCCATTCGCGACCTCCGCATCGCGCTGGTCCCGACGGCGCTGGCCGTCGTGGTGGCGCTGACCTTCCTGCTGCAACCGCAGCTGGTGCCGGACCCCGTGCCGGACATCGCGAAACGGATGGCGCCGCAGAAGCTCGAAGCGGGGGATGCCGAGCTGCTCGTGTCGGAGTGGAGCCCCGTGTTCCGGGTCGACGTCCTCGCGCACGCGGAGGATTCCGAGATCCTGCCCGGCGTCCACCTGCTGATCCACGACGGAACCATCGGGTCGACCGTCACCCGCTACGACGGTGACCCGGCCAGCACGGCTTTCTTCGACACCGAAGCCCTCGCAGTTCCCTTCAGCCTGCTGCGCCCAGACCCCTCGGTCTTGATCATCGGTGCCGCCGGCGGACGCGAGGTGCTCGCGTCCCTGCACTTCGGCGCGCGCGAGGTGACCGGCGTCGAGCTGAATCCGACGACGGTCGACCTCATGACCAACCGCTTCGCGGAATTGAGCGGCGGCATCATGGCCGACCCTCGGGTGACCCTGGTCAACGCGGAGGGGCGCAGCTTCGTCGAGCGGCTCGATCGCAAGTACGACCTCATCTGGCAGGTCGCGCCCGACAGCTATGCCGCCATGAACGCCTCGACCTCCGCCGCGTTCGTGCTTTCGGAAAGCTACCTCTACACCGCGGAGATGATCCAGGAAACCTTCGAGCACTTGAGCGAGGACGGCATCCTGTGTGCCGAGTTCGCAGACATCGACTTCCTCAATCGCCCGAAGCGTTCCGTTCGCTATCTCATGACCGCTCGGGCCGCGCTCGCCGAGCTGGGGATCGACGACTTCGAGAAGCACGTCATGGTCGCGACGACACCCGGCTTCTTCTTTCCGCCGACGATCATCCTGCTGAAGCGCACGCCGTTCACACAGGCCGACATCGCAGCGTTCGTGCGCAAGCTCGAGGAGATCGATCGCCACAAGGCGGGGCCGGACGCAGACCCGGCGCGCCGCGAGCCGGACTACTGGCGTCGGGGCGTCGTCTGGCATGCGGCCGGCGGGCCGACGGATGTTGCGGGCAAGCACCCGGTCAACCAGGTCATCGGGCTGGGGGATGCGGAGCTCGCCAGCTGGCAGGACGGCTTCGCCTACGAGGTGTCACCGGTCACCGACAACGCTCCCTTCTTCTGGCACTTCGTGCGCTTCCGCGACGCATTGACGGGGTCCTGGGGAGAGGATCTCCCCGTGCGGGACTGGGAGGAAGCAACGGGAGAACGAGTGCTCCTCGTCGTCCTGCCCTTCGCGGCCCTGTTTGCCGCGAGCGTATTGCTGATCCCGGCGTTCGCCTCACGCCGGCTCTGGAACGACCTGCCTCACAAGGCGAGCGTCACGGTGTACTTCCTCGCCCTCGGCCTCGGGTTCATGTTCTTCGAGGTGAGCCTGATCCAACGTCTGACCCTCTTCCTCGGCTATCCGACCTACTCCGTCACGGTGACCCTGTTCGCCGTCCTGATCTCGACGGGCCTGGGTTCGTACCTCAGCGGCCGCTGGAGCCACGATTGGCGGCGTTCCCTGCAGCTGCTCTTCGTCGCGCTCATCCCCCTGATGCTCTGGTGCCAGTTCGGCCTGGGCCCCGCAATGCAGGCGCTGTCCGGGCTCGAGTTGACGGGCCGGATCCTCGCCTCGGTCATGTTCGTGGCGCCGCTCGGGCTCTGCCTCGGTGCGTTCATGCCGATCGGCCTGTCGATGGTCGCCGCGGCCTCACCCCATCCGCGCGAGTACGTCGCATGGGCCTGGGCGGTGAATGGCTTCGGGTCCGTGGTGGGATCGATCCTGGCCGCGATGCTGGCGATGTCCTTCGGCTTCCAGATGTTGTTCCTGCTGGCCGTTCTCGTCTACGGGGCGGGCGTGTTGGGACTGACACGCGGCTTCGCGCGGGAGAGCACCGCCTGAACCCGTCCCGTCGCGGACGCGCTGGCTACGACTCCGCCCCTTCCATGTCTCGGTCGAGGGTTCGGGACACGAGCAGATAGCACGCGCCGGCGAGCAGCAAGCACACGGTCTGCACCCAGACCAGCGACTGACGGATGCCCGCGTCACCGTATTCGGCCTGGAACGAGTCGTTCATCAAGCCGACGACCCAGGGACCCACGCCTCCTCCGAGAATGCTCACGACGAAGAGATGGATGGCGACAGCCGTGGCCCGCATGCGCGGCCGAGCAAGGCCCTGGTTCATCGCGTAGAGCGGACCGATGTACATGCCCGTCAGGAAGGTCATCGGAACGAAGTAGATCAGCGCCAGGGTGGAGCTGTCGCTCATCACGAACCCGATGGCGAATGGCAGCGAGGCGAGCGCCGCGAAGGCGGTCGTCCGCGCGTACCAGGCGCGGTTCACGCGACTGAGACGATCGGAGACCATGCCGCCGGTGATCGTCCCCGCGGCGCCCGAGAGCCCTGTCGCGAGGCCCAGTGACAGCCCGACCTCCGACAGGGACATGCCGTGCACGCGCATCAGGAAGGTCGGCGCCCAGTGCGCAACACAGTAGGCGGCCGCCGCATGAAAGGACGCCGCGGCGAGCAGGATCACGTAGGCCGGCTTCGCGAACAGGTACGACATGACCTCGCCGAACGGATGGGACGCGACGGTCGTGGTGCGCACCGGCTCATCGACGGTGAGATAGACGAGCACGGCCAGCAGCAGGCCGGGGAGACCGACGACCACGAAGGTCATGCGCCAGCCCAGAAGCTCGCCGAGCCAACCGGCTGCGATGTAGCCAAACATGATCCCCACGTAGACCCCCATGGCGTAGACGGCCAGGGCGGTTGCACGCTTCTGGGGCGGGAAGTAGTCGGAGATCATCGAGTGGGCGGTCGGGGTCCCGGCGGCTTCTCCGATGCCGACGCCCATGCGCGCGACCAGCAGGACCCCGAAATGGCGCGCAAGGCCCGATGCGGCCGTCAGGGCGCTCCAGACCATGAGCCCCAGGGTCAGGATCAGGCGACGCTCTCCTCGGTCCGCCCAGCGCGCGAGCGGAACGCCGACGACCGAGTGGACGATCATGAAGGCGAAGCCCGTCAGCGCACCCATCCACGCATCCGAAACCTGGAACTCGGCCTTGATGGGGAGAAGCAGAACGGAGACGAGTTGACGATCGACGAAGTTGAAGACCGAAACCAGGAACAACACGGCCAGGACGTAGTTCGGGTAGCTGCGTCCTCGCACGACACCTTTCCCGCTCATCCCACCTCCGCACAGCGTCGCGCCGCGGGGGCACAGCGTACTACGCCTCTTCGTCCCGAGAAGCCCAGGAGACCCCGAACGCGCAGAACCGGCAGCAGTGGGAATTCAGCGCAAGGGTGGCGCCCTACCCCCGCTCGATGCCTTCACTGGCGCCGGCATGGCGGGCGGGCGCAGCCAGGCGGCGTCCGCTGCGACGCCGCCGTCGAGGGTTCGCAGGAAGGCGACCAGGGCCTTCGCATCGCCGTCGTCGATCTCGAGGGGTGTGATCTCGAACGGGCGGGGGCTGGCCGGCGGATTCCGGTAATGCTCGACGACCTCTTCCAGGGTCGCGAAGCGGCCGTCGTGCAGGTAGGGCGCGGTGCTCGGCAGACCGCGCAGAGTGGGCGTCTTGAACTTGCCGCTCTCGGCTTCGGCATGGCTCTTGTCGAGGAAGCGCAGCTCCGTGCAGTCGCGGGGGGCCGCGTCGCTGTAGGGGCCGAGGCAGTTGAAGGGGTCGATGAGCACCGATTGAAGACCGAGGAAGCGTCCGAAGTCCGGAAGCGGTCCATCGCCCTCCGCGGTCCCGACGTCGTGAAAGACGTGGTTGGTGAGCAGGGGGCCATTGTGGCAGCGCAGGCACAACGTGCGCTCGATGTCGAGGAAGAGGCGCAAGCCCCGGATCTCCTCCTTGCTGAGTCCGGCATCCGGATCGGCGGGGAAGGCCGTGCGCAACCCGTCGACCCAGCGATCGAAGCGCGACGGGGCCGGCACCAGGAGCCGTTCGTAGGCGGCGAGCGCCTTGCCGACGTTCGCGAACGCGACGTCGACGGTCTTGCGGTCCGCGGGCGACATCCGGTACCAGGCGTCCTGCTCGCTTCGCGTACCGAAGGGGCCGGCCGCTTCTGGGAAGCGGTCTCGCGGGTGCACGTCGCGTAGGGGGACCTCACCGAAGGCCCGCTCGTAGAGCGCCGCCAGGCCGGGTTCGCCCGCCACGCGACGCACCACCGCCACGCGCGTGCTGCCCATTTCAGCGGCGGTCTCGAGGGGTGCCAACGCCTGGGACCACAGGCTGTCCCGGCGTCCGTCCCAGAACTGCCAAGCGGAGTGGCCGCTGGCCACGACCGTGGGTGCGTTGCGAGTCGTGCCGGCGAGGCCGCGTGACGTCGGGAGGCCGTCGGTGAAGAATCGCTCGGGCACGTGGCAGGTCGCGCAGGAAACGCTGCCATCCCGCGAGAGCCCGGGATCGAAGAAGAGGTGGTGCCCCAACTCCGCTGCGGCCGGGTCGTCGGCAACACGGTTGGACGGGCTCGCAGGCGTTCGCGGAAGGGACCGGAGAGTGAGCGATTCGAGCAGCGTGATCTGCGACGGAGTCCAGCTGCCGGGCTCGACCTCGAGCGGCAAGCGTACGGGATCGCCCCCGTTGGGGCCGAGCACCGTGATCTGCAGCACCCAGGCCCCCGGCATGTGGAACTTGACGCCTTCGACGAGGAACTCGCCGCCGCCGAGGTTCTGGGTGACACGCGGACGCGTCACGAAGCCGTGTCCGTGGGCCGGCATACCGCCGTCGAAGAGCAGGCCCGTCGGGACCTCCGACGCGGCCCCGGCCAGCTCGATCCCCACCACCCAGTCGTGCATCTGGTGCAGCCCGACCGGCGACGCCGCCGGGCGGGCGTGGATGCGGTAGTTGCCGCTGTCCGAGAGGCCCTCGAGGACGAGCGGCCGCGACTCGCGTCCGGATCTGTCGGCCTGGGCGTCCGGCTCGGGTCCGGCGGGACCCGGGTCACAGCCCGCCGCGAGGGCCACAAAGACGAGACCGGTGAGGATCACGCGACGACGCGCAGCCCGCGCTGCGCGCCGGCTGCGTATTCGTGAGGACGTCGGGAAGATGCTGCGGGGCATGTCAGGAAGCTCGTCGGACGCCGGACCCGGCAGGTGGAGTGGGGATCCCGGCGGCGAGCATCATACCGACCCCTGCCGGTGGGGCGACGGCTCACGAAGCGCTTCGATCCGGCACGACTTTGTGGCCCAAACGCTGACTCGTTGCGCGTAGAATGGCCACGTACACGGACGACGCTGCTGCTGGAGTGCCCCCCTTTGCACCGCACGCCTCTTCATCGCCTCCCTCTCTTCCGCCTACCCCGCCCCCCCTGGCGCGCGCGCTTCGGGTGCCTCGCCCTGGCGCTCTTCTTGCTGCAGCTCGGTTGGGCGCCGCAGGCTTCCGCGGACTTCGACTTCGAGGTGTACGACGGCAGCTTCGACTTCCTGCCGGACTTCGGGGGGCTGACGCCCATCGCGACGGGGACGTCCACGGCCATCAGTCTCTCCGTGACCACCGAGGTCGAGACCTTCGCGCTCGTGTTCACGATCCAGATCGATGTGCCCACCACTGGCGACTACGAGTTCTATACGAACTCCGACGATGGCTCGATCCTCTATGTCGACGGCAACATCGTCGTCGACAACGACGGTTTGCATGCACCCGTGTCGGTCGCCAGCCTCACGACCCTCACCGCCGGCTTGCACACCCTGCGCGTCGAGTTCTTCGAAAAGGGGGGCGGCCAGGTCCTCGACGTCGGCTACCGAACGGGCAACCCGAGCTTCGAGCCCATTCCCGCAGATGGCCAGCTCGCCTACTACAGCTCGAACGAGTCCATCTTCGGGAGCTGGGGGCCCGTGATCCAGTGGCCCCACATCGCGATCTCGATGGCCAGCCTGCCCGACGGCCGGGTGCTCGCGTGGTCCTCTACCGAGACCAACGCCTTCCCGAGCGGCCCCACCTTCACCCACGCGTCGGTCTTCGATCCCATCGCCGAGACCTTCGTCAATGCCGACAGCAACTTCCATGACATGTTCTGCGCGGGGGTCGCGACCCTCGAGGACGGCACCATCCTCGCCTCCGGCGGCAACCCCAGCGACCGCCGCACCTCGAGCTTCGACCCGACGACCCTGGCCTGGTCGCCCCGCGCCGACATGATCGACCGGCGCTGGTACGCGACGAGCGTGACCCTGCCCGACAACCGGGTGTTCGCGAGCTTCGGCAAGGACGCGGGCAACCGGTCCGAGGTCTATGACCCGGCAACGAACACCTGGACCGCGACCCCCAACGCCAACATGCAGACGCTCGTGGACGAGCAGAACGCCATCCAGGCGGCTTTCAATCCGACCGGCGCGCTCAACCACGAATGGTGGTCGCATCTGACCGTCGCTCCCCAGGGCGACCTGATGATGGCGGGCCCGACACAGACCTGGCATCGCTTCGACCCCATCGGCGGCGCACCGAACGTCGTGCTCGGCCAGCCGATCGGCGACACCGCGCGGATGTACGGCAACGCGGTGAACTACGACGCCGGCAAGATGCTTCTGATCGGCGGGGCGGACCGCCGCATCGACCCGCCGACTAGCGTCGGCCACGTCTACCGGATCGACTTGAACGGCCCGTCCCCGGTGCTGACCACCGGGGCACCCATGAACTTCCCCCGCGCGCTCAGCAATTCGGTGATGCTCCCGAACGGCAAGGTGCTCGTCGTCGGCGGGAACACCGTCGCGAAGATCTTCAGTGACGAGGGCTCGGTGCTACCCGGGGAAATCTACGACCCGGCGCTGGACACCTGGACGGTCGTCGACAGCATCACGATTCCGCGCAACTACCACTCCACCGCGATCCTTCTCCAGGACGGTCGTGTTCTCTCTGCGGGGGGTGGGGCCTGCGGCGGCTGCAACGAGAATCACCTGGACGGTCAGATCTTCTCGCCCCCGTACCTGTTCGAGTCCGACGACACGCCCGCGATCCGCCCCACCCTGTCCGTCCCGCCGGGCACCAGCGTCTACGCCGGCGACGACCTCGTCGTGACGGCGAGCCCGGGCACGACTTCCTTCTCCATCGTCCGGCTGTCCGGCACGACCCACCACCTGAACACCGACCAGCGCTTCCTTCCGCTTTCGTCCATCGACAATGGGGACGGCAGCTTCACCGTCAGCTTCCCCGCGAACCCCAACATCCTGATCATCGGCAACTACTGGCTGTTCGCCCTCGACGGCGACGGGACGCCCTCGGTCGCCGAACTCGTCCAGGTGACGCGCGAGTTCGTAGCCGCAGCCGAGCCCGAGGGCGGCGTCTACGTGTCGGACCTCGTGTGGAGCTCCGAACAGAACGGCTTCGGACCCGCCGAGCGCGATCGCAGCAACGGCGAGGATGGCCCCGGAGACGGCGGCCCGATCACCCTGGACGGCCAGGTCTACGCCAAGGGCATCGGCGTCCACGCCTATTCCGAGATCGACGTACCGCTCGACGGGCTCTACGACCGATTCTTCTCCCGCATCGGTCTCGACGACGAGCGCGACGGGCAGTGCGGAGACGTCAGCTTCGAGGTCGACATCGACTCCGTCAACGTCTACGCGAGCGGCAGCTTCGTGGACACGACACCGACCGAGATCGTCGACCTCGACGTCTCCGGCGCGCAGCTACTCACCCTGAAGGTCTTCGACAACGGCGCCACTTGCGGCGACCACGGCGACTGGGCGGACGCCCGCCTGGTCCCGACGGTCTTCCCCGGCTACCGCTACTACCGCCTCCGCACGACCAAGGTCCGCGACGACCTGCTCGCGGACTCGGTCCAGCTGGCCGAGCTCTCGCTCTTCCAGGGAGCGAGCCGCATCCACTCCTTCGGCGCCACGAACCCCGGCGGCAACAACTCGAGCAACGAGTCGGCCGGTCGCGCGGATGACGCCGCCACGAACACCAAGTGGCGCGACCTCAACGTCCAGCCCCTCGTCTACGACATGGGCGCGAACGTGGAGATCGACTTCTACACGATCACCACGGCGAACGGAAACGACGAACGAGACCCCGTCCGGTGGTTCTTCGAGGGAAGCGAGGACGGGCTGAACTGGGTGATCCTCGACGACCAGACAGGAGGAGACTTCCCGACCCCGCTCGCGCGCCAGACCGAGATCGCCCAGATCGCCCTGAACGACCTGACCCCGGTAACGGCCCTGCCTGCGGCACCGCGACACTCGACCACCTTGATCGTCGAGGACAGCAGCCTCGCGGACCGCATCTGGAACGTGAACCCCGACAACGACACGGTATCCGTCGTCGACGATGCGGGCAGTCTGCTCGCGGAGATCCCCGTCGGCGACCAGCCGTGGTCCCTCGCCCGGCAGCCCGGCGCCAATCGCGTCTTCGTCACCAACAAGGGCTCGTCGACGGTCACGGTGATCGACACCGCCCTGCTCAGCGTCGATCACAGCTTCCCGCTGGCCCGCGGTGCCCAGCCCCACGGCATCGTCTTCAGCAGCGACGGCGTCCACTACTTCGTCGTCCTCGAAGCGCTCGCCACCCTCGAGAAACGCCTCGCGGCCGATCACAGCCTCGTCGGCAGCCTGCCGCTCACCGGCAAGCCGCGGCACCTCTCGATTCGCTACGACGACTCTCGGCTCTTCGTCAGCAACTTCGTGACACCGCCCGTCCCCGACGAGCACACGCTCACCCCCGACGTCGGCAACGGAGCCGCTCAGGTCTTCGCCATCGACCCCGCCGCACTCACCCTGGGCGGGACCATCGGCCTGCCCCACGACGGTCGCACCCAGTCCGAAGTCCAGGGCCCCGGGCTGCCCAACTATCTCGGGGCGGCGGTCGTCAGCTTCGACGATCAGTCCGCCTACGTGCCCACCAAGAAGGACAACATCCAGTCCGGGCTGCTGCGCGGCGTCCCGGGCATGACCTTCGAATCGACGGTCCGCGCGAACACCTCCCGCATCGATCTCGCGACCGAGCTCGAAGACCCGCTCTTCCGCGTGGACCACGACAACTCGAGCGTCGCCACCGACGCGGCCCTGAGCGGCGACGATCGATATCTCTTCGTCACCCTGGAAACGAGCCGCGAGCTCGCCATCTACGACACCCAGAATGGCTTCCAGCTGATGCGCCTGCCCACGGGCCGCGCCCCCCGCAGCGTGGCGCTGTCGAGCGACGGCAGCCGCGCCTACGTGCACAACTTCCTCGACCGCAGCATCTCGCGCTTCGATCTGACGCAGATGCTCCAGACGAACCTGCCCGCGACGAACCTGTTGCCTCCGGTCGGTGTGGTCACCGCCGAGACGCTCTCTCCGACGGTCCTGCTCGGCAAGCAGCACTTCTACGACGCCGCAGACGATCGCCTGGCCCTCGACAACTACATCAGCTGCGCGTCCTGCCACCGAAACGGCGACAGCGACGGCCGGGTGTGGGATCTCAGCCAGTTCGGCGAAGGCGTACGCAAGACGATTTCGCTGCAGGGCAAGGGGAGCGGCCACGGGCTGCTGCACTGGACGGGAAACTTCGACGAGGTGCAGGACTTCGACAAGCAGGTGCGACTGCTCAACTGGGGAAACGGGTTCCTCACGCCGTCCGAGTACGCCGCGACCGCCGATCCGTTGGGCGCCCCGAAGGCGGGACTCAACGCCGACCTGGACGCCCTCGCCGCCTACGTCACGTCGCTCACGCAAGCCCCGGAGAGCCCGGTTCGTCCGAGCGCCGTGGCGCTGAGCGCCAGCGCGCAGGCGGGCCAGATCTCCTTTGCGGCGGAGGGCTGCCTGGGCTGCCACGCGCCCACGCAGCTGACCGACTCGCCCCTCGGCCTGCGGCACGACATCGGCACCATCGACACGGCCAGCGGCCGGCGCCTGGACGGCCCGTTGGACGGCTTCGACTCGCCGGGGCTCCTGAGTGTCTGGGCGAGCCCGCCCTACCTCCATGACGGCGAGGCGCAGACCCTGGAAGCCGCCATCACCGCCCACGACGTCTTCGCGGGCCTGCCGGCGCCCACGGTGACCGAGCTCGCGAACTTCCTGCGCGAGGCCGAAGCCGGCGATCTCACCGGCTTCGACGACGACGACGGCGACGGAACGACGAACGTCCTCGACTCCGCGCCCGCGGACCCCTGCCTCCCGACGGTCTTCGTCGCAGTCTGCACCCAGGACAGCGACGGCGACGGCGCCAGCGACTTCAGCGAAGGCGAGCTCAGCGACAGCGACGGCGACGGAACCCCCGACTACCTCGAGTCGGCGATCGCGGACGCCGACCTCGACGGACTCCCGGACGAGTTCGACCCGGCCAACGGGGACGCCTGCGTGCCCGCCGTCTTCGTCGCCGCTTGTACCCAGGACAGCGACGGCGACGGCGCGACCGACTTCACGGAAGGCCAGTTCACGGACAGCGACGGCGACGGAACCCCCGACTACCTCGAGTCGTCGGTTGCCGACGCGGACGCCGACGGAACCCCGGACCAGAGCGACCCGGCGGACAGCGACGCCTGTGCGCCGGAAGTCTTCGTCGCCGCTTGCACCCAGGACAGCGACGGCGACGGCGCCACGGACTTCACCGAAGGCGAGCTCACCGACAGCGACGGTGACGGCACCCCCGACTATCTCGAGTCATCGGTCGCGGATGCCGACGCCGATGGGACAACGGACCAGAGCGACGCCTTCGATTCCGAGCCCTGCGCACCCGAGACCTTCGTCGCAGCCTGCAGCCAGGACAGCGACGGCGACGGCGCCAGCGACTTTGCCGAAGGAGAGTTCACCGACAGCGATGGCGACGGCACGCCCGACTATCTGGAGTCTTCGATTGCGGACGCGGACGCCGACGGCACTCCGGACCAGGACGATCCCTGGGACGTGAACGCCTGCGTGCCCGACCCGAACGCGTGCCCGAGGGTGCCGGCCAGCGGGCTCTTCGCCCAACTGCTGCTCGCGCTCATGCTCGTCGCCACCGGCGTCGGCGTGCATCGCAATCGCGCACGGCTTTCCGGTCCCAGCCGCCGGTAGAACCCGAACCAGCCGGCGGCAAGCGACTCAGCCTGGATTCGTCGCGTGCTCGGCGAGGCCATCGGGCATCGCCACCCAGGGCTGCGCGGTGTCGCACCAGAAGACCGCCTGGGGCTCCATCCAGCTCGCGTCGTCGAGGGATCCCGACTTCACGAACCTGACGCCCGGCATCACCGCCACCTCGCTGTAGAGCTGAGCGCCGCAGTCGGGACAGAAGAAGCGCGTCACGCTTCCCCCGCTGGTGCCCTGGACCGTGAACCCCTTCGCCTCTCCCTGATCCGCGCGGAAGCTCGCATCGGGCACGAAGCAGAAGGTCGCGAAGGCGCTCCCCGTGGCTCGCTGGCAGTCCCTGCAGTGGCAATGCGCCTGTCCGGCGATTCCGCCGCGATCGATCGCGTAGCGCACCTTTCCGCACAGGCAGCCGCCCTGTTCCCAGCTCTTCGATCCGCTCATCTCCGCCTCCTCGTCAGAACTTCGCGATTCTCGAACCAGAGATGCGAATTCGCCGACAGTTCGGATAGATTAGCGACTCCGACAATCACCCCTGAGCTCGAGACGTGGCCGAACAAGCTGTCGACGTAGTGATCATTGGAGCGGGTGCATCCGGAGCGGCCTTCGCCTGGAGCCTCGCCGAGACGCGCATGCGGATCGTGTGTCTCGAGCAGGGCGGCTGGATGAAGCCCACCGACTATCCGACCAACTCCGCGGACTGGGAGGTGCGAGGCGCCGGCGAGTTCGCGACCAGCCCCAACACCCGGGGGCGCCCGGCCGACTATCCCATCAACGACGACGATTCGCCGATCAAGATCGCGAACTTCAACGCAGTGGGCGGCAGCACCATCCTGTACGCCGCGCACTTCCCGCGCTTCAAGCCGTCTGACTTCCGTGTGAGGACGCTGGACGGCGTCGCCGACGACTGGCCCATCGACTACCAGACCCTCGAGCCCTACTGGGCGGAGAACGACGTGATGATGGGCGTGTCCGGGCTCGCCGGAGATCCCGCGTATCCGCCCAAGGAAGTGCCCCTGCCCCCGGTGCCCCTCGGCAAGCTCGGCGAGACGATCGCCGGAGGCTTCAACGAGCTCGGCTGGCACTGGTGGCCTTCCGACAGCGCGATCGCGACCCGCGAGTACAAGGGGCGTGCACCGTGCATCAATCTCGGGCCCTGTATCACCGGCTGCTCCCAGGGCGCGAAGGCGAGCACCGACCTGACCTACTGGCCCGAGGCCGAACGACGCGGCGTCGAAGTGCGCCCGCACTGCCGGGTGCGCGAGATCACCGTCGATGCCAACGGCATGGCGGACGGCGTCATCTACTACGACGCGGAGGGGGTGGAACAGCGACTGCGCGCGGAGATCGTCGTGATCGCGGCCAACGGCGTCGGGACACCGCGCCTGTTGCTCAACTCCGCGTCGAATCAGTTCCCGGACGGCCTGGCCAATCGCAGCGGCCTGGTCGGTCGCAACCTCATGTTCCACCCCTACGCCATGGTTCTCGGTCTCTTCGACGAGCCCCTGCTCGGCTACCAGGGCCCCACCGGTTGTGGACTCTGGAGCCACGAGTTCTACGAGACCGATCCCGGACGGGACTGCGTGCGCGGCTACTCGTTCGAGCTCGTGCGCGGCTTCGGCCCTTTGACCTCGGCGCTCTGGAGCCTGAGCAAGGGCGAGCTCTCCTGGGGCGATGGCCACCACGAAGCGATGGCGGGCATCGTCGATCACATCGGGGGCATGATGGCCATCTGCGAAGACCTGCCCGAGGCCCACAACACCGTCACCCTCGACCCCGACCTGGTGGACGGAAACGGGATCCCGGCGCCGCGCATCTCGTACCGTCTCAGCGAGAACAGTCGGAAGCTGCTCGACCACGGCACGGCGCGGGCGACCGACGTGCTGAAGGCGGCCGGTGCGCGGCGCGTCGTCTCCGACGCGCCCCTCGCGATGGCGGGCTGGCACCTGATGGGGACCGCCCGGATGGGGCGCGACCCCGAGCACTCCGTCGTGAACGAGTGGGGGCGCAGCCACGACGTCCCGAACCTGTTCATCATCGACGGCAGCGTCTTCGTCACCTCGGGTGCCGTCAATCCGTGCAACACCATCCAGGCTCTCGCGCTGTATGTCGCCGACCAGATCAAGAAGAACATCGATCACCTCTTCGACTAGCCGGAGTAAAACGCGGTGACTGACCAGAACCCGGGATCTCCCGAGCAGCAGCGCGCCCTCGCGTGCGTACTCGACGAGATCATCCCGCCGAATCCGGATGGGCGCCTACCCGGCGCGGGCGCAATCGGTCTGGGGGATACCCTGGCGGCACGGCCCGAGCTGTGGCCGCTGATCGAAGCCGGCATCCAGGCGATCGATGCCATCGCGCAACAGCGCGGAGCGACCACCTTCGCCGAGCTTCCCCGGGCCGATCGTCGCGGAGTGCTCGACGAGTCCGTCGCAACGGCGCCGGTCTTCCTGCCGACCCTGATCGCCCAGACCTTCGTCGGCTACTACCAGGACGCGGCGGTGCGCGAAGCCCTGGGGCTAGACGCCGGCGCCCCGTTCCCCAAGGGCTACGCGGTCGCGCCCACGGACTTCAGCATCCTGGACCCGGTTCGCCGCCGGGGGGCCTTCTTTCGCGAGCCCTGATCCCCGAGCCCGGCTCGAAGGGCGACTAGCGGGTAACGTGGGGCGACGTCGGCGCATTGCCGCCTTGTCGCATCGCATGTCGACCGGAGGTCCCATGACCGCGAAACCCCGTCTGATCGCTCTTTCCCTCGGCGTGCTGCTCGTCGCCTGCGGCGGCCCGTTCGTGCTGCTGCCCGGCGGCTCACTCGAAGGCAAGACCGAGCCCGCCCCGCAGAGCTGGTCCTTCACGGACGCCATCGACACGGTCCAGCTGGAGACGAACCCCGCCGATCCCTATTCGGTGAACATCTGGGTGGTCGCCCTGAGCGACGCCCTCTACGTGCACGCGGGAGACAACCGGGCCGCCTGGGTCGAGCACATGGAGTCCGACCCCGACGTCCGACTCCGGGCCGACGGCACGATCTACGACCTTGCCGGGGCACGGGTCGAAAGCCAGGGAGAATTCGACCACTTCAGCGACGCATACGAGAAGAAGTACGGCCGGCGCCCGGGCAACGAGAACGTCGCCGAGGCGTACCTGTTCCGGCTCACCCCGCGCTAGCGGCCGGCTGCAGGCACGACTACTCGCCTGGCAGCCGGGCGTCGAGCCCGCAGGTCCTGCCGTTCCCGTGCATGAGTTCCCGCCCGCGGATGAATTCGACTTCGAGCTCGGTGCCTTCGGAGTAGACCTGATTGAGCACCCACACGTCAGACCGCGTATAGACCGGTGTCTTGCCGATCCGCACGATCCGATCCCCGCGCTCGAGACGGGCGTCTCTGGCCAGGCCCTTCTCACCCACCTCGCACACGCGGATTCCGGCCGGAGTCTCCTCGTAGGACATGCCCATCGCCGATAGCGAGCAGCCGTTGTAGTGACGGTGAACGACCTGTCCCGTCTCGAGATACAGGATCATGTCACGGAAGCCGTGCAGCCAGCCGAGCCCGAACGAGTTGGAAAAGATGTCGGCGTCCTCGCCCTCGCCGAAACCGAAGCGCGTGACGGTGACGCTGCTTCCGATCTCTTTCGACTCGAAGGTGACCGTGAACTCCGCCTTGTTCGGCGTCTGATCCCTGTATTGGACCCACCGGAGCTTCTTGAGCGGGACGGCTTCCAGGACTTCCAGCTTCGGCATGCCTTCGTCGAGCGCCCTGTCCTCTGGCGCCGAGAAGAGCACCTTCAGCTCTTCGCCGCTGGTCATCGCCTCCCACACACGGTCGACCGGGACGGCGATCTCGAAGGTCTTCTCCCACTTCTTCTCGCTCATTGATTGCTCCCTTCGGTTTGGGGATGGGCGGCGAACACGCAGCGGTAGCCGTCGCCCTGCTGGCTTCCGTACTTCTCGAGGAGCCTCGTCGTGGACTCCAGGTATTCGCGCATGAAGGCGGCGCGGTCGGCCGGGGTCGCGAACGTGGCGTCGACGCTCACCGCCGCGCTCGCGATCTGCTCGCCGTCGAATGCTGCCCGGTCGAGCAGCTCGGCGGCGTCCTGCTGAAGGCGCTCGCCCAGGGCGACGAGGGTCTCGAGGGAGTGCTGCGAGCGGAGTGCTTCGAGACGGCGCGAGCCCTGCCAGGCTACCTCGGGCGCGACCACGAACGAGCGTGCGATCGACTGATACAGGGATTCGACGAAGTTCCCGTTCCGCCGGGTCGCCACCTTCTCGACGAGGCCGGCCTCTTCGAGGGCCTTGAGGTGGTAGTTGATTCGCTGCCGGGGCTGGCCGATTCGCCGGGCCACCGCAGCAGAGGACGCCGGCTCGCGCAGGACCTCGAGCATCTCTACCCGCGTGGGGTGACACAGCGCCTGGAGGCCTTCGGGAGTGCGGATCGAGACGACCCGGGCTTGCTCTGCCATAGAAAATTATTCCTGTCTAGATAGGAATCACTTTCTAGCGCGAGATGCGGGACGCGTCAATTCAGCCCCCGGCCCGATGGCCGGATGCCGCTAACAGGTTGTCCTGGAACGCGTTTTCCGGCGGATCCATGCGAGTGCGACCAGGGCCCCCCCGGCGAGCAGGCTGGCGCCGGGCTCGGGGACCTCGAGTGGGTCGAGGTCGAGAAGCTCGCTGGTGGCGCCGATCGCGATCGTTCGCTCGTAGCTGCCCGCGAGATCACCGCCGCTGAATGTCACGTCGTAGCTGCCGGGCGCCAGGATCGGGATCGCGTAGCCGCCGCTCGCGCCGGTCACCGCGAAGAAAGACCCGCTCGAAGGAGTGACCGTCACGTCGCCCAGGCCTTCGCCCGGGTCGTAGGCCCCGTCCTCGTCCAGGTCTTCCCAGACGGTGCCGACCAGGAAACGGTTGTAGTGGTCGGCAACCGGCGGGTACGCGTAGAGATAGACGGCCGATGTCACGAGAGGGCCGACTTCCGTGCCGGGGTTGCCTTCGGGCACCATCGCGATTCCGACGTTCGAATAGTCGCCCATGATGGCCGCGCGGTGTCCCCGCCCGGGCTGCATGCCGGTGCCGTCTCCCGGTCCCCAGTCGATGTTGAAGGCCGCGTGGGCGTTGAGCGCTGAATCGGCAAACGAGAAGACGCTCGCGCGACCCCCATCGTGCACGAACCCCGAAGCATCGACCCGGTCGAACTGGCCCTCGTGGTCCTGCTCGTCGCGGTCGATGAGGTCGAGGGAGTGGGCCAGCGACGCCTCGTAGAGGCGGCGATCGAAGGCGGCAGGCGGGGCGGGCGCGATGGCGGCGAACTCGGCCTGGAGTAGGTCGAGATCCACGCCATAGCCGGATCGTCCACCTGCGACGTCCGGGTGCGAGGAAGTCGCCAGCCAGACACCTTCGGCGACCGGGTCCTGGCGCGCCTCGTTCATGAACCACAAGAGCAGCTGCTCGTTCGCGTCCGGATGCAGACCGTCCGCTGTCTTGTGCAGCGCCCATTCCGTGAGGGCTGCGCCAGCTCCAGTGCCGCCGGCCGCTGCCCGTGCCGGGTCGCGCGCCCGCGACGACTCGATGGTGGGAGGGTCGGGTGCGGGAAAGTGAGCCGCGTCACCTTCGGTACCGAAGTCGATCGTCTGCGAGTTCGCGGGGGCGGAGAGCGCGAATACGAGCACGAGGAAGCCCAGGCTTCGAACGGCCATGCAGGTGCTTCGGCGTCGAGCGCGCGCTTCTTGACTGAATGTGGCGAAAAGAAGCGGAGAGGCAGTCGCAGCGCGCTACGCAGCCGCGATTGCTAGTCGGCCAGACGCGAAACGAGTGCTTCGAGGCGCTCGGCGCTCTCGATTTCCAGGGCCGCCAGGGCGTCGAGCTCGGCGTTGTGCGTCGCGGGGAGATCGTCTCGGCGGAGGCCCAGCCAGGCCCGGCACCCCTGGCGTTCCGCTGCGGCCTGGATGGCCATCTGCTGCTTCACGCTCAGCCCCTCGAAGAGGCCGAAGTAGGTCTCGCGCGCACCCGGCAGGGCTTCCTCGATGGCGGCAAGGTCTTCCGGCACCGCCGGAAAGAGCGAATCCGCGCGGGTCGCGATCTGTTCTTCGCTCGCCGCACAGGTGAGGAGGGTATCCGCATGCTCCGGAAGAGCCGCAGCCCAGGCGCGGTAGCGATCGGCAGCGCCCCGCTCGAGGCGCGCGAGAAATCGAGGGACCGACGCCGGCGGGATCCGCGCGATGTAGCGGCCGAGCAGCTCTCCGAGGTTGGCTTCGTCGATCGAGGCGGAAACAGTCATGCGAAAGAGACTAACCAATCGGCAGGGAGGCGCTCTCCCGTCGACGGCGGCATCCTATACGGCGCAAACCGGATGAGGCCGACGCAGCTTCTCCCGGTCAAAGTGAAGAGCGGCCCCAAGGGAGAAGAAATGGGAAGTCGGGAAGACGACAACAAACAGCTCGCGCAGGACATGCTCGATGCACTCAGCCGTGCGGACGTCGCCTGGGTGAAGGAGCACTACGCGGACGACTTCCGGATCTGGGTCGGAGGCTCGCTGCCCTTCAGCGGCGAGAACGACAAGGCCGGCGCAGTCGCCGCCATGCCCATGGTTCTGGACCTGTTCCCCGAAGGCCTCACCTTCACCGCGCACTCGATGATCGCCGGGGGCGATCGGGTTGCGATCGAGGCCACGAGTTCCGGCAAGACCTTCCGCGGCGAGCAGTACTCCCAGGAGTACTGCTTCCTCATGCGAGCGCGCGACGGCAAGATCGTCGAGTGGAAGGAGTACATGGACACGGAGCACGCGCGCCAGGTGCTCGTCGGCGAATAGCGGGTCGTCGGTGGCTCGGGCTACCGGTCCCCTGCCCGGTCGAGGGCACGGATGCGCAGCAGCTCGGGTCCCTCGAAGAGATCCGCGCGCAACTCTTCCACGGCGTCCGCTTCATCGGCCTCACTCGCGTAGGCGCCCTCTTCGAGGCGCCGCCGTTCGTCGCGGTAGTGCTGAACGCGCGCATCCCATTCCGCGCGTCGCTCGTCGAGCTTCGCGAGACGCACGGCGGCGTCAGCGCCAAACGCCTGCTCCCGCCAGGAGTGGACCTCGCCTTGTCCCGCTCCCGCTTCGCGCAGCTCCGTCTCATGCTGCAGGGTCCGTCTCGCGACGGTCGCGCGCGCACGCCGTTCGCGTTCGGCTTCGGGCAGCTGCGCTTCGAGAGCATCGAGACGCGCGTCGCGCTCTTCGCCGCTGAGGTCCGGGTCCAGGGCCGCCTCCCGCCAGGCGATGGCTTCTCGCAGACGTGCCTCTTCTTCACCGAAGAGCTGCTCCGCTACGTCCGGCCCGAAGGCGCCACGTCGGGCTTCCCGCAACCACTGCAGCCGGCGCTCGAGTGAGAAGCCCTCTAGCCCCTGGCTTTCCACCAGGTCGCGTACCGCATCCCGATACCCGAGGTACTGCCGCAGAAAGGCCAGCGCCTCATCCGGCGGGTCGACGCGTGCGCGGATCTCGCGTTCGATCGTGGCCACGATCTCGCTCTCGGGGACCTCACCCAAGGCCGACAGGTAGTAGTCGAAGAAGTCGATCGCGTCGGAGGTCGGGACGAAGGCGCCGGTCTCGTCGACGACCAGGGCGCCGTCGACTGCGGTGCCCGCCAGCGAAGAGCTCTCGACCCAGGCGCGCGCGTCGACCGGAGACGGTGGCGATGCGGGGGCGCGGATCAACCCGGGAGAGCTCGCGCCGCCCGCGGGCGGCATGGAGCCGACCGCGGGCGGCGCGTCCTCGGGTTCCTGCGATCCTGCGACGTAGACCGCGCGACCTGCCAGGACGAGCAGAACCACTCCCCCCAGCACGGCCCACGATCGCCCACGTCCCAACGGCTACAGCCCCGCGTTCTTCAGTCGGTTCGCGTGGTTCTTGAACAACGTCTTCGGGTTCGAGGTGAAGATCGACACCAGCCCGAACACCTGGTTCACCTCGTCGAGGTGGTTCTGGAAGTAGTTGTCGCGAATCACGTCGCCCAGGTGCGAGCTGCAGCGGCCGACCAGGCCGTCGTTCGATTCCGAGTAGAAGAGCGAGGTCAGTCCCAGGGCGAAGTCGCCGATGTCGAGCGCATTCGTCAACACGCCCGTGCCGCTCCAGCTGTAGTAGCGGATGCCGCCGACGACAGCGGCCCCTTCGCCGCAGCTGCTCGCCGGAACGCCCTGGGGATAGCTGGCCGCGAAGGCCGCTGCGCCCGGCGTGCTGAGCTGATCGAGTGCGGCCACCGCGTCCTGCGGATTGTCGGACCCGGAAATCAGACCCAGCACCGTGCCCAGGGTCTCGGCAAAGGCGGAGAGCACCGCTTCCCCGAAGGACCCGCCCTCGACGTTGTCTCGCAGGAAGTCGGCCAGATCGGCGCCCTTGTGCGGGCTCCCGACGGACGTGACCGAAGCCACCAGGTCGGGGCGCACCGCCGCGACGTAGCGCACGTCGAGCCCACCATGACTGTGACCGATCAGATTGACCTTCGATTTCCCGGTGATCGCCGTGATCGTCTCGATCTGGTCGATCAGCTGCTCGCCTCGTTCCTGGCTGGTGTTGAATTGACTGACGGAGGTGACGAACACCGTCGCGCCCTTGTCCTCGAGCGCACCCGGGATGCCGAACCAGTACTCGTACACGCCGAACAGCTCGTCGAAGCCCGCCATGCCGTGTGCGAGCACGATGGGGTACTGGGTCTTCGCGGTGTTGCAGTTCCACCAGCACCAGGCCGATGCGCTCGAGGCGTTGAACAGCACCAACGCAGCAACGACGAGTCCGATCCACTTCGTTCGCATGAGATCCCCCTCCCTCTCCGATCGAGCCCGTTGCGAGCCGCTCCCTGGCAGCCGCGATGGCGGGCGTGACTGAAAGACCTGATTTCGCCTGCCACACCCGGGTGTGTCAACCGAAATACTGGGAGTCCGCCGCGGTGGTCGTCGTTTTCCGCAAACCCCCGGCGGCATCCCACCGGGGGCGCATACTCGCCCCGGGGACCGCCCAACCGCGCAGAGCGGGGCAGCTGGGGCCCATAGCGGACCGCCAGTCCGGCCGCGCCCGAAGCAGAACCCGGCGGGGTGCGCCTCGTCACACGCGAAGCGTGAGCCGCTTCACGCATCGACCCCCGCCCCCGACCGATGCGTAGGAAGGGAGGTAGTCCCCATGCGATACGGACTCCTCGCCCTGGGCATCGCGGTTTGCATCGGGCTGTATCAGGGCTGCTTCACGAGCGCCTACGACGCGGTCACCACCGCGGCGCTATCCGACGACGCGCGTCTGGCCATGGATCTCCGCTGCGCCGGCAGGGGTCGAGGCACGAACCAGAGTGGCCGCGCGGTTGCGGAGTGCCGGGCCATGCTGAAGAAGCTGTACCTATCCGGTTCGCTCGACCCGGACAAGACCCTGCGGACCTGGTGCGAGTCGGTCAAGAACGCCCGTTGGGGTGGCAGTCGCCCTCCCCCGCCCCCCGTTTGCGTGGAACGGTACGGTGGCTGGCATGCGAGCTCGTGAACGCTCGGGCGACAACCGGATCAATCCGCGGTCTCGTCCGACTCGCCCGCCAGCCAGGCGCGGGCCTCGTCGATGTCGTGGAAGATCCGCACGCTGACGGGCTGGTCATCCATCCACGACTGGTACATGCGGGCGATCCCGAACGTGACCTTGCGGGCGACGACGATCGCCGAGCGCGCATGGTCTACCGCCCCGATGAACTCGCGTCGATACGCGAGCGCCCTCAGCTCGCGCGTCGCGATCGAGTCTTCGACGCTGCGCGCGTCGTACAAGCGCGGCGCGTCGGGCTGGTAGTCCTCGCTCGCATACATGGTGCCGATCGCTGCAGCGACCTGCTCGGCGTCGAGCGATCCGCTGAGCTCGAGGGTCCAGATTCCCGTAGCGCGGTCGTGGGTCACGACAGCCGGCATGCACACGATCGTAGCGCCGGGGTCATCGACTCCGCACGTGCGGGTCACGGTCGGATGCTGCACCCTTCGCGTCCTGGAGGACACACCAATGCGACAGATCGCCTGGGTCGTCGGGCTCGCGAGCCTGATCGCCGCGCCCGCATCCGCCCAGGTGGTGCTCGACCAGTGGGGCACCTACGCGACGATCGTCCACTCCGATTGCGCCGACTTCTGCGACATCGACACGGACCTGGACTGGTTCTTCGGGCTGACGTTCGGGCCCACGAATGGTGCGGCGGAAGCGGACCTGACCGACGCAAGCCTCGCGAACGCTCGCGGCGACGCGTTCGCCGAGGCGTCCGTGCAGGCAATCCTGGCCCCCGTCGTACGCGTGGATGCGAACGCCCTCCCGGGCGGCTGGATGGACGGAACCGGCACCGCCGTCCAGGGCTACACCTACGTGGGGGTCGCGGCGGACACGATCGACATCGCCGTCCAGCTCACGGGGACCATCGGCAACCCCGACGCCGACCCCGCCACCGGGCTGGCCGCCCAGGTCTCCTACGTGGGCGACGCGAACGTCGCGGCGTTCGTCTTCGAGAACGCCGTCATCGGCCTCGTCACACCCGACGGCTCCGTGCAGCTCGAGACGACCGCGCACGGCCCGGTGCTGGAAAGCGACGTGTTGCAGATCCCCGTATCGCCGGGCGACCAGTTCTACCTGGTGGCCAGCTCCGGGGCGACCGCCGGCGGCGCCAACGCCTCCGCCGAATCTCTCGGCACACTGACGATCACCATCGACCCGGCCGACGCCGCCAACCTCGAACCCGCGAACGCCCCGGCCCAGCTGCCCGCCCTGGGCACGAGCTCCGCAGCGATCCTGGCGGGACTGCTCGGGCTCGCCGGGGTCCTCCGCCAACGCGCGCTGCGGCACTGAGAGGCGCGTCGGGCACCGGACCCGACTGTCACGATCCCGGCTGTCACAGTCGCGACGCCGGACACCGGACGGGCATCTCGGCCTCTGCGATTGCTTCGTCGAGCCATGCGCTCGGCAGAGCGTCGAGTGGCGGACTGCTCGTCGAGGGGGACGCCGCGCTCCAGCCCGGGAGGAATGCTCGCGCCTCCTCGTCTCCGGCGCGGCCCGCGCGACGCAGGGCAACCAGCGCCGACACATAGGCGGCCCGCTCCGAGGGGGCCGGACCGCTGTGGGAAAAGAGCGACCCGAACAGCGTCCGGCCATAGAGAGACTGGGCGTCGCGAGACCCCTGCTCGGCCGCGCCCCGCAGCTCCGCCATCGCCGCATCGAAGCCGTCGACCCGGTAGTGCTCGCCGTCGCGACTCTCGTCGAGAAGCGCGCGGCCTCGCTCGAGGCCCGCGGCGGCCTGCTCGGCGCAGCGACCGTCGGACGTACCCTCGCCGCACGCGAAGAGCAGGATCGAGATGGCGGCAAACGAGACGCGCGAGACCATCGGGCTGCTCCCATACAGAGCCTCTCAGAGCCGAAAGACCCTTCGAGCCGTGTCGCCCAGAAACTGGGTTGCTTCCTCGTCCGACAGGCCGAGGCGGTCGATGTCCCGGAGGCACCTGGCGTGCGGGATCATCGGCCAGTTCGTCCCGAACATCACGCGCCCGGCGCCAGCCCCCCGCAGGTAGGTGATGAACGCGTCCGGAAGACGCGCCAGCGTATAGGCCGACGTGTCGACGTACAGGTTCGGGTACTTGAAGGTCAGCGACGTCAGCTCGTCGATCCAGGGAAACCCGACGTGTCCTCCGACGACCACGAGATCCGGGAAGTCGAGTAGAACGTCCTCGAGGTACGGAATCAGCCGCCCCGGTTCGGAACGGCGCAGAGGACCCGTGTGACCGATCTGCGTGCAGAGTGGCACGCCGGCCTCCACGCACGCGACGTACAAGGGGTAATAGAGTCGGTGGTTGGGTGGCTCGTCCCAGAGCCAGGGCACGACACGAACCCCGACGAACGCCTCGTCCTGAGTCCACTTCCGAATCTGCCGGACGGCTTCCACCGGCTTTCGCAGGTCGACACTGGCGAGCCCCCGAAACCGCGCTGGGGCCTCGGCGATCTGGGCTGCCACTTCCTCGTTGGTGATGAGCGGGCCTTCCGGACCGTACCAGGCGGACAGGAACGTGATGTCCACGTCCGCGGCGTCCATCGACTCGAGGGTCGACGCGACGCTGGGCACGATCTGTTCGTGCTCGCGGCCCGTCCATCGCAACAGCGTCTGCATCCACGGGGCGGCCGCCATCCGCGGCGTCGTCACCTGGCCCCACACGTCGATGGCTCCAGCGGTCAACGGGCGACCACGAGCTTGATCGCGGGCTCGAGGAACGCGTCCGGCGCCTCCTCCCAGGAAACGGTTCGGGTCGTGACGTCCTGGGGCTGCAAGCGTCCGGCCTCGATGAGCGCGAGCACCTCCGGGAGCAACGCGCACGCGTGACAACGCCCGATGAAGAAGCGGATGCCGAGCGTATACATGCGACCGAGGGGCAACGGCATGGTGGGGCCCGGATAGAAGCCCAGGCTCTGGCAGATGCCTTCGGGCTGGGTGGAACGCAGGGAGTACTGCAGACCTTCGGGCGATAGACCGGCGTCGACCACGATCGGGTAGCGCCCCGCCGCCTTTTCGAGGTCAGTCTCGATCGGGTTGCAACCCAGACGCTTCGCGAGATCCAGGCTCGCGGCGTCGCGACTGGCGAAGTCCACCCGCGCCGCGCCAAGAGCCAGTGCGGCCTGTGCGGCGTAGAGCGGGATGCTCGGCGCGCCGTGGTGGACCACCAGGACCTCGCTTCCCGGCCGTTCTTCGAGGTGGGGCGCCACGGCGCGATAGCCGTCGAGCACGTTGTCCGAGACGCTGGCCAACGCGTTCGTCTGCAGCGCGTCGGGCACCGGGCGCAGCATGGCCTCCGCGAAGGGCACCCGGATCCGGTCCGACAGCATGCCGCCGTACTCGACGCCCGAGAGCGGCTGCATGCCGTAGTCGGACAGCGTGGGCATGCGATCGCAGTTGGCCGAATGTCCGGCGGCGCACGACGCACAGGTGCCGCAACTCACCTGGAACGACACGACCACCCGCTGCCCGACCTCGAGACCGCGTACCGCGTCGCCGAGCGCCTCGATCTCGCCAACGCACTCGTGACCCAGTGCGAAGGGCTGGGCAGCGCCGAACAAGCCGCTCGTGAGAAAGGTGTCGATGTCGCAGCGGGCCACCGCGAGGGGACGCACCAGCGCCTCGATGTCGGATTCGAGCCTGGGACTCGGAACGTCGCGCCATTCGATGTGACCCGGGCTCGTGCACGTCAGCTGTTGCATGGGTTTCCTCGCGGGCCGGGATAGGGGCCAGTGCCTGGTAGTCTGGAGGCGCCTCGGCTATCTGTCCAAGCGATATTATTGATAGAGAACATTGTGGATCCTGATATCCGGTCGATCGATCTCAACCTGCTTCCGGTGCTCGACGTCCTGCTCGAGGAGCGCAGCGTCACCCGCACCGCGCGACGCCTGCACCTGACACAGTCCGCCGTCAGCGGGATCCTGGCCCGCCTGCGAGTGGCACTCGATGATCCGCTCTTCGTCCGCAGTCAGCACGGCATCCTGCCGACGCCGCGCGCCGAAGCGATGAGCGCGCCGCTCAAGGCCTGGCTGACGGAGACTCAGTCCCTCGTCGTCGCGGGACCGTTCGAGCCGTCGACCTGGGAGGGATCCGTTGCGCTCGCCGCCACGGACTACACCCAGCACGTGCTGCTCGAGACCCTCCTGACCCGCCTCCGGGACGAAGCCCCGAAGCTCCGCATCGCCGTGCACCCGCTGGCCTTCGACCAGGTCGGCGAACTTCTGTCCCGTGGATCCCTCGATCTCGCCATCTCGGCCGTCGGCTACGTACCGGCGGAACTCGAGTCCCTCCCGCTCATGCAGGAACGCTACGTGTTGGCGATGTGCGCATCGCACCCGCTGGCGCGCAAGCGCCGCATCAGCCTCGACGACTTCTGCCGCTATGACCACGTAGTCGTGTCCCCTTCCGGTGGAGGCTTCACCGGCCCCATCGACGAGGCGCTCGCAAAGCGGGGGCGGCGGCGCGAAGTCAGGGTCTCGGTGCCGAGCTTCTCGCTCGTCGGCGACCTGCTCACCGGCAGCGAGCTGCTCTGCACCACCCCCGAACGCATGGTGCGCGGTCGTCCGGGCCTGCACGTCGGCGCGGGACCCTTCGATCGATCGCCCATCGAGATGGTGGCCGTCTGGCATCCCCGGGTTTCCGGAGACGCCGGCCATCACTGGCTGCGCGGCGTGCTCGCGGAGACCGCACGCGGGATCTAGCTCCAATCCGTGATCGGGGCTAGGCCGCCCGGGTGTCAGCCGGGCGGCACCTGGTCCTCGGGTGGGCCGAACGCGATGAGTCGCAGGGACCGCAGCCATTCCCGAAAGAGGTCCGGCCGATGCGAGGAGACGAGGAAGCCGCCCATCGCCATCGCGGCAAACAGATTGGCGACGGCGATCTTGCCGTAGCCGATCCATTCCACGAGCCCGGGTGCGAGCACGGTACCTGCGGCGATCGCGCCGAGCTCGAAGATCGCGAAAATCGTGAACAGCAGGATCGACGGATTCTTCGAATGCAGCTCCGCTTCGTGCACGAGCAGCGAGATCGCGGCGCCGAGCAGTCCGAACACCGCGAAGTGGACGGCCGTGTAGGCCGTCACCAGAGCCAGATCCACACGCGTGACCTCCGCGGGCGCGATGCCCTCGAAGAGCGCCGCAGCCACGACGGTGGGCGTCAGCAGCGGATCGCCGCGCGTGACGTCGACGATCAGGAAGAAGATCGCGACCACCGATCCGCCGAGACCTGCCGAGAAGAAGGCGTCGTAGAGAATGTCACCGGTGGTGTGACCACTGCTCGAACCGCCCGAAGGCGCCGGTGCCGTCATGGGGTCCTCCGCGCCGAAGCCATCCGCTTCGGCTCTGCGCCGGGGACCCAGCAATTGGCGCGGGGACATGCCCCGGCTGTTTGAAGGCGCAAGCATATCCGACTGCCGGGGAACCGCGACGCCCCGCCCCGATGGTCGCGAGAAGGCGGAGACTGAGCCGGGTCCCGGAACGCCCTCAAGCCTCGTCGCCGCCCGCCTCGTCGCCGCCCTCTGCGCCGAGCGGTGCCGTCAGGGCGGGGACACGTTCGCGGGTCTCGACCGCGTGCGGAGCACGCACGAAGAGCAACACCCCCACCGCGACCAGCAGGAGGCCTGCGATCTGCTGCGGGGACGGGACCTCGCCAACGATCACGAACGCGGGCACGAGGGTCAGCACGGGGATCGAAGGCACGACGATGGCAGTCGCACGCGCCAGGTCGAGCCGGGCGATCGCCTGGTACCAGAGCATCGTTCCGACGTAGGACAGCACGATGCCCTGCACCGCCAGGACCGGGAGCTGCGCTTCGGCGATGCTGCCCGGCAGCAGCGACCGCCCGGAAAGCAGCGCGTAGCCCAAGGCCGTGAGCGCCAGCAGCAGGCCACCCCAGAAATAGCGAGCGCCCGTGAGCAGCTCCGGCACCGCGTGCGGCAGTCGCCGCAGCACCAGCAGGTGGGAGAGCTGCCAGGCGAGTGGCGTCGCGAGCAACATGCCGATCCCGAGCGGATCGGCCTCGGACTCGCCCGTCATCGCGAACGCGATGCCCACCAGCAGCAGCGCCGCCGACCCCACGCGGCGCAAGGTCAAGCGGTGGCCCAGGACCCCCCATGCGAGCAGCAGGGAGTAGACGGGCTCGATCTGCAGACACAGCACCGCGTCGAGCGCCGAGGTGCGCGCCGTCCCCACGAAGAAGAGCAGGTACGGGACCACGGTGCCCAGGACGCCGACCCCCGCCAGCAACGGCGCGTCGCGACCCTGGAACAAGCTGCGAAGCTGGCCTCGGGCGACCAGAACACCGGCGGCCGCGAGTCCCCCGAACAAGGTGGTGACGGCCGCCACGAAGACCGGATCACCCGCCTCGGTGGTGAGCCGTGCAACGGGGCCCACGAAGGCACCGTTCAGCGCGCACAGCGCCGCAAACACGAGCCCAGCTCGTTCGGGATTCACGGGTCGGGTCCGTCCTCACAGCCAAGCGCGATGCTTGGGATCGGTCCCGTATAGCCTGGGCGGGCGGAGGCCGGTAGGGTCGGCGCGTTATGGGCGAATACGCCGCCGGCCGAGCGCGAGCGCGATGCCCGCGCTGAGCAGCAGGCCCGTGGTCGGCTCGGGAACTACGCCGCCGACGGTCTCCGAGCTCGCACCCGATACGAGGGATGTCCCCTGCACGTGGAGCGCTGCCATCGCTGCGATCGAGCCCCCCGAAGCGAAGGAGGGTGCCGCAGCCAGGAAGGCCTCGAGATCGAGGGACAACGAGGTGTCCACCGGCGCGATCCGGAAGCTGGCGGTGGTCAGCTGACCGTTGCCGGGCGGACCGGCGCCATTGCCGAACGACACGCCGTAGTCGAAGTCGCTTCCGGCACCACCCGCCACGGGCGGCGCCAGCGAGAGTACGTACGCGGTCGTGACTTCGTCGTCCGAGGTGATCGACAGCTCCGGGATCGCACCGTCGAGGTTGAAATAGAAGCGATGGAGATCGGCGTCCGGGCCGAGCGCGTCGCGTAGCGCGATCTCGAACAGCAGGCCCGTGCCGTCCTGGACGACTTCGACGTCCGCATAGCTTCCTTGCAGTCCGTCATCGAACTCGACATCGAGCGTGAAGGCGACCGCCTGCGCGGACTGCGCCAGCAACAAGCTCGCCCCCGCGATCGCGATCCCGCCCATCCAACGCCTGGTCTGTCGAAGCATGCCGACACGCCTTCCCTACGCAGCCTGCCCTCTACCGGGCGGCTACCAGGGAAGTGGGTGTCGATGCGCGGATGTGGCAAACCGCGGCAAGAACCCCGCGGGCGACGCTCTCTACGATTCGCGCAGGGCTCAGCGACGCGAGCGCAGGCCCAGGTTCACGATCTTCTGCAGGAAGGCCGGGTACTCGAGACCGGCGGCCTTGGCGGCGGTGGCGGCCTCCTCGCCGTCGGCGAGCTCGGGGTTCGGGTTGGCTTCGAGGAAATAGAACTCGCCGTCTTCGCCGAGACGGAAGTCGAGGCGTCCATAGCCGCGCAGCTCGAGGGTCCGGTAGGCCCGACGCGAGATGCGGTCGAGCTTTCGCCGCTGCAGGTCGGTCAGATCGGGAGCGATCAGGTCGACCTTCTTCTTTTCCTGGTAGGCCGCGTCGTGCTTGACCTTCTCGGTCGCGATCAGCGGCTCCCCTTCCGCGCGCCCACCGATCACGAGTTCCTGGGGCGGCAGGACCTGGAGGCGCTCGTTGCCGAGCACGGCGACGTAGATCTCGCGGCCTGGAATGAACTCCTCGACGATGGCGTCGGTGCCGACGCGATCGTGAACGAACTGAACGCGTTCTTCCAGCTTCTCCACGTTGTTCACGATCGAGGCCTTGGCGATGGCGATCGACGCCTCTTCGACCAACGACTTCACGATGAGCGGAAACTGGAGCCGTCGCGGAAGCCTCGTCTTGCGGCCGAGGCGCGCCACGAAGAAGCGGGGCACGCGCACCCGGTGGTAGATCATCAGCTTCTTCGCGAGGGACTTGTCCCGGGCGAGCATCAGTCCGCGGGGGCCGCAGCCCGTGAAGGGTACGCCCAACAGCTGCAGGTAGGAGACGATCGCGTGGTCATAGACGGCCTCCTCCTGGAATTCTTCGAGCAGGTTGAAGACCAGGTGCGGCTTCCAGGTGACGACCGCCCGTCGGATGGGTAGGAGCTCTTCGCGCACCCCGAGCTGCCGGACCTCGTGGCCGAGCGCCCGCAAGGTCGTGACGACGCCCCACTCGGTCTTGATGTCGTGGACCTGCTGCTCGCTCAGGCCATCGAGCGAATCCGGCACGACGTGATCCTCGTGGCTGAGGACGAGGATGCGACGCTTGCGCATGGAATCTCCTTGGCACCGGCGCGCAGCCGCGCCGGGACGGTCACATCGCGTGCCACTCCCGCCGCCGGTACACGTACTCCACGGTCCGGGCCGCCACCAGAACGGCCAGGTCGTTGACGAGCTGGTCCGCGGGCGCGGTGGCTCGCAATCGGAGCTGACGGCAGCGGTTGGTCATTTCGCGCAACACGAGGTCGATCGCGTACTCGTGGCGCCCGGTTCCCCGCGCGACCTGCCGGCGGATCCGCGCGCGGGTGCGACGCAGGAACGAGGCCGCCGACGGACCACTGGCATCCGACCGACCGAAGAGCCGGTGCAGGTCGGCGTCGTAGACGTGGCTCTCCACGTAGTCGAAACGCCCGCGCTTGGCCTCGTAGTACTCCGCGAGCGTACTGCGCAGACGCGGCAGGTGTTCGGGCCGGGCGCGGCTCCGCACCGGGGGACGCCTGCCTGCGAGCTCCCGCATCAGCTCGTCCACGTACTCGAGCTTCTTGAGAGCAGGCCAGCCCTTGTAGCGGGTTCGCCAGCGGGAACGCGGCGTGAGCCAGACCGCGAAGGTCTCCGCGAAGTCCTCGTCCGGGTGCGCCTGGGCATACCAGTAGTCGAGGTGGAGGACATAGCGCTGGCTCGCGGGATTCGGGCGGTACGAGTCCGGGTAGCGCTGGGACGACTTCCCGAAGTGCTTCTGCCAGCGGCGCCGCCGCTGCAGGTTGAAGGCGTGCTGCACCGCGTGTCCCAGCTCGTGCCGGAGCAGACGCACGCAGCTCGCGCGGGTGGCACCCTCGGCCTCGAGCATCTGTCGCCGCTCGAGCCGGATCAGGCGCGGGTGGGCGAGATAGAAGGGAATCGCGACACCCGGAACACCCTCGGGCGAGAACCATTCCTCGGAAAGCCAGAAGTGCGGGCGCAGCAACAGGCCGCAGGCGGCGATCTCTTCCTGGACCTGCGCGACCTGGTCCGCCACCCAGGAATCCTCGAGCTCCACCCCGAGGTCGCAGAGCCGCATTTCGAGCAGCTGCGCGTCGCTGGCTTCCGCCCAGTCGTGATCCGAGGCTCCGCGCATCGGACCAACCTTAAGGCGGCGCCTGCGATCCGTCATGGGGTCGATGAGGGCGCTCTCGCGAGTGGGGGTACACTGGGCCCACGGCAGGGGAGCACAGCGTGAGAAGCAGGAAGCTCGGCCTCATTGGTCACGCAGCACTCGGCTGCGCGACCGCGATCGCTCTCATCGCGTGCGACGGGGACTGGGTGTCCGAGGGCCCGGTGACGGCGTGCACCGAAGTCGGCGTCCAGTGTTCGCTCGCAAAAGGACCGCTCGGGGTCTGCGAGCGGGTACCCTGCCCTCCCGGACAGGACCCGCCCTGCTTCACGTGCACACCCCAACACTAGACGGGGCGGGGCTAGCTGGCGAAGCGTAGGCTTCGCTTGCGACGGAAGCCGAGATCCCAAGACGGAGTCTTGGGTCGGCCCCCTAGTCCAGATCGCTCGCGCTGTGACGTTCGGGTACGCGCAACGCTTCGTCGCCCCAGGCCTTGTTGACGCGCTGCCCGCGCTTCACCGCGGGTCGCTCCTGGATCTCCGACGTCCAGCGCAGGACGTTCGCGTACGACCCGACGTCCAGGAATTCGCCGGCCTCGTAGAGCTTCCCCTGGACGAGACCGCCGTACCAGGGGAAGGTCGCCATGTCGGCGATGGTGTACTCGTCGCCGCCGAGATAGGCCCGGTCGGCGAGATTCCGGTCGAGCACGTCGAGTTGGCGCTTCACCTCCATGGCGAAGCGGTTGATCGGGTACTCGTACTTCTCGGGCGCGTAGGCGTAGAAGTGACCGAAGCCCCCGCCCAGGTACGGCGCGCTACCCATCTGCCAGAACAGCCACGACATGCACTCGGCGCGGGCCGCCGGGTCCTTCGGGAGGAAGGCGTCGTACTTCTCCGCCAGGTAGACCAGGATCGCGCCGGACTCAAACACCCGGGTGGGCGGCGACGTGCTGTGATCGACGAGTGCCGGGATCTTCGAGTTCGGGTTGGCGGCCACGAAGCCGCTGCCGAACTGGTCCCCCTCGCCGATGTTGATCAACCAGGCGTCGTACTCGGCGTCCTGCTTGCCGATCGCGAGCAGCTCCTCGAGCAACACCGTCACCTTCACGCCGTTGGGCGTGGCGAGGGAGTAGAGCTGCAGCGCGTGCTCGCCCACCGGGAGGTCCTTGTCCTGGGTCGCTCCCGCGATCGGGCGGTTGATCTTTGCGAAGCGGCCGCCGCTCTCGGAATCCCACTTCCAGACTTTGGGGGGAACGTATGCAGGGGAGTCGGTCAAGGGGATTTCCTTCAGTGGTCGGGGGTACAGTGGCTCGCGAGCTTCAGTTGCTCGTGAGAAAGTGACAGACGTCGCCATCGGCGACGATGTAGTCCTTGCCTTCGCTGCGCAGCTTCCCGGCCTGGCGAATGGCCTTCTCGGACTTCAGCGCCTCGAGATCGTCGACGCTGTACACCTCGGCGCGGATGTAGCCCTTCTCGATGTGGGTTTGGAACACGCCCGCCGCGACCGGACCGGTCGCGCCGGCGGGGATCGTCCAGGCGCGGATCTCCATCGGCCCGGCGGTAAAGAAGCTCTGCAGCCCGAGCAGCCGATAAGCGGCCCGTGCCAGGCTGTGGAGCGCGGGCTCGGCGAGTCCGACCGCTTCGAGCATTTCTGCGCGCTCTTCGGCGTCCAGCTCCGCGAGCTCGGCTTCGAGCTTCGCGCATACGCTGACGACCTCGCCGCCGTCGGCGACCGCCAGGGCGGCAACGCGCTCGGTGTACTCGTTGCCTCCAGAAGCGAGACAGTCTTCGTCGATGTTGCAGACGTACAGCAGGGGCTTGGCGGTCAGGAAGCCGAACGCGCGGGCAGCGCGCGCCTCGTCCTTCGTGAGATCGAGCAGGCGCAGGGGCTTGTCGTCGGCCAGCAAGGCCTGGGCCTTCTCGAGCAGCGAAAGGCGGTTGCCCGCCTCTTTGTCTCCTCCCCGTGCAGCCCGACGCGCCTTGTCGACGGCGTTCTCGACAACCTCGATGTCCGCGAGCATCAACTCGGCTTCGATGGTCTCGACGTCCCGGAGCGGATCGACCGTCCCGTCGACGTGGGTGACGTCGTCGTCCTCGAAGCAACGCACCACGTGAAGGATCGCGTCGACGTCCCGGATGTGACTGAGGAACTTGTTGCCGAGACCCTCGCCCTGGCTCGCGCCTCGCACGATGCCTGCGATATCCACGAGCCGAAGAGAGGCCGGCACCACGCGCTCCGTCTCGACGTGACGATGGATCTGCGCCAAACGGGCATCGGGCACCGCGACGATGCCGACGTTGGGCTCGATCGTCGCGAACGGGTAGTTGGCCGCGAGCGCACCGGCAGAGGTGAGCGCGTTGAACAACGTCGACTTGCCGACGTTGGGCAGCCCTACGATTCCAGCTTCCATGGCGGCGGAGGATAGTCGTCCGGCCGGGGCGCGCCACGAACACAGGGCTGCACCCCGGGTGGCGGCCTTGCTCGCCCTATGCGCCCGCCCTGCCCGCCGCCATTCTCGCCTTACTCGCCTTACTCGCCCTTGAAGACGGGCTCCCGCTTCTCCATGAACGCGCTGAGTGCCTCGCGTAGATCGTTGCTCTGCAGGAAGGCCGCGTTCCAGGTCGCGACGAAGTCGAGCCCGTCTTCGACGCTCTTGCCCTCGCAATAGCGAAGCACCCGCTTCGTCCCCTGCACCGCCAGGGGGGAGTTCCGCGCAATGCGCCCGGCCATGTCCCGCGCCGCGTCGAGCGTGGCGTCCGCGTTCTCGTGCACGGCGTTGACCAGGCCGATGTCCCGGGCGCGGTCGGCGCCGAAATCGTCTCCCGTCAAGGCAAGCTCCGCCGCGATGCCCTTGCCCACGATGCCCGGCAGTCGCTGCAGCGTCCCCACGTCCGCGATGATGGCGATCCGGGTCTCGCGCACCGAGAACACACTGTCGGCGGACGCCAGACGGATGTCGCAGGCGGTGATGAGATCGATGCCGCCGCCCAGGCAGTAGCCGTGCACTGCGGCGACGACGGGCTTCGGACAATCGGCGACGCTGGTGATCGACCGCTGCAGACGCTGGATCTCGGCAAGGGACTCGAGGCGTCGCGAAGCCCCGGAACGCGGGTCCGACCCGGCACCGGCGATGGATCCGCCCATGCTCTTGAGGTCGAGGCCCGCACTGAAGTGGGGCCCGCGGGCGGCGAGCACCACCGCGCGCACGGCGTCGTCGGCGGCGACGGCCTGCATGGCCCGGGGTAGCTCTTCCCAGAACGCAGGGCCCATCGCGTTTCGTCGCTCGGCGTTGTCGAGCCAGAGGGTCGCCACCCCGTCGGACTGCTCGAGGTCGAAGACCGTATAGGGATTCGCTGCCATGTTGTTCTCCTGCTGATCGAGTGGCTGGGCTCTGCCTACCTGGCCGGGACCGTCAGCATGACGGTTCCACTGGCGTGCTCGCCCAGTTCGTTCGAGGCGGCGACCGCGAGTTCCAACAGGCACTCGTCGCCCTCGATGCTCTTCTGCTTGACCTCGCCGCTGAAATGCAGAGCCTGACCCGGGATGGCGGGAGCCCCGAGACGGATCGCGATCTTCTTCAGCATCGCCTCGGGCCCCGCCCAGTCCGTGACGAAGCGCGCCACGTAGCCGTTGGTGGTCAGGATGTTCATGAACATGTGCGGCGCCCCCTGGGCACGCGCGTAGTCCGGATCGTGGTGCACGGGCATGAAGTCGCGAGATGCGATCGCGCCGGCCACGATGACGGTAGACGTCACGGGGAGCGCGAAGGGCGGAAGCGCGTCTCCGACCGCGACGTCCCCCCCACGGATGGATTCGGTTGCCAGGCGCGTCATCATGCCGCCCCCATCGTCGACGGATCGAACTTGAAGACCCGGAAGAGTTGACGCCCGACCAGTTCACCGTCGCCGGTCGTGTAGGTCGTGATCCACGTGACGAAGTAGCCCTTCCCGAGTGACGTCTGCTTGCGCGGCGAGATCGATTCGCACTCGGATCGGGTATGCAGGTGGTCTCCCGGTCGCAGGTAGCGCATGAATTCCAGCTCGGAGTTCGTTGCAAGGGTCCCGACGTAGCCCTCCTCGTCGAGGGCCACGATCGGGTTGTCGTGGGACATCTCGTTCGGCGCACCGCCGCGCTCGGCGATGCCTTCGATCTTGGGCCGAGGCATCGACCAGGCCTGGAGCATCGCGGGTGGCGCGACGACGCCGCCGAAGCGCGTCGTCCTCGCGAACTCCTCGTCGAGATAGACCGGGTTGCGGTCGTCGAGTGCGTCGACCCAGTGCCGGATCATGGGGACGTTCACCGGGTCGGGCGAGATCACGGGCGGGGAGATGGACTGCCCGACGTAGGCCTCGAGCTTCTCTCGCACGGGATCGGCTTCTTCTGCGGACATGGATCTGCGGCTCCTCCACCTCTTGCTCTGCCTTGTGTGTCGACCCGCGTTCTTCGTTCTCGCGGGGTCGAGAGAGTACCGCGCGAGTCGCCGCCACCCATCGCCGGAACGATCTTCTAGGTTAGAGTTCCGGCTCCGCTTACCGTGCAAGGCGTGAATCCCGATGGCGATCCCGCTGTCCGCGAATGCTCCCCTGCTCCTCGTCGGGTTCCACGGCGGAATCAGGCGCGCCCTGGCCTCCCTGGATCGCCCGGCCTGCGCGCTGATGCCGCGCGGCCTCGAACGGCGCGGCAGTGAGATTCTCGAAGCGAGTCGCGAGGTGGATCTGCACGGGCCACTCATCGCCATCGAGGAGGCCGCGCGTGACATGCTCGGCGACCGGCGACCCGCCGCCGTCGTCGCCCTGGCGGAACGTACGGTGGTCGATGCCGCCCATCTGCGCGTCGTCTTCGGCGTGCCCGGTAACTCCCCGGCAACGGCGCTCGCCTGCGCGGACAAGGTCGAGATGAAGCGCGCCATGGATCGCGCCGGCGTGCCCGTCGCGCCCTGGCGCGAAGTGGGACCTGACACGCGGGCGGCCGATCTGGTCACAGGCCTGGGCCTGCCACTCGTGCTGAAGCCCCGGCGCGACTCGGGTGGGCGCGGTCAGAGGCGCCTGGAAGATGCCGCCGGGGTCGAGGCGGCCCTGGCGGAGCTCGTCCGGGACGGCGCCTTCGGCGAAGGCTACGGCTGGCTCGCCGAGGGTTGGATCCGGGGCGTCGAGATGAGCGTCGAAAGCTTCGTCCACGCCGGTCGTCCGCTGTTCGCGAACCCGACGGAATACATGGTCGCGAGGCACGCGAGCATCCTGCCCGCGCCCATCCCCGACGACGAATGGACCGAGCTGCGCGCCTTTGCGACAGGCGCCATCGCGGCCGCGGGCGTCGAGCGGGGGCTCACGCATCTGGAGCTGTTCCGCACCGAAGCAGGGCCGGTGTTCGGCGAGCTCGCCTCGCGACCGCCCGGCGGACGCCTGATGACGCTGCTACGACGCGCCTGGAACTTCGACCCCTGGGAGGCCCTGCTTCGCCTCGAGCTGGGCGAGCGAGTCGCGTTCCCGGAACAGGCGCGGCGCACCGCCGGCGCCTGGTTGCTGCACCCGGGCGCCGGTCACGTCGTCGCACTGCGCGGCGCCGAGGAGGCGCGCGCCGTGCCCCACATCCGGCGCGTCGCCCTCAAGGTCGAGGCCGGTGACACCATCCCCGAGCGCCTCGGGTCGGGGCAGGACGTAGGCGCCCTCTATGCGGAAGGTCCCGATCGAGACTGCGTGGCGAACGCGCTCCACGCCGCCCACTCGCGAATCGACTTCGAGATGGCCCATGCGACGCCCTAGGCTATGGCGTCTTCGTCCTGGGAGGAGAGTCCATGCCCGAATCCACGCCCGCGCGACCTGAGATCGTCTCCGAGGAGGAATGGCGGCAGTCCCTCGAGAGCCTTCGGATCGAAGAAAAGGCGCTCACCCGGCGCCTCGACGAGCTGAATGCGAAACGCCGACGACTTCCGATGGTCCTCGTGGACAAGAACTACGTGTTCCTCGGGAGCGATGGCGAGACGAGTCTGCTCGACCTGTTCGACGGGCGCCGGCAGCTCATCATCTACCACTTCATGTTCGCTGCGGACTGGGACGAAGGCTGCCGCGGCTGCTCGTGGGTCGTCGATGCCATGTCGCATCCCGCTCATCTCAACGCCCGGGACACATCGCTCGCGATCGTATCCCGCGCACCTCTCGAGAAGCTGCACGGCTATCGAGACCGGATGGGTTGGTCACTTCCCTGGTACTCGTCGTCCAACAGTGACTTCAACCTCCACATGGGCGTCACCGTCGACGGCGAGGAATGGCACGGCGTGAGTGTCTTCCTGAGGAGCGGCGCCAACATCTACCGGACCTACTTCACGGGAGACCGGGGAGTCGAACACCTCGGAAGTCACTGGACCTACCTCGACCTGACTCCGTACGGCCGCCAGGAAGCCTGGGAGGATTCGCCGCCGGGCTGGCCTCAGACCGGGCCGTACGACTGGATCCAGCGCCACGACGACTACTCGTCCTAGGCGTCCCGGGCGTCCTGGGCGCAGGTGCGGCAAAGGGCCGCAGCCGCTAGCTGGCGAAGCCGTAGGCTTCGCTTGCGACGGAAGCCGAAGTTCCAGGACTCCGTCTTGGGTCGGCCTCCTGGCCCAATGCGTATTGGCTTGGCTTCGCGCGCGGGTAGTTCCGGGTAGAACCCTTCGGAACTGGCTTCGCGAGCCGATGCGACTGGAACAGGAGAACCTCACTGGCGTGAGATCCTGTCGGCAGTCTCCGGATGCCGCGCGGGCCGCCCTGTCGCGGGCTCCCGGCCGCGCATTGGAGTCGCGCCCGGATCCGCATGACGGATCAGGGCTAGCTCGCCGTTTCCGTCTCGACATCCCGGTCGAAGTCGGCTTCGGGGCCGAACGCACTGCCCGAGTCGTCGCGGTCGAAGCGGAGCGACGGGTACTTCGCGGCGAAGGTCGTCCGCATGGCGTCGAGCGGGACATCGCTGAACTCGCCGCGCTCGTGGAGGTACTCCATGTGCTTGCGCCCTTCGAGGTCGTAGGCGTGGTAGAGCGAGTCGTTCTCTCCGTCGAAGTCGAGGGGGAGGAAGCCGAACTTCTCGCACAGCTCGATGTTGAAAGCCGGCGTCGCCTTCACCCACTGACCACCTTCTCCGCACAGGATCGACGTGTAGCCGTGCCAGTAGAAGACCTCCGTCTGCATGTGCTCACGCATGCGCGCGGTCGACAGGTGGTTTCGGACGTCCGCGAAGCCCAGACGGGCCGGAACCCCGACGGCCCGGCACGCGGCGGCAAGCAGGACGGCCTTCGACACGCACCATCCGCGCCTGGTTTCGAGCGTGGCGCTCGCGCGCAGAGACTCGACATCGACGACCGCGCCGTACGGGTCGTAGCGAACCTCGTCGCGGACCGCGTAGTAGAGCTGGATCGCCTTGCTCTTCCAGGAACTCGCCCCACTCGCGCGCGCGACCGCGAAGTCTCGGACGGCGGGATGGTCCGAATCGACCATGGCGGTCGGTTTCAGGAATTCGCGGTGGTTCATGACTTCAGTGGAGGGCTCGACCATCGGTCCACGCTAGCGAACACCGGATACCGCGCTCATTCCCGCGCGCGTCCGCCTTCTGCGAGCGTCTCGAACACGCGCTTCGCAGCCTCGACTCGTTCGAGATACCCGGCGGTGTCGTGGCTGCCGCAGCGCGCACCGAGCGGAAGTTCGAGACCGCGCCGCGCATGCCGGTTGCCTGCCCCGGTACCGCACAGGTGGATCAAGGCGGCGAGCGCCTGCTTCTGGGCCAGCGTGGCGCTGCGAATCCCATTGCGCCCGAGGGTGTCCGAGACGGCGCGGTCCAGGAACGCGGAGGTGAGCTCGACGGCGTGGCTCGGAAGCACGCGAAAGTAGAGCCCGTTGAACCAACAGGACCGCCAGGCGTGCCACGGACCTTCCTCGACGACGACGTGGTCGTGGACGCAGTAGCGCTTGGCCCGCTCGAAGGTGCCGTCGGTGATCTGGTACATCCCGACCGCGCTCGAGGCCGGGCGATACACGTCGAACGGGTCCGGCCGCCAGGACCAGCGCCAGTAGGTGCGTGCCACGGGGTTGCCCGACGCTTCCACCTGCGCGATCGCCGCAAGCAGCTCTGGCGACATCAGGTCCGTCGCGTGGCGGCGGAAGAGAGGCGCATACGCGTCCCAGGTCTGGGACGGTGTCTTGTGGAGCGCGTCGCTCACCGGAAAGAAGAGCTCGGTGGGTTTGCGCACGACCTGATAGATGCCGTTGGCCGCGCCCCACAGCATGGCAACGAGAACGAGACCGGCGACGACCTGGAGCCACGCCGGTGCGCGCCGAAAGACGCGCCACATCCGCCGTCGCCGCGCCGGGCTCGGCCAGACGCGCCACGCAAGGCGCCGGATGCGCCCGCGCCGCCGGGCCTTCCCTTTCCGAGCCTTGCTTCTCCTGGATCGAGCCTGACGCGGCACGGGACCCGACTGGCGCTATTCGCAGGGGTCGAGCCGCAGCGTGACCGTCTCGGGGCCCGGGCCGTCGCCGAAGAGACCGAGCGCGCCCGCCAGACGTTGGACCGCGTACTTGTCCTGGCGCAGATCGAAGGTCCTGCGGTTCGCGACCGGGTCGTCGACGACGTGCGGGACGACGCAACGCATCTCGCCGCTTCGCAGCAACTGGAGCCGTGCACCGTCGAGGGTGTTCTGGTCCGCCTTCGCGCGCTTCATCGAAACCCACTCGCTTCCTGCGTGGTCGACGATCCACAGCCGCAAAGCTGCGCCGTCGGGATCGAGAACGACGACTTCCTCGACTTCCGCCAACGCACCGTAGAGCGCGAGAAATAGGACGAAGGGCGCTGCGACCCCCGCCGCGACCCGCAAGACCCGGGGCGTGCCGCGGACGAGCAGCGTGGTCGCAATCGCGAAGCATAGGAGCCCCCCGACCAGACCCCGTCCGGGGATCCCGTAGGGACCCGCGTGCCCGAGCGGCACGAGGAAGGCAGCCAGCCCCGCGCCCAACACGAGCACACCGGCAATCGTCGCGGCGATGGATCGGGGCTGCACGTTCCTCCTACTTCTTGGATCGCAGCTTCAGACTGTAGTCGACTGCGAGCCCCGCTTCCGAGACGTACTCGGGCAGCAGGTATTGGGTGAAGCGGACTTCATCGGTCAGGGTCTTCTTGAAGAAGGACGTGACGTACAGCTTGGTGATGCGCTGCGCCTCCTCGATGGGGATCAAGTCGGGACCACAGCCCTCTTCGACGTTTCCGAGCAGGATCGCGAGGAGCGCCGGCGGCAGCCCCGCGTCGGCGAGCACGTCGAAGAACAGGCAGATCTCCGTGAACGAGTTGTGCCCTGCCCCGACGATATCCGCCCGGAAGCGGGGGAACCCGGACGTCTCCTCGAAGGCGCGCCGGCTGTTGGGCTCGATGGGCGTCGTTTGGTCGAGGGTTCCGCCGAGCACGAAGGTCGGCACGTCGACCGCGGCCAGCAGCTCGGCCGGGAGTCCTCCAACGGCTGGCGCGATGGGCAGGATCGCAAGGACCCGCTCGTCGCCCGGCACGTCCTGGAAGCCGCTGACCATCGCCAGGGTCGTGAAGCCGCCGAAGCTGTGGCCGAACACGCCGATGCGGTCCTCGTCGATTCGCCCGTAGAGGGGATCGGCCGGGTCGGCATCGATCGCGAGCATCTCGTCGATGACGAGCGAGATGTCGAGGGGGCGGTCCTTCGCAGTAAAGGGCTGCGGGTTCGGCAGGATGGCGTCGGCGGCCGTATTCCCCGAGTGATCCGGCGCTGCGACGATGAAGCCCTGACTCGCCAGGTGCTCCTGCACGAAGATCGACTGGAAGCGGATCCCGGCGTTGCCGTGGGAGAAGACGAGCAGTGGGAACTCACCCTGGGCGGCCGGCGGGTTGTCGAGCGCCACGTCCGACTCGATCGACGCGACCAGCAGGTCGTACAGCGAGTACGGCGTCACTCCGTCGTCGACCGCCGGGTACCAGACGTCAACGAGCAGGCTGCGATCGTCGCGATCGGGATCGACGACCGTGAAGGTCGTGCGCCCGACGGCGTGGGGGCCGAGCTGGTCGGGCGGACCGATGGGGCAGGAACTACCCAGGACCGCAACGGAAACGATGGAGAGAACGAGGACCAGGATTCGTCTGCGCATGAGAGCCTCCAGGGTGCGGCGCGCGTGGCCCTCCATTCTCCCACAAACCCCCCGTCTGCCGTCAGCAAATTCGAGGGCAGCTGGCGCGCCGGGCCCGGCCGCGCGAGGCGAGCCAGCAAGGCCTAGAATCCAGGCCGACGCCCGCCCAGCGCCCGCAACGGAGAGCAATCATGACGGCCCAGCCGACCCTGCCGAAGGGCATCGAGATCGTGCCCCGCAAGTTCTCGTTCCGCGACCTCGATTCCGTCCCGAAGTACTGGTTCGGCGGCAACAAGGGCATCACGCACCTCGAGAACACCTTCTCGATCCTGATCCCGCCGGGAGAGCGCTTCTTCATCCAGTCCGTGCGCAACTACGCGGACCGGGTGGAAGACCCGGAGTTCGCGAAGCTGGTGCAGGCCTTCATCCAACAGGAAGGTCACCACACCCGGGCGCACCACGACTTCAACCGGCACTTCGCGAGCCACGGGATCGGGGTCGAGCGCGAAGAAGCCTACGCGGCGAGAGTCATGGAGCGGGCAGCCCGTTGGTTGCCGAAGAAGATCCAGCTCGGGATCACGGTCTTCTTCGAACACCTGACGGCGACCGGCGCGCACATGCTCTTCGCGGCACCGGAGATCGCGCGCGAGATCCACCCGGAGGCGCTCCGCTTCTGGCGCTGGCACGCTGCCGAGGAGCTCGAGCACAAGGCCGTCGCCTTCGACCTGCTTCGACAGGTCGGTGGCGGCTACGTCACGCGGATGGTCTCGGCGCTCATCGGGATCCTCTGGTTCGCCCCGGCTTTCGCGATCATGGCGCGTCGGATGATCCGAGAGGATCCGGTGCCGGCCACCGACGAGATGCGCGCCCAGGCGAAAGCGATCGACGCCCTTGCCCGCAAGCTCCAGACGCCGCTGCTGCTCGCCTACTTCAAGCCGAGCTTCCACCCGTGGCAGCAGCGCGACGAGGCATTCCTGGCCGAGTTCTACGCCTCACCCGAGATCGCCTAGCTTCGGCTCGGTTCGGGCTCGACTTCGTCAGATTCCGATCAGAGTCGCGTAGCGGTCCCGGTGGAAGGCCTGGTTGCCGAAGGTCGCCTCCAGGGCCCGGGCTCGCTTCAGGTACAGACCCGCGTCGAACTCGTCCGTCATGCCGATACCGCCGTGAATCTGGATCAGCTCGTTCGACATGTGATGCAGGAAGTCGCCGGCCTTGCACTTGGCGAGCGAGCAGAGCTGCGCGACGTCATCTGATCCGTCGTCGATGGCCTGGAGCGCGGCTTCGACGCAGGAACGCGCCATCTCCATCTCGGTGAACAGACCCGCCGCCCGGTGGCCGAGCGCCTGGAACGAACCGATCACCTGGCCGAACTGCACCCGGTTCTTGAGATAGTCGAGGGTCATGTCGAAGGACTGCGCGGCCGTACCCAGCATCTCGGCGGCGAGGCCTGCACGCCCGCGATCCAGGATGGCGTCCAGGACCTCTGCGCCCCGGTCGACTTCGCCCAGGAGCGCGTCGCTCGCCACCTCGACGCCGTCGAAGCCGACGCTCGCATAGCCGCGGCTGTCCGCCGTGATCAGGCGCTGACGGCTCAAGCCGCTGGCACCGGCTTCCACGAGAAAGAGGCTGATGCCCGCCGAGTCGCCGGGGGAGCCGCTCGTGCGAGCCGCCACGACGAACGCATCCGCCGACATGCCCTCGAGCACGTGCAGCTTGTGACCGCGGAGCGCGTAGCCGCTCCCCGTCTTCTCCGCCGCGAGGGCGGTGCGGGCCGGTGCGTGGCGCGGACCCTCGTCGACCGCCAGGGTCACGGTCGCCGTGCCGTCGGCGATCTTCGGAAGCCAGGCCTGCTTCTGGTCCTCGCTTCCACCGAGCACCAGCGCGGTCGCTCCGACGAGCCCGGATGCCAGCAGCGGTGACGCCGTGAGCTGGCGTCCCAGCTCTTCCAGGACGACGCCGAAGGTCAGGTAGCCCATGTCGACTCCGCCGAATTCCTCGGGGACCACGATGCCTGCCCAGCCCATCTCGCCGATGCTCGCCCAGGTCGCCTTGTCGAAGCCGAACTCGTTGCCGCTGTCGCGCATCTCGCGAAACTTGGCGACGGACGCCTCGTCCCGGGCCCAGGCCTTTGCCTGTTCCTTGAGGAGGGACTGCTCTTCGGTCAGCGCTGCCATGGGGTCGTCTCCTGCGGTGCTGCGGGGTCAGCCGCGCTGGGTGTTCTCGGGCAAGCCGAGGATGTTCTTGGCGATGATGTTGTTCTGGATCTCGGCGGAGCCGCCGTAGATCGACATCGCCTTGCCCGAGAGCCAGGCGCGCACGGCGTCGAGCTCTTCCGGGCTGAAGCCCTCGCCTTCCCAGCCCAGGCCGTTGTGCCCCATCATTTCCACGATCAGCTCGGCGCGTTGCTGCGCGACGAGCGACGCGGCGTTCTTCAGGATCGACGCCGCCGCGCTGACCTTGGCGCTGCCGCGCGCCTCGGCGGTCACGCGCGCGAGGGTCAGCGAGTGAGACTTGGCGTCCATCATGTGAGCAGTCAGCCGCGAGCGCAGGTCCGCATCGGCGAGGCGTCCGTCTCCATCGACGCCGGCGTACTCGCGCGCAACGTCCCGAAGCGAACGGCGGGCACCGCCTCCCATGCCGGAGGTCGCCCCGGTCTGGCTGGCGCGCTCGTGTTGGAGGAGCCGCTTGCCGACGGTCCAGCCCGCGTTCAACTCTCCGAGCATCTCGTTCTTCTCGGCGCGCGCGTCGTTGAAGAAGGTCTCGCAGAACGGGGACGCGCCCCCGATCAACCGGATCGGCCGCGTCTCGACGCCGGGCTGGTGCATGTCGATCATCAAGAAACTGATGCCGTCGCGCTTCTCGGCCTTGAAGTCGGTGCGTACGAGTACACCGCACCAGTCCGAGATGTCCGCGCCGGAGGTCCAGGTCTTCTGCCCGTTCACCACCCAGTGGTCGCCGACGTCTTCAGCGCGGGTCGACAGCGACGCGAGGTCGGACCCGGCATTCGGCTCGGAATAGCCAAGCGACCAGAAGACCTCGCCGCGACAAATCTTCGGGATGTGACGCTGCTTCTGATCTTCGGTCCCGTACTCGAGGATCGTGGGCCCGACCATCGTGATGCCCATACCCGTCGTGCGGATCAGCGGGTTGAAGGCGCGAGCGCGATCCATTTCCTGGTGGAGGGCCTGGGCCTGGAGCTGGGTGAGACCGCCGCCACCGTACTCGGCGGGCCAGGTCGGGGTGCCCCATCCCTTCTCGCCCAGCCGCTTCGCCCAGTCCAGCGCCTCACTCTCCGATTCGTCGATGGACTCGGATCGCATCATGGCGCCGCCTCGGCCGGCCAGCGACTTCGGGAAGTTCTGCTCGAGCCAGGCCCGCGCCTCGGCCCGGAAGTCCTCGAGCTCGTCTCGTGAGTCGGTCATCGCGTCGTCCTCTTCTGGGGAGGCGAAGACGATAACAGAGGACCGTCGCGGGGAATCGGGGTCTCAGACGCCCCGCGGCGCCTCGGGCAGGGACGAGAGGAAGCGCCCTCCGCACTTGCCCAGCCACAGGAACTCGTCGTCGATGCGACGCGCGACCACCGGACGCGAGATCGTGAACCCCATGATCAACGCCACGAATGCCGTGGAGAAGAAGATCAACAATGGCGCCGCGCCGATGGGCCCGTCGACGTCGAGAGCGGCGACCGCCCACGCGATGCCGGTCCCGATGCCCATCAGCGCCCAGGCGCCCAGGAATCCGTAGCGGCGGATCTTCGCGTGCCGGGCGCATTGCGGCACTTCCAGCTCGGCCTTCTTACGCAGCGCGAGCGCAACGACGGCATAGACGAGGAGATTCAACAGCGCGAACAGGTAGACCCAGCCGCGGTGCCAGGACAGCTTCGACCGGATCCGGGTCTCGGCAGGCTCGTTGCACGAGACGCAGCGGTCCGGAAGCCTCGCGAGTCGGCTGACCACGAGGACGCCCCCGCGCCGCCAAACGCCCTCGCTTGGATCCACCGGTTCTTCGTTTGCGGGAAGACCGGGTGCTCGCGTCGTTACGGGCTCGGGAGTCGGGGCTGCCTGCATGCGCGGACCCCGGTACTTCGCAAAGACGATCCCGCAGGTGGGGCAGTCGGACGCTTCGGGGCGGCGCGTGGCGCCACACTGCGGACACGCGGTCGTCGTCTCCATCGGGATCTCCCGTTCCGCGGAGCCGATCGGGCTCCGTTGAAGTTCCTGGATCGGCCGTCCGGCGCGATCCCTGAACCGGCCCTCGGCCCGGGAATTGCGTGTGGGCTGCACCCGTGTGAATGCGGCGCCGCGGACTATCCTCCTGCGTCCTGCTCTGACGCGGAGGAGAATCGCTTGAGCTTCGAGGGCTTCGATGGAAAGACGGTGGTGGTCACCGGCGCTGGATCCGGGATCGGACGGAGCAGCGCCGAACGATTCGCTGCCGAAGGCGCCACCGTCGTGTGCGTGGACCTGGCCAGCGATTCATTGAACGCGGTCGCCGACGGGATCGGCGGCGTCGCCGTCGCCGGCAGTGTCGCGGATCCCGGGACCTGGCAAGCCGTGGTCGCGGCCGTCGAAAGCGCTGCCCCCCTCGCCGCCGCGCACCTGAACGCCGGCGTATACGGCTGGACCGGAGCCATCGAGGAGCTACCCGACGACGTCTATCACCGCACCACGTCGGCGAACATCGATGGCGTGGCGTTCGGTGTTCGAGCGCTCGTACCGCTGTTGCGTCGGGCGGGCGGTGGAAGCCTCGTCGCCACGGCATCCGTTGCCGGGTTGGCGCCCTTCCCGCCGAACCCGATCTACACCATGACGAAGCACGCGGTCGTCGGCCTCGTGCGTGCCCTGGCTCCGACACTCGCAGCGGACGGCATCGGCATCGCAGCCGTCTGCCCCGGCGTGGTCGATACGCCGATGACCGTCGAGGCCGCCGGCGGCAGCAGCCTCGACGTGGCCGCCCTGCCGATGCCACTCATTCCGCCGGAGGCAGTCGTCGACGCGGTGGTCGCGCTCGCCGCGGAACGCGCCCAGGGCACGTGCCGCGCGGTACTGCCCCATGGCACGGTCGACTGGGAATTCGGCGGCTGGGATCGCCTGATGCCCCAACCCGGGTGATGCCCGCTCAGGCGGGCGCGTTCCAGGCCTGGGTCAAGGGACCCCGCGTCTTCCACACGAAATAGGCGGCCGCGCAGAAGAGAGCCGCGAAGACGGCCGGGGCCGTCTGCTCGAAGGTGTCGCCGGCGATCCCGTGCGACGCGATCGCGCCGTAGAAGTCCACGGCGAAGCCCGCGAAGGCCCACTCCTTGATGCGGTCCAAGGACGGGACCAGGACGATCGCGCCTCCGGCGATCTTGCCGACGCCGATCAGCGTCAGCGCGTAGTGCGGGAAGCCCAACCGGTCCATGGTGTCGGTCAGTTCCTTGGGGTGAGTCAGCTCGAAGATGCCGGCGCCGATCATCGCTACGCCGAACAGCCCGGTCACACCCCAATACAAAGCCTTCATGGATCCTCCTCGCCTCTCGCAGCGCGGTCCGAGAACGACCGCACGATAGCGCGGGCGATCAGCGCGAAGTCGACAACACCGAGCCGGCGTTCTCGGAGCTGCTCTTCCCGACCTCGGGTGCACAGGTCTTCCACCACTCGCGGGCGCGTTCGGGCGTCCAGCCGCCGGCGTCACGGCAGGCCGCCAGACGGCGCTCCAGCTCGGCCGCAGAGGTCGGTCGCTCGTTGGGCTTCTTGCGGAGCAACGCGAGGACGATGGCTTCGAGGTCCTCGGGCACGGGCTCGCCGAGCCGCGACGAAGGCGCCTCGGGCTCCTCGGTCACGTGCGCCACGGCCATCTGCGCGGCGTTGTCCGCCTGGAAGACGGTCCGGCCCGTGACGAGCCAGTAGGCCACGCAGCCGAGCGAATAGAGATCGGAGCGGGCGTCGATCTCTTCCGCGCCGAGCACGATCTCCGGCGCCAGACACAGGGGCGTCCCCGTGATGACGTCGGCCTTGGTGAGCGCCAGCGCGCCGGCGTCTTCCTGGGCGCGCAGCTTGACGAGTCCGAAATCGAGCACCTTCACGGCGTCGTACTCGCTTCCGAGCTGGCAGGCGAAGATGTTCGCGGGCTTGATGTCGCGGTGAAGCAGCCCGGCGTCGTGGGCCTCTTCGAGGGACTGGCAGACCTGGCGCAGCAGGTGGATGGTGCGTTCGGGCGGGAGCGGACCGAAGCGTTCCACCAGGCTCTGCAGGTCGAGGCCAGACAGCAGCTCCATCGCGTAGTAGACGGAACCGTCCTCGCTCTCTCCATAGTCGTACAGCTCGATCGTCCGGCTCGAGCGCAGGGCCGCGGTCGCGCGCGCCTCCCGTTCGAAACGAACGCGGGCGCTCTCCGCACTTTCGTCGCCTCCTCGCAGGGCGTCGACCCGGATCAGCTTGATGGCGGCGGGACGCGACAGGGACAGGTGCCGGGCGCGCCACACCTCGCCCATGCCACCCGCGCCCACGATCTCGAGCAGCTCGTAGCTACCGAGCTGCAGCGCATCTCCCTTCGCACGGAGGCCGCCCTTCGGTCTCCGGCGTCCCCACGCGAACGCCGCGGCAGCCGCCGCCAGCGCCAGCACCAGCGCGGCGGCTCCGGCAGTCAACCACACGGGGGGCGTACCGGATTCCGGCGCGTGCTGAGCCCCCAGGCCGAGGTAGCGGTTGTAGATCTCCTGGAACTCGCCGGTTCGTCGCAGGTCTGCCAGGCCGCGGTCCAGGCGCTCGAGCAGCGCCTGGTTGCCGTCGAGCACCGCGAAGCCCCAACCCGTCGAGTGGATCGGCGGACCGGACGGCTCCACGTTCTCGAGCCCGTCCCGCTGGGCGATCAGGAGACCCTGCTGATAGGGGACGAGCGCCGCCGCCTCGCCTCCCGTGTCGAGCCGGCGCAGGGCTTCGGGCTCGCTGTCCACGAGCACCGCCTCGGCCTCCATGCCGGCGGACACCAGGAACTCGTGCATCAACGAGTCTCTCTCGACCAGTACTGTCCGGCCGCGCAGGTCCTCCGCAGATCCGACACCGCGTGTTCCGTGCCGGACGAAGATCGAGTACTCGATGTTGATGAGGGGTGTCGCGAAGTCCACCCAGGACTCGCGCGCCTCGGAACGCAGCATGCCCGCCAGCGCGTCGACCTCACCACCGCGCAGCGCGTCCAGCGCGTCGGCCCACAGCATCGGCCGCAGCTCGAGCTGGAACCCCATGGTGCGCGCGACGGCGCGCATGACGTCGACGTTGAAGCCCTCGATCCGGCCGTCCTCGAGCACGTACTCGAAGGGCGGGTAGTCCTTCGAGACCGACACCCGCACGGCATCGCCGAACCCGCCGCGGGCGGCCGGCTCCGCCTGAGCGCCCGCAGCCAGGACCCCGCCGCCTGCAAACGCCGCAAGCACCAGAGTGAGTGCACCGCGCGCGGCTCCGGGTCGTCTCGTCACGGCGGCCCAATGTACAAGATCGCCAGGACCCCGGCCGTCTCGAACAGGAGGAACCCGCTCATGACGAGCGCCCAGGCGACCGGGGCGCGACGCAGATCCATGAAGACGATGGCGATCAAGTGGCTCTTCAGCATGGCGAAGCCGAGCAGCCAGACGGCTGATCCAATCGCCGACCCCGTCCGGGAGTCCGCCAGCCAGAAGCTGCCGACCGTCAGCGCGACGAGCACCCCCCAGGTTGCGATCAGGACGCGCGCCTCGCGCTTCGTTTCACTTCGCTGTGCCATGGTCAGCGCACCAGGTAGAAGAGCGGGAACAGGAAGACCCAGATCAGGTCGACCAGGTGCCAGAAGACTGCCACCGCCTCCACGGTCGTCGGCTCGGTCGGCCCGTAGTCGCCCCTTCCCGTCCGCCAGGCAGTCGGAACGAGAAAGCCGACGCCGGCGAGGACGTGCAGGAAGTGCAGCCCCGTCACGAAGAGGTAGAAGAACCAGAACGTACTGGTCGAAAGCGACACACCTCCCGCGAAGACCATCCCGTACTCGTGAAGCTTGATCCCCATGAAGACGACCCCCGTCGCAGCCGCGCCCCAGAGGCAGGCCGCGGCCGTGGAGGCGTCGGCCCGTCGATTGGCGAGCACGCCCCGGGCGGCGAGCAGCCCGCCGGTCAGCAGGACGCAGGTGTTGACCGCGCCCAGCAGGGGATGCAGCTGTGCCTGGCCCGCGCCGAAGGCGGCCGGGTCGGATCGGCGTGCGGCCGCGAAGCCAAAGAAGAAGAGGCCGAAGGTCAGCAGCTCGACGGCGACGAAGAGCCAAATGACGGTTCCACCCGGCAGCTCGCGACGCTCGTCCGGCAAGGTGGCGGGACTGGACACGCGACTCCGATAGCAAAGACCCTGCGGCGCGTCAGGTCGGGCGAACCCCTGCGATTGCAATCCGGTTCTCGGTAGTCTCTCGTCCCTCAACCCAAGCGAGACACCAGGGGACACGAACCATGGCTGCCAAGAAGAAGAAGAAGAAGACCGCCAAGAAGAAGACCGCGAACAAGAAGGCGGCCAGAAAGAAGACCGCGAAGAAGAAGACCGCGAAGAAGAAGACCGCGAAGAAGAAGACCGCGAAGAAGAAGGCGGCCAAGAAGAAGGCCTCCAAGAAGAAGACCTCCCGGAAGAAGAGCGGCGAGGACCCGGACCCGTTGCGCTCGGCTGCCGTAGCGTTCGCCGCGCGGCTGCTTCGCTGACGCGTGTCCGGTCGACGGGCCTCCATTGCCCTCGCGGCGCTCATCGGCCTGCTGGCGGGTTGTGGCGGAGCAACGACGACACCCTTGGATTTCGGCACCGGGACGACCCGGGTCGTGCCCGGGCTGGCCTCCTGCTCGCCCGACCCGTCGGCGACCCGGAGTATCGACCCGGAACAACCCTTGGTCTTGTTGGTCCACGGCTGTTACTCGTCGGGAGGTCGCTTCCGGGCGTTGGCGAGCGTCTTCGAGCTCCACGGCCAGCAGACCCTCTGCTTCAACTACGACTACCGCGACAGCCTGCAGGACAGCGCCGATCAGCTGAAGACCGCCCTCCGCGGGCTCCGTCGCTACATGCGCGACGATCGCCTGACCGTGATCGGCCATAGCCAGGGCGGACTCGTCGCCCGTGCGGCGCTCAGCGGACCCATCGACGCCAGCTCGCAGTACGGAAACCGACCCGAGTCCCGACTCGTAACCGTCTCATCCCCGTTCGCCGGGATCCAGCTGGCGTCGCACTGCGGATCCATTCCCCTGCACGTCGCGACGCTGGGCGTCACCGTGGCGGTCTGTCAGATCGCCACGGGTTCGAACTGGAACGAGATCCATCCCGCGGCGTCGATGGTCCGCGACCCGGCTCCGTTGGGGCCAGCCGTCGCCGACCACCTGATCGTCATGACCGACGAGCGGGACAGCTGCCGTCGACGCGATCCGGCGGGTGCATGTGAGGAAGCCGACTTCGTGTTCAGTCTCGAGGAGCAGGACAACCCCCTCCTGCGGACCGACGACCGCGTCCGAAGCGAGCGCATCGAGGCCGGGCATGTGGAGATCGTCGGCGACGAGGGCACCCGACCCGAGAAGCTGATCGAGGCGCTGCAACGCCACGACGTCCTCCCAGAGACTCCACCGGATAAGCGGCAGGCGCTCGCGCGGCTGCTGCGACGGATCTTCTGATCCGAGGGGCCGTCAGCCGCCGACCGCGACCGCCGTCTGACTCGCCTCATGGCGACGCCGGAGCCAACGGAGATACGCCTTCGGCGGCAAGAAGGAGAACCACATCGCGGCGTAGATCGCGAAGCCGGTGATCCGGACGGTGACCGCGAAGAGCGGCCCATAGGCCTCGTTCTTCGTCGGGTCGAAGAGCCCGGCGAGGAGCAGAACCGCGCCTGGCAGTACCGCGAGCACGCCACTCCAGATCTCGAAGAGCAGGAAGCGGTTGACCACGACGGGGTCCGCGAGCCCCAGTCGCAGGCGACGGACGAGAAGCCTGCGGTGAAGATGGCATTCGACGAAGACCCAGACGTAGATCGAGAGCAGCGCGACCCGACTCATGAGGGAGCGCGTCTCGACGGCGATATCCCGGAACTCGAAAGCGATCAGTCCCGTCATTCCCAGGAAGTAGACGACGGTGAGGCCCACCAGGCACTTCGCCCAGAGCGCCTCGGGTCGGAACACCCGCCAGGCGAACCCGGCAAGGCTCACTGCCGAGAGCGCCATCAAGAAGAAGGCGACGAGCTGCAGGTCCTTCTGGTAGGCGAGGTCGAAGCGATCGACGCGCATCAGCAGGCTCGTCGCCGGCGGCGAGAGCATGAGGTAGAGCCCGATCAACAGCTCCGGCGCGCTCCGATTGCGGCGGGCGATGGCGAGCAGCCGACCGCCCAGGGCCATCAGCGCCAGCGAGATCAGTATGCCGAGGTCACTTGCCTGAAACGCGAAACCAGCCATGGCTTCTCCTCCCCGGGGCCGACTGCGAACGCCGCCCTTCCGGCGCCATCGGAGTCACGGGAACTCCGCTTGAGGCGGCCGTTGCGAAACGCCCCAGCTCGGCCACCATGCGTCCGCTCTCGACAGAAGAGGCCTCGACACAGGAGCGAGCCATCCACGGAGGTACTTCATGCGTGAGACACTTCAGCCCGGCATCCGTCACAGCTTCCGCTTCACGGTGCCGAACGACAAGCTCGTTCCCGCCCTGTATCCGGAAGCGCCCGAGTTCCAGGCGATGCCGAAGGTGTTTGCGAGCGGCTACCTGATCGGACTGATCGAGTGGGTGTGCATCCAGGCGGTGAATCCGCACATCGACTGGCCCCGGGAACAGTCCGTCGGCACCCATTTCGATCTGAGCCACGCGGCGCCGACCCCAGCGGGTTGCCCCGTCGAAGTCGAGGTGGAGCTCATCGAGGTGGAGAAACGGCGCGTGAAGTTCCGGGTCTCCGCACGGGACGACGTCGGAACGATCTCCGAGGGCACGCACGAACGCTTCGTCGTCGACGCCGAGCGCTTCGGGGCAGCCCTGAAGCAACGGTCCGCGGGCGACTCGTGAGCCGCGTCACCAACGGCCGGGTCGCGGGCGGCCGATCCGTAGGGACATGGCCTGCAACAAGAGCTTCGAGCGCTTTCGCTACCGCCTGACCTGTGATCTCGTCATCGGAGACGACCGCCACGGGGCGATCGTCACCGACCTCTCGGCCAGCGGGTTGTACGTGCGCACGCAGCACAAGATCGGACCGGGCAGCCGCGTTTTGCTCGTCCTGCACGAGCAGGCCGGCGAGCTGGAGGTCGACGCGGAGGTCGTGCGCGAGCATCGCATGAGCCGCCACCACACGACCGGCATCCCGAGCGGCCTCGGCGTACGCATCACCGCCGCGCCCGAAGCGTACTTCCAGCTCCTGACCCGCCTGATGCAGCAAGCGCCAGCACCGGCTCGCTAGCGCCCGACGACCAGCACGCCCCACATCGACAGCAGTACGAACCAGCTCGAGAAGTACGCAGCAATGCGCGGGTTCAACCGGTTCGTCCCGGTGTGGATGTAGGCGTGAACGGCGCGAATCGCCACGTATGCCCAGGCGAGCACCAGGAACGCGGTCGTCGCCTCGCCCAGGACCATGGCGACGAGGCAGGCGGCATAGAACAGCACCGGCGCCTCGAAGAGGTTTGCGAAGTGTCGCGACAGCTGGATCGAGGCATCGGCTTCGCCCTCGCCTTGATAGGTCTTGAAGTAGCCGGCGGGAACGCTGCCCTGCCGGACCTGCGACAACCGGCTGCGAAACAGGGCCACGAGCACCGTCGCGGTCAGGACGACCATCGCGGCCATCGGGTAGACCAGAATCCTTGCATCCATCGACATCGCGCTCAGCTCGCCTCCCAGTGCTTTCTCAGCTCCGCGATCAGCTCCGCCGAGCGCTCCTGGGGGAAGAATAGCTTCGCGCCCGGCAGCTCGACCACGCGCGTTGCGCCCGGGATGGTTCGCGCCAGCCAATGCGCCCATTCGATATCGAAGAACACATCACCGGTGCCCCACACGAGCAGGGTCGGTGCCTCGAGCCTCGCGAGGTCGGCTTCGACGGCAACCGTCTGGCGACAGTCCATCGCCTCGAAGAAGCGGACGAGGTCGGCGGCACGCTCGGGACTGGTCGCGAACGGTTCGAGGTAGATGCGCAGGGATTCGTCGCTCAGCTGAGACGGGTCCTCGAAGCCGACGCCCAGCGCGCCGCGCGCGAGGTCCAGATTGGCGACCATCGCCGGCAGCATGGCCGTCAGCTGCCCGCTCGCGGCGGCGGCGACGGTCGGCACGAACGCCTCCGGCGGCCAGTTGTCGTGGGTGTCGCAGTTGGTGAGGACCAGACTGCGAATGCGATCCCGATGCGTCGCCGCGAAGATCTGGGCGATGCCGCCTCCGCTGTCGTTCGCGACGAGGTCGACGCGGTCGATGCCGAGGGCGTCGAGAAGCTGACGGAGCATCTCGGCCTGGCCCGCGAACGAGAGGTCGACACCCGCCCTCGCCTCCGTCGCGCCGTGCGCGAGCAGGTCGACGGCGATACAGCGGCGCACATCCGAGAGCTGCTCGAGACTGTCTCGCCAGAGGTGACCGTTCAGGAAGACGCCATGGACGAAGAGAGCGACCGGACCGGCACCGCGCTCGACATAGGCGATCCTCCCGGCCGGGGCGTCGACGAATTTCTTTGTAACAACAGTTGCTTGCGGGTTCATGGCCTTCTCTTTTGAATTTGACATGATCGAAATATGTCACATGATTACATCATGTCAAACGGAAAACCCGCGCCCTCGCCGGCTGGATTCCCCGTCTGGCTATGGTTGGCCGCCATGGCGGGCCGGACCCTGCGTGACGAGCACGCTGAGATCACGCGACGAGAGCTGGTCAGCGCCGCGCGCGACCTCTTCGGTCGCCGCGGCTTCGCGGGGACCGGAGTCGACGAGGTCGCGGCACAGGCTCGGGTGACGCGAGGCGCGCTCTACCACCACTTCCCGGGGAAGAAGGACGTCTTCCTCGCGGTCTTCGAGCAGGTCCAGGGCGAGTTGCGCGAGATCGTCGCGCGCGCCGCCGCGCAAGAGAGCGACGCCTGGGAACGCATGCGCGTGTCGCTACGCGTCTTCCTGGACGCCTGTTCGGAGCCGGGCATCCAGCGGATCCTGCTCGAGGACGGTCCGGCGGTGCTCGGCTGGGCGCGCTGGCGGGAGATCGACGCGCGCTACTTCATGGGCGGAATGATCGCAGGCCTCGAAGAGCTGATCGCCGAAGGCAGGCTGAAGGCTCTCGACGCCGAGGTGCTGGGTCACCTGATCCTGGCCGTCGTCACCGAGGCCGCGATGATGCTGGCGGACACTGCGGACGTGGACGCGACACGCGCCGAGGCCGAGCGCGCCCTCGACGCCATCTTCGAGGGGCTGCGCGCCGACTCGTGATCGACGATCCCTGGTTCTATGCGACCGCAGTCGTCGCCGTGCTGCTGCTCGGGATCGCGAAGGGGGGCCTCGCGGGCGGGATCGGACTCGTCGCGGTGCCGCTGATGTCGCTCACCATCGAGCCCGCCCGGGCCGCAGCGATCCTGCTTCCAATCCTGATGCTGATGGACCTGACCGCACTGCGCCCCTGGTGGGGCCAATGGGACGGCTTCAACCTGCGCACCATGGCACCCGGGGCCGTGATCGGCACCGGGATCGGACTCGCCACCTTCGACCTGCTCTCGCCGGATGCGTTGCGCGTCCTGGTGGGAAGCATCGCGCTCGTATTCTCGCTGCGCTGGTGGCTGGCGCGCGACGTCGGTCCGGCGCGAGAAGCCGGCTATCTGCGCGGCACGCTCTGGTCGACCCTCGCGGGCTTCACCAGCTTCAGCGTGCACGCCGGAGGACCGCCACTCCACATCTATCTGCTCTCTCAAAAGCTCGACAAGAAGACCTTTCAGGCGACGACGGTCGCCTTCTTCTTCGGGGTGAACTGGCTCAAGCTCGGCCCCTATGCGTGGCTCGGGCAGCTCGACGGCTCGAACCTCGCGACTTCACTCCTGCTCTCGCCGCTGGCGCCGGTGGGCATCGGCCTCGGCACCTGGCTGCATCACCGCATCGACGAGAAGCTGTTCTTCCGGGTGGTGTACGCGTCGCTGCTCGTGCTGGGACTGAAGCTGATCCAGGACGGACTGAGCTAGCCCCGATCCGTCATGCGGATCAGGGCGCGACTCCAATGCGCGGCCGGGAGCCCACTACGGGGCTGCCCGCGCGGCATCCCGAGACTGCCGACAGGATCTCACACCCGTGAGGTTCTCCTGTTCCAGCCGCATCCGCTCGCGAAGCCGGTTCCGAAGGGTTCTACCCGGAACTCCGCGCGCTCGAAGCCAAGGCAATGACGCATTGGGGCTAGGCCCCAGGCGGCGTCAGCTATGCGGCGGGGGCGGCTGCCACGACGGATCGCCTGGGGAAGATCCCGATCCAGACGCAAGCCGTGATCGCGCCGTAGAGCAGTCCGCGTACGACCTGGGCGACATCCGCCGCCGCCTGATCGCCGGCGGCCTGCGCCAGACCGGTTGCGATTGCGAGCAGACAGACGCCGACGAAGAAAACCGTCGTGAGTGTCCAGACGAGGTACTGCCGCACGGCCATCGGGTCGCTCAGCCCTAGCGCGAGGCGGCGGCGCCCGCGTGACCACAAGATCCCGCTCTCGACGGCGGACCACGCGAAAGGAGCCGCGACCGCCAACTGGTTGATGTGCGAGCTGAGAAGCGTGTAGTCGTAGTCGAGCAAGGAGACCTGTGCGTGCTGATCCCAGACGAGGGCACCGATCACGCCGGAACCGCACGCGAATGCAGCGATGCCTCCGGCGAGTCCGGGCCGGAAGGTGCGCGCGATGAAGACGCACAGCAGCAGCATGGCGGCGCGAATCGCGATCTCTCCGGTCCAGGCAAGGGGAAGAGAATCGAGCGGCTTCGCTGCCGGCAGGGCCAGCAGCCCGACGCCCCCGAGGCAAATGGCAGCCAACGCGATCGTGTGCAGCCCGACTCCGTCACGGCGCGTCGCCGCGCCGAGCTTGATGCCCACCGCGACCCCGATCAACGCGAACGAGAGCTTGCCGAGAAGAAGAATCAGTCCAGCCATCGCCCCCTCCGACACTTCTCGTCGACGCGACGGCTCGCGGTCTTGAGAGAGAGAGGGGCCGTAGGGGCGGAGCCCCGCCCTGGGGTACCGTGCCCGCATTGGAGGTCTTCCGTGAGCACGCCCGCCATCCCCGACTTCTCCGACCCCGAGACCTTCGAACGCGCCATGCCCCACGAATCACTCGCCTGGCTACGCGCGAACGAACCGATCTACTGGCAGCGTGCGAAAAGTGGCGCGCGCCCCGTGGGCATGGACGACTGGCCCGAAGCCCGAGGCTTCTGGTTGGTCACTCGCTACGACGATCTGCAGACGATCTCGCGCGACCAGGCGACTTTTTCGTCCGAGCGCGGGACCACCGTCGTCCGTGACATCTCGCCCGACCTGCTCGATCGACTGCGCATCTGGATGATCAACCAGGACCACCCGCGTCACACGCGGCTGCGCAAGCTCATCAACGCCGGATTCACACCGCGGATGATCCAGCGCATGGAGCAGCACATCCGTGATCTGACCCGAAGCGTCGTCGACGGCGTCGCCCGGCGCGGCACCTGCGACTTCGTCGCCGATGTTGCCGCCGAGCTACCCCTGCTGGTGATCGCCGAGCTGGTGGGCGCGCCCGTCGAAGACCGCGCCAAGCTCTTCGACTGGAGCAATCGACTGATCGGATTCGAGGACCCCGACCTGCAAGGCCCGACTGGGCAGCAGGACACCATGCTCGAGATGTTCGAGTACGCGGGCGCCCTGGCAAAACTCCGCAGAGATGACCCGCGCGAGGACCTCACGTCGGTACTCGTCAACGCCGAGGTCGACGGGGAGAAGCTCGATGAGCTCGGCTTCAACATGTTCTTCATCCTTTTGATCCTGGCCGGCAACGAGACCACCCGCAACGCGATCTCCGGCGGGATGCTGGCGCTGTCCGAGCACCCGGACCAGAAGCAGCGTCTGGTCAGCGACCGCGACCTGCTGCCCACGGCCACGGACGAGATCCTGCGCTTCGTCAGTCCCGTCATCTACATGCGCCGCACGGCCACGCGGGACGTCACCCTGCGCGGGCAGAAGATCGCCGAGAACGACAAGGTGGTGCTCTGCTATCCGGCGGCGAACCGCGACCCGGCGATCTTCTCGCCACCCGACGCGTTCGACGTCACCCGCGACCCGAACCCGCACGTGGCCTTCGGCTACGGACCCCACTACTGCCTCGGCGCCAACCTCGCGCGGATGGAGATCCAGTGCATCTTCGACGAGCTACTGCGGCGCTTGCCTGACATCGAGGTCGCGGGCCCCGTTCGGCGCCTGCGTTCGACGGTGGTGAACAGCGTCAAGTCGTTGCCCGTACGCTTCACGCCCGAAGGCTGACACGGTCGAGCCAGGCGATCAGACGCTGGTTCACGACGTCCGGCGCTTCCTGCTGCATCCAATGGGCCACCTTCTCGACGAGGTGAAGCTCGAGGTCCGAGCAGAGCGCTCGCATGGGCTCCGCGAACTCGGGGCGCAAGCCCGGGTCCCATTCGGCCGTCAACATCAGGCACGGGAGGGAGAGCGGTTGGGTGCCCAGGGCGGGATGCTCGTCCGCGTTCCGGTCGATGTTGCGATACCAGTTGATGCCCCCGCGGAAGCCCGTGCGTTCGAAGACCCGGCAGTAGTGGTCGAGGTCCTCGGCGCTGCCGAGCCGCTCACCCAGCACCGGCCAACGGGCCGCTCCTCGAAACGGGTTCATGTCGAGACTGCCACTCGCGAGCGCGAAACGCAGCACCTGCTCGAGGGGCACGCCCGTGCGAAAGACGCGCGTCAGGATGGCGCGAACGTTGGCGTCCATCTCGGCTTCCGCGATTCCGGCTTCCTGGAACCACGCCACGTACTGCCGCTCGACGGCGCCCCCTACGACCCGGAGATGCGTTGCCACGCTCGGGAACGGCATGTACGGGGTGCAGAGGCCCGCGACCCCGAGCACGCGTTCGGGGTGGAGCACCGGCATGGCCCAGGCCACGAAGCCTCCCCAGTCGTGGCCTACGAAGTACGCGCGCTCGATGTCGAGCGCATCCAGCAGCCCGACGAGGTCGCCCGTGAGATCGGCGATCCCATAGTCGGTGACGTCCGGCGGTGCACTGCTGGCCCCGCACCCTCGCTGATCGGGTGCGATCGCGCGGTAGCCCGCTTCGGCGACCCGGGCGAGCTGATTGCGCCAGCCGAACGCGACATCGGGGAAGCCGTGGCAGAAGACCACGGCCGGGCCCGACCCGACCTGGTGCGTAGAGAGCGTGATCGGGTCTTCGCGTGCTCGCGTCGGGAGCTGGATGGGTGTCGCGGAGGGGAACGGCATCGCGCGAGCATATCGGAGAGCGCAGCCCGCCCGCGCCCTGCGATAGAGTCGGCCCAGGGACGGAGTCGGCGATGATTCAGGACAGCGACGAGTGGCTGCACGAGGTCGGGAGCGACCCCGCCTGGCAGGAGAGCTTCTACTTCAACTGGGCCGATCCCGCGCGCCGAAGCTTTACCCTGGCTCGAACGGGCTACCGCTTCCACCCGCGCAAGACCGACGGACTGGCGATCTCCCTGCGCGACGGCGAGCTCGAGCTCTACTACGGCCCGGCAGACCTCGACCACGAAGGAGACTGCAGCGACGAAGACCCCGCGCGGGGCATGCGCGCCGGCGATCTCGTCGTGACGATGCTCGAGCCCCTGCGGCGCTGGCGCCTGCAGATCGAAGGCGAGCGGGGCATGGACGTCGTCTTCGAGGCCCATACGCCGGCCTTCGACTATTCCGGACAGGACACGGGAGGACACGGGGGAAAGCTCGCGCGCACGATGACGGGCGCACACTTCGAACAGTCGGGCCGCGTCACGGGCTGGACGCAGTTCGGCGGGGATGATGCGCAGCGCCACGAGATCGATGCCCTCGGTCAGCGCGACAAGTCCTGGGGCGTCCGCGATTGGGATCGCCTCGAAGGTTGGGAGTGGATCAGCGGCCAGATCGGTGCGGACTTCTGCTTCAACCTCATGCAGACGATCGAGGGGGGCGAACGCCTGGACAACGGCTTCGTCTTCCGGGACGGAGCGAATCACCCCATCGCGCGGGCACGCATCGACTACGAATGGGCCGCGCAGGAACACCAGCTGCGCCACGCGTCGATCGAGCTGGTCGAGGCGGGCGGCCGCACCCATCGGCTGCATGCCGAGGCGCTCGGCGCCTTTCCCATCCCGCGAGGCGACGTCTGGCTCGAGGAGACGCACGTCGCCTACACGCTCGAAGCCTCGGAGCATCGCGCTCGGTGCGAGGGCACCGGGGTCGTCGAGCACGTCTGGCGGGCCACTCCCGACGAGATCGGCGCGCGCGGCCACCGTCTCGCCGCCGTCCGGAAGGCGTTGCGACCATGACCACGGCACCCCGGGCCTTCCAGTGGGCGGTGTTCCCGGTGGTGATGGGTGCCGCCGTCGCGGGATCGATGCTGCTCATGGCAACGGGGACGCCGGCACCCGAGTCGATCCTGGTGCCCCAGCTGAGCGCGTTCGCGGTGGTGGCGGTGCTCGAGCACGTCTACCCCCATCACCGCAGCTGGAACCGACCCCGGCGCGACGTCCGCGTCGACGCCACCCACAGCATCACGATCGCGCTACTCGTCGCGCTGGCGACGCCCTTCGTACTGGCCGGCGGCGTTGCCGTCGGCGGCTGGTTGTCCTCCGAGATCGGTATCGGGTTCTGGCCCACCCACTGGCCGCTACTCGCCCAGACCGCGCTGGCGCTGGTCGTCGGCGAACTGCCGGGCTATTGGGTCCACCGCTTCGAGCACCAGTGGGACGGCCTCTGGCGCTTCCACGCCGTACACCACAGCGCCCCGCGCTTGTACTGGCTGAACGCCGGCCGCTTCCACCCGATCGATACGCTGCTCACCTTCGTGCCGTCCTACGGGCTACTCGTCGTGCTCGGCTGCGGCATCGAGACCCTGGCGCTGTTCACCCTCATCACCGCCGTGCACGGCATCTTCCAGCACGCGAACCTGCAGCTGCGTCTCGGCCCACTCAACCACTTCTTCAGCATGGCCGAGCTTCACCGCTGGCACCATTCGAAGACCGTCGACGAGGCGAACCACAACTACGGTCAGACCGTGATCGTGTGGGACACGCTCTTCGGCACGCGCTTCCTTCCGGCCGACCGCGAGCCGCCGGAGGAGATCGGGATCCCGAACCTCCCGAGCTTCCCGATGACGTGGTGGGCGCAGATCCGATCGCCCTTCCGTTGGGACCGGATCCGACGTGACAGTGAAGCGACCGCCCGGACCCTGGAGACGTCGCGTGCCGCCGATACCTGATCCGGGGAACGCTGCGATCTTCCGCGAGGCGCTGGCGTGCCCCGGGTGCCACCAGGCCTTCGAGATCGAGACCGCGACCGGCGACGCTACGGGCCTCGATTGCTTCCTGCTGTGCCGGCGCTGCCGGACCACAACTCCCGTGATCGCCGGTTTCCCCCTCTTCGGCGAGACACGCCGCGACACGGATGCGGGGGATTCCGACTGGCTCGGCGAGCAGCGTGCGCGCTGGCTCGATGCCGAGACCTTCACCGACTTCCTGAACACCAAGGCGGAGCGCAACCTCTACGACGGCTATGCGTTCTTCCAACCCTTCAACGAATCCAGCCGCTCGCTGCTCGCACTGACGGGCGTGTTGCGCGAGCAGCTGTCTCCCGGCGACCGGATCCTCGACACCTGGTGCCGAACGGGTTGGACGGGCGAGTGGCTCGCATCCCTGTTTCCGGACCAGCAGGTGCTATCGATCTGGGAGGGCAACTCGAACGTCCTGGGCTACCGGGGCTTCGCCTATTGGCTGAGCGCGGAACGACGTCTCCCCAACCTCACGATCGTCTTCACGCACCCCGACGAGGCCCTTCCCCTGGCCGATGGCTGTATCGACCTGGTGGTCGGCCTCGATTCGCTCCACCGCTACGCGCCCGACGTCTTCCTATCCGAATGTCGCCGCGTCGCGCGGGACGCCGCGGTGCTCTTCTTCCCGCACGTCCATCTCAGCAACAGCGAGCCGGACCCGTTCTTCGAACGGGGTTGCCGACAGCTACACGGTCGCGAGTGGAAGGCACAGCTCGACCCGCTCTTCGTCGACCGCCCGAACTCCGCCTACCTGCTCGCCGAGCCGGACCTCTTCGACTGCGGGGACGAGTTCGCGATCTGCGACGATCCGGACACGGCTCACTACAACGCCGCGGTCCTGATCGCCGCGCGGAGCTGGCAGGGCCGCCGCGTCCGAACCGAACATCGGCGCCCCTGCGAAGGGACCGATCGTCTCGTGACCAATCCCCTGCTGCGGATCGACCTCGACACGGCGACGGTCACAGTCCGCCAGGCCGACGACGCGGCTCGGGACATCCTCGAACGTCATCCCATCTATGAAGAGCGCCTCGCCAGGGTGCTCGGTTCGCGCCTGTCCGATCTCGAGGTCCAGGTCCTCTTCCTGGCCGCCGGCGCGCTCACCCTCGCGGAGATCGCAGACGCCCTGGCGATCTCCGGGCCGGTGGTGCTGGCCGCCGTCGATCGTCTGCGGGAACGGGAGATCGTGTTCGCAGCCTCGGTCTCCCAGGCGATGGCGAGACTCCAGGACTACTACGGAAGTCTTCGCGTGCAGCGCGACCTGCCGGCGCACTTCGCCGACCTCTATCCCGGTCTGGGCGAGCGCTACGGCGAGGCGCCCTTGATCCTCGCCGAGGATGGATCGGAGTACGACTGGCCGGCGGTCTCGAGTCTCGTGGCCGCCACTGCACATTGGCTGCTGGAAGAAACGGCCGCCCAGGACCGGGTACTCATCCACACCCCGAACTGCCCCGAGCTTCTCCTCGTCGTGTGGGCGTGCTGGCTGACGGGGCGCATCGCCGTCCCCGTCGATCCGACCCTGCCCGCGGATGTCGTGCACCAGATCGTCAGCCGCATGTCCCCGGCCATCGTCTTCTCGGATCTCGATCTCGACCGCGAGTGCCTCGCCTTCGACAGCCTGACCCCGGACCCGGAAGACGGCACGGACGGACCGACGCGCGCCTTCTACTCGGATCGCATCGCCCCCCATCTCGATCGGGAGGCGGGCTTCATACAGGAACCGAAGCCCCACGATACGGCGCTGGTGCTCTTCACGTCGGGCTCGACGGGGACACCGAAAGCGGTGCGACTCGACCAGCGCGGGCTGCTCCACAGCGCGCACGAGCTGGCTCGACACTTCGACTGGAAGCCGGGCGAAAGACTTCTGTCTCTCGGTCCGGCCCACACCATGAGTGGGCTGCGAAACCCCGCGCTAGCGGCACTCGTAGCCGGCGCGACGGTGGTCGTGCCCGACCCGGGCCTGATGCTCCCGGCCCGGGTACTTCGACTGCTCGGCGAGCACGACATCGACATCCTCGCGACGGTACCGGCGCTGCTTCAGCAGCTGCGCGCATCCCGGGACCGACTGCTGCAGGAAGCTCGCCCGCCCCGGCTGCAGCTGATCCTGACCACCGGCCAGGCACTGCCCCAGAGCACCTGCAGCGAGATCGAGGCCTGGTTGGGCGCACCCGTGCGTTCCTACTACGGCCTCACGGAAACCGGCGGCATCTGCACCGCCGACCCCCTCGACGGCCGGCTCGAGGGAGACCTGGGAGTCCCGGCCGGCGCGATCGCCCAGATCATGAACGGCGATCGGGTCCTGACAGGGCCGGGCGACGGCGAGGGGAGAGATGAGAAGGAGGGCGAGGAAACAGGTGAGCTGCGGATCTTCAGCCCCTCGAACATGCTCGGCTACTGGGAACCCTCCACGCCGAGCTCGGTCCGGCAGCAGGACGGCTGGATCCGGACGGGCGACATCGTCCGGCGCATGTCCGACGGCTCGCTCTCTTTCGTCGGGCGAGTCGACGACCAGGTCAAGAACCGCCACGGCGAGTTGCTCTACCTCCAGGAGATCGAGCGCGTGGCCCTGTCCGTCCCGGGTCTCGCCGACGCATGCTGCCTCGAGCGGCCCGACGAAGAAGGCGGCGGGCTGGTGCTGTTCGCCGTGCTCGCCCCGGGGCGGGATGCGACGGAAACACGCAACCGGCTTCTTCAGGAAATCGACCGCGTCCTGGGGCTCAAGAAACGGCCGGACGACGTGCGCGCCGTTTCGGAGATCCATCGCGCGTCGAACGGCAAGGTCGACCGGAGTAGGATGTTCGGATGCAGCTAGACGAAGAGCACCCGGCCGCCACGAGCTTCTACGCGCTGGCCTCCGCCCAGAAGGCCAGCAAGGTCTTTCTCGAGCGAGACCCGGGACTTCGCTACGGCGAGCTTCGCGATCGCATCGGCGCCCTGACGAGCTACCTCGACCAGACGGAGCTGGAACCGGGCGACCGGGTCGTCATCGCCTCGCGAGACCCTTCCTGGGTCACTGCGCTGCTGTTCGCGCTCATCGACAACGGCTTGACGGCGGTCATCGCGGCGCCGGAGATGACGCGCCGCGAGTTCGACGTGTTGTGCGACGTGACCAACCCGGCCGGCTGCTTGATGGACACCCCGACCTCGGCGCGCTGCGGCGCACCCGAGCGGACCTGGAAGCTGATCCTGCCCATCGGGAAGCCGTCGAAGCGCAATGTCCTCGACAAGCTGCTTCGCGCGAAGAAGCCGAATCCGGCAGCGGACCACCTCCAGGCGGCACTCGGCGCGGTGAAGCCGCAGGCGCCGCCCGGCGCCTGGCCCGACGACCAGACCGCCTACGTGATCATGACCTCGGGCTCGACCTCCACCCCCAAGGCGGTCCCGTGCACGCGACGAGCCCTCTTCACCCATCTGCGAACCCTGAGCAGACAATTCTCGTACGGACCCGACTCGCGCATCCTGAACCTGCTGCCCCTGTCCCACGCCGACGGCGTCATCCAGGGCCCGGCGGTGGCGTGCGCGAACGGCGCAACCTGGCTCCGGCCCTTCGACTTCAGCATTCGGAACATCGAACCCCTGCTGCATTCCATCTACGGCAAGCGCGCCACGCATCTCATCTGCGTCCCGACCGTGCTGGCGCTGGTCCTGCGCCTGGGCTCGAAGTTCGCGGACAGCTTCGCGACGGACGACTTCCGCTTCGTCGTTTCGGCCGCGGGCCACCTCGAAGAGAAGCTGTGGAAGGACTTCCAGGACACGTTCGGAGTGACCATCGCCAACCTCTACGGCCTCACCGAAACGGTAACGGGCGGCATCTTCAGCGGCCCCGACCCGGACAGCCACCGCGTCGGATCGATCGGCAAGCCCGTGGACTGCGAGGCGCGTGTCGTCGACGAAGAAGGCAACGAAGTGGGTGCAGGAACTTCGGGCGAGCTGTTGCTGAGGGGCGACAACGTCTTCCCGGGCTATCTGAACGCGCCCGATCAGGACGTCTTCCTCGCAGGCTGGCTGCGGACCGGTGATCTCGCGCATCGGGACGCCGCGGGCTTCTTCTACATCGACGGTCGCATCAAGAACGTCGTCATCTCGGGCGGTGAGAACATCCATCCGGAAGAAGTGAGCGAGCTGCTTCAGACCCATCCGAACGTCGCCGAGGCCTTCGCGTTCGGTGTCCCCCACCGCGAATGGGGCGAGAACCTGGTCGCGCTGATCGTCCCGCGCAGCGCCGACGACTTCGACGAGCCCGGTCTGGTCGCCTGGTGCCGGGATCAGCTGTCCGCCTACAAGGTCCCGAAGGACTGGCTCGTCGTCGACGCGCTGCCGCACGGCCCCTCCGGCAAGGTCCTCGCCCAGGACGCCAAGCGCGCCTATCAGGAGCGGCGCCGCCAGGGAAGCGCGCTGTCCGGGGCAAGCGTCGAGCAGAACGTCCTCGCCATCGCTGCCGACGTCTTCCGCTGCCCGGTCGACGCACTGAGCCTGCGATCGTCACCGGAAAACACGTCCGGCTGGGATTCGCTCGCCCACGTGAACCTGGCCCTGACCCTGGAAAGCGCGTTCGGGATCGAGCTGTCGACCACCGAGATCATGCAGATGTCGGACCTCCGGTCGACCGTGGAGATCGTCGAGACCCGAACGGGGAGCGCCGGGGAAAGCCGCTGAGGGACCGGGGCGCGCTCATCTGGTTGGCGACCCTGCTTGCCGGGCTACTCGGCTGCGCCTCGGTCATCGCTGGCTTCCACGCCCTGCATCGGGGCGCGGACGTGGAATGGAAATTCTACGACCCGACCTTCCTGTACGCACTCCCCGGAAGCGCCGAGGAATTGATGGCCGAGGGTTGCGACGAGCACACGGTCTTCGCCCTGGGAAGCTCGGTGATGCTCGCGGCGTTCGACACGCTCCCCTCCCGGCCGGCTGGACGCTGGACGCTGACCTCGACCGAGATCGATTCGAAGCGAGAGCTGCGCATCCTGACGCGCTACGGCAGCACCGACCTGCGGCTCTTCTACCCGCTGATCCGCACACTTCCGAGCTGCCCCAAGACGATCCTCCTTCACAGCGACGTGTTCGTGGCACGCGACTTCAAGAGTCCGAAGCCGGGCGACTTCTACTTCACCTTCGTCGAGCGGTTGCGCGACCGCGTCGAGCGCCTGTGGCCGGACTTTCTGCAGAAGCAGATGCGCCAGGAAAGCATACGTCCCGTGGGCGAGTGCGACGCCGCCTGCCTCGCGAAGCGACGGGACGCCATGGACAGGCGCTTCGGCGACTTCCACGCCCTCGAACCCGACCACCTCGAGATCGTCCGCGAGCTGGTCGCGAACCGCGCACGGGTCGTGATCCTCGACGTCGGCCGCAGCGAGCGGCTCGAAGCCGAGTTCGTCGCAGAACTCGAACGCTTCCGAGCAGCCGTGGAATCCGTTGGCGAGGCGGAACCGGGAGTCCGCTACCTCGCGTTTGCCCCCCAGAAGAACGAGTTCTACGCGGACTACACCCACCTCAACCGAGAAGGCCGGGCGACCTTCGGGAAGTGGATCGCGACGACCGCCGCGTTCCGGGACCCGCGCCCTTGAGCCTCGCCGGCCTGTCGCTCCTGCCGTTGTGGGCCGCCTTCGTCGCGGTCTTCTGGGTCACTCCGCGAAGGCTGCAGATCCATCTCCTCATCGCGTCCGGAACCGGGTGGATGATCTTCGCGCGCGAAGCCGAATCGTGGCTCCTGCTCGCGGCATTGTCTCCCGCCTGCTTCTTCCTCGCGAAGTCCGGAGCACAACGAGGTCGCAGCATCGGAGTCGCCGGCCTGGTCATCGTCCTGCTGGGCTACAAGCTCGTCCAGGACTACGCAGGAGACCGGACCGTCGGCGAATCCGCCGAGCCCTTCGTCCTGCTCGGCGCGAGCTTCTATCTGCTGCGCCTGGCCCACTACCTGATCGAGTCGCAGAAGCGCGCCCTGCCGGATCACTCGCTCGGCCAGTTCCTCGCCTATGCGTTCTTTCTTCCCACGCTGACGGTGGGACCGATCAATCGCTTCCCGGAGTTCCTGCGAGACGAGCACCGCCGGCGTTGGGACGCGAAGCTCTTCGTCGCCGGTCTCGAGCGGATCCTCTTCGGTCACTTCAAGGTGATCGTCGTCGCCAACTACCTGGTCCAGACCAAGCTGGGGGTCGTCGCCGCGGAGCTGGGAGGCGACCAGACGCGGCTCGGCGCCTATCTCCATTGCCTCGAGTACGGGCTGGACCTGTACTTCCGCTTCGGCGGCTACTGCGACATCGCCATCGGTCTGTCTGCGCTGCTGGGCTTCCGCATCGCCGAGAATTTCGACTATCCGTTCTTCCGGCCGAACATCAACCGGTTCTGGCAGAGTTGGCACATGTCGCTGTCGAGCTGGTGCAGGGACTACGTATTCGCTCCGATCGCGTTCAGCCTGCGACGACCGTCCGCGGGTGTGATCGCGTCGATGCTGATCTTCGGCCTCTGGCACGAAGTTTCGCCGCGCTACGTCGTCTGGGGCTTCTATCACGGGGCGGGGATCCTGGCCTGGCAGCAGTGGCAACGCGTCCGCACGGCCATCCCACCCGGCTGGAGGCTTCCGCCGGCGATCGCCACGCCGGTCTCGACGCTACTCACCGTGAACTTCGTGATCCTGAGCTTTGCCATCACCCGGAGCGATACGCTTACCCAGGCGATGGCGATCCTGCGGGTGATCTTCCTGGGAGAGGCAACGCGATGATGTATCTGTGGCTCGTGCGGAAGCTCGGTTCGCCGGTCCGGGCAGCCCTGGTCTCGGTTCTCGTCTACATCCTGCTGGCGCTCGCGATCGCCATGTACTCGGAGCTACCCGACCACAGCCTGCGCTACCTCGAGATCTGACGGAGCCGGCGGCCTATCGACTACAGTCTCCCGCCATGGACGACACCGCTCTCGAAGCCCTTGTCTCGAGCGCATCCGAACGAATCGCCGCGGACGACCGCCCCCTCTTCGACCGCTGCGCGAGGCGGCTGCTCGAGGGCGTCGAGTCCCACCCCAGCGGTGGACCGGTTGCCCTCGCCGCCCTGACGACGGAGGCCTTCGAGTGGATCCGGTTGCGGGAGCCGGGGCAGACCTGCGTCCGCGTGCGGAACTGCCCGGACCGACCGGGCCACAGCGTGCTCGAGACGCTCCAGGACGATCGCCCCTTCATCCTCGACACCCTCGAGCTGGTGCTGGCGCGCTTTGGGGTCCAGGAACGCCTGGTCATCCACCCCATCCTGCGGGTCGTCCGGGACGCTTCGGGTCAGCTGCTCGACATCCAGCCGGGCTCGAACGGCGAGCCGAGCGAGTCCTACGTCTATATCGAGTTCACGCCGCCGATCGAGGCGCCGCGCCGTCTCCGCGAGCTCGAGAATCACGTGCGGCAGGTGATGTCCTGGGTGGCCGACGTCACCGAGGACCACCGCCGCATGATCCGCGCCGTCCGCGAGCTCAGCGCGAACCTCGAGTTCGCGGGGCCCTCCATCGAGGGCGGGACCAACCGCACCGAGCGCGTCCAGAGCTTTCTCGACTGGGTGATCGACGGCCGCTTCCTGCTCGTCGGGACCCGCCGCTACCGGGCCAGCCGAGCCGGCGGCGAGCTCGAGGTCCAGATCATCCCTCAGACCGGGCTCGGGATGTGGCGAGACGACGGTGCCAGCCGGTTGAAGGAGCCCTTGCGCGGAGACGCGGTCCCCGCAGAGATCCGGGAAGACCTCGAGGACCCGCGCATCATCCTGATCAGCAAGTCGCACATGGAATCGCGCATCCACCGCGCGGGCCGGCTCGACCGCATCTTCGTCAAGGAACACGACGAAGGGGGAAATCTCACCGGCTTCACGATCCTCGTCGGGCTCTTCACACGCCGCGTCCTGCGCACGCCGGGGTCTCAGATCCCGCTGCTGTCCGAACGCCTGCGCGAGCTGATCGATCGCATGGGCCTGACCTATGGGTCGCACGCGCACCAGGCCATCGTCACGGCCTTCGACTCGCTCCCCGTCGAGCTGCTGGTGGGCGCCGACGTGGATCGTCTCGCCGACCTGCTTCCCGAGCTGGTATCGGCCGCGTCCGCGAAGTCCGTACGGCTGGTGACTCGAACCCACCCGCGCGGGCGGCTTCTCTATGCCGCCATCGTGATCCCGCGCGAGCACTACCGCGAGGACCTGCGGGTCGAGATCCGACAGCTGCTGATGCGGCGCACGGGCGCTCGCTTCATCGACGACCGCACCTCCTTCGTCGAGGAAGGTGCCGCGATCGTTCACTGCTTCTGCACCTCCGCAGAAGGCGAGACGATCCACGCCGATCTGTCGCGCCTCGAGGAGGAGGTGCGGCAGCTGTGCTCGCCCTGGGAAGACCAGCTGCTCGACGCCCTGCGCGAGGCCCTCGACGGCGACGCGGCCCGCAGTCTCGCCGCGCGCTACGAACGCGCCTTCCCAGAGACCCTCCACGTCGCCACCCACGCGACGGATGCGGTCCGCGACGTACGGGGTCTCGAAGCGCTGGCAGAAGCCGGGCAGCCCCAGTGCGCGCTCTTCTTCGATCGCGACGATGACGAACGCGAAACCTCGACCCTTCGCCTCTATCTGGCCGAAAGTCCCCTGCTTTCGGATGTCCTTCCGATCGCCGACCACTTCGGCCTCCAGGTGCTGGACGCCCAGCTCTTCGAGATCTCGCCGGCGGATCGGCCCGAATGTTTCATCGAATCCCTGCGGATCCTGCCGCTCGGCACCACCCAGGACGATCTCGACGCCATCTCCCCCAACCTGTCCGACGCGCTCCAGGCCACGCTGACCGGCGAGATGCAGAGCGACGCGCTCAACGCTCTCGTGCTCGCCGCCGGCCTCGACTGGCGACAGGTCGACCTGCTGCGGGCCTATCAGGAGTACTTCCTTCGCATCCAGGGCGTGCTGTCGAGGCCCTACCTATGCCGCGTATTGATCGACAACCCGGTCGCCGCACGCATGCTCGTGCACTGGTTCGAGGCGCGCTTCGATCCGACTCTCGACGACACCCAGCGGGCACCTCGGGCGCAGGACCTCGAGCAGGCGCTGCAGTCCTACCGGGACCGCATCACCGCGCTCAATGAGGACCGGGCCCTACGGGGCTTCTTCGACCTGATCCGCGCGACGGTGCGAACCAACTATTTCGCGCCCGCCTCCCGGCCGCACCGAGTCGTCCTGAAGTTCGACCCACGCGGGATCGGCGAGCTGTCGGGCGTGGTTCCGCATCGGGAAATCTTCGTGCACTCGGCCGAGCTCACGGGCATCCACCTGCGCGGCGGACCGGTCGCGCGCGGCGGACTGCGCTGGAGCGACCGCCACGACGACCTGCGCGTGGAAGTCCTCGATCTCATGAGCACCCAGATGCTCAAGAACGGGATCATCGTCCCGGTCGGCGCGAAGGGCGGGTTCGTCATGCGCCGCGAGGGACTCTCGCCCGCGGAAGCGCGTGCCGGCGCCGACGAGCAGTACCGCGTCTTCATCGCGAGCCTGCTGGACGTGACCGACAACCTCTCTCCCGAGGGTAACGTCCTGCCGCCGGCGGGCGTGCTCCGATTGGACGGCGACGACCCCTACCTGGTGGTGGCAGCCGACAAGGGGACCGCGCACCTCTCGGACACCGCGAACGAGATCGCGTTGAGCCGGGACTTCTGGCTCGGCGACGCCTTCGCATCCGGTGGGTCGGAGGGCTACGACCACAAGCGCTACGCGATCACCGCGCGCGGCGCATGGGAATGCGTCAAGCACCACCTCTTCGGTCTCGGGGTCGACCCGGAACGAGACAGCTACGAGGTCGCGGGCATCGGCGACATGTCGGGAGACGTCTTCGGCAACGGCCTGCTGCTGATGCGGCGCGCGAAGCTGCTCGCTGCCTTCGACCACCGCCACGTCTTCCTCGACCCGGACCCGGACCCGGATCGCTCGTTTGCCGAGCGCAAGCGTCTGTTCGAGCTGAAGAACTCCAGCTGGGACGACTACGCGAAGGACATCCTGTCGGAAGGCGGCGGCGTCTGGCCGCGTGGGTCGAAGCGCATCCCGATACCGAAGGCGCTCCGTGCGCGCCTGGGGCTCGGCGACGAGGCCAGCGGGCAGGCGGTCGTCCGGGCCATCCTCGGCCTGGACGTCGACATCCTCTGGAACGGTGGCATCGGGACCTACGTCAAGGCCGCTCACGAGAACCATGCCGAGGTCGGCGACCGCGCGAACGACGCCGTCCGCATCGACGCCGGCGCGCTGCGCGCCCGCATCGTGGGCGAAGGCGGCAACCTGGGCCTCACCCAGGCCGCCCGGGTGGAAGCCGCCGGGAACGGCGTCTGCATGGACACCGACGCCATCCACAACAGTGCGGGTGTGGACCTTTCGGATCACGAGGTCAACTTCAAGATCGCGCTGGCGCCGCTGGTGCGTTCGGGACGGCTCAGCCCGGAAGAACGTCGCGCCTTGCTCTTCGACGTGGCCGAGCAGGCCTGCGAGAGCACCCTCGCCCACAACCGCGGACAGGCGATGGCGATCTCGCTCGACGAGATCCGCTCGCGTCAGGATTCGGAAGCGTTCGCGAACGCCCTCACCAGTCTGTGCGAGCACGCCGGCTACGCGCCGTCGGACCTCGACCTGCCGGACGCGGAAGCCCTGCGCGCCCGCGCCGCCGAGGGGCGAGGATTGCTGCGGCCCGAGCTGGCCGTGCTGCTCGGGCTCGCCAAGCTCGAGCTCAAGGCCGCGCTCCACGACAGCGGCTTCACCGAGAGCCCCTATCTCGAACCGATCTACCGCTCGTACTTCCCGGCGCGCTTCCGCGACGAGCTACCCGAAGCACTCGAGGGCCACCGCCTGCGCGCGGAGATCGCCACCCTGTGCGTCGTCAACCAGCTGGTGGACGACGGCGGCGCGGCCCTCTTCCCCTCGCTGCAGGGCGAGCTCGGTGTGGACGCCGCGACCACCGCGGCCGCCATGCTGCTGGCCGCCGACGTCATGCGAGTACCGGAAGTACGCCGTCAGATCGAGGACGAGACGTCGATGTCGCGCGCCTCCATCTACGCGATGCTCGTCGAACTCGACGACGGGGTCCGCACCGTGGCCCGCTTCCTGGTCAAGGCCGGGATTGCCGGGCTCGACCTCGAGCGCGCCCAGCGCTGGCGCGTGGCACTCGACGGACTCTTCGCCGGACTGCGGAACTTCCTCGCGCCGAGTGAGCTCCGCCGCCTCGACGAGCGCCGCAATCGCTTCACGGAAGCCGGGCTCCCGCGTGACCTGGCCGATCGGGTGGCCTGTTTGCCCCTCGCGGACCGGGGCCTCAACATCCTGCGCGTGATCGAGACGACGTCGATGTCCCCGGTCGAGGCGGCCCGGGTCTACACCCACCTGGGAGAGCGAGCCGGGCTCAACTGGATGTACGAGCGCCTGGTTTCGATTCACAGCGGCACCTTCTGGGACCGGATGATCCTGGCGGATCTGCGGCAGAATCTGCTCGACCTGCAGCGCGCCATCACCGAGCACGTCTTGATCGGGAAGCCGGACGACCCGAGCATTCCCCTCGACAGGTTCCTCGCGACCCACGCGGACGACATCCGTCGCGTCCGCGAGCTGCAGCAGAGAGTCGCCGCGACGGCGACGCCGAGCGCTCTATCGGCGATTGCAGCGCGCTTCGAACGTCTGCGCCCGCGGATCGCAAACGACGCGAGCGATTCATGACCGGCTTGTCCCTCGCGACTCTCGCAAACCTGGCCGAGATGTCGGTCTTCCGGCGCATCGCCCCTCTCGGTCTGCTCCTCGATCTGGCTGGCGGCATCATCGTCACCATGTCCGCAAGCTCGCCATCTGGCAGCAGGACATGCGCGCCGCGCAGAACCAACCGTCCTGGGGCGAGTGGTTCGAGTGGCTCGCGGACCGCGCGCGCCAGGCCAAGCACGAGGCTCAGCCCGCCCACATGCGACACCGGGACTGGAAGCCGCAACCCGTTCGCGAGACGACGAGAAAAGGAGACACGATGTCGATTGCACTGAGGATCCTGGTCGGCGTGGTCGCTGCCCTGTTCGCGATGCTGGGCGCTCGCTGGATGCTCGCGCCCACGACCATCGCCGCCGAGCAGGCCATGACCCTGGCGAGCCCCGTGGCCCTGAACACAGCGCGCGGCGACATTGGCGGTCTGTTCGTCGGCGGCGCGCTGCTGTGCGTGCTGGGGCTCGTCCGAAAGCAGGGTCACTGGCTGCAGGCGGCGGCGGTGCTGGTCGGCTGCGTGGCGGTCGGTCGGGTGCTGGGAATGGCGCTGGATGGCTTCGCGCCCGAGAGCGGATCCGCGTTCGCCGTCGAGCTGGTGATCGTCGCGGTGCTGCTGCTGGCCGCACGCTCGGGGCCGAAGACCGCCTAGATCGGGGCAGGGGCAGCCCTGCCGCGGCCCGGATCGCTTCGCCCGGCATAAACCCGAGGCGGCGGCTCGCCGATGAGACTCGCCGTGAACGCTGTCGCCGTCGCCAATGCTACGACCTTCGCTCTCAGCTGCGTGCTCGGCGCACTCGTGCTCGCGCGAGGCCCGGCCGGAGCGCTTCACCGCTATCTGCTGCTGCTGGTCGGTGGCATCCTGATCTGGTCCGGCGGTGCGGTCTGGCGGGCCATGCCGGTGGACCATGAGCAGATGATGGCGGCCCACCACCTGGTCTTCCTCGGGGTGAACGCAGTCCCCGTCATCTGGCTGATGCTGTCGCTGAACGTCGCGAGGCCCCAGTTCTTCGAGGCGCACCCGCGGAGAAAGCTCTGGCTCGTTCTACCCGGGGTGCTGCTCTACATCGCCTTCGTCACGAACCCGGCACACGGCGCCTTTGCGCATATCCAGTTCGAACGCTTCGAACGTGGCCCCCTGTTCTGGGGCATGATCGCCTGGGCGTTCGCCTGCAGCGTTTCCAGTACGCTGGTGCTGCTGCAACGGGCACGCAGCCTGGCCGCGCAGGACGAGCGCTGGAGCGCGGCGAACCTGCTCGCGGTCGCGCTGATTCCCCAGGTGGTGGCAGCCACCTATCTGTTCCACATCGTGCCGTGGCCGATCGATCCGACGCCTGCGTCGCTCGGGATCTCCGCCGCCCTGCTCTACCCGATCCTGCTCCGACGCCGCACCTTCGAAGACCTGCCCCTGCTGCGCCGCGACGTGATCGAGCACCTGGCCGACGCAGTGGTGATCGCCGACCCGGACGGACGCATCGTCGACCTGAACCCCGCAGCCGAGACCCTGGTCGCCGTCGAGCAGCTCCCGCGCGAGATCCCGCTCGCCGACCTTCTCGCCGAGATCGCTCCCGAGCAGGGCGCCGACGTCGCTCGCGCGGTGTTCGAGCACGGTTCCGTCGCCTGCCCCGACCTGAAGGCCAGCGACGGTCGGCGCTTTCGGCTGCAGGCGGCACGGGTCACCGGCGTCGCGGGAGCGAGCGCCGGCTACTTCGTCGTACTGCACGACCGATCTCCGGAGCTGCGCGCCGAACGCGGACTGCGCGTCGCACAGAAGCTCGAAAGCGTGGGGCTGCTGGCGGCCGGGATCGCCCACGAAGTGAACAATCCCCTTGCCTTCGTGCGGTCGAACCTCGGTCACCTGAGCGAGGGTGCCGAGCTGGCGAAGCGGCTGGCGGGCGGCGACGTTGCCGAAGCCGCCGTTCTCGCCGAGATGCCCGAGGTGCTCGCCGAGACGCGCCAGGGGATCGAGCGCATCGCCGAGATCGTCTCCGGGATCCGCGGGCTCTCGCGCGACATCGACCCGGGTCGGCGACCCCTCGATCTCACCGAGGTCGCCAACGAGGCCATTCGCATGGCAGTCCTCGGGCGCTTTCAATGTCCCGTCGAGAGGCGCTTCGACCCGGCGTTGCCCGCTGTGTCGGGCTCTCAGGGAGAGCTCATCCAGGTACTGCTCAACCTGCTCCTGAACGCCGCCCAGGCGGTCGCGCATCAGAAGGAGCGGAAGGTCCGGGTCTCGACGAGCGCGACGTCGGACACAGTCACGGTCACCGTCGAGGACAACGGTCCGGGGATCCCCGACGCGCTGCTCGATCGCATCTTCGACCCCTTCTTCACGACGAAGGGCCCGGACCAGGGGAGCGGCCTGGGCCTCTCGATCGCATTCGATCTGGTGCGCGACCACGGCGGCCAGCTCGAGGTCGATGCGAGCCCCCTCGGCGGAGCACGCTTCGCGCTCCGGCTACCCGTCCCGCACGGCCCCTATGACATCTCGCCTGCCAGCAGCGCCCTCGATGCGATCAGCTCTTCCGCCAGGAAGTCGTAGGTCGCGCGAATGCGAGCGCTTCGGCGCAGGCCGGGATGGGTGACGAGCCAGAGCTCCGCGCGCAGCTCCGCCTCTTCGGGCAGCACACGGACGAGGCTCGGATCGCGATTGGCGATGAAGCAGGCCTGACCGCCGATTCCGAAGCCCGCCCGGATCGCGGCGAGCTGCCCCGGCATCGTGTTCGCTCGGTACACCACACGGGCGGGGCCGATCAGCTGGTCGACGAAGCCGCCGGTGCCGGTGTAGAGGTCGCCCTCGTCGAAGCCCACGGCGAGGTGATCGGCGAGCTCCCCGGCGTTCCGGGGCAACCCGTGCGCGTCGACGTACACGCGGGATGCATAGAGGCCGAGGACCAGCTCGCCGACCCGGCGAGCAGTGAGCTCGGCCTGGCGCGGACGGCCCAGGCGGATGGCGATGTCCGCCTCGCGGCGCAGCATGTCCACGGCGTTGAGCCGGATGATGATCTCGAAGGCGATGCCCGGATAGCGCTCGCGGAACTTCGCCAGCGCCGGCGTGAGCCACTCGACGGCGATTCCGTCGGTGGCGGTGATCCGCACGAGCCCGGCGAGTGCGCGGTCCCGGCCAGTCATTGCGAGCTCTACGGACTGGGCGCCGCGCTCCATTTCGCGCGCGGGCTCGATCAGGGCCTCACCGGCTTCGGTCAGCTCGAGCCCCTGCGGACTGCGGCGAAACAGCTCGACGGCCAGGCTCTCTTCCAGGGCGGCGATCCGTCGGCTCAAGGTGGGCTGGCTGACGCCGAGATCGCGAGCGGCCGCGGACAGGCTGCCGTCCCGGGCCACGACGAGAAAGTCCTTCAAAGACGACCAGTTGAGGGATCGAAGCGGATCGAGGGAAGGCGGCGGCGACTCGGACGTACGAACAGCCATACGAATACGCATAGCAGAACTATAAATTCTCCCATTCTCTATTCGAATTCGTTCACCGATGATCCCTTCACGCGCCCAATCGGGAGTAAAGAGTCATGAGCACCAGCCTGAACGATCGCCCGCTCCTTTCCGCCCATTCCGCCCGATCTGCCCGTCGTTCGACGGCCCTGCGCACGCTCGCCCTCAGCGCGCTGGCCGGCGCGTTGCTGGGGTCGGCCCTGACGGCCGTCGCAGCCGATCGGGTGCGAGCTGCCCTGGCGCTGGCCCCCACACCGATCGCGATCGAGTTCCCGAAGCGCCCGCTCGAGCGGGAATGGCGCGGCTACAAGACGCCGGTCGACCCCGACAGCCTGTTCCGCAAGCGCCGGTAGCTCCTCACAGATCGAGCCGCTCGCGTCGGCCTTCTCCGGTAGGCTCCGTCGTTCTCGCAACGCAGACGGAGGTGGGAATGGAGACTGTCGTCGAGCAGGCCGAGCAGGTGAGACGGGGCGAGCGAAGCGCGCGCGACTGCGTCGACGCCTCACTCGAACGAATCGCGAAGCACGCCGAAGCGCTGGGTGCATTCATCGCCGTAGACGCGGCGCTTGCACGCCGCTGCGCTGACGACGTCGACACCCGGATCGCGCGCGGTGAAGACCCGGGCCCGCTCGCCGGCGTGCCCTTCGGCGTGAAGGACGCCGATTCCTGTGCAGGTCTGCCGCTCACCCACGGCTCGCTACTCGGCAAGGGGCGCCCCGTGCAGGATCGAGACAGCGTCCACGTCGCGCGGCTGCGCGCCGCGGGAGCCGTGCCCGTGGGCGTCACCGCCGCCCCCGAGTTCGGGGCGATCAGCTGGACCCGCTCGCGGGCCTGGGGAGTCGCCCGCAATCCCTGGAGTCTCGATCGCACTCCGGGCGGTTCGAGCGGCGGATCCGCGTCCGCCGTCGCCGCGGGCCTCGTGCCCTTTGCGACCGCCGGCGACGGTGGCGGGTCGACGCGCATTCCCGCCGCCTACAGCGGCCTCGTCGGGCACAAGCCCAGCTTCGGGCGCATCCCGCGAGAAGGCGCGACGACGTCGCAAACCGCCGTCTGGGGAGCACTCGTCACCTGCGTCCGCGACGCCGCCCGGCATCTCGACGTCGCCGCGGGACCCGACGACCGGGATCGCACCTCGCTCCCCGCTTCCGGCGTCCGTTACGAAGACGCCATCGAGACACTGGACGTAGCCGGCCTCCGCTGCATGTGGTCCGACGATCTGGGCTTCGCCGCCGTCGACCCGGAGGTGCGCGAGCTGTGCGCGGCGGCCGCGTCCACGTTGATCGAAGACGCCGGACTCGAGAGAGCCGACGCGCCCCTCGCCCTCGAGGACCTGTTTCGGGCGTGGTCCAATTCGTCCGCCATCGACGTCTGGCTGCACCTCGAGAAGGGGGACTGGCCGGCGCGCGCCGACGACTTCGGCAGCAACATCCGGAACAGTCTCGAGGCCACCGAAGGTATCCCGCTGCCCTGGTACACGAAGGTCTTGCGCAGCCGCACCGCGCTCGAGGCGAGCGTGGCCGACATCTTCGAAGCGGTCGACGTCCTCGTGACGCCCACGACGGCGATCCCCGCCCACGTGGCGGAAGGCCCGCCGCCCGGGACCATCGACGGGCGCGAGGTGCATCCGGCGATGTCCGTGCCGTTCACGATGCTCGCGAACCTGTGCTGGAACCCGGCGGTGTCGGTGCCGGCAGGGGTCACCCGCGACGGCCTGCCTGTCGGCTTGCAGATCATGACCCGCCGTCACGCAGATGACGTCGCGCTGCGGCTCGCGCGAATCGTCGAGCAGTCGCGCCCGTGGCCGCGTCTGGCTCCGGCCTACCGTTGATGGAGTCGCAGCGCCCCTCCGATCTGGCGCGAACCCGCGCCCAGTCGGTTAGAGTGCCTGTTACGGTGCCTGGGGGAATCGGAAGCGCGGCGTCGGACGGCGCCCGAGCGGGAGTGTTCGTGAAAGCGTTCGACGGTACGAAGAGTCGCCGGCGGGGAAACATCAGCGCGGCGTTCTCCGCATTCGTGGCTCTGGTTCTCCTGTCCGCCGCGGCCTGTGACAAATCGGAAGCGCCGGCTGCCGCGCCGAAGCCCGAGGTCGTGGTCGCCGACGTCGTCTCGAAAGACGTCGAGTTGTATACCGAGTGGGTCGGCTCCACCGTGGGGATGATCGACGCCAAGATCCGCCCGAAGATCCAGGGCTACCTGCTGAGCCAGGAATACGTCGACGGTGCCGACGTGAAGGGCGGCGAGCTGCTCTTCCGCGTCGACCCGCGCCAGTTCAAGGCGGCTCTCGACGCAGCGACCGGGCAGCTCGACGTCGAGAAGGCGATCCTCGGCAAGGCCGATATCGACGTTCGCCGCTACACGCCTCTCGCCGAGAAGGGCGCCGTCAGTCAGCAGGAGCTCGACAACGCGATCCAGGCCCAGGCCGCGGGACGCGCCAGCGTCGCCGCTGCCCAGGCCAACGTCGAGCAAGCGCGCCTGAACCTGCAATGGACGCAGATCCACTCGCCCCTGGACGGCATCGCCGGGATCGCGACGGTTCAGGTCGGTGACCTGGTGAACTCGCTCACCGAGCTGACCACGGTGTCCCAGGTCGACCCGATCAAGGTGAGCATCCCGATCAGCGAGATCGACTACCTGGCGTTCGCGAGGCGCCGCGACGAACGTACAGCGAGCGGCAAGTCCGAAACGGCTCCCCCGCTGGAGCTGATCCTCGCCGACGGCAGCACGTATCCGCACCCAGGGCACGTCACGGTGACCGGCCGTGCCGTGAGCGCGACGACGGGCACGATCATCGTCCAGGGCGTGTTCCCCAATCCCGAACGCCTGCTCCGACCCGGCCAGTTCGCCAAGGTCCGCGCGATGACCAGCCTGCGAAAGGACGCGCTGGTCGTTCCCCAGCGCGCCATCAAGCAGACCCAGGGGATGAACCAGGTCGCGGTCGTCGGGAAGGACGACAAGGTCAGCCTCGTCGTCGTCGAGCTCGGTCCGCGCAGCGGCGAGGAATGGATCATCGAAAAGGGTGTAACGGCCGGTCAGAAGGTGATCATCGAGGGGCTGCAGAAGGCGCGAGCCGGCATGACCGTGACGCCGAAGTCCTCGCCCGCTTCGAAGCCTGGCTCCAAGCCCAGCCCCAAGCCCACCGCCGCAGGAGCCTGATCGGTGTCGCGCTTCTTCATCGATCGACCGATCGTGGCGATCGTGATCGCGATCCTCACCGTGATCGGTGGCGTGGTCATGATCCAGCGCCTCCCGATCTCGCAGTATCCCGACATCGTCCCGCCGATGATCCAGATCTCGGCCACCTATACCGGCGCCGACGCGATCACCGTCGAGCAGTCCGTCGCCACGCCGCTCGAACAGCAGATGAACGGCGTGCAGGACATGATCTACCTCAAGTCCATCAACGCCAACGACGGCTCGATGACGCTTCAGGTGAGCTTCGAGGTCGGCACGGACGTCAATCTCGACCAGGTCTTCGCACAGAATCGCCAGGCCCAGGCGACCTCGAGCCTGCCCTCGGAGGTCGTGGACTACGGGATCACCGTCAAGCAGACCGTCGGCCTGCCCCTGCTGGTCGTCCCGATCTACTCACCGGGCGAGAGCTATGACGCCAGCTTCCTCGGCAACTACGCGACCATCAACGTCGTCGACGCCATCAAGCGCATCCCCGGAGTGGGCCAGGTCACCACCTTCGGCACCTCGGACTACGCGATGCGCGTGTGGGTGAGCGCGGACCGACTCGCCCAGCTGCAGCTCACGGTCTCGGACGTCCTCAACGCGATCGACGCCCAGAACGCCGTCAACCCGGCGGGTCAGATCGGCGCGGAGCCGGCGCCGCCGGGCCAGCAGTTCACCTACACGGTGCGCGCCCAGGGACGGCTGATCACCGCCGAGGAGTTCGGCGAGATCATCCTGCGCGAAAATTCAGACGGTTCGCTGGTGCGGCTCGATCAGGTGGCACGAATCGATCTCGGGTCTCAGACCTACAACCAGATCGGTCGCTACAAAGGCCTTCCGGCCACCATCCTCGCCATCTATCAGTCACCCGGCTCGAACGCCCTGGCGACCGGGGGCGCGATCAAGGACGAGCTGAAGGTCCTGGCGGAACGCTTCCCGGAAGACGTCGAGTACGCGGTCGCCCTGGATACGACCCTGCCGGTCTCCGAGGGGATCAAGGAGATCCTCGAGACCCTGGCCGAAGCGATGCTGCTCGTCATCTTCGTCGTCTTCGTCTTCCTGCAAGGTTGGCGCGCCACGCTGATCCCGCTGATCGCGGTACCGGTCTCGCTGATCGGCGCCTTCCTGCTCTTCCCGGCACTGGGTTTCTCGATCAACACCCTGTCCCTGCTCGGGCTGGTGCTCGCCATCGGCCTGGTGGTCGACGACGCCATCGTCGTCGTCGAGGCGGTGGAGGTCGGCATCGAGAACGGCCTGTCGCCCCGAGACGCAGCCATCAAGGCCATGGACGAGGTGTCGAGTCCCGTGATCGGCATCGCCCTGATCCTGGCGGCGGTCTTCATCCCCGTGGCGTTCGTTCCCGGGATCACCGGGCGGCTCTATCAGCAGTTCGCGCTGACGATCGCGCTGTCCGTCGGCATTTCCGCCTTCAATGCCCTCACCCTCAGTCCGGCCCTCTCGGCCCTGCTGCTGCGCCCGAAGAAGGAATCCACCGGCCTTCTGGGGCGGCTCTTCGGCGGCTTCAACCGCGGATTCGAACGCGCCACGAACGGCTACGTGACCGCCTGCTCGTTCATGATCCGCCGGATGCTCGCCCCGCTCGCGATCCTCCTGGCCCTGGCATTGGTGGGCGGAGGCCTCGGCGCGACCCTACCGACCTCCTTCGTCCCCGAAGAGGACCAGGGCTACTTCTTCATTCAGGTCGCCCTGCCCGACGCCGCATCCCTGCAGCGCACGGATGCGACCTGCCGGGAAATCGAGGCGCTGCTCGAGGGAACCGCGGGCGTCCAGAGCTACTCGACGGTCGTCGGCTACAACATCCTGACCGGCATCTCGAGCACCTACGCGGCGATGTACTTCGTGCAGCTCGACCCCTGGCACGAGCGCGGCGAAGCGCTGTCCGCGAAGGCGCTCATGCACCGCCTCAACGGAGAGATGGCCGCGTTCCCGAGCGCGCGCGCCTATGCGTTTCCGCCGCCCGCCATCCCGGGGATCGGTACCTCCGGCGGCTTCGACGTCATGATCCAGGACCGCAGCGGCGGCACGCCCACCTATCTGGCCGAGAACTCCATGCGCCTGATCCAGGCGCTGAACGCTCGCCCCGAGATCGCCCGCGCCTTCACCCTCTTCGAGGCCGACGTGCCCCAGCTCTTCGCGAGCGTGGACCGGGCCAAGATGTACAAGCTGGGTGTCGATGCCGAAGAGCTCTACGGCACCCTCCAGGCATTGCTGGGGTCGAGCTACGTCAACCAGTTCAACCGCTTCGGTCGTCAGTGGAAGGTCTTCCTGCAGGCCGAGCCGGAGTACCGGGTCACGAGCCAGGGTGTCGACCGCTTCTATGTGCGCAACAAGGAGGGCGAGATGGTTCCCCTCTCGACCCTCGTGAAGATGGAAGAGATCGCGGCCCCGGAGTTCACCTTCCGCTTCAACCTGTTCCGGTCGGCCGAGATCCTCGGCACGCCGGCGCCCGGCTACAGCTCCGGCCAGGCAATGGCCGCCGTGGAAGAGGTGGCGAAAGAGATCCTGCCCGAAGACATGAGCTACGCCTGGACGAACATGTCCTACCAGGAGAAGGCGGCTCAAGGCGGTGCGCTCGCGATCTTCGCGTTGTCGCTGCTCTTCGTGTTCCTGATCCTGGCGGCCCTCTACGAGAGCTGGTCACTGCCCTGGAGCGTGCTCCTCACCGTGCCCATCGCCGTCTTCGGCGCGTTCTTCGGCCTCTGGATGCGCGGCTTCGACAGCGACGTCTTCGGACAGATCGGCCTGATCATGCTGATCGGCCTGGTCGCGAAGAACGCCATCCTGATCGTCGAGTTCGCCAAGGGCGAGTTCGAGAAGGGCGAGACGATCGTCGACGCGGCGCTCAAGGGCGCGAAGGCGCGGCTGCGCCCGATCCTGATGACGAGCTTCGCATTCATCCTCGGATGCGTGCCCCTGTGGGTCGCGAGCGGGTCGGGTGCGGTGTCGCGTCAGATGATCGGGACGGCGGTGATCACGGGCATGCTGGCCGCCACCCTGATTGCGATCTTCATCGTGCCAGCGCTGTTCGTCCTCTTCGAGCGCTTCGCGCACCGGGGGGACCCGAAGGCATCGGGCGCCGGAGGCGACCCCGCGTGACGCCCCGGATCCCCGCACTGTTCGCGCTGGGGCTCTTCGTGTCCGCCTGCGCGGTGGGTCCCGACTACGAGCGGCCCGAAACGACGCCGCCGGAGGTGTACCGGGGCGAGCTGGCTCCGGCCGAGGCCGAGAGCTACGCGGACCTCGCGTGGTGGCAGGTCTTCGAGGACGAAGTGCTGCAGTCGCTGATCCGCGAAGCCCTGCACGCCAACTACGACCTCGAGGTTGCCATCCACCGGGTCGAGCAGGCGCGCACGGGAGTCGGTGTCGCGCAGTCGGCCTTCTACCCCGGCATCACCGGCGAGGGCAACTTCTCGCGTCAGCGCACCCCCCAGCAGTTCGGCGAAGATGCGATGACCTTCAACACCTTCTTCGGAGGGCTCGCCCTCGCGTGGGAAATCGACATCTGGGGACGCATCCGACGCCTGAGCGAATCTGCCGAGGCGCGCTACCTGGGCTCCGAAGAGGCGCGTCGGGGTGTCATGCTCACCCTCGCGACGACCGTCGCCCAGTCGTATCTGACCCTGCTCGAGCTCGACCGCGAGCTCGAGATCGCGAACCAGACGGTCGCTTCGTTCCAACGCACCTCGGACTTGTTCCACCAGCGATTCGAGGGCGGCATCGGAACCCGGCTGGCGACCGCCCGCGCCGACGCCGCGCTCGCGGCCACCCAGGCGGCGGTGCCCGAGCTCGAGCGCCTCATCGCGATCCAGGAGAACACGATCAGCGTGTTGCTGGGCCGCAATCCCGGCCCGATCCCGCGCGGCGTCCCCCTGGTCGAGCGCCAGGTCGCCCCCTCGGTGCCGGCCGGCCTGCCCTCGGACCTGCTCGAGCGCCGCCCCGACATCGTGCAGGCCGAACGACAGATGCAGAGCGCCAACGCGCTGATCGGCGCCGCGAAGGCCGACTTCTTCCCACGCATCGGCTTGACGGCCTTCTACGGCGGGCAGAGCGAGCACCTCGACGACATCGCCAAGGGACGCTTCAACGTCTGGAACGCCGTGGGCAGCACGGTGGGACCGCTCTTCCAGGGCTTCCGTCTGTGGGAGCAGTACAAGGGGACGAAGGCGTTCTACGAAGAGACGGTGGCGAGCTACGAGGGCACGATCGTGACAGCCTTCGCCGAGGTCTCGAACACGCTCACCACTCGGGAGAAGCTCGCCGGAGTGCGCGAAGCTCGCGAGAGGTCGGTAACCGCCTACCAGGAAGCCGTCGAGCTTTCGCTGATGCGCTACGACGCGGGGCTTGCCGGCTACTACGAGGTGCTCGACGCGCAGCAACAGCTGTTCCCGGCCGAAATCCAACTGGCCCAGGCACAGCTCGGTCAGCTGCTCGCCGTCGTCGACCTGTACCGCGTCCTGGGAGGCGGCTGGCAGGTCGACGACACCGATTGGGTCGCGGGCGAGTTCGTTCCGGACGAAGGCGCGACAGACTAGCGCCGCGAACGTTCCTAGCCGGCGGGTACGCGGCGTTCCTAGGCCTTCTTGGCGGCCGCCTTCTTCTTGCGCCGGGGCTTGGGCTTGGCGGGCTCGATCAGCTTCTCGAGCTTGCGGAGCGCCTTCACCGCGTCCTTCCGGATCTGCGTCTCGGCCTTGTGCAGCCGCTTCTCGGCGTCCGAACGCGCCTTGTCGATCTGCTTCTCGAGATCCCGGACGTTCTTGCGAAGCTCGCTCACGCGCTTGGCGCCCGCGGTGGGAAGCTGCTTTTCGAGGGCCTTCAAGTTGTCGTCGAAGGTCTGGCGGGCGCTGCGGCTCTTCGGGGTGCTCTTCTTCTTCGTGCTCTTCTTCTTGGCGGTCTTCTTCTTGGCAGCCATGGGTTGGATTCCTCTCCTTTGGGTCGCGTCCCCCTGCGAGGCGCGAGCGCCTGAACCTCGACACGCTTGCGACTTGCGCAATGGGGCAGCGTGCCCCGAATTCGACCTACGTCTCCCCGTCCGGCCAGCCTGCGGCCTGCCAGGGCTCGTGACCTTCGAGAGGCGCCAGCCACTGACACGATGAGTAGACGTCGTACACACAGGTGGTCGGTTGCAGGACCTCGGACCGTTCCACCTCGTCGATCCGCCACAGGATGCCATTCGCGTCGGGGAAGCGGTCCCCCGCGAGCTCGCTCTCGTACAGCCGCCGCAAGATCGCGCCGCCTTCCATCCCCGAAGCGAACAGCCGCAGCAACAGTGCGGGCCTCGGACCAGACCGCAGCCAGGCGCAGCCATCCTCGCCCTTCGCCTGCACCTCGACCCGGAGTCGCAGGGCGTCCGGCACGCCGAAGCTCCGGGGGAATGCCCGTTGCAGCAGGACGACGGCCTCGAAGATGCCGGCCTGACGCGAGACGCCCGCGTAGTGTTCCCACGGACGGTCGTCTCCGAGATCGTCGCTGAGGTTCTGTCGGACGCCGGCGCTCATGGCGTCGCCGAAGAGGACCTCCAGCACCAGCTCGCTCGCCTCCCGCGGCGGAAGATCCTGCAACGCCATGACCGCCATCTCGGCGACGTCATCGTCCGCCACGGCGTCATCGAAGTCGGCCAGTCGCAGGACGTCGCGCAGCGCGGCGGTCGGCCAGGAATCGGGCAGCGAGTGGATCTCGGCCCACTGGTCGATCCGCAGCTGAAACGCTTCTCTGGGCATGGGAGAACGGGTGTAGTCCTAGTTCGCGGACCCTGCTCGCAGGGCTTCGAGCTCGTCCCAGCGCGCGTACGCCAGCTCGAGCTCGGCGGCGAGCGCCGCGATTCGTTCGTGCACGCGCGTCTGTTCGCCCGGAGCGCTCTTGTAGAAGTCGGGGCGACCCAGTCGCTCGACCAGACCGCCGTGCTCGCCCTCGAGCGACTCGATCCGCGTCGGAATCTGCTCGAGCTCCCGGGCGTCCTTGAAGCCGAGCTTTCTCGGCTTCAAGGAAGACTGCGCGTTCGACTTGCTCTTCGGCGCCCCCGGCCGCGCGCTGTTCGCGGCGGCGGCCGCCCGGGCGCGGTGTCGCAGCCAGTCCGAGTATCCGCCCACGTACTCCTGGATGCGGCCGTCTCCCTCGAAGACCAGGGTCGACGTCACGACGTTGTCGAGGAAGGCCCGGTCGTGGGATACGAGCAGGATCGTGCCGCGGTACTCCATCAGCAGCTCTTCGAGCAGCTCGAGGGTCTCGATGTCGAGATCGTTCGTGGGTTCGTCGAGCACCAACAGGTTTGCGGGCTGCGCGAACAGCCGCGCGAGCAGCAGGCGATTGTGCTCGCCACCGGACAGCGCCCGCATGGGGGTGCGCGCACGGTCGGGACTGAACAGGAAGTCCTGCAGGTAGCCGACCACGTGACGTTGCTGCCCCTGGACCTCGACGTACTCCCGCCCCTCGGCGAGGTTTTCGATCACGGTCTTGTCGAGCTCGAGCGCCGCGCGCAGCTGGTCGTAGTAGGCGATCTCGAGCTTCGTCCCCAGCCGCACGCTGCCCGCGGACGGGGCGAGCTGGCCGAGCAGCAGCCGAAGCAGCGTGGTCTTGCCGACGCCGTTCGGTCCCACCAGCCCGATGCGGTCTCCGCGCATGATGCGCAGGGAGAAATCCCGGACGAGGGGGGTGGCGTCCTCTCCCCAGGAGTAGGACAGCTGCTGTGCCTCGGCGACGAGCTTTCCCGAGGATCGGCCTTGCTCGAGGGAGATGCGTGCCTTGCCCTCTACCTCCCGTCGTTCCGCCCGCTCGGCCCGCAGTGCGACGAGCGCCCGCGCCCGCCCCTCGTTGCGGGTGCGCCGCGCCTTGATGCCTTGGCGGATCCAGGCTTCCTCCTGGGCGAGCTTCTTGTCGAACAACGCCGCGTGACGGGCCTCCTCTTCCAACGCGGCCGCCTTCTTCTCCAGGTAGGTCGCGTAGTTGCAGGACCAGGAGGTCAGCACGCCCCGATCGAGCTCGACGATGCGGGTCGCGAGTCGGGTGAGCAGCGCGCGGTCGTGGGTCACGAACAGCACGCCTCCGCGCAGCTCGAGCAGCTGCTCTTCCAACCACTGGATCAACTCGATGTCGAGGTGGTTCGTCGGCTCGTCGAGCAGCAGCAGGTCCGGATCGCTGACGAGGGCCTGTGCCAGCGCCACGCGCCGGCGCCAGCCACCCGAGAGCGACCCGATGCTGGCATCGGCGGGAAGCTCGAGGCGAGCGAGGATCTGGTCGACGCGCTGCCCGAGACTCCAACCCCCGCAGGCGTCGATCTCGTGCTGCAGGACCTCCATGCGCTTCAGCAGGGATGCATCCGAGGCCACGGCGTGGGACACGTGGTGGAACTCGGCGAGCAGGCGGCCGACGTCGGCCAGCCCGGCGGCCACGACGTCGTAGACCAGGGCGTCTGGGTCGCTCGGCAGGTCCTGGGACAGACGTGCGATCCGCAGTCCGGGCTGCCGCCAGATCTCCCCGGCGTCCGGCGTGACCTCGCCCTCGACGATCTTGAGCAGGGTGGACTTGCCCGCGCCGTTGCGCCCGATGAGGCACACCCGCTCCCCGGGGTCGACCTGGAAGCTCGCGCGTTCGAGCAGGGAATGCCGGCCGAACGAAATCGAGACGTCTTCGAAGCTGAGCAGGGGCATGGATTGGCGCCGATCAGTCCGCCCGGGACGGGGCGCTGCGAGCGCCTTGCAGAGTGGTCACTAGCGGGGCGTATACCAGATCGGCGAGGTATAGGCGCGTTCCTGGGTGCTGACCGGCGCCGCGTCGGGCAGGGCGAGATCCATCCGATAGGCGTCGTAGGTGGACCAGCGGGGTGTCGGGATCTCGATCACGCGGACGTAGTAGAAGGCCTTCTGCTTCGGGTCGAAGTCCGGGTCCCGCCAGACTGCACCGAGCTCGGACGCGCCGATCGTGTTGGTCCAGCTCGCCGTCTCGGCGTCGACGGTGCTTCCGACCGCCGGCAGCTTGCCGTCGGCGCCGGGGCTGCGCTCCCCCGACCAGGCGATGTCGTAGACGCGCTCCTGGGTCTCACCGCTCGAGTCGAGCCAGCCCTTCACCACCTGTACACGATCGAGATTGGCGCCGATCGGATCGCGCAGGGCATAGGCCATGAAGGTCGGGGCCTTGGCCTTTGCGGGGCGCTTCGGCAGGTCGCCGCCCATGGGCACGCCCTTGTCGTATCCGGCGAACGCCGGCTCGCGGCTGTTCAGGTCCGCGTCCGTGTAGTCCCAGCCTCCGAAGAAACGAACCATCATGCGCGAACCGGTCGTGCCGTAGACCTCCTTGCGTTCCATGGCGTCGAAGAGCGCCTCGCGCGTGTTCTCCCGGGCCCAGACGGCCGCGAGCCCGGACGCCACCTGCTGCCAGCCCATGATGGTCCCGTTCTCGTTCGACATGAAGGGATGACTCATGCGCTTCGGACTGGGTTCCGCCCCCGAGTGCTTGCCGAAGAAGTTCATCTCACCGGCCGTCGACAAGGAGGTGTGACTGTCCGTCGAGCCGATCATCCCGAACTTGTAGGGGTTGGTGCCGAGCGTGGCCTCGAGCAGCAGGCCTCCCTTGAGCGCTTCGCGCGCATACTCCCCTGCGAGCATGTCCTGGGTCTTGGCAGCGGACACATCGAGGTTCCCGATGTCCCAGGTTTCGTAGTCGGCGAACTCGTCGTCGGGCGAGAGAAAGGGGTGCGTCTCGCCGTCGCCCTTGATCTGCGTGACCTCGTACAGCGGCTCCCGGCGGATACGGGTCCGGACGTATTCCTCGTCGAGGACCTTGCCGTCGTATTGGGCACCGAGCGGAAACATGATGCCGTTGGACAGGTTGCCGTTGTGGGGAATGGCGAGCACGCGGCCCTGGGTCTGCTGCTCGTACTTCTGCATCCAGCGCCACAGGTCGCGCGGATTGCTGCTGCCCTCCGGCGGATAGGTGGTGTAGGGGACCATCTTGCCACCCTTGTCCCCGTCGTCGCGGTACACGACCACCCGGTGCATGTTGTTGCCCTGGATGAGCGAGGTCCACTCGTAGCCGATGAAGGCGGTGAACTTTCCCGGATCGTTGAAGCGTTCCGCCGCCTCGACGGTCTGGGCCCAGGCGGCCCGGTAGGGTGCGGAGTCCGGCGAGTAGATCAGCGGTTCGGGCATCTTGCCCTGGCTGAAGAGCCCGATCAGCTCGAGGGCGACGGACACACCGTCGCCGGCCTGGATGCGCTGATACCAGTCCTTGCCGGTGGGGTCCGCCAGGATGTGTTCCTTGCCCGAGACCAGGTCGGGGAACAGGCCCATGCCGTCCGAATGGTCGGCGATGACGAGGAAGTCGAGGGGACGCGAGAGCCGGACCTTCAGCCCTCCCGACGCCGTCACCTGCTCGCCACGCGCGAAGCGATACGCCGGCTCGTGGGCCAGGCGGTCGCCGAAGGCGCCCGCGTCCATCGAGAAGGATGTGTGCAGGTGCGTGTCGCCCCAGTACACCTGGTCGGCGAAGTCGCGCTCGGCGTACGGCGAGTAGCTGCGCCCGGTGTAGCGCTGGGCCACGCCGTCCTTCCCGGCGCCGGGAGGCGGGATCTGAGCGGAACCCGCCGTTGCCGTCAGACTCGCGACGAGCACAGCGACGATGAATCCGATCGGGCGGGGGTTCATTGCTTCACCTCCTCGAGGTGGCCGGGCAGGTTGGGGGGGACCGCTCAGCGGCACTCGCGCAGGCAGTCCTGCCAGTCCTCGTTGCACTCGGAGTCGCACTCTTCCGGGTTGTCTCCGTCCCCGCACGTGTCGACGCAGGCGGCGTGGTCGCGGTTGCATTCCTTCTCACAGGGACCGGCATCGATGACCTGGGCCTGGGCGGCCAGGGCCCAGGCGAGAACAGCGATTGCCGTCAGCGCGGCGAGCGCGAGCGACCCTTTCATCATCGTCTTCTTCATCGTCTTCGTCATCTTCATCGCCTTCCTGGAAGTTCGGGCGGCGCCCGTGCTTGTCAGTTTGCGCCGCGTGACGGAGAATCGCCAGACAATCGAGACGAACCGGGGAGTCGCCGCACCATGCAGGGTCTGAACCGAATGCGCGAAGTCCTGGGGCTCGTGCTCCTGGCAGCCGTGGCCGCAGGCTGCGCTCCCACGCCGGAGGAGCCGGTCGAACGGACCGTCGCAGCCGAGCAGACCTACTCCTATACCCGGGATGTGCAGCCGATCTTCGAGACCAAGTGCATCGCCTGCCATGCCTGCTACGACTCGCCTTGTCAGCTGAACCTGACCTCTGCTGCGGGCCTGAGCCGCGGTGCCGCCAAGTCGCAGGTCTACGACAGCTCGCGCCCCCTGGCGATGTCGCCCACGCGTCTCTTCGTCGACGCGCAGACGAACGCCGAGTGGCGGCAGAAGGGCTTCTTTTCCGTCTTCAACGAGCGCGGCGGACCTCTCGGCGAGAACCTCCAGTACTCGCTGCTCTACGACATGATCGAGCTGGGTCGCCAGCATCCGTTACCTGCGAACAGCGCCGTGCCCGACGACATCGCGTTCGGGCTCGGCCGCGAGAACGTGTGCCCGACCCCCGGTGAGTTCGAGAGCTACGCGAAGGACAAGCCGCTCCAGGGCATGCCCCTCGCCATCACCGGGCTGAGCGACAAGGAGTACGAAACCCTCCGGCAGTGGATCCTCGAAGGTGGCGTCATCGACGGGCAGCCGACGCCGGCCGGTCCGGCCGAACGGGACCGCATTCGCGTATGGGAGGCCTTCTTCAATCACCCCGCAGCGAGAAATCGCCTGGTCGCGCGCTACCTGTACGAGCACCTCTTTGCCGCCCATCTCTACTTCGACGACCTGAAGACGGGCAACTTCTTCGAGCTGGTCCGCTCGACGACGCCCCCCGGCGAGCCCGTCCAGGTCATCGCGACGGTGCGACCCAATGACGACCCGGGCCCGTCCTTCTATTACCGGTTGCGGAAGCTCGAGGAGACCATCGTCCACAAGACCCACCTCCCCTACGCGCTGAGTGCCAGAAAGCGCGAGCGCTTCGAGGCTCTGTTCTTCGCAGGCGACTGGAAGGTCGACGCGCTGCCCGACTACTCGTCCGCGAACGCTCTCAACCCCTTCGTTGCGTTCGCAGCGATCCCCGCCCGCGCCCGCTACAGCTTCATGCTCGACAACGCGGACTACTTCGTTCGAACCTTCATTCGTGGACCCGTCTGCGCGGGGCAGGTTGCGACCGACGTCATCGAAGACCGCTTCTTCGTCCTGTTCCAGGACCCGGACTCCGACTTGTCCGTCACCGATGCAGGCTATCTGAAGCAGATCGAGCCCCTGATGATCCTCGTGCCGGGGACCGACGAGCGCGTCGTCGAGCTCGCGGCCGACTGGGAGACGCGCAAGCACGCGCGGAACGACTACATCCGGCTCCGCGGGCAGGCCTATCGCGCGAAGCAACCCGGCGGTCCGTCCCTCGGCGACATCTGGGACGGCGACCGCACGAACCCGAGCGCGGCGCTGACCGTCTTCCGGAACTACGACAACGCCACCGTGAAGGAGGGCCTCGTCGGCGCGGTTCCGGAGACGCTCTGGGTGATGGACTACCCGATCCTCGAGCGCACCTACTACCTGCTGGTCGCCAACTTCGACGTATTCGGCAGCGTGGCCAGCCAGCTCGAGACGCGCTTCTACTTCGACCTGCTGCGCTCCGGTGGCGAGAACAACTTCCTGCACTTCATGCCGCCGGGCTCCCGCGCGACGCTCCGCGACTCGTGGTACCGGGGCGTACGAGCAGAGCACAAGCTCCACACGGACTACGTGATCGTGAACGAAGACCTGCCCGTGCAGATCGAGTATCACACGCCACACCCGAAGTCCGAGTTCGTCACTTTCGTCTCGGAATACCTGGGGCCCGTCGCCGGTCCGCCCGACGTCCTCAATCGCTGCGCGAAGCCGCCCTGCCGCCGGGTCGGCGCGAGTCCCGTCGAGCAACAGGTCGAGGCACAGCTGCAGACCATCGCCGCGCGACCGGCGTTCGACGAAGGGATGGGGTTCGTCGACTTCATGCCGGACATCGCCTTCCTGCGCGTGCGCACCGCGAGTCCGGCGCAGGATCTCGCCTATACGCTCGTGCGTGACAAGGCGCACACCAGCGTCGCCTTCCTTTTCCAGGAAGAGAAGCGACGGGAACCCGAGAAGGACAACCTGACCGTCTACCGGGGGCTGCTCGGGAGCTACCCGAACTTCATCTTCGACGTCCCCGCCGAGAAGATGGGGGACTTCACCGAAGGACTCCGCGCGGCCCGCACGCGCGAACAGTTCACCGACTTCGTCTCACGCTTCGGCGTGACCCGCACGCACCCGGGCATCTGGGAACAGTTCGCCTGGTTCGTCGACTACGGACGCCGCGCAGACCCCATCCAGGCCGGCATCTACGACCTCAACCGCTACAAGAAGGTCGCGGACCTGATGGCCGACGAGACCCCCTAGGATCGTCTCCCGGGTCAGTCCCCGTCGACGTCGGAGAACGACAGGTCGATGCGATCGCCGGCTGTCGTCTGACAACGGCCCGTCCCGCCCCCGAGCAGGCCGTCCGACGGGCGCTCGAGTTGCAGCTGGCAGCGCATCCGGTCGCCGCGATTGCCCTGCAGGCTCGCCACGACCTTGCCCGTGTAGAAGTGGGCAAAGGCACCGAACGAGATCCCGACCTCGTGCCAGGTGCCGTCCGGCCCCCCTTCCCAGGCCGTCCATTCGGGGCTCGACATGCCGTCGTAGACCTCGGTGACGAGCTTGCCTTCGGTCGAGGCCTCGACGAGCACGTAGGGTCCCGAGTAGTGCTCACCGCCCTTGCCCAGGGTCGTGAAGAGCCCGCCGTGGGTCTCGCCCAGGGCCTCGAAGCTGAACGGCACCATCTCGCTGCCCCCGTCCTTCGCGGTCCAACGCGCCTCCATCATGCCGCGCTGGGGAGGCGATTGGCAGGCGAGCAGCGTGAGACCCCAGGACAGGACGAGCAGGAACGACGAACACTTCACGGCGATTCTCATGAGAAGGGGATCCTCTCTTCCAAGGACAGCCGGAACCTTACCGATCTCCCAGCCAGAAAGACCACCCGCTTTTGACGGACCGCGCACTCCCCTATCGTCGGGCCTGTGAAATACCTGGCCGCGTTCCTCGTGCTGATCTTCGCCGTGATGGCGTGGCAGCACTTGCGCTACCTGAAGGCGCGACGCGAGATCGTGCAGGACACCCAGCCGCTGCTGTACTCGTCGTCCACCTTCCACGTCCTGACTTTCTTGGACCTGGACGACGCTTCTTTGCAGCCAGAGGGCCGGGAGGGCCCCGAGGTCGCAGGCGAGCTGATCCCCAGGACCCGCGATCTCGTTCGCGCGATCACCTCTGCCGGTGGACAGCTGGTCTACGCGGGGCAAGCCGCCTTCACGCGGTCCTCGGAACAGATCGGGCCCCGCGACTGGGACGCGGCGCTGCTCGTGCAGTACCCGTCTCGAGACGCCTACGACACCGCCGCTCGCAGCGACGGCGTCCGGGACGCGCTCGGCGCGTTCTCCCGAAGCTACTCCCACGGCATGCAGCGTTCCGCGCCGGCGAACCTGCTGCTGCCCCAGGCCCTGCTCGGCCTGCGGATCGTCGACATCGTGCAGGGCAACTGGAACCTCGAAGAGCTGACGCCGATCGCGCTGCCGGAAGGGCCCGAAGCCGCCGCCGGTCGCGCCCAGCTCGCAGCCATCGTCGCCGGGCTGAAGCGGCTCGAGCCGGTGAACGGCGAAGCCCTCGTGGTCTTCAACCTGATCCGACCGGGAAACGCCGCCCAGGAGGCGGCCAACCAGTCCTACGGTCTGAAGATGATCAAGCGCATGGCCGCCGGCGGCCACGGGCCCATGCACGTCGGCAAGGCCGTGACCCTCGAAGGCGACGCCGACTTCGACCAGGCCATCATCGTCTACTACCCCGGACCGGGCTACTTCGCGAAGCTGCTACAGAGCCGATTCTTCCAGGGAATCATCGGCGACAAGCAACTGAGCGACACGCAGGCTGTCCCCACGGTCCCGATCCGATTGCAGCTTCGACTGGGAGAGAACTGATGCGAGCCACCTGCGTAGCGACACTCACGATCCTGGCTGTGATCTCGTCAGCCGGTGCCGGCCAGGCGCAGGACCTCTCGAAGATGTGCGAGACGGCCCGCAACGTCCAGGTCGGTCAATGGGCGGAATACCAGATGACCGGAAGCAACGAAGGCGAGTCCGCCCGCATGCGAATCGCCATCATTGGTACCAAGGACATCGCCGGAAAGAAGGCGTACTGGATCGAGATCAAGATGAAGGCCGACGAAGGCAACGTGATCACCCAGGTGCTGACCGGCGGCTACCCGTTCGAGACGGCCCAGATCCACGAGATGATCGTCAAGGCCGGCGACCAACCTGCCATGAAGATGCCCAGTCAGGCGGTTGCGATGATGCGCAATCGCATCGCGGGGACCCCGTCCCTGGGCGCCGCCGACAAGTGCGACCAGGCGAAGGTCGTGGGATTCGAATCGGTCACGGTCCCCGCCGGCACGTTTCGCGCCGTGCACCTGAAGCCAGCCGACGTCAAGGCGGACGTGTGGGCCCTCGCCGAGATCCCCTTCGGGCTGATCAAGAGCAAGAGCCCTGAAGGTGAAGTCGTGCTGGTCAAGCAGGGCAAGGGAGCCAAGTCGTCGATTACCGAGAAGCCGCTCTCGATCCCCGGGATGGGCGGCTTCTGATCAGGGCACGCTAGCGGCGCCCGCCGCCGCGTCCCCCGAAGCCACCGCCTCCGAAGCGCCCGCCGAAGCCGCCGCCGCCGAAGCCACCGCCACGACCACCGAAGCCACCACCGTCACCACCACCGAAGCCGCCTCGACTACCGAAGCCGCCTTGGCCACCAAAGCCGCCGCCGTTCATTCGGCTCTGTCCCTGGCTCCGCGCCTGTTGCTCACGGTTGGCCCAGTCGTTGTTGCCCGATGCGTCCTGCCAACCGCCGCCGGCGCCCTGACTCTGCCAGCCGCCGCTGCCGTCGCCGCGATAGACGTTGCCGTCGGCACCCGCGTAATGGTCGCCGCCACCGCCTCCGCTGCTGTAGGTGTTCGTCTGGCCGGTGCGCGCGTTGTCTACGGTGGTCGAGCGGTCGACGGACGGGCCGCCCGGTCCGTCGCTGGCGTCCACACTGCGACTGACCGAGCTGCCACCCGGGCCCTGGGCGGACATGTTCGAGTCGTAGTTTCGCTGGCCGGTCTGGGCGTCGTAGCTGCCTTGTCGGGAAACGTTGCCCGTCGTGCCCCCTGCTGTATCGAAGGAGCGGTGGTATCCCCGCTCCGCCTGCCCGGTGTAGGGGTTCACGCTGCGGTTCGTGTTGTAGGTCCCCGTCGTCCCCGTGCGGTTGTTGGTGTACGAGCCCTTCGACTTCTCTCCCATGGTGCCCGACGGGTCCGAGTACCAGGTCCTCGTCCCGGACGTAACCGTGTTGCCCCAGTGGCCGTAGACGTTCGCGCTCGCCGAAGCGCAGCAACCATACCCGTGGTAGTACGACGTGTAATAGATGGGCGCACCCCAGGAATCCACCATCGCAGCGGTCGTGAGCCCCATCGCGAAACCATACGACCAGCCTACTGCTGGGTTGTAGACGGGCTGGGCCATGACGTCCCAGGTCGGCGGCGCGGCGTAGTAGACCTCTCCGACCCACGGCTGATAGTCGTAACCCGTGCCGTAGACGACCACACCGTCCGACGCGACCACGGTGCCCAGATAGCCGGGCGTGTACCCGATGTCGACCACCTCGACGTTCGCGTCGTAGATCCGCACGTAGGTCACATAGTGCAGGGGTGAGCTCGGCGGGATGGTATAGATCACGTCCGGCACCCGGGTCGCGATCACCCAGGGACCGTTCGCCGACGGTGCGACGAACCAGACGCCAGCCTGCAGCGCGTACCACGAATTCTCACTGACGCGGATGGTGGGTGCTTCGGCGTTGATCACCTGCTGCAGCTTCGTCCCAGGGATGGCGTCGAGCTGCGGCTTGCCGTCATAGCTGGCGGTATAGGCCGGGCCCTCGACGAGCGAGACCACCGCCGTCTGCGGGATCGAGTTCGCGATCAGTGCTTCCTGCGCCTGGGTCGTACCGGCGACGGAAGCCAGCACCAGCCCCGCCGGCGAGCCCGGCGGGATCTTCTTGAAATCGCCGGGGAGCTTCGTGCTCGAGACGTAGCGCCACGGGCCGTCCAGGGAGGCCGACGTGTACCAGCGTCCCGCCAGCAGCACGTAGTAGGCATTGTCTCGGGTGTCGACGATCACATCGGCGGTGGTGTTGCTGGCCCACAGCAGGCTCGTCGAATCGATGGGCTCGAGATTCGGTTGCCCCTTGAAGACGATCAGCTCGGCTGGCTTCTCGCTGACGAAGATCTTCGGGGCGCCCTTGGCGAGGGACGGCGGAGGCTTCGTCTTGCCCCCGGTGACGAGGTCGACCTTCCCCTTCTTCTCTAGATCCCGCACGACGGCGTCCAGGTCACCCGGCGTGTCCGCCGAAACCTTCCACGGCCCCTCGAGACCCGTGGCCACGAGCCAACCGTCGTAGACGTGCAGGTAGGAGGTGTCGCTCTTCTTCTTGCGCAGGATCGCCGCGCGCGTGTTGAGGACACGCTCGAAGTCGGTGCCGTGGACGTGCCGCCAGACCGGCGCACCGGCAATCGGGATGAGAACGGCGGGCGTGTCGCTCACGAAGATCCGCGGAGGGTCGTTGCGCACCGCGAGGCCGCGACCCGTGCCCGCATTCGCCGCGGAGAGCGACGCCTCGAGGCGGTCGAGGGCGATCGTCTGGACCGTCGATCGCAGCTGCGCCTCGATCTCTCCAGTGAGCGCCGCGCCCTTGTCGGGCAGGGTCGGGAAGTTGCTGCGGGTCAGGTCGAAGTCGGTGAGGGTCACCGTGCGAGTCGAACGATCCACCTGGGTGCGTGCCGTCCCCCAGACCACACCGAAGATCTCGTCCTTCGCGCCCGCCGCCTTCGATGCGACGGCCGTCCGGAAGCTCAGCTTGTTGTCCTTCCAGCTCTCGACCTGGGGCTGGTAGACCGTGACCTTCGCCTCGGCCTTCGCGCTCGTGAGGCTCAGATGGCGAGGCCAGGGGTCGGGATTCGCGGGGGCCGGCGCCGCAGAACCCTCTGCCCCGGCCAGGCCGGGCGCCCCCGCGAAGAGCAACACGGTCAGTAGAGCGACGATCGACCCTTCATCGCGCAAACACATACCACCCCCCGGCCCGGATTCATTCGGGCGCTGGAGATGGTGCCAGCGCGGCGGTCGACCGCCAAGTGGCAGAGCCCCACTGACTCGCCTGGGCCTCCGATGATGCTGGAGACCCAGGCGAGTTCCTCGCGGGGCGACTCAGGACTTCGCGGGTCTCAGCTGATCTCGACCAGCTCGATCTCGAAGACGAGGGTCGAGCCCGGTGCGATGAACGGGCCGGCGCCCTGCTCGCCGTACGCGAGGTCGGGCGGAATCACCAGCTGCCACTTCGACCCGGCCGGCATCCGCTTGAGCGCCTCCGACCAGCCCGGGATGACCCGGTCGATCTCGACCCGCACCGGATCGCCGCCGTAGCTGCTGTCGAACTCGGTGCCGTCCACGAAGCTTCCGCGGTAGTGCACGGTGGCGACAGCCCCCGGTCCAGCGACTTCGCCCTGGCCCGGCTCGATCACCTTGTACTGCAGGCCGCTGTCCAGGGTGACGACGTCGCCTTGCTTGGCGAAATCCGCCCGGAACGAGCTTCCGACCGCCTCGTTCTGCTGCGCGAGCTCTCGCGCCGCAGCCGCGGCCGCCGCGTGTTCGCGTGCCTGGCGCTTCTCGAGAACAGCCCCGATCTCCTCGACATCGAGGCGCGACTGCCCGGCGAAACCTTCGTTCAAGCCTTCGAGGAAGGCAGCCGCGTCCACGCCCGCGACGTCCCGCTGGAGCTGCTGGCCGATCATGCTGCCGATGCCGTAGGACTCCCGGGCCTCTTCGCTCGCGAAAGACGCCGCGTCGTGGGTCTCTGTCTCCCGGGTGTTCGCCTCTTGGGTCCTCGCCTCTTGGGTCCTCGCGTAGGCGAAGCCCGCCATCGTCAGCGCGGCGACCGTCCCGATTGCTACGAAGCTCTTCTGCATTGCTCTTCTCCCTTGTCATTCGGAACCGTCCGAAATCGTCTTCGGAGGTCGTCTCCGATGGGAGAAGAGTGCGTCGCGAAGGTGGCCTCAGGGCTTCCTCTTCATGAACTCTGGTTCATGAAGAGGAGCCGGACCCGCAGGCCCGGATCGTTGTCCTCGAGCAGGAGTTCGCCGTGGTGCAGCTCGACCACCGCGGCCACGAAGCTCAGCCCCAGGCCCGTCCCGGACTGATGGCGCGACGCATCGAGGCGGACGAAGCGCTGCAGGGCCCGCTCGCGATCGGCGGCCGGAATCCCCGGGCCGTCGTCCGCGACACAGAGGGTGACGCCATCGGCAGACCGGGCGGCCGAGACGTGCACCTGTCCCTCGCCGTACTTGATGGCGTTGTCGATGAGGTTCAGGAGCGCCTGGGCCAGCTGGTGACGGTCCGCGCGCAGGCGCAGCCCGGCCGCGCAATCCCCTTCGAGAGCGATCCCTGCTTCTTCGGCCAGGGGTTGGTAGAGGTCCACGGCATCTTCGACGATGGCGGCGAGGTCCACGTCTTCCATCTGCTCGCGGATGGCCCCGCTCTCGATCTGCGCGATCCGGAGCAGGGCGTTGAAGGTCTCGAGCACGCTGTTGGTGTCTCCGAACAGCTCGTGCAGTGCCTCGCGCGACACCTGCTCGTTCTCGGGTGCCGTCAGCGCCGACTCGATGCGGGTTCGCATGCGTGCGAGCGGTGTGCGCAGGTCGTGGGCGATGTCGTCCGTCACGCCTCGCATCTGCGCCAGCAGCTTCTGATTGTCGTCCAGCAGCCGGTTGAAATGGGTCGCGAGCTCGTCGAACTCGTCGCCTCCCGGGCCCACCGGGACGCGCTCGCTGCGACTGCCGCGCAAGATGTCGAGGATCGTCTGGTTCATACCTTCGACGCGCCGGAGCAGGCTGCGACCGATGGCGACGCCGCCCGCGATGGCGAGCAGCACGGCGAAGCCGAAGACGCTGACCGCCGCGCCCCCGAGTAGCTGCTGCAGATTGCGTTCCTCCGTCAGGTCCTGGCCGACCAGCAGCCGTTGGTCGTCTCCGAAGAAGATCGTGGCGGCGCGTGCGTGCCGAATGACGCGCAGCCCTCCGGCCGGCTCCTCCCAGCTCAGGTCGACCGCGGAGGACTCGCGCTCGAGCCCCGACGGCCACTCCGGCAGGTTGCCCACCAGGATCTGCTCGTGCGACTCGAACAGGAACACCCGCTCGCCGTGGGCCTGCTCGCGGCCTCTCCGGACGAGCTCGGCTTCCCGGTCTTCCCGCCCGAGCCCCTCGATGCTACGCGCGATCTCGGCCATCTCGAAGGCCACGGCGCCGTTGGCGTCGTGCTCGATCCGGTAGTCGACCCACGCGTAGACGCCGACGAGCGTGAGCCCGACCACCGTCATCACGAGCGCAGCAGTCGCCACGGAGAGGCGACCTCGAATGTTCACGCGCCGCTCCGGATCGAGTAGCCCGCGCCACGGACGGTCTTGATCAACGCCTCGTCGAAGCCCTTGTCGATCTTCTGCCGCAGGCGGCTGATGTGGACGTCGATCACGTTGGTCTGCGGGTCGAAATGGTAGTCCCAGACCGACTCGAGGATCATCGTGCGGGTGACGACCCGCCCCGCGTTCCGCATCAAGAACTCGAGCAGCTGGAACTCGCGGGTCTTCAGCTCGATCGGCTTGTCGGCGCGCTTCACGCTTCGCGTCAGGAGGTCCATTTCCAGGTCGGCGACCTGAAGCCGGGTCTCCGCGGGCGCGCCCGCGCGCCCGCGCCGCTGAACCAGCAACTCGAGGCGCGCGAGCAGCTCGGCGAAGGCATACGGCTTGACGAGGTAGTCGTCGCCACCCGACCGGAGGCCGCGCACGCGCTCGTCGACCTCGCCCAGGGCACTCACGATCAGCACGGGCATCTCCCGGCCCGCCTTGCGAAGGGTCTCGATGACCGAGAGACCGTCCAGGGACGGAAGCATCCGGTCGACGATGAGCGCGTCATAAGGCTCGCCCATGGCGCGGTTCAGGCCCTGGAGACCGTCCGCTACGTCGTCCACCACGTGGCCGCTCTCGGTCAGCGCCTTCTTCAGATACGCGGAAGCGGTCTCGTCGTCTTCGATGACCAGGATCTTCACGCTGCCCTCTGCATGCCGGGAGTCTATCCCGACTCTATCCGGATCTGGGCAGAGGAGTCGGGTAGAGATCGGGCAGCACGGCGGCCGGGCGCGAGCGCGGAGCCTTTCGAGCCGCAGCCGCACGGTACGACTGCCACAGTGCGCGGCCCTCCCAACCTGCTGCACCGGCCGCATAGCGGGCGCGCTCGGCGTCGATGATGGCGCCTTCCAGGGGCGCCGAGTCGACACGCGCCCCCCAGCCAGCGGCACCGGCCGGGGCCGCCAACGGCCACCGGATGCGGCCGATCACACGCAGGGCGGACAGCGCCGCACCGGCGTCACCCTGGTCGCACGCCGCGCGCAAGCGTGCTTCCGCGTCCTGGAGGGACGCTGTCGGCGCAGCAACCGCGCCCGCGGCCTGCGGCGACAGCGCGACTCGAGCTCGACCTCGACTTCGGCGCCGGACCCACGCGAAGGAAGCGGCCCCGACGAGCCCCAGCGCGACGCTCGTGGCAGCGATCCAGCGCACCAGGCGATCGACGTCGTCCGCCACCGCGGGCACCGCAGCGGGCGAGCCCGAATTTCCGGCCGGCGGCGTCCCGCTGCTCGGCGCCCCGGGCGGCGACGCGGTAGCGACCTGCCCCGGTGCCGCCAGGACCTCCACGCGACGAGCCGGCAAGACGGCGGTACGAGACCTGTCCTGCGCCGTATCCCACCACTCGATCTCGATCGCGGGCAGGGTGACGGTTCCGGGCTGCGTGGGAACCAGCGCCGCCTTCTGCAGTCGGATCGAGATCACCTCGTCGCCGCGCGTCGCCGTGTCGTCGACGGCGGGCTCCCGGTACTGCTTCATGCCGTCGATCTCCGGAAGGGTCAGGGGCGGAAGCTGCGCACCCGAAAGACCGGTCGCGCGGATCGCGACACTGCGATTCACGGGCTCGCCCACGCGGAAGACCGGCTGCGCGTCGTCCCACTGCTCGACGATCTCGACGTCGCGAGCCGGTAGCCACCAGCCGTCCCCTGCCCCGTCGGGTCGCGGCTTGACGTCGACCGAGACGGCTGACGAGAGCGTCCGCACGCTTCGGCCACCGCCTCCGAACATCTCCTCGATCACACCGCTGCCGAGCGGGCCGCTGCCGCCGGGGAAATCGCCGAAGAACGAATCGCCGAACATCGACCCGAAGGGGTCGGCGCGCCGGGTCCGGCGATCTTCCGAACGGGCACGCCCGTCGAATACCACGGGCGGAATCACGAGTTCACCACTGCGCTGCGGAAAGATCGCGTACTGCCGCTCGACGACCTGGTACGGACGACCGTTGCGAACGCCGTCGTAGCGCCGGTCTTCGCCCGTTCGTTGGACCGCCGCCCCGTCCACACTGGGCTCGGACAGCGACCCGGAGAGGACGCGTTCGTCCATCCAGACACGCACCGTCAGACCCAACTTGCCCTGGACGTAGGGAGACGCGTCGTCGACCTCTGTCTCGATCAGCACAGGAGGGCTCGAGCCAGCCAGCTCTTCCCGGTCGATGTGTGCGCCGGGCTCCAGCACTTCGAGGGCGATCCTCTGGCTTGCCGCATCCCCCGCGCGCAACGAAGGGACGCTGAGCTCGCCACTGCGCATGGGGGCGAGGGTGAGCCGCCAGTCGATGCTGTCGTCCCGCCGGCCGTTGATGATCTGCGTGCGGCTGCTGCGCTGCACATCGACGACGGCGAAGTCCGCCTCGAGGAGCGTGATATCCGAGGCGACGACACCGTCCCGCAGACGCAGCTGCAGCTCGACGGTCTCCCCGAGCACGACGCGGTGACGGTCGAGGCGGGACTCGAGCTCTGCTGCCGACGCCACCGAGGTCACGCCTGCGACGAGCGCCGCCAGCGCGACCGCCCACCCCATCCGGGTCTTCTTCGAAACGCTCATCTCCATTCTCCTTGAACGCGCTGTCCGTAGCGCCCCCCGTCATAACGCCGCTCGTCGTACCGCCGGCGCAGCTTCTCGCGCAGCAGCGCGCCCGGATCGTCGGGAACCCGGTTGAGCCACTGCTCTGCTTCCTGGTCCTGCTCGCTGAAGGTCCGCGCCGACGTCGCGCCGGGGGTCGCCGGGTCTTCGGCAGACTCCTCTTCCCCGGCGACCTCGCGCGCGTGCTCCCCTTCGTTCGGCGCGTCCTCGCCCGCAGGAGACGGCTCGGCGGGATCGCCCGCGTCTGCCTGCTCGCGGGGATCCGCACCGCCCGCACCGGCCTGACCTTGGGGGTCCGGCTCGTCGGGGTCGCCGGGCTCGGCCGGGTCCCCGCCTTGGGCCTGTTCTCCGGACGGGTCCTGCTGATCCTCCTGGCCCTGCTCGCCGGACTGGCCCGCCTGCTGCGGATCTTCCTGACCCTCCTGGCCCTGTTCGTCCTGTTCGCCAGCCTGACTCTCTTCTCCTTGCTGGCCGGGCTGGTCGGGGTTCTCTTGTCCCTCGCCTTGCTGCTGTTCCTGTTGTTGCTGTTCTTGTTGTTCTTGTTGTTCTTGTTGCTGTTGGTGTTCTTGTTGCTGTTGCTCGAGCAGCTTCGCGACGAGATCGCGATTGAAGCGCGCGTCTTCGTGCTCTGCGTCGGCTTCCAGCACCTGGTCGTAGGCGGCGACTGCTTCCTCGAGACGCCCGGACTTCGCGAGGGAGTTCCCGAGGTTGTACTGCGACTGCGGGCCCGGCTGTTGCCACGTTTCCGCGGCCGCCGCGAAGTCACCGGCGCGGTACGCCGCCGCGGCGCGCCACTGCGGGTCGTCGAAGAGCTCGCCTGCGGCGTCGTAGTCGCCGCGCGAGAACGCCTGCGCGCCCTGCTGGTCCGGCCGCGTCCACCAGTCGCCCGCGTCGGCCCGGGCCGTCTCTGGCGCCGCGAGTCCCGTTCCGAGGAAGGCGATGACGAGAACGGCCGTCGCCCAACCGCGCCGGAACGCGAACGGCGCCAGCAACAGCGGAACCCACAACAGCCACACGCCCACGTCCCGCCAGGCGTCCGCCTGGACGCCAGTCTGGGACAGCGTCCCCGAGAAGGGCGTCGACACCCCCTCGTCTGCGAGCAGCGAAGCGAGGTCGGCGTCGCCGGTCTGCATCTGCTCGAAGCGACCGCCGCCGGCCTCGGCGAGGGCTTCGAGCGTCGCGGCCTCGCGCCCGAACCCAAGCGCCGAAACAGGATGGCCCGCCGCGGCGCTTCGCCGAGCGGCTTCCAGCGCCGCACCCGGAGCGTCTCCGAGCCCGTCTCCCAGCAACAAGATTCGACCCTGCGCTGCACCGGCAGCGACCAGCAGCCGGTGCGCCTCGTCGATCGCGCGCTCGAGATGTGCGCGCCGGCCGGGCATCAGCGACGGCTCGAGCAGCGGCACCTGCTCGGCGATCACCTTCGGATCGTCGGTCAGCGGCGTCACCGCGTAGGGTTCTTCCGCGAAGATCACCAGCCCGACGGCGCCCTCGACCTGCTCGAGCGCGTCGAGCAGCTTGTGGCGCGCGCGCACGAGACGACTCGGCTCGACGTCGTGGGCGGTCATGGACGGGGCGAGGCTCAGGACCAGGACGGTCTGCACCGGCTCGCTGTAGGACGGGACCGGCAGGCGTTCCCAGGTGGGGCCCGCGAGCGCGATGCAGGTCGCCGACACGCCCAGCAACAGGGCGACGAGCGACAGGCGCGAAGCGGCGCTTCCGCCGTCGAGCATCAGGTGCTGCAGCAGTTTGGGGTCGCAGACCTTGCGCCAGGCGCTGGACGCCCGGCCCGCTCGCAACCCGAGCCAGACGGCGGGGACGAGCAGCAACAACGCGAGCAGCCAGGCGGGACGCAGGAAGTGGAAGCTCTCGATGTTCATGACCGTGCCATCCTTTCTCCGCCCGACAGGAAGGGAAGCTCGGAAGCCATCCGCCAGCCGAGCAGCAGTCCTGCCAGCGCCAGGCTCGCGCCCAGCGGGTAGTGGAAGAGCGACGCCGTCGGACGGACCGTCGCCTGCTCCCCTTCCGTCGGCTCGAGGGCGTCGATCTGCCGATAGACGCTGATGAGCCCCTCGGTATCCCGGGCGCGGAAGTAGGTTCCACCGGTGATCTCGGCGACGCGACGGAGCGCGGTCTCGTCCAGCTCCGCGCCGCCTCCCACACGCTGGACGCCGAACGGCGTCCTCACGAACTGATCTCCCGACCCGATCCCGATGCTGTGGATGCGGATCTTCTCACGTGCCGCGATCTCGGCGGCCTTCTCCGGGTCGAGGACGCCGGCGTTGTTGGCGCCATCGCTGAGCAGCACCAGCACCCGCTCCTCCGCCGGTCGGTCGCGCAGGTGCTTGACCGCGAGACCGATGGCGTCCCCGATCGCGGTCTCCTCGCCGGGCAGACCGATCTCCGCTTCGTCGAGCATCTGGACCACCGTCGACCGGTCGAAGGTGAGCGGTGCCTGCAGGTAGGCGCGGGTTCCGAACAGGACGAGGCCGACGCGATCGCCCTCGCGTTGCTCGACGAAGTTGCGCGCCACGGCGTTGACCACGGTCAGGCGGTCCACGGACTGCCCGGAGACATCGAAGTCGGGCGTCGCCATGCTTCCCGACAGATCGAGCGCAAGCATCAGGTCCCGGCCGTGGCTGGCCACCGATTGCGGCTCACCCAGCCAGCGGGGTTGGGCAGCCGCGATGACCAGCAGGAGCCAGGCCGCGACCTTGAGCGCCAACAGGGTGCGTGCGCGCGCTGCCCCGCCCGCGGCGCCCGAAGGCAAGCGCGAGAGCGCCGCGTAGAAAGGAACCCGAAGCGCACCGGCTCGACTTTCCTGGGCGGGCGGCAACAACCACCAGACCAGCAGGGGCAGCGGCAGCAGGACGAATGCCCACGGCAATCCGAAATCGATCATGCAACCCTCCGAATCCAGGCGCCTGTCGCGGCGATCCAGGCGTCACCGGCATCGCGATCTGCCTCGGGCGCGCAGGGCCCATAGAGACAGGCTTCGAGTGCGCGAGCGACATCGTCGGGAAAGCCGGTGCGTCGCGCGCTGCCAGCGAGGAAACTCGTCCAACCCTCACCGTGGAGGGACGCGACTTGCCGCCGCGGGAAGCGAAGCAAGGCGACCCGTCGCAGCAGACTCGAGAGTGCCGTCGCAAGCTGCTTCGCGTCGCCGTCGGCACGGAAGCGGCCCTCGGCCTGAGCGAGCAGGGTCAGGGCCGTGCGCCGAGCGCTCCGGCGCCGGCGGCGCCACACCACCGCGGCCAACGCAATCGCCGCGAACGCCAGCGCCAGCAGCGCCCACCAACCGGGAGCGAGGGGCCAGAACGAGACCGCCTCGGGAAGGTGGATGTCTCGCAAGGCAGCGAGGGAGTCTGCGCTCTGCTGCATCTTCAGGCCCTCCGCCGGGCGCTCGGCCCGGCAGCTCGCAAGGCCGCCGCGACCCTGGAAGCCACGTCGTCGTCGGTGCGCAGGTCGTGGAGCGAGACGCCCCGCTTGCGACAGAAGTCGCTCAGCCCCGCGCGGCGGTCTTCGAAGTCGCGAACGAAGGCAGACCGGGACCGCGCACTCGTCGCGATCGATCGCACGTTGCTGCCGTCGCTCACCCGATAGCGACCGGGTCGCGGCGCCTCGACTTCGAGACGGTCCGCGACGAGCAGGCAGTCGACCTGGTTGCGACGAGCGAGATCCGACAGCGGCTTCTGCCACGATGCATCGAAGCCGTAGAAGTCACTGACGACGAAGACCCGACTGCCGGCCCGCACCCGCTCGCGCAGACGTTCGAGCGCCGTGCGCAAAGTCGTCGGGGGCAGGTCGGGAGGCACCGGACCGGTTTCCGCGTGCGTCGCCCGGGAGATGGCGCCCAGCACTCGCAGCAGGTGGTTCTCCCGGGCCGCAGGCGACCACACGGACAGCGATGCCGATGAGTACACGACCGCCCCGAGCCGATCGCCCGCCCGCTGCGCCGACCAGGCGATCAGCGCCGCCGCGCGCGCCGCCGCGACGGACTTGAAGCACACGCGCGTCCCGAAGTGCATCGTCGGGCCGCCGTCGTAGAGCAACCACACCGGGCGCTCCCGCTCTTCATGAAAGACCTTGCTGTGAACGCGCCCCGTGCGCGCGGTCACGCGCCAGTCGATGTTGCGCACGTCGTCTCCCGCCTGGTAGGAGCGCACCTCTTCGAAGTCGAGACCGCGGCCCCGGAACGGCGACAAATGGGGTCCGGCGAGCGCGCTCTCGACCCGGATCGGCTTTCCGATCGAGAGCCCCCGCGCCGCGTGACGCAGGGCGATGAGCTCGCTCGGACGCGCGACGATTCCGCTGCGGTCATTCCCAGTAGCAGCGTCGGGCGCGGGGATGACGTGTTTCGAAAGGGCTGCTTGCATGGTCGGCTCCGGTGGCTCGGCAGGGGGTTCGCTCGGGGGCTCGCTCGGGGGAGCGAATCGAAGCGTGGAATCGCGCCGCCTCAGGGCAGCGGAACGCATTCGACGAGCCGCCGCAGGAAGTCGGCCGGGGTCACCCCCTCGGCCTGTGCCTCGTAGCCGAGCAGGACGCGATGACCGAGGACGTCCGGCACCAGCTCGTGGATGTCTTCGGGCGTCACGTAGTCGCGGCCGTTCAGCCAGGCGCGTGCGCGCGCACAGCGATCGAGGGCGATGGTCCCGCGCGGACTGGCGCCCCACTGCACCCAACCCGACAGCTCGGGGTCGTAGGCGGATGGATCGCGGGTCGCGACCACCAGCTGCACGAGATAGCGCTCGAGCTCGGGAGCCAGGTGAACGGCCAGTACCTCCTCGCGCGCAGCCAGGACCGTCTGCTGCGAGACCGGCCGGAAGTCCACGGCGTCGCATCCCTGCGCCTGGTCGCGAACGAGCCGCAGCACGCGCTGCTCGACCTCCGCCGTCGGATGTTCGACGTGTACGTACAGCAGGAAACGATCGAGCTGCGCCTCGGGCAGCGGATAGGTGCCCTCCTGCTCGATCGGGTTCTGGGTGGCCATCACCAGGAACAGCTCCGGTAACGGATACGACTCCAGCCCGACGGTGACCTGCCGCTCCCCCATCGCCTCGAGCAGGGCAGACTGCACCTTGGCGGGGGCGCGGTTGATCTCGTCCGCGAGCAGCAGGTTGTGGAACACGGGGCCTCGCTGGAAGCGGAAGCTGCCGTCTTCGGGATGGAAGACGTCGGTCCCCGTCAGGTCCGCCGGCAGCAGGTCTGGGGTGAACTGGATGCGGTGGTCCTCGCATTCGATGGCTCCCGCGAGGGCCTTGATGGCGGTCGTCTTGGCAAGACCCGGCGCGCCCTCGACGAGCAGGTGCCCATCGGCCAACAGGCTGACGAGCAGCCGTTCGACGAGCCGGGGCTGGCCGAGCACGCGACCCTCCAGGTGCTCTCGAAGATCGCGAAACTGCGCCCGGGCCTCGGATTCGGGCTGCACGGGCCCTGCGGACTGGATCGGCTCGATGGCCTCGGCGGCTTCGAGAGAACGAAGATTCGTGGCGGTCATGTGTCGCTCCTTTGAAGGGATCCGCTTCCTTGCGGTCCCGGGACGCTGCAATGGATAGGCGCCGGAGGTGACCCGGAGCCGTCCCGTACATGAACTCGGGTTCATGTGGCGAGCAGTCGCCATCACCGGAGAGACGGCAGCGCAGAGGGCAGGACAGAGAACCGCAGAGCCGGCAGGACAGACGCGCCTTCGATAGCGTCTGCGCCCCATGATCCGAGAGCGGAAGCAGTTCTTCGTCGACGCGCTCAAGGCGCACTATCAGGAGCTCATCGGCGAGGCGCGCCGCGCCGAGACCCGGGCCGCCCAGGCGACCGAGGAGATCCAGAACGATGCGCGCCGCAAAGAGGACGCGAAGAGCGCCGTCGAGTCCGCGCGCATGGCGGCGGGGCACCGGGCCCGGCGCGAGCGAGCGGCGAAAGAGACCGAGACGTTGATCGCCTTCGCGGCCCGGGGACTGCCCGCCCTGGCCGCCGATTCGCCCGTCCAGCTGGGGGCGTTCGTCGACGTGCGGATCGAGACCGATGAGGGAAGCGAAGAGCGCACCCTGTTCGTGCTGCCAGTGGGGGCCGGGACCGAGCTCGAAGGCCCCGGCGGAGACGGCTTCATCTCGGTCATCACGCCAGCGTCGCCCGTCGGCAGCGCCATCCAGGGCGCGCGCACCGGCGACACGGTCGAGGTCGTCATCGCCGGCAACGATCGCGAGTGGACGGTCGTCGACGTCTGCTGAGCAAACGCACCACCCCCCACACCCTCGGCGCGTTACGCTCGCGCCATGACCGGCTGGCTGCTCGCGCACGCGTCGATGATCCTGGGCTTCCTGCTGGCGTTCGCCCTCGCCGGTCGCATCGTTCGCGAACGACGTCCACCGGCAGCCGCACTCGCCTGGCTGCTCGCGATCGTGCTGGTGCCGTGGATCGGGGTCCCCGCCTACCTGATCCTGGCGCGCCGCAGCGCCGAGAACCCCGGCGCGGCGCGTCCGCAGCCGACCGCCAGCGGCGCCGACCTTTCGGAGCCCGTCGGCGCCAGCGATCGGCTGCTGCGCCTCTACCGGATCGCGCCCGCATGTAGCGGCAATCAGGTCAGGCTCTGCGCGACCGGCGAGGAAGGCTACCGGGCCCTCATCGGTCTGATCGACTCGGCCCGGACGCGCATCGGTATCACGATGTTCATCCTGCACCCGGACGAAGTCGGGCGCGAGGTTGTCGCGCGCCTCGCCCGGCGTGCGGCCGAGGGCATCGAGGTGCGCTTGCTGCTCGACCGGCTCGGCTCGTTCAGCACCCGAGCGGAGATCCTGGCGCCACTGGTCGAGGCCGGCGGACGCGTCGCGATGTTCGGGCCCCTGGTGCGCGGCGTCCTGCAAGGCCGGACGAACTACCGCAACCACCGCAAGGCGATCGTCGTCGACGGGACGCGGGCGCTCTCGGGCGGGATCAACATCGCCAGCGAGTACATCGGGCCGGCGGCCCGGCCGGACCGATGGAAGGACTTGGCCTTCGTCGTCGAAGGCCCGGCGGCGGCGCGCATCGAGGAGATCGTGGCAAGCGACTGGCTCGACGCCACGGGCGAGCGCGTCGAGGTGTCGCTCCCCGGGTCGGCGGGTAGCGGCTCTTCCGTCCAGATCGTCCCGTCCGGCCCCGACGTACCCGGGGATGCCCTGTACGCGACGATCCTCTCCGCCGCCTTCGCCGCGCGCAAACGACTCTGGGCGGTGACGCCCTACTTCGTGCCCGACGACGCGCTGTCGCGCGCCTTCGCGCTGGCTGCCGGGCGCGGGGTCGACGTCCGCGTGCTGGTCCCCGCAGTCTCGAACCACCGGCTCGCCGACCTCGCCCGGGGAACCTATCTGCGCGAAATCCAGGCCGCAGGCGCTCACGTCCTCCTCTTTCCAGAGGGCATGGTGCACGCGAAGGCGCTGGTGGCAGACGACGACTTCGCGATGATCGGGTCCACCAACCTCGACCTGCGAAGCCTGCGACTGAACTACGAGCTGTCGATGCTCTGCTACGGACAGACCGAGATCGATGCGACGGCGGACTGGTTCGATTCCCTCGCCGGACACTGCCGCGAGGGCGTTCGCCGGCCTGGCATCGGGATGGAAACCCTGGAGGGACTCGCACGCGTGGCGGCGCCGCTCTTGTAGCATGCGGTCTTCCCCGATCGGAGGGACTCATGGTCCGGATCGCCTTCTCGCTCCTGTCGCTCCTCTTCACCACCACGTGGCCCGTCGCAGCCCTGTGTCAGGACGCGGAACCGACCCGTCCGGCTCTCACACTCGAGGCTGCACTGGCCCAGGCGCTCGCGAACGGATTCCCGGTGCAGGACGCGACGATGACGGTCGAGATCGCGTCGTCGAAGGTCTCCGCGGCGAAGAAATCCCACCTACCCGCAATGGAGGTCTTCGCGGACGAGACTCGTCATCTCACCGACGAGTCGTACACCATCGATCAGGGCGCCCTGGGCGACTACGCGGCGACGGGCCCGATCCCGGACCGCAACGTATCCCTCGATTCGCAGTCCCAGTGGGCCACGACCTTCGGCGCAAAGGCGGTGCTGCCGTTGTCGCAGCAGTGGGAGATCACGCTCGCCGTCGACCAGGAAGAGGTCGACGAGGCGCTCGCCCAAGAGGAGCTGCGCTTCGAACGACAGCGGCTCGCCGAGCAGGTCAAGACGACCTACTACCAGATCGTCGAGATCGAGGCCGCCCTCGCGGCGACCCGTGAGGACGAGACGTTCCTCGCCGAATTGCAAGGCCTGGTGGAGCGCTACGTCGAGGAGCAGGTGGCCCTCGAATACGAAGCGCTCGAGGTGAGCGCGCGACTGGCCGCCACACGGCAGAGCCTGCGGGAGCAGACCAGTCAGCTCGCGACGCAGAAGGAAGCCCTGAATCGCGGGATGGGGCGCCGGATCGACACGCCCTTCGAGGTCGCCGGCATGCTCGGCGCGCCCACGACGCCGATGCCCGCCGGGCGTGCCCGCGCCGACGCGCTCGCCAACCGCCCTGACATCCGCGCCGCGCAGTTGCGTGTCGACCGCGCGGAGACCAACCTGCGTCTGCAGCACGCCGACTTCCTGCCCGAGGTGAACCTCGTTGCGAGCTACCTGCGCCCCTTCGATACGAAGTTCATGCCCGACGAGTACGCAAAGGTGTCGCTCGAGGCGCGTTGGGAGTTCTTCGAATGGGGACGTCGTTTCGACGAGATGGGCGGCAAGCGGGTCGCCGTCCGCCGTGCGAAGAACCGCGAAAGAGACACGCGCGCGACGGTGGAGCTCGAGGTCAACCAGCGGCTGCGCGCGTTTTCTGACGCAGTCGCCCGCGTACCCGTGGCCGAAATGGCCGAAGCGGCGGCTCGTGAGAAGCTGCGCGTCATGATGAATCGCTACCGCGAGCAATCGGTCCTGCTGGAACGCGTGCTCGAGGCACAAGCCGGGCTCGCGAACGCAAGCGCCGACCTGCGGGTCTCGAAGCTCCAGGTGATGGCGGCACGCGCCCAGCTCGAGCGCACGGTGGGAACGGAATGACGGGCGCATCCCAGGGGCTTCGCTTCGTGGCGTTCTGCCTGGCGGCCGCGAGCTTCGCGGCCCCGGGTTGCAGTGACAAGAACGCTCCCGAACCCGCACCGCCCATCCCGGTTCGGGTCCAGACCGCGGCGTCACAGCAAGCCACGGGCGGCCTGCACTACTCGGCCAGCATCCAGCCCTACCTCGAAGTCGAGCTCGACTTCGAGGTAGAAGGAACGGTGCGCTCGATCCGCAGGCTGCCCAGTGTCGATGCCGAGCAGGGTGTGACGCGGGAGATCCAGGCGGGCGATCCGATCGAGGCGGGTGAAGAGCTCGCACGCATCGACGACGGCAGCTACGTCGACAAGCTCGAGGAAGCAAAGGCGCGTCTCGCTCGCGCCGAAGCGGCCCAGCGCAAGTCGAAGGCGGCCTTCGAGCGAGCCTCCCACCTGAAGGCCAGCGACAGCATCACGGCCCCGGACTTCGACCGCGCGCGCAAGGACTTCGAGGCGGACGAGGCCGATGTCGCAGGCGCGAAGGCCCAACTGGACCAGGCTCGGATCAAGCTCACGAAGTGCGTGCTCACCGCTCCAGGCAGCGGCGTGCTGCTCGAACGGACCATCGAGGTGGGTAGCTATGTGCGCCCCGGCTCGGGCGCATTCCAGGTGGGCGATCTCTCGTCCGTGAAGGCCGTGTTCGGCGTACCCGACACGGCGATCCCGGACCTCGCAGTCGGAAGCCCGGTCTCCTTCCGGACGGCGTCCGCGGGGGAACGCCTCTTCCAGGGACCGATCACGGCCCTCGCGCCGGCCGCCGACGAGCGCACCCGCGTATTCGACGTCGAGGTCACGGTCGACAACCGCGACGGCGCCCTGCGACCGGGCATGATCGCGTCCCTCGTACTGCCCGGGGCCGCCCGGGCGGCGGCGGACGGACTCGCCGTCCCAATGAGTGCGATCGTGCGTTCGCCACGCGATCCGAACGGCTATGCGGTGGCCATCATCGAAGACGGCCAGAATGGCGAGGCGACGGGATCCGTCGCACGCCTGCAGGACGTCGAGCTGGGTGAACCCGTCGGCGACGCCGTGCAGGTGACGCGGGGGCTCCGCGCCGGGCAGCGGGTGATCGTGACCGGTGCGCAACGCGTCACGGACGGAGCAGCCGTCCGCGTCGTACCTTGAGCGAGGAACGACGTGGCCCACCAGAGCGACGAGCACCGGATCGAAACGACGCGGAACACCGCGCGTTTCTTCACGGAGAACCGCCACGTTTCCTGGATCGCCATGGCCGCGGTGCTGCTCTGGGGCGGGTACGGCTACTGGAGCATGCCCAAGCAGAAGGACCCGCTCATCCCGGTGCACGTCGCGGTGGCGAGCGCGACCTGGCCCGGCGCCGACGTCTTCCGCATGGAGCAGCTCGTCACCCGGGCCATCGAGGGCAGCATCGCCGAAAGCGCTTCGTTGCGGCTTCCCGCACCGGGTCTCCAGTACGCGATCAAGTCGCTGACGCTACCGGGCGTCGCGATCGTCAACCTCCAGCTCGAGGAGGGAGTCGAGGACGGCAACGCCATCTACAACGACATGGCGATCAAGCTGCAGGAGCTCGGCACGAGTCTGCCCCCGGGCGTCCAGCCCATCCAGTTCAACAGCGACTTCAGTCAGGTGTCGACCCTGATGGTGACCCTCGCGAGCCCGCTCGAGGACGAGATCGGTCTATCGGTCCGCGCCGAGGCCCTGGAGCGGGTCATCCGGACGACGCGCAGCCGCGCGCCCCCGGACGCCCGCGACGGTCGCGTCAGCCTCGTGGTGGCGTTCCCGCGTGGCGTGCCCGAGAAGGCGGTCGCCCGCTATGCCGAGACCCTGCGCGCCGCTGCAACTCGCGACGCGGGCGCTCGCGACGTGCGCGTGATCGCAGAGGGCGGCGTCGCCGCACTCGATGCGGCGGTGGACGACGACGGCGGCGAGCTCCTCGCCTTCGCGCGTCGGGACGCGCTCACGCGCCTCGGTGCACCGGACTTCCATCCCGACGCCTGGCAGGCGGTGGTCATCGGCGATCCTTCCCAGACGCGCGAGAAGCTCGCGTCGGTTGCAGGAGCCAAGTACGCCTACCACGAACTCGACCAGTTCAGCGATCTACTGGCTCGCGGCATTCGCACCGCGCAGCCCGTCGCCAAGGTGGACCGTTCCGGGGTGCTCCCCCAGGAGATCCTGCTCGCCTATTCCCAGGACGTCCTGGCGGGCTACGGACTCGAGCCTTCGAAGCTACGCGACGTCCTTTCGGCCCGGGACATCGTGCAGACGAGCGGCGTCCTCGAACTCGCGGACAGCTCGATCCAGGTGTCCGCCAGCGGTGCGTTCACCGACGCATCGCAGATCGGGGACACGCTCATCGCGACCACGTCGGGTGCACCGGTCTACCTGCGAGACGTCGTCGACGTGATCCCCTCGTACCAGAGCCCGCCGCGCTTCCTCAACTACTACGGTCGCCCGGGGCCGGATGGGCGCTGGCTTCGCACTCGCGCGGTCACCCTGTCCGTCGTCATGCGCGACGGCGAGCAGGTCCAACGCTTCGGCGTGGCGGTGGACGAAGCCATTGGGAATGCAACCGCGCTGCTGCCGTCGGACCTGGTCCTGGCGCGAACCTCCGACCAGCCCAGGCAGGTCGCCGAGAACGTCGACCTGTTCATGGAAGCGCTCTATGAAGCCGTCGCCCTGGTGGTGCTGGTAGCGCTGCTCGGCTTCTGGGAATGGCGATCGGCACTGCTCATGGCGCTCGCCATCCCGCTCACCCTCGCGATGAGCTTCGGCATGATGAGCGCCCTGGGAGTCGCGATCCAGCAGGTCTCCCTCGCCGCGCTCATCATCGCGCTCGGTCTGCTCGTCGACGACCCGGTCGTAGCGGGGGACGCCATCAAACGCGAGCTCGCCGCCGGCCGTTCGCCGCTGGTCGCGGCCTGGCTCGGCCCGACCAAGCTCGGGCGCGCGATCCTCTTCGCGACACTCACCAACGTCATCGCCTACCTCCCCTTCCTGATGCTTCCGGGCAACAGCGGGGCCTTCGTCCACTCGCTGCCGATCGTCATGACCTGTGCGCTGGTGTCGTCGCGCATCGTCTCGATGACCTTCGTGCCCTTGCTCGGCGCCTACCTGCTGCGGAAACCGAACCGCCCGGAGCCTTCGATCGAGGAGCGCCGCCGCACAGGCTTCACCGGCTTCTACTTCCGACTCGGCTCCCATGCCATCGAGCACCGCTTCCTGTGGGCCGCCAGCTCGATCCTCTTCCTCGGCTTCGGCGTCTTCGTGGCGCGGCACATCGACAGCTCCTTCTTTCCCGAAGACGTCCAGTACCTCTCGTACGTCGACGTCTGGCTGCCGACCGACGCCTCGCTTTCCGCGACGAACGCGGCGCTCGAGCGAACCGAAACGGTTCTGCGGGAGGTGATCGACGAGCAGTCCAAGGCCGAAGGCCGCACCCTGCTCCATTCCATCACGTCCTTCGTGGGCGGCGGCAGCCCCCGCTTCTGGTTCTCGCTGACCCCCCAGTCGCGCCAGACGAGCTACGGCATGCTGCTCGTCGAGCTGACCGACAAGTACGCGACGCCGCAGCTGGTCGGTCCCATGCAGCGGGCCGTCCAGGCCGCCGTGCCGGGCGCCTACGTGGCGGTCCGGCAGCTCGAGACGAACCCGGTGGGTGACCCGATCGAAGTGGAGATCGCCGCGCAGGGCGCCGTCGACCCACGCCGGGAAGGCGCGGGGATCGACGAGCTGCGGCGGATCGCCGCCGACGTCGAGGCGATCCTGCGTTCCGTGCCCGAGATCGGGCTGGTGCGCAACGATTGGAGTCCCGAGGTCTTCGACGTGCGCCTGGTGGTCGATCCGGACCGGGCGAACCTCGCCGGAGTCACGAACTTCGACGTGGCGAGCTCGGTGGCGACGGGCCTCACCGGCATCTCCGTCGGCACCCTCTATCAGGGAAACGACCAGATTCCGATCGTGGCGCGACTGCGCGGCGACGAGCGTGCCGATCTGTCCGCGCTGCGTGAGCTCTACGTCTTCGCGAGCGAGGACCAGAGCAAGGTCCCGCTGCTCGAGGTCGCGACCGTCGAACACGGCCTCGAGACCGAGCGCATCGTACGCCGGGAGCAGTTCCGGGCACTCACGGTCTCGGCGATTCCCGTTCCCGGGCAGCTCGCCTCGGTCGCACTGGGCGCGGCGATGCCGAGGCTCCAGGCGCTCAGCGAGTCCCTACCCGCCGGCTACAGCCTCCGTTTCGGGGGCGAGTTTGCCAAACAGCAGACGGGCAACCGGAACCTGTCGCGGGTGCTCGCGATCTCGGCCGCCGCCATCTTCCTGGCTCTGGTGGTGCAGTTCAATCACGCCTTCAAACCCCTGCTCGTCTTCTCGGCGGTCCCCTTCGGCGTCGTCGGCGCCCTGGGCGCGCTCTGGTTGACCGGCGAGTCCTTCGGCTTCATGGCGTTCCTCGGCATCATCGCGCTGGTGGGTGTGATCGTCAGCCACGTGATCGTGCTCTTCGACTTCATCGAGCAGAATCGGGAACGGGGCGAGCCGCTGCGCGAATCCCTGTTGGATGCGGGAATCGTGCGTCTTCGGCCGATCGCCATCACCGTCGGGGCGACGATCCTCGCCCTCTTCCCGCTGGCGCTTCATGGCGGCCCGCTCTGGCAGCCTCTCTGCTACGCGCAGATCGGCGGCCTCACCCTCGCGACCTTCATCGAGCTGCTGCTCGTGAAGGTCTTCTACGCCATCGCGGTACTGGATCTGAAGTGGGTTCGCTGGTAGCGCTTCAGCTTCCGGGAACGAGGCCTGCCGGAATGAGGCTTCCGGGAACGACGTAGAGCGCGATGGTCACGAAGTGAGCCAGCGCCCCGGCGATCACGAAGGCGTGGAAGATCTCGTGATAGCCGAATACCTCCGGCAGGGGGTCCGGACGCTGTAGACCGTAGACGACGGCGCCCGCCACGTAGAACACACCGCCCAGGCCCAGCCCGATGCTGGCGGGGATGCCGATCGCCGCCACCACCTGGGGCAGGAAGAGCAGCGCGACGGACCCTACGCTGACGAAGATCGAGGCGCTGGCCCACTTCGGCGGCTCCCACACCGTCTTGAGCAGGGCGCCGAAGAGCGCGACTCCCCATACCCATGCGAGCACGCCGGATCGCAGGCCGGCCTCGAGCTTCAGCATCGCGATCGGCGTGTAGGTGCCGGCGATCAGCACGAAGATCATCGCGAGGTCGACTCGCGCGACCCAGTAGCGGGCGCGCGGCGACCAGTGCACACCGTGATAGACGGCACTGGTGCCGAGCAAGCCGACGAGGCTTCCCGCATAGACGGCGCTGGCGATCGTGGCGCGCCCGGCGGGCGCCCCGTAGACGAGCATCCCGCACGGCAGCAGCGAGGCGAGGAACGCATAGCGATGGGACACGCCTCGAAAGCGGGGCTTCACACGCTGCGGCAGGGGGATGGTCTCGGATCCCATAGTCGGTTCGTCGGCTCGACGGCGGGACCACGACAGATGGTTCCCGCGCGGTTGCGCTGGCGGCGGAACGCCACCGGCCTGGCTGTATCGCCTCAAGCGGCACATGGACGTCACCGATGAAACGGAGGAGTCCCCATTATAGAAGGTGCCGCCCGATGAAAGATGGACACACCCGTCCGCTGACCCGTTCCGACGTGACCAGCGCCGTGTTTCTCGCGACCCATCGCGCCACCCTCGTGGTGATCGAAGGCAGTGCGGCTGGCTCCGAGCACGTCCTCACGGACGCCTCGTACGTCATCGGGCGCAGCCCCACAGCGGACCTGAGCTTCTCGGACGAAGCCATGTCGGGCAGCCACGCGGCCATCGAGCTGACCGCGAATGGCTACAAGGTCCGCGACATGGGCAGCACCAATGGCACGCGTGTGAACGGCAGTGCGATCGAGGCCGCGGATCTGAAGCACGGCGACAAGATCTCCGCGGGCGAGCACACCCTGCAGTACCTGCTCGAGAAGAAGGAGCGCGGCGGGAGCTACGACCTCTCGGACGAATTCTGACCGACGTCGTGTGTGCCTAGAGCCCGTCGAGCCGGGTCCGGTCGCGCCCGGCGGCCTTGGCCTCGTAGAGCGCCTCGTCGGCTGCTCGGACGAGCTCGATGGGTGTCGCGCCGAGCGCCCCGAGAGTCGCGCCCACGGACACCGTGATGTCGCAGGGACCCGCCGCGAGCTCGCGGCGGCCGCCCGCCGCCCGGCGAATGCGATCTCCGGCAGCGACGAGAGCTTGCGGGCTCTCGACGCGATGACAGAGCATGGCGAATTCGTCCCCGCCCAGCCGGGCGACGCTGTCTCCCACGCGCAGGGCCCCGGCGATGTCGTGCGCACACGCGCGCAGTAGCTCGTCACCCGCCGGATGCCCCAGTCGGTCGTTGACCGCCTTGAAGCCATCGAAGTCGAGGATCAGGACCCCCAGGCCGACGCCACCGGATTCCTTCACCGCTCGCTCCAGCGCCGCCATGAAGGCGCGCCGATTGAGCAGGCCGGTGAGCTCGTCCTCGAGCGCTTGTCGGGTCAGCTGTTCCTCCAGCGCGCGACGCTCGCTGATGTCCCGCAGCGTATTGACCACGCCTCCGACCTCTTCCGACAGGAGATTCCGTCCGACGACCTCACACCACAGGAAGCTGCCGTCGGCTCGTCGGACCCGAAGCTCGGATCGGTAGGAGGCACCCGCCCGCGCCCGCAGCTGGACCGCCGTCTCGAACGCCGCCGACGCATCGTCGGGATGGATGAGATCGAGAGTCCTCAGCAGCCTGAATTCTTCGGGGCTGTACCCGAGGACGTGCTCCACCGACGGACTGACGAAGAGGATCTGACGATCTTCGCCGTGGATGAACACGACCTCGTCGGTCAGGTACTTCAGTGCCTCGTACCCGAGCTCGGGTCGCATCGCGATTCCTCCGCGTGGAATTCGATTCGGCAATCCCGAGCGCGCCCTTGAGGCACCGCATGCGCGAGTCGCGGCACACCCCATGGGGCGGTGAATCCGGTGCTGCGGGGTCCCGCGATCGGTGCGATTCTCTCGCGGCTGCGCACCGGATTTCAGGGAGGGGTCGATGACCCGGAGCATCTGCGAGAGCCTTCTCGACGTACTTGCCGAGGCCGGCGCTCGCGACGTGTGGGGCGTGACCGGTGACGTCATCAATCCGCTGCTGGAGGCGATCCGCAAGGACGACCGCTTCCGCTGGATCGGCGTACGTCACGAGGAGAACGCCGGCTACGCGGCGTCCGCCCAGGCCCAGATGACGGGCGCAATCGGCGTCTGTGCCGGGACCGCGGGCCCGGGCGCGCTGCACCTGATCAACGGTCTCTACAATGCACAGAAGGAAGGCGCGGGGGTCGTCGCCATCACGGGGCAGATCGGCCGCGGGGAACGCGGCAGCGACTTCCACAAGGAGATGGACCTCAGCAAGGTGTTCGACGACGTCTGCGCCTACCAGGCGGTCATCGAGGCGCCGGGCCAGATTCCGCGCATGGCCCAGATCGCCGTCCAGAAGGCGCTCACCGAGCGTGTCGTCACACGCATCGAACTACCCGCGGACGTCATCGGCGAGCAGGTGCCGAGCGAACACTTCCGCCACCCCCTGATCCACAGCCTGCCCAGGTTCGCACCGCCCGAAGGCGAGCTCGAGAAGGCCGCTGCGCTCATCAACGACGGCAAGCGGGTCACGCTCTTCTGCGGCATCGGATGCCGGGACGCGCGCGAAGACGTCCTCGCCCTCGCCGACGCACTCGGGGCTCCCATCGTCCACACCCTTCGCGCCAAGGACATCTTCGACACGAGTGACGGCCCGGTGGTGGGGATGACCGGCTTGATCGGAAACCCCGCGGGCTATCACGCCGTCAGCGATTGTGACGTGCTCGTGATGCTGGGAACGGACTTTCCCTACGACGAGTTCCTGCCGGACGGACGCCCCATCATCCAGGTCGACCGGGTGATCGACCACATCGGCAGGCGCGCGCCCGTGACCCTGGGGCTGGTCGGCGACGTGGGCGCGACCGTGCGCGCGCTGGCACCGCACCTCGGGTCGGGAGCGTCGGCGGACTTCCGCAAGAATCTCGTCAAGCTGCGCGACAAGTGGCTGGGGCACATGGACGAGCAGGCCAGCTTGACCCGCACCGACGAGCCCCTTCACCCCCAGCTCTTCGCGCGTGCGATCAGCGACCGCGCGGCCGATGACGCGTACTTCGCCATCGATGTCGGCGAGTGCACGGTGTGGGCGGCGCGGCAGCTGAGCATGGCCGGCGGTCGGCGCATGGCGGGCGGATTCAACCACGGCGCCATCGGCGCCGGTCTGCCCGTGGCCCTCGGCATGGCGGCCGCTGACCCGAAGCGACAGGTCTGGGCGCTCGTCGGCGACGGCGGCTTCGGCATGTCGATGAACGACTTCGTCACGGCCGTGAAGTACGATTGGCCCATCAAGGTGATCGTCTTCAACAACAGCGAGTTGGGCTTCGTGAAAATGGAGGTCGAGGTGATGGGCCTCCCGCGCAACCCGGAAGCGACCGAGCTGCTGAACCCCGACTTCGCCCTCTACGCCAAGGCCTGCGGTGGGGACGGCGTTCGGGTCGAGCACGCAGCGGACATCGTGCCGGCCATCGAGCAGGCGCTCGCATCCGACAAGCCCTTCATCATCGACGCGATCGTGAGCTCGGGCGAGCTGACGATGCCGCCGCACATCCAGATCGACCAGGTCTGGGGCTTCGGCATGAGCAAGGTCAAGGAAGGCATGATGGCGCTCAAGGGCGACCATTCCATCTGGAAGGAATGGCGCGACGAGTTCAAGGCGAGTCTCCGCTAGCGAACGCTTCACTCGAGGGATGCATGGACCTGATTCACCGGATCCGGGGCTACGTGATGCCGATCGTGGTCGCGCTGACCGTGGTCTTCGCAGGGCTCGGCGCCATGGTGGACGTCGGCTTCTACTTCGCCGCGGCGGTCTTCGCCGTCCTGACTCTCGTCGGCCTCTATGACCTGACGCAGCAGCACCACAGCATCCTGCGCAACTACCCGTTGCTCGGGCACCTGCGATTCCTGCTCGAAAGCGCGGGGCCCGAACTGCATCAGTACTTCGTCGAGAGCAACACCAGCGGACGTCCCTTCGACCGCGATCAGCGGTCGCTCATGTACGAACGCTCGAAGAACATCGAAGGCATCAAGCCCTTCGGGACGGAGCTGGACGTCGATGCCACGGGCTACGCGTTCATCAGTCACTCCGTCGCCCCGGCGGCGGTGGTCGACGACGCGGCGAGAAAAATGCGCGTCGAGATCGGCGGGCCCGACTGCAAGCACCCCTATTCCTCGTCCCTCGTGAACATCTCGGCCATGAGCTTCGGCGCCCTCAGCGGCAACGCCATCCGCGCCCTCAATACCGCCGCCAAGCGCGGCGGCTTCGCCCACGACACCGGAGAAGGCGGCTTCAGCGTCCACCACCGGGAGCCCGGCGGCGACGTGATCTGGCAGGTCGGCACGGGCTACTTCGGCTGCCGCACCGACGACGGCCACTTCGACGCTGGGCTCTATGCGGAGACGGCCCAGATCGACCAGGTCAAGATGGTCGAGCTGAAGATCTCCCAGGGTGCGAAGCCGGGTCACGGCGGCATCCTTCCCGCCGCGAAGGTCACCGCCGAGATCGCGGCCGCGCGCAAGGTACCCATGGGTCAGGATTGCTTCTCGCCCCCCGGCCACACGGCGTTTTCGACGCCAACGGGCATGATGGAGTTCATCGGCCATTTGCGAGAAGGCAGCGGCGGCAAGCCCGTCGGCTTCAAGATCTGCCTCGGGAATCCGCGCGAGTTCTTCGCGATCTGCAAGGCGATGCTCGCAACGGGGATCGCGCCGGACTTCATCACCGTGGATGGCGGCGAGGGCGGCACCGGCGCCGCACCGCTCGAGTTCTCGGACCACCTGGGCATGCCGCTGCGCGAGGGCCTGGGAGTCGTGCGGAATGCGATCGTCGGGATCGGTCTCGGTGACCAGGTCCGGATCGCGGCGAGCGGCAAGCGCGTATCGAGTCACCTGCTCGCGGGTGCGATGGCCCTGGGCGCAAACTGGTGCAACATTGCCCGCGGCTTCATGTTCTCCGTCGGCTGCATCCAGTCCCAGCGCTGTCACACCAACGCCTGTCCGGTTGGTGTCGCCACCCAGGACCCCAACCTCGCGCGCGCCCTCGTGGTGGAAGAGAAGGCCGAGCGCGCCTTCAACTTCCATCGCAACACCGTGCAGGCCCTGGCCGAGATGACCGCCGCCTGCGGGCTCGAACACGCCAACGACTTCCAACCGGAACACCTCTACGAACGCATCTCTCCCCACGAGGTTCGACGCCTCGACCAGCTCTACCACTTCTTCGAGCCCGGCCAGCTGCTCGAAGGCCGCGGCGACGCTGGCCCGGTTCTCCAGCGCTTCTGGGACGAAGCCAGCCCCGACACATTCCGCGCCGCATGACCGGGGCGACTCCGCGAATCCTAGTCGCTGTCATCGCTGCGATCGCGGCGTTCGGCGCGGGTGCGGCCCGCGCCGCAGAGAAAGTCGTGCGCACGCCGAGCATGTTCGACCCGGCGTCGACGCCGGCGGAAGCCATCGACAGCTACACGATGCTGGTGGTCGCGATCTGCGCCGCCATCTTCCTGGTGGTGGGCGGCCTGCTCGCCTTCGCCGTCGTGCGCTTCCGCGCGCGTCCTGGGGACGAGGGCCGCGAGCCCCCGCAGATCTACGGCAGCAACCAGATCGAGCTCGCGTGGACGGTCATCCCCGTGCTCATCGTCGTGATCCTCGCTCTCGTCACCGCCCGGACCATCCTCGACCTGCAGAAGGACGAGCGACCCGAAGGCTGGCTCGCCATCACGGCGACAGGCCACCAGTGGTGGTGGGAGTTCCACTACCCGACCCTCGGCATCACCACCGCCAACGAGCTTCACATCCCCGTCGGCCAGGCGACCTTCCTCGACCTCGAGTCCCAGGACGTCATCCACAGCTTCTGGGTCCCCCAGCTGTCGGGCAAGACGGACGTCGTGCCGAACCGGACGAATCATCTGTGGATGGAGGCGCGCGAGCCCGGCCTGTACGTCGGTCAATGCGCAGAGTTCTGCGGGACCCAGCACGCCTATATGCTGTTGCGCGTGTTCGTGGACACCAAGGAAGACTTCGAACGCTGGGTCGCGTCCCAGCAGGAGCAGGCCGCGGTCGCCGCCGCTGTCGGGCCCGGCCGGGAGATCTTCGAGAACACGGCCTGCGTCAACTGCCACACCGTGCGCGGAACGGGCGCCCGGGGCCGCTTCGGTCCGGACCTGACCCATCTCATGAGCCGAACGACGATCGGCGCCGGGGTGGCGCCGAACGACCGCGCGAGCCTCGTCGAATGGGTGACTCGCCCGGACCACCTGAAGCCGGGGGTCCTGATGCCGGCGATGCAGCTCGAGCCGGCTCGGATCGAGCTGCTGGTCGACTACCTGGTGAGCCTTCGCTGATGGCAAGCATCCCTCTCGCAGACACCGAGCCCCGGCGTCGCTTCCGCAGCGATGTGCTCCACGACTGGGTCACGACGGTCGATCACAAGAAGCTCGGCATCCTCTACATCGCGTCCGGGATCGTCTTCTTCGTCATCGGAGGCCTCGAGGCGACGGCCATGCGGATCCAGCTGGCCGTACCCGAGAACGACTTCGTCTCTCCGGAGGTCTTCAACCGGCTCTTCACCATGCACGGCACCACCATGGTCTTCCTGGTGGGCATGCCGATCATCACCGGCTTCGGCAACTACCTCATCCCCCTGATGATCGGCGCCCGGGACATGGCCTTCCCACGACTCAATGCCTGGGGCTTCTGGATGTTCCTGTTCGGAGGCTTGCTGCTGTACTTCAGCTACCTCGGCAGCACGGGGCTGTATGGCGCGGGGTCGGCGCCGGACGTCGGCTGGTTCGCCTATACGCCCCTCGCGGGCAAGGCCTTCTCGCGCGGCAACGCAACGGACTACTGGATCCTCGGGATCGTCGTGAGTGGCTTCGGATCCCTGTCCGGCGCCGTCAACATGATCGCCACCGCCCTCACCATGCGCTGCGAGGGGATGAGCCTCGGGCGGATGCCCCTCTTCGTCTGGATGATGGTGATCGTCTCCTTCATGATCCTGGTCGCGCTCCCGCCCCTGACGGCCGCCCAGGTGATGTTGCTCTTCGATCGCTTCCTCGGCGCGCACTTCTTCGACACCCAGGCCGGCGGAGACGCCGTGCTGTGGCAGCACTTCTTCTGGTTCTTCGGCCACCCGGAGGTCTACATCCTGATGATCCCGGGCTTCGCCTACGCGTCCGAGATCATCCCCGTCTTCTCCCGCAAAGTGATCTTCGGCTACTCGGTGATGGTGGGCGCGACGGTCGCCATCGGGTTCGTTTCCCTCAGCGTGTGGGCGCACCACATGTTCGCAGTCGGCATGGGTCGCGGTCTCAACATCTGGTTCGCCACGGCGACCATGATCGTCGGGATCCCGACGGGCATGAAGCTCTTCAACTGGCTGGCCACCATGTACGGCGGCCGCATCCGCTTCCGCGTGCCCATGCTCTTCTGCACGGCGTTCCTCGCCCAGTTCCTGGTCGCAGGCCTCACCGGGATCATGCTGGCCGCGGTACCCTTCGACTGGCAGGTCACCGATTCCTACTTCGTGGTGGCGCACTTCCACTTCGTCCTGATCGGCGGCCTGGTGTGCACGATCTTCGGTGCCATCTACTACTGGTTCCCGAAGATGTCGGGCCGCATGCTGGACGAGCGGCTCGGCCGCTGGCACTTCTGGCTCTTCGTGATCGGCTTCAACGTCACCTTCCTGACGATGCACGGTCAGGGTCTGCTCGGCATGCCTCGCCGCATCTACACCTACCCGGCCGACCGCGGCTGGGAGATCTGGAACCTGGTGACTTCCCTGGGCGTCGTGCTGCAGATCGCCGGCGTGCTCTTCTTCGTGTACGCGGTCATCAAGGCCCTGCGCAGCGGCGAGCCGGCCGGGGACGATCCCTGGGACGCCTGGACCCTGGAGTGGTCGACGAGCTCGCCGCCGCCGGACTACAACTTCGACGAGGCGCCGGTGGTGCGGAGCCGGCGCCCTCTGTGGGACCTCAAGCACCCGGACGACCCGGATTGGAAGTACGAATGACGGCCCCGATCGACGGCCAGGGGAACGCGACGGCGTGGAGTCGCGGCGAAGTCGGCACGCTGCTGCTGATCCTCGCGGAGACGAGCTTCTTCGCGATCTTCATCGTCGGCTATCTCTTCTACATCGGGAAGAGCCTATCGGGCCCCTACCCGGCGGACGTGCTCGAGCTGCCGGTGGTCGCCACGATCTGCCTGCTCTCGAGCAGCGTCACGGTGGTGGTCGCCGTCCGCGCCCTCGAGGCCGACCGACGCGGCGCCTTTCTCGCCGGCATCTTCGCGACCGTGCTGCTCGGCGGCGGCTTCCTCGCCGCGACGGCCCTCGAGTGGCGCAAGCTGATCGTCGACGATGGGCTGATGATCTCGACGAACCTGTTCGGCACCACCTTCTATTCACTGGTCGGCTTCCACGCCGCGCACGTGACGGTCGGCCTGCTGCTACTTGCGCTCGTCGGGGTGCTCGGCGTGCTGGGATTCGTGCGCAAGGAGCATGCGACCCGGGTGGATCTGCTCTCCTGGTACTGGCACTTCGTGGACGTGGTCTGGATCGCGGTCTTCACCGTCGTCTACGTGGTCGGGGTCTGAAGCGATGACCGAACCCCACGACGACCGGGGCATCGAGCTGCCGTCACCGACGGCGTCCCCGCTCTACTTCGCCCTCGGCCTCAGCCTGCTGCTCGCCGGACTCGTGACCCACGAACTCGTCAGCATGGTGGGCGCAGCCTTTTTCGTGCTCGGCGCAGTCGGCTGGTGGCGCCAGGTGTTGCCGCAGGAGAGCGAGCAGTGGGTGCCGCTGCAGAGCGAGGCCGAGCGCGCGCGCCCCGTCTCGCCGCGGCGCGCGGCCGTCGACCACCTCACCGCGGGCGAGGATCGGCACCGCATGCGCCTGCCCGTCGAGGTGCGCCCGATCTCCGCCGGCTTGCCCGGCGCGGCCGCTGGTGCCGTCGCCATGGCCGTCGTCGCCTGCACCTACGGCCTGGTGGTCGAGGGCAGCCTGTGGCTTCCCATCAATCTGCTGGCGGGCATCGTGCTGCCCTCCGTCGACCAGGCCAGCCCCGAACAACTTCGATCCTTCCACGGCCTCGCATTCGGTCTCGCCTGCGGAGCCCACGTGCTGCTGTCCGTGAGCGTGGGTCTCGTCTACGCGACGACCCTGCCGATGCTGCCGAGCCGCCCGCTGCTCTGGGGTGGCATCGCCGCGCCGCTGCTGTGGACCGGCGTCGCCTGGTCGGTGATGGGTCTGGTGAACCCGGCCCTCGAGCAGTACGTCAGCTGGCCCTGGTTCGTCGCATCCCAGATCGCCTTCGGTCTCGCCGCGGGCTGGGCGATCCTGCGGGTCGCTCCGGTCGCGACCTCCCAGAGCCTCTCACTGGCCGAGCGCGCCGGAATCGAGGCGGGCCGATGACGCCGAGCCGCCTTGCCGTGGGCCTCGCCGCGCTGGCATTCGTCTGGCTCGGCTGCGATTCGCTTCCGGGCAAGCCGACGGAAGCGGAGCGCTACCGACGACCATCGGAGATCCTCGACTTCGAGAGCCTCTACGCAGTGAACTGCGCGGGCTGCCACGGTTCGGAAGGAACCCTGGGCCCCGCGCGGCCCCTCGCCGACAGCCTCTACCTCGAACTGATCGGGCGCGAACGCATGGGACGCGTAATCGCCGAAGGTGTCCCGGGGACGGCGATGCCGACCTTCCTCGACGCGAACGGGGGCACCCTCACCCAGGCACAGATCGACGCCGTCCGGGACGGTCTGTTCGAAAACTGGTGGAAGCCGCCGACGAAAGCCGCCGCCAGGAAGCAGCTGCCCGGATACGCGCAGCCGGCTGCCGCACGAGCAGCCCGCGGCGGCGACGCTTTCTCGAAGTACTGCGCGGATTGTCACGGCGCCGACGGGCTGGGCCCGGAGGCACCCGGCGAGCGGAAAGCGAATGGAAAGAAGGGAGGCGCCGTCCTCGACCCGAACTTCCTCGCGCTCGTGAGCGACCAGATGCTGCGAACGGCGGTGATTGCCGGGCGCACGGACCTGGGCATGCCGGACTGGCGCGCAACGTCGGATGGCGGCCCGATGACCGAGCCGGAGATCAACGACGTGGTCGCGTGGATGAGCGAGAGGAGACCCTGATGGCCGAGTCGAAATCCGGGCCGACTTCGGGCCCGACGAATCCGCGAGTGGTTCCGCCCGTCACCCGGCGCGACTTCCTGTTCAAGCTCGGGCTGGGCCTCAACGTCATCGCAGCGTCGCTCGTGGCGATCCCGGTCGTGGGGTACGTCGTCTCGGCGCTCTTCCACCGCAGCGCGCAGCAGGCCTGGATCGCGCTCGGCGATCTCGATCGCTTCCCGGTGAACGAGACGCGACTCGCCACCTACCGAAACCCGTTCACGCGGCCCTGGGACGGCGTCACCGCAGACATTCCGTGTTGGGTGCGCCGGACCCCCGACGCCAGCGGGCAGCCGAGCTTCCAGATCTTCGCCATCAACTGCGCGCACCTGGGCTGCCCCGTGCGCTGGTTCCCCGAATCGCGGCTCTTCATGTGCCCGTGCCACGGCGGCGTCTACTACGAAGACGGCACGGTCGCGTCCGGTCCGCCGCCGCGCGGCCTGTATGAGTACGCCTACCGGGTGAAGGGGGGTCGGCTCGAGGTGCAGGGCGGCGAGACCCCGAACCTCGCGGAGCCCGTGTAGCCCATGCCTGGCCTCGCAGAACGCGCCCGACGCACCTTCGGATGGTTCGACGATCGCCTCCACCTGAAGGCGATCTTCGACAGCACCGCCGGGCACCCGATCCCGCGGCGCTCGGCCAGCTGGTGGTACGTGTTCGGCAGCGGGACCCTGGTCTGCTTCATCCTCCAGATCGTCACGGGAATCTGCCTTGCCCTCGTCTACGTGCCGTCTCCCAACGAGGCGTACGCGAGCCTCGAGTACCTGAACTACGAGCAGAACCTCGGCTGGTTCTTGCGCGGGGTGCACAACTGGGGATCGGTCTTCATGGTGGGTCTGATGACGATCCACATGATCCAGGTGTTCTTGTTCGGGGCGTACAAGTACCCGCGCGAGCTCACCTGGGTGGTGGGCTGCGTGTTGTTCCTGCTGACCCTGGGCGCGGCGTTCACGGGACAGATCATGCGCTTCGACCAGGACGCCTACTGGGGGCTGCAGATCGGCGTGTCCATCGCGGCGCGTATCCCCTTCGTGGGCGAGTCCATCGTGCACCTGTTGCAGGGTGGGCCGATCATCGGCGCGGAGACGCTCTCGCGCTTCTTCAGCCTGCACGTCTTCGTGCTGCCCGGCCTGCTGATCGGCGGCATCGTCGTGCACCTGCGGCTGGTTCTCACCCGGGGAATCAACGAGTTCCCCGTCGAGGGGCAGGAAGTCGCCCCGGAGACCTACGCGGCCGAATACGAAGAGCTGCTCGAGAAGACGGGCATCCGCTTCTTCCCGGACGGCGTCGACAAGGACATCGTGTTCGCGGCACTCGTGCTGTTCGGGATCGTGGGCTGCGCGGCCATCCTCGGCCCGCCCATCCCCAATGGTCCCGCCGACCCGACCCTGATCAACACCGCGCCTCGGCCTGACTTCTACTTCCTTTCCTTGTTCGCGGCCTTTGCGTTGATGCCGCCCTATCTGGAAGACTTCGTCATCGTCTACGTCCTGCCGGTGATGGTGCTGGGTCTCTTCGCCATCCCGTTCCTCTCGAACGTCGGCGAGAAGCACCCGCGGCGCCGACCCGGCGCCGTGATCGCCGCGACCCTCGCGATGACGACCCTGTGCGTGATGGCCTGGGAAGGACTCGATTCCGACTGGTCACCCCACATGGACGCGTGGAGCGGGACCGCGGTCCCCACCCATCTGGTGGAAGGCCGCACGCCCCTCGAGCTGCAGGGGGCGCTCGTGCTGCAGGTCAAGCAGTGCCGAAACTGTCACGCCCTGGACGGCAGCGGTGGCAAACGCGGCCCGGACCTGAGCAACGTTGCGACCCGCCTGACCGAAGACCAGCTCGTTCGCCAGGTGCTGCAGGGCGGGGGCAACATGCCCGCCTACGGCAAGAACCTGACGCCCGCCGAAGTCACCGCCGTCGTGGCGTTCATGCGGACCCTGCATCCGCGTGGCCAGCTTCCGGCGCGCGACTCCGCACCGCCGGCGGTTCCGGCTTCCGGCACCGCCGGTTCCTGAGCCGCCGATGTGGCGAGCGAGTCAAGCTAGGAGCTGAGCCAAGAGCCGAGAGAGGAGCCCAGGTACAAGAGCCCGTCTAGTGCGGCGCCCAGGCCGACGACACCGAGCAGCAAGGGCCCCAGGCGCGGCCGCCAACCGCGCCGCTGGGATCGGATGGCGAAAGGCAGCAGGGGCAGCAGCACCAGATAGACCGGGATCGCCGGTCCCACGACACCCAGCGGGCCGCTCACCGGGCGGTCCCCGGCGAGCACGAGGGACGCGATGAAGAGAATCGCCGAGGGCAGCAGGGGCACGACGAGTGCGAGCGAGGCGAGCCCCCATGCGGAGCGGACCGGGCGGGACCAGGCACCGGAGAGTCGGGACGTCACCGCGAGGATCATGACACAGCCCCTCGCACGACCCGTCACGCAGCCCGTCGCGAGGCAGGCCGCTTGAACCCCATCGCGAGCGCCGCCCTCGCTGCGTGGTCGCCTCCCTGGGACTTGTTGTTTGCGGCGACGGGCGCGGTCGTCCTCTACTGGCGCGGCTTCGCGAAGCTGCGGCGACAGCTGCCGAGCCGCTTTCCGGCCTGGCGGCGAGGTTGCTTTCTCTCGGGCATCGCCGTGCTGCTGGGCGCGCTCGCATCCCCCCTCGACGCCTTCGCCGACGGGCTCCTCCAGGCCCACATGCTGCAGCACTGGCTGTTGATGATGGTCGCACCCCCCCTGCTGTGGCTGGGTGCGCCCGTCGTCCCGCTGATGCGCGGACTCCCGCACGGCTGGCTGCGGCGGGGACTGGGCCCGTTCCTCAGCTGGCCGGCGCTGCGCCGCTTCGTCGATGCAGGAGTGCGGCCGGGCACCGCCCTCGCCCTGTGGATCGTCGCGACCCTGGTCTGGCACTGGCCCGGCGCCTACCAGGCCGCCGTCCGGTCTCGCGCCTGGCACGACTTCGAGCACTTGAGCTTCCTGATCGTCGCCCTGCTCTTCTGGTACGCCGTCGCCCTGCCCTGGCCGGCGCGACGACCTGCGAACCGCGCGGCCATCGCGATCCCACTGGGGATCGCCGCCCTCTTCAACACGATCTTCTCGGCGTCCTTCGTCTTCTCCGACCGGGTCTTCTACCCCGTGTACGCGGAGATGCCCCGGCTGTTCGACGTGGATGCGCTGACGGACCAGAAGCTTGCGGGCGCCTTCTTGTGGGTTGCGGGCTCGCTCCCGATGGTCGTGGCCGCCACCCTCACCCTGATCCGCGCGACCGACACCGGCGACCGCACACGTGTGGCTGCACCGGTCGACAGACCGGGGAGTGCCGGCCGGCGCATCGCCACCCGATTGAAGGGCATCGCGGCAGCGGCCATCGGTTCGCGACGCGCGCGCAAGTCCGCCCAGATCGTCATGGGCGCACTCGCCATCGCCATCGTCGCCGACGGCCTGCTGGGCCCACAGCGGCCCAGCGCCACGAACCTGGCGGGCGTGTTGCCCTGGACCTACTGGCGGGGCTTCGTCGTCGTCGGCCTGCTCGTCGCCGGGAATCTCTTCTGCGCGGTCTGTCCCTTCACGCTGACCCGAGCACTGAGCGGGCCACTATCCCGCCGATTCGCCGTGAAGCTGCGCTGGCCCGCACGACTGCGGAACCGCTGGCTCGCGGTGGTGCTCTTCGCCGCCTACCTCTGGTCGTACGAGGTCTTCGCGATCTGGGACAGGCCGTGGTGGACCGCCTGGCTGGTCGTCGGGTACTTCACGGCCAGCTTCGGCGTCGAAGCCTTGTTCGGACGCGGCACCTTCTGCAAGCACGTGTGCCCCATCGGACAGTTCCACTTCGCCGCCTCGGCCAACTCACCCCTCGAGGTGCGCGTCCTCGCTCCCGAAGTCTGCACGGTATGCAGCAGCCACGACTGTCTACGCGGGGGACCTCGTGGACCCGGCTGCGCGACGGACCTGTTCCTGCCCGTCAAACAGGGAAACCTCGACTGCACGTTCTGCCTGGACTGCGTGCGGGCCTGTCCGAACGACAACGTCGGCCTGCAAGCCGTCACGCCCGCAAGCTCCCTGGGCCCTGCGCGCACCCCGCGCCTCGACTTCGCGGCGCTCGCCGCCCTGTTCTGCTTCGGCGCGTTTGCGAACGCGGCGGCGATGGTCGCCCCCGTCGCCGGGATGCCATGGCTTCCGTTGTGGTTGGGCTTGTGTCTCGTAGCCGTCCCGGCGTTCTCGTTGATCGGCTGCGCGGCGGTCGGCCGTTTCGCCACTGGCGGATCGCTTCCGAAGGCGAAACTGGTGGCCGCTCTGGCGCCCGCACTCATCCCCATCGGCTTCGCGATGTGGTTCGCTCACTTCGGCTTCCATACCTGGACGGCCATGAGCAGCCTGGTTCCCGCGGTCGGGCGCGCCGCAGACGATCTGGGATTTTCGCTTCCCGGCGCGGCGGGCGCGGGTGGTATGGCGGCGTTCGACATCACGGGCGTCGAGATCGGTGTCCTCGGGATCGGCCTGCTCGTCAGCACGGCAGTCACCTGGCGGCTGGCGAGGCGTCAGACGACTGCGACGCTCTCGGCCCTGGCTGTGGCCGCACCGTGGGTCCTGGTATCGGCGCTGCTCTACGGTCTGGGGGTCTGGATCTTCCTGCAGCCCATGGAGATGCGGGGGATGTCGATGTGAGGCGCTTCCTGCTGGCTGTCGTCTCGGCCGCCGTCCTGGCAGGGGTGTCGATCGCGGCCGGGGCCGCGCGCGCCGACCTGCCGCAGGTGATCGCGCGTGGTTCGGCGGGGCCCTTCGAGGTCAGCGTGCTGGCAGAGGCGCCGATTCGTCCGGGAATGTCGAGCTGGATCGTCTGGCTGCCCAACGCCTCGACCGAAGGTCCCGCTCGCGTCGAGATCGAGCACGCAGGCATGCGTGCGTCGGGAACGGCACCCGGGCGCGTTTCCGTCCACGTGCACGAGGCGCGCGCGCGGACGGACACGGAGGCCGAGATGCAGACCGCGACGCTGACCATTCACCGCGCCGGCCAGACGGGCACCCTGACCTTCGCATTCGCGGTCGCTCCACGCCCGGGTCTCGTCGACCAATGGCGCGCGCTGTCGATCGTTCCGATCGGCCTGCTCGTCTTCGCTCTCCACCAGTGGCGGGTCAGTCGGATGCGGCGAGCGCCCGCTGCAACTCGCGTTCGATAGCGCGCTCCGAAAGCCGCCCCCAGCCGAGCAGCGTCTCCCCGAACATCAGGACGGGGATCCGTTCGCCGTCGCGGCGCAGCAGCTCGGCGTCCTGGGCGATGTCGACGCGTTCGAGCGCAAGTCCGTGGCGTTGGGAGAGCGCCACCGCGAGGGGCCAGGCCTTGTCGCACAGACTGCAGCCCGCGCGCGTATGGAAGCTGAGGCTGGGCGGCACCTCAGCCCTCGCGGCCAGATCCAGCGACCCGCGGCAGCACCTCTTCGCCGAAGAGCCGAATGGACGCCTCGACGCGCTCGGGCGGCGGGCCCCCGAAGCTCATCAGACAGGCGACGTGGTCGATTCCGATCTCCGCGTAGGCGGCGAGCCGTTCGACGCACTCCGAAGGCTCGCCGATGATGAAGTGCTCACGCGACACCCGTTCCGGCTCGCGTTCTGCAGCGGAAAGGGCCGTCACGTTCGCATGACCCCAGCTGTCGTAGAGCCGCAGCAGCGCCGTCGCATAGAAGGCCTCGGCGTCTCGCCTGGCCGCGCGGCTCTCGACGCAGCAAACGATGCGATTGAGCAGCAGCTTCCCGACGGGAACGCCGAGCGCCTCGCAGACCTCCCGGTAGGCGATCGCGCGCTCCTCGACGTTCGCGAGGGTTTCGGTGGTGCTGATCAGGTAGCCGTCTCCCTTCGCGGCGGCGCGTCGGATCGCAACCTCGACCTGCCCACCCACGTAGATCGGCGGCCCGGGCCGTTGCAACGGCAGCGGGAACAGCGAGAAGTCCTGCAGCTCGAAGCCATGGCCGTTCCGGGTGACGGGATCCCCGGACCACAGCGCCCGGATCAGATCGATCCCCTCCCCGAGCCGGGCACCGCGCGCGCGCGTCTCGACCCCGAAGGTCGCGAAGTCCACGGGCGAGTAGCCGTTCGAGACCCCCAGCCGCAGACGGCCTTGCGACAGCACGTCGATCATGGCGGCGTGCTGCGCCACGCGAACGGGATGGTGGAGCGGAAGCAGGAGCATGTTCGTGCCGAGACCGATCCGTCGCGTGACACTCGCCAACGCCGCGAGAGTGGCCAGCGGGTCCGGGTACATCATGGCTTCACTGTGGTGCTCGTGCGCCCACAGGGTCTCGAAGCCGAGTTCCTCGGCCAGACGCGCCTGCGCGAGCATGGCATCGAAGCGCGGCTGCGATTGTGTCGGGGCGAGACCGAACTGCACGGCCGAATCGTATCACTCGTCAGCTGCGCGAGGCGATCGTGATACGATGCGCTCTCTGGACCCGCCGAGAGACAAGGAGACCGGAACATGGACAGTTCGAAGCCGCTCGAGGGAAGCGTCGCACTCGTCACCGGGGCGACCCGGGGGATCGGCAAGGGGATCGCCACCGAGCTCGCGACCGCTGGCGCGCGGGTCTACTTCACGGGCCGCAGCACCGAGGAGGACCCCCAGCGTCCGGGCACCGTCGCCGCGACGGAGGCCGAGATCGCGGCGCTCGGAGCACACGGCGTCGGTCTTCGCTGCGACCATCACGTCGACGAGGAAGTCGACGCGGTCTTCGCACGGATTCGCAAGGACGAAGGCCGCCTGGATCTGCTGGTGAACAACGCCACGGCGGAGATGGGCTCGATGGTGGGCAAGAAGTTCTGGGAGCTGCCCATCGACATCTGGGACGACGTCATCGGCGTCGGCCTGCGGTCCCACTACGTGGCGAGCTGGCACGCGGTCCCGCTGATGATCGCTCAAGGCCGGGGCCTGATCGTGAACGTCTCGTCTCACGGCGCACGCGAGTACCTGATGGGCGTCAGCTATGGGGTCGGCAAGGCGGGTGTCGACCGGTTGACCAGCGACATGGCCAAGGAGCTACGGGAGCATCAGGTTGCGGTCACGTCGATCTGGCCAGGTCTCTGCAAGAGCGAGAACCGACTCGTCAATGCGGAAACCCACCCCGACGGTCGCGTGACCCTCTTCGGTCTCGACCTCACCTTCGCCGAAACGCCGCACTTCCCCGGCCGCGCCGTGGTCGCCCTGGCGTCGGACCCGGACCCGATGGCGCGCACCGGTCAGGCGTTCTGGGTCGCGGACCTCGCCCGGGACTACGGGTTCACCGACATCGACGGCAGCATCCCGGACGCCGAGAAGCTGCACGCACAGCTCCAGCAGGGAGCACCCGAGTTCTGGCGGGAGGTGCTGGGCGGCTGAGCCCGCGCCCGCCGGGCCGCTTGCGGGGGCCCGATGCGGGGGCCGGGGACGAGAATTCACCTGCGAAGAGTCAGGGGCTCCACGTCCGCCCACACGGCCTTGCCGTTGCTGCGCAGCATCTCGACGGCGGCGGGCGCCGACCACGCTTCGACGGCGGTCGCGTAGCTGGGTAGCGCCTTGATGCGAGCCAGCCAGTCCGCCAGGCGCGGTCGCGCCGCGACGGAGAGCAGCGGGTCCATGGCCAGATGCTCGAGACGCAGCACGTAGGGCAGCACCGTCGCGTCCGCGAGACCGAAGCGGTCGCCCGAGAGCCAGGTTTGACTCGCCAGATCCGACTCGACGGCGTCGATGGAATCGAGGAAGACGCCCAGTGCGCCGGCGAACTCCGGTGCTTTCACGCCGTGCTCGAGGACACTGCGCCGCTCTGCACGCGCCTTGGGGTCGGGAATCGCCGCCAGGCTCGCCTCGCGCACCTCCACGGGCTGCTGGAGAAGCAGCTTGCGCGGCCCGACCGCGAAGGTGACGACGGGCGCCGCCGGGTGCAGCTCTTCGTCGACGCGCTTGAGCCAGAAGTCCACCGCGTAGCGCCCCGCCGCATCTCGCGGTCGCATGGGCGGGTCGGGGAAGGCGTCGTCGAGGTACTTGATGATCAGCGACGACTCGACGAGCACACGGCCGTCGTGGACGAGGGTCGGGACCACGTGCTTCGGGTTCAGCTTCACGTACGCGGGGTCGTGCTGCTGCTCGCCGATCACGATGTCCACCTCGCGCGAGACGAAGTCCAGACCTTTCTCCGCGAGCACCAGCCGGGTCTTCTGCGAGCAGGTCGAGAATGCGAAGTGATAGAGCTCGATCATCGGGCTTCCTCGTCTGTGGGGGGCTCGAAGAGCGGCGCCCCGAAGCGATCGCCGAAGGCGACCTGGTCCACCGGTCGCCGCGACAGCGGTCCGTGCCCTCCCCCTACGGGCCAGCCGATGGGGACGAAGGCACAGGTCGCCCAGGGTTCCGGGATCTCGAGCAACTGGCGGACCTCCTGCTCGCGACTGCAGAGCAACGTCGTCAGCACGCATCCAAGTCCCTCGGCGCGGCAGGCGAGCAGCAGGTTCTGAACCGCCGGGTAGACCGATGCACCGCCCACCACCGAAGGCCGGCCGAGGCCCGCGTCGGTGATGTGGAGGCGGTCCGGGTGAAAGCAGAACACGTTCACCACCGGGACGTCCTGCAGCGTGTCCGCCAGGTAGTCGCCGGCTTGCAGCGCGCGTTCCGCAGGCTCGCGGATGGCTTCGGGCAACGGCGCGACGAGCGCACGCCTTGCCGACGCATAGTCGGCCCATAGATCCCGGTACAGCGCCGCGAGCGCCCTCTTCCGCGCCGGATCGCGAACGGCGATGACGTGCCACGGCTGCAGGTTCCCGCCCGACGGTGCCCAGGTTGCCGCGCGCAGCACGCGTTCGAGGATCGCATCGGGGACAGGATCCGGACGCAGGCGCCGGACGGCGCGGGTCGTCGCTGCCGCTTCGTAGAGGTCACTGCCCGCCCGGGCGACACCGGCGGGCGGTCCTACGACCGGCAGCTCGGCGGAAGGACCGGGCGGGTCGAAGCTCTCGAGGATGCCGGAGACCAGCTGGTAGAAGCCAACCAGGGTCACGACCTCGACGAGCGCGCGCTCCCCCAGATCCTTGCGGGCTCGCTCGAGCGTATCGGCTTCGAGCCGCCGACGTTCCACCAGCTCGTGGGCGACGTCGTGGGCAGCCTGGCAGGCCGCGTCCTCGAGCAGGGGGCGACGACCCTTCCCGATCGCGTCGATGGCGGACTCCGCGACTCCCTCGCGGCGGGCGACGATGCCGTGCACCCACCATTCGAAGTCCGCCGACCAGGCCTTCGCGACCACCAGAACCGCGATCTCGCGCGCGGCTGCGGGCAGGACGGTGTCCGTGCGCAGGGCCATGCCCACGCGCTCGAGGTGCTCGCCGAGTACGGGCGTGCGCAGCCAGGCATCGAAGGGACCCGTCAGGCTACCGTCGTCGCGTCGGATCAGGCGCGCCGCCTGACCGCGCGGACTCGCGAGGACCGCGTCGTAGAGCCTTCGTTGCGCCTCGTCGAGGGAATCCGGCGTGAGCGGGACGAGCCGCTGCCCGCCGCTCATCGGTACAGCTCCTGCTGCAGGATCTGGTCTTCGGGGATTCCCTCCCGATGGAGCGCGACCATGCGCTCGGGGTCGAACGAGAAGCCGACGAAGTTGCGATCGAAGGCGCCCGTTGCAAACCAGGCGTCCATCTCCTCTCGGGTCTTCTGGTTGTCGACCTGCAACTCGACCTCGTTGCCGTCCGGATCGAAGTAGTAGAGCGACGTCGTGAAGCCGTGATTGATGCAGTGGTCGGGCACGATGCCCACGTCCTTCAGCCTCAGGTAGGCGGCAACCAGGTCTTCGAGGGTTTCGACCGCGTAGGCGAAATGCACGACGCCCGCGGCCTTCGTGTCGCGGGGCGTCGCGCTGGGGTCGTTGCCGATCATGACGCGGTGGTGCTCTTCGTCGTAGGACAGGAAGCAGAGGACCCCGTTCTCGAACATCGGCTTCGCTGCGAGCACGGTCTTGTACCAGCGCGTCATCTTGTCGAACTGCGGCGTCTTGAGGACCAGGTGGGAGAAGCGCGACGGTCGCAGGTGGGCCGGCTCCGGCTCGATCAGGCGGGCGGTTTCCATGAATTCCTCCATAAATTCAGCGTGTTACGAATTTGGCTGGTCACTTGAACAACTCGTTGAGCGCGAGCCTACGACCTCCCCATTGGCTTGTCAAGTGAACAGTTCGCTGTCTGCGCCTCCCAGACCCCGGTCACCGCGTGGGGTACGCTGACGGCCTTTCGCGGACCCGCCGCGAACACCAAGGAGACCGTCGTGAAGATGCGCAGCGCCCCCCGATTCATCTGGACCCTGCTCTTCGGCCTGATGCTGGCCGCCGCCGCCAACGTCGGCGTCGTCACCGGGGCCCACGCCCAGGCCATCCAGAAGGAGACCGTCGGCACTGCCTTCACGGGCGAGGTGACTGCGGTCGATGCGAAGGCGGGCACGATCAGCGTCAAGGGAGCAAACGACGAGAAGGGCACCTTCCACGTCGACGCCAAGGCGACGACGATCATGTCCGGCAGCCAGAAGGTGGGACTGTCCGCGCTGCACGCGGGCGAGTGGATCACGATCTCCGCAGACACGCGAAAGGGCAAGCAGGTCGCGACCTACATCGAGGTCGTCGAGGACGCGAGCGGAGCGGGTGGTCAGGCCAAGGCGCTCGCAACTGCAGCCGCCGCGACGGTGCAGGTCCGCCACAACAGACTGACCCCCGCCGTCGTCCAGCTTCGCGCGGGCCAGTCGGTGACCTTCCACAATCTGGACAAGATGCCGGGTGGGCACACCGTGGAGGCGCCCGACGGCTCGTTCTCGAGTCCGCCCCTCGACCAGGGTCAGAGCTGGTCGCACAGCTTCGACGTACCCGGGATCTATCCCGTCCGCATCAAGGAACACCCTGCGGCAGAAGCCAGCATCGTGGTCGAAGCCGCCGATTGACCCAGGACGCGTCGCCGGACGATCGCGAGGCCTCCTCCAGCGCCGACACTGGCGCCGACGCCGGAAGCCGGCTCGGCACCTTCTCGACCCTGTCGATCGGCATCGGCGGCATGGTGGGGGGTGGCATCTTCGCCGTGACCGGGCTGACCATCGAGGTCACCCGGGGTGCGGCGCCTCTCGGCTTCGCGATCGCGGGAGTCGTCGCGCTCCTCACCAGCTACTCCTATCTCAAGCTGACCCTGCGCTTCCCGGGGCAGGGCGGCACCGTCGACTTCCTGAACCGCGCGTTCGGGACCGGCATCTGGACGGGCGCGGCCAACATCCTGCTGCTGCTCAGCTACGTGGTACTGGTCGCGATCTACGCCTACGCGTTCGGAAGCTACGGCGCGAGCTTCTTCCCCGAGGCGGAGCGCGCGTTCTGGCGCCACGTCGGGATCAACGCGGTCATCGTCGGACTCGTCCTCGTCAACGCGCTGGGGCCGCAGCTCGTCGTTCGGTCCGAGAACTTCTTCAACGCAGCGAAGATGCTGCTGCTGTTCGCGTTCATCGTCGCGGGCTTGTCCACGCCGATGGAATGGAGCCGCCTGGGGACCGAGAACTTCGTGTCGCCCATGGGTCTCGTCGCCGGCGCGATGCTGATCTTCCTCAACTACGAAGGCTTCGAGCTGATCGCGAATGCTTCCGGGGAGGTCGCGAACCCGAAGCGCACGCTTCCCATCGCCTACATGGGGGGCGTCGCGATCGTGATCGTGCTCTACGTCCTGATCGCGATGGTCGTGGTGGGGCACCTTTCTTTCGCCGCCGTTGCGCAGGTCAGCGACCACGCCTTGTCCGCGGCCGCGGAATCCAGCGCGGGTCGACTCGGCTTCGTCGCAATCGGCGCCGCGGCTCTGCTGGCGACGAGCTCGGCCATCAACGCGACCTTCTTCAGTACGGGCCGACTCACCTACATCATCGCGCGCAGCGGAGAGCTGCCCAGGGAACTCGAGCGCAAGGTCCTCGGTCAGCACCTCGAGGGCACGCTGATCACGGCAGCCCTCAGCCTGGGGATCGCGAACTTCGTTCCCCTGGAGGCGATCGCGACCATGGGGAGCGCGGGATTCCTGCTGATCTTCGCGGCGGTCAACATTGCCAACGTCCGACTCGCCCGGGAGACGGACAGCCACGCGTGGATCTCTGCGCTCGCCGCACTCGCCACCGTGCTGGCCGTGATCCTCTTGTGCGTCCAGGTCGACGAGAACCCGGCCACGCGACGGCACCTCTGGATCCTCGTGGGCATGATCACCGGGTCGTTCGCCTTCGAGTTCGGCTTCCGGCGTTGGACCGGGCGACGGGACGGGGCCGGAGGAAAGCCCTGACCCCCCTTGTCCCTGACTGGTCAGCTGAATAAGCTGCAGCCATGGCCAACGCACCCGCCACCACCCGCGCGCAGCAACGCGCCGATACCCGCGAGCGCATCGTCGAAGCCGCGCTCGAGGCCTTCGCCGAGAAGGGCTTCCGCGGCGCCAGCACCCGGGACATCGCGCAGCGCGCCGGCACCAACCAGGGCCTGATCACCTACCACTTCCGCAGCAAGGACGACCTCTGGCAGGCCGCGGCGGATCGCATCTTCGGAATGCTGCAGAAGAGTCTGGGCGAGCGACTCGGCTCTCTCGACGTCCGCGACCCCCGCGAACGCGCCCGCGAGGCCATCCGTGCCTACGTGCGCTTCGCCGCAGCACATCCGGAGCTGTTCCGGCTGATGGTCGACGAGGGCAAGAACTCTGAAGACCGGATGAAGTGGCTCGTCGACACACACCTGAAGCCGCGCTTCGACGAGTTCGCCCGGGCGGGCGGCTCGCCCATCTCCGGATCGAATCCGTCGCTGCTGCCCCATGCCTACTACGTGATGGCCGGCGCCGGCTCACTCATCTTCGCGGTCGCGCCGGAGTGCCGGCGTCTGACCGGCCTCGACCCCACGACGGAGGCCGCCATCGAGGCTCACGCGAACTTCGTCGCGGACCTGCTGGCCCCATGACGACCCGGATCAAGCGAACGTCGGTCCCCCCGATTGCCCGGGCCGTGCTGAGCGCCGTCCTTGCATTCCATGGCCTCGGTTGCGTCGGCGCCCAATCGAACGACGCGCGTCGCTTCGATTCGTTCCCGCCGGAGACCCTGTCCGGCGAGTCCCGCTATGGGATCTCCATCGCGGCCTACGTCCAGGTTCAGGGCGCGGAGGCCGCGAGCTCGCTGCGGGGGGGGACCACGAGCAACGCCCGCAATGCCTACGCGTACTGGCTCGAGCGCACCCGGCGCGCGAGGGTCGACGAAGCGGGGCCGTATCGCGCCCAGATCCTGGTCGAAGACCGGGGTTCGGGCTCTGGCGCGGTCTTCGCCGGCTTCGTCACCGTGCTCAGCCTGTACGTGATTCCGTCCTGGGCGAGCCACGACTACCGGACGACGGTCCGTGTCCTGGACGAGGCGGGCCAGGTCGTTGGACAGACGTACTTCAGGCACCGGCTCACGGTCGTCCAGCAGCTCTTCATGGCGCTGGCGATGCCCTTCACCAGCATCCAGTCGAGCTACGACAAGATGTGGAACGCCGTGATGCGCGATGCGGCAGCGTGGACCGTCGAGAGCCTCGACGCCTCCTCTCCCGAGGCCTCCCGCGACGCCTCTCCCGAAGCCCAGCACCCGGAACCCTGATGTTCGAGATCCGCCCGCCCGGGGCGTTCTAGGCAGCCCGAGCCAGCGAGCGGTCAGGCCAGCTCGAAGTCTTCCCAGCGAGGCGCCTTCATGTCGGCCTCGAACTTGTCGAAAGTCCACGGCCAGGACGCGATTCGTCCGTGTGGGTCCATGTACCAGCTGCGGCAGCCGCTGGCCCAGACCGTGTGCGGCAGCTGATCGCGCAGAGCGTCGTTGAACACCCGCGCTGCGCTCGCCTTCGGCGCAGCCTCGGACAACTCTCCCGCCGCGATGCGCCGGATGATCTGGAGTGCGAAGCCGAACTGTCGCTCCGCGGTCTGCAGCCAGGAGAAGTTCCCGATGGGGCTGTTGGGCCCGCCGATCATGAACCAGTTCGGAAAGCCCGGAACCATGACCGTCAGATAGCCCTCGTTCCCGTCGGCCCAGGCATCGTCGAGCGTCAGGCCGTCGCGCCCGCTCACGTTCATGGGGCGCACGAAACCGTGGGCATCGAAGCCCGTCGCAAAGACCAGGACGTCGAGGGCGTGCAAGCGTCCGTCTCGGGTCCTGACGCCAGCCGGGCAGATCGCTTCGATGCCCTCGGTGACGAGCTCGGCCTGGGGCTGCTGGACGGCCTCGTAGAAGCCGTCGGACATCACCAGTCGCTTGCAGCCGACCTTGTAGTCGGGAGTGAGGCGGCGGCGCAGATCCGGGTCTCGCACCGTGGCGAGATACTCCTCACAAGCAGCGGCAAGGTCGCCATAGGCGGTCGCGTTCTCTCCCACCACGGCCGCGGCGAACTCGGTGTTCTGCCAACCCGTCAGGCGGTCGTATTCGGCTTCGAGCAGCTCGGGCTCGGACCGGTAGGCATCGCGCTTCTCGCGGGAAATCGGCTTGTTGGGTAGCTGACGGATCCACTGAGGCGTGCGTTGGAACAGCGAGAGCTTCTCGACGTCGTCGATGACGGCGCAGACGATCTGCGTTGCCGTCGATCCGGTTCCGATGATCCCGACGCGCTTGCCTGCGAGGCTCACTTCGTCGTCCCAGCGAGCGGTGTGAAACGAAGGGCCATCGAAGCTGTCGACGCCGGGGATGTCGGGCAAGACCGGGTGGTGCAGGATCCCGGTGGCGGTCACGACCGCATCGAAGCTTCCCTCGTCGCCCTGTACGCTCTCGAGCCGCCATCGACCTTCGACGTAGTCCGCACGCACGATCTCGCTTTCGTAGCGGACCCGCTGCGCGACGTCGTGGCGGTCGGCGATGTGCTCGAGATAGGCGAGGATCTCGCCGCCCGGCGAGAAGACATGGCTCCACTCGGCGTTCGGGGCGAACGAGTAGCGGTAGGCCAGCGACGGGACATCGCATGCGATCCCCGGGTAGCGATTGTCGCGCCAGGTGCCGCCTAGAGAGCTCGCCTTCTCGAAGACCGTGACATCATCGAAGCCCGCCTCGCGCAGCTTGATGACGGCCATCAGCCCGGACGCACCGGCTCCGATGACCGCGATCCGGAGTCGTCTCGTTCGCTCCACCTCGCCGCCCTCGCGACTCAGCGGCTCGGCTGCCGGCAGAACTCGGCGATGCTGCGCGCCGTGTCCCGGCTGATCTCGGGACACGCAACGGGGAAGATCTCGGTGCCATGGATCGTTCCCATCACCTGCCGGCAACGCGCCTCGACTCCCTCGCGAAGCAGCAAGCGGTAGAAATTCACGCCCTCGTCTCGGAGGGGATCGCATTCGTTCACGCTGATCATCGTGGGCGGCAACCCGCGCACGTCCTCGCCGCTGGCGAAGCCCGGCCACGCCAGGGGATTCCGCTTCTCGAGTTCTTCGATCCCGTAGGCCATCGCGCCCTGGTTGCTGTGCAGGTCGAGCAGGATGCCGTTGTTCTCGACCGAAGACGGATTCTCCGGCAGCGGCCAGATCCCGGCGATGTACGGACACAGGGCATACAGACCCTGGATGAGCCCGATGTCGCCGTCGCGCTTCAGCCGCAAACCCGTCGCCAGGGTCAGGTTTCCGCCGCCGCTCTCCCCCGCGACGATCACCCGCGCCGGGTCGACGTTGAGATCTGCGGCGTTCGCGACGACCCACTTCAGGCCGGACACGCAGTCGTTCAGCCCGGCCGGGTAGGGGGCCACCTCCGGCGCCGAGCTCGGCTGGACGGCGTTCCGGAAGTCGACCATCGCGACGTTCACGCCCTGCGCGGCGATGATCTTGCCCCAGGCGCGGTAGTTGCCGTCGTAGCACGACATCGTCTGCATCCCGCCGCCGTGGATGTAGTAGACCGTCGGCAGGGGTGCCTGGGCCGCCTCCGGCTGGATCAGCTGGATCTTCACGGTGTTGCCGTCGGGCGACGACTCGAACTCGCGGGTGCTGATCTGGAGACCCGTCGAAGGAGCGACGGTCTCGTTGTCGCACATCTCCATGAACCCGTTCAGCGCGGCGATCGCGGCCTGGGCTTCCTCGCTGTTCGCCTGCGCGAGGATCTCGTCCCGGCTGGCAACGTCCTTGGGCGTCGGGAAGTTCATCAGGCCGAAGATGGCCTTGATGCGCGGGTCGATCCGGGGGTCGTCGGAGAGCTTCGAGCTGGCCATGGGGGTTCCCTTTCTGGGCTCGGTAACTGGGGCCCCCGACTCTATCAAACAGGCCACCCTGCGCGGGGGGGCCCGGGATGTGCCTTGCGCGATTCGGTAGCGTTCCCGCCCACGACTCAGAGGAGAAGAAGATGGGACTGCTGGACGGCAAGGTGGCGATCATCACGGGCGCGGGCGGCGGACTGGGGCGGGCACACGCGCTCGCGCTCGCCAAGGAAGGCGCCGCGATCCTCGTCAACGATCTCGGGGGCTCGGTGGATGGAACCGGCGCGGGCAACACGATGGCCGACGCCGTCGTCGACGAGATCCGCAACAGCGGCGGCAACGCCGTCGCCAACCACGGGGACGTCACGAGCGCAGACGACGCCCAGGCCATGGTCGCCCAGGCCGTCGAAGAATTCGGCCGCCTCGACATCCTCATCAACAACGCCGGCATCCTGCGCGACAAGTCGTTCAAGAAGATGACCGAGGACCTCTGGGATCCCGTCGTCGCCGTCCACCTGCGCGGCACCTACCAACCGACACGCGCCGCCTACCTTCACATGCTCGAGCAAGGCAGCGGCGGTCGGATCATCATGACGAGCTCGACGTCGGGACTGATCGGCAACTTCGGACAGACCAACTACGGCGCCGCCAAGGCGGGGATCGCCGGTTTCATGCGCTGTCTCGCCATCGAAGGCGTGAAGGCCGGCATCACCGTCAACGTCCTGGCGCCGAACGCCTACTCCCGCATGACCGCGTCGCTCTTCCCGGAAGGGTCCGAAGAGCGCTTCGCGCCGGACAAGGTGTCTCCCGCCATCGCCTGGCTGTGCTCGGACGAGGCCGCCGACATCACCGGGCGCCAGTTCGTGATCAGCGGCAATCGCGTAACGCTGCTCTACCCGGCGGGCCACACGATCGCCGACAAAGCGGACGGCATGTGGAGCGCTTCGGAGATCGGCCAGAAGATCCGCGACTCCGTCGCCGACTGGCCCGAGCCCGCGACGGTGCCGAAGCTGATCTTCTGAAGATCCGGGTCAGGCCTGGGCGCTCTGTCCCGCCTCGGACTCGAGTCCGGCGCGGATTGCGTCCTGGGCGCGCTCGTTGATGCGGGCCTTGGTGGCCACGTAGCTCGGCATGTCGACCGTCGACAGTCGTTCGGCTTCCTCCCGGGCAACCTCGGCGAGGCGGTCCGGGTCCACGACCCGGTCGACATAGCCGAGCCGGAGGGCTTCCTCCGGGCCGAACATCGCGCCGCCGGTGATGCGCGCGAAGCCGGGCGGTGTCAGCCGATGCCTCGCCAACTCGACAGCAAAGCGCGGCACCGTCAGGCCGATCGCGACTTCGTTCATGCCGATCCGGAAGTCCCCGGACACGGCGACCCGGACGTCGGCGGACAGCATCAGGAATGCACCCATCGGGTAGGCGTGTCCCGTACACGCGGTGACGATGGGCCGGGGAAAGGCGAGCATCCGAAGGATCAGATTCGCCCCCGCCCGCACCATCTCGAGACCCGGGCCCGCGCCGCGGCCGAAGGTCGCCAGGTCGAAGCCCGCGGAAAAGATGCCCGGCCGACCTCGGAGGACCGCTACCGCCCCGGCATGCTCGACCTCTGTCAGCGCCGCGTCGACCTCGCCGATCAGCTCTCGCGACATCGCGTTCACCTTGCCGTCGTCCACGTCGACCCAGGCGATCCGGTCTTCGATCGTCACTCGCACGTTGCTCGTCATCGCAGTTCCTCCAAGACGGGCGCCTTGTTCGTTCTAGACCAATCGTTATAATTCTGCAACCGTCCGGCCGCGAGGGGAATGGAGGGGCAGGGAACGACATGGGAAAGGCGAGCCTCCACAAGGACAACCTCGTCCGGACGGCGATGCGCCTGTTCCGCAGGCAGGGCTACGCGTCGAGCGGGTTGCAGCAGATCCTCGCCGAGAGCGGGGCGCCCAAGGGATCCCTCTATCACTACTTCCCCGATGGCAAAGAGGCGCTGGGGGAGGCGGCGGTTCGGCTTGCGGCGGACATGATCGGTCGGATGCTGCGGGACCTCGCGGACCGTCACAGCGATCCCACCGCGTTCGTCCGCGCCTACGCCCGGACGATGGCGGGCTGGATGCAGGCGTCGGACTTCGAGTCCGGCTGTCCGATTGCGACGACCCTGCTCGAAACGGCTCCCCAGTCGCCCGCGATCACGGCGGCAGGGCTGCAAGCCATCGACGACTGGACGGACGTGATCGCAGGCGTATTCGAGCGGGACGGAATGCCACGCCGCAGTGCGCGCACCCGGGCAGGGCTCGTGATCAGCGCCATGGAGGGAGCCCTGATCCTGGCGCGCGTTCGCCAATCGACCCGGCCGATCCTGGATGTCGTCCAGATCGCAAGCGCATCCGGGACAGCGTAGACTCGCCTGCCGGAGAGCCCTCCCAATCACCATGTCCACGCTTCCCACCCTGGCGTCTCGCTTCACCGCGCTTCTCGGTGCCTCGGCTCCGATCCAGCTGGCGGCCATGCCGGGAGTCGCGACCCCGGCGCTCGTCGCTGCCGTCGCAAACGCCGGTGGCGTGGGCATGCTGCCGGCACCGATGCTGTCACCCGAAGCGCTCGAAGCCGCCATCGACGACGTCGCCGAGCGCAGCTCAGGTGTCTTCGGCGTCAATTTCCTGATGCCGTTCCTCGACCCGGCCTGCGTGGCCGTCGCCGCGCGCAAGACGCCCCTGGTCGAGTTCTTCTACGGCGACCCGCGCCACGACCTCGTGGAGGAGGTGCACGGCTCGGGCGCACTCGTCAGCTGGCAGGTCGGATCCGCCGACGAGGCCGCGGCGGCAGAGCAAGCCGGCTGCGACCTCGTGGTCGCCCAGGGCACCGAAGCCGGGGGGCACGTCCGTGGGCAGACCAGCCTGTTGCCCCTGCTGTCACAGGTGCTCGGGGCGGTTGCCATCCCCGTCGTCGCTGCGGGAGGCATCGCGACGGGAAGGGATCTGGCCGCAGTCCTTGCCTGCGGTGCATCGGCGGCGCGCATCGGGACCCGCTTCGTCGCGACCAACGAATCCGGCGCCCACCCCGCCTATGTCGAAGCACTGCTCGCGGCGACTGCCGCGGACACCTGCCTGACCAGCGCCTTCGAAGCGTTGTGGCCCGACGCTCCGCATCGCGTCCTGCGGTCTGCCGTCGAGGCAGCCGAGCAGCTCGTGGACGACGTCGTGGGTGAGACCCGGATGGGAGGCCAGCCCGTTCCGATCCAGCGCTTCTCCGTCATCTGTCCGTCGCGCGAAACCACCGGTCGGATCGACGCGATGGCGCTCTACGCGGGAGAATCCGTTTCGAACACCAATGACGTCCGACCCGCGGCTGACATCGTGAAGACGCTGCTCGCTGAAGCGGCCCACGCGAACGAACGGTCCTGAATCATGGCCGATCCCTCGCCTCCCAATCAGATCGTCATCTTCGGCGCGAGCGGAGACCTCACCCGACGCAAGCTGATTCCCGCACTCGCGGCGCTCGAGGGGCGCGAGCTGGACGAAGCGGACTTCTCGGTGCTGGGCGTCGCGCGGCGCGAGAAGAGTGACGAGAGCTTTCGCGCAGAGCTCGCGATCGATGTCCCCGAGGAGTTGCGCCCCGCCTACCACCGACTCGCGCCGCGCATCCACTACCAGGCGGCCGACGCCAGCGACGTCGATTCGATGCGTGCGTTGGGAGCCCGCCTCGACGAGCTCCCGGGCGGACCGGACGCCGGACGCCTCTTCTACCTCTCTCTCAAGCCCGACCTCTTCGGCCCCACCGTCGAGGCCCTGGCCGAATGCGGTCTACTCGCGATGCGAGAGCAGGAAACACAGAGCTGGCGGCGCGTCGTGATCGAGAAACCCTTCGGCCGCGATCTGGAGAGCGCGCGGGCCCTCAACGAACACCTGCACCGCTGGCTTCGGGAAGACCAGATCTACCGCATCGACCACTACCTCGGGAAGGAGACCGTCCAGAACCTGCTCGGGCTGCGCTTCCACAACGCGATCTTCGAGCCGCTGTGGAACCGGCATCATGTCGAGCTGGTGCAGATCACCGTGGCCGAGGACATCGGGGTCGAACGCGGGCGCGGCGGTTACTACGACGACACCGGCGCCCTGCGCGACATGCTGCAGAACCACATGCTACAGGTGCTGTCCCTCGTCGCCATGGAACCGCCGGCATCGCTGGCGCCCGAAGCCGTGCGCAGCCAGAAGGTCGAGCTGCTGCGAGCGCTCCGTTGCGCGGACCCACAGCACGTCGACGAAATCTCCGTACGAGCGCGCTACGGCGCGGGTGCGAACGGAGAGGCCGCGTACGTCGATGAAGAGGGAGTTGCGTTCGGCTCACAGACCGAGACCTTCATCGCCGTGCGGGCCGAGATCGACAACTGGCGCTGGAGCGGCGTGCCCTTCCTGCTGCGTCATGGCAAGCGCATGGCGAAGCGCTTCACGGAAGTCCAGGTGCAATTCCGGACGCCGCCGATCCAGCTCTTCAACCGCCCGGACGGCTTGAGCGCGGACGAGTACCACCGACGGCTGCGCGAGGGCTCACTGTGCGAGATCCGCCCGAACGTCCTCACCGTGAGCCTCCAGCCCCGGGAGGCGATCCGCTTGTCCTTTGGCGTCAAGCAGCCGGGCGCGTCGATGGTGATGGCGCCGGCGGCGCTCGACTTCGACTACCGCGAGCATTTCGGGAAGGCGCCGGCCGACGCCTACGAACGCCTGCTGCTCGACGCGCTGCATGGCGACCAGACGCTGTTTCTGCGCGGCGATGAGATCGAGGCATCGTGGCGCTACGCCGACGAGGTGCTCGAGGGCTGGCAAGGCGGCCCGGCGCCGCCTCTACTGGAGTACCCGGCCGGAAGCTGGGGGCCTTCCGAAGCCGACGCACTCTTCCACGGCTGCGAGGGCGGCTGGTCGCGTGGCTGACCCGCCGGCGCTGCGTTCAGCCGGGGACCCTGCCCCCGCAGCGGCAGCGGCTGTCGCAGAGACCCTCGAGACGAGCCTCGCCCGAAACGGCCGCGCCCGCCTCGCCGTGCCGGGCGGATCGGCGCTCGCGGTGCTGCCCTTCCTGCGCGACGCACTGGGCGGCACCTGGCGACGCGTTCTGCTCACCTGGACGGACGAGCGCTGCGTCCCGTTTGCGAGCCCGGACTCGAATCGCGGATCGGCCTATCGCAACGCTGCGCTCGACGACCGGGACCCGCCCGCGGGCGAGCTCCCCCTCTACCGAGACGGCGAGTCGGCCCTGCAAGCGTGCCGCCGCGTCGAGCAGGCACTGACCGCCGACTTCGACGACGCCCTCGACGCCGTCCTGCTCGGCCTCGGACAGGACGGGCACATCGCCTCGTTGTTCCCGGGTCGCCCTGCGCTGCCGGGACGTGTCGCGTTCGTCTCCGATAGCCCGAAACCCCCCGCGGAGCGCATCACCCTCACCGGGCCGCTCTTCGCGACGGCCGCTCGTGTCGTCGTGTTCGCGAGCGGCGAAGAGAAGCGCGACGCTTGCGAACGATTGCTCGCGCGCGACCCGGCGCTGCCCGCGAGCGCATTCCCGAACCTGCTCCTCGTGAGCGACATGGAGAGAACACGATGAGTGAGGACCTCTGCGACGTCGGTGTCGTCGGCCTCGGAGTCATGGGTGCCAACCTGGCGCGCAACTTCGCGAGCCGCGGACACCGGGTTGCCGGCTACGCGCGCCACCGCGAGACCACCGAAGCGCTGGCGGCCGCGCATCCCGAGGCCGGCTTGCGGCTTTCCAACGACCTTCCCGACTTCGTCGCGAGCATCCGCCGGCCCCGGCGCATCCTGCTGATGGTTCCAGCCGGCGCCGCCGTGGACGCCGTGATCGGCGACCTCGCACCCCTGCTCGAGCCGGATGACATCGTCATCGACGGGGGCAATAGCCACTACCCCGACACGGATCGCCGGGCCGAGGCGGCGAGGTCGACGCCCTGGCACTTCTTCGGCGCAGGCGTCAGCGGCGGCGAAGAGGGCGCGCTGCGAGGACCGTCGATCATGCCAGGCGGCGACCGCGAAGCCTGGAACAGCCTGCGCTCGCTGCTCGAATCGATCGCCGCGACCAGCGACACCGGGCCCTGCGTCACCTACTGCGGACGCGGGTCGGCCGGGCACTTCGTGAAGATGGTCCACAACGGCATCGAGTACGGCGACATGCAGCTGATCGCCGAGGCCGCCATGTTGCTACGTCGCGGACTCGGGCTGTCCGTCGACGAGATCGCCGACATCTTCGACAGCTGGAACGCCGGCGAGCTCGAGAGCTTCCTGATCGAGATCAGCGCACAGATCTTCCGCACCCGGGACCCGGAACGCCCGGGCGAACCCCTGCTCGACGCGGTTCTCGACAAGGCGGGGCAGAAGGGCACCGGACGCTGGACCGTGCAGGCCGCCCTCGACCTGGGTGTCGCGGTCCCGACCCTGAGCGCGGCGGTCGACGCGCGAATCGCGAGCAGCGACGTCGCCGGACGCGAGCGGGCCGCGCAACGTTTCCGCGAACGCGCGGGCCGGCCGATCGAGGGCCTGAGCGCCGATCAGGTGCGAGCGGCGCTCTTCGCGGCGAAGATCGCAAGCTACACCCAGGGCTTCGAGCTGCTGCAACGGGCGTCGGGGGCCTTCGGCTACGGGACGGAGCTACCCGAAGTCGCGCGCATCTGGAAGGCCGGCTGCATCATCCGCGCGCGCTTCCTCGACGAAGTCAGCACGGCCTTCCGTGAGGACTCCGCCCGGCCCCTGATCCTGGCACCCGCCTTCTCGGCTCGCGTGACCGAACGCCTGTCCGACTGGCGCAGCGTCGTCCGAGCCGCCACGGGCGCAGGGCTTCCCGCGCCCGGCCTCTCGGCTTCACTCGCCTGGTTCGACACGCTCACCACGGCGCGCGGCAGCGCCGACCTGATCCAGGCGCAGCGCGATTCGTTCGGAAGCCACACCTACGAGCGCCGCGATCACCCGGGCAAGGCCGTTCACAGCGACTGGTCGGGCGAGCCGTGAAGCGCGCAATGCAAAAATGTAATCGGACGATCGATTCGGTGCATGCCGACTGTTCGAACCGCGTCGCGAGATTGTGTATCCCAGCTACTCTCTGGATCCCGCTCTGACAAGTCGAGCCAGCCACGAGACATCCAACTGGGGTACCCGTTCCGAATGAAGAAGAAGCTTCGAGTCGTCACCCACGGTCTTCTGCTCGCCGCCGCCTGCCTGGGCGTTCTGGCGACGGCTGCCGAGGCGGCCGAGGACAAACCGAACATCCTCGTCATCTGGGGCGACGACATCGGCCGCACGAATCTCAGCGCCTACTCGATGGGCATGATGGGCTACCGCACGCCGAACATCGACCGCATCGCGCGGGAAGGCATGATGTTCACCGACTACTACGGCGAGCAGAGCTGCACCGCCGGTCGGTCCTCCTTCATCACGGGTCAGAGCGTGTTTCGCACGGGCCTCAGCAAGGTGGGGCTGCCCGGCGCCAAGGAGGGCATGCAGATCGAGGATCCCACCATCGCCGTCGTCCTCAAGGACCAGGGCTACGCGACCGGGCAGTTCGGCAAGAACCACCTCGGCGATCGCGACGAGCACCTGCCCACGAACAACGGCTTCGATGAATTCTTCGGGAACCTCTACCACCTGAACGCCGAGGAAGAGCCCGAGAACGAGGATTACCCCAAGAATCCGGATTTCCGAAAGCGCTTCGGTCCGCGGGGCGTCATCAAGTCCTTCGCAGGAGGCAAGATCGAAGACACGGGCGCACTCACCAAGAAGCGCATGGAAACGATCGACGACGAGACGGTGGCGGCCGCGCTCGACTTCATCGAACGCCAGAACAAGGCCGGCAAGCCCTTCTTCCTGTGGTGGAGCGGCACGCGGATGCACTTCCGCACCCACGTGAAGCCGGAGCTGCGCGGCATTTCGGGGCAGGACGAGTACGGCGACGGCATGGTCGAGCACGACATGCACATCGGGATGTTCCTCGAGAAGCTCGACGAGCTCGGCATCGCGGACAACACCCTCGTCTTCTACTCGACGGACAACGGCCCGCACTACAACACCTGGCCGGATGCGGCGTCTACGCCCTTCCGCGGCGAGAAGAACACGAACTGGGAAGGCGGCTGGCGCGTGCCCTCCATGGTGCGCTGGCCGGGCCGGATCCCGGCAGACACCGTCTCGAATCAGATCGTTCACCACATGGACTGGCTGCCGACCTTCGCGGCGGTCGCGGGCAACGACGACATCAAGGAAGAGCTGCTCGACGGCTACAAGTCGAAGGCCATGGGCCGTCGCTACAAGGTCCACCTCGACGGCTACAACGTGCTGCCGCACCTGCTGGGCAAGTCCGAAACGACGCCTCGCAAGGAGATCTTCTACTTCACCGACGACGGTGACCTGAGCGCGCTCCGCTACCAGGACTGGAAGCTGATCTTCATGGAACAACGCGTCCAGGGCACCCTGAAGACCTGGTCCGAGCCCTTCGTTCCCCTCCGCATCCCGCTGATCTTCAACCTGCGGCGCGACCCCTGGGAGCGAGCATCGCTCACCTCGAATACCTACTACGACTGGGTCATCGACCGGGCCTACCTGCTCGTTCCGGCACAGACCTATGTGGGCAACTTCATGGCTACCTTCAAGAAGTACCCGCCGCGTCAGTCCGCAGCGAGCTTCTCACTCGACAAGGTCATGGAACAGCTGAAGCAGGGCGCGGGATCGAACTGACGGGGCCCGCGCCTGGGCTTTGAGTGGGGGCTTGGAGTCAGGGGCTTCGAGCGCGAAAGTGACGCGCTGAACGCGCCTACTCCTCCCGGTCTCGCCGGTGCACACCCCGGGCGAGCCACTTGACGCTCGACTCCAGCAGCTCGACGCCGACGAGGATCGCGACGGTTACGACTGCGAGCGAGATCGCCTCGGCATGTCGTCCGAGTCCGATGGCGGCACCGATGGCCGCGAGCACCCAGATCACGGCAGCGGTCGTGACCCCCGTCACGACGCCCTGGTTCGAAAACATGACGCCCGCCCCGAGGAAGCCCACGCCCGTCACCAGCTGACCCAGCACGCGGGTGGAGTCGCCTCCCTGTCCCACGAGCGCCGACCCGAGATGGATGAAGACTGCGGTGCTGAGGCAGACGAGGATGCTGGTGCGAACGCCTGCCGGCTTTCCGCGAACCTGTCGCTCGAGACCAACGATGCCGCCGCACAGCACCGAGATGGCGACTGCCTTCCAGAACGGTGAATTCGGGTCGAAGCCTTCCAAGTGCAGCCCACCTCGCGTCGAAGAGCGAGGAGAGTATCAGAGGGCAGGCCCTCGAGGTGCGCCGGTGGTGCCCCCCGGCCGGAACCAGAGTTCCGGCTCCTAGCGCGCGGTCAACTTGCCGTAGACGGTGGTCAACACCGTGGGCAGGTGTCCGGGGTGGGGCAGTACGTGCCAGGCACCGGCGCCGAACATGGCGGGCAGGTAGTCGCGCGCCACGGCGTCGACGGCCAGCGCATGGGCGCACACCTCTCGGCGCTCGGCCTCGCGCAGGGCCTGGCGGACGTCGGCCATGCCGTACGAGCCCTCGTAGCGGTCGTAATCCGTCGGCTTGCCGTCGCTGACGAGTAGCAGCAGCCGACGGTCCGCCGGCTCGGCGGTGAGTCGATCCGTCGCGTACCGCAGAGCCGGTCCGATCCGCGTATAGCCCTGGGGTTCGAGGGCACCCAGTCGCGCCCTCGCGACGGCCCAGGGGTCGCGCCAGTCCTTGACCTCCCAGACCCGGCAGCGGTTCCGGGTCTGGGACGCGAAGGCCAACACCTGGAGACGGTCCCCCAGCTGGTCGGCGACTTCCCCCAGCACGAGCACCGCCTCGCGCGCGACGTCGAGCACGCGCCGGTTGTCGACCCAGGAATCCGTCGAGAGCGAGGTGTCGAGCAGCACCGTCGTCGCGAAGTCGCGTCGTTGCTTCGCCTGTCTCACGTACAGTCGTGGATCGTCCGACCGACCGGCACGCGCCGCGGCGTGGGCGTCGACCAGCGCCGCCAGGTCGATGTCCTCTCCGTCGAGCTGGCGGTCCTGGGGACGCAGACCGGCCCGGTGGATCTCGAGGCGCCGCCGCAGGTCGACGATCGAGCGACGATGGCGCGAGCGCGCCTCGCTCGCCCAGGCCGGATCGCTCGCTCTCACTCGCGCCGGATAGACGGTGCACCAGTCCGGCCGGTAGCGGCGACGCCGACCGTCCCATTCGGGGTAGGGCAGACCGCGTTCTTCGGGCGCGACGCTTCCGATGTCGGGAATCGAGCTCCCCAGCTGGACGTCCGCCCGCAGCAACGCGTGCGCGGCGTCCTCGCCGCGCACGAGGTCGCCGAGATCGACCTCCTGCAACGCGTCGATCTGGGCGTCCAACTCGTCGGCGCCATCGAGATCGCGGGCGCCGCCGCGGTAGCTGTCGAGGGTCTCGACCTTCTCGAAGCTGTGAATGAGGACCGCGTCCTCCTTTTCCTTCTCGTCGATCACGACCCGGCGGAGCGCCTCCACATCGGGGGCCAGCGCTTCCGACTCGATCTCGTCGGCGCTGGCCGCCGGGTCGTCGGCGGCGTCGGCGGCGTCGGCGGCGTCGGCGGGCCCGATCTCGTCCTGGCCGCCGAGCTCCGGGATCCAGGCCCCCCAGATGGCGATCTCGGGGCTCGCGCCGCGACCCCGGCGCGGGCCGCGCAACGACGCCTGGACCGCTTCGCTTTCCCAGGGACGTTCGCCTCGCAGCGCCGATCGGCGCGCCTCTTCGAGCGCGCGCTCGCGTCCGCGCAGTTCGCTCGGGTCGGGTCGCCAGGCGAGCTCGACTTCCACCGCTGCCTGGTGTTCATCCTCGAAGCGCGGCAGCGTCCTCGCCAGCCAGGACGTCGCCTCGCGAGCACGCCACAATGATTCGAGGGGTGCGAGATCGGCGCTGAAGCGAGCCGGCTGGTGGCGCGTACGCCGTCGCATCCCGGCGGCAACGAGTGCACGCACGCGATAAAGGCGTCGGTTCTGCTGCGAGTCCTCGCAGAGCGAGAATGTCCGCGGAAGCAGTAGATCGCGACCGCGGGCGCCGCCCGCGTCGCGCGCGGGAAGCACCCGGACCGGCTCGGCGGCGACGACCTGCGCGAGCACCGCCAGCCCCCGCACGTTCTCCGCCAGGGACACGCTGCCCGGCGACATCGCCGGGCTCGCCGGCGCCAGGCGCCGCCACAGGGACAACAGCCCCCGGAAGACGCCTTCTTCCCAGTCGAGGCTGAGCTTCTCGACCGGGCCGCGATCCTCGGCCGGCATGGGCTAGAAGACCAGTGCGACCAGGTCCCGAAGCCCGCCCGCAACGTCCAGATCGTCGGTCAGGGCCTCGACGATGGCGCCGTTGCATGCGGCCCGGGGACCGAGCCCCGCCTGGATCATGCGCGCGGCGTTCACGAGCAGTCGTGTCGAGGGCGCTTCGCTGATGCCGAGGGGTTCGGCTTCGCGCAGCTTTCCCGCCAGCGCCACCAGCTTGCGGCCCGTCGCCCGGTCGACACCCGTTTCGCCCTGGAGGATCTCCAGCTCGATCTCGGGCGCGGGGTAGTCCATCGCCACTGCCAGGAAGCGCTGCCGCGTCGAAGGCTTCAGCTCCTTGAGGCCGCGCTGGTACCCGGGGTTGAAGCTCACCACCAGCATGAAACCGGGCGCCGCCACGATCTCCTCGTCGTGACGCTCCACGTACAAGGTGCGGCGATGGTCGCTCAGCGGGTGCACGACCACGACGACGTCGCTGCGCGCCTCGGCGAACTCGTCCAGGTAGAGGATCGCGCCGTTGCGCACGGCGCGGGTCACAGGGCCGTCCTGCCAGAGGGTATCGCCGTCGCGCACGAGGTAGCGCCCGGTCAGGTCGACGGCACTCGTCTCGTCGTGGCACGCCACGGTGATCAGCTGGCGCTCGAGCCGGGCGGCCATGTGCTCCACCAGCCGGGACTTGCCGCAGCCCGTCGGCCCCTTGAGGAGCAGCGGCACTTCCTGCGCGAACGCCATCTCGAACAGGTCGCACTCGTTCGCCACCGGGCGATACCACGGCAGCGCTGCGGCCGTCGGCGGCTGTGCGGGTTCCAGCATCAGGAGCCCGCCACCGCCTCGTCGTTCGGAAGCCCGTACTGGATGAAGTTGAAGACGAACATCAGGACGCCGACGGTCAGCAGACAGGCCGCCAGCACGACGCCGCCGAAGTGCACTTCGACGGCTTCCTGCACCGCCAGGAAGTCCATCCCGATCTTGCGTTCCATGTAGACCTGCGCGATGCCCGCGACCGCGAAGGCGCCGGTCATCCCGAGCATTCCGATGTTGCAGATCCAGAAGGCCCACTCGGGCATCCAGCCGTCGAAGAGCTTGCGACCGGTCATCTGCGGGAGCGCGTAGGTGATCATCGCGAGCACCACCATCACATAGGCGCCCCAGAAGGCCATGTGACCGTGCATCGCGGTGATGATCGTGCCGTGGGTCCACAGGTTTACCTGGGGCAGGGTGTGTGCGAAGCCGAGGAAGCCCGCACCCACGAAGGACATCACGCCGCAACCGACCGTCCAGAAGAGCGCCACCCGATTCGGATGATTCATGCCACCGCGGCGCGCCATGGTGACGGCGTAGAGCGCCATCCCCAGAAACGCGAGGGGCTCGAGGGCCGAGAAGATCCCGCCGATCCACAGCCAGTACTCGGGGGTTCCGATGTAGTAGTAGTGGTGACCGGTCCCGAGGATGCCCGACAGGAACGTGAAGCCGACGATCACGTACAGCCACTTCTCGATCACTTCGCGGTCGATCCCGGTCAGCTTGATCAACAGGAAGGCCATGATGGCCCCCATGATCAGTTCCCAGACCCCTTCTACCCACAGGTGCACGACCCACCAGCGGAAGTACGAATCGATCACCTGGCTGTCGAAGGTGATCATGCCGGGTAGATAGAGCAACGCTGCTGCCGTCAGGCCGAGCAGCAGGACGATGCTCGTCGTGGTGAAGCGCTTGCCGTTCCAGGCCGTCATTCCGACGTTGAAGATGAACAGCAGCACGTCGATGACCACGAGGTAGTCGAGGGGCCGCGGAATCTCGAGAAACTTCCGTCCCTCCCACCATCCGAACTGGAAGCCGATGAGCGCGGTCACGGCGACGATCACGAGCGCCGCCCATTGGACCACGGCGAGCTTCTCGCTGTAGAGCTCCCGGTCGGCCTCTTCGGGCACGATGTAATAGGCGGCTCCCATGAAGCCGCAGAGCAGCCACACCACCAGCAGGTTCAGGTGACTGGTGCGCGCCGCGTTGAACGGGATGTAGTCGTGCAGCACGTCGAAGCCCATGTGAGCGAAGCCCATGATGAAGCCGAAGACGATCTGCAGCAGGAAGAGCAACATCGAGGTTGCGAAGAACAGATAGGCGACGCGTTGCGATCGAAACTTCATGTCCCGGCCCCTACTTCAAGCCTGCGAGCCAGGCGACCAGCTCGGCACGGGTTGGCTCGGCGAGGCCGAGATTTGGCATGGCGGTCCCGGGCTTGACGGCTTGCGGGTCCGAGAGCCAACGATCGAGCTCGGCGGAGGTCATGCGATTGCCCACGCCGTCCAGCGCCGGCCCGACAGTGCCGCCGTTGTCGGCGACCGAGTGGCACGCGATGCACACCGTCGAGAAGTACTGGGGAGGAGCGACGGCGGCCTGTTCAGCGCGCAGGCTGACGAGGGTGGCCGGTGCGAGATCGGGTTCCGGTGGGAAGCCGTTGGTGTCGATCTTGCCGATCCAGTCGAGGAAGGCGATCACGTCCTGGATCTGCCCCTCGTCGAAGTCGTACTGCACCATGCGCCGCTTGCCCGGGAACATCGCCTGGGGGTCCTTCAGGAAGATCGCGATCCAGGCCGCGCCCCGGCGGTCGACGACCTTCGTGAGCTCGGGCGCGTAGTAGGCGCCTTCCCCGAGGATGGTGTGGCAGCCCATGCAGTTGCTCTCGTCCCAGATCATCTTGCCGCGCACCACGGACGCGGTCATCTGGTCGGAATTCTGCCGGGCGGGGATCTCGCGCAGCGTATCGATGGTCAGAAAGATGAAGATGGCCGAGAAGAACACGGTGCCTCCGATGAAGAACCACCGTGCCTGGGATTTCGAGAGCATGTTCCTCACTCCGGGCCGCGCGCCCTGTGTGCAGGTGCCTTGCGTTTACCTGCACGGGGGCACTGCAAGTACGAAGCCAGCGCGGAAGCGGAGGAGAACAGCTGTAGACAGGCGTGGAGGCCCGCCATACTGCCCCAGCAGCAGACGAGCGGGGCGGAATGGAACGGACCGATCTGGGACGTGGCGAAATGCCCCGATCTACCCGCGCTTCAGCTTGAAGACACCGGGCTCCCCGGCGCGGGGCACGATCACCCGGACGAAGTGGGTGGTGTGCCGCTTCAGCCAGCGATCCGCCGGCTCTCCGGCCGTGTGGAGGAACACGATCCCCCGCGCCCCGGATCGGCGCTCGAAGTAGGCGATCTGCTTTCCGGGATCGGCAGCGGTGACGCTAAAGCTCAGCTCCCGACTCGCCGGGTCCGGGATCTGGTCGTACCAGCCGCCGGCTCGCATCATGTCGTAGCGGTCGATGTAGAAGCTGCGACGGTCCGGGTCGCGCCGGTGGGTATGCGTGGACGCGAGCACTTCGTCGTGAAAGAACACCGAAGCGCGATCCAGGTTGGCGCGCAGCGAAAAGAACTGCCGCTTCGGCTTCTTGACGAAGGTGACGAAGTAGTCCGGGATCGGCTCACCGAACTCGTCTTCCGCGCGAACGACGATCTGGAAGTGCTCGTGGTAGTAGGCGGCCTGGGTGTCGTTTCCGAAGAGGCGCTTGCGTTCGGCGTCGTCCCCGACGAGCCGACGGGTCGCATCGCAAACCGCCTGCCAGTCCGACCGCACCGCCTCGTAGCTTCCCGGGGTCGTGGCGAGAGCCTGCAAGATCAGCTGGCCCAGCTGCGCCTGCTGAGCGGCATCCCGCGAGCCTCCGGACTCCGCTGGCGAGATGACGTCGCCGTGGGTCCGGTCACAGAGAACCGCCAGGGGAAAGAGGTTGTCGTCGCCTCCGCGCACCTTCCACGGCCGCACCGCGGGCGCGCGCAGCCGTTCCGGCCCCCCCGAGAAGTCGACGGTCATGCCCCGGGAATTGAGGTTCGCGGCAGCGACCCGGACCGTACCGTCGGACCCGTCTTCGTTGGTGATCTTCGCGGCCAGCTCCTGGTAGGGATAGCTGCCGACGATGACGAAGGGCCGGACCTTGTCCTTCCCGTAGAGGGCCGGCGCCGCCGCGGGCGTTTCGCCCTCGGGCACGAACAGATCGGACTGGGCGAGATCCCACTGGAAGGCAGACCCCAGCTCGAGGGCGTAGAGCATCTCCTCACCGGTCTCGAAGCCCGTCTTCCAGCCCTTCGCGATGCGCCCCACCATCGAGCGGCCGATGTGGGCGAGTCGCGAGCCGAAGTTCGCCGGCGCCAGCATGACCAGATTCTGGACCGGGCAGGGTCGGTTCGAGTAGTGGCTGGAGATCCAGCGACGCGCCACCAGGCCACCGGTGCTGTGCACGATCAGGTCGAAGCGTGCATCGAGCTTGTTGGCTCCCGTGCGTGCCTGCTGCTGACGGACCACCTCTTCCATCCGCTTCGCGACGTCCTCGATCCGCACATCGTCCCGGAGCGACACGTAGTCGCCGAGGAAGATGGGAACGACCCGGTAGCCGTTGCGCTTCAGGAAGCGGGCGAGGGGCTTGAACGACTTCGCGTCGTCGCTCCAGCCGTGGAGAATGGCGACCTGTCTCGGCACGAGCGTCCCTCCGTCCGGATGCCGTGGGATGCTCGCAGCCCATCCCCGACTCGCACAACCCCCGTATGGGGGGCCGCGGCGCGCGGTGTCACACTTCGGCGTCGGCGTTCGCGTGCGGCGAGAGCCCGGTGATCTCCGCATAGGAGGCTACCGGGCGATCGAGCGGGGTGTTCTCGAGGAAGCTCGCGAAGGACTCGCTGAAGACATCCCTACGCGCACGCCACCAGCTCTGGAACCCGGGCCGGGCGAAGTAGGTCAGCATGATCCGCTCCCATCCCTTCCAGAGCTCGTCCTCGACGTAGCCCCGTCGATGCTGGTAGTACATGTTCTCGAAGTAGCGAAAGGTCATGTAGAAGACCTGCGATACCTGGGCCTTCTCGCCCGACGCGAGAGCATCGAAGTCTTCCATCCCCTGCACGTAGGTCTGGGTGAGCCCTTGGTTCGACGCCAAGGTCTCGTTCATGTGCCCGAAGTCGGAAACGATCGCCCGATAGGCCGAGACCCGCTCGGCTTCGGTGTTCTTCTTGATCTGGATCGCCAGATAGAGGAGCGACACGAGCACCCCGATCGATCCCACGAACTCACCGATATTGCCGAGCGCGTCCAACGACATGGGGCGGCGCCTCCTCGACGGCTCAGGATAGCCCGGGAAGCTAGACTCGCGGCATGACGAATCACCAGGGCCCGATCCCCTGCTTCCAGCTCTACGGCACCGAGCGCTCCTACTTCTCTGCCAAGACGCGCGTCAACCTGCGGGCCAAACGCCTGTACTTCGAAGAGAGTCCCACCAGCGGAGAGGTGTATGCGGACATCCGCAAGCGCACGGGGCTCATCTTCATCCCGGTGGTGATCACGCCGGAAGACGAGACCTGGCAGGACACGAGCGACATCTTCGACGCCCTCGAGACGCGCTTTCCGGAACCGGCGTTGCTGCCGCCCACGCCGGTCCAGCGCATCGTCGCCTATCTCTTCGAGCTCTACGCGGATGAGTTCATGGTCCTGCCCGCGATGCACTATCGCTGGACCGAACCCGCATGGGAACAGGACGCACGCGGCGCCTTTGCGGCGGTCACGGGAGACCGGAGCACCGCCGACCGCTTCGCCGACCGCATGAGCGGGATGCTCCCGCCCCTCGGAGTGAGTCCGGCATCCATCCCGGGCATCACGGCGCACTTCCACGAGCTTCTCGCGGCACTCGACGCGCTGTTCGCAGAGCAGTCCTTCCTGCTCGGCGACCAGCTATCACTTGCCGACTGCGCACTGATGGGACCGATGTACGCCCATCTCTATCTCGACCTCGGGCCCGGCCAGCTGCTGCGGGAATCGGCTCCCCATGTCGGCCGCTGGATCGAGCGCTGCAATCACCCCGCGCCCCAGCGCTTCACCGGCTTCGTCGCCGACGACGCACTGCACCCCAGAATGCGTGCAGTCCTCGAGCTGATCGGCGGCGACGCGGTGCCGCTCCTGCTCGCCGGGCTGCAGGCGTTCGAGCGCTGGGCGGACGAACGTCCCGCCGACCTCGTCGAGCCGCCGCGCGCCCTCGGCATGCACGACTGCACGCTGCGTGGCCGGGGCTTCGAGCGCTACACGAGCAGCTATCTCCCGTGGCTCGCCCAACGGACGCTCGACGCCTACGGGGCGCTCGACTCACTGGAGAGCGGCGGACGCGACCGGGTAGACGCCGCGTTGTCAGGAACGGGCTGCGAGGCCCTGTTTGCCCACCGGCCGCGCCACCGGCTGGGAAAGCGCGACTTCAAGCTCGTCTTCGAGACGAGCGCCTGAACGAAGTCAGCTCGGGTTCGGTACGGCTCGCAGCAGCGTGGACTCTTCGTGCGTCATGTCCGCCCGGATGTCCTCGCAGAAGCTGCGCAGCTCGCGCGCGATCAGGGTCGTGGGGCGATTCTCCTGCTCGAGACGACCGACCAGGAAATAGAGAAGCTCGCGCTGTTCGCAATGTTCGCGGGCCAGGCGGTCGGCGAGATCGGGGCCGCGCGTGGGGATCGCGTGCAGGATCGGACTGAGCTGCGCATCCTCGAAGCTGAGATGGGCGGCGAAGACTTCGCAGAAGGCGGTGCCGTGCTCGCGCAGCTCTTCTCCCACCTCTGTTCCACCCTTCTCGAAGCGATCGGCGAGGGTTTCGATCTCGGCCAGCCGTTCGCGCAATCGGCCGTGGTCGTTCACGATGCGGTCCCGAACTTCCGTCTGATCCATCGCAGCCTCCGGTGTCGCCAGAATGGGTTCCAGGCCATTCCATCGTCGCACCTCGGCCCAGGCTTGATGGGGGCGGCTCCTCGCTAGCTCGCGGTCATGGACGGGACGTCGGAACGAACGAGGTAAGCTCCTGACTGCACCCCCTCGGAGTACCGATTGGTCCCTTCACGTCGCCGCACCGCGCTGCTCTCGCTGCTTGCGAGCTTCCTGCTGGGTTTCGTGTCCCTTCCTGCCTCAGCCGAGGGGCCACCGGTGCTCGTCGCCGAGGCGAGACGGGTCTCCTTTCCCCTTTCGGTCGAGGCGCTCGGCACGGCGCGCGCGAACGAGTCCATCGATGTACGGCCCCAGGTGTCGGAGGTCATCACCAGGATCCACTTCGAGGAAGGCCAGCGCGTCGAGGCGGGTCAGGTGCTCGTCGACCTCGAGAACCGTGAAGCGCTCGCGGACGTCGCGGCAGGTCGCGCGAACCTCATCGACTTCGAGAACCAGCTGCGCCGCAGCCGAGAGCTGTTCGACACCCGGGCGGTGGCCGCGTCCGAGGTAGACCAGCGCAAGGCGCAACGAGACGCCGCGCGTGCGGCGCTGGATGCCGCCGAGTCGCGCCTGTCGGAAACTCGCGTGCGCGCACCGTTCGCCGGCCGGGTGGGGCTGCGCCGGGTGAGCCTCGGCAGTCTCGTCACTCCATCCACTGTGATCACCACCCTCGACGACACGGACACCATCAAGCTGGACTTCGACGTGCCCGAAACGGCGCTCTCGCGTCTCGAGGTGGGCCTGGACGTGAGCGCGCGCAGCGCGGCCTGGCGCGAGCAGGTCTTCGTCGGGCGCGTGGCGTCGATCGATACCCGGGTCGATCCGGTCAGTCGCAGCATCACCGTGCGCGCGCTCGTCCCCAACCCGGACGGTCTTCTGCGGCCCGGGATGTTCCTGACCGTAGCCGTCGTGCGGCAGGATGTGACGTCGCTGCTGGTGCCCGAGCAGTCTCTCGTCCCCGACCAGAGCCGACAGTTCGTCTACGTGGTGGCGGAGGACGGGCTCGTCGAGAAGCGGGAGATCCGGACCGGTCGCCGGCGACCCGGTGAGGTCGAGATCCTGACGGGACTCGAAGAAGGGGAACGTGTCGTCGCCGAGGGCACCCAGAAGGCCCGGCCGGGTTCGAAGGTGAACGTGGTTGGCGAGATCCCGGGGTCGTCGCAGGCGGCGGCTCCGGTCCCGGTCGCCCCGGCGACCGCGCCGTGATCCTGTCCGACTTCTCGGTGCGGCGACCCGTCTTCGCGACGGTGCTCTCGCTACTGCTCACTGTCCTGGGGCTCGCGGCCCTCTACGGCCTTCCGGTTCGCCAGTACCCGGACATCGACCCGCCCGTCGTTTCGATCTCGACCTCCTACCGCGGTGCGTCCGCCGACGTGATCGAGACGAAGATCACGCAAGTGATCGAGGACCGGATCTCCGGGCTCGAGGGGATCGAGAAGCTCACGTCCTCGAGCAGCGAAGAACGCTCGAACATTCGCGTCGAATTCGGACTCGACCGGGACGTGGACGACGCTGCGAACGACATCCGCGACCGCGTCGCCCGGGCCGCGGCCGAGCTGCCCGCCGAAGCCGATCCGCCCGAGATCGCGAAGGTCGACGACGACACACGCGCGGTGATGTACCTGAACCTCACCTCGGACCGCATGTCCAGTCTCGAGATCACCGACTACGCGGACCGCTTCCTGACCGACCGCTTCTCGACGGTGCCGGGGGTCGCGCGGGTTCGGATTTCGGGGGAGCGTCGCTACGCGATGCGGATCTGGCTGGACCGTGAGAACCTTGCTGCCCGCGGGCTCACCGTCGGGGACGTCGAGGCGGCACTGCGGTCCGAGAATGTCGAGCTTCCGGCCGGCCGCCTCGAGTCCACCGAACGGGAGTACACGCTGCGGACCGACACGGGGTTCCGCGCCCCGGCCGAATTCGGACGCCTCGTGGTGGGGCGGGGCTCGGAAGGCCAGATGATCCACCTCGCCGAAGTCGCAGAGGTTCGCGTGGGCGCCGAGGACGACCGCAACCTCGCCCGCGCGAACGGCGTCCCCGCCGTGTCGCTCGGTATCGAGCAGCTCTCCAAAGCCAACACACTGGACGTGTCTCGCGGCGTGCGGGATGAGATCACACGAGTCCAGGAAGCGCTCCCGGAAGGAATGACCCTCGAGGTCAACTACGACCGCGCGGACTTCATCGGCGCCTCGATGCTGCAGGTCGTCTATGCCCTGGGCTTCGCCATCGTGCTCGTCCTGCTCGTCATCTATCTCTTCCTGGGAGACGTGCGCGCGACCCTGATCCCTGCTGTCGTCGTGCCGGTCTCGGTCATCGCGACCTTCGTCGTGATGGCGGCCTTCGACTACACGATCAATACCCTGACCCTGTTGGCCCTGGTGCTCGCCATCGGACTGGTGGTGGACGACGCCATCGTCGTCCTCGAGAACATCTACCGCCGCATCGAAGACGGACGTCCACCGCTACTCGCGGCACTCGAAGGTTCCAAGGAGATCGGCTTCGCAGTCATCGCGACGACTCTCGTGCTGGTCGCGGTGTTCGTCCCTCTTTCCTTCATCCAGGGTGACATCGGGCGGCTCTTCAACGAGTTTGGGATCACGCTGGCGACGGCGGTGATCTTCTCGAGCCTCGTCGCCCTGACCTTGTCCCCCATGATGGCTTCGAAGCTGCTTCGCCGGCACCGCCAGGAAGGCGAGAGCAGCGAGACCGGCGCCGTGCGACGGGCCGGGCTCGCGACCCGGGTCGACGCCGCCTTCCAGCAGCTGACCCGGGGCTACCGCCAGGCGCTCGGGCCCGTGGTCGAACATCCGGGCTTCACGCTGGCACTCGCGGGTGGGGTGTCGGGCCTGGCCGTGGTGCTCTTTTCCGTGCTGCCCTCCGAATATGCGCCCGAGGAGGATCGCGGCGTCTTCGCCGCCATGATCCGCGCGCCGGAAGGTGCGAGCCTCGAGTACACAGATCGCTATGCGCGCGAGGTCGAAGCGATCCTGGCCTCCGAGGTCGAGGACGGGCCGCTGATGCGCTTCCTGCTGCGTCTGCCCGGCAGCTTCGGGAGCGGCGGCGAGGTGAACTCCGCGCGGTTCATCGTGTTGCTCGATCCCTGGGACGAGCGTGACGAGAGCGCGCAGTCCCTGGCCAAGCGCCTGCGCGGGCGACTCGCCGAGCTGCCCGGGGTCCGCGGGATGGTCTTCCCTTCCCAGAGCCTGGGGATTCGCAGCGACGGCCGACCCGTCAAGCTCGTGATCGGCGGGCCCGACTACACACAGCTCGTCGCCTGGCGTGACGAGTTGTTGGCGGCCATCGAGGAGATGCCCGAGCTGAACAATCCCGACAGCAACTACCAGGAACGCAAGCCACGCATGACGGTGCGGGTGGACCGCGATCGGGCATCGGCTCTCGGGGTCACGTTGGCGGACATCGGCCGCACCCTCGAGACGATGCTCGGGTCTCGCGTCGTGACGACCTACGAGGACCGGGGCCGCGAGTACGACGTCATCCTGCAGGGCCAGGCCAGCGACCGCAGCAGCCCGGACGACCTGACGAATCTGTACGTCCGGTCGGCGCAGACGGGCCTCTTGATTCCGCTGTCGAATCTCGTGACGCTGAGCGAGGAGGCGGGCCCCGAGCTCCTCAGCCGCTTCGACCGCATGCGCGCCATCACCGTGGAGGCCGCCCTGGCCGACGGCGTGAGTCTGGGTGAGGCCGTCAGCGCCCTCGGCAAGAAGGCACAGGAGGTGCTGCCCAGCAGCGCGCGCGTGGGCTGGGACGGCGAATCGCGCGAGCTCCTCGCGTCCGGCGGCAGCCTCTACGCAACCTTCGGCCTGGCCCTGGTCATCGTCTTCCTCGTGCTCGCCGCGCAGTTCGAGAGCTTCACGCTGCCGGTGGTGATCCTGGTGACCGTGCCCCTCGCACTGACCGGAGCGCTCTTCGGTCTGTGGATCCTCGGTGGCAGCATCAACGTCTTCTCGCAGATCGGCGCGGTGCTGCTGATCGGGCTGGCCGCGAAGAACGGTGTCCTGATCGTCGAGTTCACGAACCAGCTGCGCGACCGGGGAAGCGACTTCCGGGACGCGGTCGTCGATGGCGCCTGCATCCGTCTGCGTCCCATCGTGATGACGAGCGCCTCGACCACCTTCGGCGCTCTGCCGCTACTGCTGGCGTCCGGCCCCGGAGCCGAGACCCGGCAGCCGATCGGGATCGTCGTCGTCTTCGGCGTGGTGGTGTCCGCAGTTCTCACCCTCTTCGTCGTCCCCGCGCTGTACTCCCTGCTGGCACGCAATACGAAGTCGCCGGAACACGTCGCCCGCGCCATTGCGACACTGCGGGGCGCAGAGGCCAGCCGGCCCGCTCCCGGGACCCCGGGGGTCGCCCCGAACGGCTAGAATTGCACTTGCAGTGCAATTGATCGGGGCGCTAGGGTACCAACCCGAGCCCGGAGCCCTGCAGGAGACCCTGTGGCGTGTTCCCGTTGCACCCCGGATGAAGCCGAACGCCCGCGACCGGCGGCGCCGAGACGGAGGAAACGACTGACATGGCAACCGATCAGCCCGACGCGACCCAGGACCCGACGCCCTTCGATGCGGACGCCCTGCGCGCGAAGTACCGAGCGGAACGGGACAAGCGCCTCCGCGACGACGGCAACGAGCAGTACGTCGAGGTCAAGGGTCGCTTCGCCCACTATCTCGACGACCCGTACGCCGAGCCCGGATTTTCCCGCGAGCCGCTGACGGACGAGGTCGAGGTGGTGGTCGTAGGCGGCGGCTTCGGGGGCCTGCTGGCAGGCGCGCGCCTGCGCCAGGCCGGCGTCGAGGACATCCGCATGATCGATCCGGCGGGCGACTTCGGCGGCACCTGGTACTGGAACCGCTACCCGGGCATCGCCTGCGACATCGAGTCGTACACCTACCTGCCGCTACTCGAAGAGCTCGGCTACATGCCCAAGGAGAAGTATTCCTTCGGCCCCGAGATCTTGTCCCACAGCCAGGCGATCGCGAAGAAGTTCGACCTGTATCGCGACGTCTGCTTCCAGACCCGCGTCGAAGAGCTGCGCTGGGACGACGACGACGCGCGCTGGATCATCACGACCAACCGGGGCGACCGCATGAGGGCCCACTACGTGTGCCTCGCCACCGGTCCCCTCAATCGCCCCAAGCTGCCCGGAATCCCCGGCATCGAAGAATTCGAGGGACATTCCTTCCACGCCAGCCGCTGGGACTACGACTACACGGGCGGCGCCGCCGACGACCCGCGCCTGACGGGCCTCGCCGGCAAGCGGGTGGGCATCATCGGTACCGGTGCAACCTCGGTGCAGTGTGTGCCTCACGTCGGTGAATGGGCCGAGCGGCTGCATGTCTTCCAGCGCACTCCGTCCTCGATCGACGTGAAGCACAACCCGCAAACGGACCCGGATTGGGCGTCCCAGCAGGGTCCCGGTTGGCACCAGGCCCGCATGGACAACTTTAACATGCTCGTGTCCGGCATCCCCCAGCCCGAAGACCTGGTCAACGACGGCTGGACGGACCTCATCGCCAAGCTCATCGTCGGAATGACGTCCGGCCGCAACAAGGACATGTCACCCGAAGGCATCGCACAAGCCGTCGAACTCGCGGACTTCGAGAAGATGGAGGAGATCCGCGCCCGGGTAGAGGCAGTCGTCGAGGACCCCGACACCGCCGAATCCCTCAAGCCCTTCTACCGACAGTTCTGCAAGCGCCCCTGCTTCCACAACGAGTACCTCGACACCTTCAACCGACCCAACGTCGAACTCGTAGACACCAAGGGCAAGGGCGTCGAGCAGATCACCAAGAAGGGCGCCGTGGTCGACGGTGTGGAGTACGAGCTCGACTGCCTGATCTACGCCAGCGGCTTCGAGGTCGGGACCGACTATTCCCGTCGCGCCGGCTTCCAGCTGTACGGGCGCGAGGGCGAGAGTCTGAGCGACCGCTGGGACGGAGGCGTGCGAACGCTCCACGGCATGCACGTCCACGGCTTCCCGAACTGCTTCATCATGAGCAACCCCCAGGCAGGCTTCACCGCCAACTATCCCCATCTTCTCAACGAGCAGGCAAAGCACGTCGCCTACATCATCCGCAAGGGGATCGACGACGGGATCGAAGCCGTCGAGGTCTCGACCGAAGGCGAGCAGGCCTGGATCGATCAGTGCATCGGCAAGGCCCGCAACGCCGGCGACTTCTTCGAGAACTGCACGCCGGGCTACTACAACAACGAAGGAAAGACCGGCGAGCGCAGTGCCCAGGACGGCTTCTACGGCGGCGGGTCCATCGAGTTCTTCCAGATCCTCGAGGCCTGGCGCAAGGCAGACGACCTCGACGGGATGGAGCGACGCTAGCGCCATGGGACGGAGGGTTTCGGCAGCGGTCGACGGCCGGGTGGACCGCGTCATGCGGTCGCGACTGGCCATCTGTGACGCCTGTCTGGACCTCGTCCAGGAAGGCGTCCTGCAACCCAGCGCAGACCAGATCGCGGACCGCGCCGGGCTCTCCCGGCGCTCGATCTTCTATCACTTCAAGGACCTCGCCGAGCTCTACGACGCCGTCGCCGAGGCCGGCATCCACCGCTATGCGCCGCTCCTGAAGGCAATCCCGAGCGAAGGGTCCGTCGCCGAGCGCGTCGAGCAGCTCGCCGAGGCCCGGTCGAAGTTCTTCGAAGCCACGGCTCCCGTCACCCGGGCCCTGACCGCCCAGGCCCTGGTGGGAGCCGCGAGCACCCAGGCGCGTCGCGTTTCGAAGGATGCACTCGACCGGCAGCGCGACGACGTCGAAAGCGTATTCGGCCCCGACCTCGCGCACCTCGACGCGAGCGCTCGCGCCGAGACCATCGAGGCGCTGTCCGCTGCCGTCAGCCCGCCGATGTGGGAGCACCTGCGGCGCGGCCGGGGCCTGTCCATGGCCCGGGCGCGCGCGGTCCTCTCGCGCACGCTTTCCGCACTGCTGCGGGACGCAGGCGTGCGCTCGCACGGCCGAACCCCGACCGTGTGATCTACCACCTGGCGGCCCGAGGCTGATCCTCCCGGATCCCCGAGATGGGAACCCGACGTCCGCTTCCAGGCACTGACGATCGACCGTCCCCAGAAACGGGAGATCCTCGATGAAGACCGCCTTCCTTCTCGTCAGCGCGCTCATCGCCATCGTCGTCGTCCAGGCCTGGGCCCCGACCGCCCACGCGGGCCGCAGCATCGTGGTGAATGGACAAGTCCTGACCGGCGAGCAGATTGCGGTGCTCGACCGCGCCACCTGCACCCACGTACCCTCGGGACGCTATTGGCTGCTCCCGAGCGGCGCCCGGGGCTATGAGGGATACCCGGTCGTCGCCGGCTTCGTGGGCGACCAGTGCCGCGAGGTCGCGGCTACGCCCCCCCGGCGCAAGAGCCTCTCGGAGCGGGGGCTCCTCTACGGCCCGGGTGAGCTCCTCCGCTAGTTCCGGGCGTTCGCGCGCGAGATTGGCCATGCTCCCGGTTCTCGAACGAGCTGGAGATGCGGGTATGGAGCTGCGCGAGGTCCCGATCCACGGACACACGGTCACCTATCGGACCGCAGGAAGCGGCCCGGTCGTGTTGCTGATCCACGGCATGGCGGGGAGCGCGACGACCTGGAAGCACGTGATGCCCGCGCTTGCCGAGAACTTCACCGTCGTCGCGCCCGACCTTCCAGGACACGGCCGCTCGGACAAGCTCGTCGGCGACCTGTCACTCGGTGCCTTCGCGAGCACGCTGCGCGACCTGCTCGTCGCGCTCGGACACGAGCGAGCCACGGTGATCGGCCAGTCCCTGGGCGGCGGCGTTGCGATGCAGCTCGCCTATCAATATCCCGAGCGCTGCGAACGTCTGGTTCTCGTGGGCAGCGGTGGGCTGGGGGCCGAGGTGAACAGTCTTCTCAAGGCGCTGTCCCTGCCGGGCAGCGCACTGGTCTTGCAGCTCGCCTGCGCGGCACCCATCCGCGATGCCATCGACGCCATCGGCCGAGCCGCTTCGGGGGTGGGGCTGCGGCCTGCTCCCGCGACCGAGGAGCTGTGGCGAAGCTACAGCTCGCTCTCCGACGAAGAGACCCGCCGAGCCTTCCTGCGAACCCTGCGGGCGGTCATCGACACCCGGGGCCAGGCGGTCAGCGCCGCCGATCGCCTGCATCTCGCCGCCGAGATGCCCACCCTGATCGTGTGGGGAGACGCCGATCCGATCATCCCCGTCGAACACGCACACGCGGCTCACCGCGCCATCGCGGGAAGCCGACTCGAACTGTTCGAGGGAGACGGGCACTTTCCCCACTGTGAATCCCCCGGCCGCTTCGCGGCGGTCGTGCGCGACTTCATCGAGGGCACGGTGCCAGCGCAGATCACGGTCTCGCAACACCACGTGCTGGCCCAGCAGTCCGCCTGAGGCGAACGGCACCCCAGGCCCGTCTCAGTTGACTCCCCGGTCGTGTCCCTCCCAGTAGGGCGCGCGCAGCTGGCGCTTGAGGAACTTCCCGGGTCCAGACTTCGGCAGGGGATCCGGGTAGATGTCGACGCCCTTCGGAACCTTGTAGCCGCCGACATGCTCGCGGCAGAAGGCGATCAATTCGTCCGCCTCGACCCCCTCGTGCCCCGCGCGATGCTGCACTGCCGCCCAGACGGCCTCGCCCCACTTGTCGTCCGGCACCGCGAAGACGGCGGCTTCGAGCACCGCGGGGTGCTTGTACAGGACCTCCTCGACTTCGGTCGAGTAGACGTTCTCGCCTCCCGAGACGATCATGTCCTTCGAGCGGTCCACGAGGAAGACGTAGCCCTCCTCGTCCATGTACCCGAGGTCCCCCGTCCAGTAGCAGCCTTGCTTCAACACGGCATCGGTCTGTTCGGGCTTGTTCCAGTAGCCCTTCATGACGTTCGGACCGCGAACCGCCACCTCACCGATGCCACCGGGTTCGCACTCTCGCCCGGACTCGTCCAGGATTCGCAGGTCGACCCCGGGCAACGGCTGTCCGCACGACTTCCCGCGATCGATGTCGAGCTTCTGTTCCTCGTTGCGATGCAAGGTCGCGAGGGGCGACAGCTCCGTCGCACCGTAGACCTCGATCAGCTCGGCAGTCGGGATCGCCTCGTGCAACCGGCGAAGGATCTGGGTGGCGATCGGGGAGCCGCCGTGAGCGATCCACTGCATGCTGTCCGTCTCGCGGGGCCGCACGAGCTGCTCCTCGGCGAGGGCCGACAGCATCGTGGGCACACCGAGGGTCGCGGTACAGCTCTCCCTCTCGATCAGGTCCAGGGTGGCCGCCGGATCGAAGGCCGGCAGGACCACCTGGGTCCCCGTCGTCCAGATGTTCGCGAGCACTCCGTTCGAGCCGGCCGCGTGAAAGAGCGGTGCGATCACGAGCATGACGTCGCTGGCGCGCTGTTCCACGCCCGACATCCAGTGGAAGGTGTTCGCGATGAGGTTCCGGTGCGTCAGCATCACGCCCTTGGACGCGCCCGTGGTCCCGCCGGTGTAGAAGAGGCCGGCAAGTGTGTCTTCATCGATGTCCACGCCGAGCTCCGCCTCGTCGGCCGCTGCCAGCAGCGCCTCGTACTCGTCGGGAATGCGGATCACCCGGTCGACGGCGTCGACCAGCTTGCCCGGGTCGCGGTCCGTGAGCAGCACGCGCGCCCCCGAATCCTGCAACGCATAGAGCAGCTCAGGCTCGGCGTGCCGGGTGTTCAGCGGGACGACGACGCGCCCGGACGCGGGGACACCCGCATAGACCTCGATGTATTGATGACTGTTGGCAGCCCAGATGGCCACGCGTTCGCCCGGGCCGATGCCGGCGGCCTGGAGCGCGCCTGCGAGCCGCCGGCAGCGGGACCAGAGATCGGCGTAACTCAGACGAACATCGCCGCAGACGATCGCGGTGCGGTCAGGCGCGACGCGACGCGCACGGGCGAGCGGATCGAGGAGTGTGTGCATGACGTTGATTGCTCCCGCGCCGGTTTCGCGGAACGATACCCCGGGTCGGCGCGCCGCATCACACCGTGTCGAAGGCGTACAGAGTCGTCTGCCGGTAGGTCTCGCCCGGCCGGAGCACCACCGAAGGGAACGCCGGCTGGTGGACCGCGTCCGGAAAGAGCTGGGTCTCGAGGCAGAGCCCCGCGTGCCGGCCGTAGAGGGAAGCGCGCTTGCCGGGCACGCGGTCGAGGAAATTCCCGCTGTAGAGCTGCACCCCGGGCTCGCTCGTGGACAGCGTCATCCGCCGCCCCGACACGGGATCGAGCAGCACGCCGGCGCGCGCGGGCTGCAACCGACGCGCATCGGCGAGCACGAAGTTGTGGTCGTAGCCGGGCACGAGCGCCTGGATGTCCCGCCCCACGGGCTTTCGCGTCGTGAAGTCGAAGGGCGTCCCGGCGACGGGCAACACGCGACCGCTGGGCAGGAGATCGGCGCCCACCTCGCAGTAGCGGTCGGCATCCAGCTGCAGCTCGTGAGCGAGGATGTCTCCACTTCCCGCCAGGTTCCAGTAGCTGTGGTTCGTGAGATTCACGGGCGTCGCCGCGTCGCTCGTCGCCTCGTACTCGATACGCAGCGCGTCGTCGTGACCGAGCACCACGCTCACGCCGACGCGGACGGTCCCGGGATAGCCCTCGTCACCCGCCGGGCTCACGTGGTCGAAGCGCAGCGCGGGCCCCGCCTCGACGTCCAGCTCGCGCGCCGCCCAGAGCGCCTTGTCGAAGCCACGGATGCCCCCGTGAAGATGGTTGGCACCATCGTTCGCGGCCAGCGGATACACGACGCCGTCCAGCTCGAAGCGCGCGCCCGCGATGCGATTGGCCACGCGTCCCACCGTGCAGCCAAAGAAGGGTTCGTTCTGCGCATAGGAGTCGAAGGTGTCGAAGCCGAGCACGACGTCTGCCAACGCGCCGGCGCGGTCCGGTATCCACAACGCGACCAGGGTCGCCCCCCAGTCGATCCAGCAGGCGCGGGACCCGCGCCGGTTCGTGAGCGTGTAGCGCGTGACTCGTTCGCCGGCGTCGGTCTTTCCGAAGGGGGCGCGTGCGACGCCTTGCGCGCTCATGCGGAAAGCAGGCCCGCGCCGACTGCGGATCGCACCGCGTGGATTCCGGGTACGGTCCCGGTCGCGTGCGCATAGGAGTCGGCAGTGGACGCGACGAAGTCATCCACTCGCTGGGCCTCGACGAGCGCCAACATGCAACCGCCGAAGCCCGCCCCCGCCTGGCGCCCGGAAACGACACCGGGAGCGGCGAGTATCGCTTCGAGCATGGCTTCCATGGCGGGGACGCTGATCTCGTACAGGTCCCGCGCACCTGCGAAGGACTGCGCGCACAGGGCCCCGATGGCTCCGCGGTCGTCGGCGGCCAAGGCACGCGCGAGCCCGTGCACTCGCTCGTTCTCTTCGAGAACGAAGCGACAACGGCGCTCCACTGTCGGGTCGAGCTCACTGGCGTACTCGGCGAGCTGCGCCGATGTCACGTCGCGCAGCGCGGTCACGCCCGGGATCCGTCCCGCCAGCACGCGCACGCCGGCCTCGCAGCTCGCACGTCGCTCGCCGTACGCCGAGCCGCTGAGCTCCCGCGGCGCGCGCGTATCGCAGATCACGGGCTGCAGGTCATCCGGGATGGGTGCGTATGCGTGTGTGAGATGTCTGCAGTCGAGCAACAGCGCCGAGCCGGCTTCTCCGAGGATGGAGCTGTACTGGTCGAGGATTCCGCACTGGACACCGACGACCTCGTTCTCGGCGCGCTGACACAGCTTCGCCGCCCGCACCGGCTCGAGCGCAAAACCCCCGAGTGAAGCGAATAGCAGGGCGGCCGCCGCCTCGAGCGAGGCGGATGAGCTGAGTCCACTCGCCAGCGGGAGCGTCCCGTGCACGAGCAGATCGCAGCCGGGGAACGCGAGCCCCTCCTGGCGGAGCACCTGCGCGACGGACTGGACGTAGATCGCCCAGCCCGAGACGCGTGTCTCCACGCCGCCGTCGATCTCGAACGCGTGACGCCCGGCGACATTCATCGACTCCGCGCACACGCGCCCGTCCGTCCGTGGGGCGGCAGCGATCCAGCTGTCCCGATCGATCGAGAGCGTCAGCACGAAGCCCTCGTTGTAGTCCGTGTGACTCCCCATCGCGTCGACGCGGCCGGGCGCACGGACCCAATACTCCGGCTCTCGGCCGAAGCGCGTCCGAAACGCCTCGCGCATGAACGCGCGTCGCTCGTCGCTTTGCATGCCGCGCAGTTTGGGACAGGCGAATCGACTTCGCAGCACCGTTCCCAGGACTAGGAGCCTGACCCAAGACGTAGTCTTGGGGAAACAGGCGACGACGCAAAGGTCGTCGGACCGCAGCTAGGAGCCTGACCCAAGACTCCCGCGGGCAGTACTGGCGTCGAGGCGCGCCGCCGCCAAGGCGCGCGAGGAGGCCGTACTTCTTGCTACGGCGACGCAGCGCAACGCCGGCGGCGGCGATGCATCGGCGTCAGGACGTCGCGAGCGAGTCTTGGGTCAGGCTCCTAGCTGGCGAAGCGTAGGCTTCGCTTGCGACGGAAGCCGAGATCCCAAGACGGAGTCTTGGGTCGGCCTCCTACCCGGGCAGACCGTCCGGTCGGGGCTCGCTCAGGATGCGCCAGTAGCGAGCAGCGAAGAGCGCGAAGCCGGCTGCCCAGAGTCCTGCACCCAGCATCAGCGCTACGGGCTGAACAGGAAACGACAGGAACGGCGAGACGACTCGCAAGAGCGCGCCGCCGTGCACGAGCGCGAAGCACCACACGACCGCGGTGGGCAGGACGAGCGGTCGGCCCGTGTGACCGAGCCCGACCCGGGTGATGACCGCCAGGATCGTGGCGCCCATCCCGCCCGCGGTCAGCGCGTGCAGTCCCGCACTGGCGGGGATCGGGGCGCCGAGATCTCCGAACCCCGTCAGCAGCAATCCCACGACGATCCAGCCCGATCCGGCGTGCAGGGACCACAGCAGCGGGTCCTTGCCCGTGTGGATCGTCCGCCAACCCGCCAGGCGAACGACGCCGGCGAGGCCCGCCCCAGCGGCCAGCACGCCGGTCCATGGCGTGCGCGGTGCGAACAGGTCCGCGAGCACCAACGCCGCAGCGAGAGAGATGACCCCGACGTCGACGGCGACCCAGGAGCGGACCTTCCAGGGCAGGCCGTCGCGCCGGAAGGCGTTCTCGGTGAACGCCGGCGTGATACGGCCGCCGATCACGAGGATCAGCACGACGATCGCGTCGACGGCGAGACGCAGGGCCGGCGGCGCCGTCGCGGTCGTGATCCCGAGGGCCTCGGCGTGCATGCCAGCGTTGGCGGCAGCCAGGACGATGACGATGCCGAGCACCGCGTAGTTGCGAATCTGTCCGGACCCCCAGAGCGTGCGCAAGACGGCGAGAGCGACTGCCGGCAAGAACGCCAGGTCCACCACCGCAACGAGCCACGACGGCAGGATGCCGACACACGCGAATGCCACCCGTCCCGCCACCCACAGCGACACGAGCGCCGCCAGCCAGCGACCCGTGAGCGCGGGGCCACCGGTCCAGACCGGAGAGGCCGTCAGCAGGAAGCCCGCGATGGCGGCGGCGACGAAGCCGAAGACCATCTCGTGACCGTGCCACCCGGTCGGCTGCAGCCAGACCGGAATGCCGAAGACACCCTGCCAGGCGGCCGCCCAGAACGGCACGGCTAGCGCCGCATACACCGCAAGGCACAGGAAGAAAGGACGGAAGGCACGCCCCCAGAGCCCGCGTGGTGTCCGGCCCGGAACCGCTTTCGGACGGATCTCGAGCACGGGGGCGGTGGGTTCAGGCGTCATCGGGACGGGCATCCGAGGGTAGCCCGCTCGCTTCCGCCTTGGCTCCGGTGAGGATGTCTCGACGGAGCGCGCGCCGAAGACAGCGGTCATAGAAGTCGCCCAGCCCCTCTTTGGGCAGCCGCCGACGCTGCCAATCGTCCAGCAGTGGCTCGAGCCGCGCGACGAGCCGTTCCAGGGGCACGCTCTCGGCGTAGAGCTCGGCGAGACGTGCACCCTGCAGGCCTCCGCCGAGATACACGTCGTAGTGCCCCGCCTTGCGGCCGACGAGCGCCAGGTCCGCGCTGTACGGTCGCGTGCAACCGTTCGGGCACCCGGTCATCCGCAAGGTCAGCGGTACGTCGTCGAGTCCCCGCGCCGCAAACGCCCGCTCGAAGCTGTCGACGACTTCGCCGGCGACTCGCTCCGACTCGGCCAGGGCCAGGCCACAGGTGGGGAGTGCGGGGCAAGCAAGTGCGTGTCGGCGCACGAAGCTGAGTCGGTCCGGTCTGGGAATGCGATAGGCATCGAGAATCTGCTCGACCTTCGGCAGGTCTTCCTCCGACAGATCGGCGAGGAGCAGATTCTGCTGCGCGGTGAATGCGACACGGGGCCTCAGCGTCGTGACCAGCGTACGCAGCGCGCTCTTCCAACGTCGCCGCCCATCGTCGAGGATGCGGCCGTTCTCCACGTAGACCCCGTACAACCAGCGGCCATCTCCCTGCGGATGACAGCCGAGCCAGTCGCGGTGTTCCAGCGGACCGGTCTCCACCCATTCTTCCAGGGGGAAGGAGGCGCGGCTCTCGAACTCACGCCGAAAGGCTTCGATCCCCCACTCCTCGACGACATACTTCAGTCGCGAGTGACGGCGGTCCGTACGGTCGCCGTAGTCGCGGAACATGCCCGCGACCACCTTCACCGTCTCGACGAGGTACGGGCGGGCGACGAAGCCCAGGGGAGACGCCAGGCGCGCGTAGGTCTCCGGCCGACGATGCGTGAGGCCCGCACCCCCGCCCACGAGCACGTTCGCACCCGTCAACTCGCCGGCTTCGACCACCCCGATCAGCCCGACGTCCTGCGCATGGACGTCGACGGAGTTGTCCTCGGGAAGCGCCAGACCCGTCTTGAACTTGCGCGGGAGGTAGGCATCGCCGTAGAGAGGCTCTTCCTCGCCTGCGAGATCGGACGGCGTGTCACCCAGCCAGATCTCGCGGTAGGCCCCGGTCGCAGGCGCCAGCGCCTGGGCCAGGTCCGAAGCCAACGCCTGGAGCGCGCGATGCCCCGTGTCTCGAATCGGCGCGGGAGGAGCAACGACGTTGCGCTCGACATCGCCGCATCCGCCCAGCGTCGTGAGACCCACCTCGTTGATCCGGCGGATCGCTCGGGCGAGATCCGCCTTGCGAACTCCATGCAACTGCACGTCCTGCCGTGTCGTGACGCGGAACCCTCGGTTGTAGACCACGTCCTCGGCGAGTTCGTCGAGGGCGAGGTACTGATCGGCCGTGAGTTGGCCCGCGGGTACGGCGACACGCACCATGAAGTTCGGCTCGCGGGCCGTTCCGGTGACTCTCGCCAGGGCGCGCCCGTCGCGATCCTCCTGCTGATAGATGCCGTGGAACTTTGCGACCCGCTGATCGAGATGGTCGAGACCCGGCGCCGAATCCAGCAGCGCCGCGGTCAGGCCCCCGCGGAGATGTCGGCTGTCGCCCTTGGTGCGCTCGACGTCCGTAGGCTTGGACTTGCGGGCGAGGGCGCGCGGCCCGACGGAACTACCTGCTTTCGCTGCACCCATGGAAAGAGCCTCGCTTCCTGGCCCGCGCCAGTGTGATCGAACAGAACTACCGACGCCGCGTCCTGGGACCTCAGCCGGTGGCTGCCGGCAACACGCTTTCGCACTTCGCACACTGCGCCGGGCGTCGCTCGTCCCAACCCGGCTGCTCCTGCGTCCATCGCCCGCAGTCGGGACACTTGCGGGCGCGGGCGTGGTCGATCGTGAGCCGGTAGTCGCCGAAGCAACCCTCGACACACCACTTGCGGAAGCCGGGCATCAGGACGCGACGATGGAAGTCGTTCTCGACCCATCGGGTGACGGCCGCTCGCTCGCTCCAGAGCGTCGAGAATTGATAGCGGCGCCCCGGTCGGGTCCAGAGGACGGCCTGCAAGCAGCCCTCTGTCGCCCTCGTCTCTTCCATCGTCTGGTCCAGATGGGGCAGAAACGCGGCTTCGCCCTCTTCGGTGAAGACGAACTCGGCCAGAACCAGCAGCGGCGCGTCGGCCTCCGGGACTTCGGGATCGGACATCGCGTCAGGCCTCCGGCATTCTTCTGTAAAGAACTATTACGTATGAATCTTTTGAGATTACCGGACGACGAGGACACCGCAAGGTCGCTGCGGTCTCCCGTCAGGAGACGTCGAGCAGACGATCCAGGGGTCTTCGCCGCCGTGCGACGAGGTCCTCGAGGGTGTGTCGATCGAGGCTGGCGAGAAATGCGTCGAGCGCCTCCTCGAGAACACCGCGAAGCCCACAAGCGGGAGCGATGCGGCATTCGTTGGTTTGGGGATCGAAGCACTCGACGAGATTCATCTCGCCCTCGCAGTACCTCACGACCTCGCCAACGGCGATCTCGCCGGGCTCACGTGCGAGTTGAAAGCCGCCGCCACGCCCCCGAACGGTCTCGAGAAAGCCGCCGCGTCCCAGCTGATGGACCACCTTCATCAGGTGCGCGCGGGAAACGCCATAGGCGCTGGCGATCTCTTCGATGGTGGCGAGCGCGTCCGGGCGAACGGCGAGATAGATCAGGACGCGCAGGCTGAGATCGCTGTAGCGGGTGAGCTGCATGAGGTTCGCCTCCTCCGAGGCGAAAGATATACCCCAGATCCGTCTTCGAATGCGGAAACGAGCACGGCCCCGCCGTCCAGGGGACGACGGGGCCGCTTCGGTCTTGGCCTTGGGCGTTGGGCCTTACAGATCGTGGACCTGGGCTCAGCGACCCGTCCACTTGGGCTCGCGCTTCTCCGCGAAGGCGCGCGGGCCTTCCTTGGCGTCCTGACTCGTGAAGACCTTGCCGAGCAGGGGACCCTGCATCGCCCAGGCGTCTTCTTCCGTCATGCCGCGCGACTGGCGGATGACCTGCTTGCTCGCCGCCACCGCCAGCGGTGCGTTCTTCGCGATGCGCTCGGCCAGCTCGAGGGCGACTTCCGCTGCCTTGCCGGGCTCGGCCAGGCGCGTCACGAGACCGATCTCGTATCCCGTCTCTGCGCTGATCGGGTCCGAGGTCAGCGCCATCTCCATGGCGACGCCGTACGGGATCCGATTCGGGAGCCGGAAGAGACCGCCTCCTGCCGCGAACAGCCCCTTGTTGACCTCGGGGATGCCGAGCCTCACGCCCTTCGCCGCGACGATGAGGTCGCAGCTCAGCGCAATCTCGAGACCACCGGCCAGGGCGAAGCCCTCGACCGCCGCGATCAGCGGCTTCTGGCTTCCCTTCTGCAGGAAGTCGTTGAAGCCCTTGGGCGGACCCTCGGTCGCAAACGCCTTGAGGTCCATGCCCGCGCTGAAGCCGCCGTCGGCACCCGTCAGGACGCCGGCCGTGAGGCCGTCATCCGAATCGAGCTCTTCGATCGCGGCCACCAGTGCCTGACCGAGCGCGCTATTGACCGAGTTCTTCGCCTCGGGCCGGTTCAAGGTAATGACACGGACGCGTCCGTGGGTTTCCGTCAGGATTTCATTGGCCATGACTCGAGCTCCTTTCGATCGTCTCGCGATCGCGCATGGGGGTCATTTCGGGGGCATGCGAATGCCGCCATCGACCCGCAGCGTCTCGCCGTTCATGTAGTCGTTGGTGATCAGCTCGGCGACCATCGAGGCCAGCTCGGTGGCGTCCCCCAGGCGCTTCGGGAAGAGCACGTTCCTTCCGAGGTTGGCCTTGAACGCTTCCGACCCTTCGCCCTTGCCGTAGATCGGAGTGTCGATCAGGCCCGGCGCGATGGTGTTGACCCGGATGCCCACCGCCGCCAGGTCGCGCGCGACCGGAAGCGTGAGCCCCACGACGCCGCCCTTCGATGCCGAGTAGGCGGCCTGGCCGATCTGACCGTCGAAGGCCGCGACCGACGCAATGTTGACGATGGCACCGCGCTGGCCGTCGGCATCGACCGGGTCCTGCTTGGACATGGCCGCCGCCGCCAGGCGCAGACAGTTGAAGGTGCCGACCAGGTTCACCTTGATGACGAACTCGAACTGGTCCAGGGGGAAGGGCTTGCCTTCCCGATTGACCGTGCGGTTCGCGTTGCCGAGGCCTGCCGCGTTGACGAGCGCCCGCAAGGGACCGAGGCCGAGGGCCGCGTCGACCGCAGCCTGCGCCTGTCCCTCGTCGGAGACGTCCGTCTTCACGAACTCACCCTTCAGCTCCTGCGCCAGGGCCTTGCCCATTTCTTCGTTGAGGTCCGCGATGACCGGACGTGCGCCCAGCACCGCGAGGCGGCGCGCACTGGCCGCTCCGATGCCCGATGCACCACCCGTGACGAGGACCGATGCTCCTTCGAGTTCCATTGCTAGATCCTTTCGATGAGGGTCGCGTTGGCCATGCCACCGCCCTCGCACATGACCTGGAGACCGTACTTGCCACCGGTCCGCTCCAGCTCGTTCAACAGGGTCGCCATCAGCTTGGTACCCGAGGCGCCGAGCGGATGACCGAGCGCCACCGCGCCGCCGTTCACGTTGACCTTCTCGAGGTTGGCGCCGGTCTCCTTCTGCCAGGCGAGCACCACCGACGCGAAGGCCTCGTTGACCTCGAACAGGTCGATGTCGTCGATGCCGAGACCACTCCGCTTCAGGATCTTCTCCGTGGCGGGGATCGGGCCAGTCAGCATCGTGACCGGGTCCGCGCCTGCCAGGGCGAAGGAATGGAAGCGAGCCCGCGGCTTGAGACCCAGCTCCTTGGCCTTTTCGGCGCTCATGATGAGCACCGCCGAGGCGCCGTCGCAGATCTGCGAGCTGTTGCCCGCGGTGATCTTGCCGTCGGCGGCGAAGGCCGGATTCAGGGACCCCAGCTTCTCGGCCGTGGTACCCGGCCGGATGCCCTCGTCCTGGGTGACCAGACTCTCGTTCCCCTCGTCGTCCACCACGGGCACCGGGATGATCTCGTTCTTGAAGCGCCCGTCGGCGGTCGCCTTTTCGGCGCGCTGCTGGGAGAGCGCTCCGAACGCGTCGAGATCTTCACGCGTGATGCCCCACTTGTCGGCGATCATGTCGGCGCCGATGCCCTGGGGCGGAAGCCCGGTGTCCTTGTAGCGGTCCTGCATGTCCTTCGGGAAGGGGAAGTCCATGCCGGAAACGACCGAGGCGCCCATGGGCACCTTGGTCATGACCTCGACACCGGCGGCAATCGCGATGTCGTACGAGCCCGCCATCACGCCCTGCGCGGCGAAGTGCATGGCCTGTTGCGAGCTGCCGCACTGGCGGTCGACGGTGGTACCGGGGACCGACTCGGGCCAGCCGGCGGCGAGGATCGCGTTCCGGGCGATGTTGAGGCTCTGGGGGCCGACCTGCATCACGCAACCCATCACGACATCGTCCACCAGGGCCGGGTCGAGGTTGTTGCGTTCGGCGATGGCCTTGAGGACGTGCGCGGCCAGGGCTGCCGGGTGCCAGTCCTTGAGCTTGCCATTGCGGCGGCCGCCCGGCGTGCGAACGGCGTCGATGATCACTGCTTCTTGCATGGGGTATTGGCTCCTTCGGTTGGACCCGCTGCGGGGCCCTTCACGGGTTGGGTTCGTACGGGACTGCGCAGGGCGCCGAGCACCTGCGAGCTCGCGAGCTCGACGAGCGAATCGCGGTCCATGCGGTTGCGGTGCACGCAAAGGGCGACGACCGCGAAGATCGCCATCTGCACCATGGTCTGACCCTGTTCGCGGGAAAGCTCCGGTCGTTCGGCGAGCAGCCGGTCGCACCACGCGGTCCGCAAGCCGCGCTCACCGCGAATCAGGGGATCACGCACGTCTTCGCGCAGGCTTCGCGCTTCGAGCACGTAGCAGGCGTTCATGTCCGCGTTGTCGAGGACGACCTTCACGTAGGCGCGGACGAGGGCCTCGAGCGCAACGTCGGGCGAAAGCGAGTCGTCCTCGACCGCAGCGGAGACGCCGCCGCGGATACGGCGCGCGCCCTCCTGGATCGCTTCGGCCAGCAGGTCCTGCTTCGTCTCGAAGTGGGAGTAGACGGCGGTACCCGCGACCCCGGCGTCCTCACCGATGTCGTTGATCGACGTGGCGTGGAAGCCGCGCTCGCGGAACAAGCGCAGCGCCGACGCGAAGATGTCGGCGCGTCGGGAGGGACGACCTCGCTTCGGGGACGACGACGGCGCCGCGTGCTGGGGGGTGTGGGGTGTTCGCATGAAGACGTGGGCGGACGGGCCCTTGGCCGTCCGTCGGCGGATTAACTTAGTAGAGATTCAGAAAACGGGCAAGCCGCGCACGCGCCACGTTGACGGCCTCTAGAGCGAGTTCTATTGTCGAACTTACGCCCCAGCGCGGACGGACCACGGCGAATCAGGAGGCTCCCCCGAAATGGCGACCGACACGGCGAACCAGGCGGACTGGAAGACCACGAGCTGCATCCTCTGCAGCATCAATTGCGGGCTGAAAGTCCAGGTCGACGATGGCCACCTGGTCAAGATCCGCGGCGACAAACAGAACCCCCGGTCCAAGGGGTACACCTGCGAGAAGCCCGCCCAGCTCGACCACTACCAGAACCACGCCGACCGCCTGACGAGTCCACTCCGCCGGCGCGCGGATGGCAGCTACGAAGCCATCGACTGGGATACCGCCATCACCGAGGTCGCTGCACGTCTGGCCGAGATCCGCGACGGCCACGGCGGCGACAAGATCATGTACTACGGCGGCGGCGGGCAGGGGAATCACCTGGGCGGCGCATACAGCGGGGCCACACGACGAACCCTCGGCATGCGCTACGCGTCGAACGCCCTCGCCCAGGAGAAGACCGGCGAGTTCTGGGTCGAACGCCAGATGTTCGGTGCGCGTCCCGAGCCGGACTTCGAGCACGCCGAGGTCTCCGTCTTCGTCGGCAAGAACCCGTGGCATTCACATGGCTTCGAACGTGCCCGAGTCATCCTGCGCGACATCGCCAAGGACCCGCAGCGTTCCATGATCGTGATCGATCCGCGCCGCACCGAGACTGCCGACCTCGCGGACTTCTTTCTTCAAGTGAGACCCGGGGCGGACGCCTTCGTGCTGTCCGCGATGCTGGCGGTGCTCGTCGAGGACGATCTCATCGATCGCAACTTCCTTGCCGAGCATGCGACAGACGGCCATGCGCTGTTCGCCGCCCTCGCCGAGGTCGACATCGCCGACTACTGCACGCGCGCCGGCGTCGACGAAGAGCTCATCCGGGCGGCCGCGCGACGCATCGGGCGCGCCGGTAGCGTCGCAGTCGTCGAAGATCTCGGCATCGAGATGGCGCCGCACAGCACCTTGAATTCCTACCTCGAGAAGCTCCTCTACGCGCTCACCGGCAACTTCGGCCGTGCGGGCACGATGAATCTCGGCACCCATCTGGGGCAGTTGATCGGCACATCGAAGGACAACCGCGTCACGCCCGTCGGGGGGCACCGCATCATCACCGGCCTGGTCCCGTGCAACGCGATTCCCGACGAGATCCTGACCGACCACCCCGATCGCTTCCGCGGGATGATCATCGAGAGCGGGAACCCGGTGCATTCCCTGGCCGACAGCCCCCGCATGCGCGAGGCCCTGAACGCGCTCGACTTCCTGGTCGTGATCGACGTCGCCATGACCGAGACGACCCGCTTCGCCGACTACGTCCTGCCCGGAGCGTCCCAATACGAGAAGGCCGAGGCGACTTTCTTCGGCGGCGGCTTCCCGGACAACGTCTTCCAGCTGCGCCAGCGCGTCTTCGAGCCCCTCGAAGGGACGCTCCCCGAGCCCGAGATCCACAGCCGGCTGTGCCGGGCACTCGGCGCGTACACGGACGAGGACCTGGCCGACCTGCGCGCGGCGGCAGCCGCGGGACGCGAGGCATTCGGTCTCGCCTTCGGACAGACCCTGGCGGCGCGGCCGGATCTCGCGGGCATCATGCCCGTGGTCCTCTACGAAAGCCTGGGACGCTCTCTCGACGAGGGTCTCGAATCCGCGGCATTGCTCTGGGGCGCCTGCCAGCAGCTCGCCGCCTCGAACGCGGCGTCGATCCGACGGGCGGGCTTCGCGGGCGAAGGGCTCGCCCTCGGCGACGCTCTCTTCGACGCACTGCTGACCCGGCGCGAGGGGGTCGTCATCACCTCCGATCCCTACGAGGTCAGCTTCGAGCGCATCGCCACCGACGACAAGCGCATCCAACTCGTGATCCCCGAACTCGTCGAAGAGCTGATCGAGCTGGCGAACGAGTCCGCACCCGCGGCGACCGACGCGTTTCCGTTCGTGCTCGCCGCTGGCGAGCGCCGCGGCACGACGGCCAACACCATCTACCGCGACCCGTCCTGGCGCAAGAAAGACCGGGACGGCGCCTTGCGCATCAGCCCCGGCGACGCGGACAGCCTGGGCATCGAAACCGGCGATCGCGTCCGGGTGACCACCAAGCGCGGCTCGGTGGAGACGGTGGTCGAGGTGTCCGACACCCTGCGCGACGGCCACGTGACCCTGCCGAACGGCATGGGCCTCGAGTACCCCGACGAGCGGGGCGAGCGCCTCGTTCACGGAACCCCGCCGAACGAGCTGACCTCGAGCGAGGACCGCGACTGGATCGCGGGTACGCCGTGGCACAAGCACGTTCGCGCCCGGGTCGAGGCGGTGGCCTGAGATGAGGCGCACCCGCTTCGACGACGCGCCCTGCCCGATCGCGCGGACCACGGATCTGATCGGCGACTGGTGGACTCCGATCGTGTTGCGCGAGGCGTTCCTCGGCAGGCGTCGCTTCGACGACTTCCAGCGCGCGCTGTCGTTGTCGCGTGGGGTCCTCGCCCAGCGCCTGGGTCGCCTGGTCGACGAGGGTCTGCTCGACAAGCGCCTGTACGAAGAACGCCCGCCCCGCCACGAGTATCTGCTGACCGAAAAGGGTCTCGCCTTCTATCCCGTACTCGCGGCGATGTGGCGCTTCGGAAGCGACTGGTTGTGGCCGGACGGCCAGCAGCCGCCCGTCGAGCTCTTCGACCGGGAAAGTGGCCTACCGGTGCGGCCGCTGGTGGTCGACGAGACGACCGGCGAGGCGATCGATGTGCGCAAGCTCCGCGTCGGCGCTCGCACGCCGAACGGCGGCTGAACCCCGGCCCGAGTCAGTCGACCGGGTCCAGCACGACCACGGGGATCGTCCGCTCCGTGTTCTTCTGGTAGTCGACGTAGGGCGGGTAGATCTCGATCATCCGCTTCCAGATCTCCTCGCGCTCGTCGCCCTCGGCGATACGCGCCCGCGCCGTGACCTGCTTCGCCCCGACCTGCAGCTCGCAGCTGGGGTCGGCCTCGAGGTTGCGGAACCAGAGCGGATGATTCGGCATGCCGCCCTTCGAGGCGATCACCACGTAGCTGTCGCCTGCCTTTCCGGCCACCGTGCCGTAGATGAGGGGCAGCGCCCGAGGCTCGCCGGACTTGCGACCGCGCGTCGTGAGCAGCAGCGTGGGCAGGACACCGGGACCCCCGAGCGCGGTCGAGTCCCACATGTGCGCCTTCTCGGGGTCGCTTCGGTAGAGTGCGATGTGCTCGCGGATCCAGGGAATCTCGCTGAAGTCGGCCATGCTGTGCTCCTTTGTTCGTTCCGGCGCGGACCTCGGACTCTGGCACAGGGACGCCCGCCGGCAAGGCGGCCGCATCGGAGGTGGTGAGTGGACTTCAGCCTCGACGACGAGCTCCGCGCGATCCAGGAAGCGAGTGCGCGGATCGCAGCCGACTTCGACGACGATTACTGGTCCCAGCGGGACGAGAAGCACGAGTTCCCCTGGGCGTTCTACGACGCGTTCGCGAAAGAGGGTTGGATCGGAGTACTCGTCCCGGAAGCCTACGGGGGAGCAGGGCTCGGGGTTCTCCACGCGGGCATCCTGCTGGGAGCAGTCGCCAACAGCGCGGGCGCACAGAACGCGGCGTCGACCCTCCACCTGTCGATCTTCGGGATGGGTCCGGTCATCCACCACGGGTCCGAAGAACTGAAGCGACGCACCCTGCCCCCCACGGCTTCGGGCGAGCTGCACGTGTCCTTCGGCGTCACCGAAGACGACGCGGGCACGGACACCAGCCGCATTCGCACCTTCGCCCGCCGCGACGGCAAGGGCTTCGTGATCAACGGCAAGAAGGTGTGGAACACCAAGGCGCAGCAGGCCCAGAAGATCCTGCTGCTCGCGCGCACGACTCCGCGCGAGGACTGCGCGAAGCCGCTTCAGGGCATGACCTTGTTCCTCGCGGATCTCGATCCCCGGCACTGCGAGATCCGGGAGATCCCCAAGCTGGGACGCAACGCCGTCAACTCGAACGAGGTCTACATCCAGGATCTGCCGGTATCCGCCGACGACGTCGTCGGCGAGGTCGACCGCGGCTTCTACCACCTGCTCGACGGCCTCAACCCCGAGCGAATCGTGATCGCAGCCGAGGCCATCGGCATCGGACGCCGCGCCGTCGACGTTGCGACGCGCTACGCCCGGGAACGAATCGTGTTCGATCGGCCCATCGGACAGAATCAGGCCATCGCGCACCCGCTTGCAGAGTCACTTTCCGAACTCGAGGCGGCGGAGCTGCTGTGGCAGAAGGCAGCCTGGGCCTACGACAGCGGCGCGCCCGCGGGCCCGCTCGCCAACATGGCGAAGCTTCGCTGCAGCGAAGCCGCGTTCACCGCCTGTGACCGCGCCCTGCAGGTCTTCGGCGGCTTCGGCTACGCGCGGGAGTTCAACGTGGAGCGCTACTGGCGGGAGGCACGACTCGCGCGCATCGCGCCGATCTCGAACGAAATGGTGCGCAACTTCATCGCCGAGCACGTCCTCGAGCTGCCGCGGAGCTACTAAAATCGTCCGCGCCCCCGGCCACGCGCGCGACCTGCCATGACGCCGGGGCCCGGCTGCAGACCGGGGTTTGCAACGCCGCGCGACGCCGCGATCATCTCCGGCGTGAACCCCGAACGAACGAAGCGAAGATGCTGAGCAGCGGGCTTCCGCGCCGGGCCGAGTACGCAGGGATCGAGACGCAACCCGGCTATGCAACGCTGCTCGCCCAATCGCGCGAATTCGGCGCGAAGTGCCGAGCCGCAGGGCTCTCTTCGAGGCTCTACGGCGCCAAGTGGGTCACGGATCCCTTCCTGCAGTGGAGCCGCCGCTGGGAATACGTGTACGTCCTCCAACGCCTCGAGGCCTGGTGGCGAGAGCACCCCGACGCGCGGGACGTCGTCGACGCGGGCTCGGGCTTCACCTTCTTTCCCTTTCACCTGAAGCACGCAAATCCCGCGCTGCGCCTCACCTGCTTCGACGCCGACCCCACCGTCGGCCGGGCAATCGACGAAGCCCGCGCCATCGTCGGGTCGGCGCCGGACTTCCGTCTCGAGGATCTCGAAAAGCTCGACCAACCGTCCGAGTCGCTCGATGCCGTCTACAGCGTCTCGGTGATCGAGCACACGAGCCATCCCGCCCGCGTAGTGGACGAGATCCACCGAGTCCTGCGTCCCGGTGGCTTGTTCGTCTGCACCTTCGACATTTCCTTCGAGCCGAAGAGCCCCATGTCCGCGGAGCGGGTCGAGGCGTTGATCGACCGGCTCAACGAGCACTTCGACCCGGAGCTGGGCTGGAACGAGGTGCGGATCGGAGCGCAGCTCGCCTTGCACGAGCAGGATTGGGTCACCACCCAGTGGATCGCCGGGACAGCGGCGGAGACGCTGCCCTGGAAGCGGCCGGTCCTCGTATGGCTCTACGATGCCCTGCGCGGTCGCTTCCGCCGCCGACTGATCCGCCCCATCACCTTCTACTGCGGTGCCTTCGTTCGGAAGTAGCGGGCTTGCGGATGCAGCAGGCCAGGAGCGTGACGGAACCTGCGGTTCCGGCCGCCTAGCCCGGATCCGTCATGCGGACCCGGGCGCGACTCCAATGCGCGGCCGGGAGCCCTCGACAGGGCGGCCCGCGCGGCATCCCGAGACTGCCGACAGGATCTCACAACCGCGAGGTTCTCCCGTTCCAGCCGCATCCGCTGGCGCCGGTTCCGAAGGGTTCTACCCGAAACCCCGCGCGCTCGAAGCCAAGCCAATGACGCATTGGGGCTAGGAGTCTCCGGGGCCGAGAACCATCACCTCGCCCAGCTCGAAGGACCCGCCGAAGAAGCGCGTCTCCGGGCTCTGCAGCCGCAGAAACCGCGCCGGCTGCGGGTCGAATCGCAGCTCGAAGTGCGAAAGCTCGCGCGGCCTCTCGACCAGCACGTCGAGATCGGCGGGCTCGAAGTACTCGCCGATTCGCGACCAACTCTGCCCGTCCCGGGACACCGAGACGCGAGCGGCAAAGACGTCCTGCTCCCGGCCGAAGCGCGCCCGGGCCCGAACGCCGTCGACCAGCCGGACCTGTCCCAGGTCGACTTCGAGGTAGAGCTCGTCTCCGGCTGCGATCGTCGCGGCCCACGCGCTGTCCGCATCGCCGTCGATCACCGCGGCAGGGTCGCCGCCGGCAGGCACGGCCGTCAGCCGCCAATCGCCATGCGGCAGGACCCGGCCCGGCATCGCTGCGGCCAGACGCTCTGGAACCGCCGCGACCTCGATGACCACGTCCGTTCCGAAGCGCGCGGCGACGCGAACGGCGTCGATCGAAAGCGACCCGACGAAGCGATCGGCATCGGTCGCTGCCGGGAAACGCAGTAACGCGTACTCGATCCCGAGCCGATCCATCAGCGCGAGAGAGCCGGGGTCGGGCAGGGTCTGCAGGCGCCTGAGCACGTATTCCGAACCGGGCGACACGAATCCGTTGTAGCCCGTGGCGAGTCGCTTGCCGTGAATGCCGGCGTAGTACTGCGCCAGCGCCCGGGCCTCGATCCCGCGCGCCCGCTCGTAAACGACAGGATCGCCGGGCAGCTCGCGCAACCATTCGTAAACGGCCGGGATCTGGTCGCCGACCGGGATGGCCTTTCGTTCGGCTGGCGGACCTCCCATGTCGAGCACCAACGCCACGAGACAGGCGACCGCGAGGGCCCAAGCAGCGCGGGGAGAGCGAGCGCGCGCCAACAGCCACGCCACACCGTGCGACACGAAGAGCGCGATGAAGATCAGGCTCACGAAGAAGGCGCGGCTCGTCGCCCGCAGCATGTCGAAGCCCGGGACCGCAAGCGGGACGTCGGCGGGCAGAAGGGTGAGGCAGAGGCTCGCAGCCAGTCCGAGGATCGCAGACAACGCGAAGAAGCGCGGCCATGCCCCCGGCGCGCGCAGCGCCGCCCAGAACCCCAGGGCGCACAGGGCGACCACGACGAAGCCCGGGCCGAAGTGCACGCCATCGAACCCGAACAGCGCAGCCGACGCCGTGCCCGGACCCGGCAGCAGGAAGTCGAGGGGCGTATCGAAACCCGCCTCTCGCAGGAAGGGCTGCGTGGCCCGCAGCCGGACATAGGGCAACAAGGTCGGCAGCAGCAGCAGCCCCGTCGCCAGCGGCGCCGCGAGCGTCCCGACTACGAGCCGACGACGGTCGTCCGTCGGGGCCGCGCAGAGGCCGAACGCACCGACGACACCCAGGATCAGCGTGAAGAAGACCGCGAGATACATGCCCATCAGGCAATGGCAGGCCCAGAGGAGCACCCAGCCAAGCCAGTCGCGGAATCTCCCCGACGCCACGAAGCGTCCCCAGAAGAGCAGCGCCAGCGGCATGAATGCAACGAACAGCACCTGCAGCCATTGGGGCGAATGGAAGCGCGACGGCGTGAAGGCGAAGACGACCCCGGCCGCGAGGGCCGCAGCGAGCGAGCCGACGTGTTCGCGTGCCAACACGAACATCGCAGTCGCCGAGAGCGGGTAGCTCGCGAGCGCGAGCAGGTTGAAGACCAGCACCGGACCGGCGCCGAGCAGCGCGAGGGGCAGCCCGAGAACGGCCTGACCGATCATGTGGTCGCCGTAGGCCAGGGAGTCAGTGGCGGGAAAGAACACGCGGCCATCGAACAGCCCCAGCGGGTCGTGCAGGAACGCGTCCACGAGATGATCGATCGCCCAGACGTAGATGAGCGCATCGGCGGCGAGGCCGCCGAAGCTCGGGAGCGTCGCCGTCAGCTCCGCGGCCGTCGGCCGAAATACGGCGAAGGTCAACAGCGAGTAGCCCGCCAGCGCGAGGGCGACACTCCCCCAGCTGCTGTACCGTCCACTCCCCGCTGATGAAAGTGCTCGCTCTACTCGCATGCGGTCTGCTGCTCGGCACGGCCGGCTGCTCGCGCGACGCGCCCGAGCCGCCTCGCACCGTCGAGTCCGACGAGCCGGGCTCCGGCCGGCCCAACATCCTGCTCATCATCGGCGACGATCACGGCTACCGCGATTTCGGCTTCATGGGCCATCCGATCGTCCAGACCCCGAATCTCGACTCGCTGGCTCGTAGCGGCACGGTCTTCACCCACGCCTTCAATACCTCGAGCGAGTGTCGCCGTTCCCTCGCGTCCCTGCTGACGGGTCTCCACCCGCATCAATACAACGTCCGGAACGCTGCTCTCGCCGACGCGGGTCGCAACGTCATGCCCTTCGGAGAAATCGTGCACCACGAGACGCTGCCGCGTCTCCTCGGGCAGCAAGGCTACACCACGTTCCAGGCCGGCAAGCTGTGGGAGGGCACCTTCGCGATGGCTGGCTTCAGCCACGGCACGAAGGATCGACACGGTCGCAACTGGATGGAGATCGTCGGGGGAGAGGGACTGCGCATCGGTCGCGAGACCATGCAGCCCGTATGGGGTTTTCTGGATGAAGCCGAGACTCCCTTCTTCATCTGGTTCGCGCCGCTGCTTCCGCACGAGCCCCACGACGCGCCGCAGCGCTTCGTCGACCTCTACGCCGACGACGCGCTGAGCCCCCCTGCCCTCGGCTACTACGCGGCCATCTCGTGGTTCGACGCCGCGGTAGGGCAGCTGATGGAACGACTGCGTGCCGACGGGCTCCTCGACCAGACCCTCGTCGTGTACCTCTCGGACAACGGCTGGGATCAGACACCCCAAGGCGACCGGATACCCGCCGGCGACGTGCTCAAGCCGGAGCTCACGGCGCGCGGAAAGTTCTCCCTCTACGAGCAGGGCTTCCGGACTCCGCTGGTCTTCAGTTGGCCCGGGCGAATTCCGGCAGGCGTCGTTCGCGACGACCTCGTATCCAGCGTCGACCTGTTCCCGACCCTTCTCGACTTCGGTGGCGTCGCCGTCCCGCCGGGACGCACGGGCTTCGACCTCCGCCCCACCCTCGAAGAGGGAAGCGTGATTCCCCAGCGTCGCGTGGTCGGCACCCTCGACTACGCCCACGTGCACATGGACCACCGACCCGATGGGTACACGGCGCCCGACGGGCTGCCCGAGCGAGGCTTCTTCTTGCGCGACGAAGACTGGCACTACATCGCGTACGAGGGGACCGGGATCGAGGCGCTCTACGACGTCCGTCGCGACCCGGACCAGACCCGCGACGTCTCGTCCTTGCATCCCGAGGTCGTCGCCCGCTTGCGGAAGCAGGTCGAGGCCTGGCTCGACGAGCAGGCGGCGACGGTCGCCGACGTCGCCCCGCGCTGAAGCGCGGCAATCCGCCAAGGCGGTCCCGGTTCGCCCCGCGAATTGGCTCTTGCCAGACGCTTCCCGGGACGCGATTCCTGTAGGGATGGAAGCCGACGCGATCACGATCCGCCGGATGGAGGCGCGCGATGCCACCTCGCTCGTGCATTGCTTCGAGCGTTGCTATCGCGGCAGCTATCCCGCCGACGCGTTCCACGATCCGGACCGGGTCGAGCGGGCGATCACCGAGGAGACGCTGCGTTCGGTCGTGGCCATCGCCCAGGATGTCGGCGTCGTCGGCCACATGGGGCTCAGCATGCGCCCCGGCAGTCTCACCGCCGAGGCGGGCAACACCGTGGTCGACCCCAACCATCGCGGTGCCCATCTCGCCGCGCGGCTGGCCCTCGAGCTGACCCGCCTGACGCGCGCATGTGGTCTCATCGGCTTCCACCACTACCCGACCACGGCACACCCCGTGATGCAGCAGCTCTCCGTTCAGGGCAACGGCATCGAGGAAGGACTGCTCTTCGACTACATCCCGGCCCAGACGGAGTACGTCGGCTTCGAGGCCCCCGCGACGAATGATCGCGTCGCCGTGCTCGCCGTCTTCGAGCCGGTCGCGGCTGCGCCGCGGCGCGCCGTCTGGCTACCGGACCGCCATCGCGAGTGGCTGCGCGACTTCTACGTGCGCGCAGGCTTCGCCCGAGACCCCATCGGGCCGGCCGGCGCGCTGCCGGGCGTCCCCTCGCGCTTGTCGACGGTCGTCGAGGATCGGCGTGGCCTGCTGCGCATTTCGCTGTCGGCCTGCGGAGCCGACCTCTGCGATCGCGTCCTCGAGGCCATCGCGGCCGCCCCGGGATTGCCCTGCCTCGTCGACCTTCCGATGTCCGAACCCACGGTCCACGCGGCGACCGAGGCCCTGGCCCGGCACGACTTCTGTTTCGCGGCGGTGCTGCCGGAGTACGGCGCGTCGGGCGACATCCTCCGCCTGCAGCGCCCCGCTGGCGAGCCGGCGAAGCCGCAGTTGGCGACGGCGGGTGGGCGGGCGCTATTCGACTACATCCTCGAAGACATCGAAGCGGGCAACGAATTCAGCAGCAGGAGCCAGAGATGACCACCGACTCACTCGAAATCACACCGCGGACGCGGCTGCGGCGACTCCATCCACGCGGCCACCACGACCGCGCGACGATCGATGCGATCCTCGACGCGACGCCCATGTGTCACGTCGGCTACGTGATCGACGGCAAGCCGGCCGTGACGCCGACCTTCCACTGGCGGCGCGGCGACCGGGTCTACTGGCATGGATCGAGCGCCAGCCGCGCCCTGCGAGCGGCCGAAGGTGCGGAGGTCTGTCTCACCGTGTCACTGCTCGACGGCCTCGTGCTGGCGCGCTCGGGCTTCCACCACTCTGCCAACTACCGCTCCGCCATGATCTTCGGACGTGCCGAGAAGGTCGACGACCCAGGCGAGAAGACCGCGAAGCTTCGCGATTTCATCGAAGGTCTGTATCCGGGACGCTGGGAAGAGCTGCGCCCGATGAACGCGCAGGAGCTCAAGGCCACCACCGTCCTGTCGCTTCCGATCGAGGAGGCATCGGCCAAGGTCCGGACCGGCCCACCCATCGACGATGAAGCCGACTACGCGCTACCGATCTGGGCGGGTGTCCTTCCCATCCGGCATGCCACCGACACGCCAGATTCGGACCCACGCAACCTCGCCGATCTCACCCCTCCTTCATCCCTGGGCACGCTCCAGATCGGCTGAGGCGGGCAGCAGCGAGCGCGGGCTGCGCACCCAGACGCGCACCCCCCAGATGGGCCACCTCTTGGTGTTGCCGCGCGGTGGACACGGGCACCGACACGCCTCACGGCTGTGGCCCGGCGCGACGCTTCATGAGAAGATCGGAGGCCGGGGAGACACGCTCGATGAGGCCCCAGACAACCCCCACGCCACCCACCTGGCGCACCGCGCTCGCGATCGGTTCCGGCGGGCTCTACGCGCTCTTGTTTCCGCCCTTCGAGCAGTCGCTCCTGGCATGGGTCGCGCTCGCCCCCTTGCTCGCCGCGCTGGCCACGAGTCCGCCCAAGCGCGCCTTTGGCCTCGGGCTCTTGTGGGCGCTCACGGCAACCATCGGTGTTGCCTGGTGGTTCCCAGCGATGCTCGAGCGCTACTTCGAGCTGTCGACGGGTCTCGCATGGCTGGGACTTCTCGGCCTGGGCGTGCTGGTCGACGGTCTGCCGTACGCGGGCTTCGGTCTCTTCGTCGGCTGGGGCGCCCGACGAGGGGCTCTCGGTCCCTTTCACGTGGCGGGCGCCTGGGGCGTCGCCGAGTGGATCCGCGCCAACGGCGTAGTCGCCAACCCGTTCGCCCAGCTCGCGTACTCGCAAACCGGAACCACGATCTCACAGACCGTCGACATCGCGGGCCCCTATGGGCTCGGCATGTTGATCGTCGCCGCCAACGTGGCCCTCGCGGGCTTCTGGATCCCGCCGCTCGGGGGAGCGCATCCGCTGCGCCGGGCGCTCGCGGTCGCCGGCGTGGTGGCACTCGCATTCGGCTACGGGCAGTGGCGACTTCAGCACGACTTCGGCCACGGCGAAGCCCTGCGAGTCGCCGTCGTCCAGGGCGCCGTCGCGCGAGAGCTCGAATGGGATCTCTCGTCCCGAGACGCGAGCCTCGACCGCTACCTCGAGCTGACGCGGAGAACCGCCATCGCTTCGCCGGACATCGTCTTCTGGCCTGAGTTCGCGGTCGACTTCTATCTGCGCGAGGCGACGGTCCAGCGTGCGCGACTGCTCGACGAGGTGCGCAGCCTCGGCGCGGATCTGGTGCTCGGAGGGTCCCACTACCGCTATCGACCGGAGGACAGCGACGCGGGGCGCGGCACCGACTACCTCAACTCCGTGTTCGTGGTCGACGGACTCGGCCGCCTGCACAGGGACCGCTACGACAAGCGCCGGCTCGTTCCCTTTGCGGAGTACGGGCCCTTCGGCGACACGCTCCGCGCGAAGACCGCCGTCTACGTCCCCGGCGCGGAGCCCGCCCTCCTTCGAACCCGCGGCCTGCGGCTCGGCGCGTTCATCTGCGGCGAAGCCCTGTACCCCGAGATCGCGCGCGAGCTCGCCGTGGCTGGCGCCGAGATCCTGACGAATCCGTCCAACGACTACTGGTTCGGCCACCCTCAGGCGGCCGCGCACCAGCTGCAGGTCGCGTCCTTCCGCGCCATCGAGAACCGACGCTTCCTCGTGCGTCCGACGTCGACGGGAGTCAGCGCCGTCATCGACCCCCACGGCCGGACCCTGACGCGCAGTCGCGGGCAGGGTCCGGAGGTCCTGTTCGCGGAGCTGCGACCGTCGTCGGCCGTGACCCTCTATCAACGCATCGGAGAGCTGCCGATCCTCGCTGCATTCGTACTCGCGCTGTCGGCTCTCTGGCGGCGACCCCCACCCCTACCGGGAGGCAAGTCATGACCCAACTGAAGCGATGCGCGCTGGCCGGAGTCGCCGCGATCCTGCTCGTAGCCCCGGCACTCGCCTTCAATCCAGGCACGGAGAGCCGAACGGAGGCGACGGCCGACACCGCGGGCTCGACCACCGTCTGCGAGAACGGAAGCAACGACGGCACGCCCTGCGGCGATTCCCTCGATTGCACCGGCGGCGGGACGTGCACCGACATCGCCGACGTCAACGTAGTGGCCCGAGGGCACCTGACGATCATTGCCGACACGCAACCGCCGAACAATGGTTGGGCCGACACGAGCTATCCCGCTGCCTGCAGCGAGCCCGCCGCCGGCACACCGTCGGACTGCGAGCACAAGGACAACAGTCTCCTGACGCTGATGCTCGAGTTCAGCTTGAACGGACAGCGCTACGTGTTCGCCGAGAGCTTCAAGCAGCTGCCAGACGGCGGTAGCTGCGGCTCCCCCCCTTGCGACTTCTCCATCCCGAACTGGTCGATCGGTGGCGGCACCCAGTCCGGCTGGACGCAACCCGCGGTGGAGAGCATCCTGGCGGAGACGGCGGCCAGCTTCCCCGGCGACATCGTCCGGATCCGCTGGGGCGGACTGCCGCCGGCGGTCGAGAACGCCGTGGGCGCGGTGGTTGGGAAGTCTCCCAGCCAGCGCATCGCCCTGGCGCGCAGCGACGAGGTCCCCACCTGCACCGACGCGACCCCGTGCAACCACGGACCGCGCAACGATCGTTTCTCGGACCACTCCGGCGGCACCGACGTGCTCGCGACCGTCCGGCGCTACAAGGTCGACGTTGCGGTCATCGGGCCTTGAGGAGGGGCGGGCCATGAGAGCGGACGCTCCGTGAGTTCGCTGCGGAGGATCGACGCGATCCTGCTGATCACGATCAGCGGGTTGTGGTGCGTCTGCTTCCTGCTTCACCTCAACCAGCTCGCGCGGGGCGGGTTCTCCTGGGTGCCGGTCTACGTGGACGCGGCTCCGACCCCCGACCGGTATCCGACCGTCCGGGACTTCTGGCCCGGGACACCGACGATCCCGCCCGAGCTCGCCGTTGGCGACGCACTCGCCGTCGTCGGTGATCGCGACCTGCGCGGAGCGCGACGGCTCGATGTGATCGACGCCTTCTACCAGGCGCCCAAGAACCAGCCCGTTCCCATCGTGGCGGTGCGCGGTGTGAATCGGTTCGAAACGTCGCTGTCGCTACAGGAGATCCCGGCGGCCTGGCGGAAGACCCTGGTCGGAGCGGGCTTCGCGGTGCTCGGCACACTCGGCTTCTGGCGTACGCGCGGATCGACCACCGGACGGGCCTTCTACCTGGCCATGATGGCGTACGCGTTTCACTGGACCGACTTCTTCGGCGGCGCCCCGACGCTGACACGGATCGCAATCGCGACCTTTGGCGTCTCGACGGCATTGACGGCGCCGCTCGCCCTGCGCGCCTTCCAGGTCTTCCCCGAGGAGTCGTCCCGGCCGGGCGGGCCCGCGCGGGCGTGGCCGTGGTTGTTCCTGGCGATCGGCCCCGTGTACACCAGCTGGGCCTTCGGCGTCCCCTTCGCGCTTCCCCACATCGGGAGCCTGGCCGTCGCCGCGAGCGCGGTCTACGTCGCCACCCTCGTCACCCTGCTCACCCTCGACTATCGCAGCTGCGGGCCCCGCGGCCGGCGTCAGCTCAAGTGGGTGGTCCTGGGTTTCTGGGTCGCGCTCGTGCCGGTGTTCCTGACGTCTGTGGTGGCGCTCGCGGCGCCGGACCTGTGGTGGCTCTACGAGGCGTCCCTGGTACTGACCCTGGCCATCCCGATCTGTCTATTCATCGCCCTGGTGCGTTTCAACCTCTTCGACGTCAACCGCTTGCTGACGGCCGCCGCGACCTACTCGGTGATCGGGACCGTCGCGTTCGCCGGTGTCTTCCTCGTGGTACCGCGGGCGTCGGCGGCCGCCGCCGGCTGGATCGAGCCGCAGGTCAGTCAACCCGTTCTCGCGCTCTCGCTCGCCGGTCTCGCACTGGTGGGACTGCGGCGGGTCGACGCGCTCCTCCAGACGCGTCTCTACCCCGAGCGCCGGGCGCTGGAGGACGAGGCGGGTCGGCTTCGCCGCGAGCTCGCACAGTGCGAGAAGCCGACGGACGTGCTCACCGCCCTGGGCATCCGGCTCCGCGCGCTGCTTCGCCTCGAGACCGTCGCGGTCTACGCGATCAGCGATTCGGCCTTCGCACCCGTCTTCGCGCGGGGTCCCGGTGTCAGTCCCAGCTTCGATTCGGACGGCCCCCTCGCGTCGCAGCTCACCACATCGCACGAGCCGCTGGACCCGGCGCGGGTCCCCAACGACGGGGGGAAGCACGCCGACCGGGTCGCTCTCGTCTCGATGGGGGTCGAGCTGGTGGTTCCGATCTCGGTGCGCGGAGAACTGACGGCCTTCCTGTGTCTGGGTGGGAAGGGATCCGGAGACATCTTCACGCCGCCGGACATCGCGCTGCTCCTCGGCCTCGCCGACAAGGCGGGCGACGAGCTCCTGCGATTCGAGCACGCCGAGATCGAGAGACAGAACCGGGCACTCAGTCAGGAACTGCGACGCTTCGTGCCGGGCGCGGTGGCTCGCGAACTCGAAGAGGGCTTCCACCTCGACCCGGGCGAGCGTGACGTCTCGGTGTTGTTCGTCGACATCCGGGGCTACACCCCCTTCTCCGAGGGCCAGCAACCCGACGCCATCTTTGCGGCGATCAGTCAGTATACGGAGCTGGTCTCTCGCGTCGTGGACGAGCACGGCGGCTCGGTGGTCGAATTCCACGGCGATGGCCTGATGGCGGTCTTCGGGGCGCCGCGGCCTTTGGACCAGAAAGAGCCCTGCGCGGTGCGCGCGGCGCGTGAGATCGCACGCGCGATCCCGAACCTCGACGTCCGCCGCGACGATGGCACGCCACACCGGCTGGACGTCGGGCTGGGCATCGCCACCGGCCCCGCCTACGTGGGGCCGCTGAACACGGCGGACCGGGCCATCTGGTCCGCTCTCGGCAACACGACGAACCTCGCGGCGCGACTCGAGAGCGCAACTCGCGAGCTCGACGTCGCGATCGTCATCGACGGAACGACCTACGAGGCGGCAGGCGACGCCGCGCGTGGCTTCGTGTCCCGGCTGGGCTTGCGCGTGAAGGGTCGCAGCGCGCCCATCGACGTATTTACCTGGTCTCGCGACGCGGAGGAGATCCGATCATGAGCCGAAGCCCCCATCGATCCCGTGCCCGCCGACGCGGTTCCCGTCTCTCGATCGTCGCGCTGCTTGCGTGCGGGATCTGCCTGAGCCTTGCCCCTGCCGCCGGCGCCGACTTCACCGAGTCCGAGGACAGTCCGTTCCAGGACCCGGACGCTTCCGAAGACGATCCGCTCGCCGGCGCCGAGCCTGTCCCCTGGGACGGCGCGACTTTCTCGTCGGCCTTTCCATCGGGCGTGAAGCTCGTCCGCGGCACTCTCGACGTCGGCGACGTCGACGCCTACGCGTTCTCCCTCGAGGCTGGCCAGCTCGTGCTCGGCGCCTTGTTCGAGGGCGACGCTGGAGAACGGCACGACACCTCCCTCGGGATCTTCACTGGAGGCACGCTGCCTGCACACGCCGTCGACGACGACGGAGGCAGCGGCTTCCTTTCGCGCTTCACGTTCGCGACGACGAGCGCGACCGTCCACCAGGTGGCCGTCACCGGTTTCGGCGACGAGGACTACGACGGCGACCATCTGGAGGCGCGAGACGGGCTGGTGCCCTACTGGCTGGTCGTGGCGGCCACCACGGACCCGCCGCCGAACGAGGAGATCGAAGACAACGACTCGTGGCTCAGCGCCACGCCGTTGCCGCCGGGCGGTGGCGTCGTCGGCGCGACCCTCGACGCCGGAGACGTGGACACCTTCTCGATCGCACTCGAAGCCGGCGATCGGCTGGCGATCTCGCTGTTCGACCTCGAGAATGCGGGCGAGCGCAACGACGCCATCCTCGGCTTGTTCGATCCAGTCGGCTCCCCGGCGGCGGCTGGTCTCGACGACGACGGCGGCCCCGGACTCATGAGCAACCTGCTCTTCACGGCCGACACGGACGGTACCTGGACGATCGCAGTCAGTGGTTTCGGGGACGATGGATTCAGCGGCGACCACCAGGAAGTCCCCTTCGATTATCTCCTGGTGGTGGCCCGCGAGCGGGCCTGCCCCAACGTCACCCCGCTGATCTCGAACATCGTCGCTTCGACGGCAAACCCCTACCAGACCGCGGAGCTGAGGGGCGGGGACCACTACTACACGGATCGCAACGAAGCTGGCCGCCACCTGCTCGTCGACATCCCGCCGGCCCATCTCTGCTCCGAGTGGATCAAGACCGCCAACAACGACAAGAACGTCGCGGACCCGAACCACCTCTCCTTCAATGTTTCGCAGGCCGCCTCGGTCTTCATCGGCTACGACTCCCGGGCCACGGGCGAGCCGGCCTGGTTGGCTTCGGCCTTTACACCACTCGCTGACGTTCTCGACGTCGCGGACCCGGACACGACCCAGGAGTTCGTCCTGCTCCGCCGGGACTTCGCCCCAGGGCCCGTGACCCTGGGCGGCAACCTCGCTCCGGGCGCCGGCTCGAACTACGTCGTGTTCGCGCGCCCCCTGCCCGTCGACGACCCGGGCCAGGCGTTCAGCGTCCCGGAGTACGCCAGCGCCGTGACCCTCACGGTCTCCGGCGTCGAGATCCAGGTCGTCCGCGCGCCCGGACAGAGCTCGGAAGGCTTCGCGCAGGCCATCGCGAATGCCGTCAACGCCGACCCGACCCTGGCCGCGGCGAGGATCTACGGCCTTGCGTCCGGTGCCGTGTTCGTGACGACCGGGACCATCGACGCCAGCAGCACGACGGCGTCGCTGCCGCTCCTTCCCGTCTCGGGGCTCGTCCTGCTGGCGGGGCTGCTGCTCGGGGTCGGCTACCGCCGTTCGCGCTGATCGTCGCGACTTTCAGTACCGTGTGCCTCCCTGGGTCGCAGCCTGCGAACCACGGAGGGAGAACCAACCCGTGTACATCGCCATGAACCGGTTCCAGATCGCGCTCGGAAGCGAGGAGACCTTCGAGGATCTCTGGCGCGCCCGCGAGTCCCACCTCGGCGACGTGCCGGGATTTCGCGAGTTCCAACTACTGAGAGGACCGGCGGCAGAGGATCACACCCTCTACGCGTCCCATACCGTGTGGGAATCCGAGGCGGCGTTCCGCACCTGGACCGAATCCGAGTCGTTCGTGAAGGCTCACGCACAGGCGCGCGCACCCAAGGGCACATACCTGGGTCACCCCCACTTCGAGGGCTTCGAAGTCATTCTCTCCGAGTAGCGGGCCGTGTCGATCGAGCCGCGCGCCACACCGCAGCAGCTGGAAGACCGGATCGACGAGCTTCTCGCTGAGCTCACCCTCGACGAGAAGCTGGCGATGCTCTCCGGCCAGGACTTCTTCGCGAAGATCAGCGCCGACAAGGGGCGCTATTGCGCCAGCCTGTATCACATCGGCGCCGGCAACGAGCGGCTGGGCGTACCCCCCCTGCTCTTCAACGACGGCCCGCGCGGCGTCGCCATGGGGAACTCGACCTGCTTCCCGGTTCCGATGGCGAGGGGCGCCAGCTTCGATGTCGATCTCGAACGTCGCATCGGCGACGCCATCGGTCGCGAGCTGCGCGCCCACGGTGGCAACCTCTTCGGCGGAGTCTGCATCAACCTGCTGCGACATCCCGCCTGGGGTCGCGCCCAGGAAAGCTATGGCGAGGACCCTTTCCTGCTCGGCGAAATGGGAGCCGCGCTCACGCGCGGTGTGCAGCACCACAACGTGGTCGCCACCCCCAAGCACTTCGCGGCCAACAGCATGGAGAACGCCCGCTTCACGGTGGACGTCCAGGTCGACGAGCGCGCCCTGCGCGAGGTGTACCTGCCTCACTTCAAGCGCTGCATCGATGCGGGTGCGGGCGCCGTGATGAGCGCCTACAACCAGCTGAACGGCGCCTACTGCGGCCACAACGCCGCCCTGCTGACGAAGGTCCTGAAGCAGGACTGGGGCTTCGACGGCTTCGTCTACTCGGACTTCATCAAGGGCTGCTATGGCGCCGACGCCTGCGAGGCCGGGCTCGACGTCGAGGCGCCAGCCACCATCCACTTCGGCGACAAGCTGCGCAGGGCCGTGGAAGACGGAGAGGTGAGCGAGGCCCGCATCGACGACGCCGTCCGCCGGGTGCTCCGCAGCCTGTTCCGCACCCTCGCCCGCCCCGACCCCGAGACCTATTCCCTGGACGCGGTGGCCTGCGACGCGCACCTGGGCCTGGCACGCGAGGCGGCGGCAAAGAGCTTCGTGCTCCTGAAGAACGAGGGCGCCCTGCCCTGGGACCCGGCGAGCGCCCGCCGGGTGCTCGTTCTCGGCAAGCTCGCAGACACGGAGAACCTGGGGGATCACGGCTCGAGCCGCGTCTATCCGCCGCAGGTGATCACGCCGTTGGCCGGACTGCAGGCGGCCTGCCCGGAAGGCTGCGAGATCCAGAGCGACCCGGGTGACGACCTGGACCAGGTCCGGTCGCTGGCCGCGGACGCAGACGTCGTGCTCGTGGTCGCCGGCTACACCCACGCGGACGAGGGTGAGTACATCCCCGCCGAAATGGTCGGCCCCGGCGGTGGCGGTCCCGCCATCGGCGGAGATCGACTCGACCTCGGCCTCGGCGAGCAGCAGGAAGCGCTGATCCGTGCTGCCGCCGAGGCGAACCCGAAGACCGTGGTCGCAGTCATGGCGGGCTCCGCGGTCACGATGGAAGCCTGGCGTGATCACGTCGCGGGGATCCTGATGATCTGGTACCCGGGCATGGTGGGCGGCGCGGCCCTCGCCGACGTGCTGTTCGGCCGCGTGAATCCCTCCGGGCACCTGCCCTTCACGATTCCGCGAAACGCCAAGGACCTGCCCTTCTTCGACCGCGACGCGACGGAGATCCGCTACGACCTCTGGCACGGCTACACGCGGCTCGAGCAAGCGGGCACCTCACCCGCATTTCCCTTCGGCTTCGGGCTCTCGTATACCCACTTCGACCTCGACGAGATCTCGGTCGAGGTCGACGGCGGCGGACAGACCTTGCGCGTCGAGGTCGAAGTCACGAACACCGGTGATCGCGACGGCGAAGCCGTCGTGCAGATCTACGCCGGCCCGGCGGAACCCGATTCCCAGCACCCGCGGAAACGCCTCTGCGGCTTCGCCCGACTCCCCGTCGACGCGGGCAAGGAACGCGACATCGCCGTCGAGGTCAGCATCAAGGACCTCGCGTACTTCGATGCGAGTGGCCAGACCTGGCGTCTGGCCAGCCAGAACTGGCGCATCTTCGCCGGCACGAGCTGCGCCGAGTCGGACGGCATCCACACGACAGTGGAGCTGCCCGCGAACAGCTGGACGCTGCGCGAGCGCTAGCGGCGATCGACTCGGGACCCGATCGGACCTACTCGGGCCCCTCCTCCGGGATCTGGAAGAGCGCGCCCAGATTGATGCTGCCGTGATTCTCCGGCAGCTGCGGGTCGCCTCCCGCGTTGCCCGGGTTCAGGTTGGACGCCGTGTCGTCGGGCGGGAACAGGACCAGGGTCTGCAGGAACTCCAGCACCTTTCGCTGATCATCCCCGCGCAGGCGGGCGTATGCGTTGCGCGACGCCTCGGCCTCGCCACCGTGACGAAGGATGACTTCCTCGAGATTGATGCTGCGCCCATCGTGGCCGTAGGGAGCCGTGCTTCCGACGCCCCACAACGCCTCGGTCAGGAACTCGGTCTGGAAGCTGCCATCGTACTCCCGCTCGTGAAAAGCCTCCCCGAGATCGTGGCGCTTGAAGTCGGTGAAGACGTTCCTTACGACGAAGCGCTCGCCTGTGGGCACGAGCTGCGGGTGAGCCTGACCGTCGTCGCGGATCTCGAAGCGGGTCGCCGCCGTCGCGAAGAGCCGATTGAAGATGCCGTTGACGGGGTCATGAACGGTCTCGACGTCCGCGACACGCCGGTCGTGATCGATCACCAGATCGGGAACGTGGCAACCGGTGCAAGCGATCTCGCCGAGCAGCCTGCGCCCTTCCCGGGTGCGGCGGGTCTGGCGCCCCTCGCCGGGCTTGAAGTAGTTGAGCAGGTAGAACTCCATGTGGTCGACGAGAGCCGTGTCGACCTCGTTCGTCACCCGGTCGCCGTCGGCGTCCGCGAGACGATCGCAGACGGGCGGACGCTCGAAGTCGTCCTGGGACGGATCGAAGACGAAGCCCGACGGACTGACCCGCCTCTGCGGCGCCACGGGATCTGTCGCGTCACAGAGGACGGCGTCGGGTGACTCGAGGCCCATCTCGGCCTTGAAGGCACCCACGACGAACTCCCGGATCGAGATGGTCCCGCCCTGATGGAAGAAGGGCCGGACCCGCAGGTCCGCATCGACTCCTTCGACCCGGGACAGATCGAGACTGCCATCTGCGTTGGCGGTGATGGTCCCGAAATCCAGGCCCTTGCTCACCAGTCGACGCGTGACGGTCCCGCCGCCCGCGCGCGTGCGTCGGCGGCACTCTTCCGGGCGATGTCGGCAGCGCCGCGAGCCGGCGTCCACGCTCGAGTCTGCCGAGGCCTCGGATAGGGCGGCGGCCCGGATCGCGCGCAGGTCATCCGTGATCTCCTGCGCCAACATCTCCTGAAGACCCAGCCCGAACAGATGCGGGGCATCCCGGCTGTCCGGCCGAGTCACCACGTCACCACCGAAACCAGCTGCGCCGCGGGGGCGACCGTGGCAACCGGCACAGCTGTCCATCAGTCCTGCGCCCAGGCCACGGTGCTCCCGGATGTCCCCGGTCGATGCGAAGTCGACGCGCGGCCCGACCCCCTGATCGGCGGTGAACTTCCGCTGGAAGAGCTGTCGACCACGGCGGATCGAGCGAGCAGGGTCTCGCTTGACCAGATAGACCGACGAACCGTACTCGAACGCATCCCCGTGACCGGCGCCGATCTGCTCCTCGAGAGACTTCGCGATGGCACCGCCCGGGACCTGAGGCTGGGTCTGGCTCTCGTCCGTGAGCTGCGCCTGGGCTCCCGTCGCGAGCAGAGCCAGACCCGCGAGCAGCGACGGAAGTGCAAGGTGTAGATTCCTCATTTCGAATCCTCCTCGCCCGCCTAACAGGACCTGGCAGGTAGAGGGAGGATCGGCCAGAGCCGGGAGCGACTCTGTATCGATCGTCACGCGAGCGCGACTTCAGACCGCGCATTCTGCGGTCGAGACGATCAGCGGCTCGGCAGCCTGATCTCTTCGACGAGGTCCTGGACGGCCTGGGGAGGCGGCGGTGTGAAGCGGCTCACCGAAAGGGTGACGGCGAAGTTGAGAAGCATGCCGACGGTGCCGATGCCCTCGGGGCTGATGCCGAACCACCAGTCATCGGGACCACCGCGGCCCATGATCTTGAACCAGATGATGTACGCGGCCGTGAAGACGATGCCGATGACCATGCCCGAAATGGCGCCTTCCCGGGTGACCCGCTTGCTGAAGACGCCGAGCACCAGGATCGGAAAGAAGCTCGCCGCCGCGAGCCCGAACGCGAAGGCCACGGTGGCGGCGACATAGTCGGGTGGGTGGATGCCGAAGTACCCCGCGACGATCACGGCGCCCCCGGCCGAGATCCGGGCGACCAGTAGCTCGCGTTCTTCCGTCATTCCCTGGCGGAATACCGATTTGACCAGGTCGTGTGAGACCGACGATGAGATCACGAGCAGCAGCCCGGCAGCGGTGGACAGCGCCGCGGCCAGGGCCCCCGCCGCGACGAGTGCGACCACCCAGGCGGGTAGCCGCGCGATCTCGGGATTCGCGAGCACCATGATGTCCCGGTCGATCACCAGCTCACTCGTCGCCGGGTCCTCGCCATACTGGATGATGCCGTCACCGTTCCGGTCGTTGAACTGGATGAGGCCCGTCGCCTCCCAGCTGCTGAACCAGTCGGGCACTTCCGCGTAGGGACGTTCGTGCAGGGTCTGGATGAGATTGATCCGCGCGAAGGCCGCCACCGCGGGCGCCGTGGTGTAGAGCAGCGCGATGAAGAGAATTGCCCAGAACGCGCTCCAGCGAGCGAGCCGCGCCGTCTTCACGGTGTAGAAGCGGATGATCACGTGGGGCAGCCCGGCGGTGCCGACCATCAAGGCAATGGCCACAGCGAGCACGTCGATCATCGAACGCTTGCCGGCGACGAACGCCCCCGTGTACTCGGGAAGACCGAAGTCCCGGTGGATCGCGTCGATCGCCTCGAGCAGGAAGACGCCCGCCTGTTGGCCCTCGACCAACGGCTGTCCGAAGCCCAGCTGGGGGATCGGTTGGCCCGTCATCTTCATGGAAATGGCTACCGCAGGGATCAGGTAGGCGACGATCAACACGCAGTACTGGGCGACCTGCGTGTAGGTGATGCCGCGCATGCCGCCGAGGGTGGCGTAGACGAACACCATGCCGACACCGATGAAGACACCGGTCTCGATCTCGACTTCGAGGAAGCGCGAGAAAACGACCCCCACCCCGCGCATCTGGCCCGCCACGTAGGTGAAGGAAACGAAGATCGCGCACACGACCGCTACGACTCGTGCGACCTGCGAGTAGTAGCGGTCGCCGACGAACTCGGGGACGGTGAACTTGCCGTACTTTCGGAGATAGGGCGCCAGCAACAGGGCGAGCAACACATATCCACCCGTCCATCCGAGCAGGTAGATCACGCCGTCGTAGCCCATGAACGAGATCAGTCCCGCCATGGAGATGAACGACGCGGCGCTCATCCAGTCGGCGCCCGTCGCCATGCCGTTGGCGAGCGCCGGCACGCCTTGCCCCGCTACGTAGAAGCCACGGGTGGTGGCGACCCGGCTCCAGATGGAGATGCCGATGTAGAGCGCGAAGGTGGCCGCGACGATCGTGTAGGTCCAGCCCTGGATGTCCATCAGTCGCGGCTCGGCTCTTCGCTCTTGGAGGCGGGATGCGGGCCCGTGCCCAGGCGCCGCTCGACCCGGTCCATCCAGACGGCGTAGACGAGGACGATCCCCACGAAGATGACGATCGATCCCTGCTGGCCGAACCAGAAACCGAGGGGGAAGCCCCCGAACTGGAACTCGTTGAGCCAGGGCACCGCCACGATGCCCAGCCCGAAGCCGGCCACCGCCCAGATCGTGAGCAGCAGGGTGAGGATGCGCAGGTTGGTGCGCCAGTAGGCGCGCGAATCACCCTGCTCCCAGGCCACGAAATCCCCCCCAACGAGACGCCGAGTAGCCTATCACGGCGGACGACCTGTGCGAGAATCAGGAACCCGCGAAGCGTCCCGATCCGAGGAGCCTCTCATGACGACCCTGAAGACCTACGCAGACGGTAGAAGGTGCAACGACGCGGACAGCCACCTGATGGAAACCATCGACTGGCTCAGTTCCCACGCGGACCCCGGAGTCCGCGAGGATCTACCGGGCTTCGCACCTCAGGGCGGCAGCGCGAGCAAGGCGGGCCGCGTGATCTTCGACATGATCGAGAAGGCCAGCCAGAGACGAGACGACGCTGAAGCCACGCGGCGACTCGAAGAGAACGTAGTCGGCGGACCCAAGGGCTGGCTCGCGCACGGCGCCACCGACGGAGCCGAGCGCAGACGCACTCTCGACCTGCTCGGTTTCGAGAAGCAGCTCGTCTTTGCGACCTTCTCCGTCGGGCAGTTCGCCTACTCGCGCGACCCGCGCATCGCCTACGGCGGAGCGCGGGCCCACAATCGCGGCATGCAAGAATTCTGCGGCGATGACCCCCGGCTGTTGCCCGTCTGCTTCCTGCCGCTCGGCGACCCCGCCCGTTCGGAAGCCGAGCTCGACGAGCTGCTGCAGGAAGGCCCCGGCGCGGTGTGGGTGCTCTCGGACTCCCTGGGCGACACGTCGCCGTCACACGTAGACCTCGAGCCCATCTGGGCGAGACTCGCCGAGGCCCGCGTCCCGATCGCCCTGCACATCGGCGGCGGCAAGCTGCTCGATCGTCGCTACCACCAGAACGGACGACCGCTGCCCGAAGACTGGCTCGGCGGTGGCGAAAATCTGCGCGCCAAGGATTTCCCCGTCGTCCACCATTCGCCGGAACGCTTCCTCACCTGCCTCACGCTCGACGGCGTATTCGAACGGCACCCCGACCTGCGCTGCGGCGTCATCGAGCTCGGCGCCAGCTGGGTGCCTGGCATGCTGCGCAACCTCGACCATGCAGCCCGCGCCTTTGGCCGCAACGAGCCAATCGTCCGGGAACTCAGCCTCACGCCTTCGGACTACATCCGGCGCCAGGTGCGCTTCACGCCCTTCCCCTTCGAAGACGTGGGCTGGTTGATCGAGGATTCCGGCGACGAGCTGTTCTTGTTCTCGTCAGACTACCCGCATCCCGAGGGCAGCAAGGACCCGATCGGGAAGTTCGAGGCGAGCCTCGATGCGCGCGGCATCGATGACGCGGCGCGCGGGCGCTTCTACGCGGAGAACTTCGAAGTCCTGTTCGGCGCGTGACGGAAGATCCGCCGCTCTTCACCATCGTGCACGAAGTCGAAATCGCGTCGCCCGCGGAGGACGTCTGGGCCGTGCTGACGGACTTCGCTTCCTACGGCGACTGGAATCCCTACGTGCTGTCGATCTCGGGGGAAGCGACCCCGGGTGCCGTCCTCGACGTCACCATCGCCCAGGACAACTGGGCTGCACCCCTGGCGATTCGCCCCGTCGTGGTTCGCGCCGAGGCCCCACGGGTCTTCCACTGGAGTGGCCGTGTCGGAGACGGCGGTGTGCTCGACACCGACCACTCGTTCCACGTCGAGACCACGGCGGGGAACGGCGTCCGCTTCGTCCAACGCGAGGAGTTTCGCGGCAGCCTCGCCGCGAGTCTCGAAGCCGACGCCCGCGAGTTCACCCACGCCGCGTTTCGCGCGATGAACGAAGCCCTGGCGCGCCGGGTCGAGGCGGGACGCTAGGTTCTCCCGTTCCAGGCGAAGCTGGTTCCGAAGGGTTCTACCGGAACTGCGCTCGCTCGCAGCCAGGCCAATGACGCTTTGGGGCTAGAAGCCGAGCTGCTTGGCGAGGTACTGCAGCATCGTCTCGTCACTACCGCCGCCGATGCCCCCGAGCCGTGTATCGACGAAGGCACGGCCCGCCATCGACTCCTTCATGTAGCCGTAGCCACCGTGCAGCTGCATGCACTCGCTCGCGACCCGCATGCAGACCCCCACCGTGAACACCTTCGCCGCGGTGATCAGGGTGGTGGCGTCCTTGCCGTCGACGAGCCTTCGCACGGCAGAAAGATTCAGCTCGCGGGCGGCCTGCATCTGCACCCACAGCTCGGCCATCTTGAACTGCGTGTTCTGCATCTTCGAGAGCGGCTTGCCGAAGAGGACGCGTTCGTCCGTCCATTTCTTGGTCTCGTCCCACAGCAGCTCCATCGCAGACAGCGCGGTGATGCAGGCGACGAGGCGCTCGTCCTGGAACTGCATCATCTGTTGCTGGAAGCCCCGGCCGACCTCGCCGATGGTGTTCGCGACGGGGACCCGGACGCCTTCGAAGTAGAACTGGCCCGTGTCCGAGCCCCAGTTCCCGATCTTGTCGAGCAGGTCGTAGCGAACGCCGGGTGTGTCCGTCGGCACGATGATCTGCGAGAAGCCGCCGTATCCGGCGTCGGGATCGGTCACCGCCAGCAGGCACAGCCAGTCTGCGTTGGCCGCGTTGGTGATGTAGATCTTCGAGCCGTCGATCACCCAGTCGGAGCCGTCGCGCACGGCCCGGGTCTTGATGCCCGCGACGTCCGACCCGGCGTCGGGCTCGGTCACCGCGATGGCCGAGACCGTATCTCCGGCGATGGCCGGGGCGAGATACGCGCGCTTGAGATCGTCGCTGCCGAACTGCGCGAGGGAAGGCGTCGCCATTTCGGTGTGGACGCTGATGGCGAGAGTGGCGCCGGCGTTGTCCGAGCGACCGAGCTCTTCGTGCATGACCGCCGAGAACGACCAGTCGAGACCAGACCCGCCGTAGGCCGGGTCGTAGCGCAGGCCCAGCATCCCCAGGTCGCCCATCTGCTTGAAGAGCGACTTGTCGATACGACCCGCCGCGTCGAAGTCTCGGGCACGTGGCCGCATCTGCTCTTCGGTGAACTTCCGGACTGTCTCGCGGAAGGCCTCGTGTTCCGGCGTGGCATAGAGGTCGCTGCTCATTCGGGACTCCGTTTCGGCGCGCTCAGCCGTTCGCGAGCGCGTCGAGGCGCTCCATGGTGTCGGCGTACTCGACTGCGAACTCTTCCATCACGCTCCGCACCGACTTCACGTGATTCATCGACCCGACGATCTGGCCGACGAAGTAGTTCGCCAGCTGGGCCGCGCCGGCGTTGTTGTGGGATGTGCGCGCGATCCGGGCCCGGGCCTCGCGAACCAGTCGCGGCTGCAAGGGCATGGGAAGCGGCTGGGGGTTCGACGGGTCCTCCCAGGCGTCTGTCCAGGCGCTGCGCAGCTGACGCGCCGGCTTGCCGGTGAGCGAGCGGCTGCGAACGGTATCTCCGGACCCGGCCTTCAGGAACTTCTCCTTCACCACCGGATCGGTCTCGGCCTCTTCCGTCGTCAGCCACACGGACCCGCACCACACGCCCTCTGCGCCGAGCGCGAGCGATGCGGTGAGCTGGCGACCGTTGCCGATGCCCCCGGCGGCGAGCACCGGGACCGGACTCACCGCGTCGACGACTTCCGGCACGAGCACCAGGGTCGAGATCGTGCCCGTGTGCCCGCCGGCCTCGTATCCCTGGGCGACGACGATGTCGACGCCGGCTTCCACGTGGCGCCGCGCGTGCTCTACCGTTCCGGCCAGGGCCGCCACCTTGACGCCCTTCTCGCGTCCCATCTCGATCATCCACGGGGGCGGCGGGCCGAGCGCCGAGGCGATCAGGCTGATCTTGTGCTGGAAGACCAGCTCGATCACTTCCCGTTGACTCTCGTAGCCGACCGAGAATGAAGGCGGCAGCTTCACGCCTTCGGGTAGCTCGGGCACGCCGTGCTGCTCGAGCAGGCGATCGAGGAAGGCGTAGTGTTCCTTCGGGATGCGCTCGTCGAGCTGGTTCTCGTCGAAGCCCCCGCGGTCACTCCCGACGAATTTCGAGGGCAGCAGCAGATCGACGCCGTAGGGCTTGTCGCCGATCTCCTTCTCGATCCACTCGAGTTCGGCCTTCAGCCCTTTCGGTGAATGGCCCGCCACACCGAGGACGCCAAGCCCGCCGGCCTTCGAGACCGCGGCCGCGACGTCGCGGCAATGAGTGAAGGCGAAGATCGGAAACTCGAGACCGAGGTCCTTGGCGAGCTGGGTTTGCATGGCTTCTCCGGGAGGTCCTGGGGTGAGAGGTGGAGGGTCAGGCCGCGGGGACGAGGCCCTGGAGATCGGCTGCGCGGGCGCGCAGCAGCTCGGGGCCGCCCAGCAGGTGGCGTGCGTTGGCGATGCGTTTGAACCAGAAGTGGAGGTTCTGTTCGTCGGTCCAGCCGATGCCGCCGTGCACCTGGGTGGAGACGCTGGCGATCTCGCGACCGATCTCGGCGATGTGCGCGAGGGCATGGCAGGACATCCAGGGGGACTCGTCGGGCACGCCGTCGAAGGCATGGGCGGCGTACCACAGCAGCGAACGGGCCGGCTCGACCTCGGCGATCATCTCGGCGCACATGTGCTTCACCGCCTGGAACGATCCAATCACGCGGTCGAACTGCTTGCGGTCCTTCGCGTAGGCGACCGCCTGCTCGACCATCGACTCGCAGGCGCCCAGGGTGTCTGCGGCGAGGGCGATACGCCCGGCTTCGAGCATGCGTGCGATGGCGGCGCCCGCGCCTTCGAAGACCGCCAGGGGATCGACGCCGTCGAAGGAAAGCTCTGCGGTGCAGCGCGTGGCGTCGACGGTCAGCAGGCGGGTCTTCTCGAGGCCCGGCGCGCTGGCGTCGACCAGCGCGAGGGTCGTCGCGTCGAGAGCGACGAGCAGCCGGTCGGCCCCGAACGCGTCGAGGGCCATGATCGCCTTGCCGTCCAACTTGCCGTCCTGCCTACCCGGCCGAAGGCGCACGCCGGCGTCTTCGCGGACGGAGAACAGCTCGGTGACGGCGACACCGACGACGAGCTCGCCGCTCGCGATGCCGGCCAGCCAGTCCTCGGCGAGCTTGCCGCCCACCGCCTCGAGCGCCGTCGGCGCCATCACCGCCGTGGCGAGGAACGGTGTCGGCGTCACGGCGTGACCGAGAGCCTGGGAGACGATCACCGCGTCCAGCAGGCCGAGCCCGCTGCCCCCCTGCTCCTCGGGCACGACGATTCCGGCGATGCCGAGCTCGGCAAGCTGGGACCAGATCGCCCGGTCATTCGGGCAGCTCTTGCTGCCCGCCTTCTGGCGCTGGTCGCGCACCCGCTCGATGGCAACCTGGTCCGCGAGGAAGCCTCGCACCGTCTGCTCGAGCAGAAGCTGGTCTTCCGAGAGTCCGAAGTCCATGGCCCGGATCCTTTCCTTCGGCCCGTCAGGCCTTCGCCGGCTTGGGTTCCCGGGGTAGCCCCAGCCCGCGCTCGGCGATGATGTTCTTCTGGATCTGCGCGGTGCCGCCCCCGATGATGAGCCCCAGCGAGAACATCGAGTGAGCCTGCCAGTAACCGCGTTCGCGCTCGTACTTGGTGTGGTCGTACAGGGCACCCAGCTCGCCCATGACATCGATGGCCAGAGCCGACATGTCGAAGCTGAGCTGGCAGTTCTGCAGCTTCACGATCAGTCCGGCAACCCCCGACGACTCGCCCTTGAGGTTGCAGGTGAGCATGCGCATCCCGTGGTGCTTCATGGAAAGCGCGCGCGCCTGCAGCCGCATCAGCCGATCGCGGTAGACGGGGCTCGCGATCGCAGGCACGCCGTTGATGGTTTCCTTCTTCATCAAGCGCGCGAGCCGCATCCAGGTGCCCTCGGCGTTCGCGTTGAGAGAACTGCGTTCGTGCTTGAGCGTCGTGTTCGCGATCTTCCAGCCTTCGCCACGGGCGCCCACGACGTTCGCCTTGGGGACTCGCACGTCGCTGAATAACACCTGGTTGAACGAGTTGTCACCGATGTCGCCGGACATGGTGCGCAGGGGCTGCACCTCGATCCCCGGCGTGTCCATCGGCAACAGGATGTAGCTGATGCCCTCGTGCTTCTTGGCGTCGGGCTCGGTGCGCACCAGGATGAAGCACATGTCGGACTGGTCCGCGCCGCTGGTCCAGATCTTCTGCCCGTTGATCAGGAAGTCGTCGCCGTCTTCACGTGCCGCGGTCTGCAGACTCGCGAGATCGCTGCCGGAGCCCGGCTCCGAGTAGCCCTGGCACCACATGACTTCGCCGCGCATGGTGGGCGCGATCCAGCGCTCGCGCTGCTCTTCACTGCCGTGGGTCAGCAGGGTCGGCACCAGCATCGAGGGACCCTGGGCCATCATGCCGCGCGGCACGCCCGCCTTGTTGAACTCCTCGTCCATGATGACCGTCTCGAGCAGGTCGGGCTCGGCCCCGTAGCCGCCGTACTCCTTCGGGATCGTGCGCGCCCAGTAGCCGTGCTCGATCAAGAGGCTCAGCCACTGGATGCGGTGCTCCGCCCGGCCTTCGGCCATGCCGATGGCGCCTCCGGGCTTGTTGTGCGCGAGGAACTCCCGCACCTGCTCGCGGAAGGCGTCGTAGCGCGCGTCGAACTCGAGATCCATCGGTCGTTCCTCTCTGGCGGCGCAGTTCTAGCGACTCCGGGCTAGGCCTTGGGGCCCCGGGTACCGGGCGGCGGCGGGTCGGCCGGCCCTCCCGCGAAGCACTGGGCGATCGACATCCATTCCGTCGCGACCGGGCCGACGACCTCGAGGGCCGTGTCGGCGACGTTCCGGGTCTGGGTCACGACCTGGCAGAACTCGACGGCGTCGCCGCGCACGCAATCCGCGTCGCTCGGCTCGTGCCATTCCCAGATGGCGCCCGACGGCGCGACGAGGCGCAGGTACGGCGGCGGCCCGGGAACCTCACGCTTCCGGTTGACGAAGGTCCAGCCGAAGGTCTTGACGCCGATGGTGGCGATGTTCTGGATGCGGTCGCTGTGGCTCCGGACGGCGCCCACGAGATCGTAGATCTCCTGGCCGTGGGCCCAGGTCTCCATGTAGCGCGCGGTGGTGAACATCTGGACGCCCATGTCGGGACCGAACCAGGGCAGTCTTCGCTTCGGGTCCGAGCTTCCGAGGGTCTCCGAAAGCGCGTGCGCCGTCGTCTGCCACGCGTCGAGGAGAGCTTTCGCTTCGACGCCTGCGAAGCGTTCGCGTGCGACCTGCTTGTTGGTGCGACCAGCAGCGATGTTCGCGAACAACGAGGACCGCTCGGGAGCGAACACGTCCTCCCCCTCGAGCGAGATCCGCGACACCAGGTCGAAGAAGTGTAGATGCGCCACCACGTCCCACGGCGTCCACTCCATGAAGCCGGTCTCGCGGTCCCAATCACCGGGCGCGAGGGTCGAGAGGAAGCCGTGAAGCTCGTCCACCTCGTCGCGGAAGTCCTGAGCGACCTGCAACATGCCCGCTACTCCCCTCCCCCGCCGGATTCGTCGTCTCTCGCCCAGGGGGCCTTCTCGCGCGCGAGGAACGCCTTCATCCCGGCGGCTGCTTCTTCGCCCTGGAAGAGGCGCCCGGAAAGATCGGCGGTCCACGCGAACGCATCCTTCGGGTCCATGGCGGGGACCTGGTAGACGAGGCTCTTCGCGAAGCCGAGGGCGTTGGGTCCCCCGAGCCGAAGGTCTGCCAGCACTTCGTCGACCGCGGCATCGAGCTCTGCCGCGGGCACCGCACGACTGATGAGCCCGTAGTCGGCGGCCTTCGCGGCCGAGAAACGGTTGCCGCGCAGGAAGGCCTCGAGGGCGTCTCCCCGGCGCATCTTGGGCAGGCATACGACGGAGATGATCGCCGGTGCCACGCCGAGTCGGACCTCGGTGAAGCCGAACTTCACGTCGTCCTGCGCGATCGCGATGTCGAGGGCGGCCGCGAGGCCGTTGCCGCCTCCGACCACGTGGCCGCGGATCTTGCCGAGGATGGGCGTGGGCGAGCGTTGGATCTGCTCGAGCAGCTGCTCGAAGCCGAGCTTCGGGCGCGCGGTCTTCTCCGCCCCCGACTGTTCCTTGAGATTCGCACCGGCGCAGAACGTCGAGCCCTCGTTCGTGATGACCACCGCCCGCAACGTCGGGTCGTCGTCCGCGCGGGTGATCGCCTCGTGGATCCCGTTCACCACCGACGCGCCGAGGGCGTTGCGACTCTCGACCTCCGCCAGGGTGACGGTGAGGACCCCGCCTTCGGCTTCGACCCGGACTTCGCCCATGCGACCTCCCGAACAGCTGCGCGGCACGAAAATTTCAGTTGCTTGATATTACCCTCTCTGTTACCCCCATCAAGACGTCAGAGGAGAAGGCCCATGCAACAAGCCCTGCTCGCTCCGCCGCTGCGGTCGAACCTCGACCCGCGCAGCCCCGACTTCGCCGAGAATCGCGAGGCGATGCTGAAGAAGCTCGAGCAGCTCGAAGCGCTGCTCGACGAAGCCGAGCAAGGCGGCGGCGCGCATCACCACGAACGACTCGCCAAGCGCGGCAAGCTGCCCGTCCGCGAACGCATCGCGCTGGCCCTCGACCCCGACAGTCCCTTCCTCGAGATCAGCTCACTCGCCGCCTACAACTCGTCGTACACCATCGGCGGCGGTGCCGTCATGGGCATCGGCATCATCGCCGGGGTCGAGTGCGTGATCTTCGCCAACGACCCGACGGTGCTCGGCGGCGCGTTGACCCCCTACGTCAGCAAGAAGTGGATGCGTGCCCTCGAGATCGCGCGCGACAACCACATCCCCTACGTGAGCTTCGTCGAGTCGGCGGGCGCGGACCTGCGCATGCGGGGGGCTGGCGAGAAGAACGAGAGCAGCTCTCCGGCCAGCGCCCGCGTCGACCATTTCGCCGAAAGCGGACGCTTCTTCTACGAGATGACCGAGCTGTCGAAACTGGACATCCCCACGGTCTGCGTGGTCTTCGGTTCGTCGACGGCGGGCGGCGCCTATCAACCCGGCCTCTCGGACTACAACGTCGTCATCAAGGAGCAATCGAAGATCTTCCTGGCGGGCCCGCCGCTGGTGAAGATGGCGACCGGCGAGGAATCCGACGACGAGACCCTGGGCGGGGCCCAGATGCACGCCGACGTGTCCGGCCTGGGCGAGTACCTCGCCGAAGACGAGCCCGACGCCCTGCGCCTGTGCCGAGAGATCGTCTCGCACCTGAACTGGCGCAAGGCAGGCCCGCCGCCCTCTCTGCGCGCGGACCCGCCGCTGCTCGACCCCGAAGAGCTGCTGGGCACCATGGACCCCGATCTGAAGCGACCCGTCGACATCCGGGACGTGATCGGGCGCGTGGTGGACGGCTCGCGCTTCGAGGAGTTCAAGCCGCGCTACGGCCCGACCCTGGTGTGCGGCTTCGCGTCCATCCACGGCTATCCCGTGGGCATCCTCGGGAACAACGGCGTCATCTACCCCGAGTCCGCCGAGAAGGGCGCGCACTTCGTCCAGCTCTGCAACCAGATCGACGTGCCTCTCGTCTTCCTGCAGAACCTGACGGGCTTCATCGTCGGACGCGACTACGAGCACGCGGGCATCATCAAGAAGGGCTCGCAGCTCATCAACGCGGTCACCAATTCTACGGTCCCGCACCTGACGGTGATCGTGGGCGCCTCCTACGGCGCCGGCACCTACGCGATGTCCGGACGCGCCTTCAACAATCGCTTCACCTTCATCTGGCCCAGCGCGAAGATCGCCGTCATGGGCGGAAAGCAGATCGCCGGCGTGATGTCGATCGTGCGCCGGGGCCAGGCCGCGCGGAAGGGCGAGGCCTTCGACGAAGAAGCCGACGCGCAGATCCGCGCCGCCGTCGAAGACATGCAGGAGAAGGGATCGATCGCACTCGAGGCGAGCGGGGCCATCAGCGACGACGGCATCATCGACCCGCGCGATACGCGCACGGTGCTCGGCATCTGTCTCTCGGTCGTGCGCAACACGCCGATCGAAGGAGCCGAAGGCTACGGAGTGTTCCGGCTGTGAGCTTCGACACGCTACTGGTCGCCAACCGCGGAGAGATCGCTCGCCGCATCATCCGCAGCGCCCACGACATGGGCATCCGCTGTGTGGCCGTCTACGTGGACGCCGACGCGGACGCGCCCTTCGTCGGAGACGCCGACGAAGCCGTACGGCTCGAAGACGGCGGCTACCTCGACGGGGACGCCATCCTGGCCGCCGCACGCGAGACCGGCACCGGCGCCATCCACCCCGGGTACGGCTTCCTGTCGGAGAACGCCGGCTTCGCAGCCCGGGTCCAGGACGCGGGCATCGCGTGGATCGGACCCTCGCCCGAGGCCATCACCCAGATGGGCGACAAGATCGCCGCCAAGGCACTCGCGGAAAAGGCCCAGGTCCCGACCCTGCCGGGCTCGGAAGACACCGGGGCCGCGAACGAGGTCGGCTTTCCGCTGCTCGTGAAGGCCGCGGCTGGTGGTGGCGGCAAGGGCATGCGCGTCGTCACCGCACCGGCCGACCTCGACGAAGCCGTGGCCGCGGCGAAGCGCGAAGCGCTCGGCGGCTTCGGGGACGACCGCGTCTTCCTCGAACGCTACGTATCGCGAGCACGCCACATCGAGATCCAGATCCTCGGCGACGCCCACGGCAATCTCGTCCATCTCGGCGAACGCGAGTGCTCGATCCAACGGCGACACCAGAAGATCATCGAAGAGTCGCCGTCGCCGCGCGTCGACGCGAAGCTGCGGGAACGGATGGGCGATGCCGCCCTGCGTCTGGCCCGCGAGCTCGGCTACCAGTCGGCGGGCACTGTCGAGTTCCTGTTCGACGACGACTCGGGCGAGTTCTTCTTCCTCGAGGTGAATACCCGCCTGCAGGTCGAGCATCCGGTCACCGAGATGGTCACCGGCATCGATCTCGTGCGCGAGCAGCTGCGCATCGCCGCAGGGGAGACCCTCGGCTACGCACAGGACGACATCCGCTTCCGCGGCGCCGCCGTCGAAGCCCGGCTCTACGCCGAAGACCCGACCAACGACTTCCTGCCGGCCACCGGAACCCTGGCGGCCTTCTCGCCCGCGGCGAGTCCGGCGGTCCGCTGGGATTCGGGCGTCGCCCAGGGCTCGGTGATCGGAACGGACTTCGACCCGATGCTCGCCAAGGTGATAGCGCATGCTTCGACGCGGGCCGAGGCGGCGGGTCGTCTCGCATTGGCCCTGGCGCGCACGCACCTGGGCGGCGTCGTCACGAACCGGGACTTCCTCGTCGCCACCCTGCGCGCGCCGGAGTTCCTGGACGGCGACACGACGACGGACTTCATCGACCGCGTGAAACCCGCGCGCGCGCTGGTACCCGACGAAGCCGAACGCCTGCGACTGGCTCGGCTGGCGGCCCTGTGGCTGCAGGGCATCCACCGCCGGGATGCCCCGGTGCTGGCGACGGTCCCGAGCGGCTGGCGGAACGCGAGGCTGCCCGACCAGAAGCAGGTCTTCCTGCACGGGGACGACGAGATCGCCGTCGCCTACCGCGCCCTGCGCGACGGGCGCTTCCGCTTCCCAGACGGCGGGACGGCGCGCATCCACGCCTGGCACGACGACGGGATCGACATCGAGATCGCCGGCCGACGCCTGCAGGCGCGGATCACCCACAGCCAGGATCGCGTGATCGTCCAGGGCGCCGCGGGCGACGTCGTGTTCAGCGTGCAGCCCCGCTTCAAGATCCCGGGCAGCGACGATTCCGCTGGCGGCTTCGTGGCCCGCATGCCCGGAAAGGTCATCGACCTGCGCGTGGGTGTGGGCGACGCAGTCCAGGCGGGCGACACCCTGATCGTGATCGAGGCCATGAAGATGGAGCACCCCATGCGCGCCACCGAGGACGGCGTCGTGCGCGAGGTGCGGGTCGCGGTCGGCGAGCAGGTCGAGAGCGGGACCCTTCTCCTGGTGGTCGAACCGACAGCGGGGGAAGGCACCGCAGAAGATCAGAAGGAATAGGAGGCCCGTCATGGCCGATCCCATCCGCATCGCGAACTGCTCGGGTTTCTTCGGCGATCGTCTTTCCGCCGCCCGGGAGATGGTCGAGGGCGGGCCCATCGACGTCCTCACGGGAGACTGGCTGGCCGAGCTGACCATGCTCATCCTGGCGCGAACCCGCATGAAGCGACCGGGTGGCGGCCATGCGCGCACCTTCGTGGCCCAGATGGAGCAGGTGATGGGCACCTGCCTCGACAAGGGCATCAAGGTGGTGAGCAACGCCGGCGGTCTCGACCCGGACGGCTGCGCGGACGCCGTCGCCGAAGTGGCGAGCAAGCTCGGCCTGAATCCGAAGATCGCCTACGTGCGAGGCGACGACCTGCTGCCCCGCATGAGCGAGCTGATGGCGGCGGACCAGATCCACCACTTCGAGACCGGCGAGCCCATCAAGGACGCCTCGAGCTTCCTCACGGCGAATGCGTACCTCGGCTGCTGGGGCATCGTCGAGGCCCTGAACCAGGGCGCCGACATCGTCGTCACCGGTCGCACGACCGACGCGGCCGTCGTGTGCGGGCCCGCCGCCTGGCACCATGGCTGGAGCCGCACCGATTGGAACGCGCTGGCGGGAGCCGTCACCGCAGGGCACGTCATTGAATGCGGCACCCAGGCGACCGGGGGCAACTATTCCTTCTTCACCGAGGTGCCGGGCATGTCCCGGGTGGGCTTCCCGTGGGCCGAGATCGCGGCGGACGGCTCGACGGTGATCGGCAAGCACGAGGGCACCGGCGGTGCGGTCTCGATCGGGACCGTGACGTCCCAGCTGCTGTACGAGATCGGCGGCCCGGAATACTTCGGTCCCGACGTGACCACGCGCTTCGACACGATCCAGCTCGAAGAGGACGGTCCCGACCGGGTGCGCATGTTCGGCATCCAGGGCGAGCCGCCGCCGTCGACCCTGAAGGTCTGCATCAATCGCCCGGGCGGCTTCCGGCAGGACCTGAACGTGTGCCTGACGGGCCTCGACGTCGAAGCCAAGGCAAAGCTGGTGGAGGACGCCTTCTGGGCGGCGTGCCCCATCCCGCGCGAGGACTTCGCCTCGGTGACGACCCGCCTGGTGCGAACGGACAAGGAGGACCCCGCATCCAACGAGGAAGCCACAGCCTTCTTCAAGATGACCCTGAAGGACCCGGACGAGCAGAAGGTGGGGCGCGCCGTCTCGAACGCGATGATCGAGCTGGCGCTGTCCTCGATCCCGGGCTTCACCAGCGTCGGCGGTGGACCGGGAGGCGGACGCGCCTTCGGCGTCTACGTGCCCGCACGCATCCCCTCCGCCAGCGTGCCCCAGGAAGTGGTCGTCCTCGGCGGTGAAACCCGCAGCGTGTCTTCGGTGATCCCCGAAGCGTCTGTGCAGGTTTCGCCGGCCCCGGAGCCGGACGCGCCGGCACCCGGCGGGCCGACGCGTCGCGCGCCGCTGGGCGCTGTCGTCGGCTGCCGTTCGGGCGACAAGGGCGGCAACGCGAACCTCGGCGTCTTCGCGCGCAGCGACGGCGCGTGGGCCTGGATCGACACCTTCCTCACCACCGAACGGGTGCGCGAGCTGCTGCCCGAAGCCGCCGCCCTGCCCATCGACCGCTACCGCCTGCCCGCGTTGCGATCGCTCAACTTCGTCCTGCACGGCCTGCTCGAGGAAGGCGTCGCGGCGTCGACCCGGCAGGACGGACAGGCCAAGAGCCTGGGCGAATGGCTGCGCGCGCGGGTCGTCGAGATTCCCGAGGCGCTTCTCCCTTGAGCCCCGCGGCGACGGCAGGAGAAGGTCGCATGCGCTTCCCGGGCGTCCGCGCACCGAAACGGCTGCTGTCCTACGAGGCCGAGCGACAGCTGAGCGCGCGGCAGCTCGAGCTACTCGACGAGCTCGAACATCAGCTGCTGCAAGGCGGGCTCGCCGAGCTCACGATGGCGGAGATCGCCGCCCGCATGGGCTGCTCCCTGCGGACCTTGTACGGCCTGGCGCCCAGCAAGGACGAGCTGCTGCTCACCGTCGTCGACCGACGGTTGCACCGCATCGGCCGGGCCGCCGTCGAGGTGCTCGAGCCCGGCATGTCCCCCCTCGACGCCCTGCGCGCCTACCTGCGGGCCGCCCACGAAGCCGTTCAACCCGAAGCCGTCGCCCTGTCCGCGGACGTCGCGAAGGTCGCCGGCGCCGGTCGCCTCTTCGACGCCCACGCCAGCTACCTGATGGCGGTGACCCAGAGCTTGCTCGACCGCGCGGTGGACGAGGGGCGCATCGAGCCCGTGGACACGGCAGCGGTCGCCCACGTGCTGGGCGGCCTGGGTCGGGAATTCGCCCGGCCCGAAGTCGCCGAGATCGCGCGTGTCTCGCCCAAGGAAACCGCCGACTCCATCGCGGAGTTGATCTTGCGGGGCCTCCTGGCGAAGAGCTAGGAACGTGCGCGGCAGCAGGCCGAAACCCCCGGGTCGGCCGGCTAGGAACGTGCGCGGCAGCAGGCCGCCGTCACTCTTCCCAGGCACTGGCGATCGCCCGGCGCACGATCTCCCAGGCGCCGGCGCCGACCACCATGCTGACGAGGATCATCACCAGCTTCGGGACCTCCGGTAGCGACCAGAAGAGCAGGTCGACGTCGGTGGGTTCGAGGTTCTGCAGAATCACCACGACGATCAGCCCGGCCAGGACGATCTTCGAAATCAGTACGCGGTGCCGCCAGGCCGTCCCGGCGAACCCTCCGCCGGTCGCTGTGTGCTCGACCGGGCCTTCCGGATCTCGTTCCATCGTTTGGCTCCTCTCGCCCCGGACGGGGACGCCACGGTGTATAGCGCTCGGCGGCCAGACGCCGCGGCCGGCCGCCCTGAGCCATCTCATACCCAGCCCACGGCCTCTCGACGTCGCGAAGACGTACTACACTGAGCCGCCGACATGAGCGCCGACGAAACCGATTCCTCCCTCTTCAGCGACTATGCGCCCCTCAAGGGCACCTTCGACGAGTGCTTCGACGCAGACGGCAAGGTGCGCCCCGAGACCGAACGCGTCGTCCAGCTGCTCGAGAGCCTCGGCGGACGTGAATTCCGCACGCGACAGCGACTCGCCGACACGACCTTCCTCAAGAGCGGCATCACCTTCTCGGTGTACTCGGACCGTCGAGGCGCCGAGCGGATCTTCCCCTTCGATCTCATTCCCCGGATCATCCCCGGAGCCGAGTGGGAGCGCGTGCGCACCGGCCTGCAACAGCGCATCCGCGCACTCAACTTCTTCCTGAACGACGTCTACAGCGACCAGCGGATCCTCGCCGAGGACGTCGTGCCGCGGGACCTCGTGCTCGGGGCCAGCGGCTACACGCCGGAAGTCAGCGGCATCCGCCCCCCCGGTGGCATCTACGTGCACATCGCGGGGATCGACCTGATCCGCGGTCCGGACGGCGAGTTCGTGGTGCTCGAGGACAACGCGCGAACGCCTTCCGGTGTCTCGTACGTGCTCGAGAACCGCATGATGATGAAGAAGGTGTTCCCGCACGTCTTCGCCGAGTCGCGCGTGATGGGCGTCGAGGAGTATCCGATCCGCCTGCGCGACGCGCTCGCGGCCGTGGGGCCCGCGCCGGACGACGAAGACGGCACAGCCGTCCTGACCCCCGGCCCGTTCAACTCGGCCTACTTCGAGCACAGCTTCCTCGCGCGACGCATGGGCGTCCCGCTCGTCGAAGGACGCGATCTGTTCGTCGACCGGGACCGCCTGTACGCCAAGACGACCCTCGGCCCGCGGCGCATCGATGTCCTGTACCGGCGCATCGACGACCCCTTCCTCGACCCGGAAGTGTTCCGGAAGGACAGTGCGCTCGGTGTGCCGGGCCTGGTCCGCGCCTATGCCAAGGGCAACGTGGCGCTCGCGAACGCCATCGGAAACGGCGTCGTCGACGACAAGGGCATCTACCCCTACGTCCCGGACATGATCCGCTTCTACCTGTCCGAAGAGCCGATCCTGGGACAGGTCCCCACCTACGTTTGCGCGCGCGAGGACGACCTGGCCTACGTGCTCGACCACGTGGGCGAGCTCGTCATCAAGGCCGTCAACGAGGCGGGCGGCTACGGCATGCTGATCGGCCCCCAGGCGTCGCGCCGGGAACGCAAGGACTTTGCGGAACGCATCCGCAGCAACCCGCGCAACTACATCGCCCAGCCGCGGATCGAGCTCTCCACCTGTCCGACCTGGACGAGCCGGGGCGTCGGTCCGCGCCGCGTCGACCTGCGGCCGTACGTGGTGACCGGGCGCGACGACCCCTGGGTGCTTCCGGGTGGGCTCACGCGCGTCGCGCTCGTGGAAGGATCCTACGTCGTCAACTCGAGCCAGGGCGGCGGGTCGAAAGACACCTGGGTGCTCGAGGAGACCGCATCGTGATCTCGCGAGTCGCCGAGAGCTGCTTCTGGCTCAACCGATACATCGAACGCGCTGACGTCCTGTCGCGCATGCTCGCCGTCAATCGCGCCTTCCAGCTGGACGTGAACCTGCCGGACACCGAACGCTGGCGGCCGTTGGTGGTCGTCGCCGGGCAAGAGGACGACTTCACCGGGCTGACCGAGGAGGACGAGCGGGACGACCCCGAGCTCGTCCAGGACTACCTCAGCTGGGACCCCAGGAACCCCAGCTCACTCTTTTCGTCCCTGCGCGCCGCGCGCGAGAACGCGCGCACCATTCGCGAGACGATCAGCCTCGAGATGTGGGAGGTCCTCAACGACCTGTGGGTCTGGATCGAGAGCAAGACCGCGCGACGGCTCTACGAAAAGGACCGCCACGCCTTCTATCTCCACATCCGGAACCAGTGCTGCCTGTTCCACGGGATCGCTCAGGAGACGATGCTGCACGAGGACCCGTTCGAATTCATGCGCCTCGGCACGGCGCTCGAACGCGGGGGACAGACCGCAAGGCTCCTCGACATCAAGTTCCACAGCATCGGACCGACTGCGGCCGAGCAGGAGTCGCCGGCGGAAGCGGCCCAGTGGCTCGCGACCCTGCGCTCGTGCTCTGGTGTCGAGCCGTTCCTCAAGCGGGGCGACAAGCCCTTCTCGGGCCCCACCGTGGCCGAGTTCCTGCTCTTCGACCGGAGCTTCCCGCGTTCGGTTCTGCACAACCTGCACCGCGCCCGGAACTTCCTGGATCTCGTGTGCCCGCCCGCACCGACCACGATCGGAAGCCAGTCTCGGGAGCTGCTCAACGAAACGCTGACTCGCTTCACCGCGCGGGACATCGACGGCGTGCTGGAAGACGGTCTGCACGACACGCTCACCTGGATCGTCGGCGCGACCGCCGAGATCTGCGGCGTCATCCACGACGAGTTCTTCGACCCGACCCCGATCGTGCCGCGGAAGGGTCAGCAGCAGCAGAGCCAGCAGCAGAGCCCCTGACCCGCTGGCGCGCTCAGCCCTGGTGCTGGTGCTGGAACAGACTCGGGCCCGGGTCCTCGACGGCCTCGACACGCACACCGATCGAAAGTGTCTCCATGCCGCCGCCGCGATAGATCGTGCCGGAGGTCGGCGTCGCATCCCGGTAGTTGCGGCCGCACGCGACGCGTACGTGGTCCGCGCCGACCTCGCGACCGTTGGTGGGATCGAAGCCGTGCCAGCCCAGGCGCGGGATGTAGAGCTCGGCCCAGGCGTGGGACGCGTCCGACTGCACCTTGTTCTCATAGTCGACGCCCGTGAAGATGTACCCCATGCGGTAGCGCGCGGGGACGTTCAGCAGCCGCGAGAGACAGATCATGAGCCCCGCGAAATCCTGGCAGACGCCCCGCCGCGCCTCGAGCACCTCGAAGGGTGTCGTCGACACGGTCGTCGACCCGGAGACGTACTCGAAGTCACGATAGATGGTCTCGTTCATGTCGAGCACGGAGCCGATCAGGTCGTGGTCGTTGCGTTCCACGAAGCTCATGGCGAAGTTCGAGAGCTCTTCGAGCTGGGACTCCGGCAGCTCGGCGGGAAGCAGGTACGGGGACATCATCTGGCGCTGCCAGGGCATCCAGACGAGCGGGATGCGCGATCGGCGGGATCGGCTCTCGATCGGCTCGGGCGCGCGCACGCGAACCTGCGAGCGACTCACGATGGAAAGCTCCGAGTACGGGTCCGTCAGCTCGACACCGATGGCGGTGTTGCCGAAGACATCCTCGTATTCCTCGTACTCCGCATGGGGGCTGATCTCGAAGGAGTAGCTCTCCACCTGTTGCAGCGCGTCGCTGACCGGCCGCATCAGGATCCGGTGACCGCTGCGCTCGACGGGCTGCTGGTAGCTGTAGTGGGTCTCGTGGACCACCGTGAGCAGGCGCTCGCGAGGCAGCACCGCCGGCGACGCGGCGGGCAGCGGCTGGGCGGCAGCGGTCTGGTAGCTCGCCTCGCTGCGGACCTGCGGCGCGGGGGCGCGCGCGGTGGTGGCGGACACCGCCGCCGCTTCCGCGGGATGGCTGTCCCAGACCACCGATCCGCGGCGGGCAAGCACGAGCTGTCCACCGGATAGCGGCGACCATTCGTCCTCGGAGAGGGCGTCGCTGGCGAAGACGAGCGCCGTGCGATTCGGGTCCTCCGGGTCGTCGAGCTCCACGCGAACGTCGTCGGACTCGAGCACCGTGCTTCCGTGAGGCGGAAGACGACGCCGTGAGTAGATATGCCCGCGCTCCTCGCCGTCCCGGTACACCGCGAGCTGCTCTCCGTCGGCGAGCATCGCATTCACCTGCCCCGCCCGGTCGAGCTCAGCGAACCAGGACAGCAGCTCGGACGGCTCGACGTCGCCGAGGGACCGGGCACGACGCTCGCGCAACTTGCTCAGCAACCAGCAGAAGGCATGCTCGCTGTCCGTGCGCCCGAGCGGCTCGAAGGCCGGGTCGTCCCCGAGATCGAGCCGGCTCGACCAGTCCCGCTCGAGGTCCCCGTCGTGCGCAAACACCCACTGCCGCCCGCCGTAGCTCCTTACGAAGGGCTGGGCGTCCTCCTGGGACCTCTTCCGGCGGTGGCCGCGCAGGTGACAGACGAAGAGGGTCGAGCGGAAGCGCCCCCAGTCTCCCAGCGCCTGGTCGACACTGGGGTCGCCCGAAGAGGTCGGGTCCTTCACGACCGACGCACCGCGCTCGCTGCCGGGATACCACCCGACGCCCCAGCCGTAGACCCGCGGCGCAGCCTTGCGACCCGGCGCACCCGCACCTGCATTCTGGAAGCGGATGCGGGGTGACGCGTCGGCATCGAACGAAAGCGCGAGGAGCTTGCTCATTGGGCGGCTTCCCTGAAAGGAGGACCGGAGAGTACCAGACCCCGCGCGAGGCCTCGTCTCGTTGCCACTGGCGAAAGGCTGCGCCTCCTCGATACTCCCGTCGCAGGCACGCACGCACACGCAAGATGCGGCTCGCCCGGAAGACCCGGACCAGGAAGGGCACTGTGACCGAGAACGAGACCGATCCCGTCCAGGAAAAAGACAAGGAGAAGGACAGGGAGAAGGTACGGGTCTGGGACGACCTCCTCGAAACCGCCGAGGACGGGGACACCGCAGCGCTGACCCAGCTGCTCGACGAACTGGGCGAGACCGAGCGCGTGCACGCCTTCGGGCGGCTGGAACCCGAAGAGCGCGGCGTGGTGTTGGCGGCGCTGCCGCCCATGGTCGCCGCCGATCTCCTCGAGCAGGTGCCCGACTCCCACGCGGCCGAGGCCGTGGAGGAGATGGTCCCTGCCGAGGCCGCGGAGATCTTCGACGCCCTCGAGAGCGACGAGCGCGCCGACCTGCTCGCCGAGCTGGACCACGCCAGCGCCGAGGCGATCCTCACCGAGGCCTCGCCCGAGACCGTCGAGTCGGCACGGACCCTTCTCCAGTACCCCGCCGAATCCGCCGGCGGCCTGATGATCACCGAGTTCGTGGCCGTGCCGTCGGACTGGACCACCCGCGAGCTGATCACCCACCTGCAGGAGAACGTCGAACGCTACGCGGACTTCCCGATCCAGTACGTGTATGCCCTGGGAAGCCGGGGTGAGCTCGCGGGCGTGCTCCCTCTCCGCGACCTGCTGCTGGCGCGGCGCGATCGAACCCTCGGGTCGTTGATGCTGCAGCACCCGATCTCCATCGCAGCGACGGCGCCGCTGGCCGAGCTCTTCGACCTCTTCGACCGCTACCGCTTCCTGGGCATTCCGGTCGTGAACGAGCTGGACCATCTCGTCGGCGTACTGTTGCGGGAGGACGTCGACGAAGCGCGCGTCGAGGAGGTGCACGCCGACGAGCGCAAGAGCCGCGGCATCGTGGGCGGCGAAGAGCTGCGCAGCATGCCCCTGCTCACTCGTTCGGGCCGCCGGCTCGGCTGGCTGTCCATCAACATCGTCCTCAACGTCGTCGCGGCCAGCGTGATCGCCGCCTACCAGGACACCCTCTCGGCCGCGATCGCGCTCGCCGTGTTCCTTCCGATCATCTCGGACATGAGCGGCTGCTCGGGCAACCAGGCGGTTGCCGTCAGTCTGCGAGAGCTGACTCTCGGCGTGGTTCGGCCATCGGAGTTCCTGCGGGTCTGGTGGAAGGAGGCGGTCGTCGGTTGCATCAACGGCGTAGTGCTCGGTCTCTTGATCGGTGTGCTCGCCTGGCTGTGGAAGGACAACGTGACCCTGGGGCTGGTCGTGGGCTCGGCCCTGGCGCTGAATACCCTGATCGCGGTTTCCATCGGGGGTATGGTGCCCCTCGGACTACGTCGCTTCGGCTTCGATCCGGCGCTCGCCTCCAGTCCCATCCTGACGACCGTCACCGACATGTGCGGGTTCTTCCTCGTCCTGAGTCTCGCCACCATCAGCCTGTCGCAACTCGCGGGCATCTGAATTGGCCATCTCGAAGGAAGCGGGAGAGTCGGAGGTCCCGAAAGAAGAGAAGCAGTACCGGCGCCTCGTCCGAACCCTCTCCGATCGCATCGTCACGGCCCAGAGTCCGATCCGGATCCTCGACGCCGTGAAGTGGGGCGACGCCGTCCGGGAGCAGTTCTTCGCGTCCGGCTGCGCACGCCAGCCCGCCGTCGACCGGAGCTACTACGAGGGCCGCCCCCTACCTCTGGGTAGCGACGCTGCCCGCAGCGTGTTCGAGCAGATCGACCGCGCGATCGAGCGCCGGCTCGACGCCGACGACCCGGCCGCGCGCATGATGCGCCGCATGTGCCGTGAGTACGACGACGTCCTGCGCATGCTGGAGGCCCGGGGAACCGACGAGTTCCACGAGATCTCGGCGGTCCTCTACGGGCGCGCCGACGAGCCCTTCCACAGCGGCGGCCCTTCCCTCGTGGAACTCGCGGAGCTGCTCGACGAGGCGCTTCGCAACCTCGACGAGGCGGCCTTCGTCGAGACCCAGCCGGCCAACCTCGACGCGACCCAGGCAATGCAGCTGCTGCAGGGCCGACTCGACGACTACTTCGGCGGGGAGGCAGCGCACGTTCAGGTTCGCCTGGACGACGACATCATCGCCGACGCCGCGGCCGGGTCCGACTACATCAAGCTTCGCTCCGACGCGCAGTTTCGCGAGCGCGACGTTCGGGTGCTCGAGGTGCACGAAGGTTGGGTTCACGTCGGGACGACCCTGAACGGCCTCGCCCAGCCGGTCTGCACCTTTCTCGGCAAGGGAACTCCTTCGACCACCATCACCCAGGAAGGGCTCGCCCTCTTCATCGAGGTCATCACCTTCAGCTCGTATCCGAGGCGCCTGCGACGCGTGACCGATCGCATCCGGGCGATCCACTGGGCCGAGTGCGGAGCCAGCTTCCTCGAGGTGTTCCAGCGACTCTGCGCCGAGGGGCGCAGCGAGGTCGAAGCCTGGCCCACCTGCGTGCGCGTGTTCCGGGGCAGTACGCCCGAACGCGGTCCCTTCACCAAGGACCTCTCCTACAGCCGGGGTTTCGTCGAGGTCTACAACTTCGTCCGGCTGGCGGTGCGCCGCGGTCGGCTCGACCGGGTGCAGCTGCTCTTCTGCGGCAAGTTGACCTTGGCCGACCTGGCGGACCTGGTGCAGCTTCGCGATCGCGGCGTCGTCGTGGCGCCCCAGCACCTGCCGCCCCAGGTCGCCGACCCTTCAGCGCTGGCCGCGTGGATGGCGTACTCGAACTTCCTCAACCGCCTCGATCTCGGGACGCTCGAGAGCGATCTCAGCGAGCTGCTCGACTAGGCCTCAGCCCGATTCGCGCTTGCCCTGACAGGAAACGCAGAAGGGACTCTCCGGCCGCGCCTTCAGACGCGCGAAGGCGACGTCTTCACCGCAGCTCACGCAAGCCCCGTACTCTTCCTGTTCGATCCGTCGCAGCGCCGCTTCGGCCGCGGCGAGTCGCAACTGCGCGGCGCGATGATTCGCCTGCAGCATGTTCTGCTGCTGGATCGCATCCATGCGCGACAGGCGACCGATCGGCTGATCGAGACCGACGGGCTTCACCCCTTCGCGCCCCCCTTCGATCGACAGCCGCAGCTCGAGGACGAGCGCGCGCAGGTCGACCTCCAGTTCTGTGAGCTTCTCCGAGTCGAGAGGTGTCATGGCTGCGTCTTCCCCGCGCGATGGGTGTTTCGTGGGCGCTTCATGAGAGTGGCATGGTACGCTCTCGCGCGTGTCCTCCCCCCTCTCCCCGCTGCTCGAGGTCCAGAGGCTCGACCTCGCGGCAGACAAGCTCATCGTTCACCGACGCGACCTGCCGGAACGCGAGAGCCTGGTGGCGTGCGAAGCACAGGCGGCGTCCCTCGACGCCGACCACGAGCTGCTGCGCGGACGACGGGAGGGCCTCGGCCGGTCCGAGCACGAACTCGAGGTGGAGGTCCAGGACGTCGCCGCCAAGGCTCAGGAGGCCGAAGACAAGCTCTACTCCGGGACCATAACCTCTCCCAAGGAACTCGGATCACAGCAGGAAGAGGTGCGACTGCTGCGACAGCGCCAGGCTGGCCTCGAAGAACGTGAGATGGAGCTGCTCGAGGAAATCGACGGACTCGAGGGCGAGATGGCCCAGAACCGCAGCGCGCGCGAACGCAGCGATGCGGAGGCAGCCGAGATCCGAGAGGCGATCCGGAAGGCGGAGGGCGAGATCGACGCCGAGCTCGCCAGGCTCGCGGAGCAGCGCGCGCCCTGGGTCCAGCAGATTCCCCCGGCGGTCCTCGAGGAGTACGACCGGCTGCGGGCGAAGCCGAAGCTCGGGGGCCGCGTCGCGGCACAGCTCGGCGACGGCCGCTGCGACGGCTGCGGCATCAAGCTGCCGGTGCTCGAGTACAAACGCATGAGAGAGCAACCGGACGACGCGGTGATCCGCTGTGTCAGCTGTGGGCGCGTGCTCGTCCGCTGACAGTGCGCGTCTTCACGCGAGGCCGTAGATCCGCGACACGTTGCCGCCGAGCAGCTTGGCGCGCGTCTCGTCGGAGAGCGTCGCGACCAGCTTTTCGAGAGACGGAGCCCAGGTCCCCGGGTGATCCGGATGCGGATAGTCGGTCGCCCACATGAAGCAGTCCGTCCCGACGTGGTCGATCACGTGGGGCAGCGCGGTCTCGTCCGGGTCACCCGAGATGAAGCACTGGTCGCGGAAGTACTCGCTGGGCCGCCGCTTCAGCCCGGCTGCCAGACCCGTCGGTGTCTCCGCAACCGCGTCGGCGCGGTCGAGGAAGGCCCCGATCCAGCCGGCACCGGCTTCGAGGATCCCGAGTCGGAGCGCGGGGAAGCGATCGAGTGTGCCGAGGGCAATGAAGGACAGGAAGGCCTGTTGGACCCCTTGTTTGAGCATCACGTTGTAGAAGAACTCGCGCGGGGGCCCGATCCCCTTGAAGCGCACCGGTGCCGCCCAGAACGGTTCGAAGGTGGGATGGATCGCGATCGGCACGTCGAGTGCCACGGCGCGGTCCCACAGGACGTCGTGGTCCTTGTGACCGTGTGCCTGTTGGTGGTGGGTGAACGGGGCCACGAAGCCGCCACGGCAGCCGTCCGAGACGGCGCGCTCGAGCTCGTTCGCCGCACCCTCCGGGTCGGAAAGCGAGAGGTGCGCGACCGGCACCAGGCGACCGCGGGAATCGCGACAGAAGTCGGCGATCCAGCGGTTGTAGGCCCGCTGGTAGGCGATCGTGAGCTCGGGGTCGATCAGCTCGCATTCCCAGAGCAGTCCGATCGTGGGGTAGAGCACGGCCTTCTCGAGGTTCTCGCGGTCGAGCAGCTCGATCCGTTCCGCCGCGTCGCCCGCGCCGAACGGCATCGTGTCCGCGTAGCGCCGTTCCTTGGAGGGACGCGCCTCCAGGTCCCCCATCGCGCCCATGAGACCCAGTGAGCCGCGATTCGTCCGCTCGGAGGGCCGCCCGTCGATCTCGAGATACTCGAGTCCGTGTTCGTCGACGCGAACGCGCAGCGCCCGGTCTCGATACCGATGTTCGAGGTAGTCGTCCCACAAGGTCGCCGGCTCGAGCACATGACCGTCCGCATCGATGGTGCCCGGATGCGAGAAGCGGGTGACCTCGTAGGGCATCAACCAGCTCCGCGGAGCTCTTCGAGAACCTGGCGCAGGTCGTCCGCGGTGCGGTGGAAGACGCGCAGCTCGGAATAGCGCCACCACACCCGCCCGTCCTCGCCGATCAGCACCATCGCCCGACGCGCCTTGAACAGGTCCAGCAGGACGCCGTAGGCGTGGGAGACCTTGCGGTCGGGGTCTGACGCCAGCGGGAACGGGAGCGAGTACTTCTCCGCGAACGAGCGGTGGGAATCCAGTGAGTCGTGGTTGATGGCGACGATCTGCACGTCGTACTCCGCGAACATCGACAGGTGATCCCGATAGTTGCACAACTGCTTCGTACACACGAGGGTGTTGTCGCGCGGATGGAACACGAGCAGCACGGCCCCGTCTTCGAGCAGCTCCGACAGCTGCACGAGTCCGTGGGTCGAGGCCAGGGTGAAGTCGACGGCGGGATCTCCCACGTCGGGATACTCTGTACGGACGGCCATGAGATCTCCTCGAGAACGGCGTCGCGGCGCCTAGCGTCGCTCCATTCGATACGACGCGGCGGCCAGAAACGATCCCTGCTGTCTTGATCCCCAGGCGGCGTGGTGCAAAGATCCCGCCATGACGGATGAGGGCGGTTCAGAATCGGGCCTACCCGACGCCACGGACGCCACCGACGGCAGAGAAGACAGTCAGCTGCTCTTCGAGCTCGCGGCCGGTGACGCCAGTGCCCTGGGCGCTCTCTACGACCGTCATGCATCCTGGATGCTCGCTCACGCGTATAGCGTGCTAGGCAACCGGCGCGACGCGGAGGATCTGATTCACGACGTGTTCCTCGAAGTCTGGCGAAAGGCCGAAAGCTACGAGCCCTCGCGCGCGGGTGTCCGCACCTGGCTGCGCGTCAAGCTGCGCAGCCGAGCATTGGACCGGGTGCGCAAGCGGGACGCGGCGAGGCGTCACGGGATTCGACCCTTGCGGGACGACGACGAGGTCGGAGACCCAGACAGCGCGATGGATGTCCTTCGCCACGCCGACCGCAGCCTGGCGCTCGAGGCACTGGCCACGCTTCCGGAGGGACAGCGCATGGTGATCGAGCTGAACTACCTGCAGGGAATCGCCTGCAACGAGATCGCGAGCCGGTGCGGCCTGCCTCTGGGAACGGTGAAGTCCCGTCTGTCCCGGGGAATGGCAGTTCTGCGCAACCGACTGATCGACGGCGACCCGTCGGACTCCGGTCAAGGAGAGGGCTCATGAGCGAGAGGCAGGGCCCGGTCGAGCCCACCGCTGCCTTGCGCGCGCGAGTGATGGCCATCGCCGACCCCGCGACCCCCTTCGCGGGCTTCGCCGAGCGGATCGCCCGCCTCTTCGACCTCCCGGACGCTCCGGTGCGCTCGATCCTGACGGCGGCCGCCGCCCCGGCAAGCGACTCCTGGGTCGACGGCTTCGCTCCCGGGATGCGGTTGTTCCACCTGCAGGGGGGCGCGTCGGTAGCCTCCTCCGACTGTGGCCTCGTGCAGCTGGATGTCGAGGCGGCCGTACCCCGGCACCGACACGGTGGCCTCGAGCAGGTTCTCATCCTGGCGGGACAGGCCGAGGAGGATCGCGGAGAGCTGTGGCACCCGGGCGACCTGGTGGTGCGCGACGCGGGCAGCGTCCACGGCTTCCGGTCCGTCGGCAATGAGCCCCTGCTGTTCGCCGTGGTGCTCGACGACGGGCTCGAGCTCGTCTAGCCGGTCCCGCTCCTGGTCTCCCAGTCGATCAGTCGATCAGTCGCTCTCGGAAGAACCCGAGAATCTCGTCCAGCGCCTCGCGGGTCGGCTCGCCTTGCCGGTCGATGAGGTGCCCAGTCACCACGCTGTGCGGCGGCATGTTGCCGGGGGCGTCGGGGTTCGCCGACGAATCGGGAAGCGCGCGTCCGACGAAGCGGTCCCCGAGCGCTTCCTGGTACGCGGCGAAACGCTCGGCACGGCAGAAGGGGTCCCCCTCGAAGCGATAAGCGAGGACCGTGAGGTCCTCGCGTTGCATGCGCTCCTTCACCTGCGCGAGCTCGTCCGGCGCAATGTGGAGCCCGGCGTGCTGGAAGAGGGGCAGCGAGGGTTGCGAGAGGACAGGCGCCCGCACCACCGGCTCGAGCATCAGCGACAGGGCGAAGTTTCCCGTGAAGCACATTCCGATTGCGCCGACGCCGAGGCCACCGCAGAGAGGAAAGGCATGGACGGCCAGTTCCCGTAGCCAGTCGATGACGGGACTCGACCGGTTTGCCGCGAACGCCCGGAACTCGCGACTGATGCAGGCGCGCAGCATCACGCCCACGCCGCGTGGGACGTTGATCGGCGCACCCGGGTCGCCGAAGAGTTGTGGCATCCACACGGTGAACCCGGTGTCGCGCACCCGGCGCGCGAAGGTACAGACCTGGGGGTGGATCCCGGGCATCTCCGCCATCACGATCACGGCGGGGCCTTCGCCCGACACGAACACGGGCCGGGTCTGGCCAAGGAAGGTGAGCTCGCGGGCCTCGAAGTCCTCGAGCCGGTCGCGTTGGTTCGGGTCCGTCGGGCTGGGAGGCATGCCACGCAGCGTACCACGGCAACGGTTCCCGCCAGGCGGGACGGGATCGCTATGCCCCGGCCGCGTCCGATGTGCGGAAGCGAGCGAGGTACCGCTTCGGGGGCAGGAAGGCCAGGTACTGCGCGGTGCACGAGGACACCGAGAGGACGCCGATCGCCGCCTGTACGCCGGTGCTGGCAAAGAAGTCGATGCCCTGGAAGACGACCCACCAGCTGATGGCGTTGGTCAGCAGCGAGCAGGTCGCGGCGATCGCCCACAACAGGAAGCGGTTGACGACGATGGGATCGCTGAGACCAATGGCGACCCGCTTCCGCAGCATCCACCAGTAGCGGTAGGCCTCGATCGCCGTCCAGCCGAACGCCAGCGAGTTCAGCATCTGGCCGGCGAGGGTGGCAGGCAGGGCGGAACTCATCACGTCGGCGGGACTCGTCATGCTCGCACTGGAGATGCCGATCGAGATGGCGTGTGCGACGTACGAAAGCGACAGGAAGCCGAGCAGCGCACGCGCCCAACCTTCCTGAGGCCGAAAGGCGGACCAGGTGAAGACGACCACGGCGATGAAGCCGAAGTCAATGACGAAGGTGCTGACCACCATCAGGTCGAGGCCGGTGGAGGCTGCCACGAGTCCTGGGGTCCCGGCCGCGATGGCCATCGGGTACCCGATGCCGCCGATCAGAAGCAGCGCCAGGCCCACACTCGCCTCCGGAAGCTTCCTCGTACGCCTCGCCAGGAACAGCAGTCGAATGCCGACGAGGGCGCCGACCACGACGAAAGCCAGGGTCGCCAGGCCGCTCAAGATCTGCATCTCGGATCCCTCCAGGGTGCTCCTGGAGGTGAATCGGTAGGCGGCGACACGACTTGAGCGGGCCGGGCGCGTCGGTCGTTCGGGCGGGTCGACGGGTCGAGGGGGCCACTCCGCGTCCGGGTCCCGGCCTGCGCGCCAGAATCTGTTTGCGCGACAGGGAGGATCCGGTCAAAGTGCCCACGAGATGAGCGGCAACCTCCAACCCGCTCCCGCACGCGCGGGATGGACCCTCCGGTGACCGCCCGAGCCACACGCAGCCCGGCCGCCGGCTCCCGAGCGGTCGCCCGCCAGCGCCGTCACGAGCGCATCATCGACGCGGCCACCGAGCTGTTCTCCGAGCTCGGCTTCGAAACCACCACGGTGGACCAGATCGCGCAGCGCGCGCGTGTGTCCAAGGGCCTCGTCTACGACCACTACCCATCCAAGAAGGCGCTGATGGCCGAGGTCTGGAAGCGACAGGCGGAAGCCTGGCGGTCGGCGACCCGGCTCGCCGTCAAACACGCGAAAGGCTCAGTGGCAGACAACATTGGCGAGGCCATGGCGGCGTCCATTCGCCACGCGCGCGACACCCCGATGCTGCGGCGGATCCTGATGCAGAACCCCGGGGCCATCGCCGAGCGCACCCCGGCAGACGTCAGCCTGTTCGGTCGCGGGTATCGGGCCCGTCTCGAAGCCGCGCTGACCAACGGGGTCGGTCGCGGGGAGCTAAGACCGGATCTCGACGTGCCCCGCACCGCGGAGCTGATCTGGTTGCTCCATGTCTCCCTGATCTGGGAGATGTTCATCGGCAGCGGGAAGGAGCCGCGCACGGACGCCGAGAGCCTGATCCGCGCGTCCGTCGCGCTGGTGGTTTCGGGGATCCGGGCGGCTCCCTAGCGCGCGCTCCCGGGCGAGCGAGACACACGGCGGCTCCGGGTACGCCCAACGAAGCAGACGTGCCTTGAGCCGATCGACGGGCGCGAACACGAAGCGGGCCACCGGCTCCGGCTGGTGGGTGCCCGTCATGCGGCGCGCCCACTCGGGCATCAGTGCCATCGAAGCCCGCACCGAAACCCAGCGGTCGAAGAGGTCGCGGCGTCCGACTCGCGGCTGATCCACACGACCCTCGAGGAACCCGAGAAAGTCGACGGTCTGGCTGTTCATCGCCAGCAGCGGCCTCATGCGTTCGACGTAGTCGTCGAGCTCGCTGACGCTTTCCGGCACCCAGTCCGCGCCTCCCATGCGACCGATCACCGCCTGCTCGCGCAGGTAGCGGTCCTTTTCCTCGCGGCGCAGAGGACGACGGCTGCGATCGAAGGCGGTCATGACGGCCCAGGGGATGCAGGTGTGCACCCAGGCGATCAGCTCCGGGTCCAGCGCGCAGTAGGACACGCCGTCCGCACGGGTTCCGCGGACGCGACCGTGGATCGTCTTGACTCGCCCGATCACGTCCGTCGCGCCGGCGGTGCTTCCGAAGGTGGTTCGCAGCACGTAGCCCAGGGTGTTGCGGGCCCGGCGCAGCGGGTCTTCGCGGTACGAGGACTGGGTGTACACGCCGTGCATCACCGATGGATGCAGCACTTCCATCAGGATGGCCGCAGTCCCGGCCAACGCGAGGCTCGCCAGGTCCGCATGGATCTCCCAGGAAATGCTGTCCGGCCCACCGGCCAGCCCCGGATCTCCGGCGGGTCCGCCGTAGATCGACGGTTCGTCGTGGCGACCGCCGCCGGTCTCGATCTCGGTGGCCAGGCGAAGCCGGAGACCTTCGAGACGGGACTCCTTCCGCGACTTCGTATGCGACACCCTCGACATCGTCCCTGGCCTCCTCTTCGATCCCGGGGCTGCTAGCCTAATCCAAGTAATCACTTGGTATTACTCGGATTTCGGGTCACGAGGTTCCGCCGGTGCAACGAAGCGCCAAAGAGCCCGACTTCACTGTCAGAAAGCTCCCCGCCCAGCGCCGATCGCGGGAGACCTTCGAGGCCGTCGTTACCGCCTGCGCTTGGCTTCTACCGGAGCGGGGCTACGTCGGAACGACCACCAACCACATCGCTGAACGCGCCGGCGTCAACATCTCGTCGCTCTATGAGTACTTCCCGGGCAAGGACGCGATCGTGGCCGTCGTGGCCGAGCGCCTGGTCGAACGCGTGCTCGACGGACTCGCAGCGGGTGCGTTGGACGTGGTGAGCCGCCAGCGAGAGGACGCGGTCCGACGCTGGATCGAGCACATCTACGAGACCGTGGCGCGCGAGCGGCAGCTCGTCGCCGTCTTCCTCTACCAGGTGCCGTACACGAACTCCCTTCCGTCCGTGCAGGCCGTGGGCGAGCGGATTCTCGACTTGTCCCAGCAGATCCGCGAACACGCGGGAGGCTTCGTCCATCCCGACTTCTCGAATGCGACCCTGCGACTGGTCGTGAACCTCGTCACCTCGACCATCATGGAGTTGGTGCTCGCGAGCGAGGGAGACCCCGGAGGCGAGGGGGATCGAGCGGAGCTGCTCGACGAGCTGATCCTGCGCCTGGACGGCTGGATCCGAACCCCCGCCTGACCCGTGCCCCGAGTAGGTCACTGGCCTACGAGCTACGCTACGCGCCGTGAAGTTCCTGCCCTCGCAGTTCGCGTACCTCCTCTCGGAACGCGAATCACGCCGCAACCTCCGCGCCCTGGCTCGCTATGCGGCCATCCTGGCGGCGTCCATCGGTGTCTTCACGGTCTTGTTCCACGCCATCATGATCTACGAGGGCCAACAGCATTCCTGGTTGACCGGGCTCTACTGGACGCTCACCGTGATGAGCACCCTCGGCTTCGGCGACATCACCTTCCACAGTGATCTCGGTCGCGGCTTCACGATCATCGTGCTGGTGTACGGGATCGTGATGCTCCTGATCGTGGCGCCCTTTACCTTCATCCGCTTCTTCTACGCGCCGTGGCTCGAGGCCCAGCTGAGATCGCGCGCACCGCGCAAGGTCGCCGACGACCTCGCGGGCCACGTCGTCATCTGCTGCTATGACGAGCTCGCGCGCGCGCTGATTCCGCGTCTCGACGACCTCGGGATCCCGTACGTCGTCATCGAACCGGACACCGCCGAAGCGGCCGGCCTCCACACCGACGAGGTGTCCGTGGTCGCCGGATCCCGGGTCCAGGCCGGCACCTTCCGCGCGGTCCGGGCCGCACAGGCACGCCTGGTGCTCGCGAACATGAGCGACACCGAGAACACGAACATCACGCTGACGGTGCGCGAGGTTGCACCCGACGTCCCGGTGGTCGCTCTCGCCGAGAACGTGGACTCCATCGATGTGATCGAGCTGAGCGGCGCCACCCAGGTCCTGCCCCTCAAGCAGCGGCTGGGAGAGCAGCTGGCGACGCGCGTCGCCGACGGCTTCCGATCCGCCCAACGGATCGGGCACTTCGGGGACCTGGTCATCGCCGAGTTCCCGATCCACGGCACGGCCCTCCCGGGTCGCACGGTCCGGGACAGCCATTTGCGCGCGATGACCGGGCTGAACGTCGTCGCGGTCTGGGAACGCGGCCGACTGCTGCCCGCCGGTCCCGACACCCTGCTCTCCGAGCACAGCGTGCCGGTCGTCGTCGGCACGGAAGAACAGGTCACCGAGCTCGACGCGCTCTTCGTCATCTACCAGGCGACAGAGGAAGCGCCGGTCCTCGTGATCGGTGGCGGCAACGTGGGTCAGGCCGTCGCCCGAGCCCTACGGGAACGCGAGGTGCAGGTCACGATTCTCGACGCGGACCCCGGCCTGCGCGACAAGCTGAGCGAGTGCGCCGACCGAGTCGTAATCGGTGACGCGGCGAATCTGGACACCGTCAAGCGCGCCGGCATCGAAGAGGCGCGCTCGGTGGTGCTGACGACCAACGACGACGCCACCAACCTGTTCCTGACCATCTACTGCCGCCGTCTCAGCCGTACCGCACACATCATCAGCCGCATCAGTCACGACTGGAACCTCGAGGCGATCCACCGGGCCGGCGCAGACTTCGCCCTCAGCCACGGATCGCTGGCGGTCCAGACCCTGGTCGCCATGGTCCGCGGGCGCGATCTCATCGTCCTGGGCGAGGGCACCGAGCTGTTCGTCGAACGCACGCCGGAGCATCTCTTCGGGAAGCTGCTGGCCGAGAGCGGCATCGGGTCCGCGACGGGTCTGAACGTGGTCGCCATCCGGGAAGGCGACCACTTCCGGGCGAATCCGCCGGCATCCACCGAGCTGACGGCGGGCTCCGAGCTGGTCATGATCGGCAGCGGCGAGCAGCGACAACGCTTCCTCGCCATGGGCCCGAACGGCAAGGCTCAAGCCTCCGCGTAGGACCTCAGCGGACGATCTCCTCGTCGAGCAGCCGGGAGTTCGGCACGCTCCAGCGGTTGGCACCATCGCTGAAGAGAGTGTCCACCGCGCCCACCCGTTCCACGGTTCCCCGGCGGCCACCCACTTCGACGGACTCGCCCGGCGTCAGGGACTGCCGCAGGAAGTGGCCCGCGAGGATGTGGGAGATCACCGGCCGCGCACCCAGAGCGAACGCAATGCCCAGGGTCAAGCCGGCCGCAGCGAAAGCGACGGAAATGATGGTGGTCAGGATCTGGGTGTCGATCCCGAGCTGTTCGAGCGCCAGCACGGCGACGACCAGCACGACGAGGCTCTGGGTCGCCGCGCCCAGCCGAGTCGCTTCGCCGACGTTCACCGCCGCCGCTGCGGAAGCCACCACGCTGCGGCTGAAGCGGGCGAGCAGCAGCCCCAGCACGAGGATCAGCCCGGCCGTGATGACGTCGGGCAGGAACGCGATCAATCGGTCGATGGTCGTCGTAACCGCCGTCAGGCCCAGGGTCTCGACGGCAGACAAGACGAAGGTCAGCATCAGCACCCAGAACAACAGGCGCGCCGTGATGCTCGAGGGCGGCGACTCGATGCCGGCTCGCTCGAGGAAGCGGGGAAGTCCCAGGCGACTCGACGCCTCGTCGAGGCCGACCCGACGCAACACGCGGACCGCCGCGATCTCGAGCGCCTTCGAGACCAGCCAGCCGACACCCAGGATCAGGACGGTGGCTGCGAGACTGGGTAGGAAGGCTGCAACTGTGCCACTCAGCTGCGTCAGCGAGTCGATCACGACCTGGCGCCAGGCCTCTACATCGAAGTACTCGCCCACGCTCCACCTCCTCGTATTCAGTGGATACAGGGTACGGCGTGGCCGCGCATCCAGCACTGCGACTATGCTCCCGCCATGCAGCAGGTGACCTGGTGAGCTTGCACCGGAATCTCGCCCTCGATCTGGCCGAGCGGCACCCCGACGAAGCGGCCGCGGTCCTGGAGGCCCTCCCCCCCGAAGAAGCAGCCAGCTTCCTGGCGGGGCTTCCCGCCGAAGTCGCTGCGAAAGTGCTGCGCCGCACGACCGCGCATCCGGCGGCGGCGGTTCTCGCGTTGCTCGACGCCGACCACGCCGCGGCCATCGTGGAGCGGCTGGCCATCGGTGTCGTCGGCCCGTACCTGCGACGCATGGACGAGAGCGACCGCGATCCGATTCTTGCCGCGCTACCCAAGCAGCGCGCGATCTCCCTGCGATCCCTTCTGCGCTTTCCAGAGAACACGGCCGGTGCATTGATGGACCCCGAGGTGCTGGCGCTTCCCGAAGACCTCACCGTGAGCGATGCCATCGAGCGCGTGCGCAGCTCTGCCGAGCACGCCCGCTACAACCTCTACGTCGTCGATCGGGACGACACCCTCGTGGGGGTGCTCAACATGCGCGAGCTGATGCTCGCCCGCTCCGACCAGACGATGCGACAGATCATGCACCCCGACGTCATCGCACTGAGTGCCGAGACCGACTGGCGAACGCTCGTGGAACACCATGGCTGGCAGGAGGTGCACGCCCTGCCGGTCGTCGATCACGGCAGGACCTATCTGGGCGCCGTCCGCTACAAGACCCTGCGGCGGCTCGAGGCCCAGACGCTGTCGCCCGCCAGCGAGCGAGGCGCGACCGCGGAGGCGCTCGGCGATCTCTTCCAGGCCGGTTTGACCGGCGTCATCGAAGCCCTTGCGGTCACACCGAACGCGCAGCGCGCGAACCGGAACCCCAGCCGTGGCCAGTCCTAGGGACGTGCGCGGCGGAGAGCCGCGCACCCGCAGCACGCCGGAAACTGCGATTCCGGCCGCTAGCCCGCACGCCGAGCAGCGGTTGGCGGCCGCCTTCCTGGCCCGCCATCCCACAGAAGCGGCGCGTCTCCTCGAGACCGCGGACGTGCCGGAGATCGTCGAGGTGCTCGGGTCCCAGCCCGCGGAGTACGCGGCGGCAGCGCTCCGGAGCGTGACGCCGGATCGCGCCGCGCGGCTGTTCGCGACGGCGCCGGTCGACGTCGCGCGTTCGTGGATCGAAGCCTGGAATCCGAACCGCGCCGCCGGCGCGCTGGCTCGACTCGAAGCCGACGAGCGCGACCGCGTTCTGGCCGGACTCGAACCGGGCCACGCGGAAGAGCTGCGGGTGCTGATGACCTACCCGCCGGACTCGGCGGGAGCGCTGATGGATCCCCGCATCACGACCTTCCGGCCGGACGCGACGGTGACCGACGTCGTGAGCAGGCTGCGCACCTTCCAGCGCCGGAGGGTCCAGGACGTCTTCCTCGTGGACACCGAGGGCCGGCTGGCAGGCTCGCTGCCCCTCCAGGCCGTCGTACTCGCGGACCCGGATGAGGTGCTGTCCAGTCTGGCTCGATCCCCGGCCCCGTCGATCCACGCCACCTCGCCCCGAGAGCAGGTCATCGAGGACATGAACACGCACCGGGTCGGCAGCCTTCCGGTCGTCGACTTCGACGGGCGGGTGCTGGGCGTGCTGCGACAGGAAGAGCTGGTCTCTGCCGCGCAGCAGGAAGCCACCGCAGACCTCGCCAAGATGGTGGGTGCGAGCGCCGACGAGCGCGCCCTTTCCTCTCCGTTCTTCTCCGTCAAGAAGCGGCTGCCCTGGCTGCAGATCAACCTGCTCACCGCTTTTCTGGCTGCGTCCGTGGTCGCGCTCTTCGAAGACACCATCGCGAAGTTCACCGCGCTGGCGGTGCTGCTACCCGTAGTCGCCGGTCAATCGGGCAATACCGGGTCCCAGGCCCTGGCCGTGACGATGCGCGGGCTTGCCCTGCGCGAGGTCCGGGTCAGTCAGTGGTGGGCGGTGGCCTGGAAGGAGATCATCGCCGGCGCGACGAACGGTGTGGCGGTCGCGTTCACGACATCCCTCGCGGTCTGGGTCTGGAGCCGATCTGCGGGGCTCGCGATGGTGATCGCCGTCTCCATGGTCATCTCCATGACCCTGGCCGGTTTCTCCGGCGCCTTGATCCCCATGATCCTGACCAGCCTGCGCCAGGACCCGGCGCAGTCGTCCTCGATCATCCTCACCACCGTGACGGACGTCGTGGGCTTCTTCAGCTTCCTGGGTATCGCGACCGCGCTCTCCAGCATGCTCTGAGATTCGCCCGATGGCAGCCCTGCTCGTCGCGATCGTCAGCTTCGCCGCGTTCGCCCTGGCCGCCGGCCTCGACTGGCCCGGAGCGGCCAACCACTGCACGACCGGAGCAGGTTGCTTCTGCGAACGCATCCGCCCGGGTGCGATCGCACAACCGGCCAACACGTGGTCGTGCCTGGGCTTCATCGCGGTCGGATTGTGGATCGCCTGGGACTCGGCGAGACGCCGGACGCGGGATGACAGCGGGAACCGCTTCGCCCGCGCTACCGCTCACTACGCGCCCCTCTACGCGTCGGTGGTCGTCTTCCTCGGCCCGGGCGCCATGTACTTCCACGGCGGCATGGTTCACTGGGGCGGACGGCTCGACGTCCTCTCGATGTACCTGTTCATCGGCTTCCTGGTCGTCTACCTGCCGGTGCGCACCTACGACCTCTCCTGGCGTAGCTTCACGGTCGGCTACGGGTTGCTGATGGGCGTCCTGACCCTGGACGTCTACGTGCGCGACGGAGACAGCGTTCCGGTGTTCGCCCCACTCGTCGCCCTCGTCTGCGTGTTCGAGATCGTCGCCGCGATCCCCGTCGCCCGGCTCCGTCTGGGCCGACCCGGAGACGTCGTGGCCGATCGCCGCTGGATCCTCGCCGCGGCCGGCTGCTTCTTCACGGCACTCGGCATCTGGCTCGTGTCCGACACCGGAGGTCCGCTCTGCGACCCCGATTCCCTGCTGCAGGGCCACGCCGCCTGGCACCTGCTCTCTGCAGCGGCCGCGGCCTGCATCTACTTGTACTTCCGCTCTGAATCCCCGCCGCGTCCTTTGCGCTCGTCGGTGTAGAATCCCTCGACACGAAGGGGGCACACGTCATGCCGTGGTGGGGATGGATCGTGATCGGCGTCATGCTGCTCGGGTCCGAGATCATCGTCACGACCGACTTCTATCTCGCGATCCTCGGGGCGGCCGCTCTCAGCGTGGCCTTCGCCGCCGGCCTCGGCCTCGAGACACCTTGGATGCAGTGGGCTCTGTTCGGCGCCCTGTCCATCGTGTACCTGCTGGGGCTTCGGAAGCGCCTCGCGAGCCGGCTCGGCCTCGACGGACCGGACATTCCGCTGCTCGAAGGAGATGTCGCAGTCGTGCAGGAAGACATCGCGCCGGGCCAGACCGGCGCCGCCGAGCTGCACGGTTCGCGCTGGACCGCCCTCAACAAGGGGCACAGCCCGCTGTCGGCCGGCACCCGGGTGCGCGTCGAACGGACGGACGGCCTCACGATCCACGTGCGCTCGGATGAAGAGGCACGGGCGCGACGCAAGCGAGACCGCAACTGAACCCAGAAAGGAGACGCCGATGGAAGCACTCATCGCGACCGGAATCATCGTCATCCTGATCGTCTTCGTCATCGCGAAGACAGCACGTGTGGTGCCCCAGCAGAACGCGTACGTGGTCGAGAAGCTCGGCAAGTACAGCAGGACCCTGAAGCCGGGCTTCCACATCCTGGTGCCGTTCGTCGACCGGGTCGCCTACAAGCACTCGCTCAAGGAACAGGCCATGGACATCCCCGAGCAGGCCTGCATCACCAAGGACAATGTCCAGGTGGGCATCGACGGCGTCCTCTACTTGCAGGTGCTCGACCCGAGCCGCGCCTCCTACGGGGTCAGCGACTACATCTTCGCGATCGCCCAGCTCGCCCAGACGACCATGCGCAGCGAGGTCGGCAAGATCGATCTCGATCGCAGCTTCGAAGAGCGCTCGAACATCAACCTTTCCGTCGTGCAAGAGCTCGACAAGGCCAGCGAACCCTGGGGCGTCAAGGTTCTCCGTTACGAGATCAAGAACATCAACCCTCCCGTCGACGTGCTCCAGGCCATGGAGAAGCAGATGCGGGCCGAGCGCGAAAAGCGCGCGACGGTGCTGACCTCCGAGGGCGAGCGCGACGCGTCCATCAACACCGCCGAAGGTCACAAGCAACGGGTCATCAAGGAATCGGAAGCCCGGCGCTCCCAGCAGATCAACCTGGCCGAGGGTCAGGCGCAGGCCATTCGTTCCGTCGCCGAGGCCACTGCGGCGGGTCTGAAGCTGGTCGCCGAGGCGCTGCAGGTTCCCGGCGGCGAGGAAGCCATGAAGCTTCGCATCGCCGAGCAGTGGGTCGAGCAGTTCGGTCACCTCGCCAAGGAGGGCAACACCTTCGTGATGCCGGCCAACCTGTCCGACGTCGGATCGATGATCGCACTCGCCCAGGGCATGTTGACTAGCAAGGAAGCGCCCGCTCCCGAGGCGCCGACCCGCCACTGGGAGCCAGAGCCTATCTCCTGACAGTGACCGGCGTCGCCGGGGCCGTCTAGACAGACCCCCGGCGTCGGCGCGCTGCGACGATCCACCACGCACCGCCGAGCAGGGTTGCGACCAGCAGCAGTCGGCCGACCGTGCCGAGAGCCGGCACCGACGAAACCGGCGGCACCGATTCGGGATCGTTCGGGTCCGAGCCCACCACGATCTCGATCCAGTCGTTCCAGCCGTCGCCGTCGGTATCGGGATTCAGGGGATCGGTACCCGTATCCGTCGGGCCGTTGAAGACACCCGTGCCCGTCTCGTGCTCGTTGAGGATCCCGTCTCCATCGGCGTCGGGTCCCTCGAAGCTGCAGCTCGCCGAGCAGCCGTCGCCAGCCGCGGTGTTGCCGTCGTCACACTCCTCTCCCACATGCGGCACCCCGTCGCCGCAGGTGGGCTGACATGCCAGCTGGATGTCGAGGAGCTGCGAGGTCGAGACCGGGTCGCTCGATGTGAGATCGACGCGATACTGCGCGTAGCGACCCACGACATTGGCGGCGCTGCCAGAGCTCGCCACCGGCGTGAACAGCGTCCAGCTGCCGTCCGGCACCGGCTGATCGCCCGCGCGCACCAGTACCTGGGCGTCGGTATCCGTCGGAAGATCGACGTTCCAGTCGACGTTCGTCCAGGTCGTCGAAGTCCCCGAGTCGGCGACGTTCGAGCTGTAGCTGCCGGACGCGAGGAAGCCGTCGGCCAACTCGGTCAGCAGCACGTCGTCGTAGCGCGTATCGCCGTCGACCCAGCCGAGCAGGCCGAGGGCGCCGGCGCCGTAGGTGGCGTCGCTACCCGACACCACCGGAGCGCCATCGACGTACAGATCGAAGTCCGATCCGCGCACTTCGATCCGAAGCTCGTACCAGGTGTCGAGCACCACATCGGGGAGGTCCACGCCGGCCACGAGCGTGAGGGTCGTCGGATTGTCCCAACGGAAGATCCGCGCGTTCTGGAGCGTGCCGGCGCGCGTATCCCACTGCAACATGTAGGAGCCGTTCTTCCAGTTTCCGCCTCCCGTCGGGTCCTGGATGTTCCACACGAAGCCACCGACGCCGACGCCGGCGAAGCTCACGATCTTCTGACGTGCCTGCAGGACGAAGTCGGGCGGGGCCTGGCCGGTGATGATGCTGGCCGCGTAGTTGCTCGGGATCGTGAAGTCGTACTCGCCACCCACGATCGCCCAGCTCCCGTCCAGCGGCGTCCAGTTGCTGGCGGGTCCGTCGGGCTCGGCGAAGTCATCGCTGAGCAGCTGGACCGGGCTCTCGCCCGTGGATAGCTGGACCGCGCCATCGCCGTTCGCCACGGTCTCGGTGTCGACGAAAGTGCCGTCCGCGAAGTGCGCCAGGGTCGTCTCGCTGAAGCAGGCGTTGGTCGTCGTGAACGAGAGCAGCAGAGGCGAAGCCGTCGCGTTGCCTTGCAGGTCCTCGAGACCGGGATCGATCTGGACCGTGTAGGCGCTGAAGGGCAGCAACGACAGGTCCGGATCGAGCACGACCGCCGTATCGCCGTCGATGAAGCTCGTCGAGAAGGTCGGTCCGCCGACGATCTGTGCCGCGAAGGTCCCCGGCACGACGGCTTCGTTGAAGCGAACGAGCAGGTCGGCGTCGAGCAGGACGTTCATCGCGCCGGGCAGCGGGTCCGAATCGACGATGACCGGCGCCGCGGTGTCGAGGCAGGTGACCGTCACGTCTTCGAGGGCGGGACTGCGGTCGACGTCCGTCGTGGCGAGATCGGCGCGATACTGCAGGAAGCGCGAGCTGGCCCCCACGGCACCACCGGACGCAATCGGCGTGAAGGCCGTCCAGCTGCCATCGGGAACGGCGATGTCGCCGGTCCGGACCTCCAGGTCGACGCTGGTGCCGGTCGGCAGATCCGCGGCGTAGCTCAGTGCGCCCCAATCGGCAGAGCCTCCGGCGTCGAAGACGCGAGACTCGAAGCTACCGGGCGTCGAGAACGGAGACATCCTCAGCCAGTCCAGGCTGAGCGAAGGTCCGACGTTGATGTCGCTGGCGCGCACTGCCAGAGAATCCAGCAGGGCGACGACGTGCTGCGCGACCTGCACGTCGTCCACGAAGTACGTCAGCTCGGTGGCGGTCCACTCGATGCGATAGCGATGGGGCGTGCCCACGAGCGCACCCGTCGCATCGATGGTCTCGTTGATGAAGGGCTCGGCACCGCCCAGCCAGGTGCGGACCTGAAGACAGGTCGCGCAGGACCCGGAACTGCCGGAGCCCGTGCTGAACATCGCCCAGGGCGTACCGCTGAAGGTCGTCGCGAAGCCGGCGTGCTGGTTGTTTTCGCCGCCGCTCGCGAAGGTGGCGACGAACTCGAGAGCGCGACCGGGGCCGTAGCTGGCGTCGGTGCCGACGTTCGACTGCTCGACGGTCAGCGTTCCACTCGCGACCGTGGCCGTCCCGCTTCCGGTCCAGTCCTGGTGCAACGACCAGCCCGCGGGAAGTGTGCTGCCGTCGAAGTCGCTCGCTTCGGTGGCGGACAGCACGACCTCGCCGTCGTCGACCTCGGCGAACTGTGTGGCAGCCGGCGTCCCCAGCGCGAAGTCCGCTCGCTGGTCGTCGACGAGGCACACGGGCAGGACCTGTACGCCGGTCGTGAAGCTGAACTGCAGGGGCGAGACCGTCGCGTTACCCGAGAGATCTTCGAGCCCCGCCTCGACGGTCACCGTATAGGCGGTCGCGAAGCCGAGGGCCGTGTCCGGATCGAGGACGACCTGGGTGTCCCCGTTCTGGAAGCTCGTCGTGAAGGAGACACCCCCACTGATCTGCGCGCTGAAGGTCCCTGTTGCGATGGCTTCGGAGAACTGGATCGTGATGTCGCCGTCCACGCCCACGTCCACGGCGGCGTCCACCGGAACGGTGCCGGCGATGGCGGGCGGACTCAGGTCCGGCCCCGACGCATAGACGAGGGAGACGTCGCAGATCTCAGGACTGACCACCAGGTCCGCGGTCGTCAAGGTGGCCCGGTACTGCGCGTATCGCGCGTCGGGGCTCAGCACCAGGCTCCCCGCGATCGCTTCCCATGCGGAGAAGATGACGCCGTCGGCCGAGGTGCGCGTTTCGAACGCGACGCTCGTGTCCACCGGCTCGTTGCCGGACCACAGCAGCTCGGACCAGTCGGCGGTGCTGCCGCTGTCGAAGATCGACGACTCGTAGCTTCCCGGCGTCGAGAACGCGCCGGAGATGCTCACCCAGTCGGCGATGGCGTCCTGGGGCGGGTCTGCCGAGGACAGGTAGACACGCATGGGATTCGGGAAGGTGCGGTTGTGGGTGGCGACGAGAACATCGTCCACGTAGAACTCGATCTGCCCACCGGCCGACCAGACGACTCTGAGCAAGTGGCTCGCGCCAGGCGTCGCGAACGCCGAAACGTCCGTCTGTTGCGAGGCGCCGCCGTCGTTGGCGAGGGTTCGTGCGAGATAGGCGCCGCTCGAGACGCTGAACATCGCCCATTCGGGATCGGTGATGCCGTCGTCTCCGCCCTGGACGGTAGTGGCCCATCCGAAGTGCGCGTTGGCGCCGTCCTCGAGAGTCACCTGTCCCTCGACCGTTTCTTCGAACCAGGTCTGGGTCGTTCGGATGTAGGAACGATCCGTCACCGACACGAAGCTCCCGGCCACGGTGATCGCGCCGGGCGGCGGCGCGCCGAAGGTGTCCCAACTGCGCTCCGTCCAGTCCGCCGGGTTCAGTGCGACGCCGTCGAAGCCGTCGAGGAAGCCGGTGGCCGAATCGAGCTGGATGCAGGCGTCGCCGCTTCCGACGATCTCGACGTCGGTCAGCGTGCCGTCGGCGAAATCGGCGTCCGTGGTTTCGGTCCAGCGCGGCAATCCGGTCTGGAAGCTCAGCTCCCCGGAGCTGGCAGAGTTCGTCGCGGGGTCTTCGGAGCTCACCTGGTAGAAGTACGGGGTGTCTGGCAGCAGGCCGCTCAGGGGGACGCTGTGACCCGTCACGAAGCCCACGCCGGTCGCCTGCTGGGTGAGGTTCCCCGAAGTGGTCCCGTAGTCGACCACGCTGGTCGCGTTCTCGTCGGTGTCCCAGGTGACCGTCGCCTCGGTGTCGGTGATCGCCGTGACCTGCTCGTTCGAGATGGCCGGGGGCGTCGTATCGATGCCATAGCTCGCGACGACGGCGTGGGACGCGCCGGGAACGTTCACCAGCGCGTAGCCGCGCCCCTTGATGGTTTCCGTCGGGTACGCGACGGGCGACGCGTCCACGTCGACGGAGAGGAGCGGACCCACGGGCGAGACCGTGGGGATCATGACGGTCAGATCCGCGCGCGCGGTGGGTGTCGAGAAGTCGAAGCTGAGGGTCGCGAGTCCGCCGTCCCAGACGACGTTGTCGAGATTCGATTCGTTTCGAGCCTCGACGAAGTCGAGCAGCATCTCCGCGGACCACATGGGGATGCCGTTCGCCTGACAGTAGGCCCAGAGCGCGTTCGCCCAGACACTGGTGATGTCGGCACTGTTGTAGCGGGACTGATGGATGTTGTTGACGAAGGCCCCGTAGTAGCCGTCGGTCTCGGCGTCTTCGAGCATGCCCGTGACGATGGCTTCGGTGGCGGACGCGGTGAGACCGCTGTTCGCGAACCATTCGTCCGGCCAGGGCGTGAGTTGCTGGTACACGCCGAGCAGCACGCCGTTCTCGTTGCTGAAGCGCTGGGGCAGACCGCTCCCGGTAAAGAACCCGTTGGCCGTTCCCGCGCTGCCGAGGTAGTAGGGGATGTGATAGTAGTTGAGATCGAGACCGGTCCCGGCGGCCTCGTAGATCTCCGCCATCTCGGACCAACCCACCCAGTCGATCGTGTGATTGCGGGCCGTCCGCGCGCCGTGACCGAACTTCGCGACGAGGCTGGCGACGATCGGGTCGTAGCTGTTGGCACCGTAGTTGGGATCGGAATCGGTTCCGTGGGAATGGACACCGGTCTCGTGACCTCGAGACAGCCAGTCCGCTTCCATGACTACCGAGGTTCCCGTGATGCCAGCCTCGCGAAAGTAGTGCGTGTAGAAGCCGCCGTAGCTCTCGGCCGCGTCCATGGCGGGCTCGAGGTCGCTGCCCGCCAGGCTCTCCCCGTCACCGGTGTTCACGACGATGCGCTTGTGGGTGTTCGGCAGGTACCACATCCGCGGCAGCGGTGGTCCGGACAGCTCGAGCACGAGGTTGGCGAGAAAGCGCTGGGCCTCGTCGGCCTGGGGAAGCGAGAGCCTTGCCGGCTCGTTGTAGTGCTGACCGGCGTTGTAGAAGAGATCGTGACCCGGTCGGTAGCCACCGAGGTCACCGCCCTCGAGATCCGTCCAGGCCGGGTTGCCCTGACGCGTCAGGACGATGCTACGAGCGAGATCGAACGTGAAGGCGGCCGCCTGCCCGGCCCCGTACGCGTTCAAGGTGGCCGCCGGGTTCGCGGAAGGGGTCGAGAGGTCGTCGTACAGCGCGGCGAGCTGGGTCGCGCCGTCGAGCGTGTAGTCGTCGGCTTCGCCGTGGAACTGCAGCGAATCCGAGACGATCCCCATTCCCGGCGCACTCGCGGTGTCGACCGCGAAGAACTGCAGCAGCTGCTCGGTGCGAGCAGCCACGTGAGTCAGACCGAAGACGTCGGCGAGGCCGGTGTCCGGGCGCATGCCGACCAGCTTGCCGCCGTTGTTCACGTAGTCCCGGAAGAGCTGCTCTTCGCTGGCATCGAGATCCATCTCGGCCAGCAGCACGACTTCGAAGCTCGAGAGATACGCGAGGGGGTCGATCTCGGCGACCACGAGTGACAGCCTGGCGTGCTGGAACGCGACGAGCCCTTCGGCCCGAAGGATCTCGGTCAGATAGCAGCCGAACGGATTCGCCAGGTAGCTCGTGTCGGTGACGACCAGGAGCGGCGCTGCCGGAGCATCGAGGGCGAGCTGCGCCGAGCAGTCGATGCGCGCCGGGGGAGCGGCGGATGCCAGGGACGCGGCGAATACCAGCATTGCGGCAGCGAGCCCGAGCGCGGAGCGGGCCAAGACACAGAGACGAGACGAGGCCGGGAGGGGCATGGGGGGGTCCGTTCAGCGTTCGGGGGAGGGCGACGCGAGCACGAAGCGGCGACGTCTCCGATTCTACGCCTGACGAGCGAGCGAACCCAAGCGGAACTTCCGGGTTGGTGCCCTCGGGGCAAGCCGGCGCCACGAGACCGCTCTACCGTCCCCGACATGGCCTGCGCCTCTCGGCGATTCCAGCGACTCGGGCAATTCGTTGCGTTGCTGATCGCGCTGCCCGCCCAGTCCGGGTCCCTAACAGGCCCCCTGCTCGACGAGGGCTCGTCGGCAACGATCGAGGACGTCGTCCAGGTACCGGCCTCGGGCAGCTCGCCCGCGACGCGGATCAACATGCTCGCCGAAGCGCCGGACGGCAGCGGCAGGTTGTTCGTGAACGATCTGCGCGGAGTCCTGCACGTGATCGACGGCAGCAACGTCGCCACCTACCTCGACCTGAACACCGAGCGACCGCTGTTGACGACGTCGCCGGGCCTCGCGACGGGCTTCGTCAGCTTCGCCTTTCACCCGGACTTCGCACTCAACGGCCGCCTCTACACCGTGCATACGGAATCGGTTGGCGCGACGCCGCCCAGCCTGCAACCTGCGCTGGCGCCGCCATCCATCCTTCATCACGCGATCCTCAGCGAGTGGACGGCGACGAACCCCAGCGCGGGGGCCTTCAGCGGGAGTTCGCGCGAGCTGATCCGAGTCGCCTCGCCCCACTTCTTCCACAACCTCGGCGAAATCGCATTCGCTCCGGACACGTCGCCAGGCGACGATGACCACGGCCTGCTCTACATCGGTGGCGGCGACTATGGCGCCGTGGCCGTCGGCCAGCCGGAACAGCTGCAACGACTGGACACGCCGCTCGGAGCGATCCTGCGCGTCGATCCCCTGGGCGGCAACGGATCCCCATACAGCTACGGCATACCGGACGGAAACCCCTGGGCGGACGACGGCGACCCGAGCACGCTCGACGAGATCTATGCCTACGGCTTTCGCAACGCGCACCGCATCAGCTGGAGCGGCGATGCCGCGGGCACGATCTTCGTCAGCGACATCGGGCAGGGCAACATCGAGGAGGTGAACGCGCTCGTCGCCGGTGCGAACTACGGCTGGCCGGAACGCGAGGGCAGCTTCGCACTCGATCCGGTCGCCGACCCGGAGACGGTCTTCGCCCTCCCCCCGAACGACGCGAGCCTGGGCTTCTCGTACCCAGCCGCTCAATACGACCATGAAGAGGGTCAGGCCGTCGCCGGAGGCTTCGTCTATCGCGGTATCCCGTCGAGCCCCCTCTACGGGAAGTTCATCTTCGGCGACATCGCATCCGGACGTCTGCTCTACGCCGATGCGGAGGAGATGCGCGCCTCCGCCAGCGACGGCGATCCCGCCACGACTGCGATCGTCTACGAGCTGACTCTCATGAACGCCGAGGGCCCGACGACCCTGCTGGACATCGTGCGCTCGGCGACAGCGAACCCCGGCCTCTCGCGCGTCGACCTGCGCTTCGGGATCGATCGCCGTGGCGGGCTCTACGTCACCACCAAACAGGACGGCTGGGTCCGCCGCCTCACGCCCGAGGCGCCCCTTCCTCTGCCCGGACTGGGGACCGCCGCGCGGGGGTGGCTCGTTGCCACGCTGCTGATGGGCGGGGTCGGATTCGGCCGCGCGCTCAGCGGCGCCGGGGGAGGTCCCGATCGAGAACCGTCTTGCGGCCGTCCTGCTCGGCGTTTCGGATGGCTTCGTCGCAGACGGCGCGGATGATCTCCGACAGCGGCTCGAGCACCCGGTCCGACGTGTTCATCCCCGAGCGCGCCCGCACGTAGTCCTTCAAGCGGCTCGCCACGATCAACACCTCCTGGGGCAGGTCGTCCTTCGCCGGACTCGGGCGGGAGTCGGCCTTTCGGATGATGCTGCGCTTCGCGGGTCTCACCGCGGGAGTCGTGGTCTTCTCGTTCTCGGGCTTCCCTGTTCCAGTTGCAGGGACCCGGACAGGCGCAGGGAAAGGAGCCCCTTCGGCGGTCCGCGGCGCGGTCTGCTCTTCCGCCCAGGCCTCCCGGTGACGGGCGACGGGAAGGTGGACCTCCCAGCACGACACGTCGCAGAAGACGAGCCCCGTCCGCGGGCGATTACAGGTCGAGACACTGCAGACGTAGTAGGTGGCACCGAGGGCGATGGGCTTCTTGCAGGCACTGCAACGTCGCCAGGTCTCGGATTGGGTCACGCTTCGCTCCTTGCCTGCCACTTATACCAACCATAGGCGAGCGCGGCCGGCCAGAAAGTGAAGAGAAGGAGGAGAAATACTCCGATGGAGATCGGCTCGACGAAGGGCCCTCGAGCCCGCGCGCGCGGAGGCGGGTTCTCGGCGCGCATCTCGTCGACCGCCTCCCGCTTCAGCTCGAGCAGGCTCTCGATCGCGACCGGATCGGCGCAGTAGGGACAGCTGGGGACCTCGCGCAGGGACGCGTGAACGCGCAGGGCGATCGAGGCCTGGCAGCCATCGCACTTGTCTACATGGAGATAGACGGACTCGAGTCGGCCGTCCCGGATGACATCGCTCTTGCGGTCCCAGACCCAGAAGCCGAGCGCCTTGTTGTTGAGCAGGCGGACGGACCGTTCGAGATCTGCCCGGGTGTGATCGGAATTGGCGATGAGGTCCGGCACGTGGATCTCGACGTTCTGCTGCATCAGCTTCCAGAACGCAAGGGTGCGCTTCTCCCTGCGCCGGATCGCCAGGCCCCCGGTCAGCAATCCGATGGGACAGCTGCCGGCCAGCAGCAGCAGGGCGACCTGTCGCCCGGACACGATCGGTTCCGCGCCGCCCTCGCCCGCCTGGCCCGCGAGCCCGACGATCACGATCGCGGCACCTGCTGCCACCACCGCAAACAGGGCGATTCCGCCCGCGCGAATCAGCAGGTCGTCGATGCGGTAGAGGTTCCGGTGCACCCGGCACTCATCGGCGCGACGGTGGGATCGTCTTGAGACGCGGGCCGCGAGCGATCCTGTGCCATGCTCCCGCTCTTGCCACCGAGCCACCACTCGCTCGCCACTTGCTCGCGCCTTGGAAGGGAGGACGGAAGCATGGGCTATGACGACTACGCACTGCTGCGGATCGCGCTCGAGGACGGCGTGGCGACGGCGACCATCGACGCGCCGCCCATCAACGTCATGACCCTACCGCTGTTCGCCGAGCTCGCTCGCTTCGGCGAGCAGGCGGGAGACGACGAAGAAGTTCGGGCGGTGGTGCTGAAGAGCGCGAACCCGGACTTCTTCATTGCCCACTTCGACGTCGAGGCCATCCTGCAGTTCCCCATCGAGGAAGAGGCCCAACGCACACCCGACAATTTCTTCCATCAGATGTGTGAGCGCTATCGCACCATGCCGAAGGCCACCCTCGCGCAGATCGAAGGGCGTGTCGGCGGCGGGGGCTGCGAGCTCGCCCAGGCCTGCGACATGCGGTTCGGGGTCCGCGGCCGGACGGTGATCAATCAGATGGAAGTCCCCATCGGGATCCTGCCCGGCGGCGGCGGCACCCAACGACTGCCCCGGTTGGTGGGACGTGGTCGCGCCCTCGAGATCATCCTGGGCGGCCAGGACCTGGACGCCGAGACCGCTGAGCACTGGGGCCTGCTGAACCGCGCGTTCGAACCCGGTGTGATCGACGACTTCGTGTCCTCGCTTGCCAGGCGGATCGCTTCGTTCCCTCCGGCCGCCGTGCGGCTGGCGAAAGCGTCGGTCGACGCCGCCTCCCTGCCGCTGGCGGACGGCCTCGTGGAGGAAGGCTTCCACTTCCAGCAGCTCCTTCGCACCCAGCCGGCGCAGCAGAACATGCGGCGCTTCCTCCAGCTGGGCGGACAGACGCGCGAAGGCGAGCTCGAAGTCGCTTCACTGAGCGGTCGCGTGAACGGCACTCGAGACCCCAGATGAACAAGCCCGGAGCGATCGGCGTGGCACTCCTGGTCGTGGCACTGGCCGGTGCTGCCCGCGCGGACTCGCACGCGAGCTGCAGCGACCGGCTCGACGCCGTGGACGCCAAGCTGGCCGCCGCACAAGACCTCGACCCGCAGCTCCGCCGTGCGCTGACGACCTTCAGGGATCAGGGCGCGGCCCATTGCGCGGCGGGCAACGAGCCCAGCGCCGGAGCCGCTTTCACCTCGGTCGAGATGATGCTCTCCTCCACGACCCAGGCCAAGCAGACGCGCCGGGCCGACAGCGCGCGCAAGCAGGCGTCCAAGACGCCGCTATCGCCCGCCTACATGACCGGGACCTGGTGCGCGGTGCGCCCCCGCAACAACGAGCGCGTTCTCTGGGTTTTCGGGCCGGACGGCTCATACCGCGCGGCGCCTTCGGAGTTCCGGTTCGCGTTCATCGCCGAGGGCAGCTTCGACGAGTTCCTCGCAGAGGTCGACTCCGTCGCCGAGCACGGACCGGATCGCTTCGTCGTGGTGGACGGCAGCGGGCCGCCACGCAGCTTCACCCGCGGCCGCGGCGTCTGTCACGCGGACGACGCACCGGCACCCCGCTGATGCCGTTTGCGGCGCGGTCCTTCGCGCTTGCGGTCTCTGTGGGAGCCGCGCTGCTGCTGGCGCAGACCGGCTCGGCGCGAGTCGTGCTGATCGGGATCGACGGGGGTTCCTGGAACCTCATCGACCCGGCGATCGATCGCGGCGAGCTGCCCAACCTCGCCGCGATCGCAGCCCGAGGCGTGACCGCCGAACTCGAAACCGTCGAACCACTCATTTCGCCCACCGTCTGGACCAGCATCGCCACCGGCCAAACCCCGAGCGTTCACGGCGTGACGAGCTTCCGCAGCACGCGGCTCACCCAGCAGGTGCCGACGATCTTCGAGCGGCTCGCGGCGACCGGCCATCGCGTCGGGCTCTACGACTATCTCGTGACCTGGCCGCCGCTGCAGCTGCCCGACGGCTTCGTGATCCCGGGCTGGATCCGTCGCGACGACCGGACCTGGCCGGAGGACGTCTTCGAGCGTGCCGGCGTCTCGCGCTACGCCTACCGCACCCGGCACATCCGCGGGTCCGACCGCATCTACGAGAACTGCCTCCTCGACATCGCCGAGAAGCCGAGGCGCTTCCTGCGCTTCCTCGAGACCTACGATCCCGAGGTCGCCGCGGTCACCTTCTATTCTCTGGACGCGGCGTCCCACCGCTTCTGGAACGCCGCGTACCCCGAATCGTTCCCGGGCTCGAAGATCGCCCCCGACCCGCGCCGAAAAAACGCGATCCACGAGATGCTCACCGGCATCGACGCGGCGCTGGGCGAGATCGTGGCCGCGCTCGGGCCCGACGACGTAGTTCTCGTCGTCTCCGATCACGGCTTCCAGGCCGACGCTGAAGGCGTGAAACGCAAGTGGACGCTCGACTTCCAGCATCTGCTCGCGGAAGCGGGTCTCGACCCCGAACGCGATCCGTTCACGATCACGAGCAACTGGCGCAAGCTCGTCGTCGAGATCGAGGACGGGGACTATGAAGATCGCGAAGCGCTGCTCCAGCGCTGGATCGCTCTCGCGAACTCGGTACGCAACGAGGCGGGCGAAGCACTCGTCGAAGTCGAGGTCGCGCGCAACCGCTTCGCGAGCGACTTCGTCGGAGGCTGGACCCAGTGGGCCGGCGACCGGATCTGGGGCCCGAGCTCCAAGTGGTATCTCCCGGGGAACCACGCCGTGGTCGTGATCACTCCGGTTCGCGAACGGATCGAGCCGCTGTGGCCCGACGGCAGGATCGACGCGGGCGCGCAGTCCCGGAGTATCGAGGAGATCTTCTACCCCGTGGACTTCTCCGGGGCCCACGCGCCACTGGGCATCTTCCTCGCGGCGGGAGGGCCCATCGCGGGGAGCGCCGAGCGCGAGACCTTGTCGGTGCTGGAAATCGCGCCGCTGATCGCATGGCTCGCCGGCGCCGCGGTGCCGGACGACCTGCGCGCCGTGCCCGTGCGACTCCTCCGACCGGCCGCCCTCGCGGCGCGCCCGGTCGTGCGGGTGGGAGCGGAAACGATTCCGCGCCTCGCCGACGGACCTGCACCGGAGGTCGGCGAAGGCGACCTCGAGGAGCGGCTGCGCTCCCTGGGCTATCTGGACTAGCAAGTCGACATGGACGAGCAGGGCTCGAGAGAAGCATCCGGAGAGCTACGCGCCGGTCTGGCCATCGTGGTCGCGATGGTCGCGGGCGTCTTCGCGCTGCGGCTGATGATCTGGAAGCCGTTCGAGCTCGCGCGCCACGGCTTCTTCCGGGACGACACCCTCTTCTACGCGATGCTGTCCCGGAACTTCTCCGAGCTCGGCTTCCTCACCTTCGACGGCAGCATGCCCACTTCCGGTGTGCAGCCCCTGTGGATGGGGATCCTGATCGCGGCAGACCGCTTCTTCGGCGGGACCGACCCGCTGCTGACCACCGCCCACCTGTCGTGGGGTTGCTTCGTCGCCTTCGCATTTGCGGGAACCTGGCTCGTCGCGCGGGGTACGACCCGGGAAGCGATCACCCGCGCGGCCGTCTTTGCGGCCATCGTCCCGCTGAACTTCTGGTTCCAGAGCTGGACGCTGCAGGGCATCGAGACACCTCTGCTGCTGCTGTCCTTCGCGCTGCTCGCCATCGCGCTCGACGACGCAGACCGCAGAACTTCCGGGGGCCCCGGCGGCACACCACCGAGCCTCGGCCGCATCCTGCTCCTGGCCCTGCTCTGCACAGCCTGCTTCTTCGCGCGAACCGACCAGTTCTGGGTCTGGGGCGTGGTGCTCGCGTGGCTGGTCGTCCGCCGCGGGCTGCGCTTCGGCGGCATCGTCGCGTTCGGCGCGCTGTCGGCCACCCTCATCGTTCCGTACCTGGTGAACAACTGGATCACTCACGGCAGCCCGGTGCCGATCAGCGGACGCGTGAAGCGCTTCTACATGGAGAGCGCGCTACCGACCTTCGGAAGCTGGCTCGGGTCCGAGGAATGGCACGGCCCCTTCACAGCCTTCGCGGAGGCGGTGCCCTTCGGCGGCGAGATCCCCGCCTTCGTCACGATTCCCCTGGCGGCTGCGCTCCTCGCCTGGTTCTTCGTGCGGGTCTGGCGCGGACTTCGACGGGGCGAGGGCGCCGCGGGTCTCCCCACGAGCCTGATCCTGCTGGGCGCAGCCGCCGCTCTCCATCTCGGCTTCATGCTGGTCTTCTATCGCGAGCTGCGACCCCGTACCTCCTACTACTTCGCGGGTACCGTGCTCGTGGTGGCATGGAGCCTGGCGTGGGGGGCGCCGCGCATCGTCGAGCGCGCGCAGGCACGGGGACGGCGCGTCGGTGCTGCGGTCCTTGGCGTATGGGTACTCGCGTCGGCGGTGGCTGCCTGGCAGGCACCGGAGCCTTCGCGCTTCTGGTCGGCGGGCATCGACATGGCGGCGGCGATCGACTCGCTGCCACCAGCGGCGAGCGTCGGGGCCATCTATCCGGGCGCCCTCGCCTACTTCTCGAGCCGGCCCGTCACCTCCCTCGACGGCATCGTCGGGTCGCAGCGGTACCTCGAAGAATCCGTCCGGACGGGCAATCAGATCGAGGCCCTGCTCGCCCGGCCGAATCCGTACCTGGCGATCTACCTGGACGCTCCCCCCGAGCGCTTCTTCGCCGCGGGTCCACCGCCCACCCGGCGTTGGAGCCGCTTCTTCGAGCCTCTCTTCTACGAGTATCGCAACTGCCCCATGCAGGTGATCGCGCGGCGACCCGACGACGACGCCGGCAAGCACTGGTACCTCGTCCGTCTCGATTTCGGCGCAGGCGACGCGTGCCGACAGAGATCGTCCTAGACTCGCGTTTCGATGTCCCGCTTCTCTCGCCGAGCGACCCTCGTCCTGCTGCCGCTCGTCCTGGCGGCGACTAGTCAGGCGACTACCCAGGCCGCGACCCAGGCGAGGGGGCCGACCTCGGGTCCCGACGAGGTGATCGACGCGAAGCTCGCGCGGCAATTCGAACGCTACGCGCTGGCGCGGGACTTCCTGATCCAGGGTGCGCGAGACGGCAGCGGCGCCATCAGCCGGGGCCAGTGGGAGCTGCTGATCACACTGCCCGAGAACGACGGGTTCAGCGCGGCGGAGCGCGAGGCCCTCGCTGCCCGTCAACACGCAGCGATCGAGGCCGCCCGCAGCGAAGCCCGCGAACGATCGGCCCTCTCGCTCGACGCGGTCCGCGAAGCCGCCGAGGTCGACGCGTTCTGCAAGGACCTTCCAAAGGGCGGCATGCTCCACATCCACCCGAGCGGCACCCTCGATGCAGAGACGGTGACGCTGCTGCTCGAGAAGGTCAATCCCGTGTTCGAGCGCCGAGCGCTCCTCGAGCGGGTCGAAGATGCGCCCATGTCCGACGCCAAGCAGATGCTCGCCTTTCTCGAGCCCTACGGACCGGCCGTCCGCTACGAGAACCTCGCGCCCGAAGACCAGGCCAAGGCACGCGCCCTGTTCTTCTGGCCCCCGGGAACCACCGTCCCCCAGATCGGCTTCGGGATGGTCGCCACCCTGCGCGACGACTCGGAGTTCAACGAGATCGTTCTGCGCGCCTTCTTTGCGCGCGCGCAGGCGCATCGGGTCCGCTACGTCGAAATGGCGAAGTCGCTCAAGCCGAACCGCCCGACCCTCGAGGCCCTCGACCGCATCGACGAGATCGCCGACGAGTACGACATCGTCGCGCGCTTCAACGTCGGCCTGAGCCGCGTCAACAAGGAACGCAAGAACCTCGACAAAGTAGAGAGCTGGATCGAGGCGAGAGACCCGGGCCCCGTCGTCGGGGTCGACCTCTACGGGCGCGAGGCGAGCGCCCCGAATCTGGACGCGGGGCAACGCATCTACGCAGAGCTGCTGGACGCGCGCGAGCTCGGGCGCACCCGCCTACGGACCACCTCGCACGCCGCGGGGCTTGGCGAAGCCGACAACCCGCGCGATGCGATCGTGATGGGAGTCGAGCGCATCGGACACGGAGTGACCCTGCGGCAGGACCCGGTGGCACTCGAGTACGCACGTCGACGGCGCACGCCCATCGAGACGAACCTCACGTCGAACGTCCAGTTGAACTACGTGGACTCGCTGTCCTCGCATCCCTTTCTCGACTATCTGCGGCTCGGGCTGCGGGTCAGCTTGTCGACCGACGACGAGGGGATGCTCGGAACGAACATCAGTCGGGAATGCTCACTCGCGGTGGGGAGCTTCGACCTCGAGTACGCCGAGCTGCGCCGCATGGTCGAGAACTCGATCGAGACCAGCTTCGCCGACGAGGCGCTGAAGGCCCGCCTCACGCGGCAGGTCGCGGACGATCTGGCGGCCTTCGAGCAGCGCTGGTCCCGCTTCGCGCGGCCCTGATCCCGGGCTTCGGTGCCAGCGGGCTCAGCTCCCGTGGCGCAGCACCGTCCCCGCTCGCGCGCCCGTGTGCTCGCCGTCGAGCACACTGACACGCCCGTTGACGAGAGTGGCCTTGTAGCCCCTGGCTCGCTGGATGAAGCGCGGCGCGCCACCCGGAAAGTCGTTGACGATCTCCGGCTGGCATTCGACCACGGCATCCGGGTCGAGCACGTTGACGTCGGCGCGCATCCCGACGCCCAACAGCCCCCGGTCCCGAAGACCGAGAACCCGGGCGGGTGCTGAGCTGAGCCGTCGAATCGCCTCGCCGATGCTGTAGAGCCCGCGCTCGCGAACCCAGTAAGAAAGCACGAAGCTCGGCCAGCCTGCGTCCATGATCTGGGACACGTGCGCACCCGCGTCGCCCAGGCACGGGAGCGCGCGTTCGCTCTGGAAGAAGTCCGCCAGGGCTTCGATGCTCTCGTTGAACATACGATAGGTGAACAGGCTCTTGCCGTCGCTCTCCCGGGACAAGCGCAAGAAGGTCGTGGCCCAGTGCTCGCCGGCCGCGTCCGCCATCGCCTGGAGGTTCGCCGCCGCGGGCGCGGTGTAGTCCGGTGACTCGCCCGCCCCCATCCAGAAGACCTTGTCGATCGGCAGCTGAGAGCCGCCTTCGGCGCTCGCCTCCTCGACGAGCTTGCGGCAGGTGTCGGCGTCGCGGATGGCCTCGAGGCGCCTCGCGAAGCCCATCTTGCGCAGCTTCCGCCAGGTGTCCCCCCGTGCGGGCAGCAGCGACTGCAGTCCGAACACGAAGCCCGAGCCGCGCGGTTGGGTGATCGCCGTGATGTCGAGACCTCCTTCGCAGAGGCCTTCGACGAAGCTCGCCGCCGCCTTGCCCGAGGCCGGGTCCGGCGAGCAGCCGAAGCTGAAGAGGACGCGGCTGCCGGTGGTGCGCGCGAGATTTCGCAACAGCTCCGCGCTGAACTCGTACTGGGTGAAGTCGAGCACGTTCTGCATCAGCGCCTTGCGCGGAGCCACCGCCTCGGCGATCCGGATCAGCTCGTCGGCGTCCGCGAAGGTACCCGGGATGGAGCGGCCGTCCGGCAGCACGTGGGCCGGGTAGCGATTGGTCGAGAAGCCCACGGCGCCGCGATCGATGGACTTCGCGACGATCTGCGCCATCTCGTCCTTCTCGGCTTCCGTCGCCTGGTCTTCCACGGCGCGTTCGCCCATGACGTAGAAGCGAACCGCGCAGTGGCCGACCATGCCGGCCACGTTGATCGCAGGCTCGAGCCGATCGAGCGCGTCGAGATAGCCGCCGTAGTCTTCCCAGTCCCACGACAGGCCACCCAGGATGGCGTCCTTCGGAATGTCCTCGACGGTCTCCATCATACCGGCGAGCAGCTCCCGGTCTTGCGGCCGACACGGCGCGAAGGTCACTCCGCAATTTCCCATCAGGGCGGTCGTGACTCCGTGCCAGCTGACCGGGTTCAGGAACGGATCCCAGCCGATCTGTGCGTCGAGGTGGGTGTGGATGTCGACAAAGCCCGGGGTCACGAGCTGCCCTTCGGCGTCGATCTCCTCGCCGGCGCTTCCTTCGACCTGACCCACGGCGCTGATACGGCCGTCGCGAATGCCCAGATCGCCGACGACGGGTTCGGTACCGGTTCCGTCCGCGATGCGCCCGCCGCGAATGACGATGTCGTGGTCCACAGTGACCTCCCGCCTGGATAATTCGGTGGCGGGGATTGTAACCGGAAACGCAGCCCTCCTTTCCACCAGAACCCGGCCCGAAGCCCGACTCCCCGAAGGCGAGAGCGAGAGACCGGCTTCAGTCGAGGCGAAGCTGGTAGCCCATGATCGGCATCCCCTCGTAGTCGAAGTCGAGCGCCGGGTCGCGACGGAAGCCGAACTGCTCGTACAGGTGTTGCGCCGCCTGCATGACTGCCATCGTGTGCAACAACAACACACCGCGACCCGCCCGACGTGCACGTGCAAGGCTGTCCTCGACGAGCGCCCGGCCGACGCCGCGGGATTGCGCGCCGGGGGCGACGGCCAGCATCCGGATTCCCGCGCTGCCCTCGATCTTCCAGAGGCGACCGTAGACCTCGTCGATGTACGTCAAGCCGCCCAGCAGCTCACCGGACGACCCGTCATAGGCGGCGACGATCGACACGAAATCCGACTTCGCCCGGCCTGCGACGTCCGAAAGCTCGGCATAGTAGGTCGGTGCCTCATCGCGCTTCGGCATGCCGTCGAGCTCGAGATAGGCGCGCACGGTCATCTCGCCGAGAGCCTCGTAGTCTTCGCGGCTGGCGTCCCGGATCTCGATGCGGGTATCGCTCTCGACCATGCGCGCGATGATCGGGCGAACGGTGGCCCGATGCCAACGGCACATCCGGTACCCTGGAATGCCCCTGGAGGTCACTTCATGGCGGCGAAGACGGCACGGCAGAGCGCGCTCGACATCGTCGGGGTCGATCGGCTCCCCACGAATCCGATACTGCTCGCCGACCCCGACCACCCGGGGATCGGCGACAACGTCAACGGGCCGTCCCTGATTCGCGTGCCGAGCTGGCTGCCGAACCCACTCGGCCGCTACTACCTCTACTTCGCCCACCACCGGAATCGCTTCATTCGACTTGCGTACGCCGACGACCTCGCCGGTCCCTGGACGGTGCGCGACACCGGGACCCTGCAGCTCTCGGAGTCGGCGTGCATCGACCACATCGCATCGCCCGACATCTTCATCGACGAGCCCGCCCGGCGGATCCGCATGTACTACCACGGAGTCGTCCACCACGCGGAAGGCACGCCCGACCCGCACGACAACGCGATCGACGTGACCCGCCCCTTCGTGCAGCGCACCTTCTGGGCGACGTCGCGAGATGGACTCCACTTCGAGACGGGCCACGAGCTCTGCGGCACGTCGTACTTCCGGGTGCTGCAGGGCGAGAACGCCTTCTACGCCATGGGGATGCCGGGCCTGCTCTACCGTTCGCCGGACGGTCTCCGTGACTGGGTGCGCGGACCCCAGCTGCTGCCCGACGAGACCCGGCACCACGCGCTGCTCTGGCGCGACGACCTCCTCCACGTCTTCTACACCCGCGCCGGCGACCGCCCGGAACGGATCCTGCTTGCGACGATCGATACGACGGGGCCGTGGGAAAGCTGGCGCGCCAAAGGCGAAGCCTGCGTGCTCGAGCCCGAAACCAGCTGGGAGGGCGCCGACCTCCCGCTGCTTCCCTCGAAACGCGGTCAGGTCATGGAGCGGGTGCGACAGCTGCGCGACCCGGCGGTGTTCGAGGAAGACGGCGCGCTCTACCTGGTGTACGCCATCGCCGGCGAGCAGGGCCTGGCGATCGCCGCACTCGACGAAGGTTGACGCGCGAGCGGCCGAGGATCTACTCGATGTACCCCAGCACGCGAAGCTCTGCTTCCGTCGCGGCGTCGATTTCGATCGTCGCCGCTTCCGGTGCGTCGAGCTTGGCCCGCAGCGCCTCCGCCTCCAGCGCATAGCGTTCGATGAGGGCGCGGCCCTGGGCGTCGTCCTCCTCCGGACTGTCTTCCGTCGGATCGCGCTGGAGGTCGTAGCTGCGGACCTCGCCCGCCTTGGACGCGATCCACTTCCGGTGGTCGACACGTACGGCGACGCCGCCGGCGAGTTCCGCGAAGATCGGCCGATCCGCGAATGCCTCGGGATTCGTGACGAGCTCGAGGAGGGTGCGACCCTGCACGTCCGGGACCGCCGGGAGCTCGAGCAGGTCGAGCACCGTCGGCAGCAGGTCCACCAGGGACACCGGAGACGCATACCGCCCGGCCGGGAGCCGACCCGGCGCCCGGATCATGAGCGGGATGTGGAGCTCGGGCTGGTACAGGGTCGCGTTGTGCCCGACCGAGTGCTCCCCGAAACCCTCCCCGTGATCCGACGTCACGATCACGATCGTCCTCTCGAGCAGGCCCAGCTTCTCGATCCCGTCGAGCAGCCGCTGCATTTCTGAATCCGCGTAGGCCACCTCGGCGGCGTATGCGGCCTGTTCCTTCGGCATCGCGACGTTCGCCGTCGCTTCCTGGAAATGGTCGAATTCGGGCGGCGGCTCATACGGACTGTGCACCTGGTAGGTGTGCAGGAACAGAAAGCTGCGATCCCGCCGATGTCTCTCCAGCCAGACGAGTCCCCGATCGATCACCTGCTTCATCCGCCCGGGCGTGCCCTCCGAAGCAGAGCCGCGAAGCTCATCGTATGCGTCGAAGCCTCGCGAGAAGCCACCGATCGCGTGGAGCATCCCGTTCTCCGTCACGGCGCGCGTCAGAAAGCCCTCCGCAGCGAGCATCTCGGCCAGTACGGGGATCCCGCCGTCGAGCTGGCGGATGGTGCTGGTCACCTGGTGAACGTTCGGATAGGTCCCCGTGAACAGGCTCATGTGGGACGCGGTCGTATTCGGAAGGGTCGTCATGACGTTCTCGAAGACTGCCGCCTGCGATGCGAATCGGTCGAGGTTCGGCGTGGTGCCGAAGTCCGCGCCGAACGCGCCGACGTGGTCGGCTCGAAGCGTGTCGAGAGAGACGAGCAGCAGGTTGGGCAGCTCGGGATCCGGCGGCGGCTCGAGCAACGCCGGCACGCTCCAGAGCGGAAAGCTCAGTCCGGCGGCAGACGCCGAAGCGTCGGCTACGCCCGTCGCGAAGCGCAGGACGACCGATTCCCCAGTGAAGCCCGACAGGTCGACCCGGTAGTCATGCCAACGTCCGCCGTCGGTCCCGGGCTCGACCCGTCGGCGCACCAGCTCCTGCGGCTCCCGGCCCGCAACCTCGGCGACGATTCGAAAGTCGATCGCCGGTCCCGACTGCTCCAGCCCCGCGAGATCGAGCCCGAAGCCTCCCTCCAGCCAGCTCTCCCCAGAAGGGACGATGGGGCGACTGATGCGGATCGTTTCCGCGGGCCGAAGCGCATAGAACATCACTTCCCCCGTACGGTTGCCCTCCGTCGGGATCGGGATCTTCAGGCGCGGACCGGCCAGGTTGACGAGCAGCGAAGGCAGCCGCCTCATCCAGTACTCGCCGGACTTCCTCACGTCGCGCACGGCGACGACTTCCTGCCCCCGGAGACGCGGGCGCACGGAGTAGCTGTGAATGTTCGCTTCGGGCCGGGCGCCCCGCTCGAGAGGCAGGCGAAGCGCCTCGAGGCACCCCCAGGACGGACGAAGCTCGCGACCGAGAGAGCACCGCGACGTCACCTCGTCGACCACCTCGACTCGAAGTGCGGGCGCGAGTGTCGCATCGACGACGCGCTGGGGCTTCGACGATTCGCCGCACGAGCACAAGAGGCAGATCAGCACGAGGAAGCGGAGAACGATCACGGACGGGAGTATGCCAAGCGGCGCCTCGGTCTGCGCCCCCGACAGCGTGGATCGCACCTGGAGAAGAGATACCGTCTCGACGATCGCATGCGGAGAATCCTCGCGACATGACGCCGAAGTCGACGCTGACCGGACTCGCCGATCTGGATCGGGCCCACGTCTTCCATCCCTACACATCGATCGCCGCCCAACAGGCGGACGGGCCGCGGGTCTGGGCCGAGGCCAAGGGCGTGTGGATTCGGGACGCCGAAGGCCGCGAGCTGATCGACGCCATGGCGGGGCTGTGGTGCGTCAGCGCGGGCTACGGAAGAGAAGAGATTGCCGATGCCATGGCCGACCAGGCCCGGCGCCTCTCGTACGCCCACGGCTTCCTGGCCAATGCGAACGAGCCAGCCATTCGCCTGTCGGCCCGGCTGGCCGCCTTGACGCCTCCCGGCCTCGACCACGCCTTCTTCTGCAACTCGGGATCCGAGGCGAACGACACCCTCGTCAAGCTCGTCTGGTATTACTGGAACCTGCGCGAGCGACCCGGCAAGAAGAAGATCATCGCGCGCGACGGCGGCTACCACGGAGTGACCCTCGGCGCGACGAGCCTGTCCGGCCTTCCGCACATGCACGCGCTCTTCGACGCGCCTCTGCCTGGATTCCTGCACGTGCGGAAGCCCCACTTCTACCGCGAGGCGCGCCCCGACGAGGACGAAGACGCTTTCAGTGCGCGCCTCGCCCGCGAGCTCGAAGAGCGGATCGTCGCCGAAGGTCCCGAGACTGTCGCGGCTTTCATCGGCGAGCCCCTGATGGCCGCCGGTGGCGTCGTCCCCCCGCCCCGGGGCTATTGGCCGAAGGTCCAGGACGTGCTGCGTCGGCACGAGGTATTGCTGATCGCCGACGAGGTCGTCTGCGGCTTCGGCCGCCTCGGCACGCCCTTCGGGTCGCACCACTACGGGATCGACCCGGACTTCATGACCGTCGCCAAGGGCCTCACCAGCGCCTACTTCCCGGTCTCCGCGGCCGTCGTCGCCGACCGCGTCTTCGACGTCCTGGCCGAAGGCTCGAAGGAACACGGCGCCCTCGCCCACGGCCATACGACCAGCCTGCACCCGGTGGGGGCCGCCGCGGCCCTCGGGAACCTCGACATCCTCGAAGGCGAGGGCCTGCTGGGACGCGCCGCCGACCTGGGCCCGGGCTTTCAGAAACTGCTCAGCGACCGCTTCGGCGACCATTCCCTCGTCGGCGAGGTACGCGGTGAGGGTCTGATCGCCGCCATCGAACTCGTGGCGAACCGCGATAGCCGCGAACCCTTCCCTGCCGCGCGGAAGATCGGCCTGCGCCTGCATGAGCTCGGCCTCGAGGAAGGCGTGATCTGTAGAGCGCTCGGAGACTCGGTCGCATTCTGTCCGCCGCTCGTGATCTCGGAAGACGAGCTCGCTGAGGCGGTCGAGCGCCTCGGGCGGGCGCTCGAGCGACTCACCCACGAGCTCGAATCTTCGGGCGGCGCCTAGGCGATGTCGGAGACCCCCTGGACGACGGCTCCCATTCTCGGCGTGTCCGACGTGAACGCCGCCGCGCACTACTGGTGCGACGTGCTCGGCTTCGAACTGTCCGGGCCGATCTTCGCGGGTGTTGGCGAACCCGAGGCCGGCGGCGTCTACGCCATCGTGCAGCGAAACGGTTGTGAGGTGCACCTGCAGATCCGCAGGCTCACTCCGCCCGACCCCGCCCGGGCCCGAGAAAGAAGCGAGACTGACATCTACCTGAGGGTCGACGACCTGCCCGCGGTCTACGACGACCTCCTCCAACGCGGAGCCGAGGTGTGGGGACCGCCCAAGCGCGCGCCCTACGGCATCCTGGAGATCCGCGTGACCGACCCGAACGGCTACCGGCTCACGTTCGGAGAACGCGAAGCCTGAAGGGCCGAGACCGGCTCCTCGTCTGACTCCGCGGGAGACCGCCATCGTGCCGTCAGATCGTCGAGGATCAGGTAGCCGCAGGGCACCAGGAACAGGGTCACGATCGCCGCGCACAAGACGCCGTATCCCAGCGCGATCGCCATCGGAATGAATGGCCGTGCCGCCACTGAAGCTTCGAACATCAGGGGGACGAGCCCGATGAAGGTGGTCAGCGAGGTCAGGACGATCGGCCGGAAGCGAACGACTCCGGCTTCCTGCACCGATTCGACGAGGCCGCGACCCTGCTCGCGCTGGCCGTTGATGTAGTGCACGAGTACGAGCGAGGCATTCACGACCACGCCGGAAAGCGCCACGATCCCGAGCACCGAGAAGAACACGATGTCCCAGCCCATGATGAGGTGACCCAGGATGGCGCCGACGGCGCCGAAGGGGATCACGCTCATGATGACGAGAGGCTGCAGGTAGGACCGCAGGGGAACCGCCAGCAGCGCGTAGATGAGCAGCAGTGCGATCACCGCACCTCGCGCCAGTCCCCCGATGGCTTTGGACTGCTCGCGCTGCTCGCCGTCGAGTTGGTAACTGACACCCGGGTACTTCGCGAGGATGCCCGGCAGCAGAACCTGGACCTCCGAGATGATGCGCTCGGGCGTGATGACCGACCGGTCCACCTCTCCCGTCACGCGAACCACGCGCTGTCGGTCGGTGCGCCGGATCGTCGCGAAGCCCCGGCCGAGGCTGGCGTCCGCCACGGCGTCGAAGGGAACCTCGACGCCCTCGCGCGTGCGGATCCGCATGTCCTCGAGCGAACCCAGGGAACGCCGCTCGAGTTCCGGGTAGCGCACCATCACCTTGATATCGTCGCGCCCGCGCTGCACACGTTGCACCTCTTCGCCGTAGAAGGCCTGTCGGACCTGCCTTCCGAGGTCGCTCTGGGTGAGCCCGAGCATCCGCGCCTCGTCGCGGATCGTGAGCCGCACCTCCTGCTTGCCGGCCCGGAACGAGTCCGCGATGTCCGTGACGCCGCGATAGGTCGCGAGCAGCTCGCGCAGCTCGGTTGCGGCCAGAGTCAGGTCCTCGATGGTGCCACCCTGCAGCATGAAGTTGAGCGGCTCTCCAGCCGAGAACGAATCCGACGAGAACGCCAGCTCGACGGCGTCCGGGATCGCTCCCACGTGATCCCGGAACCGGCGCGTGATCTCCTTGGCGCCGACGTCCCGATCGCGTGCCGGCGTCAGCTGCAGGAAGAAGCTCGCGAGGTGGGCGCCGCCCACGTTGACGGACATGTCGGGAGGGCCGCCGATGAGATGCAGCTGCTTGCCGATGGTCGCGACCGTCCGGAGGATGACGGGCTTCTCCGGGAACTCCTGCCGAAACTCCGCCTGGAGTGCGTCGGAAGCCACCTGCAGCTGCGCGACCGCCGCCTCGGTCTGCTCGAGCGGCGTACCCTGGGGCATGGTCAGGGTCGCGGTGACGGTGTCGCCTTCCACCGCAGGGAAGAACTGGTAACGCATGCGACCGCTCGCGAAGAGCGCGACGGTCAGCACGACCAGGCCGAGGGCGATGGCGGCGGTCACGTAGCGCCACTCGAGTGCGCGCGCGAGCGCCGCGCCGTAGCTTTCGCGACCGACGCGCTGGAGCCAGTCGGCCATGCCGCCCTGGAAGCTCATCCAAGCTGCCACCACGCGGTTCGGCCGGCCGCGCTTGGAATCGATCCGCCGGTGTGCGAGGTGCGCCGGCAGGATCAGCTGCGATTCCAGCAGCGAGAAGAACAGACAGATGATCGCCGTGATGCCCAACCAGCCGAAGAAGTTCCCCATGCGCCCGGGCACGATGATCAGCGGAATGAAGGCGGCGACGGTGGTCATCACGCCGAAGAAGACAGGGACGTAGACGTCCAGGGTGCCCTGGATCGCCGCGTCCGCCTGGCTCTCGGATCTTCCCTCTCGAGAGTGGACGCTCTCCCCGATCACGATCGCGTCGTCGACGAGGATGCCCAGCACCAGGATGAAGGCCATCACCGTCAGCGTGCTGATGGAGATCCCGAGCGCCGGGAAGCACATGATCGCGCCCAGGAGTGAGATCGGGACGCCTGCCGCAACCCACATGGCGAGTCGGAAGCGCAGGAAGAGCGCGAGAATCGCAACCACCAGCAGGAGCCCGCTGCGCGCGTTGGAGCTCAACGCGTCGAGGCGCGCGACGAGGTCCGCGGAAGCGTCGCGAAAGATGGTGACCTCGATGCCTTCGGGAACGGTGCGCCGGAACTCGGCGAGCCAGGGCTTCACCTCGCCGACGATGTCGAGGATGTCCTCCTCCCCGATCCGATCCACCTGGACGATGACCGCCGGCTTGCCGTCGAAGCGCGCCATCAGGTCGACGTCCTCGAAGCCGTCCACCGCTGTCGCGATCTCTCCCAGGCTCAGACTCGTGCCGTCGTTGCGCGTCAGCACCACGATCTTCTCGAAGTCCGCACCGAAGTAGGCCTGCCCAACACTGCGCAACAGGATCTCGCCGCCACCCGTCTTGACGGAGCCACCGGGCAGATCCAGCGACGAGGTTCGGATCGCCTCGGCCACCTGGTCCAGGGTGAGCCCATGCCGGCGCAGGGTCTCCTCGGGCACCTCGATCGAGATCTCGTAGGGCCGCACGTAGTCGAAGCGCACCTGGGAGACGCCGGGCAGCATGGCGATCTCGTCGCGGGCGCGCTGACCGAGGATGCGCAGGGTGCGCTCGTCGGCATCGCCGGCGATCGCGATCATCGCCGCCAGGCCCTGCATCAGCACCTTCGACACCACCGCGCGCTCGGTGTTCTCGGGGAAGGTGTCGATGCCCTGGACGCGATTGTCGATCTCACTCAGAGCCGCGTCCGCGTCGCTGCCGACGATGAGCTCGACGGTCACCACGCAGGCACCCTCGACCGCGAGGGAGCTGATGCGGTCGACGTCCGGCGTGCCCTCGATGGCCTCCTCGATGCGCAGACACACCGATTGCTCGGTCTCTTCGGGAGTGGCCCCCAGATACTCGACGCTGACCCGGATCAGGTCCGAGTCGATGGCCGGGAACTCTTCCTGCCGGATGGTCGGCAGCATGATCAGACCGCCGACGACGAGCACCAGCATCAGCAGGTTGGCGGCGATCGGGTTGTGGACGAACCAGGCGATGATTCGGCTCACGAGCCGGCGACCTCGTCCACGGACAGGGGCTGCACCTTCATGCCCTCGACCACCACCTGGATCGGCGACACGACGATCCGGTCTTCCGGAAGGAGTTCTCCGCGGACGAGCACTTCGTCCCGGTCGATGCGAAGCACCTCGACATCGCGGTGGTGCAGACGATCGGCGCCGTCCACAACGAGCAGGCGACTCCCGTCCCGCATGGCGGAGCGCGGCACCACGAGAACGTTCTCGGCGATCTGCCCGTCGATCTCGGCGCGGACGAACATCCCCACCGCCAGCGGGGCGCGGGGCCGACCGGCGCTGCCGGCCGCTTCACCGTCCTCCCGTTCCTCGCCGTCCTCCCGTTCCTCGTCGTCTTCCCTGGTCTCCGACTGGGTGCCGTACGGGTCCTCGACGCGCGCGACCACGTGGACCATGCGGCTGCGCGCGTCGATCTCGCCCTCGGTCCGTACGACCCGACCGGTCCAGACGTGCTCGCGTCCGGCGAAGTTCGCGCGCAAGCGGACGCGGGGCCCGGCGCCCTCGGACGCGGTCCCGCGCATGCCCGACAGCTCGAGGTAGGCCAGCTGCCGATCGGCCAGCGGCAGCCGGATCTCGGCAAAGTCCGTGGCGTAGAGCATCGCGATCGACACGCCCCGCGAGACGAACTGCCCGACGTCCACGCGCTCTTCGCGCACGCGACCGTCGAAGGGCGCACGCAGCTCCGTTCGCGCGACGTCACGCCCGGCCTGTTCGAGAGAGACCCTGGCCGCCTCGAGGGTGGCGTCGGCCACACGCCGGGCGCGGCGCGCATTGCTGAGCTGCGAGGGACTGTTGGCGTTCGAGCGCGCGAGCCCTTGCTGTCGCTTCAGCTCGGCCACGGCGTGTTCGGCTTCGCCCTCGGCGCGGGCCACGTCCGCGTGGGCGCGCGCGAGGCTCGCCGCGTAATCCCGCGCATCGACGCGCACCAGTACGTCGCCCTCGGCGAAGAAGCCGCCGGACACCAGCGCCGGCGAAACCCAGGTGACGGGACCGGACACCTCGGGGACCAGCTCGCTCTCGGTACGAGGCGCGACCGTTCCCTGGCTTCGCACCTGCATCCGGACGTCCCCGGGATGCGCGGCAATCGCCCGAACGATGGGAAGCACCTCTTCCGGCGCCACACTCTCGACTTCGGGCGCGGTCACCAGCAGCGCGACGGCGAAGAGCCCGGCGGCAGCCAGGACGGCGAACGGCAGCGCGATCTTCTTGCGGTTCATCTTCGGCGGGCTCCCTCGACTCTGTCTTCCTCTCGCCGACGATCGCGCTCGGCCTCGAGGATCGCGACGGCCTGGATGCGCACGGCTCGCGTGAGGTCGTAGACGGCATTCGCAGCGGCGGGACCGTCGCGCTCGGCCATCGCCTTCGCGATGGCGCCCAGCAGGGGGGCGCGCTCGGCGTCGGGCGGCCGAAGCAGCGTTTTGTGGTTCTCGATTCGCTCGATGAACTCCGTGTGAAGCCCCCGGCGGACCAGGGCGAAGATCATGTTCTGACTGGCTTCGACGAAGAGCTCGCTCAGCTCCTGGATCCGCTCGTGCTCTTCCAACACGGGCAGGTCGTCGTGGGTCAACTGCGCGAGGATGGCGGCGACACGTGCGCGCTGCTCATCATCGGCCCGCTCGGCCGCCAGCCGTGCCGCGTGCGAGAACAATCCTCCAAAGACCTCGAAGATCTGGTCGAAGAGGTGCGGATCGGGCGGGTTGTCGAGTTCCATCAGGTGCCGGACGATGTCCAGGCTCGCCTCTTCGATGGGGGCCGCGCGCGCGCCGCCGCGGCGGATCTCGGCGATGCCCAGCTGCTCGAGCTTCTTCAGCGCTTCGCGCACCGCGCCGCGGTGAGTGTCGAAGCGTTCGGCCAGCTCGCGCTCGGACGGCAGGCGGTCTCCGGCCTGGTAGCGACCGCGAAGGATCTCGTCCCTCAGCTCGGAGCTGATCCGGTCGGTGACGGAAGGCGGCCTGCCCTGCATGGAGCCCTCGGCTCGATGGCTCCGGGGCGCGACGGGGCACTTCGAGTTTTTGGTCGGACCAATTTGGTCCGACCAAAACTAGCGATCCGATCCGGACGTCGCAACACCCCCGGCGCGCTTCGCCCCGGCGCTCCGCGCGTAATCGATGGCTGCCACGACGTTCTCCATGTAGCTGTGGATGTTGTAGCGGTGCTCGATGACCCAGCGGGAATGGGCACTCATCTGCGCCAACAGCTCGGGGTCGCTCAGGATCTGATCGAGGCGGGCCTCGAGCGCTTGCCGGTCTCCCACCGGCAGCAGGTAGCCGTTGGCCCCTTCTTCGACGAGGTCGACCTCGCATCCGTCGGCCTCCGTGGCGAGCACCGGCAGGCCGTGTGCCATCGCCTCGGAGATCGCCAGTCCACCGAGACCCGGCAGGACGAAGATGTCGCCCAGCTCGAAGTACGCGTGGATGTCATCGATGACCTGGCCCGCGAAGATCACGCCCTCGATGTCGAGCCCGGCGACCTCCCGCTCGAGTGCCGCCCGGTGGGATCCGCCTCCGACGATCAACAGACGCAGATCGGGATGGCGGGGCGACAGCGCCGCGTAGGCGTGGATCAGATCTTCCAGTCGCTTGGGCGGTATCAACGCGCCGACGAACAGCAGCACGCGCTTGCCCTCGAGCCCGTACTCACGTCGCAGCGCATCCGCGCGCCCGAGCGACGCCTCGGTGGCACGGAGCACGTGGTCCGTGTCCACGCAGTTCACCGCCCGGAACTGGCGCTCCTTGGGAAATCCACAGCGATCGAAGTATTCGAGCGCAATCGAGCTGTAGCCGAGCAGCGCCGTCGCGCGGCTCTCCATCTGCCTCACCAACCACCGGAACAGGCGCTGGGAGCGGGACAGCGCCTGGCTGCCTCTCAGCTCGCCGAGCGTCCACCACACGACGGGCGTCCGCGTGAGCCCCGCGTAGGCGAACACGAGGAAGTTGTTGAACAGGTTGCTGCCGCCTTCGGAGAGGATCACGTCCGGGCGTTCGCGAAAGAGATGGATCGGCAGGCTGGGGCACAGCGGCATGGGGATGGCGTTGTCATCGCGGGCGAGGTCGAAACGGATCGTCGCGAGTTCGCGGTGTTCGAAGCCCGTCAGTTGCTTGCCATTGACCGCCTTGGTGCCTGGAAAGTCGCCACCGTGCAGCGCGAGGAAACGGATCCCGGGCCAGCTCGCGAGTCGACGGAAGACGGGGGTGCGCCAGTGCTGGAGGACCCGGTAGGTCAGGACGACCTTCGTCTCTGCGCGCGTGAATTTCGATTCGGTCATGAGCTGAGGCCGCGAGGAGCGGCCCGCGAGCTTAACGCAGGGTCGGGAACCCGCGCGCTCGTGGTAGAATGGGCCGGTGAAGTTCGACCACCGCGCACCCGACTCGACAGTTACCGTCGTCCACCACGCCGACGGGCGCGGCGCCTGGGGGACCCGGGGCCGCAACATCTTCCAGGCGGACGGAGCGGGCAGCGGCTGGTCCCGGATCGGCAGCTTTCCCGGCAAGCTGCCGGTGGACCTGGCGATCGGAAGGCCCGCACGTCGGCTGCTACGCAGCGACAAGTGCAACGTCTATCCGACGCGCTCGGGGAAGCTGCTCGGCATCCGACAGGGCGTCGTCTACCGCTTCGACGATGGCGTTCCGACGCCCCTGTTCCGGATCCACGGCGATTGCGTGATGAACCGGGGCATCGCTGAAGACGCAGAAGGCAACCTCTTCTTCGGGGAATACTTCGGGAATCCGGGTCGCGAGCCGGTGCGCATCTGGCGGGTGGCGCCCGATCTCGAGTCCTTCGAGATCGCGTGCAGCATCGAGGCCGGCCGCACGCGCCACATCCACGCGGTCCATGTCGATCCGTTCCACGAGCATCGGATGTGGGTCACCATGGGCGACTTCGCGGGCGAGTGCTTCCTGGCCTACAGCGACGACTCGTTCCGCAGCCTTCACTTCCTCGGCGACGGGTCACAGTTGTGGCGCATGGTGGGCGTCGTCTTCCAGGAAGACCGGCTCTGCTGGCTGACCGACAGCCACATCGACCAGAACCGCATCGTTTCCATGGACCGGGTCCGCCAGGAGCCGGTGATCCATGGCGACCGCGACGCTTCGTCCTGGTTCGTCGCCGAGACCTCGGATGGACTCTATCTCGCGACGACTTGCGTCGAGCCGGGCCCGGGCATCCACACCAGCGACGTGAAGCTGCTCGCATCGGAAGATGGCATCGAATGGGAGCCCGTCGCCGAGTTCGCAAAGGACCGGCTCCCGATGAAGCTCGGCTTCGGATCCTTGAGCTTGCCTTCGGGCGTCTTCTCTCGCGGCGCGTTCTGGATCTCGGGCGAAGCCGTCGAGCCTCTCGACGGACGCGCGCAACTCTGCCAGATCCGTTGATGCACCGCGCGCTTGTAGGGCGGGTTGCGCAACGCATGCAGAGCCCGCCGTGCAGCGCGCCCCAGGGCGATCCGATCTTGCCTCGACTACCGCGCTCATTCATAATGCGCGTCCCTCATTCCCCTTTGAAATCGAGAAGCTAGGCATGGCCGCAATCCTGGGAATCAACGCCTTCCACGCCGGCGCCGCCGCTGCGGTCGTGGTCGACGGCGAGTGCGTCGCCGCCCTCGCGGAAGAGCGCTTGAACCGGATCAAGTACTACGCGCGCTTCCCCAGCCAGGCGATCCGCACCTGTCTCGACATGGCCGGGCTCGAGTTCGGAGACATCGATCATGTCGCCTTCGGCCGCGATCCGTCCGCCAATCGCACCCAGAAGGCCAAGTACGCGCTGAGCCACCCGAGCAAGCTGCCCAACCTTCTCAAGGTGCGAAGCGCGCGCAGCGATCTCGATGACGCGAAGACCCTGATCGCCCGCGAGTGCGATGTCGACCCGGGCGTGCTGCGCTTCGAACAGCACGACATCGAACATCACATCGCGCACACCGCCAGCGCCTACTTCATGTCCGAATGGGAGCACTCCGCGGGCATCACGATCGACGGATCCGGCGACTTCGTTTCGTGCATGATGAGCGAGTGCGAGGGTGACCAGATCAACGTCAAGAAGCGGATCTTCCTGCCGCACTCACTGGGCACGCTCTACATGATGATCTGCGAGTTCATCGGCTACGACCGTTATGGCGACGAAGGCAAGGTGATGGGGCTCGCCCCCCTCGGCAAGGACAGCTACCACGACGTCTTCGACCAGATGATCAAGACCACGGCGTCCGGCTTCAAGCTGAACAACGACTTCTTCCTGCCCCTCGGCTCGCACGGCGGAATGGAGATCACCGAGAGCGGCGAGATGGTCGTCCACCGCCACTACTCGGACAAGATGCTCGAGATCTTCGGAGCGCCCCGCGAACGGCACGGGGAGATCACGCGACGCGACGAAGACATGGCCTTCGGCGTCCAGCGCATCTTCGAAGACGTCTACATGCACCTGCTCGGCATCTTGCACGGCCTGGTGCCGTCCGAGCGCATCTCCATGGCGGGCGGCTGCGTGCTGAACAGCGTTGCCAACGGGATGATGTTCGACCGCACGCCCTTCCGGCAAACCTGCATCCAGCCCGCGGCCGGCGACGACGGCCTCGCGCTGGGCTCCGCCCTCTACGTCAGTAATTCCGTACTGAAGGAAGGCAAGCGCTCGGTGATGCGCAACGCCTACCTCGGCCAGGAGTTCAGCGAGTCCGAAATCCGCGCGGCGCTCGACAGCGCCGGCGTCTCATACGTGCGGCACGAGCGCGACGCTCTACTCGCGGACGTCGTGGACGAGATCGTCCAGGGCAACGTGATCGGCTGGTTCCAGGGGCGAATGGAATGGGGGCCGCGCGCCCTGGGAAACCGCTCGATCATCGCGCACCCCGGCTTCCCCGGAATGAAGGACATCCTGAACGCTCGGATCAAGCACCGCGAAGCCTTCCGACCCTTCGCGCCATCGGTGCTCGAGGAGCGGCAGAGCGAGATCTTCGAGCACTCGCATCCGTCCCCGTTCATGCTGCACGTCTACAAGATCAAGCCCGCGTGGCGAGACCGGCTCACCGCCGTGAACCACCTCGACAACACCGGTCGACTCCAGAGCGTGTCCCACGAAGAGAATCCGCTCTACCACGACCTGATCCAGGCCTTCGAGGCGCGCACCGGCATCCCGGTCCTGCTCAACACCAGCTTCAACGAGAACGAGCCGATCGTGACCCTGCCTCGGGAGGCGATCGACTGCTTCCTGCGCACGAAGATGGACGTCCTCGCCATCGGCCCCTTCGTCTGCAAGAAGAAGGGCAGCTGAACCGAGGCGGCGCGGCGTTACAGCCGGCGGGGCGCTGCGTAGGGTGCCGGCTTGTGGGGCGGCTGGTCGAGCATCTTGTCGTGCTGCTCGCACTCTTCGGGTGTATCGAAGCGCTCGCCGATCTTCGTCGCGGGCGCACCGCCGACGATGGAATAGGGAGCCACGTCACGGGTCACGATGGCGCCGGCCGCGACCACGGCGCCGCGACCAATGGTCACGCCCGTCATGATGATGGCCCCGTAGCCGATCCAGCAGTCGTCCTGCAGCTCGGTCGGACGGCCGTCCGGCCGGCCAGAGAACGGGATCGGGACACCGGCCCGGTCGATGTGGTGGTCTCGGCCGACGATCGCGACACGCGGTGCGAGCAACACGTACTTGCCGATCTTCACGCGCGGATAGATGACGCAGTTCTTGTTGATGAAGCTGTACGGCCCGGCCACGAGATCCGGAGAGATCTGGCATCCGCCGCACAGGTAGAAGGTCGGGTCGACGTTCTCGAGACCGTGCCAGCGCCGTAGGATCGCCATGCGCAGCGACCGGTAGCGCTCGTAGAGCGGCTCACTGGCGCGAACCATGTCGCGCAGCCAGGGTCGATGCGGTCCACTCATGCCGTCTTCACGTCTCCTCGACCCGCTTTCAGGCCCGACCGGGCCAATGTGGGAGCGGGCGGCGTCGGACGTGCCGCTCGCAAAGTATCACAGCCGCCGAGGCGGCCCGGACGGGCGTCCTCGCTCGGCGGCCCTGTTGTCAGTGGCCCACGCGCGCGAGACGTTGCGGAATCTCTGACCGAGCGGCAGACAGCACGCAGGGAGCCGGCAGTGCGCTCGAGCGACCCCGCGGGCGTCCCGATGGGCCGGAGAAGTCGGCAAGCGTGGTCTCCATGAGCCTTCTTCCCGTGATCCGGTCCAGACTCCGGCCCGAGGGCGCGGCGATCTGGCTCGGGCTCGCTTTCGTACGGCTAAGCTCGCGCGATGGTCACAAGGGCTGCATCGAGGCGGGTCTGCGTCGTCGGTGCCGGGCCCGCCGGACTCGTCGCCACGAAGACCCTGACCGCCGCCGGACTGGAGGTGGACTGCCTCGAGATGTCGACGGCGATCGGCGGCCAATGGGTGATCGACAACCCCAACGGTCGCTCCGCCGCCTACGCGTCCCTCGAAACCAACACCACGAAGGCCATGAGCCGGCTGAGCGATTTCAGCATGCCGGCCGACTGGCCCGCGTTCCCGGGCCACGCTCTCGTGCGCAAGTGGTTCGAGTCGTACGTCGACAGCTTCGGCTTCCGGGACCGTATCCGGCTGGGCTGCGAGGTCACTGCCGCGCATCCACAGCCGGGCGGTGGCTGGCGGGTCCAGACCCGCGACGCCGAGGGGCGCGAGACCGAACAGGGCTACGACGCGGTCGTGGCCGCATCGGGCAACTACTGGGCGCCGCGCATGCCCGCGCTGGCCGGAGACCTCGACGGGCCGGTACTGCACGCCCAGGCCTACCGCGACCCGGACACGCCCTTCCCCGTCAGTGGACGGCGCGTCGTCGTCGTCGGAATCGGCAACACCGGTTGCGAGCTCGCGTGCGAGATTGCGAACGCAGGGGCCGAAGCGGTCTTCCTGTCCGCCCGCAGCGGCACCTGGATCCTGCCCAAGCGCCGGGACGGACGACCCGCCGCCGAGGGGGCGCCCATGATGAACCCGTCGGACGCCGTTCCCGGCCTGCTGCGCGCCCTACCGGACCGCTGGCGTCAACGGATGTTCGAGCGGGTGGGCGAGCGCAGGTTCAAGAAGATGATGGGCGACCGCATGAAGCGCTTCGAGCAGCTCGGCCTACCACGCGCGCCGGCCAGCCCGTTCTCGAAGCGCCCCTCCGTCTGCGACCCGCTGCTGCCTGCGTTGGAGAGCGGCGCCGTGGTCGCACGACCGGAGGTCGCGCGCCTCGACGGCAAGCACGTCGTCTTTCGCGACGGGATCCGGGAGGCAGCGGACCTGGTTCTCTGCGCGACCGGGTATCACCTGCGATATCCGTACCTGCCCGAGTCGCTCGTCGACACGCGCGACGACGACCTCCGGGTGTTCTGCGGGACGGTGCACCCGTCGCGGCACGATCTGTTCATCGTAGGGGTCAGCCGTCCGACGGGCGCGTTCTGGCCCATCGCCGAGGTGCAGTCGCGACTGGTCGCCGCCCTGCTCTCCGGTCGTTATGCCCTGCCGCGCCAGCCGACGATCGATCGATCGAGTCGCCCGATCTTTGACCGTCCGTCCTTCAATCCGGCACTCTATGCACTCTCGATAGACGAGGAGCTGCGGCGCGGCGCCCGACGGAGCCACCGCTGAGCGATGTCTGGGGACAAGACTTGCCGATGCGGATCTGCTGTTTCCGCTGCTGACTGTTGCGGCATCTTCCCTCGCCGCGTATCGCAGGAGGGGATCTCGCCGCCGCTAGCCCGTCGTTACTTATCACTTGATCGTATCGATCGATAAGTTACGATCCGGCTCGTGGCCCGTCCCTCCGCCCGAGAGAAGCTCCTCGATTCGGCCGAGATCCTGTTCGCCGCCCACGGCGTCGGCGGTGTGTCCTTGCGGGCCATCAATGCGGACGCCGGGCTCTCGCCCGCAGCGCTGCACTATCACTTCGGGCACTTCGGGTCCGGCACCCAGCGCGTACTGGTCGAAGCCCTGCTCGAACGCCGCATGCCCAGCCTGATGGCGCGCAGGAAGAACCTGCTCGACGCACTCGAATCCCGGGCGGGTGCGATCCGTGCCCGGCAGGTGGTCGATGCGCTGCTGCGGCCCCTCGCCGAGCTGCTCGCCGAAGGCGGCGAGGCAGGCCTGCGTTATCTGCGCCTGCTGCACCGCCTGCGCGCGGACGGCGACCTCGATGCCCGGTTCGTGGTCGAGCGCTTCCCGGGCGGCGTCGAACGCCTGGTCCCCTTGCTGCGCCAGGCGTTGCCCGACCTGCCCGTTGCGGTGGTCGAGCTGCGGCTCGGCCTCGCCATCGACGTCATGCTGCAGAGCCTCGCCCAGGGGCCGCGCCTTTCGGACACGGGCCGCGACGCGTCGATCCAGGCCCACACCGACGCGCTGCTCGACTTCCTCACCGGCGCCTTCGAGGCCCCGGTCACCCCCATCACCCCGCCCCCGACCCCGACCCCAGGAGAACCTGTATGAGCTCTTCCCCGACACCCGCTGCGATCACAGCGCTCGACGTCCTGCCCGTCGCCGGCACCATCGGCGCCGAGATCCGGGGCGTCGATCTAGGCAAGACGCAGGACGATGCCACCATCGATGCGCTGCTCGCCGCGCTCTACGACCACAAGGTGATCTTCTTCCGCGACCAGGACCTGACGCCCAGGCAACAGATCGACTTCAGCGCGCGCCTGGGGCCGGTCTTCACCGACCACCCCGCCTACCTGCCGACCCTCGAAGGACATCCCGAGATCGTCGTGCTCGACGGCCAGAAGGGTGGACGGGCGAACCTGTGGCATTCGGACATCTCGATCTCTCCGAAGCCGCCCATGGGCTCGGTTCTCTACATGAAGCAGTCACCGGCCTATGGAGGCGACACGATGTGGGCCGACATGACCGCGGCTTACGACGCGCTCTCGGACCGCATGAAGACCTACCTCGACGGCCTCCACGCCCGCCACGACCTCGCGGGCACCGTGCGCAACGTCGTCCGCGAGCGATCCGAAGCCACGAGGTCGCCTACCGGACAGATGCCCGATACCTCGTCTCTCCCCCACGCGACCCATCCCATCGTCCGCATCCACCCGGCGACCGGTCGCAAGATCCTGTACGTGAACCCGACCTTCACGGCGCACATCGAAGGCCTGCCCGCCTCCGAGGCGGACGCGGTGCTCGCTTTCCTCTACCAGCACCAGGACCAACCCGAGTTCCAGTGCCGCTGGCGCTGGCGCACCGGGGACGTCGCCATCTGGGACAACCGCGCGACCCACCACTACGCCATCGCAGACTACGGCGACGAGCCGCGCATCATCCACCGGGTGACGATCGAGGGCGAGGCTCCGAGCTGAAACTAGGCTTCGCGTCCGAGGTTCGCATCGCCCAGGAAGAGCAGGACGATCGCGTCCGCGTGCGCGTCGACCACCTTCGGATCCATGGGGTCGACGCCGAACAGGCGACGGCATTCCGGCGCCTGGTGGAAGATCGCCGAGGTCGCGCCGACGAAGAGATACTGGAAGTGGGGCGTGCCGAGCCGGACGGCCCGCTCGTCGTCACCGGCGGCGGCTTCGTACAGCGACGTCATGACGTCCATGACGGATCGCACGTGGGTGTCCACCAACCAGCGCATTCGCTCGCTGTCGCGCTTCCCCTCCTCGTTCATCAGCATGACGAACTCGGGATGCGCCGCGACGAACCGCAGATAATGTCGGATCAGGACCGCGAGCCGCTCGCGACTGCCGGCCGCGCCGGCGTCCTGCACCGCGCCGCTCAGGGCGTCGTTCAGCCGCGTGAAGGCCCGGGTGACCGCCTCGCGCCAGAGCGCGTCCTTGGTCCCGAAGTAGTACGGAATCAGGCCCTGGTTGATCCCGGCGCGGGACGCGATCGAGCGGGTCGACGCACCGTCGAACCCGAGCTCGGCGAAAGCCCGTAGCGCGACCTCGAGGATGCGTTCCCGGGTCGTCGCCTCGTCTGTTATACGATCGAACAAGGCGCGTTTGTACAGTCGAACCGCTGCGATCGCAAGCCGGAACCCCGCTGGGCGCGGGTCTCAGCTGCTGGCCGCGCCGGCGATCTGCTGGATCTGACGACGGTGGTCGGGGTTGCCGATCTCACCTTCCGGCACGACGACGAGGCTGGTGAGCAGCTCGGGGCGCTTCTCCTCGAGCTCCGCGACCCGGCGGTGGAAGCTCGCCTGATAGGAGAACGAGGTCACCGGCATCACGATCGGCACACCCCGCCCGCCGAAGCCGTGGGCGAGGTGCATGGCGACGCCGATGCCGTCCACGAAGTGACCGTGGGTGTCCCGGTGTTTGTTGTACGGCAGCAGCAGCAGGTCGATCCGGGCGTCGCTCGCCCAGGCGGCGGCGTCCGCGTCCGGCGTCTCGGGCGGCACGACCAGGCCTTCACCCGGGGCGGGGCGCTCAGGCCTGGCTGGCCCCTGCCGCGAGGTGCTGGATCAGCTGCCCCTGCAGCAGTCGGCGCTTGGGAGCGAGCCGGTGCGACAGCCCGTTCAGCAGGATCAGCGTGCGGACCACCAGGGCGAAGTCTTCGGGGATCTTGCGGATGCGGCTCTCGCTCAGGATCTCGAGCAGGCCGTCGTCGCCGTCGGAATCGCCGAGGATCATCAGCATCAACGAGCGCAGGTGCTCGGGCTTCAGCGCCGCCGTATCGAAGCCCAACGCACTGGCGGCGGCCATGGCGGCGGCGCTGTCCCCGACCATGGCCGAGATCATCATCTCGGCGACCCGGCGTGCAAAGCCCGGGGGCAGTTCCTTGCAGAGGCCGAAGTCGAGCAGCCCGATGCGACCGTCCGGTAGTACCAGCAGATTGCCCGGGTGGGGATCGCCGTGGAAGAAGCCGAGCTCGAAGATCATCGCGCCGTAGAGAGCCCCGATCCTGCGTGCGACTTCGGGCAGCTTGTGGCCCGCGGCGACGAGCTCGGTGGTGCGCGTCACCTGGATGCCGTCCAGGTACTCGAGCACGATCACGTTGTCGCTGCAGAGCGCCTCGTGGACCCTCGGCACCCGTACAGACGGGTCGCCCGCGAGGATCTCGCCCAGGCGCAGCGTGGACTCGACCTCCCGGCGGAAGTCGACCTCCAGCTCGATGAAGCGGCTGACCTCGTAGATGATGCTGCGAAGGTCGATGCGGCGCTGGATGATCCGCGTCAACCCCACGACGACGCGCAGCATCGACAGGTCGAGGGGGATGATCCGGCGCACCTCGGGATACTGGATCTTGATCACGACCTCGCTGCCGTCGCGCAGCTGCGCGCGGTGAACCTGGGCCAGGGAAGCCGCCGCCAGCGCCTCGGGATCGACCTTCGCAAAGACCTCGTCGAGGCTGCGCCCGAGCTCGTTCTCGACGATGGGCCGGAGCGTCGCGAACGGCCGCGGCGGTACCGCGTCGTGGAACTGGCTCAAGATGTCGATGAACGACCGGGGCAGGATGTCCGCGCGCGCTCCGCCGATCTGCGCCGCCTTGGTCAATGCCCCGCCGAGGTCGAGGGCCAGGCGTCGGATCTGTCGGGCCGCAAACGTGTGGACGGCATCCCATTCGGCCTGGGACGCATGGCTGCGCAGATTCAGCAGCGCGTAGCGCGGAAGCACCCGCACCACCGCGATGGCAACCCGCAGCAGACGGTAGAGCCGGACGTGTCGCAGCATGTGCCTTTCTCCCGGACCTCTCTCTGACTCGTGCTAAGACGTCGGGCGCGTGACACCGTGCAGGAACAGCTCGGCGATGGTGAACGTGATCTCGTCTTCCGAAACCGGCAGGAAGCGACCGGCCCCCAGGACCTCCTGCGTGAGAAAGACCGAAAGCAGCATGCCGAGCAGACCGCGGACCGAGATCACGAGAGAGATCTCTTCGGCGCGAGCGGGGTCGACCCGTTCCTTCAGGTAGTCGGCGAGCAGGGCGTTGGCCGGCACCATGACGCGCTCGAACATCCTCTGCGCCTCATCGAGATGGGTCGGCAGCTCGCGCAATGCGATCAGGACCAGGTCACGATGACTACACAGGTGACGCCAGGCGCCGCGCACGAAACCGTGGACCGCGTCTTCGAGGGACCGGTCTCGCAAGTCGTCGATGAGCTTCAGGATGTTCGGCAGCAGGGAGTTCCGCCGCAGCACGTCTTCGAGCAGCGCGTCCTTGGTCTCGAAGTACAGATAGAACGTGCCCTTGGCGACGCCCGCCTCCCGGGCGATGGCGGCCACCGACGTCTGATCGAAGCCCTGCTCGGCCCACAGCTTCAGGGCCACGTCCGCCAGCTGGGTTCGCCGGGCCTCGTAGAACGCGTCTCGCTCGCTTGCCGGGATCTTGGGCACACCGTATCATGACCAACCAGTCAGTCATTATCAAGCGCGCCCCGAAAACGAGGTCGTCCATGGCAGCTCCCGCCGCGCCGTCGCTTGCCCCCGAGTCCGACGGTGATTTCGATCTGCTGATGCCCCTGCGAAGCGCGGGCTCTCTCGAGAACCCGTACCCCGTCTACCAACTGCTGCGCACAGTGCATCCCGTCCTGCGCGTGCCGGTACCCGACTTCGATGGCCCCGGCGTCTGGTTGCTGACCCGCTACCGCGACGTGCACGCCGTGCTCAAGGACAACCGCTTCTCGGTGGACCGCATGCGGGCGCCGCTCATCCGCGAAAACCTCGACCGCCTGCCGGCCTTCATCCAGCAGAGCGCCCGGGGCATGCGCTCGATCCTGATCATGGACCCCCCGGACCACACCCGGGTGCGCAAGCTGGTCAACAAGGCGTTCACGCCGAAGCGGGTCGCCGCCCTGCGCCCGCGTATCGAGGCATTGGTCGCCGCCGAGCTCGATGCCGTGCAGGACGAGCCGGACTTCGACCTCATCCACGACCTGGCCGAGCCGCTGCCCGCCATCGTGATCGCCGAGCTGCTGGGCGTCCCGGCAGAAGATCACCGACAGTTTCGCGAATGGTCGAGCACCTTGATCGCCGCAATCGCGGCGCGCAGCGACGCGGAGCGCCAGCGGGCCATGGGAGCGGGCCAGAATCTCCTCGGCTACCTGGCGGACGTCATCGAAAAGCGCCGGCGCGAGCCCCGGGACGATCTCATCAGCGCCATGATCCACGCCCAGGAAGAGAGCGACGTCCTGACCGACCCCGAGCTTCTGGCCACCTGCAACCTGCTGCTGCTGGCCGGTCACGAGACCACCACGAACCTGATCGGCAACGGCACCCTGGCGCTGCTGCGCGAGCGCGACCAGCTGGAACGGCTGCGCGCCGACCCCGGGCTGGTCCCGACCGCCGTCGAAGAGCTGCTTCGCTACGACGGTCCCGTCCAGGCGACGATTCGCGTGGCCACCGAAGACCTGCCCATCGGCGATCAGATCGTTCCCGAGGGTTCGCTGCTGCTCGTGAGCATCGGTGGCGCGAACCGCGACCCCGACGTCTTCGACGACCCGGACCGCCTCGATGTCGCGCGCGACCCGAACCCGCACCTTTCCTTCGGGTTCGCGACGCACTTCTGCCTCGGAGCACCGCTGGCACGACTCGAGGCCCAGGTGGCGATCGGCCAGCTGATCGCACGCTTCCCGACCCTCGAGCTGATCGACGATGCACCCGAGTATCGGCCGAATCCCGTACTGCGCGGCCTGAAGGAGTTGCGGATCGCGACGAAGGGCTGAGGCCCGGATCCGCGTGGGGCCGACCCTTGAGGATGCGCGCGGCTTTGCGGGTAGAGTCCTTCCGCATGAGCCCCGAATCCGAGAACGTCCTGCCCGCCTTCGACGCTGACGCCATCCACGCCGGCAACTTCGCGCTGGGAATCGACCACGAGAAGGTCGCCCGGGAAGTGGACACGCTGATGGCGCGCATGTCCCTCGCCCAGAAGATCCACGAGATCCGCGGCCATGGTCCCCTGCCGGCGGACTCCCTGTGGTGCGCCGGGGGCGACGAGGAGCTCGGGATCGCGGCCTGGCGGATGGTGGACGGGCCGCGTGGCGCGCGCGCAGGGGTGGCCACGGCCTTCCCCGTGGCCATCGCCCGGGCCGCCACCTTCGACGTCGACCTCGAGCGCCGGGTCGGCATGGCGATCGGCCTCGAAGTCGCCGCGAAGGGGGGCAATGTACTGCTCGCACCCACCATCAACCTGTTGCGACATCCGGGCTGGGGCCGGGCCCAGGAGACCTATTCCGAGGACACGCACCACACGGGCGCCATGGGCGTGGCCTTCATCTCGGGCGCGCAGAACCACGTCCTGACGAGCCCCAAACACTTCGCGCTCAACAACCTCGAGAACACGCGCTTCGAGATGAGCGGCGACATCGACGCGCGCAGCCTGCGCGAAGTCTATCTGCGTCACTTCGAGCGCTGCGTCGTCGAAGCGGGCGCCGCGTCGGTGATGACCGCCTACAACAAGGTGAACGGCACCTACTGCTGCCAGAATCCCGAGCTACTGCAGGCGATCCTGCGCGACGACTGGGGCTTCCGGGGCTTCGTCGAGTCGGACTGGTACCTGGGCACGCGCTCGACGGCGCGGGCGCTGAATGCCGGCCTCGACATCGAGATGCCCGCCCCCTACCGCTTCACCGACGAGAAGCTCGAAGAAGCGCTGGCTTCCGGACGGCTCCACGAGGACACGATCCACCGGAACGCCCGCCACTCGGTCTACCAGAAGGTGGCGTGGCAGCTCGAAGACGACGCCGTCGCCGGCAAGACGCGACCGGACGCCGCCCGGTTCGTCGAGTGCGACGAGCACGTGGCGCTGGCTCGCGAGGCCGCCGAGAAGTCGATGGTGCTGCTGAAGAACGCGGCGGAGCTGCTGCCTCTCGAACGGACGGGCGACACGCGAATCGCCCTGGTGGGAGATCTCGCCGACGAGATCAATCTGGGCGATCGCGGCAGCAGCATGGTGACGTCGACGCGCGTCTCGAAGCCGCTGGACGGGATCCGCGCTGCCGCGGGAGGCGCAACGGTCACGCACTTCGCGAGCGACGCCGATCTCACGGGACTCGCCGACTTCGACGTGTGCGTGGTCGTCGCCGGTCTCAGCTACCGGGACGAGGGCGAGTTCATCCCCACCGCACAGCAGGAAGCCGAGGGAGGCGACCTCGCACGCGGCGGCGACCGGGAAAGCCTCGCGCTTCCCGCCGCCCAGCGCGATCTGATCGAACGCGCGGCGACCGTGGCCCGGCGGACGGTCGTCGTGCTGCAGGGGGGCTCGGCGATCGTCGTGCGCGACTGGATCGACGACGTCGAGGCGCTGCTGATGACCTGGTACGCGGGACGCGAAGGCGGCCTCGCGTTGGGGCGCGTCCTGTTCGGCGATGTCTGTCCGAGCGGACGGTTGCCCGTCTCGTTCCCCCGCCATGACGACGATCTGCTGCCCTGGGACGTCGCCGCCCTGTCCGTCGAGCACGACCTGCTGCACGGCTACCGCTGGCTCGATCATCACGCCGTGGCGCCGGAGTTCCCCTTCGGGTTCGGGCTCTCGTACACCCGCTTCGACCTCTCCGAGTTGCGGGTCACGCGGTCGGAAGACGAGGACGCGAGCGGCGGCGGCTTTCGCTGCCGGGTAGGGGTGCACAACGTGGGCGCCCGCGCGGGCGCAGCCGTGGTCCAGCTCTATGTCAGCTGTAGCGACTCCCGGGTCTTCCGCGTCCCCAAAGAGCTTCGCGGCTTCGGCCGGGTCGAGCTCGAGGCCGATGGCCGGGCCACTCTCGAGTTCGCGCTGCCGGATGCGGACCTGTGCTTCTGGGACGTCGAGACGGAAAGCTGGCAGCTCGAAGACTGCCGCTACCGCTTCCGGGTCGGTTCGTCGTCCGCCGACCTGCCCCTCGAGGCGACGTGCCGGCGAGCCGACGGGAGTTGGGAGTCGGTGGTCTATAGTCCGTCGCCCCAGTGACGAGCGCGCGCAACGACGCCGCGCATCAGGAAAAGGAGCGTGCAAAATGGCGATTCAGGTAGGCGATCGCATTCCCGACGTGACCCTCAAGACCATGAAGGACGGCAAGATCCAGGACGTCAAGACCGGCGACCTCTTCGGCGGACGCAAGGTCGTCCTGTTCTCCGTACCCGGCGCGTTCACCCCCACCTGCTCGGCCAAGCACCTGCCGGGCTTCGTCGGAAAGGCCGACGCCATCAAGGCCAAGGGCGTGGACGAGATCGCGTGCGTTTCGGTGAACGACGTCTTCGTGATGGGCGCCTGGGCCGAAGCCCAGAACGCTGGCGACAAGGTGACGCTGCTGGCGGACGGCAACGGCGAGCTCGCCAAGGCCATCGGCCTGGACTTCGACGGCTCGAACTTCGGAATGGGCACACGCTCACAGCGCTTCGCCGCCGTCGTCGACAACGGCGAGGTCACCCTCCTCAACGTGGAGGCTCCCGGGAAGTTCGAAGTGAGCGACGCCGACACGGTTCTCGCGGCGCTCTAGGCCACTCTCGACGCTCTAGGCAGCTCGCGGCGCTAGACAGCTTCGTTCAAGTCGTCTCGCTTGCGGTCTCGCGCTTCGGCCGCCGAGAGCTTCGGCGCCGGCGCGGCCGCTTGCGAGCGGCCTTCGTCTTCTTCTTGCCACCCTTGCGGCGAGCCGCCTTCTTCTTCCGGATCGGATCGAAGAAGGTCGTCGGGCGTTGGGGCGCGCGACGGCAGACGTCGCAGATGCCGCACTCCTCGTCCACCGGCAGATCGAAGTACTCGCCCAACAACTGGGCCCGACAACGCTCGGCAATGGCGTACTTGTCGATGGCGTCCATGCGGGCCCCGTCCTGCTTGCGGAGGGTTCGCAGCTGCTCGCGCAGGTGCTTGGCCTCCTGGACCAGCTCCTCGTGGGTGACCAGCGCTTCGACCTTCTTGCTGCGATCGAAGTGCACGAGGCCCGCCGTCTCGAACATGGCGACGACGGCGGCGGTCACCCGCTGCGACACGCGTGAGGCCGCAGACAGATCGATGAGGTCGGGCTCGCGGTGTTCCTCGACGTAGGCGGCCAGCGCCTTTGCCACCTGGAACAGCTGGACGGGGTTCACGCGGCTCTGGCTGAGCAGGAACTCGTGGATGTCGCGATCCATGTCGTGGTGCAGCAGGATGCAATGAGCGCGACGGCCGTCGCGACCCGCACGACCGGCCTCCTGAACGTACTGCTCGATGGACGCCGGTGTCTGGAAGTGCACCACATAGCGGAAGTCGCGCTTGTCGATTCCGAGCCCGAAGGCGCTGGTCGCGACCATGACCCGCCGCTGACCGTCGCGCATCATGATTTCCTGCTCGGCCTTGCGCTCGGTCCCGTTCATTCCGCCGTGATAGCGGTGAACGGGAATGCCCATCTCCTTGAGCGCACCGTGGACTGCGTCCACGTCCTTGGTGGTCGAGCAGTAGACGATGCCCGGCCTCCGCAGCCGCAAGACCAGCCGGCCGAGTGCGCGCAGGCGCGCCGTGCTGCCGCATTCGATCACCTCGAACGCGAGGTTGGCCCGGTGGGGAGACGCCGTGATCTCGAGCGGATCGCGCATGTCCAGGATGCGATCGAGGTCGTCGCGCACGGGCTCCGTGGCCGTTGCGGTCAACGCCAGCACGGGGGGCCGCCCGTAGCGCTCGAGCAGGGTCCCGAGTCGCAAGTAGGCCGGGCGGAAGTCGTGCCCCCATTCCGACGCACAGTGCGCCTCGTCCACGGCGAACAGGGAGATGCCCGTGCGCCCCAGCACCGGCAAGAGGTCGTAGCCCGCCAGGGTCTCCGGCGTCGTCATGACGAGCAGCGGGCCGCCTTCGGCCACCCGCTCGAGCGCCGCTGCCCGGGCCTTGCCGCGGATCGTGCCGTCGAAGCGGACCACCGGGACGCCGCGCTTCTGCAGGTTGTTCACCTGGTCTTCGAGCAGCGCCAGCAGCGGCGACACCACCACGACCGGATTCGGGAGCAGCATCGCGGGGATCTGGTAGCAGGCCGATTTCCCATAGCCGGTCGGAAGCACGACGAGGGCATCCCCGCCATTCATCACCTGCTCGATGGTGTCTTCCTGTTCCGGGTGGAGTTTCCCGATGCCGAGCACCCGCGCCGCTTCCTCGACGGTCGTCGGCTGGACGTAGGGCAGAATCTCGGGCGGCGGGGGCGCAGCGTCGGCTTCCCCCGGGCGGCGGCGCCGCCGACGCCGCCGTCCGCGCTTGGCGTTCTTTTCGTCGTCGCGCGGCCCCTTTCGATTCCCGCCGCGTTTGCGGCCTCCGCCACTGCGGTCGGGGTTGGGCTTCTGCGCATCGGCCGCCGCGGTACCGGCCGCGGTATCGGCTTCGGCGTCGCCACTTCCAGCGCGCTTCTCGCGTTCGCGGTTGGCTTCGCCGGCCTCTCCACTTCCCTCATTGTCTCCCTCGCCGCCGCGCCTCCGCCGACCGCGCCGTCGGCGCCCTCGCCGTCCGCGACGACGGCGGCGTTCGCCGGGCTGTCCGTCCCCGTCGCCAGAAGCGGGCGCCGGTTGACGCGCGTCCGCGGCGGTGCGGTTGGCGTCCGAAGCCATCGCCGCCGACGACGTGGCGTCCGACGCACGAGACTCCGGCGGATCCGCCGGGGGCCTGGCCCTCGACCGAGCCCCAGCCGGCGCTCCAGTCGGTACGCGCGTCGCGGCCGGCTCCTGGCGGACCGCAGCAGCGGGGGCGTTCGCGGGAGCCGCGCTCGACTCGGTCGCGTCGCGCGCTGCGGGCTTCGTCGTCGTCTTCTTGGCTGCGGTCTTCTTCCTTGCGCTCTTCGGGGCGGCGGCCTTCTTGCTCGCCGTCTTCTTGGCGGGAGCCTTCGCAGACGCCACCTTTTTGGAGGCCACTTTCTTCGAAGCCGTCTTCTTGGCCGTCGTCTTCTTGGCGGAGGTCTTCTTCGCGGCCGTCTTCTTGGCCCCGGCCTTCTTGACTGCGGTCTTCTTGACGGCGGTCTTCTTCGCGGCGGCCTTCTTGCGTGCCGTCAACGCAACATCCCCGTAGTTCGCGCGCTCGACACCACGTTCTGAGCCATCCTCAACACCATCTTCAAAGCCACCCTTCCGCAGATCGCTAGATCGGCAGATCTCGAATCGACTGCTCACGCGATCGCGGCGCCGCGTGGAAGCCTGACCTCGGAGTTCGCACCTGGCGGAACGGAGGAAGCCTGCAGCAGTAGCCGCTGCGCGGTCCCCAGACCCGCCTCGATGAGCTGGTCAGCTCACGGCGTCGGGGCCTTGAGCCCCTGCCCTCGCCAAACGCCTGCGAGCGACTTGGATTCTCCCCATTGCGCGCGCACATCGCAAGCCCATTCGGGCTGTGATCGGAACGGTGCCCCCCAGACGCCTCCGCGAGGGCCCATCTAGCTGATTTCTATGGTAGACATCGGGCCTTCCCGCGACTCTTCCGGCAAACCGGCGGTCGCGCGGACCGCAATCCGGACCCGCCCGAGAGGCCCCCATGAGCCAGTCCCCTCCCATCCTCTACACCTGGACCGACGAGGCCCCTGCCCTCGCGACCCATTCCTTCCTGCCCGTGATCCGGGCCTTCGCCGGCGCGGCGAACGTCCCCGTGGAGACCCGGGACATCTCCCTCGCCGGCCGCATCCTGGCCGCGTTCGCGGACCGACTGCCCGCGGACCAGCAGGTCCCTGACGGACTCGCCGAGCTGGGCGACCTCGTGAAGACGCCCGAGGCGAACATCATCAAGCTTCCGAACGTCAGCGCGTCGATCCCACAGATCCAGGCCGCGGTCGGCGAGCTTCAGGCCAAGGGCTACGCGTTGCCCGACTACCCAGAAGAGCCTGGGACGGATGCGGAGCGAGATGCGCGGGCGCGCTACGACAGCGTGAAGGGCAGCGCTGTGAACCCGGTGCTGCGCGAAGGGAACTCCGACCGGCGCGCGCCGCGGGCCGTCAAGGAGTACGCACGCAAGAACCCGCACCGCATGGGCGCCTGGTCGCCGGACTCGAAGACCCACGTCTCCACCATGTCCTTCGGCGACTTCTTCCACAACGAAAAGTCGGTCACCGTCGAAAGCGCTACCACCGCGCGCATCGAACACGTCGCGAAGGACGGGACCGTCACGACGCTCAAGGAGTCGCTTCCCCTCGAGCCGGGCGAGATCATCGACGGCACCTTCATGAGCCGGAAGGCGCTCGTCGACTTCCTCGGCGAGCAGATCGAAGACGCCAAGGCGAAGGGCGTGCTCTTCTCCCTGCACATGAAGGCGACCATGATGAAGGTCTCCGACCCGATCATCTTCGGTCACGCCGTGCGGGTCTTCTTCGCGCCGGTCTTCGAGAAGCACGCCGCCCTGCTCGACGAGATCGGGGTCGACGTGAACAACGGCTTCGCGGATCTGCTCGGCAAGCTCGAGAAGCTGTCGGCCGACCAGCGGGCCGAGATCGAGGCGGACATCCAGGCCACCTACGCCGGGCGACCCGGCGTGGCGATGGTCAACTCGGACAAGGGCATCACGAACCTGCACGTTCCGAGCGACATCATCATCGACGCGTCGATGCCGCCCATGATTCGCGACTCCGGCGGCATGTGGAACGCAAAGGGCGACCTCCAGGACTGCAAGGCGGTGATCCCGGACAGCAGCTACGCGGGGGTCTACGCAGCGGTCGTGGACGACTGCCGCGCGAACGGCGCCTACGATCCGTCCACCATGGGCAGTGTGCCCAACGTGGGTCTGATGGCCCAGAAGGCCGAAGAATACGGCTCTCACGACAAGACCTTCGAGGTCGCGGGAGACGGCGCGGTGCGCGTCGTTGCCGCTGATGACAGCGTCCTGATCGAGCATGCCGTCGAGGACGGCGACATCTGGCGCGCCTGTCAGGCGAAGGACGCCCCCGTTCGAGACTGGGTGAAGCTCGCGGTCACCCGCGCACGCGCGAGTGGCAGTCCGGCCGTCTTCTGGCTCGACGCGGATCGCGCTCACGACGCCCAGCTGATCGCCAAGGTCGAGCGCTACCTGCAGGACCACGACACCAGCGGCCTCGACATCCGCATCCTGTCCCCCTTCGAGGCCACCCGTCTCTCCCTCGAACGCATCCGAAAGGGCGAGGACACGATCTCCGTCACGGGCAACGTGCTGCGCGACTATCTCACCGACCTGTTCCCCATCCTCGAGATCGGAACCAGCGCGAAGATGCTCTCCATCGTTCCGCTGATGCAGGGGGGCGGCCTCTTCGAGACGGGTGCAGGTGGGTCCGCGCCCAAGCACGTGCAGCAGTTCCAGGCCGAGGGACACCTCCGCTGGGATTCCCTGGGCGAGTTTCTGGCCCTGGCCGCGGCGTTCGACCACCTGGCCGACCACTACGAGAACGGTGGCGCGCGCATCCTCAGCGCGACCCTCGACGAGGCGACCGGCAAGCTGCTCGAGAACCGCAAGGGACCGTCGCGCAAGGTGGGAGAGCTCGACAACCGCGGAAGCCACTTCTACCTGTCGCTCTACTGGGCCCAGGCCCTGGCTGCGCAGGGCGACGACGCGGCGCTCGCCGAGCGCTTCGGTCCAGTCGCGGAGGCACTCGCCGCCAACGAGTCGCAGATCGTGGACGAGCTCAACGAGGCCCAGGGCCGGCCCCAGGACATCGGCGGCTACTACAAGCCGGATGCCGAGCGCGCCGAACGGGCCATGCGACCCAGCACCACCTGGAACGCGATCCTCGCGAGCGTCTAGCGACCTTCGAGCATGACCCAAGCCGAAGGACATCGCTTCGATCGCGATACCGATCTCCGCCTCGTCGACGTACGCGAGGCAGACGGGATCTCGACCCACGTCTTCGACGCGCGAATCGACGCGGGCTGGTGGATCCACGCGGGGCCGAACGGGGGCTACCTCGCGGCAATCCTGCTGCGCAGCATGCTGGAGGCCGTCGACGACCCGTCACGCAGCCCGCGCACCCAGACCACCCACTTCACCGCGCGCCCCCAGAAGGGCGATGCCCGTGTCGTCGCCCGGATCGAGCGCAGCGGACGCTCACTCTCGACCTGCACCGCCCGCCTGGAACAGGACGGTCGCCTGATCGCGCTCTCTCTGGCGGCCCTCGGCTCGCCCCGCCCCGGCGATCCGCCCGTCTTCCAGGACGCGCGCATGCCCGAAGTTCCACCCCCGCGCGCCGTCGACCCGCGCGAGACGGACGAGGGCTCGCGCTTCGCCTTCCGGCAACGCTACGAGATGCGGCCGGTCTTCGACCGAACCGCGCCCGATCCGGACGGCAGCGCCGAGACCGGCGGCTGGATCCGGCTCGCCGGCGCGCGCCCGGGAGACGCCCTGCTGGTGACCGCACTGAGCGACGCCTGGCCGCCGGCTGTGTTCCAGAAGCTCGGCCGCGAAGCCAGCGGCCGCGGCGTTCCCACCGTCGAACTGACCTGCCACTTCCGCTCACCCGACGGCGTGACCCGACTGGCGCCGGACGCCTGGTATCTGGTTCGCTTCGCCACGCGCAGCGTCCGAGACGGCTTCATGGAAGAAGACGGCGAGATCTGGTCCGAGGACGGCACTCTGCTGGCGCAATCGCGCCAGCTCGCCCTGATGGCCTGACGCCCCGCTACGACTGCTCGAGCAGCTCGTGGGCCTGGGTCGTCGCGATCAGCCACTGACCCTCGAGGCCCATCTTGCGGTCCTCACCGATCTTGGCGACATGGTCGCTCGTGGCGATCTCGACGAAGGCCTTGCGGCTCGGATATTCGACGAGGGCGACGATCTCGAAGTCGACGTCGCTCTCCCCGATCAGCATCGAATCGACCCGTCCGGTCCAGATGAAGCGGCCGCCCTTCGATTCCACGAACTTCCTCATCTCCTCGCCGTACTTCATGTACGACGCAGCGCCACTCATGCCCTGGTTCGTACCGTCGGCGGCCGCCTTGAACTTCAGCAGGTTGACCATCACGACGGGGGTGTCCTGCGGCCCCTCCATCAGCTTCTGGAACTGCGCGGGCTCGGGCATCTGGGCGATCTTCATCGTGGTCCTCCGTGACCTGGGTCGGCCGGTTATCGTGTGGTCATGGCTTCGAGAGAGAGTGAGAGCGAGATCGAACAGGCCCGAGCACGCGGTGCCCTCCACGGACTGCGCGTGCTCGAACTCGGTGAGAGCGTAGCGGCTCCCTACTGCACCAAACTGCTGGGCGACCTCGGCGCGGAAGTCGTCAAGGTCGAGCACCCGGACGCTGGCGACCCGTCGCGGGCCCGGGGCCCCCAGCTCGACGGCGCCTTCGATCCCGAGCGCAGCGGCAGCTTCCTGTACCTGAACACGAGCAAACGATCGGTCCGCCTCGACCTGCAGATGGGAGAGGACCGGGAGATCTTCTCCGCGCTCGCCGCCCGCTCGGACGTGCTCGTCGAGGACCGCACACCGGGAAGCCTTGCCGCCCTCGAGCTCGACTACGGGGCGCTCGCCCGCATCAACCCGGCCCTGATCGTGACTTCGGTGACGCCCTACGGACAGACCGGGCCGAACGCCCTCCATCACAGCCGCCACCTGAACGGGTATCACGCCGGAGGGCACGCCTCGCCCTTCGCGCGCATCGGGGCCGAGCAGCGCGCACCGTCTCGCGCCGGCGGCTACCTCGGCGAGTACGACGCCGGCCTGACCGCGGCCCTCGGCACCCTGGCCGCGGTCTACGCACGCGCCGGCACCGGGCGCGGCCAGCACGTGGACTGTTCGAAGCAGGAAGCCATGATGTGCCTCGAGCGGGTCACCATCGGACGCTTCGCCAACGAGTCGGACCCGTTCTCCGGCTCGGGCGGCCCGGGTGGCCTCAGCCAGGCGAAAGACGGCTGGGTGATGCTCACGACCCTCGAGCAACACCAGTGGGAAGGGCTGCTGCGGGCGATGGGCGACCCGGACTGGGCGAAGGCCGACTGGTGCCAGACCGCCGCCGGCCGCATGGAACACATGGACGAGATCGCCGCGCGCAAGGACGAGTGGGGCAAGACCCTGACGCGCGAGGAGATCTACCACCTGGCCCAGGCCGAAGGCACACCGGCCGCCCCGGTCCGCGACGTCGCCGAGGTACTGGCGTGGCGTCAACCGCGCGCTCGGGGGTTCTTCCGCGACCTCGACCACCCGCACGCGGGTCGACTCGCGACCCCGACGGCGCCCTATCTCTTCTCGAAGACTCCCTGGGTCGGTACGCGCGCGCCCCTCTTCGGAGAGCACGACCGCGAGATCCGCTCCGAACTCGGCAGCGAGACGCCCGCCGTCGCCGTTCGCCCCGCGAAGGTGAAGGCCGGCGCGCCGCCCGCGCGACCCCTCGAAGGCATCCGCGTTGCGGATTTCACCTGGGCCTGGGCGGGACCCCAAGGATCGCTGCTGCTCCGCATGCTCGGTGCGGAGGTCATCAAGATCGAAAGCCGTGCGCGACTCGACCATTCGCGCGTGCACTCGCTCACCGCGGGATCCCTACGAGGCGGCATCGACGAGTCGCCCGTCTTCAACGATCTGAACCTCGGCAAGCGCAGCGTCACCCTCAACCTGCGAAGCGACGGCGGACGCGAGCTCGTCCGGAAGCTCGTCGCCGAGTGCGACATCGTGCTGCAGAACATGCGGCCCGGAGTGCTCGACCGCATGGGGCTCGGCTACGACGATCTGTGCAAGGTCCGTCCCGACCTGATCATGCTGTCGTCGTCGGCGGTGGGGGCCAGCGGCCCGGAAGGCAGCTATGCGGGCTACGCGCCCACCTTCGCCTGCCTGTCCGGCGTCGCCAGCATTTCCGGGCATCCCGACGAGCCCCCCATCGCGCTCAGCGGATCCGTCGACCTGCGGGTCGGCACCGCGTCGGCCTTCGCGGTGCTCGCGGCGCTCCACTACCGCCAGCGGACGGGCGAGGGCCAGAACATCGACCTTTCGTCGACCGAGGTCATGAGCGCCATGATGGGCCATGCCTTCCTCGACCAGCAGCTCTCTGGGCGCGTGCCGCAGCGCATGGGCAACCGCGACGACTGGATGGCGCCACACGGCTGCTACCCGTGCCAGAGCGACGCCAGCGCGCGAGCCGGCGTCGGCACCTGGCTGACCCTCGCCGTCGACGGTGACCCGGAGTGGGCGGCGCTGCGCGGCGTTCTTCAGGACCCGGAGCTCGACGGGGCGGACTTCGAGACCGCGGCGGCTCGCAAGCAGAACGAGGACCGCCTGGACGCACACATCGAGCGCTGGACCCGCGCGCGCACCGCGGACGCCGCGGTCGACGAACTGCAGGCGGCAGGTCTTGCGGCGGCGCGCCTGCACAACGGCGCCAGCCTGTCCCGGGACGCGCATGTGACCGAGCGCCAGGCGTTCGTGCCCGTCGTCCATCCCCTCCTCGGCGACCTGCGCGTGGTGCGACCGCCCTGGCGCATGGAAGGCGCTGCGATCGATGAGCCCGCGCCACTGCTCGGCCAGCACAACGACTACGTGCTGGGCGAGATCCTCGGCCTCGACGCGGGCGAGATCGAGCGGCTCACCCGTGAGGAAATCGTCTATTGAGCAGTGTGACCCCAGGACGAAGCCCCGGGGTCAGGACCGCTCGACCCGGAGCGCTGCGTGGAAGCCGTCGTGGATGGCTCCCTCGATGTAGCTGACACCGCTGCAGTCGCCGATCACCTCGACGCGTTCGGCCAGGCCTTCGAAGCGCGCGGCCTGGGCGTCGTTCGCGAGCAGGCCCGTGGCAATGATCACGGTTTCGGCCTGGACCTCGCGTTCGTCGCCGTCGGTGGTAAAGAACACGCTCTTCTTACCCACCTCGCTGATCTGCGCGTTCGTCACCAGGGTGACGCCCGCGCGACGCAGGTCTTCGAGCACCCGCCAGCGGCGCGGCAGCGCCATTTCCTTGGCGAGGGTCGCGCCCTCTTCGAGGACCGTGACCTGGCGACCCCGTTCGGCCAGGAATTCCGCCAGCTCGCAGCCGACGAGTCCACCACCGATCACACACACCTGCCGGCCGACGGGCATCCAGGCCTTCGAGGCCTGGCGCAGCTTCGACGGGTCGCTGGTCACGCGTGCTGCGCGACCCGCGCGCACCGCGACGCGTGCGGTGAGCGACAACTTGCCGCGCGCGACTTCGTCGCCCTCACCCGTGAGCAGCGAGCGAAGGTCGTCGCCATCGAAGACGTGGCCCTGATCGACACCGGGGATCTCCGGCGCGGCCCGCCGCGCACCCAGGGCGAGCAGCAGGACGTCGGGTGAGAGCGACCGCACGAGCTCGGGGGTCGCCTCGGTCTCGAGCCGGACGTCCACTCCCGCCTGCTCGACCTGCCGCGCGAGCCAGCGCAGCAGCCGCTCGTTGGGCTCGTAGACCAGAGACGCGAAACGCAGGGTGCCGCCCAGCTGGGACGCCTTCTCGAGCAGCGTCACCTCATGGCCACGCAGGGCCGCCACCCGTGCGGCCTCCTGCCCCGCCGGTCCGCCGCCGACGATCACCACGCGCTTGCGCGCGGCGGCCTGCGAGGTCTCGGCGTCCCGCAGCTCCCACTCGTTCGCGACGACGGGGTTGACCGCGCACTTCACCCGGCGGTCGAAGAAGGGCTGCTCGACGCAGGTGTAGCAATACACGCAGGGCCGCACGTCCTCGGAGCGGCCGTCCAGGATCTTCCGTGCGATGTGCGGGTCGGCGAGCAGCTTGCGCGCCATGGCGATGATGTCTGCGCCGCCGTCCCGGATGAGCGCGTCGCCGACCTCGGGCTCGATGCGCCCCACGGCGATGATCGGGATCTCGACGCACTGCTTGATGGCCCGAGCATTGTCCACATAGCCCGCGGGCTTGTGGACGAGGGGCGCCTCGGTAAAGGCTCCGCCGCTGGTCGCGTCCGCGTACGCGCTGATGTTGAGGGCGTCGGCGCCGGCCTCCTGCGCGAGGCGCGCCGTCACCCTGGCGTCTTCGAGGGTGGTGCCGCCGGGGGTGCGGAATTCTTCGGCGTCGATGCGGCACCAGACCGCGAAGTCGTCGCCCGTGCGTTCCTTGCAGGCGCGGATCACCTGCTGCAAGAGCCGCGCGCGATTCTCGCGGCTGCCGCCGTACTCGTCGTCGCGCCTGTTCCAGGCGGGCGACAGGAACTCGGAAAGGATGTAGCCGTGCGCGGCGTGCAGCTCGACTCCGTCGAAACCGGCGCGTTCGACTCGCACCGCGGCGGACGCGAACTGGTCGATCAGCCAGTCGATGTCCTGCTGGCTCGCGGGCCGGATCCTGGGTGCGGCGCCGCCGAAGGCCTTCATCAACAAGCCGATCTCGTCGGGCGTGAGGTCCTGCATCATGTCCATGGCGCCGTGGAATTCAGGCAGCGATGGCATCAGGACCTCGCGGCCCTGGATGGTGTCGAGGCGCGAGACCTTGCCGTGATGCACGAGCTGCGCCGCAACCTTCGCGCCGTGGCGATGCACGGCTTCGGCGAGCTTCGCGAGTCCCGGGATGTACTTGTCGTGGGACAGCCCGATCTGGTGAGCGGTCGTCGCGCCCTTGGGATACGCGACGGCGCCCACCTCGGTGATGACGAGCCCGACGCCGCCCTTCGCGCGTTCTTCGTAGTAGGCGATCATGCGATCGCCCACGAAGCCGTCGTCCTCGCAGACCTCGACACCCATGCCCGCCATGGCGATGCGGTTCTCGAGCTCGAGGGGCCCGATGCGTACCTTGGATCGCAGGTGCTCGAAGGCGGCCATGGACTATTCGCTGGTCGGGCCGGAGAAGCGCGGGTCGCGCTTCTCGCGAAGGGATGCCAGGCCTTCCCGGGCATCGGGCCCGCCAAACCCGTAGAACTCGTAGGCGAGCGACGCGTCGAACACCGGGCCGAGCTGTCGGTACCAGTGGTTCAGGGTGTGCTTGGTCCAGCGGATCGCACTCTGGGCACCGCCCGCGAGTTGGGTCGCCACGGCGAGGGCCTTGTCGTGTACCTCGTCCTCCTCGACGCACAGGGAAACGAGCCCGGCGCGCTCGGCTTCTTCGCCCGTCAGGGTTTCGCAGGTGAGCAGGTAGTACTTGGCCTTCGCCATGCCGCACAGCAGCGGCCAGCAGATGGCGGCGTGGTCTCCGGCCGCCACGCCGAGCCGGGTGTGACCGTCGATGATGCGAGCGTTGCGGGCAGCGATCGAGATGTCCGCCAGCAGCGCGACGGCGAGCCCCGCGCCCACGGCCGGCCCGTGGATGGCGGACACGATCGGCTTCGAACAGTTGATGACGTTGAGCACGATGTCGCGTGCTTCGCGCAGGATGCGCGTACGCGCCGCGTAGTCGTCCATCAGGGACTCGATCATCTCGAAGTTTCCGCCGGCGGAGAAGCCCTTCCCGACGCCTTGTATCAGGGCGACGTGTACCTCCGGGTCGCGGTCGATGGCGGGCCAGACCTCGGCCAGATCGCGGTGCATCTCGCTCCCCACGGAATTCAGCCCCGGGGCGTCGAGCAGGATCCGGAGCACCCCGTCCTCGGGCCGCTCGAAGCGCAAGCTGGGAAAGGCGTCGTAGCGGTCGCTCATTGAGTCTCCTTCGTCGCCGCGGTTCCCGGTCCCGGGGTGCCGTGGTCGGAGAGCCAAGGTACAGAAGAGCTTCCCGGACGGGGCGTCGAGTTCGATGGGCTCCTGTGGTTCAATTCCCCACATGTCCGAACCTTCCGTCCAGTCCCTGGAGGCGACCCTCGGTGCGGTGGTCACCGGCGTCGATCTGTCTTCGCTGGGCGAAGGGGCCTGGCGCGTGATCGAGCGAGCCTTTCACGAACACGCGCTCCTCATCTTCCCCGGCCAGCATCTCGCCTCCGCCGACCAGGTGGAATTCGCCAGGCGTTTCGGCGAGATCGAGCACGTCGTCGGCGACACCGGTTTCGTCCCGATCAGCAACCAGCGCGAGGACGGCAGCCTGCTCGAGGACGCGCATCCGACGATGCAGATCATGATCGGGAACGAGGGCTGGCACACGGACAGCTCCTACATGCCACTCGCCGCAAAGGCGTCAATGCTGTCGGCGCACGTCGTGCCGACCCGGGGAGGCGAGACCGAGTGGGCCGACATGCGCGCCGCCTACGAGGTACTCGACGACGAGACCCGCCGACGCATCGCCGGCCTCGCCGCACGACACTCGCTCAAGCATTCCCAGGCGAAGATCGGACACACCGAGCCCGGGGACTTCAGTTACGGCTTCGCGGACGGCGACCCGCCCCTGCGGCCACTGGTCAAGGTGCACCCCGTCACCAAACGACCGTCGCTATTCATCGGACGCCACGCGTACGGCATCCCCGGTCTCGACACGGCGGAATCGGAGAAGCTGCTCGCCGAGCTGCTCGAGCAGGCCTGCCAGCCACCGCGCACGCACTGCCACGCATGGCAGCCGGGTGACCTCGCCGTCTGGGACAATCGCTGCGTGCTCCACCGGGCCCGCCCCTACGACCACGGTGAGGTGCGGGTGATGGTGCACACGCGCGTTGCTGGAGACCCGGCCAGTGAATGGGCCGAGGGGCTCGCGGAATCCGCGTGACGATCTGCCAGGAGTGGAGCCAGGAGCGCTGGGCGCAGCACATCCGCGCCCAGATGGACTTCGAATGGAAGCGCGAAGGATTGCCCGAGGGCTTCCCCGCGCTGCCGTCGATCCCGACGGGCCGCTACACGGACCCGGCCTTCTTCGCGCTGGAGCAGCAGCACCTGTGGAAGAAGGCTTGGCTGCTGGTCGCTCGCGAAGAGGACTTCGACGGGCCGGGCAGCTTCCGGACCCTCGACCGCACGGGCTCTCCACTGCTGCTCGTTCGTGGCCAGGACGGGGTGCTGCGCGCCTTCTTCAATACCTGTCAGCACCGCGGCGCCCCCGTGGTGCGAGAGCGCTGCGGCAGCGCGAAGCGCCTGCGCTGCCAGTACCACAGCTGGACCTACGGTCTCGACGGCCGCCTGCTACAGGTGCCGGACCGGCGCGACTTCGGCGAGCTCGACGAGTCGAAGCGGGCCCTCAAACCCGTTCGCTGCGAGAGCTATGACGGCTGGGTGTTCGTCAACGAAGACCCGGGGGCGCCGCCGTTGCGCGAGTGGCTCGGGCCTGTCGCCGACGAATGGTCACCGCTGCGGGGCACGACCCTGCGCGCCCACGGGACGCGCTGCGAGCGCATCCCGGCAAACTGGAAGATCGTCGCCGACGCGTTCCTCGAGACCTACCACGTCCGCACCATCCACCCCCAGACCGTCGCGAAACTGCTCGACCCCCGCGGCGCCGCCATGGGCCTGTTCGCGAACGGGCACTCGCGCATGGTCACTCCGAAGTGGGAAGCGGCCCTCGAGCGACAACAGGGAAGCCCCATGCCCCTGCCCGAGATCCCGGGACTCGACCCCCTGTTCGCCGAGACCAACCCCGCCTACAGCTTGTTCCCCAACCTGATCACGCCCCTCGACACCATCGGCTTCCCGTTCATCCTGTTCTGGCCCGTCGACGCTGAGACAACGGATGTGGAGTGGACCTTCTACGGCCCCCCGTCCCAGGAGCCGGAACACGATCGTGCCTGGGAGCTCTTCCTCCAGCTATTCGATGGCGTCATGAACGAGGATTTCATGAACCTCGGCCCCATGCAGCGCTCGGTGGCCTCGGGCGCCCTCGAGTCGATTCCCCTGTCGTACCAGGAGCGCCGCATCTACCACCTCCACGAGGAGATCGACCGGGCGATCGGGGTCGAGCGCGTGCCGGAACCCCTGCGGGTGGCGCCACGTCTGGCGCCGTTCCTGGAGCCTTGGCTTTAACGCGTTTTAATGCTTGAATGAGGGGCCATGTCCCTCGTCGACCAGCAGATGGCAGAGCGCCGGGAGCGAATCCTCGAAGCCGCGCGCGAGCTCATCGAAGAGCACGGCTACGAAGGCTTCACCATGCGGCAGCTGGCCGCGGCCAGTCGTGTCACGGCCCCCACCCTGTACAACCTGGTCGGCAACAAGGAGCAGGTGCTGTTCGCGGCCGTCGAAGAGCAGACCCTGGGTTTCGTGGCCGCCCTCGAGCGCAGCGGCCCCGACCTGGTCGCCCTCGTCGACGCCACCGTTCGTCAGCTGTTGCGGCGCCCGCGCTACTACCAGGCGCTGCTGCTCGTGCTGGTCGGGTCCGAATCCGCAGACCCCGCGCGGCGCCACGTCGAGAAGGCGCTTGCCCGCCAGATCGACGTCTCCATCGGCGAGCTATACGACGGCGGCCAACTGGTCGACTGGGCAGACCGCAGGGTCCTCTCGCGGCAGCTGCATGCGCACCTCGACATGACCTCCCTCGAATGGGCTCGCGGTCTGCACACGTCCGCGTCGTTCCGCGCGACCGCGCGCTACGGCGTGGCCACGGCACTGCTGGGTCTCTGCACCGGGGTCACGCGCGACCGCTTCGAACACCTCGCACGAGAGAGTCAGCCCCGGGCACACCGGCGCGCGCGCGCTCCGCGCGGCGAAAGCGCCAGAGGAAACGCGGCATGAAGCTCCGCCACCCCCTGACACGTCACATCTACACCAGTCGCGACGACGGCACCGTCGAAGTCAGCAGCGAAGACGGCCGCAAGGGCATCTTCCGAACCGACGGCAGCTGTATCCGCGGCGATCTGCGCGAGGCCGACCCGCACCTGCTCGGCTTCGTCTCGGGGCCCTCGATCACGGGCGGCGGCCGCGCGGGACGCTCGCTTCCCGAAGCCGCCCCGACGAGCACCGGCGTGCCGGTCCCGTCCTTCGGCACCCCGGCTCGTCCTTCGGGCGCCAACACCGGCACCAGCCTTTCAAGCACCAGCACAAGGAGCACCCCAGAAATGGATCTCGGACTCAACGGACGCAAGGCACTCGTCACCGCCGCGACGCGCGGCATCGGTCTCGCCATCGCCCAGACCCTGGCGGACCAGGGCTGCGACGTTGCGGTCTGCGCCCGCGGTGAAGCGGGCCTCGAAACGACGCGCAAGGACCTCGAAGGTCGCGGCGCCAAGGTCTTCACCAAGGTCGTGGACGTCGCGGACGGGGACGCCCTCAAGGCGTTCGTTGCCGAAGCCGGGGAGGCCCTCGGCGGCCTCGACATCTTCGTCAGCAACGCCAGCGCGGGCGGAGGCCCGGGCGAGCAGGCGTGGCAGCCCACCTTCGACATCGACGTCATGGGCGCAGTGAAGGGAGTCGGCGCCGCGACGCCGTTCCTCGCCGAGTCCGACGCGGGCGCCGTCGTGATCATCAGCTCGACGGCGGCCCTCGAGTACCTGGGCATTCCCCAGGCCTACAGCGCGATGAAGGCCGCATTGATCGCCTACACGTCGGACATGTCCCAGGCGCTCGCGCCCAAGGGCATCCGCGTCAACGCGGTGTCGCCCGGCCCGATCTACTTCGAGGGCGGCAACTGGGAGATGATCAAGCAGGCCATGCCGGCCATGTACGAGGCGGCCCTCGGCCAGTGCGCGATCGGACGCATGGGCACCCCGGAAGAGGTCGCGCGCGCGGTCGTGTTCCTGGCCAGCCCCGCCGCCAGCCTGATCACGGGGTCGAACCTCGTCGTCGACGGTGGCTTCACGAAGCGGGCCGCGTTCTAGCAAGCGAGACCCGGAAGGAGGCCACCGCATGGCCAGTCACCTGCAGATCGACCCCCTGCCCGAAGCGCCGGCGGGCGAGGGTCCGCGTTCGACGGGCGTCAGCTACCAGCAGCTGCTGGACGCGGACACGCGCCCGGTGCCCGAGGTGTTGCGCCTGGAATCCGCCCGGGAGCTGCCCGTCGTCCGCGTTCCCCTCGAGCGTTACACGTCCCAGGAGTTCCACGACCTCGAGGTCGAGAAGATCTGGAAGCGCTGCTGGCAGTTCGCGTGTCGCGAAGAAGAGATCCCCGAGCCCGGCGATCACACCCTCTACGAGATCGCCGAGATGCGGGTCCTCATCGTGCGCGGAGAGGACCGCAAGGTCCGCGCCTTCCCGAACACCTGCCTGCACCGCGGCCGCGCCCTCAAGGACCACGCCGGACGAAGCGACAGCATCCGGTGCCCGTTCCACGCGTGGACGTGGAATCTCGACGGCAGCCTCAAGGAAGTCCCTTGTCGCTGGGACTTCCCCCACGTCGACCGCGACGACTACCACCTGCCCGAGTACAGGACCGGGACCTGGGGCGGCTTCGTATTCATCAACATGGACCCGAACACGGAGTCCTTCGAGTCGTACATCGGCGACCTTCCGAACCACTTCGAGCGCTGGCCGCTCGAGAAGCGGTACACGGAGGCGCACGTCGCGCACCTCATGCGCTGCAACTGGAAGGTCGCGCAGGAAGCCTTCATGGAGGCCTACCACGTCGTCGCGACCCATCCGCAGATCCTGGCGGGCATCGGCGACGCGAACTCGCAGTACGACGCGTGGGACAACTTCTCCCGCGCCATCACCGCGAACATGACCCCCAGCCCCCACATCGACTTCGAGCCCGACGAGCAGGAGATGCTGCAGTCGATCCTGACGACGAGTCTCGACTCGGCGCCCATGATCCGGGTGCCCGAGGGCATGACGGCCCGGCAGCTGATGGCACAGATGGCGCGCATGCAGCTCCAGGCCACCGTGCCGTCCGCTACCGATCTCACCGACGCCGAGATGAACGACTCGTTCTACTACACGCTCTTCCCGAACTTCCATCCCTGGGGCGCCTACAACCGCATCGTCTATCGCTTCCGCCCCTACCAGAACGACCCGCATCGTTCGATCATGGAAGTCATCTACCTCTCGCCCTACCGCGGTTCGAAGCGACCCGCGCCCGCGCCGGTGCATTGGCTGGATTGGGACGAGCCCTGGACCAACGCACCGGAGCTGGGTCCCCTGTGCAAGATCTTCGCCCAGGACACCTTCAACCTGCCGAAGGTGCAGCTCGGCTTGAAGAGCGCGAGGCACACCCACGCGACCTTCGCGAACTACCAGGAAACGAAGCTCCGGCACTTCCACGCGCTGCTGGACAAGTACATCGCGGCTTGACCGGGAGCCGGACGGTGACCCTCGAGATCCAGGTCGATCGGGACAGCTGCCGCGGTGCACGCGCCTGCGTGCGACGGGCGCCCGGAACCTTCTCACTCGACGGACACGGAAAGTCGACAGCGGCCGCCGAACCGCTCGAGGACGAGGGGACGATCCGCGCGGCGGCGACAGCCTGTCCCTTCTTTGCGATCTCGGTCCGGGAGACCGCAGCGCGCTAGAAGCGGATGCGCGCGCCCGCGCGAAAGCCGTCGTAGCGCCCGAAGTCACCCAGATACGCGATGTTGAAATCGAGGAACGCGTAGGGGACGCCGTCGAGCGCACGCATGCGAAGCAGCGCGACACCGATCTCGGCGGACGACTCGAGATACAGCTGATCGCCGAACCACTCGCTGTGTCCGCCGAAGACCTTCCACGCCCAGGGCATGTCGGGCGCGAGAGAACCCGACAGGTAGGCGCCGTTGCGCAGCACGTAGTTCGTCAGGTCGTAGTCGATCTCGTAGTCCCCGATCTGGATCCCGTCGGCCGTCTCCGCGATGCCGAACTGGTTCGTGACGCCCATCCGGATGCCGGCGAAAGCGTCCACCCAGTCGGCGATCGGCAGCTCGACGTGACTGGTGAGGGTGCCGCTGTAGAGGAACGCACCGGCGCCGACGTCGATCGAACCGGCCAAACCGAACCGGACCATCGGCGTGAGCGACCAGCGGTCGGTCACGCGGTACTGCACCCCGGCACCGACGGATCCCATCAGTGCCCACTGCCGGTTGGTCCAGGTGACGGTCAGAGGAACGCTGACGAGGATGGAGAGCCTGGGGTATCCGCGCAGGTTGAAGCGGTGGTCGAAATGCAGATCGTCCGACTGGACGTCGAGCCCGTCGGCGCGGGCGTAACCCAGGTCGTAGGCGATCCCGGTCTGATCGGGCGCGCGCTCGATCCGCTCGCTGCCTGCCAGGAAGGGCCCTTCGCCGCCGAGAACCCAGTCGGCCCGGGTCATCTTGGACATCAGGCTGTTCGGATTGCCGGCGACGGGGTCTACCGGCGACTCCTGGACGAGCTTCTGCAGGAAGCGGGTGAGCAGCTTCTGGCTGGCGGCGGGATCCTCGAAGTCCCCTTCGAACCACTTCTTGAACTCCCTCACCGTCGAGTCGAGATCGTTCGCGTCGAAACGGATCGGCGGAATGCCCGGGACCGCGAAGGTCAGCTGCTGGGCGCCGCCGTCCCAGTCGAGAGTCGCCGGCAGGCCGCGCAGATCGAGGACCGCCGAGAAGTCCTGGTCTTCGGTGTAGCCTGGAAAGAGCGCCGTTATCGACTCGACGTCGAAGAGCACCGGCAGCCGCAGCAGGGAGTTGGTGCCGGTTGCCCCGGAGTTCGCGCCGAACTGGACGTCCGACTCGAACAGGTCACGCGCGGACACCGGCCCCGTGGGCACGACGACGCACACGACGATCCACGAAGCCCAGAGTGCGATGCGACGCCTCAAGGCGGCTCTCCATTGTGCGGGGGATCGCCCAGACTGGCCGGGCAGTGGGTTTCAGATCCACGGCTCGCCGGAGTCTGGCGCTTTTCGGGTCCCGGAGCACGCCCTGTGGTAGAGCTTCCGGCGCCGGGTTTGCACGGGAGACCTCCTTTCCGATCCGCCCGGCCGGAAATAGAGGAGGTCCACTTCAGATGGGTGCGCGTATTCGGGGTTGGGGAACCGCCCTGCCCACCGAGATCGTGACCAACGCCGATCTCGAGAAGACCCTCGATACGAGCGACGCCTGGATCCTGGCGCGCACCGGGATTCGAGAACGTCGCATCGGATCGAGCACCGCCGAGCTGGCGATCGCCGCCGGCCGCAGCGCGCTCGCCCACGCCGGCGTCGAAGCCGATTCGGTCGATCTCACCATCCTCTGCACCACCACTCCCGACGACAGCGTGCCCGCGACCTCGGCCCACGTCCACGACGCGCTGGGGCTGGGCGGCGGCGCCTTCGATCTGAACGCCGCTTGCGCGGGGTTCGTCTACGGCCTCGTCACGGCCGACGCGTTGCTGTCGAGTGGCACGGCGTCTCGCATGCTGTTGATCGGCGCCGAAACGCTCAGCCGCATCACCGACTGGACCGACCGCAACACGGCCGTCCTGTTCGGCGACGGAGCCGGCGCCCTGGTGCTCGACCGCACGGCGGACGAAGGCCAGCTGCTGGCGTCGGATCTCGGGCTCGACGGCTCGGCGCGCCACGTGCTCCGGGCGCCGATCGGTGGCGCCATCCAGATGGACGGCCGCGAGGTGTTCCGCCGCGCCGTTCGCGCAATGGTCGACTCGGCGACGCGCACCCTGCAGCGCGCGAAGGTCCGCCCCGATCAGGTCGCCCTCGTCGTTCCCCACCAGGCCAACATCCGTATCATCCAGGCGGCCTGTGATCGCCTGGGCATCGACCGATCTCGCGCCGCTACGGTTCTCGACCGGACGGGCAACACGTCATCGGCGTCGATTCCGCTGGCCCTCGTCGACGCCATCCACAAGGACCGACTCGAAACGGGCGATCTCGTCCTGCTCACGGGCTTCGGCGCGGGCATGACCTGGGGTAGCGCGCTGATCCGCTGGCACGCAGAGGGAACGGACCAGTGACCGCGAAACGACGCGTAGCGATCACCGGAATGGGCGTGGTATCTCCCGCCGGTATTGGAAGGGAAGCCTTCTGGCGGGGCTTGCTGGCGCCCCAGCGCGCCGGCGAGCGCCGGATCGACGACTTCGACCCCGCAGATTTCTATGACGACGCGAAGGCCATCCGCCGAGCGGACCGCTTCGAGCACTTCGCTGTCGCTGCCACCCGGCAAGCGCTGGCGCAGAGCGGGCCCCTCGACGCAGATGCCGATCGCATCGGTGTGCAGATGGGCACGGGTATCGGCGGCATGCAGACCCACGAGGACCAGACCCTGGTGCTCGACAGCAAGGGCGGCCGCCGTGTATCCGCCTTCACGGTTCCTATGATGATGGCCAACGCCGCGGCGGCGGCCATCTCCATCGGCCACGGCTTTCAGGGGCCTTGCGAAGCGCTCGCGACGGCATGCGCCACGGGTACCCACGCCATTGGGCTCGCCGCGCGCTGGATCCAGTGGGGGATCTGCGACGCGAGCATCGCCGGCAGCTCCGAGGCCGCCATGACGCCCGTCGGCATGAACGCCTTCGCGAACATGAAGGCCCTCAGCCAGAGCGGACGCTCGCGTCCCTTCGACGCCGCCCGCGACGGTTTCGTGATCTCCGAAGGCGCCGCCAGTCTGGTCCTGGAAGAATGGGACCGGGCACGCGCCCGCGGCGCCACCATCCTGGGCGAGGTGCTCGGGTCGTCGAGCCTGGCAGACGCGCACCACATCACGGCCCCGGCACCGGGTGGCGTCGGGGCGGCCCGCTGCATGCGCCGCGCGCTCGAGGACGCGGGCATCGCACCAGCAGACGTCGCCCACATCAACGCCCACGGCACCAGCACACCCCTCAACGATGCCGCCGAAGCGCTCGGCATCGCCGACGTCTTCGGGCTTCCCGGCCCCATCGTCACGTCGACCAAGGGCGTCCTCGGGCACGCTCTCGGCGCAGCGGGCTCACTCGAGGCCGTGGCCGTCCTGTTGGCCATGCAGCATGGCCTGGTGCCGCCGACGGATGGGCTCGAGCAGCCCGACCCGGAGCTACCGGCGCTCGACTTCGTGCTCGGGGAAGCACGCGCCTGGACGCCGGGACCGTCTCTCTCGAATTCCTTCGGCTTCGGCGGCCACAACGGCACCCTGGTCCTCGGCCCCGCCTGAGCGCGGTTCGGTCCGGCTCACTCGAGTCGCAGGACCTCGAGTCTACGGTTGGGCTCCTGGGCGGCGTGACTCCCGTCCGGGGGGACCAGCGGCTCGCTTCCACCCTTGCCCCGGACTTCCAGCTGGTCGTCGACGAGGTGACCCCGGTCCGTGAGCCATTCATGGATCGCCGCGGCGCGCCGCTCGCTCAGCTCCTGCTGATGGCTCGGCGTGCCGTTCGAGTCGGTGTGGACTTCGAGACGGACTCGTCGTTCCGGATGCAGAGCGAGGAGGTTCGCCAGGCGCGACAACTCGAGCCCTCCCCGGTCTCGCAGCTGCGCGCTGCCATTCTGGAAGATCCCGTCCGTCGGCATGTACACCCGGGGCGCGGCCGTGTCGCCGCCGAAGAAGACATTGGGGTTGCGATTGGCGTGCTCGACCGAGATCCGCGACAGCCGCGGCCGCGCGCGCTCGTCCTGGGCGGAAACCCAACCGCCCGGCCGCGGCGAACGTCCGGAGAACGAACGGAATTCCGAAGCCGCGCGCGCCTCGGAGCCCGGGTAGAACCCGCCGTACGCTGCCCCGCCGTCGCTCTCCGGTGAATCGGCGGGCGCCCCACCGGCAGGCGGCGCGCTCGCGGGCTGATCGGTAGACGGCTGACCCGCAGAAGGCCGACCCGTGGAAGGCCAGGACCCGAAAGAACGCGCGGGCGTGGACGGCGACGAGGAAGGCTGTGTCGAAGGCGAAGGCTGCGCGGAGGACCCGCCAGACTCTTCAAAGGCCTGTGGCCGCCCGCCGGATGCCGGCGCGGCCGGCCAGCGCCCGCCGGGTGTCGTGCGCGGCGGCGCAACGTGACGAATGCCGGCCTGCGCTTCGGCGACGGCCGACCCGGCACGCGACCCCGGCGCGGCGCAGCCTCCGTCGAGTTGCCAGCAACTGGCGCACACGAGCAGCGTCCACGCGGTCGCGGCGAGACAGAAGGGCCAACGCAGCTGCACCATGCCACTGACGACGACGGGCGCGCCCAACCAGGGAAGGGTCGCCACCGCCGCGACGCCACAACCGAGCTGCCACCAGCCGAGCAGGGGGTCCGCGTAGCCAACGGCCTGACCCAGCACCAGCGCGAGGCCGAGCCAGCCGTGTAGAGCGGACGTCCCGACCGTCACGCCCCGAGTCGCAAGGCGCAGCAACAACGCCAGGACGAGCGGCGTTGCCCAGGTGATCGCTGCGTGTGCGCCACAGCCGAGCGCGAAGGCCACGGTCCCGACGCACAGCACCAGCGTCGCCAGCCCCCAACGCAGGCGCGCATAGACGACGTCGCCCTCGGTGCCCAAGACCTCGGATGCCCCGCCGGCGGGCGCGGTCGAAGTCCGGATCGCGGGCTTCTCTAGCCGCAACTCCGGGACGTTGACGGGCTCGGCTCTGTCGGGCTCGGCTCTCTCGGGCTCGGCTCTTTCGGGCTCGGTTCTCTCCGCTTCGACGTCGAGCTCGTGCGGTGGCGGTCGGGGGGCGACGAAGTCATCGTCCGCGCGTTGCGGCGGCGCGAGTCGCGCCTGCAGGGTGCCGACGATGGTGCCGTACGCCCTGCCCTTCGACTCAGCGGGGTGCATGAGCTTCCAGTCGCGGATGCGAACGTCGAAGAGCGGTCGCTGGCGAGGCCCATGGCCCGCCTCGCCTTCGCAGAGCAGGAGCTCGACCCGCTTCACGCGGTCCTGGCGGATGACCTCTTCTCGTGGCGCGGTCGCGGGTGGTTCGGGCACGCGTGCGAAGTCCCGCAACGTGCCGGACTCGATCTCGAACTGGAAGCGCCGAGCACCCGGCGGGTCGCCGGTCTCGCCGCTCTCGCCCCGGACGCGATCTCCCGCGCAGACGCCCACGAAGCGCCCCTCGATCCACTCGTCTCGTCGGGCCTCGGACATGATCTCAGGCAGCGCGGGTCACTTGCGGGAGCCGACGGGCCGGAGATGCGCGTCCGGCGCCGGGCGCGGCGCCTGGGATTCCGTCGCACGCGCTGCTCCCGCCTGCAGGCGACGACGGGCTTCGGCGAACGCGGCGTCGGCCTCGTGGTAGACATCCACCCGGATCTCTTCGTTCGTGTCCGCCAGGTAGATCTGCGCGTCGGCTTCGATGCCGGCGCGTGCAGTCGTCACGCGGATCTCGTTCTCGAGCAGATAGTCGTAGGCGCCCTTGCGCAACATCATCTTGAAGAAGATCGGCCCGGTCTCGATGGCGATCAGCAGCAACAAGATGAAGATGGGCACCCAACCGCCGATCTCGTGGGAGATGTGGATGCGCTTCATCAGGCCGTCGAGGTTGCGCGCCTGACGCAGGTTGCTTGCCCGAGCGGCCTCGAGCTGCCCGTCCACCGCGGCCAGCTCGGTCTTCCAGCGTGCGATCTCGGCGAGTGCCGGCTGGTTCTTCTCCGCGTCCCGAGAGCGGTCGCGGTCGAGCTCGAGCAGCATCTGGTCCAGATTCTCGCGCTTGTCCCGCCAGGCGGGACCGCGACCCGCCACACCGCTCCCCGTCTTGCCTTCGGCCTCGAGCTCGAGCAGGCGGCGCTGCTGGTTGATCTCGATCCGGCGCCTTTCGAAGTAGCCCTCACGCTCGTCCAGGCGATCCATGGACGCGGCGATTCGCGCTCTCAGCTCGTCCGTCGTGCTCTCGAAGATGCGATCCGTGTGGTTGTTCAGCTGGGTCAGGTAGTCGTTCTGCTCGAGCTCGAGCTGAGCGTCGATCTCGGGCTTGAGCACGCGGATCTCGAGCGGCGCCGAGATGCAGACGCCGATCAGAATCGCCATCAACAAGCGAGGCAGCGACTGCAACAGTTCCTGCAGCGTGATCCGCTCGGTGCCATCGCCCTTGCCGGTACTCGACACGATGAAGCGGTCGATGTTGAAGATCACGAGGCCCCACACGAGGCCCGCGAGACTCGCGAGACAGAAGGTCGGCCAGTCGAGCTGCCGATCGAGTGCGGTGCCCGTCTTGGGCTCGAAGACGGTGTAGAAGGCATACGACCCGGACGCGAAGGCGAGAACCGCCGTCGCCAACACCACGCCGCCGATGCCCTGGAACTTCACCCAGTCCGTCTTGGGGCAACGGGACAGGACGGGGGCGTCTGCGCCGGCGCATGACCACAGGAAACGCGTTGCGAGACCGGGTCCGCGCGGGGAGACCGGCGGCCTGGAGCTCGCTCGGGATGTGGGTCGTTGGGGCTGGGCCATTCGGCGTCCTTCCGTGCGCGGCGCTTCTCGGCTTCATCGGCCGACGGCGGCAGCGGGTGAACGATGGCGTCCGACCCGGCTGGACGATTCTCGCCAGGGTGTAGAGGGTGTACCCTCTCGCGCGATGTTCACGTACCTGAATCCCCAGATCCGAGAGCGACTGATCGAAGACGGCAAGCTGCTGCGCATCGACGCCACCGGGAATCGCCTCGACCCGCGGGCGGCCCCGCCCGCCGACGCGCTCAGCGTGAACCTGCTGGGACCGATCCCACTACCGGTCCACATCGGGGGCGTCCGTCACGTCGTCGACTGGTACGCCACGGTCCGCAGCTCCGAGCTGCGTGAGGTGGAAGAGCTGGCCACGACCCTACGCGAGAGCGGGGGGCAGCATCTGTTCTCGATGCTCGCCTCGTCGATGGCCGTGAACAGCGTGCTCGTGGTCGGGAACCCCGAGGAGAGCGAGTCGCCTCTGGTTCGCGTCCACTCGAGCTGCCTCACAGGCGATGTCTTCGGGTCCGAACGCTGCGAGTGCGGCCCCCAATTGGCCGACGCCGTCGGGCGGATCTGCGAAGAAGACACCGGCGGTCTGCTCATCTACATGGCGGGACACGAGGGTCGCGGTATCGGGCTGTGGGCCAAGGCCGCGACCTACCTGCTCCAGGACGGGGGCGAGGACACCTACCAGGCCAACCAGTCCCTGGGCCTGCCCGAAGACTCACGGGACTTCAGCGACGCGGCAGCCCTGTTGCACTTCTTCGTGGGCAACCGCCCCATACGCCTGCTCACCAACAACCCGAAGAAGATCGCGGACCTCACGGAGTACGGCCTCTCGGAGATCACCCCGATCAAGCACGTGACCGGAGTCAGCGAGTGGAACCGTCGCTACCTGGCGGCGAAGCTGAACTGGGGGCACCGGATCGAGTCCTCGGACCTCGACGAATAGAGCCGACCGCCGGCGGCTACTACTTGCGCGGCCGAAGAGGCAGGACCGGAGCGTTCGGCGGGTTCAGCGGGACGATCTCTTCGACCGAGAGGTCGAAGCCTTCGAGACCCACGATGTGCCTCGGCCGATTGGTCATCAGACGCATGCGGTGCACCCCGAGATCCGACAGGATCTGCGCACCGACACCGATGTCCCGCAACCGATCCGAGTCGTTGCGCGACTCCTCGGACGAAGCCGCATCCGGCCCCGTGGACGGCCTGTTTTCGGCCGCGACGACGCGCTTCAGGGCGTCGCCGATACGCATGCCACCCCCGGGCTGGCCGATCTGCACGAGCACCCCGCGACCCTCCTTCTCGATCCGGGTCAGAGGCACCTCCAGGACGCTCGGACGACCGAGGTCCGCGTTGAAGGCGAGCACCGGCGCCGAGGTCTGCATCCTCACCAGGACGGGCTCGCCGTCGGACAGGTCTCCCTTCATGAACGCCACGTGCTCGGCGTCCCCCACCTCGCTGCGATACACGATGGTGTGGAAGGTGCCGTACACGAAATCGATGTCGAGCTCGACGTAGCGACTGACGAGCTTTTCCTTGGCACGTCGGAACGCGATGAGATCGTCGATCGAGACGATCTTCAGGTCGAACTTCTTCGCGAAGGCCTCGAGCTCGGGCCGCCGCGCCATCGTGCCGTCGTCCTTCAGGATCTCACAGATGACACCGGCGGGGCTCAGACCCGCGAGTCGCGCGAGATCCACCGAGCCTTCGGTATGACCGGTCCGCACGAGCACACCACCGTCCCGGGCGATCAGAGGGAAGACATGGCCGGGCCTGGCGAGGTCGCGTCCGGTACAGCGCGGGTCGACGGCAGTCTTGATCGTGTGGGCGCGGTCGGCAGCGCTGATGCCCGTCGTGACCCCGCTGCGGGCCTCGATGGAAACCGTGAACGCGGTCCCGAACGCTTCGGAATTGTCCCGGACCATGAGCGGGAGATCGAGCTGTCTGGCGCGGTCTTCCGTCAGGGTGAGGCAGATGAGGCCCCGCCCGTTCATGGCCATGAAGTTCACCCATTCCGGCGTGACCTTCTCTGCGGCAACGACGATGTCGCCTTCGTTCTCCCGATCCTCGTCGTCGACCAGGATGACGGCCTTGCCGTTGCGGATGTCTTCGATCGCTTCACGTACGCGCGATAGGGCCACCAAGACGATCCTCCCGGATGGGTGCGATAGCGGCGAGCGACTGCAGCGAGCGACTGCAGCGAGCGACAACAGCGAGCGACAACAGCGAGCGACAACGGCGAACGATAACACGGCCCGAGCGGGGGGCCTCAGCCGCTCCGGTGTCTCGCCCCGCGCCCTGCCCGCCGGCGGCGCCCTCTGCAGTAACCGAGCAACGCGACACCCACCGCGGCCAGGACTCCGCTTCCGGGCTCCGGGTTCGAGATGAAGGGATCGAGGCTCGTATTGCCGATCGGCTGGAAGGGAGAGCCGTCCACCGAGAACCGGATCGTTGCGGGTCCTCCGCAGCATCCCTCGAAGCCCACCCAACCGATCGTATACGAAGAGCCGGCGGCGAGCGCGGCGGTCGTCGTGAAGACGTCCGGATTGTTCCAGTCGTTCGCCCACCAGATGTCGTCGGTGGTGACGAACTCGTCGATCACCGTACCGGAGCCGTTGTCGATCACGACGGCTGCGCCCCCGCGTCCCCAGTCGGTTCCGACCTGGAACGACCAGGTGCCGCCAACCTCGACGTCGATCACCGTCGTCATCAGCACGCTGTAGTCCGTGGTGACTCCCGCGTAGATCGGTGCGGCTACGCCATCGAGCAGATCGAGGGAGTTCTGGGACAGTGGCGTCTCGGACTGGTGCTGGGCCAGCAGCAACGCCCAGGTGTCCCCGGCTTGCACCTGGTAGGTGGACGCGGCGAAGTCCACCTGGAAGGTGAGCGCCGAGGCAGAGCCTGGAAGCAGAAGGCCAATGGCCAGCCAGAGACCCGCCCATGTCGATCGAGGACTCATCCTCTGGCTCATCGGTCGAATCGGAATCGACTCTTAGTCCGCTTTCCCGTGGACCCTCCGGAGCCGGGGGCCGGCAGCCGGCAGGCGTCCGGCAAGTGTTCGGGACAAGACCCCCGAGTCGCGTCCGCTGCTAGAGTGCGCGCCCCATGCACGAAGCCCTCACCGCCCTGCTCGCCGCGCTACGACCGCGCCGCCTCGACCCGCAAGATGGCCGGGAAGACCAGGCCGAGTTCGAGTGCATCCACGCGACGCCTCTCGGCACCCAACGACTCTTCGGCGGCCAGGTCCTCGGGCAGTCGCTCGCCGCAGCACAGGGCCTGGCATCGGACCGGCCGGCGCACAGCTTCCACGCCCACTTCCTGCGACGCGGCGACGCGCACACCCCGATCCGCCTCTCCGCGACGAGCATCCGCAGGTCGCGTCACTTCGAGACCATCGAGGTCGTGGCGCGCCAGGGGGACGAAGCGCCGATCCTGCAGATGACGGCCTCCTTCCACGACGAGGAGGACGGACCGGTCCACCAGATCCCCATGGATTCGGTCGGGCCGCCTCAGGGCGAGTCGTTCGAAGAATCACTGCTTCGCGCAATGACACCCCATGGCTTCGACGACACGACCGACGTTCCCTTCCAGCTGCCGGTGGAGATCCGGAGCGTCGGCGGGATCGGGATCTTCAGCAAAGACGTCAGGCCGCCCCAGGCGCGCTGCTGGCTGCGCGTGCGGGAGCCGCTGCCCGACGACCCGGCCCTGCATCAGTGTCTGTTCGCCTACGCGTCCGACTACGCGATCATGGCCCCCGCTCTCAACCCGCACCCGATCTCGGCCATGGAAATGATGTCCGCGAGCCTGGACCACGCCGTCTGGTTCCATCGCCCGTTCCGGATGGACGAGTGGCTGCTCTTCGAGCTCGATAGCCCGGTGGGATCCGGCGCACGAGCCATCGGCCGCGGGTTGCTCTACACGATCGACGGAGAGCTCGTCGCTTCGTGCGTGCAGGAAGGACTGCTGCGCAGCCGACCCCGTCCCGAACTGCCACGCAACATGCTCGGCGGCGACGATCAGTCGCGTTCGTAGCGCCAGCCGGCCCCGGCCATCGAGAGCCGGTGTCGCGGGCCAGGCAAGGACGCATCCCCCGCGTCGTAGCCCGCATCCCCGTGCCACAACGCGACCGGACCATCGTCCTGCACGGAGATGCGCGTCGCGAAACGTTCGGGTGCTCGCAACGCGACGCCCCCCATCGCCTCATCCACGCTCGACCAGCGCGCCAGCTCGAACAGGCTCACGAAGGTAGGCGGTGCCACCTCGATCTCGTTGGCCGCGCGGCGTTCGAGCGCCTCCGCCGGCGACATCCAGGCGTGATCGAGGATCTCTCCCTGGTCCACCACGACCGGGCCCGAAGGCGCTGCGGCGAGGAAGAACCAGGTGAGGAAGCGGCGGGGCGTGATCGGTGGCGGCGTCCAGTGCGAGAAGGGCAGCATGGCGTCGTGCGGAATCGCGAGGGTCGCTTCCTCCGCTGCTTCACGCACGGCGGCCCGACGCGCGGCGCCCAGATCGTCGTCGGGCGCGAGCCCCGCCCGGTCCTCCTCGTCGACCCGTCCTCCTGGGAAGACCCACATCCCTCCAAAGGCGATCTTCGAGTTCTTGCGCAGCATCAAGGTCTCCATGCCAGCGCCCACATCCCGGATCAGGATGACCGTCGAGGCGTCCACGGGCGGGCTCCCCGTGCGCCCTTCGTTCGCCCACTTCGCGAGTCGCTCTTCATGTCTGGCCATGGACCCTCCAGGATACCACTGGAGTCAGATGTGGACGTCGGCCAGCTGGAGAGCTTCTCGGACGTGGTCGATGACCTCGTCGGCGGCGAAGATGCGCGACGGATCGAGGGACGCTTCGGGGTGGCGCTCGAGCAGACGGCGTCCCGCCTCCTTCGCCTCGTCGAGGCGACCGGACCGGACCAGGGCCGCGACGATCATCGGCTCGTAGCTGATGCCCGCCTCCCGCAGACTCACCATGCTCTGACGCGCCATGGCCAGGGCTCCCACGTAGTCGCCGGTCAGGTAGCAGGCGACGGCGATCGCCCCTTCGAAGTCGTGCGCCAACGGGTCACGCGGCGACAGACGCAGTGCGCGACGGAAATATCCGAGGGCCTCGTCGGCAGTCTCGAGACCGAGAATGTTCAGCCCGTAGGAGAAGCACGCGAGCGCCGAGCTGGGGTCGATCGCGAGCGCGCGGGAGAGCGCGAGGAGCGCTTCTTCGTGCTGCCGAAACAGACCCAGCGCACCACCCAGCGCGGTCTGCGCCGCAGAATCGTCGGGGTCGAGGGCGACGGCCCGCCGGGCCGCATCCAACCCCTTGCCGACCTGAACCACCGGGTCGTCGCCATAGCCGAGCATGGCATCCGCGATCTGGCTCCAGGCGATCGCCGTCCACGCCGGCGCGAAGTCGGGATCGATGGAGAGCGCCCGTTCGAACAACTGCCGGCCGTCTTCGATGTCGCCGGGGCGGAAGCGATAGTAGTAGTGGAGGCCCCGCTGCACGCACTCCCACGCGTCCAGGTCCGGAGCCGCAAGCCGAGCCGCCCGTAGACGCTCGACCCGAGCCAGAGCCGGTGCCAGGGCGCTGACGATCGCCTCGACGATCTCGTCCTGGATGACGAAGACGTCCTGGGCCTCGCGGTCGTAGCGCTCCGCCCAGACGTGCTGGCCGCTCTCGGCGTCGATCAGCTGCGCGGTGACGCGCACCCGGTCTCCCGCTCGTCGCGAGCTTCCTTCCAGGACGTAGCGCGCGCCGAGCTCGCGTCCGACCTGGCCCACGTCGACTGCCGCACCCCGCTCCCGATACGCGAAGCTCGAGTTGCGGGCGATGACGGGAAACCAACGCCAGGTGGCGAGCCGGGTGATCAGATCTTCGACGAGGCCATCGGCGAAGTGACGCTGGTCCTCGCCACCACCGAAGTCGTCGAAGGGCAGCACCGCGATCGCGGGACGCCGGCCGAAGCCAGGCACGGAATCCTCCTCCGAAGCCTCCCGGCCCTGGAGGCCCTCCAGCATGCCGACCGCTTCCGTGCGGTTGCTGACGTCGAGCGCCTGCAACACCGCTGACACGTGGTTCTTTGCCGTAGCGGGTGCGATCCCGAGCACCCCGGCGATTTCCGCGTTCGTCAGTCCCTTCGAGATCAGCTCGAGGACCTCGAGCTGCCGCTCGGTCAGACGCTCCTGCTCTGCTGCGGCCGCCATCGGCGCATTCTAGCCGCCCCGACTCTGGACACCGTACGCCGTCGGCCGTGCAAGGGGAATGAGCCGTTCGGCCCATTCGGGGGACGCGACACCGCGAGCCTCCGGTTACGCTCGCAGACACTTCGAGTCCGTGGAGGCACCCATGCCGCTCGATCTATCGAGGATCCGCTCGACGCGCAGCGAGAAACGATTCGGGACCCTCACCCGACGCTTCCAATCGAGACAGACCGTGATCGCTGAAGGCGATTCCTGGTTCGCCTATCCGCCCCGCGCGCTGATCGCCGGCCCTCCGAGCAACGTGATCGATCACCTCAAGAACATGCGACGCTACAACCTGCTGCAGCTCGCGATCAGCGGAGACGAGAGCGTCGACATGCTCACCGGGTCGAGCAAGTTCCGGCTGATCCGGCTGCTCGAGAAGTACGAAGTCGACACGCTGCTGTTTTCGGGTGGCGGCAACGACGTCGTGGGTGCCAAGGACTTCGAGTTCTTCCTGCGAAGCGGCGTCTCGTCGAACGACTGGCGCAGCTATCTCTACATGGACCGCCTCGAGCGCCGGCTGCGCATGGTGGGCGACTCCTACCGCGACCTGATCGACTACTGCCGAAGCTATTCGAGGAACCCGGACCTCCGGATCGTGACCCACACCTACGACTACGCCCGCCCGGACCCCCAGGGCGCCCGCTTTCTCGGGGGCATCATCGACGGCAAGTCCTGGGTCTACCCCTACCTGCGCGACGTCGGCGTCCCCCGGGCCTTCGATCAGACCATCGTGAACCACCTGATCGATGCCCTCGCGGGGCAGCTGCTCGATCTCGAGGCTCGCTTTCCCGACACCCTGCGCGTCGCGGACACCCGCGGCACACTGACCCCGGGAAGCGACAAGCTGTGGGTCAACGAGATCCACCCGTCCGAGAAGGGCTTTCGCAAGATCGCCCGGAAGGTCTTCGACCGCATGAACGCCTGAAGGGCGTGCCGAGAGGAGTGCCATGCAGACAGGGATCGAGGTACTTGCGGCCGGCGCCCTCGGCTCCGCAGGCTGGACGCTCCTCGAGTACGTCCTGCATCGCTTCGTCTTCCACGGCGCGTCCGCGACCCGGATCGGCGCCCGGGAACACCGCCGCCACCACGCGCAGGTCGACTACTTCGCGCCCGCGTGGCAGAAGGGCCTCGCCGCCCTCGGGGTCACGGCTGTGGTCCTGCCGCTGCTCGTCGCGGTGACCGGCGCGCTTCTCGGAATCTCATTCACCGCCGGCTTCCTCACCATGTACGCGCTCTACGAGATCCTGCACCGCCGAGCCCACACCCACCCGCCGCGCGGGCCCTATGGCCGCTGGCGACGACGCAACCACTTCGCCCACCACTTCGTCGACCCCCGACGCGGCCAGGGCGTCACGACACCCGTCTGGGACGTCGTGTTCAGAACCCGGCTGCCTGTCGAGATCGTCCGCGTGCCTCGCCGGCTCGCGATGCCCTGGCTGCTCGGAGAGGACGGCGCAGTCCTGGGCGCGTATGCGAAGGACTACGTCCTCGTGGGGACCGACCGTGCCGACGACGACACACGTCGGGCCGACACGCGCGCCGCCATGGAGAATCGCAGTCCGGCCACGTACTAGCGCGCGCCGAGAAGCCCAGGCACCTACAGCACACCGTGCAGTTCCCGAAACCCGTCGCCGCCGTGTGGCCTACAGTCCCAATTGCGCGACACCGATGATCCCTCTAGCACCCCGGATCGAGGACCCGCAACGACGAGATGAGCCGCTTCATCGAAAAGGCCCTCGTCCTGATCGACTGGCTCTCGCCCGCGATCGAGATCGAGTCACGAGAGAATCGCCGGCGGGTCCGTTCGATCGTTGCTGCAACTCTGATCGGCTGCGTGATCCTGACGACGACATCGATCAGCACGCTCGTCCTCGGGCTCGACCGGGACGTCGCCTACGTCAACTTCGCCTGGGCTGCTGCCATCCTCGTCCTGCTGGGCGCCGCGCGCTGGTTCCGGTCACCCGGCCTGCTCGCCAACTCGCTCGTCGCCATTGCGTTCTCCCACACGCTCCTGCTCAGCGCCCTCGCCGGTGGGCGAAACGTCGGTGCGCTGTTCGCCTTCTCGGTCTTTCCCCTGGTGGCCGTACTCCTCGCCGGCTGGCGTTCGGGGCTGATCTTTACCGTGCTTGCGGCCGGCGCGGTGGTACTGACCCCCTGGATTCCCATCGACACCCTCGCACCCGCGTACGCGGGACAACCGCCGGTCCCCGCCGAGCTGGTGCGGGACGCTCTCAACGTCGTCTTCGCAGTCGGCGTGCTCACTGCCCTCTACGACGCCGTGCGCGGCGCGACCCTGCGCGATGCCGAGACGAGCGGCGCCCAGGCGCAGCTCGTCGCCGAACGTCAGCGGAACCTGGTCGAGCTGTCCCGTCGGCTGCAGGGGACGACGAGCGCAGACTTCGACGCCGAGCTCGAGCGCGCCATGGAGCTGGCCGCGCGTCTGGCCGGCGCCAATCGCACGGTGCTTCGCCTCATCGACGGCGGCCGCTACGCCGGCCGGTACAGCTTCGGCGAAGATGCGGCCGTTCCGTCCGAGGCCTTCGAGGAGGTCCGATCCGCCTCGCGCGCCTTCACCTGGACGGCCGAGCAGATCCGCGCTGGACGGATCTCGCAGGTGCGCCGTCTGCAGGAGCTCCCCGCGGAAGCGGAGGCGGAACGCGCGTACCTCGCGCGTCGGGGCGTGGTTTCCTGGCTTTGTGTTCCCATCCGCGCGGGCTCGACACCGGTGGGGTATCAGAGCTTCGAATGCACCGATCACGAGAAGACCTGGGACGAAGAGGAGACCGCGGCACTGCGGCTCATGACCGAGCTGCTGGCGGCGGCGGTACAGCGGCACCGCACCGAGCAGGCGCTGCGTGAAAGCGAAACCAAGTTCGCGATCGCGTTCCGAGACCACCCCGACGCCATGGTGATCAGCGATCTCGAAACCGACGAGATCGTCGAGTGCAACGACGGCTGGCTGAAGCACATGGAACGCTCGACCCGGGAAGAAGTCATCGGGAAGCGCATCTGGGAGTTCGAGTTCCAGTTCCCCGAAGAGCATCGCGAGGCGATCCGGCAGTCCCTCCACGAACATGGGCGGACGTCGGCGATCGAGGTCCCAGTCGTCGGGAGCGAAGGAGAACTGCGCACGCTCCTCATCTCCTCGACGCGCATCGACATAGGGCGACGCCATTGTGTCCTTTCGAACGTGCACGACCTGACCGAGCGCAAGCACCTCGAGCAACAGCTCCTGCACGCCCAGAAGATGGAGGCGGTAGGCCGCCTCGCTGGAGGCGTGGCCCACGACTACAACAACATGCTCACCGTGATCTCGGGCTACAGCGCCAGTCTGGTCGAAGAACTGGACGGAGAGCAGCGCGAGGATGCCCGGGAGATCCACCAGGCCGCGCGACGCTCGGCAGATCTCACCCGTCAGCTGCTCGCCTTCAGCCGTCGACAGGTCCTCCAGACCGAAGTCCTCGACCCCAACGGGCTGATCTCGGGGCTCGAAACGATGCTCCGTCCGTTGATCGGTGAGTCCGTGCAGCTGCGAATCGAGCTGGACCCCGCACCCGGACTCGTCTCCACCGATCGTGGACAGCTCGAGCAGGCAATCGTCAATCTCGTAGTGAACGCACGGGATGCCATGCGCGAGGGCGGAATCGTCACCGTTCAGACTGCGAAGACCCTGCACGCTGGGAACGGGGCCTCGGGACTACCGCCCGAGTTGTCGGCGGGCGCGTACGTGGTGATCAGCGTGTCCGACGAAGGCGACGGAATGGACCCGGAGGTGGCCGAGCACGTCATGGAGCCGTTCTTCACCACGAAGCCCGAAGGACAGGGCACCGGACTCGGACTTCCGATGGTGCACGGCCTCGCCCAGCAGTGCGGCGGAACCCTGGTGCTCGAGAGCGAGACCGGGCGAGGCACGCGCGCCAGCATCTACCTGCCGGGGGCCGACGCGAAGTCGACCGGCGCCGTCGAGGCGAGAGAGCCTCGTATGACGACACGAAGCGCCGCCACCTACCGCGTCCTGCTCGCGGAAGACGAAGGGACGGTGCGCCGATTGGCTGCACGCACCCTCCGCGCCGCGGGCTACGACGTCGTCGAGGTCGAGAACGGCGAGCAGGCCTGGCGACGCGCCCTCGCAGAAGGGGACGCCATCGATGTGGTACTCAGCGACGTCGTGATGCCGGAACTGTCGGGGACCGAGCTGGCCCTGCGGCTCCGGGGCGAGCGGCCCGACCTGCCGATCGTGCTGATGTCCGGCTACCTCGACGCGGAAGCCGGGCAGCCGATCCCAGATGACGTCGTCCTCCTGCTCAAACCCTTCGAGCCGGCGAGCCTCTGCGAAACCGTGTCCCGGGCCATCAAGGACAAGGAAGAGGCGATGCCCGCGGTCTCCTAGGGCTGGCACACCGCAGGCTCTAGACCTCGAGCTCGGCGTCTTCCATTTCCGGATCGAAGGGCTCGGCGCGAGCGAGCCAGTCGGGTCGCATCCAGAATGCGGCGAACCATTCGTCCTGGGCTTCCGCCACCCAGGAGCACATGACGTCCTGGTCGATCATCCGGTAGCCCCGGCGAAAGCCACCGTCCGGGGCCAGCGCCGGGCGAGACGTCATCCGCCCGGCAAGCGCGGCGAGCGCAGGGCCGACCTCCTCAGCCTCGACGACCTGACACAGCGCGTGCGTCGCCATGGCCTCGAACAGGTCGCTGCGACCTTCGTTGGCGAGAAGAGCCTGCAGCGCGTGGGCCCAGAAGTGGAACGGTGTCGCGAAGGGGGCCAGGTGGACTCGTCGAGTCCGCCGCAGCTCGAAAGTCTGCTGAGGCTCGTCGACGCGGTCGACGCCGACCAGCTCCGGTTGCGGAGAGGACTGCTGGACTTCGGCCAGAATCCGACTGACGACGCTGTAGTTGGCGATGCTCACGGCGGCCCCGAGCCTGGGAGAGAAGGTCCTGAGCTTGTGGGAGAAGGTCGCGAGACGCCACCCGAGGCCCGCGGTAACCTCATGATTCCCCGCCCAGGAGACAGGTCATGGCCAGCAGTCAACCGATCCCCGAGTCGACCGATCCCGCGACCCTCGACTTCATCAGCCCCGAGAAGTACGAGCGGGAAGGGTACCCGCATCCCGAGTGGACCTGGCTCCGACACAACGATCCGGTCCACTGGACCGACACCGACTATAGCGACCCGTTCTGGGCGATCACGAAGCACGCGGACATCGTGGCCATCGGAAAGAACCCCACCGACTGGATCATCGAGCCGCGGCTTGCCGTCTTCACCCGCGAGGCGCCCGAAGAACCGACGAGCCGACACCTGCTCACCATGGACCCGCCCGACCATGGTCGCTATCGCAACCTGACCGCCAAGTCCTTCACCCCGCGCACCGTCAAGGTGTGGGAGCCCAAGGTCCAGACCGTCACGAAGGACATCCTCGACAAGGCTGGGGAGAAGGGCGACATCGACTTCGTCGCCGACGTCTCGGCCCCGATCACGATCGCGGTCATCGCGCTCATGCTCGGCGTCCCGGAAGAGGACTGGCACCTGCTCTTCCGCTGGACGAACGAGATCATCGCACCCGAAGACCCGGACTTCGCCCGCGGTCGCAGCGCGACCGAGACCTCGGAATCGGCGCGCATCGAACTCTTCACCTACTTCAAGGAACTGTCGGACCGGCGCCGCAAGAACCCCACCGACGACATCCTGTCCATCATCGTGAAGAGCCAGATCGGGGAAAAGCCGCTCGATGACTTCGAGCTGCTTTCCTACTACTTCCTGCTCGTGGTCGCGGGGAACGAGACCACACGCAACGGAATGACCGGTGGCATCCAGTGCTTCCTCGACAACCCGGGCGAATGGAAGAAGATGGTGGAGAACCCGGACCTGGTCGAAGGCGCCATCGAAGAAACCGTTCGCTGGACCACGCCGGTGATCCAGTTCTGCCGCACCGCCACCCGGGACATGGAGCTGCGCGGAAGAACCATCCGCGAGGGCGAATCCGTGTGCCTCTTCTACGCATCGGGGAATCGGGACGAGGAGATCTTCGACGACCCCTTCGTCTTCCGCATCGATCGCAAGCCGAACGATCACATCGGCTTCGGGCGCGGCGAGCACGTCTGCCTCGGCGCGCACCTCGCCCGGCTCGAGATCCGGACCATGTACCAACAGCTGGGCGAGCGCCTCGTTTCCATGGAGCGGACCGCTCCGGTGGTCCGCGTCCGGTCCAGCTTCGTCGGCGGCATCAAGCGCGCACCCATGTCGTGGAAGCTGTCCTGACCGCGGGGTCGACACCGCCGTTTCTCCGCTGAGATCGCGTCGAGGCTGGCCAATGGCGCCCGCAATGGGGCAGAGTGACGCAATGCCCAAACTCGCAGAATGGCTCGAGCGCCTTCGCGGCAGAGCCGTCCCGCCCTCGGCGCAGCGAAGCGGCCTCCCCACCCTCGCGCGTATCGCCGAGAGCCAGCTGGCCATCCCCGAGCCGATCCGGAAGGCACTGCGAGAGTTGCCCGAGGGTGACGGCGCGTCCCGGCTCGCGGGCCGCGAGAAGCTGGTCGCTGGCCTCGATGAAGCGACGGCCGGCTGGCTGGCGGGAAAGCCGAGTAACGTGGCCGTGATCGGGCCCCGGGGCAGCGGAATGAGCGCTCTGCTCGTCGCCCTCCGGGAGCGTACCTTCGCCCGACCGCCCCAACGCGGCGACCTCGACGAGGAAGTCGTGGTCTCCGAGGTGCTGTCGTATCAGGGTCGGGTTCGCAGCGAAGCCGGGATCGTCGAATTTCTGGCCGACCGTCTCGGGATCGACCTCGCGCGGCCGGACGTCGAGCATCTGGTGGCGAAGCTCGCGGACGGACCGCGCCGGGTCGTCTTCCTCGAAGACGCCCAGGACATGCTGCTGCGCGTCGTCGACGGAACCCATGCCATGGAGGCGTTGCTCGCCATCACGGGACGCACAGCGATCCGGGTGTTGTGGGTCGTGAGCTGTCGCCGGCAGACCTGGCGGATCCTCGATCACCAATTCGGCGTGCGGCGAGGCTTCCCCCACTGTCTCTCGGCGGAACTTCCCGATCCGGCGCCCATCGCCGCTGCAATTCGGGCTTGGAATGCCGCCGCCCCCGCGCCCGTGTCGTACCGCGCCGCGAAGCCGACCCGGCGGTCGGAACGGAAGCCCGGCCAGGACCTGCTCGAAGAGGAATTCCTCGAGATCCTGTGGAAGGTGGCGGGCGGAAACCTCATCGCCGCGCGCCTCTACTGGCTCGACAGCCTCGCGTGGGACGTCGAGCGGGAACGCTTTCGGCTGGCTGCGCTCTACCTCCCGGACATGAGCGTGACGCGATCCCTGCCGCGCGCACAGCTGTACTGCCTGTTGTCGATCCTCCAGCACGGCGGGCTCAGCGCGGACGAGCACGCAGAGATCTACCTGACGGATCCGACGTTCAGCCGACGGACCCTCGAGGCCCTGGTTCAGACCGGACTGGTCGATCCCCTCGGCGACGGCACCCGCGAAGCCCGGTACGACATCAACCCGGCGGCCGATACCCGGCTCGTCTCGACTCTCGAAGACCTGAACCTCATCTACTGAGCCCGACTACAGAGCCCGACTACAGAGAGCAATGGAAGAAGCAACCAGCGACATCGTCTCCCAGGTCTTCTCGGCAGGTCGTCTCGCCACGTCGCTGACGCTGGTCGCCCTCACGTGGATCGCGCTGCGAGCCGCCGAGGCCGTGGTCGGTCGCGTGGCCGCCTACTTGCCCCGGCGACGTCAAGCCCTGAATCGCGTGCTTCCCGTGATGCGCATCATGGCTTGGAGCGTGCTCGCGTACGTGATCGTCGCGCGGGTCCTGGCACCGCCGCGCGAGATGTTGCTCGCCGTCGCGGCGTCGGCTGGGCTCGCGGTGGGCCTGGCCGCCCAGGACCTGGTCAGGAATCTGATTTCGGGATTGCTGATGCTCTTCGAACAAAGCTTCCAGGTCGGTGATGGCATCGTCCACGAAGGCGTCCGCGGCGAAGTGGTCGCGATCGGCCTTCGCTCGACCCGGGTGCACACCGCCGACGACCTGGTGATGACGATTCCCAACGGCAAGCTGATGGAGAGCGCCATCGGGAATGCGACGCGCGGCGCGCTCCGGCGACAGGTTTCCGTCACCTTCGCCCTGCCCGGCCACGTCGATGTCATCGCCGTGAAGCGCCTCGCGATCGCGGCCGCGCAGAACTCGCCGTACACCTGGCTCTCGGGAAACATCGATGTCTTCGTCGAGGACGAGTTCGATCGTTCCTTCCTGACCCGCTACACGCTGCGGGTGTCCGTGATCGACCTCCGACTCCAGGCCGTTTTCGAGAGCGACCTGGTCGAGCGGATCAAGCGCGAGGTCGTGCGCCGCGGCTGGGTGGACGAAGCCCTGGTGCTCTCGTCCCTGGGCGCCGGAGCCGCAGCCCCGCCCCTCCCGGAACCGCACTGACGTCTACTCGTGTTCCGAAAGCTCTTCCGGAGCCTCTCCGGAAGCTTCCCCGGACGAGTCGTAGAGGCGCATTCGCAGCGAGATTCCGGGGCTCTTCCTGCTCACTCACGCCCCGATGAGGCGTCCGTGGTTGTCGTCGGCCGGGAAGGCCCGGATCGTGCCGTCCCAACGCAGCCTGAAGCCTTGCGCGCGCCCCTCCCGCAGCACGAGTTCTGGCATGGCGACGACGCCCCGCCCCAGCTGCGCGGGGGCACCGCACCCTCGAAGTTGAATGCCAGCAGCACGACGCGCTGGACGTCCACCGACGCCGGCGCGTTGGGCCCCACTCGCGGCTCGGTCAAGCACCCGAACGATGACCCGACCCCGAGACATGCGAGAGTGAGGGCGGTGAGCCGGAGCGGAAATCCAGATCGCTCGCGCATCCCGGGATCTTGCCGCACGGGCGACTTCGGCGCGCCCCACGTTTGAGGCACGGGGAAAGCCCGACTGGACTAGAAGACGCGGAAGCGGCGCTGGACGTGCCGCTGGCGGATCGCGATCTGCTCACGGCGCTGTTCCGCCGAGACCGCGCGGGTGCCTTCGGGCAGGTGTTTGCGGATCTCGTCGAAGGGGACCCGGGTCGCCGAGATACTCGGCCAGTCCTCGCTCGGCGGGGTTTCACTGTAGGCCCAGCGCGGCGTCAGGAAACCTTCTGCGTGACCCGATGTGTCGAGCCAGTTGGGCACGCCCGGGTCGCGGTGCGAGACCACCAGGCGGATGACGCCGTCGGGGTCGACCTCGCTCTGGGCGCCGTTGAGACTCCCGACCCGGTGCGCGTACTCCATGGATTCGCCCCACAGATTGCCGAGCTGGAAGCCCACGTACTGGGGCCTCGTGGGAATGTGGTTCTCGACGATGAGCGCCTCATCGGGCGCCAGCTCGAAGACGCCGCCCGCGTAGAGGTTCGTCGACATACCGCCGCCGGTCGCGCCGGACGCCGCATTGATCGTGTTGAAGGCGTTGCGCGGGAACTCGACGCCCGGGATCCCCCCCTCGCGATGCCCGTAGGTCCCCATGAGGATGGTCCAGAATGCATTCCAGAAGTGCATCTGTCCGCGCACCAGCTCACCGCAGCGTCGCAGCTCGGCGGCGGCCTGCTCGGGGCCGTAGGGCGGGGCCGCCCGACCCTCGGCCCCCAGCTGCTCGATCTCGAGATGGATCGCTTCCTCGCGTTCCCAGTCGTTGAATAGCTGCCGACCACTCACGTAGTTGGCGTGACGCTCGGGGCCCATGTCCGGATCGGTCGGGTGGGGCTTGCCGACGACCTTCCGGGTCGAGATGAAGTTCCCGGTGTGGCCGGCGGGCCGTTCGGGTGCGAGCAGGATCTCGAAGCGTCCGTCTTCGTCGACCTGGATGCTGCTCGAATCGAGGCGCCCGGTCTGGGTCTTGAGCCCCGGCGTCAGCTCGCGCAGGTCGCCCGAATCGCCGGCCAGCACACCCGCGCTGGTCTCGAAGATGAGATAGTGGGGCGCCAGGCGACCCGATGCGGCCGGTTCTTCGCCGCGCCACACCCGGTGATCCCCCACCTCGCCCCGGACGCGGTAGCAGGCGCTGCCGTCGATTGGGGCGAAGAAGTAGATGGCGTCGGCGTTGTCGATGGTCGCGCGGTTCACCACCGAGAGGGCGTTGCGGAACGACGGGCGATCGGGGTCCTCGTGGAAGGCGCGTTCCACCGCGCTGTGCACGAAGCCCATCAGGTAGCGATAGCCCTCGGCCAGGTTCCGGTCCGAGGAGGGCGGCGGCATCAAGCCGGGCTGATCGATGGCGTCCCGTGCCTGTTGCAGGCTCTCGATGAGATCGTCCCATGCGGCGCGCAGGTCCTTCTGCGAGTCCGTACCCTCTCCTGCCATCAGGCTTCTCCGTTCCCATCTCGCGGCCCATCCCGCGGCCCATCTCGCGGTGGAGGCGAATCGCCGGCGTCCCATTGGAAGCGATCGAACAGGTCTCCCAGTCGCTCGCGGATGACATCTCCCTCGAGTCCGAATTCCTCGAGGCTGTAGCTGTGACCGGTCTTGTGCTTCTGCTCCCTCTTGCCCTCGCCGGCCAGCTTCTCGCGAAAGGCGTCCGACATGGGCAGCGCGAGGTCCTGGTAGACGCGCTCGATGGCGGCGGCGGGGTCCGAGGTGAGGTCCCGGTAATCGACCACCGAGCCGCGCACCTGCGGGTTCGACTCGAGGGTTTCGAGCGGGTGCCGGTACGAGTGCCAGCTCTGATCGACCAGGACGTCGAGACTGCGCTGCTGACGCGCCTCCTCCCAACCCAGCTGCTTCCATCCGGCGCGCACCAGCTTGAGCAGGCTGGGGATGGTCTCTCGTGGGTCGCGGACATTGACGATGAACCTGGCATCCGGGAAGGCCTCGACGAGGGAAGCCACGCGGCCCGCCCACAGCGGGTTCTTCGCCAGGTGGATCTTTTCCGGCCCGTTCAGGTAGAGCTGGCGTCTGACACATTCGCGGTAGAAGTCGTTGTACGCCTTGCGCTTGCGCGGCGGCCAGTCGTTCATGTGATAGAAGTCGAGGTCGCCCATGTAGGGCATTTTGGTGATCCAGAAACCCGAGGCCATGGCGTAGTAGAGGACGATGTCGTCTTCTTCCGGCATCGAGAGACCCATCTCGTGCATGTGCCGGTGGGCGCCGTAGCGGCGCTCTTCCCATGCGGCGATGCGCCGAGCCAGGAAGCCACCGAGCACGTCACGGTCGAATGCGATTCCGAAGCGGATCAGCTTCTTCTGCAACAACGACGGGAAGTAGCACTCGTAGAGCAGGAACGAGCTGAAGCGGCCCTCGTCCTGGCTCATGAGCCGGTGAGTCAGCGTGGTGCCGCTGCGCGCATGACCCACCATGAAGACGGGCTCCCGGACATCGACCCTCCAGATGCCCGGAAACAGCACACCGTCCAGGAAGAAGCAGACCGCGTGGAAGCTCGACACCACGGGTACCCACAGCAGCAGCACCCCGAGATAGTAGAAGCGCGCGGCCGTCGACTTCTCGTTCCACGCCAACCGGATCATCCGGAAGTAGTTCGCGAAGTCGAAGTAGAAGAACATGAGTCAGGCCGTGGCTTCGGGGTCGGCTTCCAGGAAGGCGTCACCCAGCACGGTCGTACCGTCCAGACTTCGCACCTGGCGCCCCACCTCGTGCACGATGTTCCGACTGAACACGACGCGACCCACGTGACGGCCACTGCACAGCTCGACCGCGGCCTCGGCCATCATCTCGACGGGCTCGGCCATGTCCGGGTTCTCGCGGGCGATGTCGCGCACGTAGTCGGCACCCTGGGTCAGCACGATCGAAACCGGCGCCATGGCGTTCACGAAGATCCCGTGCTCGGCGACTTCGTGAGCCAGCGCCTCGGTGTAGCGGTCGAGAGCCGCCTTGGTCGCGCCGTAGGGCCCGATCACCCAGGCGGCGAGCTTCGAATCCCGATACGGCAAGGCAGGCTGGATCGCGCTCGCGCTCGTGATGTTGAGGATCCAACCCGCGCCGCGGGCCTTCATTGCGGGGATCGCCTGCTGGGCCAGGTCGATGGGGGCATTCAGATTGAGGTCGTACATCCTGCTGCGCTCTTCCGTGCTGCACTGGCTCGGAAGCTTCATCGTCGCGGCGGCGGCGTTGTTCACGAGGATGTCGACGGGGCCGAAGCACTCCCCTGCGCGTTGGATGAGGTCCGCTCGGGCGGCCGGGTCCGACAGGTCGGCGGCAACCGCCGCGGCCTTTCCCCCTGCCGCCTGGATGACCGACACGGCTTGCTCGAGGGTCCCTTGCAGCTTGCCGTGGGCGCCCATTCGCGACGCGCTGAGTACCACCGACGCGCCCTCGGCCGAGAGACGGCGCGCAATCGCCTTGCCGATACCGCGACTCGCGCCCGTGATGAATGCGACCCGCCCGTCACAGCTGCCCACGCCTGTCCTCCCGTCTTGCCGCGTACCCAGCGAGGCTACCCGAAATCCGTGCGCGGGGATCGCCCGGCCTGAACGCCGTCCAGCGTCGGCGAAAGCGCAGGAGCCGCCCGCAGCAAGTCGGAAGCGGCGATTCCGGCCGCTAGACTTCGGGAATGCGGTTGTCCGCGGAGCGCCTGGCACGCCCGTTCGTGATCTTCGTCGAGCGCTTCTATCCGGACCCCTTCGTCTTCGCGATCCTGCTGACGGGTGTCACCTTCGCACTCGCAATCGGCTTGACCGAGACCCGCGCGAGCCAGGCGCTCACGATCTGGGGCGAGGGTCTGACCGGCCTGCTCGCCTTCATCACGCAGATTGCGCTCACCCTGCTGTGCGCCCACGCCCTGGCCCACACCGACGCGATCCGCGCCGGGATCGAATTCGTCGCTCGTTGGCCTCGCAGCGAGCGCCAGGCCTACGCACTGGTGGCCGTCGTCGCGGGCCTGGGGAGCCTGCTCGCCTGGTCGCTCGGACTCGTCGTCGGGGCACTGATCGCCCTGGGTGTGGCGCGCGCGGGTCGCGACCGGGGACTGCGACTCCACTTCCCACTGCTGGTCGCCAGCGCCTACGGTGGCTTCGTCGTCTGGCACATGGGCTACTCGAGCTCGGCGGCCCTCTTCGTCGCCACGCCGGGGCATGCCCTCGAGTCGAGCATCGGCATCATCCCCGTGAGCGAGACCATCTTCGCGCCCTGGAACCTGTTGCTCGCGCTCCTCACGGTGGCCGTCGTAGCGGCGGTGTGTGCGAGCCTCGCACCCCGGGACCAGGAGCCGGTCGAGCTCGTCGAAGCGCCTTCGACCGACGGAGGCGCTGCAGCGAACGCCGGGCAGGACGGCTCGAGCTTTGGACGCTGGCTCGAGAGCCGTCGCTGGATCTCTCTCGCCATGGGCGGCCTGTTGCTCGTCTATCTCGCGACCTGGTTCGCCGCGCGCGGGCTCGAGCTGACGCTCGACGTCGTCAACTGGTCCTTCCTGGGCGCGGGGCTGGTGCTTGCCCGCTCACCGGTCCACTACGTCGCGCTCGTCCGCGACGCGTCGAAGACCCTCGGCGCCATCGTGCTGCAGTACCCGTTCTACGCCGGCATCATGGCGTTGATGACGCAGACGGACCTGGTCCACGTGCTGTCGGATGGCTTCGTCGCCATCGCCTCGCCCGCCACCCTGGGGTTCTGGGCCTTCGTCTCGGGGGGAGTGCTCAACTTCTTCGTTCCCTCCGGCGGCGGACAATGGGCCGTCCAGGGACCCATCTTCATCGAAGCCGCCCGGGAGCTGGGCGTCGAGGCGCCGGTCGTCGTGATGGGCGTCGCCTACGGAGACCAGTGGACGAATCTCATCCAGCCCTTCTGGACCCTGCCCATGTTGGCGATCGTCGGCCTCAACGCGCGCGCGATCATGGGCTACTGCTTCGTGATCCTGCTCGCGACCTTCGTGGTATTCGGCAGCGGGATGCTGTGGGTCGGTGCCGGTACGGGCTAGAACGGGACGTCGCCCTTCACCGTCACGCGGTTCATCTCTCGTCGCTGGCCCGCGTAGTCGTTGAGCGCATAGTGCTGCACGCAACGGTTGTCCCACACCGCGAGCGAACCGGGACGCCAGCTGAAGCGGGTCGTGAAGTGATGCTGGGTCGCGTGCTCCGCCAGGAAGCTCATCAGCGGCTCGCTTTCGCTGATGCGCATGTTCTCGAAGCGTTCGACGTGGGGCGCGTCGAGGAACAGCGCCTTGCGACCGGTCTCCGGGTGGGTCCGCACGACGGGATGTAGATGCCGGGCCTGTTCCCGGTCCGAATCCTTCTGCTTGGCCATGGGATGGTCGGCGTTCTGATAGAGACCCTCGGCACCATGCACCTTGGCCGCCGTGAAGACCCCGCGCAGGCCGTCGAGCATCTGCTTCATACCGTCCGACAGCGCCTCGTAGGCGGCGATCATGTTCGCGAACAGCGTGTCCCCACCCCGCGCAGGAACCTGGATGCCGTAGAGCAAGGTCGCCTTCACAGGGCGCGCCTGGTACGACATGTCGGAATGCCACCCGCCGCCGAAGTTCATGCGGGTGTCCTTCTCCTTGATGATGGGGATGACGTGGGGGAAGTCCGGTAGCGGCTGGATGAACGGGTAGACGTCGAGCTCGCCGAAGCGCGACGCGAAGGCCGTCTGATCGGCGGGGCTCAGCGACTGGTCGCGAAAGAACAGCACCTGGTTCGCCAACCACGCGTCGTAGATTTCTTCGAAGGTCGCGTCGTCGAGCCGCGCGAGATCGACGCCCTGGATTTCCGCCCCGAGCGCGCCGCTCGCAGGCTCGACCTGGATCCGCGAATAAGCCACCGAGGGGTTCGCCTGCGCCATCCGGCGAGTGTAGCGCTGGGGCGGACGTGCGATCCATCGGTCGCCCTGTCTGCAACCCCTTGGAAATGCAAAGATGTCGCCGATGACGCCCCACGCCCGGACCCCGCCGCTCCCGCCCTGGGCCGTGGTCGCTATCGCCGGCGCCGGCACCGTCGTGGCCACGCTCTTCTTCTTCGGCTTCGATGAGCCCTTCACCCTGCGCGGCGACAACAAGCTCGTCCACTTCCCGATGAAGCTCGCCGCCTGGCAACAATGGGCAGACGGACAGCTCCCCGCCTGGTCGAACGGCTTGTGGTCGGGCTTCTCGCTCCTCGGCGACCCGACTACGGGGGTCTGGTACCTGCCCCACTTCCTGGCCTTCGGACTGACGCCGGCACCGCATCTGCGCGCCTTCGACCTGGCGGCCGCCCTGCACGTGGGATGGCTCGCTGCGGGCAGCGCCGTCCTGCTTCGTCGCTTGGATGCGGGTGCGGTCGCCTGCGGACTCGCGGCGGTGCTCGTTCCCCTGGCGTCCCACGTGCTCGGCTGGACCGCCTACCTGCCGGGTTTCTCGGCGCTGGCCTGGTGGCCGTGGGTGCTGGTCGGTGCCGACCGACTCGTCGAGACAGCCGATCCCCGGGTTCCTCCTCGCGCGCTGGTTCTGGCTTCGATCCCCATCGGCGCCCAGGTGCTCGCCGGCTATCCAGAGCTCGGTCTCTACAGCGGCTGCATGGCGGCGGCGTGGATCCTCGCCGCCGGCGGCGAAGCGAGTATCTCGACGCGCTGTCTCCGTGTCGTCGCCCTTGGCGGCGCCGCCGCACTGCTCGCCGGACCGCAGCTGGTGCCGGGCGCCCTCTCGGCGCTCGACTCGGTGCGCGACGACGTCCTCGACGTCCCGGCCGTTCTCTCGGTGCAGGGAACATTCGCCGATGTCGTGGACCCACGGGCCGGCGACTCGGCAGTCGCAGTCCTGTCGCCCTTCCTCGGCGCAGCGACCCTGGCGCTTGGGTCGGTCGCCGTCCTGCGCCGAACCCGAGGCAGCGGCGTACTGGCGGGAACGGCCCTGCTGACCGGGCTTCTCGCGCTGGGAGACCGCACGCCCGCATACGGCCTGCTGATGGCGCTTCCCGGCTTCGATCTGTTCCGCGGCCCACACAAGTTCTTTCTCTTCACCCAGCTCACGAGCCTGTGGCTGGCTGCGCTTGGCTTCGACGCCCTGCTTCGCAGCCCCCTGCGAAAGCGGTCGGCGACGTTGCTGGCCGGGACTCTCGCGTTCGCCGCCCTGGCTGAGCACGTTGTGTCGTTCGCGTGGCATCTCCCGCGCGTGGCCAGCAATCACGTTCGCGCGGAAATCGAGATATCCGAGGCGATGGCGATCCTCGAGCCCGTCGCTGCGGCAGTCGCACGGGACGAGGGCCTTCCGCCGCCGCGGATCTACACCGCGGCCTGGCTCCCGGGAATGGGCAGCCTACCCATGGTGGTGGGGCTCGAGATGACGCGTGGGGGCGACGTCGCAGTGCTCTCGCCGCGTCATCACCCGTGGATGCGGGCCAGCTTGCGTCCGGAGCAACGCGACGCGCTGGGTGTCGACTACCTCTTGCTTCGCGGCCCTTGCTCGAAGCGCCCGGGACGGGACCCCGTCGTTCTCGATGGCGAGGACTATTGCCTGCGAAGGAATCGCGACGGGCGCCCGCGCTACGAGCTGCTGGCCCACGTGCGGCGCGCGCGGGACTTCGACGAGATGGAGGCGGAGATGCGCCGTCCGCGGCCGCCCGCTCGGGTCTCGGTCCTGGCTCCGGAAGCCATGACGCTTCCAGCAGACGGCGGAGCCCCCGGCGATGGCGGAGCGATCGAAGTGGTGTCGTACCACCCGGGGCACGTGGTGCTCCAGACGCGCGCCGGCGGGGATCGCATCCTGCTGATTCGCGAGTCCTGGAGCCCCGGCTGGACGGCCCGGATCGACGGCGAGAACACCGAGATCATGCCCGCGGCAGGGGTCTTCTTTGGCGTACGCGTTTCGCCCGGTTCCCACCGCATCGATCTGGACTTCGAGGCGCCGGGCACCCGCAGCGGCATCGCGCTGGGCGTCGGGTGGCTCGCCCTGGCCGGCGTCGCGCTTCGGCGCGGCCGATCCTGAGCGACGGGTCAATTCCCCCTCAGGGCGCTCCTGCTTCGCTACGTTCGGACCCCATGGCCTACATCGAAGATCGCCTCGTCCACGACGCCGACGCCCACATCATGGAAACCCCGTCCTGGCTGCGGGACTACGCCGACCCCGGCATCCGAGACCGCGTGGCGATCCCGGGCTACGCGAACGAGCTGCGTCAAACCGGCGACAACGACCAGCAGCTCGCCGATCTCGACGACGCATTCACGCGCATCGCGACGAAGCACGCGTCGGACGCCTACCGCGCAGAAGAAGCCGACGAGATCATGAACCGCAAGAACTTCGCCGCCACGGGCTCGTTCATCGCAGACGACCGACCGCGCGCCCTCGACCTCATCGGAGTCGCCAGCCAGCTCGTCTTCAACACCTTCCACAACCGACGCCTGCACGACTGGGAGCATTCGGGCGATCTCGATCTCGCCTACGGCACGGCACGTGCGCACAACCGGGGCATGCTCGACTTCTGCTCCGTCGACCGTCGCCTGCTCGCGACCTGCTACGTGCCGCTCGCGGACTTCGAACGCGCGCGTGCCATCGCCGAAGAGTCGATCGAAGCGGGAGCCGCCGCGTTGCTCGTCGCGTCGGGTTGCCCGAAGGGTCACTCCCCGAGCCACGTGGCCCTCGACCCGGTGTGGGCGGTTGCTCAGGAAGCCGGCGTCCCCGTCGTCTTTCACGTGGGCGGTACCGGCGACCTGCTCGATGCGTCGTACTTCCAGAACGGACTGCCCATCCCGAAGGACTTCCACGGCGGCGAGGAGAACTTCCGCTCGGTGGACTACATGGGCATCCCGTTCCCGCCCATGCAGACCCTCGCCACCATGATCTTCGACGGCGTGCTGGAGCGTTTCCCGTCGCTCCGCATCGGGGTCATCGAGCAAGGTGCCATCTGGCTCCCGAGCTGGATCCGTCAGATGGAGTCTGCGGTCGAGGCCTTCGGCCGACACGAAGAGCGGCTCCAGAAGCTGTCCCTGCGACCCACCGAATACGTGCAGCGGCAGATCCGGGTGACCCCCTACCCCACCGAAGACGTCGGCTGGATCACGGATCAGGTGGGGCCGGACGTCTGCCTCTTTTCGACCGACTTTCCCCATGTCGAGGGCGGTAGACGCCCCTACGAGCGCTTCGAGCGCAGTCTGGGCGACGTAAGCGAACGTGTTCGCAATCGGTTCTACGCCGAGAATTTCGTGGATCTGATGGGTCGCGGGCTGCCCGACGGGCTCTGAGCCCCCCGCTCACGGGGTTCGCGCGATCGCTTCCGCGAGGCGTGTGAGACGTTCGTCTTCGGGACCGACGATCCGGGTGAGCCAGTCGCGCGCATAGTCGCCGTCGAACTCCTCGCCCAGGGCGAACAGCACCTCATCGATGTCGCGCCAGTCCTTCGCGCGATCGAAGATCGCCTTGAAGACCACCAGGTCTTCGGCGGACAGCACGTGGATCGTGTCCCCGTCACCGAACGGAACCCGGCGTCGACGCTCGTAGCAGCTGTCGTGGAAAGCGTCGTAGGAAAAGAACAGGTCGACGGGTGTAGCCTGCCAACGCACGCGCAGCTGTCCGTCGCGGGCGAGCCTCGCGCGCTCGTGCGTCCCGACCTCCTCGGCCCCGAGATCTTCGAGGGTGCCGAGCACGTCGCCCGCGTGATCGACGGAAGTAAAGACGTTGAGATCGAGGTCGATGGTCGCCCGAGGCGCGGCATAGTAGGCGAGTGCAATGGCGCCGCCGAACGCGTGGGGGATGCGCCGCCGGTGCAGCTCGTCCTCGAGGGTCAAGAGCTTCTCGGAGAGAGACAGATCCGGCATCGCGGTCAGCTCGCGAGACGCGACGCAATCCGCGGGAAGCGCGGCTTCTCGGGTTGAGGCGGCGGCGGTCGGCTCGCAGCGATGCGTCCGTACAGATCGAGCAGGTCGCGAAGCGCGCGGCCCCGGTCCGCGGCGGTGGCGCCCACCCATTCGGACACGTCCTCGAGTTCATCCGGCAGCGGCTCTTCCGGGACCCGGAAGAGAGCGGCGCGGAGGACCGCGGCCAGGCGAGGGTCGAGGGGATCGGATCGGTGCAGCCGCGACAACAAGGCGCGGGCCTCGGGCTCGCGCGAGCGTTCGACGAAATCGACTCCCGCCGCTCGGGCCCTGCGGACCAGGGCCCGGGAATCGAAGGGCCGCTGTGCCCGCGCCGCGGCCCGGGACAGGACGTCCCGGGTCAGAGGCCCGCGGAAGCCGACCAGGCGTCTGGACCGAGGGCCCCGTGCCGTGGCGAGGCTCTCCCGGATCTCGAACCGGTCGGAGCCGCGGTGAACCAGATAGGCCATCGTAGTGCCTATCGTAACTATTTATGTACTTCTTGACATCCAGTCACGATTTCACCTGATTTGGCAGTCACTTAGGAGATTCGATCTACTTCGTCCCCATCGGGAACAGGCCCGCGACCGGGCAGGCGGCGCCGGCGATGTACTCGATCATGACGTTGTCCGCGGGCGCACGTCGTCAGTCGTCGCCGATCTTCCGCCGCAGAGTGGGCTTGCCGTTCTGCCCGCCGTTGGCGGCGTTCCAGCGCTGCCACTCGGGTCGCAGGATGCGTCGGCAACGACCCTTGGCGTTGTAGTCGCTGCAGTCCTTGTCGTACTTCCGCGGCTCGGCAGCTTTCGCCGGCGCCGGGCGCGGCGCTCCCGCGTTCGCCTGCCTCTGATTCCGCGCGCGCTGCTGGGCGGCCTGACGAAGTCGCGCCTTCCGCCTCTCCATCTCGCGAACCCGATCGTCGGGACGAAGCGACCCTCCCGCCGCGCGGCCCGCTGTTTCGCCGGTGATGCTGATCTCCTTCTTCAACACCTTCCGCTCGACCTGGTTCCGATATTCGGGCGGAACCTGACCGATGTCCTGGGTGAAGTGGAGCCGCCCCTTGGAGTCGACGTACTGGAACATCTCTGCGCTGGCCGCGGGCGCGAGCCACAGCATCGCCACCGACAGCACGAGCGGCACGGACACGGCGACACGGGGAAGCGACATACCTGGCGCTTCGTCCCCACCGGATCGTCGCTTGAGCGGCCACGCTCCCGCCGGCAACGCACCCGCAATGCGTGAGCAACCCACCCGCGCGTCCGGCGAACGCAGCGGCAACTCGAGCTTCGTCCGCTAGCGTTCGACACCCAAGAGGGGGCAGCGCGCCATGACCATCGAACGAGATGCACTCGGCTTCGACGCACCCGCACCGATTGGCCACCCCGGCCGATCCGGGTTGCCGGCTGGCCGTACGACGGGACCGGAGATCGGGGAGCCGCTTCCCGGTCTCAGACTGCCGGACCGGGACGGAAGGATCGTCGACCTGCATGCGGACCGCGGCGGAGCACCGGCCGTGGTGGTCTTCTTTCGCTCGGCCGTCTGGTGACCCCCTTGCTGGACGCAGCTCGGTGAGCTGCGCGACGCCCATCCCGCCTTCGAAGCCGCGGGTGTCAAGCTCTATGCAATCTCCTACGACGATCCGAAGGCGCTGCGCGCCTTCGGCGAACAGCAGCAGATCCCCTACCCGCTGCTCTCCGATATCGATTCGGAAGTCATCCGTCGCTACGGGATCCTGAACGATCAGGTCGAGCCCGGCGATGCGCTCTTGTACGGCATCCCGTACCCCGGCGTCTTCGTCAGTGACGGCGACGGGCGCGTCGTCTCGAAGTTCTTCCACGACAGCTACAAGAAGCGGGACAGCCCGGAGATCCTGCTCGACGCAGCACTCGGGCGGGTCCAGATCGACGAGAGCGCGCCGTGCGCGAACGCAGGGGATGACGCCGTGCGGGTCACCGCCCAGGTGCGCGGCGGCCGCGGGACGATCCGACAGGGAATCCTGCGACACCTCGTCGTGCGCTTCGCCGTGCGGGAAGGACTGCACATCTACGGCGAACCGGTTCTCGAAGGCATGGTCCCCACTCGGGTCCGGCTTTCGGGGCCTCCCGGTCTCGTGGTGGAAGAACCCATCCTGCCGCCGACCGCGCGCGTCCATCTGCAGAGCATGGGCACCGAGCTTTCCGTCTGGAGCGGGATCGTCGACATCGTCGTGCCCTTCTACGCCGTGGGAGAACTCGCCAGTGAGGTGCGGCCCCTCGACCGCGATTCGGTGCAGCTCGAGATCGACATCGCGTATCAGGCCTGCAGCGACGACACCTGCCTGCTTCCCCGAACCGAGAAGCTCACCCTCGACGTTCCGCTCGAGGTGGTCGACGTGCCATCCCTCGCCCTGCACCGGGGGCACGGTCAACGCGAAGGCGGCTACGACGCGACGCCGCACATGCTGCGGCTGCTCCTGCGCAAGGTCCGCGCGCATCCGCTCGGGCTCGTGCGCTACGTCTGGAAGAACGGGAAGCTCGAGCTCGCCGCGCGGAGACGCGCGCGAGCGGCCCGGAAGCCCGCTTCGGGGAGCTAGCCCCGATCCGTCATGCGGATCAGGGCGCGACTCCAATGCGCGCCCGGGAGCCCGCTACAGGGCGGCCCGCGCGGCATCCCGAGACCGCCGACAGGATCTCACACCCGTGAGGTTCTCCTGTTCCTGCCGCATCCGCTCGCGAAGCCGGTTCCGAAGGGTTCTACCCGGAACTCCGCGCGCTCGAAGCCAAGGCAATGACGCATTGGGGCTAGCGCGCTTCGCCGAAGCAGGACCGGATCACTGCTTCCGCGAAGAAGTCGCCACCCGTCGCGGTCAGGTGGTCCGGGTCGATGAAGAGCTCGTCCTGGAAGTCGATGCCGAGGTCCCGGTAGTCGACGTAGCGGGTACCGAGTTCGGCGGCGAGGTCGCGGAGTGCCCGGTGGGCGTCGACGAAGCGCTCGTCCTCTGCAGTCAGCGCGCGAACCCTTGGAGACACCGCCGTCCGAACGAGGCAGACATCTGCACCGCGATCGATGAGGAACGCGAGCATCCGACGATAGGCCGCAAAGGACTCGCTGGCGCGGATGTCTTCGAGCGGACGGTTCTTGCGGACGATCTTCCCCGCCAGCTCGTCCCGCGCGTCGGGCTCGAGCTGCAGCATCTCGTACTGCAGCACTGCGTCGAAGGCATTGGCCGGCTGCTTGCGCACGTGAGCCTCTCGCACCCGCGCAACGAGACCGAGTGGATCGCGAAGCTCGCCGATCTGACGCGCGACGCCGGGCTCGAAGATGTAGAGACGGAAAGGAAGGCCGAAGTTCTGCGTGAAGTACTCGTCGTGTTGCTGCGTGCCGGACCTCTCGCGCGCCCTGTTGAAGAGCTGCGGACTCGCGCCGACGATCACACGTCCGGGTTCCCGGTGTCGAAAGTACTCCCTGGCGACGATCTCGTTCGCCATCGTCGAAGACCCTCCGCCGGAAAGATTGACGAAGTCGTCGCGGGTGACGAACCCGCGGAAGGTGTGCGAGTCGCCCAGCACGACGTCAGTCCCGACGGCCCGATACACCAGGTCCACGCGATGGGCCCAGCCCTGCTCGAGAGGCACGACGAACAGACGCAGCAGGATCTCGGCGATGAGCAGCGTGAGCGCGACGCCGATCCCGACGTCGACGGCGAACCGCTTCGCGTCCGCGCCCGTCTCGGCGCTAGAAGAATCGGTAGAGGAATTCAACATGACCCTCGGCCATCATCGCGATGAGTGACACCGTCAGCAGCGCCCAGACGAACACGGACCACGCCGGGCTGGGTTGCCAGGCGATGTCCCAACGCGGCTCCTTCTCGAGGTGACCGTAGGCATCGATGCCCGGATCGTGCCGGCGCAGCAGCTGCTGCGAATTTGGCAGCAGCCAGGCGACAGCCAGCAGCGCGACGATCCAGACGCCCGCCTCGAGCTCGACGGGCCGGCCGCCGAAGCCCCGGAAGCCCAGCATGCCCAGCAGGACATGCAGCCCCACCAGCAGGTTCTCTGCCCGGAAGATGACGAACGCGACGACCACCGCGAGGAAGGTGCCGGCAATCGCGAGCGGCCTGCCGAGGGCAGCCGGTAGCAATCGATCGACGCCCAGCGCGCGCTTGCCGGCGCGGTAGGCGTGGTTCACGCCCAGGAACAGGCCATGCAGCCCGCCCCATACGACGAACGCCCAGCCGGCACCGTGCCACAGTCCTCCGAGCAGCATCGTGATCGCGAGGTTCACCCAACGCCGCAGCCCGCCCCGGCGATTCCCACCGAGCGGGAAGTAGAGGTAGTCGCGCAGGAAGCGCGACAGGGTCATGTGCCAACGCCGCCAGAACTCGATGATGCTCTCGCTCTTCAGGGGCGAGTGGAAGTTGAACGGGAGCTTGACCCCGAACATGCGCCCGAGCCCCACGGCCATGTCCGAGTAGCCCGAAAAGTCGAAGTAGAGCTGCAGCGTGTAGCCGAGCGCAGCCGTCCAGCCGGCCTGCAGCCCGATGTTCACCCCGCGGCCGGCCGCGTCATAGATGGGGCTGACGTGCGCCCCCATGCCATCGCCGAGGACCGTCTTCTTGAAGAGCCCGATGGCGAAGAACGAGAGCCCCACGGCGAAGTCGGTCCACCGGAATCGCAGCGAAGTCTCGAACTGCGGGATCATCTCCCGGTGGTGGACGATCGGCCCGGAGATGAGCTGCGGGAAGAAGGTCACGAAGAGCACGTAGTGGAGAAAGCGACCCTCCATCGCCCGACCGCGACCGCAGTCCACCAGGAACGCGATCTGCTGGAAGGTGAAGAACGAAATCGCCAGGGGCAGCGCCACCGGTGGCAGCGCGACGGGCCAACCGGACACCCCCTCGAGCTGGGCGCTCAGGAAGCCCGCGTACTTGAACCAGCCGATCATCCCGAGGTGGAAGGCGACCCCGACGTACACCCAGACCCGCGACCGCTGCGCGGCGTGCGCGAGCCCGAAGCCGACGACGATGGAGGTCCCGAGCAGGACGAGGTAGCTCGGGTTCCACCAGCCGTAGAAGAAGAGCGACGCAACCACGAGCCAGCCGAGGGCGAGCGAGGTTCGCCGTCGCGCCAGCGGAAAGAAGACCAGCAGGACGACCGGTAGGAAGACGAACAGGAAGATGTTCGAGTTGAACAGCATGAGGGCCGCCGGGGTCCGGGGACCGCGCTAGTCGTCCTTGCCGCGCTTGCCCGGCTTGCTGCCCGGTCCGCCCTTCTTTCCGTCGCCCCTGTTTCGCTCGCCCCTGCTTCGCTCGCCCCTGCTTCGCTCGCCATAGTCGCCGAAGGGGGCGTCGCGTTCGCGGATGACCTCGCGGAAACCCTTCTCACCGAAGGACTCCGCCCATCGGTAGGCCTCTTCGGTGTGCCGGGTCACGCCGTCGAAGAAGGTCCCCAGTAGCTGCGTGGTGCGCAGCCCCATGTTCTCGAACGCCTGGTTGATGAGCAGCTTGTTGAGGGCGAGCTGGTTCGCGGGGATGTGCTGGAAGCGGTTCGCGTATTCCTCGGTCTGCGCAGACAGCTCGGAGGCCGGGTAGACGCGAGCCACGAGCCCGATGCGCAGGGCGGTCTCGGCATCGATGGCCTCGCCCGTGAGCAGGAACTGCTTGGCGTGCTCGAGACCCAGGCGATAGATCCACAGCATCGTCGTTGGCGTTCCGTAGATGCGCGACGGCGCGTATCCGATGAACGCATCCTCGGCCATGAACAGCTGGTCGCAGCACAGCACCAGGTCCGTCGCGCCGCCGACCGCGAAGCCGTGGATCTGTCCGATCACCGGCTTGGGGCAGTGCCAGATCTTCATGAAGCGCTGGACGTTGTGGTTCATGAACTGGTAGTCGCGCACCGGGTCCCAGGCGCCCTCCCGGTGCGGCACGGTGGGAGCGTCGTACGGGCTGCCCCACCCCCCTTCGCCGCCGGCGGTCAGGTCGTAGCCTGCCGTGAAGACCCTGCCCTGGCCGCGGAGGACGATGGCCCGCACACGACTCGACTTCGTGGCCTCGTCGATGCCGTCCGCGACCCCCTGGACGACGGCGTCGGTGAGGGTGTTGAGCTTGTCGGGCCGGGCCAGGCTGAGGATGGCGACGGCGTCTCGTTCTTCGTAGTGGACGGACTCTTCGGGCATGACGCCAAGCCTACCCCGGCGAGGGCCCCGGGAGGGTCCATGACGGCCTCGGAAAGATCCGCTTGCGGAGCGATTTATTCAGATGTATAAAGAAGCCTAGACAGTCGGCTAGAACCTATTCCGAGCGAGGACCCACATGAAGCTCGCAACCTTCACCCACGAGAGCACACGCATCGGCGCGGTGGTTGGCGATCAGATCGTCGACCTGGCGGCCGCGGATGCCGACCTGCCCACGGACATGATCGGCCTGCTCGAGGCCGGTCCCGCCGGCCTGGAAGCGGTGCACGCCGCCCTCGAAGAGGGCCCCCGCATCCCGCTCGCAGACGTGCGACTGGAGGCGACTCTTCTGCGCCCACCGAAGTTCCTGGCGGTCGGTCTGAACTACGCGGACCACGTCGCCGAGTCGGGCGCCGAGACCCCCGCGCACCCGACCATCTTCAACAAGCAGTCCACCTGCGTGACGGGACCCTACGACGACATCCACCTGCCCCGCGCCTCGCACGTACTCGACTACGAGGGCGAGTTCGGCTTCGTGATCGGGCGACGTTGCCGGCACGTCTCGCGGGATGACGCAGCCGAGGTGATCGCCGGCTACCTGATCGTCGACGACGTCAGCGTGCGCGACTGGCAGCTGCGTGTCCCCACCTGGACGATGGGCAAGTCCTTCGACACGCATGGCCCCATCGGTCCCTGGCTCACGACGGCGGACGAGATCCCGGACCCCCACCAGCTGGGGCTGCGCACCTTCGTCAACGGCGAGCTGCGCCAGGAATCGAACACCAAGGAGTTGATCTTCGACTGCTTCACCCTGGTCGAGCACCTGTCCACGGCGTTCACCCTCGAGCCGGGCGACGTCATTGCCACCGGTACGCCGGGAGGTGTCGGGATCGGCATGAAACCGCCGAAGCTGCTCGTCGCCGGCGACGTGGTCCGCATCGAGATCGACGGACTCGGCGCCATCGAGAACACCGTCATCCCCGAACCCCAGTTCACGGGCGGCATCCGCTGAACGAAGGAGAAGTACATGATCAAGGTCCATGACATCGCCTATGTACGCTTCGGCGCGCCCGATCTCGACCAGATGGAGCGCTTCCTGACGGACTTCGGCCTGGTGGTCTCACAGCGGGACGACGACGTCCTCTACGCCCGCGGTACGGACCCGGCGCCGTACCTTCACGTCACCGAGCGGGGCGATTCGGGCTTCCGCGGGATCGGCTTCCAGGCCGCCTGCGCCGAAGACCTCGAAGCGGCGGCGCGCCTGCCCGGGGCCGGTCCCGTCGAGAAGATCGACGCGCCTGGAGGCGGGCGTCTGGTGCGGTTCACCGACCCCGACGGCTTCGCCGTCGAGGTCGTGCACGGTCGCGAGCAGCTGCCCGCGCTTCCCGTCGAACGCGCGGCTCCCCTCAATCGCGGCAGCGACCGCCCGCGCCTCGGCAGCCTGCAACGGGTTCCCGGCGGACCGGCGCAGGTGAAGCGCCTGGGGCACGCCGTGCTGCGCGTCAGCGACTTCCGCCAGAGCGAGGCCTGGTACAAGTCGCGCTTCGGGTTCCTGTCGTCCGACGAGGTCTATCTCGGTGAGAAGGACAATGTCATCACGTCCTTCATGCGCTGCGATCGGGGTGAGGCGTACACCGACCATCACACCCTGCTGTGTGTCGGCATCGGCGAAGTCGGTTTCGACCACGCGGCCTTCGAGGTCGAGGACTTCGACGCCGTGATGGCGGGCCACGACTACCTGGCGAAACAGGACTACGCGCACCACGCGGGCATCGGACGTCACGTCCTGGGCTCGCAGGTCTTCGACTACTGGCGCGACCCGTGGGGCCACGTCGTCGAGCACTTCACCGACGGAGACCTGTTGAACGCGCGCCACACGACAGAGCTGCACGACCCGGGAACTGCCCTCGGAACCCAGTGGGGCAGTTTCGGCTGATGGGTCTCTACCAGAGCGACCACCCGGACGTCCCGAGGATGCACGGCCTGCATCTCTTCCATTTCGCGATGTCGAACTGTTCCCAGCGAGTGCGCCTCGGGCTCGAGGAGAAGCGACTCGATTGGACGAGCCACCACCTGAATCTCCCGGCAAACGAGCACGTCAGCGACGACTACCAGCGGATCAATCCGAACGGCGTCGTCCCGACGCTGGTCCACGACGGGCAGGTGGTGATCGAATCGAACGACATCCTGGTCTACCTCGACGAGCACTTCCCGGATCCGCCGCTGCGACCGGCCGACGCGCTCGGCCGAGCCGGGATGGATGCGTGCATCGCGGAATCGAGCGGCTTCCAGCCCACCATCAAGGTGCTCTCCCACGAACTGCTCTTTCGCCCGTTTCGCAAGGTGGGACCCGAGATGGTCGCGCTCTACGAGAAGGCGCACCGGGATGCGAGCCTGGTCTCCTTCCTGCGCGACTACGCGGAAAACGGCGACGCCTGGCAGGCACGCGTTGGCGACGCGCAAGAAGTGCTGCAGCAGCAGCTCGCCAGGCTCGAGTCCCGGCTCGAAGCGAATCCGTGGCTGTCGGGCGACGCCTACGGGCTCGCAGACATCTCGTGGGTGGTCAACGCCAACCGCCTGAAGCAGGCCGGGGTCACTCTCGACGAGTGGCCGCGCTTCCAGGACTGGGGACGGCGCTCGATGCTACGCGCGCCCTTCGAGCGCGCCGTCGCGGCGTACCAACCGTGAGCCTCTCTCTGTTTCTCGCCCCTGTCGGGTGGGTCGGGTTGGCGGGCGCCGTCGGGTGTGTCGCGTGGTGGCTGGTCGAAAAGTCCCGACGCAGGACCCACGCCGTAGCGCCTGGCTACCAGGGAGACGTGCTGCTGCCGTTCGAGCAGGAGTTCGAGCTCTACCACAATGCGCTCTCGCTTTGCTCGATGAAGGCCCGGGTGTGCCTCGCCGAGCTCCGCATCCCCTACGCGAGCCATCCCGTCGATCTGATCGAGACCCGTTGCTACGAGAACATCCGTCCGGCGTTCCTGCGCGTGAACCCCGCCGGCACCGTCCCGGTGCTGGTCCACCGGGGCCACCCGGTCTACGAGTCCCACGAACAGATCCGCTACGCGGCGCGCCACGCGCCGGCGGGAAGCCCCGCACTCGTCCCGACGGACGCGAGCCTGCGCGCCAGCATGGAAGAGTGGATCGATCGGTCGTCTCTCACCGACGATCCGCTCGAGCACGGCGAGCAGAGCGCCGGCAACGCGGTCCCCGGGCTCACGGTTCCGCTCTTCGCCGCGATGATCGACCGCATCGCCGTCTGGAAGATCGTCGAAGGACTGCTCTTTCACATCGACCGGCGGCGACCGCTCGTCTTCCTGGCCTTGAAGTTCCGGGGCCTCGAGAAGCTCGGCGCGTTCACACCCGTGCTGAAGGTCCTGGGTCGAAGCCGGCGCCAGATGCGGACCCATCTCGACGCCCTCGAAGCCCAGCTCGAGAAGAGCGGCGGGCCTTGGATCCTGGGCGAGCCCTTCAGCCTGGCAGACGTGAGCTGGCTCGTCGTGTTCGAGCGCCTGGCACAGGTCGACAACCTGCACGTGTTCGTGGGGGGCGAGCTGCGACCGGCATGTACCGCCTACTGGCAGCGTCTGCAGGCGCGGCCCAGCTACCGGGAGGCCATCCTCGACCAGAGCCACCCGACGGTCCGCTACGGGACGAAGCGCCTGCAGGACGCGAAGGCCGCCGACCCGAGGCTACGGGAAGCGCTCGAAGGGAAAGCCGAAGATCCAGGACTCCGTCTTGGACCGGCCTCGTGAGCGCGTCTCACTTTCCTCCGTCGACGCTCCACTTGCCGGACCCGTTCGCGGAGATGAACAGGAACACGAAGCAGTAGATCAACGCGAGCTCGCCCTGGTTGACCTGCGGGAAGAAGTGGTTCAGCCCGTGCGCCATCCAGTACGCCGCAGCCATGGTGCCCGAGCAGATGAAGGCGGCCCAGCGGGTCTGCAGACCGATGGCGACGAGTAGTCCGCCGACCAGCTCGATGACCCCCGCGCCATAGAGCACGAAGGCCGGGGCGTCCGGCGCAGCCTGGGGAAAGCTGAACAGCTTGTGGGTGCCGTGGAAGAAGAAGTTCGCGCCGACCATGATGCGCATGAGCGCGTAGGTCTCACCCGCATAGCCCTTCATGAATGCTGCCATCTTCGCCCCTCCCCGAGATGCGGCGGCAACGCCGCACGAATGTTTCGCGAGAGCTTAGCGGGTGCATGCGGCATCTCTACGTCCTGTCAGGACAAGGTCTGCGCGCAGACAGGCACCCGGGCTAGAGTCGGCGCGCCGTGGAGCTGCTCTCTCGACCGATGTCGTGGATCGTCCTGTGTGCCGTCGCTTGCGGGCTGCTGCTCTGGTGCGAGCGCCGCGCCTGGCGTCCCGGCATCTGGTCGTTCAAGATGCTGGCCGCGAGCGCCTTCGTCGCGACGGCTCTCAGCGCGGGCGCTCTCGAGTCCGTCTACGGCCAAATCGTCCTCATCGGTCTCGGCCTTTGCTGGCTCGGAGATCTGCTGCTGATCCCCCAACGCTCGGAGGCCGCCTTCCTGGCCGGCATCGGGAGCTTCCTGCTCGGCCACGTCGCCTATACGGTTGCCTTCTTTACGCTTCCGCTCTCGGGCGGGGCGTTGGCTGTCGCCGGTGCGGCGGTGGCGGTGCTCGGCGTGTTCGTACTGCGTTGGCTGCGCCCACACCTCGACGGCATCTTTCGCGCCGCCGTGCCCGCCTACATCGTGGTGATCGGCGCGATGCTGGCCACGGCGATCGCGACCTTCGCCGCGGGTGCGACCGCCGGCATCGCGATCGGCGCCGCCATGTTCGCGGTGTCCGACCTCTCGGTCGCGCGCAATCGCCTGATCCGCGAAGACTTCGCCACCGTCGCCTGGGGTCTCCCGCTCTACTTCGCCGGTCAACTGGTGCTGGCGTGCAGCGTCGCGGGATGACGCCTCGCGGGTATCCCCTCCTCCTGACGGGCATCGGCACCTGGTTCGGATTCTGGGGTGCGCACATGGTCGTGTTCCAGTGGCTGCTCGTCGAATATCTCGGCGCCTCGCCCGAAAGAGTGGGAACGGCCCAGATGGCGATCACCCTGCCCTCGCTGCTGTTCCTGCTGGTGGGCGGAGCGGCCGCGGACCGCATCGATCCGCGGCGCATGATGGTCGTGATCCACCTCGGCACCGCGGCCCTCGTCGCGGGCCTCACGCTGTGGCTCGCGCTGGCCGAGATCCGCTTCGCCGGGATCATTCCGTATGCGATCGCCATCGGAACCCTGCAGGCGTTCGGCTTTCCGGCGCGGGACACGCTGCTGTCGGAAGTCGTGCGCGGGTCGATGAGCCGCGCGGTCGCGGGCGCCACCCTGGCGCAGCACGCCTCACAGGTGGCGGGCTCCCTGCTGGCTGGCGCCACCAGCCTGCTGGGCCCGGTTCCCGTCCTCGGCGGCCTGGTCTTGATGGTCTCCGCCGGAGCACCTCCCCTCGCAAGGCTGCCGAGACGCGAGCGCGCCGCGCATCGCGATCCGTTGTCTCTCGCCGAGCTACGGGCCGGCGTCCTCGAGGTGCTCGGCTCGAAGACCCTGTTCCCCGTACTGCTTCTCGCCATCGCCACGGGTGTCCTCTACGTCGGCCCGTATCTCGTGGTACTGCCACTGCTCGTGCGCGACGTCTACCACGGAGGCGCCGCCGAAATGGCGATCCTGAACGCCATGTTTCCGCTGGGGTCCGTCCTGGGAGGACTCGTGATCGTGTGGCGCGGTGGCTTGCGCAGGACAGGGCGCGCGCTCGTCCTGGGTCAGCTCTGCGCGAGCGTTTGCATCGCGGCGATCGCGCTCGACCCACCCTTCACCGGTGCAGCCGCTGCGGTGTTGGGCTGGGGACTCTCAGGGGCGCTGTTCATCAACGCCGGACGCACCTTGTTCCAGAGTCACGCGTCGGAAGCCCATCGCGCTCGCGTGCTGTCGGTCTACAACCTGGGCGTGATGGGTGGCGCGCCCATCGGAAGCCTGGCCGCCGGACTCGTCGCCACACCCCTGGGCCTGCACGAAACCCTGGCGTTGGTTGCGGCCCTGGCCCTCGCGATCACCCTCGCCGTCAGCGCGACCACCTCCCTGCTCTACGAGAAAGAGACCGAGGTGGGCTAGCCCGGATCCGTCATGCGCTTCCGGGCGCTAGGCCTCGCCCCGGACCATCCAGGAGTGGGGATCTTCGAGCACGGGCCGCTGGCTTCCGTCTTCGCCGACCAGGGTGGTCGCCGGATTGCAATAGCGGACGTAGAACGCGGGTCGCACCTGGCCGGACCCGTTCGGCCCCGACGCGTGCAGGGTCAGCCCGCTGAACGCGATGCCCTCGCCCGCTGCGAGTGGGACTTCCAAGGCGTCGCCGACCCGGTGGGCTTCCCGCAGTACGGGGTTGATGCCTGCGGAGCCGTGATCGAGCAGGCCCTGCCGATGCGAGCCCGGGACGACCTGCAGGCAGCCGTTCGAGGCGTCCGTGTCCACCAGCGGGACCCACACGGTCACGTCGGTCATGGGCTCGAGACGTCCGTAGCCGTTGTCCTGGTGCCAGGGGATGTCGCTGTTTTCGCCGGGACCATCGGGCAGCTTGGTGACGAACTGTTGATGGGTGAGACACAGGTCCGGTCCGGCCAGCTGCGCGAGCAACGGCAGCTGGGGGCCGGCAGTGCAGAAGCGACGGATCGGTTCGGATCGATGACAGAGCTGAATGTTCACCCGGAGGTTCTGGTTCTTCTCGGTGCCGAAGCCGACTGGCAAGCGGAAGCGTTCTTCCTCGGCGCGCAAGGCCAGGATCTCGTCCGCGGTCAGCAGACTCCCGAGCACGACGTATCCCTCGTCGCGGTACTGCCGAAGCGCGACGTCGTCCAGCAGACGGCCCTCGTTGGGCAGCGGCGCGGCCACTAGAACAGCTCGTAGTCGGCGGGATCGGCGTTGCGGGTCTGCTGCCAGTATTCGAGCAGGGTCCCGGGCCAGTTCTGCGAGATGCGCCCCTTCGCGTTCCGGTACCAGGTATTCACGGTGGCTGCTCCCCAGGTGCGTGCGCTGTTGCTGGCGTCGATCTTCTGGTTGTAGGCGTCGTGCACCGCCTCGCGGCAGTCCATCGCACCCTTGCCGTTCTCGAGCAGCATGCGGATCGATGCGAGCACGTAGTCGACCTCGCATTCCGAGAAGAAGATGATGCTGCCGTTCACCACGATGTTGGTGTTGGGTCCGTACATCAGGAAGAGGTTCGGGAAGTGGGGAACCGTGATGCCGAGATAGGCGCGGGAGTCCCCGTCCCACCAGTCGTGCAGGTCGCGACCGCCGCGGCCCACCACCTTCATCGGCGTCAGGAAGTCCGACGCCTGGAAGCCGGTGCCGTAGATGATGACGTCCGCCGGGATCTCGTCGCCATCCACGGTGCGAACGCCCTTCTCGGTGATGCGTTCGATCCCCGTCGTCACGAGGTCGACGTGGTCGCGCTTGAAGGTCGCCGGCCAGATGCCGTTGTCCCGCACGAAGCGCTTCGAGAGCGGCGGGTAGTCGGGCACGAGCTTCTCGAACAACGCATCGTCGTCTCCGCACTGCTCCCGGAGATACAGGGTGAGCATCTCGCGGACCATGTCGTTCGCGGGGCCGGACGAACGTTCCGGGTGGGGCCAGGACTCGTCGACGTCCACCATCGGCAGCAGGCCTTCGGCGCCCGTCCAGAACAGCCAGAAGCGATACCACTGGGAATAGAAGGGCACGTGTCGGTACAACCACTGCAGACCCTTCGGCACCTCGTCGTGGTAGTCGAGGGTGGGAAGCAGCCACGGCGCCGTGCGCTGGAAGACGTGGAGGTGCGCGGCCTGGTCGGCGACGATCGGAACGAACTGGCCGGCGCTCGCTCCGGTCCCGATCACCACGACGCGCTTGCCGGCCAGGTCGACGCTGGCGTCCCAACAGGCGGAGTGGAACGACGGGCCCCGGAAGTCCTCCACCCCCTCGATCTCGGGCATCTTCGGTCGGTTCAGCTGGCCGACGGCGCTGATGACGGCATTCGCCTCCAGGCTCTCTTCCTTCCCGTCTGCGGTGCGGATGGCGAGGGTCCAGACCCGGCGTTCCTCGTCGAACACCGCCTCGCGCAGCTCGGTGCCGAAGCGAACGTGACGACGCAGGTCCAGGTCGTCCGCGCAGCTGCGGAAGTAGTCGAGCAGTACGCCCTGGGTGGAGAAGAGCTGAGGCCAGTCGTCCTTCTGCGCGAAGGAGTAGCTGTAGAAGTGGTTGGGGACGTCGACCCGACAGCCCGGGTAGGTGTTGTCGTACCAGGTCCCGCCGACCTCGTCGTTCTTCTCGAGGATGACGAAGGGCACGCCGGCCTGGCGAAGCCGGAACGCCGCTGCGAGGCCGGACATGCCGGCTCCGATGATCGCGACGAAGAACGACGCATCCGGCGCGATGTCCCCCAGCTGCCAGCCGGGCGCGCGCACGTCGGCGCCGTCGAGGGCCAGCTCGTCCTGCAGCAGGGGCATGTACTCGTCGATGGGCTGGTCCCCCATCATGAAGGTGAAGATGCGCCGCAGACGATCGTCGTCCGGCAATTCGGGAGCTGGGCACCCGGCGTCCCGGTAGCGCCGCAGTGCGTCGAGGCACAGCCCCCGCGCCTTCTCGATCTTCTGCTCGTCGTAGCCGCCCTGGGGACCCGCCAGCAGCCCTGCGCCCGGGCGAAGATCGTCCTGAAGCAGGGACTCGTCGCCGGTGACGTGAGCGAGCGCCACCAGCAGAGACGGAAGCTCGGCGTCCTCGAGGATCCGTCTCAGCTCGTCATCGGTCGCGCGGATCGGGACGGTCGGATGCGACAAGGTCATGAGGGCCTCCGGTCGGGAGCGGGCCCATCACTATAGCCGCGGACGCTTGCGGCGGAGGCCCCGCGTCAGCGACTGCAGCGAGGCGGTTGCGATCCGAAGAGCGCCGTGACCTCTGCCATTACGTCGGCGCTCTCCCAGTTCGAGCGCTCGGTCGCGGCCGCGATCCTGTCCTGCATGGGCCAGGGCCACAGCGGCTCGGAACTCTCCTGGCCGTCGACGGTGCGCAAGCACAGCTTCGCGCCGCCGGCAGTGCCTGCGTAGATGTCGATGGCCTCATCCGGGGCGCGCTCGAGGACGTCGATCTGCACCCAATCCGACCCGATCTTCAGGGCAGTGTCGGCCTCGGTGACTACCGTGATCCGCCGGGCGATCACCGGCGCCATGCCGCCGTCTGCCTTCCGGTTCCACGAGCATCCGTCCGGGTGCTTCGCTTCGTCGTCGTTGCAGTTCTGGAGGCTGAAGCCAGGTCGTTCGGACGCGCCCATGGCCGCGACCGCGTCCTCGATCCGGACGCCCTTCTGTCCCTTGTTGGGATAGCCACTGCCCCCGATGTGGAAGCCGGTAACCCGGGGAAAGCGCAGCCCAGGCGGTGTGAGCGCCAGGCTTCCGAGAATCTTCAGGTTGAGGGCGTGAACGTCCCGGTCGGCGGGTTCGAGCCAGCGATCTGTCGCCAGTGCAGCGCCATCGGTGGCGATGAGATGAACGGCGGGCAAGTAGCTGGCCGGGGCCGCAGCCTCGTCCGAAGACCCCCCGACGGTGGCGATCAGGTTCTCGCACACGGCGTCGTAGCCCTTGTACGAGCACGAGAAGACGAACTTGTTGCCCTTCGTGTAGGGATAGCGTCCATCCCAACGACCCCAGCTGCGTCGGAAGGTCACGCGGTGCGTCTTGTAGTTCTGGAAGATCTTGCGCGCCCAGCCGAAGCCCGCGCAGTCCTCCACCAGAACGTCCGTCGCGTGAGCGATGTCGAACACGTGAACGTTGTGCCCGCCGATCGCCTCGTAGTCGGCGAGGGAGCCGTAGGGCAGGAAGTCGCGCCAGGCGACGATCCGGCGCAGGACGATGTGATGGACGGGCACCATGTCCTGCTCGTCGATCTGCTTGATCCCCTTCACCCCCACCGGCGGGCCGACGCTGTTGTAGACGTTCAGTCCGGAAACGGTCCAGTAGCTGTTCGAGATCCGGAGTGTCGCCCGCTGAAACTCGCCGTCGATCCAGACATCGCCATCGTCGACGGCTCTCACCTCGATGACCGCGCCGGCCGTGCCGTCGGCCGCGTCCGTGGGTGTCAGCATCGAGTGCTTTCCGCGGTAGAGCCCGTCCTTGAGACACAGCACCGACCCGGGCTTGGCGAGATCGCGCTTCCAGAAGTCCGACACGGCCATCGGTGCATCCATCGTCCCGGCTGCGCCGCGCTTCGCGTAGGGCTCTCCGGCCGGGACGCGTCCCCCGTCGCCCAAGATGGGAGCGGCGAACCAGGTGCACGGGACATCACTGGCCTGCGCGCCGAGCGGCCAGGCGAGGACCACGACGGCCACGAGCGTCCTGCGCCAGCGTGCTGTGGAGATCTTGGACATGTCTACGACGGATCGTCCCTGCGCGTTCCCGCTTCGTATCGGCATGCGGTGAGATCCAGCTGAGCGGATTCCTTTGACAGCGGAATCGGACGGCGTCTGGCGCGGCGTCGGGTACCGTGGCGGCGTGAGCCAACGAGCGACTACGCCCCAGCCCCCGAACGAGCCCCTGGACCCGGCACTCCCCGCCGACCTGGCGACGTCTTCCGCCTACCCGGGAGACCCCAGCGCGGCCGACGGCGTCACGGAGGTGCAGACCCACCTCTCCTACGTGTTCCTGACCGGCGAGCGGGTCTACAAGCTCAAGAAGTCGATCGACGTCGGCTTCGCTTCCTTCCTGACTCAACACGCGCGCAACGAGAACTGCGTGCGCGAGCTGACCCTCAACCGACGCCTGTCACCGGACGTCTACCTCGGCGTCGCCCGTGTCGAGCGCGAGTTGGGCGGGACCTACAGGGTGGGAGACGTCGACCCGGCCCCCGCGGCAGTGCTGCCCGCGGGAGAGCACTGCCTCGTCATGCGTCGACTCCCGTCCGGGCGGGACGCCGGCACCCTTCTCGATTCCGACTCACTGCCGCCCGCCTGGCTCGAAGCCACGGCGCGGCGGATCGCGGCGTTCCACGCCCAGCAGCGGCTGGGAACCCCGAGTCCGTTCACCCCGGAAGCGTGGCGCGACCGCATTCGGGAGCCCGTCGAGGCCAACTTCACTTCCCTCGAGGCGAACCGCAACCAGGCGGTCCTCGACCCAGACCTCGAGGCCCTCCGCACCCGAGCCCGGGGCGCGTTCGACCGCTCGCTCCCGAGCTTCGAAGCCAGGCGGCTCGCAGGCCGGGCGGTCGACGGTCACGGCGATCTGCACCTCGAGCACGTCTGGTTCGAGGGCGACGACGCCACCGCGCACATCATCGACTGCCTCGAGTTCGACGACGAGCTCCGACGCGTCGACGCTGCGTCCGAGGTCGCGTTCCTGGCGATGGACCTCGGCTTTCGCGGGCGACGCGACCTGGCCGAGCGCTGGCTCTCCGCCTACGCGGACGCGGCGGACGACTTCCACCTCTATACAGTCGTCGACTACTTCGAGAGCTACCGGGCGGCCGTGCGCGCGAAGGTGGAGACGATCGCTTCCCGGGACCCGCGGATTCCGGAAGCAGAGCGACGCGCTGCCGCCGTGCGTGCCCGGGAACGTGTGGCCTTCGCGACCGCCGCCCTGGAAGAGCGACCCGCCGGGCGCCTCTATCTGGTCGGCGGCCTCATCGGTGCTGGCAAGAGCAGCGTCGCGCGGATTCTCGCCGAGGCGACCCAGGGCGTCGTGATCTCGAGCGACCGGGTTCGTCAGCACGACGCCCAGGCCAGGTCCCAGGGCGGAGCCGACGGCGGCTTCGCGGCCGGGCGCTACGCGCCCGCTGCGCGAGAACGCATCTACGACGAGATGCTGCTGCGCGCGCACGCCGTCGTTGCCTCCGGCCGGCCCGCGGTCCTGGATGCAAGCTGGGCGAGCGCCCGAACCCGGGAACGCGTGAGACGCTGGGCCCTCGAACAGGGAAGCCAGTCGGTCTTCGTCGAAGCGCGCTGCGGCAAGCAGGAGACCCTCGCGCGACTCGCAAGACGCCAACGAGAGGGGCGCGACGCGTCCGAAGCGGGACCCGAGATCTACGATCGCTTCGCCGCCAGCTTCGACGACGTGCGCGACGGCGAGTGGCCCGCCGCCCAGCATTGGACCATTCACACCGATGACGCCAGCTGGCGCGGCGCCCTCGATGACCGGCTCCGGGACGAACGCTGAGCTGGGAGTGTGACCCAGGACGGAGCCCTGGGACGCGATCCCAGAAGACGGCGCGCGAGGGCCAGGCGTCTAGAAGCAGATCGGGAGCGATGCGAAGCCTTGCACGAACTCCGTGCGGAGCCTCTTCAGCTTCTCGACGTCCACTTCGTATTCCGGGATGCGCGCGAGGGTCTCCTCCAGGCAGACCCGCCCCTCCATCTTCGCGACGAAGAGTCCCAGACAAGCGTGGGTGCCGGCGCCGAAGCTCAGGATGCGCTGCGGCTTTCGCGCGATGTCGAAGACGTCCGGGTTCTCGAACTCCTCCTCGTCTCGATTCGCGGACGGGTACAGGAACAGGATGCCCGAGTCCTTCTTCATCGTCTTGCCGCGCAGCTCGACGTCCTCGGTCAGGGTGCGACACAGGAACTGGGTCGGCATGTCATAGCGGACGGACTCGAGGAAGGCCGCATCGATCGCGCTCGGGTCGGCGACCAGCTGGCGGCGTTGGCCGGGGTGCTCCCACAACCGATAGATCGCATTCGCGAAGGTCTTCGGAAAGGTCTCGGAACCGCCGATGATGAGCAGGGTGAGATGGGAAGCGATGTCTTCGGGTGAGAAGCGCTCGCCGTCGAGTTCGAAGTTTCGGAGCGCGTTGACGACGTCGTCGTCGTCGCTTCCCGACCGATCCCGGTCCGCGACCAGCTGCACGAAGTAGTCCGTCAGCTCCTGCGCGGCCGCCAGGCCGTCGGGGGTCATGCCGTCGACACCGGGCTCGCGACCAAAGAAGCGCCAGACGAGATCGCTCAAGCGGTCACCGTCCTCCACGGGGATGCCCACGGCGAGACAGGTGACCTTGACGGACAACTTGCCGGCGAGATCGCCGATCACGTCGAAGCGGCCGCGATCGACGACCTTGTCGAGGCACTCGGTGACGATGGAGCGAACCGTCGGCTCCATGCCGGCCATCGCGGCCCGGGCGAAGCGCGGACGGATGGCGGTTCGGAGCTTCGTGTGATCCGGCGGGTCCATGGTGTTGAGCATGGGCGTCACCGGTTGCACCTTCGTGAGCACCTGCGACGACGTGGTGCCGCGCGCCGCGGAAAACGCCTTGTGGGAAGAGCAGTCCCAGATGTCCTTGAAGCGCGACAACGCCCACGCGTCGTACTTCTCGATGTAGTAGACCGGCGCCTCGGCTCGCAGCCGTTTGTAGATCGGATGAGGGTCCTGCATGACCTCGTCGGAGAAGGGGTCGTACTCGAACATCGCGGACTCCCGTCGCGGGTCTGCTCAACCGGAAGTGGCTGCGGCGCGACCCTATGGGTCCTTTGAAGTGCAGCCCATGTGCCAAGACGGCGAAGCGACGCGGGGCGCCCCGAGGCTGAACGTCCTTCGAGCGGGTCTGATTGAACCACTCATCGGGGGCGGACTGCGGCGAAGCGCCTCAGCCCGTCGCCTCCCGACGACGCGGACGGCGCCGCGGTCTGGCCCGCTTTCTGCACTCGTATCGTGCAACCCTCGTGCCGCGATGGCGAGAACGGGATTGCGAGGGAGAGGAGACCGACCCAATGCCTGGCAACGCACGGCCCGTGTCCGACCTGATGACCCGCGAAGTCGTGACGATCGATGCCAACGAGTGCTTGTCGCTCGCCGACGACATCATGCAGCTCGGCCGCATTCGTCACATGCCGGTCGTCGACGAAGATCAGAACCTGATCGGGATCCTCAGTCAGCGCGATCTGTTTCGAGGTGCGCTGGCGGTGACCCTGGGCTTCGGCCGACATGCCCAGAACAAGATGCTCGACTCGCTGCGCGCGAAGGAGATCATGAAGTCGGACGTGCTGACCATCCATCCCGATGCGTCCATCGAGGAGGCCGCGGACATCATGCTGACGAAGAAGATCGGTTGCCTCGTGGTGATCGAGGCACAGCAGATCGTCGGGATCCTCACCGAGAGCGACTTCGTCAAGCTCGTCGCCAAGGGCTGACGCCGACCAGCGCGTCAGGGCTGCTGCAGGGTGTCCAGGTACTCGACGAGGATGTCGATGCGGTTGCGGATGCGGGCTTCGGTGAAGCCACCCGGCACGTACTGCTCCGATAGCCGCAGCCCCCACACGGGCATCTGCCGGCTCTCGAAGTGCACACCCAGCGCGGCTTCGTTGGCGCTGCGCCCGTCGATCCAGGTGGCGATCTCGTCGTAGGGGAACACGCCACCTCGGCGCGCGGCAATGCGGGTCAGATCGGGAGGCGGGTGAGACAGGCTCCCCGCGTTCGGCCCTCCTCCACGACCGTCTTCGCCATGGCAGCTGCGGCACAACGTGCGGTAGTCGTTTCTCCCCGCGGCCAGTAGCCAGGGCTGGTCGTTCGCGTTGCCGACGAATAGACACGGGGGCCCCTGGGTGTCCGCGCGGTCGAGCTTGCAGCTCAGCTCGATCGGACCACCGAGCTCGAAGCGCGAATAGTCGGCGCGCCAGAGCGTCGCGGCGTCATCCCCGTCGATCCAGTACAGCAGCAGCACGTACTTCTTGCCGTATTCCTTGCCCGCCACCCGCAGCTTCAACGGCTCGAAGAAGAAGCCGCCGTCCGCCGGAAGAGCGTGCTCGACGTGTGCGCCGAGAGTCGCATTGTCGACGCTGCGCACCTGCAGGCGGACGCGGCCGCGATCGACGGGCCCGCCGTCCAGAACCAGTCGGCCGGAAACCGCGGACGAGACGGGATACTCGCGCCACGGCAACGAGCACGCGAGGCTCGAAAGGAAGACCGCGCAGATCACGCAGATCCCGAGGGCGGCAGCTGCCGATCGCAGGCGAGCGTTCTTCATCGCGACGCAGCTTAACCCAGCGGGCGATCTATACTGTCCGCATGGTGGCGGCGATACTGCGTTGGCTCATGGCGGGAAGCGTCGCGACGGTCGTGACTCTCGTGATCTTCATTGCGATGACGAAGATGATCGACGGGACCGAGCTTCTCGAGGGCCTCGTTCGCATCTTCCCGCTCACCCAGACGGAGATCTCACCCCCCGACGAATGCCCCGCGGTGCCGCTGCTCGGGCCGGCCATCAGCATCGAGGGCGCCGTCGGACGCTATCGGAATGGAGAGTTCGAGCCCCTGGCGGGCGCCCAGGTCGTCGGCCAGAACGCACTGGGCAACGCCGTCGACATCGAGGTTTCCGAGCAGGGCATCTTCCGCTTCGTCACGGCCTTCGCCGACCAGGCACCCACCGCCTGTCCGATCGTCCCAACCAGCGACCAGAACCTGCAGATCCGCGCCAGCGGCTGCAAGGATCGGAGTGTCCCCATCACTCGCGCCTGGCTGCCGCATCGTGTCCTGCTCGACTGCGGCGACGACGCGTAGCGGACGGAGCCTCAGAGGCTTCGCTCGCGGGGGTTCTACTTGCCCGCGGCGTGGCGGCCGGCCCGACGGCCGAAGAAGGTGCCCTCGCCGATGCAGGTCCCGCTCGAGTAGCCGAGACCGTCCTGCGCAATGTTCGACGCGCAGCCCCCGGCCGCGTACAACCCCTCGATCACCGAGCCGTCCGCACGCAGCACCCGTGCATCGACGTCGACCCGCAGGCCACCGAGCGGGAAGCCCACGTAGTGGGCCTTGCCGAGTGACATGTCGAGCGCCGCGTAGGGCGGATGCGTGAGCGGCTTCAACCACTTCGCCGCCTTGTGGAAGGCCGGATCCTCGCCCTTCTCCGCGCCGGCGTTGTAGTCCGAAATGGTTTCCTGCAGGTTGCCGGCGGGTAGACCCAGGTCGCGCTCCATGTCGGCGACATCGTCCCAGGCGTCCACCAGTTCCTGCCACTGGAAGAGCGGGCGTTCGAAGAAGGAGTCGTCGGCGATGAGATAGGCGACGCCATCGGGCTGGTCGGTGCAGCTGATGCTCGTCTTCGAATGGTACGAATCCTCGTTGATGAAGCGCTTGCCGTGCTTGTTGACCAGGATGCCGTAGATCAGTTGCTGCGGCGGATAGAACGGAGAAGTGAGCAGCGCGCCGTCCATGTGATCGCACACGCCACCGGCCGCCTCTCCCAGGAGGTGTCCGGCACCGTCGTCGAAGGTGGAACCCTGCTTCTCGACGCGACTGTCCGCGAGCCGCGGGCAGCGCTCGTCGATGAGTTCCTGGTTCATGCCGAACTGACCCGCCGCGAGGACGACGGCGCTCCGCGCCCGGGCGCTGCGTTCGGCACCGTCCTGCTTGTAGACGACCCCGACGATGCGCTCGCCTTCTCGCACGAGGCGCAGTACCTGGGTGTCGTACTGCATGCGCACGCCTTCCTTCTGCGCACAAGCGACCAGCTTCTCGATCAGCTTGGCGCCACCGGCCTCCCCTTCCATGGCCACCTTGTGACCGCGGGGTGCCGCCTTCGCCTTCTCGTTGAAGGGCCAGGCCGCCTCGTTGCCCGATTCGATCAGGCATTCGGCGGTCATCTGCACGACGTTCTTCTCGCGGTGCCAGCTGTCTTCGAAGGGAACGCCGTGTGCGACGAGCCAGTCGAAGTGCGCGACGCTCTCGTCGCAGTAGAGACGGATCTTCGCCTCGTCGGGCTCCGGCGTGTTCAGGAGCAGGTACGTGTACATGTCCTCGACGTCGTCCTCGACGCCGACGGCCTTTTGGACACGGGTGCCACCGCCCATGTAGATGTGCCCTGCGGCGGACGCCGTGAGTCCACCCGGTCCACTTGCGCGTTCGAGGGCCAGCACTTCCGTGCCGGCCTCGGCGGCTTCGATGGCGGCGCAGCAGCCGGCGGACCCGATCCCGACGACGACGACGTCCGCCTTTTCGTCCCAGCTGCCGATCTCGTTCGCGTCGACGACGCCGTAATCGTTGCTGCGCTTGCTCACCTTGCACCCATCCTTGGACCCGACCCCGGGTTCACGCTGCGTTCGCGAGGACGGGGATTGTACTCGGCGACGGCCGAGGGGTGGACGGGTGAAAGCGGTTTAGTGGAGGCGGCCGCGCCAGGTCGAGGCGGCGTCGCGGATCGCGCCGCCGAGACTCGCGTGCGAGCGCTGGTTCGTACGGCGTCCCTTCTGGGAATCCTCGACGACGTAGCGGCGCTTGGCGTCCTGGCGGACTCTGACAGTGCGCCCCTTGTCCCGGAGTCGCAGACCGAAGCTGAACGGTTTGATGGCCATTGGAATTCTCCTTCCTGATTGGAGTTCCCTGGATCGGCCTCGCCGGGAATTGCTTGAGTGTTTTCGGGCGAATCTGCGAAAAAGTGCGCATGCCCGAGCGGTGGGGCGGAAGACCCACCGCCACGGCCGCGCGAGGGCTCTCTCGCGCCGTCATCCACCCGGATCGAGGCTAGAGTGGCCCGATGGACCCGGAGCCTGCGAAGAGCACGGACGCCTTGGAAGCGGGACTGCGTCGGGTCGTCGTCGCGCGCATCGACGGCGCCAACGACGTCACGAGCCCCCGCCGCCTTTCGGGAGGCGCCAGTCAGGAGACCTGGTCGTTCGACGCGCTGACCCCTGGAGGCCCGGTCCCGCTGATCCTTCGGCGCAGTCCTCCCAGCAAGCAACCCGCCCAGCTGCTGGGATCGGCGATCGGGCTGGGCACGGAGGCGCGGCTGATCGAGCTCGCCGCCGAAGTGAAACTGCCCGTCCCCATCGTCCGCACCGTTCTGCTTCCCGAAGACGAGCTGGGCGAAGGCTTCGTGATGGAGCGCCTCGAAGGCGAGACCCTCGCCCGTCGCATCCTGCGTGACGAACAGTTCGCTGCCGTGCGACCGAAGCTCGCCCTGCAGTGCGGCGAGATCCTGGCCGGCATCCACGCCATTCCCCGCGAACGACTGCCCTCGCTTCCCACCCAGGACGCCCGGGGACAACTCGACCAGTACCGCGGCATCTACGACCACTTCGATGACCCGCGACCCGTCTTCGAGCTGGCCTTCCGGTTCATCGAAGACCATCTGCCCGCAGCGCCGGACCTGACCCTGGTGCACGGCGACTTCCGCAACGGCAACCTCATGATCGACCCCGACGGCGTGCGCGGCGTGCTCGACTGGGAACTCGCCCACGTGGGTGACCCGATGGAGGATCTCGGCTGGATCTGCGTGAATTCCTGGCGCTTCGGGGGCGAGCTGCCCGTCGGTGGTTTCGGGACCCGCGAAGACCTGGCCAAGGGCTACGAGGCCGCGGGCGGGGCTCCGGTGGACCTCGAACGAGTTCGCTTCTGGGAGATCGTCGGCACGCTCAAGTGGGGGGTCATCTGCACCATGATGCTCTCGGCCTTTCGTCACGGAGGCGATCGTTCCGTCGAGCGCGCGGCCATTGGACGCCGCGCATCCGAGACCGAGATCGACCTGCTCGAGCTGATCGCACCGTGAGGAAACCATGTACGACCCGCCGAACCTGACCGAGCTGGTGACCGCCGTGCGCGAGTTCCTGGAAGACCAGGCGTTGCCCCAGCTCGAAGGGCGGACCGCGTTTCATGCGCGCGTCGCCGCGAACGCGTTGGCCATCGTCGAACGTCAGCTTGCGCTGGGGCCCGAGGCCGAGGCCGCCGAGCGCACGCGGCTTTGCGACCTGCTGGGGCGAACGGACCGGGACGCAGACCTCGAGAGCCTCACGCGCGACCTGTGCAGGCGCATCCGGGACGGCGAGCTCGGAATCGATTCTCCCGGCCTGACGGAACACCTGCGTCTCACCACCCTCGACAAGCTGGCGGTCGACCAGCCTCGCTACTCGGGCTATCGGCGCGCTACCCATTCAAGGAGCTGACCCGATGGACCCCGTGGTACTCGTCGACGACCCCGCCCCGCAAGTACGGCGCGTCACCCTGAACCGGCCGGAAAAGCGCAACGCCCTGAATCACGATCTGCGCGGCGCCATCCTCGACGCCCTGCGCGCGGCCGACGCCGATGACGACGTCCGGACGATGATCGTCCGGGGTGCCGGCAAGTGCTTCTCGGCAGGCTACGAGCTGGGCGGCGGCAACGAAGGTCAGGAGTTCCCCTGGTACACGCCGGGCGGCGACGGGCACTGGCCGCGCCACGTGACCCAGGGATGGATGAGCATCTGGGAGCTGTCGAAGCCGGTCATCGCCCAGGTTCACGGTTACTGCCTGGCAGGCGGAAGCGAGCTCGCCACCTGCTGTGACCTCGTCTACATGGCCGACGACGCACAGATGGGATATCCGGCGGTTCGCTTTGGCGTCCCCGACAACCACTTCCACGCCTGGTTCGTCGGCATGCGCAAGGCGATGGAGATGATGGTCACCGGCGACTCGATCTCCGGCGTCGAAGCCGCGCGCCTCGGGTGGGCGAACGAGTCGGTTCCCGTCGATGAGCTCGAAGCCAAGGTGCTCGACGTCGCAGAGCGCATCACCAAGATGCCCCCGGACCTCGTCCAGCTCAACAAGCGAGCCGTCCATCGCCAGATGGAGATCATGGGCTTGCACACGGGCATCCGCGCCGGTTCGGAGCTGTGTGCACTCGGCACGCACCAGAAGAGCATGCACGAGTTCATGAAGAAGATGCAGGAAAAGGGCCTGACCGCGGCGCTGCAGGAACGTGACAAGCCCTTCGGCGACTACCGGACGAAGGAGTAGCGCTCAGTCTCCGTCTGCTCCGTCCTTTCCGGAGGCCCCCACTGCCGCAGCGTCCTGCTCGTCGATCTCGACCCAGGTGTCGCCCGTGTAGCCACAGGACTTCGGCGGGGAGGCGAGCATGATCTCCGCCGCGACGATCTGCCGCTCGTCCCGCACCGAATGCGTCTCGGCGTCGAGCAGCTGTTCGAGCATCGAGACTCCCTCGTCGAGACGTTCGCGCTGGTCGTCCGTCGAGCCCAGGCACAACAGCTGGGACGCGAGCTCGACGCGATAGTCCAGTCGCGCCGGGTGGAGCGCCAGCGCCGTCCGAGCGTGGCCGAGCGCGCGTTCCTTGTCCCCGCGCACGCCGATCAACCAGCGCATCCACATCCAGTCCGGCAGCACGCGATAGAAGATGGCGCTGCCGTAGTGGAGGTTGCCCAGGGTCGAGTTGTCGTCCCCGTCGCGGTGCTTCGGGTTCAGGGCCAGGCCGCGGTCGAGCAGGTCGGCCATCTCCGACGCGTCGCGCATGCCCGCGATCACGCTGCGACTCGTGGCCACGCGCCCCATGGCGACGAATTTCCAGAGCATGCACTCCGCACAGTCCGCGTCGGCTTCGATCCCGCGCTCGGCCAAGGCCTGTGCCGCTTCGAAATGCACGACTCGCTCGGAGCCGGGGTCGACGGGCAGTACCTCGCCCGCGAACCAGCGGCAGCGCGCGGATCGCCAGAACGGCAGGCCGTCTCCGCTGGTCGCTTCGGCTGCGGCCGCGAAGCGCGCGGATGCCTCGAGGAAGCTCGCCTGGGCGGCGAGCGGATCCGTTTCCAGCAGCGAGAACGCCCGGCGCTCGATCGCGACCCCCTGGGCGAAGGCAGGCAGGTCCTCGACCGGCGCCGATGCGCGACCCGACGCCAGGGGCGAGACGGCGGTCACCGGATGCGGTCCAACGACGGACAGCATCAAGCCGAGCAACTGTGCGGCGGGCCGGAGTCTCACCAGTCTGGAGTCCTATCGGGTTTCCCAGCGCCCTGTACCCTACCGCGACCCCGACCGCGACCGCGAACCGACTGAACGAAGGGAGCCCAAGTGGCACGACTGAGCCAGCTGAGCCGATCCATCGAAGGCAAGACCGCGCTGGTCACCGGCGCCGCGAGTGGCATGGGTCGCGCGACCGCCGAGCTGCTCGCGGACGAGGGCGCGCGCGTGGCCGTCACCGACATCGACGGATCGGGTGCCGAGGCCGTCGCCGCCGGCATCCGCGAGGCGGGCGGAGACGCCGCCGCCTGGGCGCTCGACGTGTCGGACCCGGCGGCGATCGAGGCTGTGGTCGGCGAGCACGCCGAACGCTTCGGTGGGCTCGACGTGCTCGTCAACAACGCCGGTATCTCCATCGGCGCGACCATCGAATCCGACGGCTACGAGCAGAGCTGGCAGCGCGCCCTGGACGTGCTCCTCACTGCCCAGGCGCGCCTCGTCCGCTGCGCCCTACCCCACCTGAAGCGCAGCGGAGAAGGACGCATCATCAACATCTCGTCGACCGAGGGCCTCGGAGCGACCCGCGGTACCGGCCCCTACACGGTGGCGAAGCACGGCGTCGTCGGGCTCACCCGAGCGCTGGCGATGGAGCTCGCCGAGTACGGGATCACGGTGAACTGCGTGTGCCCCGGACCGATCCTCACCGGGATGACATCCTCCATCCCGGAAGCCGCGCGCGAGAAGTTCGCTCGCCGCCGGGTACCCCTTCGCCGCTACGGAATCCCCGAAGAGGTTGCACACATGACTCTCAACCTGGCGCTGCCCGCGTCATCGTTCGTGACGGGCACGGTCATTCCGGTCGACGGTGGCCTGACCATCCAGAACACCTGATTCCAGAACACCTGACCCCGGAACACCGGATTCCAGTCACGGGCCCGCCCCGACACGACGGAAGACCGCCTCGAGATGGCGGGCGGGGACGAACGCCAGCAGGCCCGGTGCCACCGCGAAGCCCCACCAGCCGACGTTCGTCAAGAGTTCGAGGCCGAAGTGCATCGCGAGCAGCGCGTACGCGAAGTACGCACCGACGCGCGGAAGCCACAAGCCCACCACAGCCGCTGGTTCGAGCGGGTACACGATCCAGGTCGCGGCCTTCAGCAGCGGTTGAAAGGGCGCCCAATCGATGACGAGCTTGCTGTGCAAGGCCGTCGTGACCGCGGTGAAGATGGTGTGACCGGCGATCCATCCGCTCGAATCGAGGCGCGAGATGCCGACCACGGAATACATCGCGCTGACGTGGACCTGCAGCAATCGCAGGGGCCAGGCCGGCGCGCGCCAGCTCGCGACCGCCGGAAGCTCACTGCCTTCGCGCTTGCGTTTCAGCCAGGCGTCCACCGAGCAGTAGTCCCCGGCTCGGGAAAGCAGGACGTAGGCCATGTAGGCCTGCATGAGAGCCGGCCAACCCCAATAGGCCAGGGGCAGGCGGAGCTTGTAGAAGTACAGGTGGATCGCCCAAACGATCCAGCCCGTCGTGCGGGTGCGGTAGCCCGCGGCGAAGCAGAGCGCGCAGGCGAGTGCCACCGCGTACAACAGCGAGAGCAGCAACGCATCCGGCGCAGGCCAACGCGCGCCCGCGGCGTCGTAGAGGCGTTGCAGCAGGGTCCCGCTGTCGACCAGTCGCTGGATGGCCTCTCCCCCCGCGAGGCCGTCGGCGCCGTAGAGCATCGCGGCATCGGGTGCCCGAACCGCGTAGCAGCCGAACAGCGCCAGGCCGAAGACGATGCGTCCGATCACCAGCGCGTGAACCGGCTGCTCGGCGAAGAGCCAGCGCTCGACGGCCCCCCAGGCCCGCCGGCCGGCCCCTGCTTCGCTCACCATGGCGCGGTCCCCCAGCGCGCGAGCACCGCCTTGTCATTCGGATGCCACGCCACTTCGCCGAGCTGCTCCTGGGCACAGGCGTAATCGAAGTACAGACCGTTCCGGCGCAGCACGCTGGCGTCGTCGTAGTTCCGGTAGTACCAGATCCAGACCGCCTCGACTTCGCGCGGCGGCGGGTCTTCTTGCGCCGTCTGGCGACAGAACGCGCGCCCGATGCTCTCGAGGTACCCGGCCGACAGGCGCTTGCTCTCGACGTCCCCGTTTCGGAGCGTCCAGGCGCTCGACAACATGCGATGCGTCGCGCGGTCCACAGGCGGCAGGCGCGGGTGGAAGCCCATGACGCGGCACTCGCCATCCGGCGGGAAGAGAACGGCGGGTTCGCCCGAGGTGCCGCGCTCCCGCACGAAGAGACAGTACCCGTGCTGCTTCCACGGGGATGCGTCGGTCTGAAAGAGCGGCTGCCCGGCGCTGATCCCGAACAGCCGCAAGGTCGCAACCGAGAGGTCGTGGGCTGAATCGAGGAATCCCGGACGCGCAATCGCAGGCCAGGCCGCCAGGGCGACCACCGCCATCCAGAGCAGCAAGGCGATCATGCCCGCGCGCCGCTTCCAGGTCCGCAGCATCAAGGCTGGAGACCTTCCGCTTCGTCGGCGCGTACCAACGCGGTTGCGACGGTGCACAGGCGATCCTCGTCTCCTGCGTCGAGCAGCTCGACGCGCACGAGCATCTCGTCCGCCTGCTGTCGCAGGACCCGCGCGAGCGCCCGCGCGGGTCCCACTCGAACGAGTCTCAGGTAGTTGATGGCCAGGTCGAGCACCCGCGCACGGTCACCCAGAGAGTCGCGACAACGGGACAGAGCCGACCACTCGAGCATCGTGGCAGCCACACCGCCCTGCAGCGCGTTCAGGCTGTTACCCACGTAGGGGGTGATGGAAAGCTCGACGTCGCCGGGCGCGTTCTCACGCACCGCCAGCACATCCCGCAGGTGCGCCGACAGGCGCGAGTCCGGGAGACCGAAGTCCGTGCGCGCCTCCGCGCTCCCCACTCCCATCCGTTGGGCGCCCGGACGCCCGGGCAGCACCGCGAAGGTCACGGTCGAGAGCCCGACCGGCTCGTCGCCCACGCGCAGGTCCACCTCGATCACCGCTGTCGATCGCGTGCGGCGAAGCAACGAAGGGGTCGCGACGACGACACCCTCGGTCACCGGACGGGTCACGTGCAGGACGAGGTCCGAGGTCGCCACCCAGTCCGGCGTCACCGCGCGGATGGCGCCCTCACCCCCGGACATGTCGACGAGTGTCGCGATCACGCCCACATGCAGCGACCCGGAGGGCGCCAGCAGCTGCGGCGTGACTTCGAGGTGGCTGCGCGCACCCTTCGCGTCGCGCTCGGTCCAGAAGCGCAGATCTCGCAGCACGTGATCGTCGGGCGGATAGGCCGAAGCGGCCATGGCACGTTCACCTCGAGTTCCGGTCGCGGCCGGGTGTCGCCACTAGGTTATTGTCCTCGCATGCCGGATGCGAACATCGACCTCGTTGCGCGAGCCCGCGCGCTGGCGCCCCTGCTCGCGGAGCATGCGGAGGATGCCGAGCGGAACCGGCGACCCCCGGACCACGTGATCCACGCACTCGAGGAGGCCGGCATCTTCCGCCTGATGGTGCCTCGCTGCTACGGCGGACTCGAGCTCGACCTCGACGCGTTCCTCGACGTCGGCCTGGCCTTGTGCGAGGGCGACGGGTCCATGGGCTGGGTGTCGACCTTCTACATCGAGCACAACTGGATGCTCTGCCAGTTCCCGGAACGCTTCCAGCGCGAGCTGTACGCGGACCGCAGCCACGTCCTCGCGCCGGCGATGATCTCACCCAGCGGAGTCGCCCAGATGGTGGAGGGGGGTCTGCGGGTGAGCGGTCGCTGGCCGTGGGCAACCGGGTCCGCACACGGCGACTGGGTCATCGTCGGCGCACGCGTCGAGGACGCCACGAGCGACGCACCGCCCCTCGATTTCCGCTTCCTCGCCCTGCCCCGCAGCGAGGTCGTCGTCGAGGACACCTGGCATGTCGATGGCATGCGAGCCACCGCCAGCAATGACGTGATCGTCGAAGACCAGATCGTTCCGCTCGACCGAAGCGTGTCCGTCGGAGACATGACGAACGGCGCCTCCCACGGCGCCAGCCTGCACGCGGGCCCCCTCTATCGCACCCCGATGCTGCCGATCCTCGGGATGGCCGCTTCGATGCCGGCGTTGGGACAGGCCCGGACGGTGGTCCGGACCTTCGGCGATCGCATGCAGGACCGGGTCCGCATCGGCCAGCCCGGCAAGCAGGCGAGCCTGCCCGCGGCCCAGATGCGCCTGGGTCGCGCCGAGCTCGAGCTGCAACAGGCCGAGCTGCTGATGCGCCAGACCGTCAGCGAGGTCATGCGGCAGCGCGACGCCGCGACCCTCGCCGAGCGAACCCGCTGGATGGCCTCCTTCGCCTGGGTGGTCCACCAATGCAAGGGCGTGATCGCGTCCGTCTCCGAGGTCAGCGGCGCGAAGGCGCACTTCCTGAACGACCCTTTGCAGCGGGCCAAGCGCGACGTCGACACCATGGCCTGCCACGTGGTCTTCGATCTCGACCAGAGACTGGAGAGCCTCGGCCGCTCCCGTCTGGGTCTGGATCCCCGTGCGATGGCCTAGCTCGAGAGGATTCTCCCATGAAGCGGCTCGGCCTGAAGCTCTCCGTCGCCCTGAACGCCGTCCTGCTCGCGGCGATGGGCGTGGCGGCCTGGGGCGCACTGGACCTGCTGTCCGCCTTCACCCAGCAGCTGTTCGAACGCCGGCAGACCCAATTCGAAGAGCTGAGCCCCTCCGGTGGCATCCTCTTCGTGGGCGACTCGATCACCGAAGGCGGCATCTGGCACGAGCTCTTCGCTCGGCCCGACGTCTGGAATCGGGGCATCGGCGGGGATACCACCGCCGGCGTGCTGGAACGGATGGACACCCTGGTGGCCATCCAGCCGAAGCAGATCTTCCTGATGATCGGCGTCAACGACCTGAACCGGGGTGTCCCGAGGGAGCAGACGCTCGCGAACTACGAGGCCATCCTGACTGCCTTCGACCGCGAGCTGCCGAAGGCCGAAGTCGTCGTACAGAGCGTCCTGCCCGTATCCGCGGACTGGTGGTCCGCAAACAATCGCGACATCCACGCCCTCAACGAGCAGATCCGCGGCTTCGCCGAAGACCGGGGGCTGCTCTACCTCGATCTCCACCCGCTGTTCGCGGACGATCAGGGAAATCTCGAAGCCGGGCTCACCAACGACGGCATCCACCTGTTAGGCCCGGCCTACGCGCGCTGGAGGGACCGGCTCGCCCCGCTGCTACGCGCCGGGAACCTGTGGTGACGGGCGGACCTTCCGGCGACAGTTGCGCGACGCCGCCCGGCCCCTGGAAATTTCAGACATCCCCGCCGCCGATCCATGTAAGATCGCCCTCGATCGCGGAACGTCCGCGGTGGAGTCGGTTGTGCGGTGGGACGTCTTCTCCCTCTTGGTCTTGTTGGTGCTCGCGGAGAGCGCCGCGGGTTCCGATCACCCGCCGGGGCCCGGCCCCGGGCAGACCCCCGCCGAACGCTGCCAGCAGGCCATCGACCAGGCCGCCCCCGTCTATCGGGAGAGCCGGCGGGTCGACGGCTGGCGCGGCCGTCGGGCCTCCTCGAAGGCACCGGCCTTCGCGCGCTTCGTCGAGAAGGCGTGCCGGGGGGTCGTGGCGAGCGAAGACCTGCCGCAGACGGGAGAAGTCTGCGACGAGCTCATCGAGACGGGCTCGGAGGTCCCCGCCCGGGGTCTGGCCCTGTGCCTGCGGGCGACCCTCGAGCAGCACTTACAGGACGCCGCGGCGACGGCTCACAGGCCCAACGTGGTTCTCGTTCTCACGGACGACCAGCGCGCCGACACCCTCGACTTCATGCCGACGGTCGACCGCCTCGCACGCGAGGGCGTTCGCTTCCGCAACGCCTTCGTGACCACGAGCCTCTGCACACCGAGTCGCGCGAGCCTCTATTCCGGGCTCTACGCTCACAACCACGGCTCGACCATCAACCAGCAGGTCTTCGACGACAGCAACACGCTGGCCCCATGGCTCGCAGCCGCCGGCTACGCCACCGGCTTCTTCGGGAAGTACCGGAACGACACCGTGCGGAGCACCCATGTCCCGCCCGGGTGGTCCGAGTGGCAGGCCTTCACCGACCCGCCGGACGAGACGCCCGGCTGCCCCGGTGGCGGGGGGCTCCGCTGCTACTTCGGTTACACGCTCAACGAGAACGGAAGCTTCGTCGCCTACGGTGACCGCGAAGCCGACTACTCGACGGACGTGCTCGCCGACCGCGCCCGCGACTTCATCCGGGTCAATGCCGAACGACCCTTCCTCGCGGTCCTCGCGCCGGCCGCGCCGCATGTCCCCGCGACGCCCGCAGCGCGCCACCGCGGCACCCTCGCGGACCTGGCCCCCTGGCGCCCTGCGAGCTTCGGCCGCGCGCTGTCTCCGGGAACACCGGGTTGGCTGCGCGGCTTCCTCGCGTTCGGAGAGGCATTCGTCAGCGCTCTCGACGCCGGCCGCATCGCGGAACTGGAAACGCTCTCGGCGGTCGACGACGCGGTCGCCAGCCTGCTCGACGAGTTGGAGCGTCTGGGGATCGCCGACCAGACCCTGTTCGTCTTCACGTCGGACCACGGCACCCACTGGGGCGAGCACGGCTGGGTGTCGAAGCTGACCGCCTACGAGGAGTCGATCCGCGTTCCCCTGGTCGTCCGCTACCCGGTTCGCGCCCCCCTACCCCAGCAGCGCGACGAAATGGTCCTCAACATCGACATCGCACCCAGCATCGCCGACGCCGCGGGCGCAGCGACCGCGCGAGTCGACGGCGAGAGCTTCTTGCCCCTCATCGATGGTGATGTCGACGGCGACGGTGACGGCCTCGGACGCGCGGTCTTCCTCGTCGAGAATCCTGCGGGCCTGGTCGAACGCGCCAACGTCGCCATCCGCACGCGACAATGGAAGTACATCCGGACCCTGCCGAGCATCGGACCGGCATTCGAGGAGATCTACGATCTCGAAGCCGACCCCCAGGAACTCGACAATCTCGCACGGGACCCGGCGATCGCGTCGACCCGCGATGCGTTGCGGCAGGTCCTCGGGGGGTTGTTGCCGCAGTAGCGCCGCGTCAGGCGAGCCCCACCGCGAACGGAAGCGCTCGCTCGAAGAAGCGCTCCTCCCGGTCGGCGAGCGCCCCGACCAGGCGAGCGGCCGTTCGGAACAGCTCGGCGTCACAGTCCGTGCGCTCGCTCTGTTCCTTCAGGACCCCAGCGAAGGCGCACCAGTCCGCGGCGATGGCGTCCATCTCTTCGGCGGGTGCCTCCGCCGCCAGGCCTGGAACGAGCGGCGCGGACTCGCGCAGGAAGTCCGCCAGCAGAGACCGGAAGAAGGTGCCGGCCGCACCGCGCTTGATGACCACCTGGTATCCGAAGCGCGACGCCCAGGACCAGTCCGCGAGGTCTCCCCAGGCGGGCAGCTCGGCGGCCAGCTTGCGCATGGCCGGGATGCCCGCATCAGGCTCGCTCGCGGGTTCGAGCATCTCGCGCGCGTTGCGCGCCAGCGCCAGCGGGATGGCCTCTTCCAGCGGACGACCGAGGCGCAGGGGGCCCCGGGCATCGCCGAACTGGTTGAGGCTCGAGGCGGGATAGTCGGGCGCGTTGCGCGCGTGCCGCAGCTCTTCGAAGGAGCAGACCTGGTACTCGTCGAACTTGCGATCCGCGATGAAGACCGACTCGCTGGCGTCGTCATAGCCGACCACCACGCAACGATGCCCCGGAAAGTGGCTCGTGGTGTGGTGGTAGCCGAGATAGAAGGTATCCGTCGACACCATCACCGGACGCCCGGCCTCGATGCGGCTGCGCAGTGTCTTCCAGGCGGCGTCGTCGTCGGGCTCGATGCGGTCGTCCAGGGGAACACCGGTGTTCAGGCCCAGGTCGGCTTCCAGGGTCCTGGTGCGACCGTGGAACATGCGCGTGGGGCTCAACGCGTCCGAGCACAGGTAGAAGAAGCCCAGGCCACTCGCGAGCCCGAAGACCATGCCCTCGGACAGCTCGGTGCCTCCGTGGGCCAGGACGTTGCGCAGGGCCGTGGAGGCGCAGTGCTCGCCCGGCCGATGGACGTAGTCCGAAACGATCACCGCAGTCTCGGGCACCTGCGTCGGATCCGGGGTCATGGACGTCTCCCTCCACGCGAGGCGTGACCGTAGCGTCGCACCAGCGCGACCGCCGCGAGGGCCGAGGTGGCCAGCATCCCGGTGGCGGGCTCGGGGGCGGGCGCCATCGCAGACACCACCAGCGCAGTGGGCGAGCCCGGTTCGAGGACGGCGAGGCGTACGCTGCTCGGCACGGGGTCGCGGTCGGCGTCGAACCCGAAGCCGACCAGCATCCCCCAGTCGAGCGCCTCGCCCGGGGGCGCCTGCCAGGTGATCGCCGACTCTTCCACGACGACCGCCCAGTCTCTGGCTGGGTCGTCGCCGAGGGCGCGCGAGCGGATGCGGGTCACCTGGGTGCCCGGCTCGAGGGGAACCCGAAAGGCCGCGATGCTCCGGTCGAAGTCGAAGTTCATCAGCGTGTAGGCGTAGCGATGGACTCCGCCATCGAGGTCCGTGGTCACCGAAGCCAGTTGCAGGCGCCCTGCGCCGGTATCCACCAGGACGCGGTCCGCACCGGGAATATGGTCGAGCATCGATCCGCTCTCGAGTGATCCGTCGAGTTCGAAGCTCCAGGTGCTTCCCGACAGCGCGGGCTCGACTTCGCGATGACCGAGGCTGTTCCACAGATCGACGTCGCCGGCAGCGACATACCAGGCCTCCAGGAAGAAGCGACCGTCCTCTTCGAGCAGCCCACTCTCCGGGACGACGAGACGGTGCTCGAAGGCGTCGTGGTAGAAGTCGCCTTCGCCGTAGTGGTCTCGGAAGTCGTCCTCGTCGTTGCTCGCGGGGTCGCAGGGCGGCTCTTCGCGCGCCAGACAACGATCGAAGTGGGACCCGACCCGCTCCCACGCGCCCGTGTACGAGGTGACCTCTTCGCGAGGCGCGAGGTAGCTGCGGTCCTGGTTCGTGGACACGCCGTACACGTCGCCACAGCCTGGGTACAGGCTCGACGCCGAGGGACAGGGGCATCCGATGTTGAGGGCGCGGAAGGCGTGCTTGACGTCGCCGAGCCCCAGCTGGACCAGCCCGTCATCGTCCAGGCGGTACATCGCGAGGGAAAGGAAGGGGTGAGGGCCTACGCCGTCGAAGCGCGTGGGCGCGATGGGCTCGTACCAGTCGACGGACCCGGTCCCCGTGTTGGTCAGCGTCGCACTGAACGCGATTGCCACGCGAACGCCCGCTTCTCGCGCGATCTGGGAGGGCGACGCGAGATCCACCAGCGACACGTCGATCTCACCCTCCTGGACCTGGCAGGCAGCCGAAGCCCCGCTTCCGCCCGGATCGCTCGCAGTCGACAGGAGCGCGGGCAGCCGGATGTTGGCGACCCCCACGTAGGTGTCCGTGAGATCGGGACGCCCCAGGGTCGCCGCAAGCTCAGGCGCCAGATGGATCGACACGTTCAGCAGCCGCAGCTCCTCTTCCGCGAGGGATGTGGTGAACTGCATGTGGCGCAGGATGAAGAAGCGGCGACCCGTCGCGTCGATCCAGTCGAAGTCGTCGGGCTGCGCCGCCACCCGCAGGACGAAGTCGTCGAGTGAAACCGCCTGGCCGCCACCCGAGAGCTGCAGCAGGAAACCGCCGGCATGGAACAGCGACCCGCTCGAGAAGCGCTCGAAGTCCCCGCCCGGGGCGGAGAAAGCCAGCAACGAGGGCGCGCGGGTCATGAAGCTGTCGCCCGGGAATTCGGGGTAGGACCCCGGCATGCCTCCGACGGCTTCGATGCGAACGCCCATCGAAGCCAGGATCTCGTCGTCGAAGTCGACGGAGGTGATCGCGCGAGGTGCCGTCCAGTCGTCGGCACGCGTGCCCGCCGCCCATCCAAGAACGATGCAGAGCGAGACAGCGGGTACCCAACGAAGCACGCGCCGGAGCTTACCGTGTCGGACCGGAATTCCGCCTTCGATCCGACGCAGAAGGCGCCACCCGCGGCCGGGGCGCTGCATTCCGGTAGCCCTGGACTATGTTGGCGCGATGAGAACGCGGACGATCTCACGAACGCTATCGATCTCCCTGGCCCCGGTGGCGCTCTTGCTCGGGTGCGCCACCCACTACACCTGGCAGGCTTCCGTCCCCATCCCTGGACCCGTGGGCGGGGCATGCCTGATGGCCGCTCTCGACGCCGAAGACGACGTCTTCGACCTCGTCAGCACGGGAGAGGATCGGGTGGCGTTCCTGTTGAGCCTGCCGGACCGCAAGCGCAAGGACTGGCCCGGCTTCTCGCTGCACGCCACCGACGTGCTGCGCGGCGAGCCCCGATTGACCCTGTCCACCCGCTACGCGGAGGGGATGTTCGAGCCGGACCCGAACGCGCAGATCACGCGCGCAGGCGCCCTCATCGCGAAAGTAACCGAGCAGTGTACCGGTCGACGCCCCACGCTCAGCCCGCCGGAACCGTGCGGCGCCGGGGAATACCACGACCTCTGCGTCCAGGGAAGCCTTTAGCGCGAAGGGAAGCCTTTAGCGCCAAGGGAAGCCTTTAGCGCCAAGGGGAGCCTTTAGCGCGAAGGGCAGCTACTGAAGGGCCACCTGGTCGACGAAGATCGGCGACGACCACGCGCGCTCTTCGGTAGCCGCCAGGCAGTCGTCGTCGTCCGACCTGTCTAAGCATGGGTCGACGTCGACACAACGGCCACGGTCGTCGTAGCGACAACCCAGGGGGTTCGCCGCGACGGCGGGACTGGTTTCCTCGATGGCGCGCACGTAGTAGAGGGCGTCGCGACCTGTCGAGACGAAGCTCTCGTCGGTGAACGCGACCTGGCAACCGGCGGGGTCGTCCGGGCACGGAAGCACCTTCCACGGGTCCTCGATCAGCGCGCCGACATCCTCGTCGGGAGTCTGTTGCGGACGAATGCGCACGACCTCGATGCGCGAGATCTGTCGGCGCTGGTCCGAGGGGTGGTAGCACTCACCCTGGCAGAGCCGTGCGAGGCGGTCCGGTTGCAGCGCCGACGACGCGTCCGCCGGACAACCCGGCTTCTGCACGAAGGACCCCACCGCACGCACCTGGAAGATGGGGCTCTCCTCGAGACGAACCGCGCTTCCCATCGGTGCCGGCCGACCCGTTGGTGAGTTCAGCAGGTCGAACCACAACAGGATGCGGGGACCGCTGGTGCCGTAGACCTCGCGGCGCTTCATGGCTTCCCACAGCGAGTCCCGATCGCGGCCGTTGGCGTGCACCGCGGCCAGGCCTCCGGTCGAGAAGAAGGACGCCTGCCGCTCGACCTCGAATACGAGGAAGGGTGTGCCGACGCTCTCGAGCTCGACCGACTTCGATTCGGCTCGGGGTTCGCGGTCCCCGCCCGCGGCGAGGGGACCGTCGGCGAAGTTCCCGAAGCGCTGCTCGGTGAACTCGGTTCGGGCGACTTCCTTGTAGCCGGTGCCGGGACGCGCCGAGTGGTTGTCACTCGCCGCGATGAAGCCGAAGCGGAAGCGCAGGGGATCGCCCGCCGCATCCGCGCGGCCGAGCGCCATCATGTACTGCACGGAACTGCGCGGCCGGTAGTTGAAGGAAGGCTGGAAGCAATCGCGACACTGGCCGGCGTCCTGCCAGTCCTTCACCTCGGTCCCGGGAACCGCCGCGTAACCGCCGTTGAAATCCGCGTCGACGAAGTCCTGCCGCGCTTTCTCGGCCCGCTCGGCACACTCGTCCGCGCCTTCGCCTTCGACAAGGCAACGGGACTCGATGATCTCTCCCGCGCGCCAACAGGACGGCAGGAAGCTCGCACTCGGCGCCGGGCACGAACGCGCACCGTCCTCTGCGATCAGCACCTCGCGGAAGGGACGGTACTCCTCCGAGTTCCCGTGGCCGGAGAACACCTCGACCAGCCCCTGCCGGTTCGGGTCGTGCTGGGCGGAGGTCAGCTGCTTGTCCCATGCCGAGCCGAGAGGCGTGTAGTAGCCCCACGTCGTTCCGTGCGGGATCACCATCGATTCGTGACCCCAGTCGTCGAGCTTCTCGAAGAGGTCTTCCGGCGTCGGCGCCACTTCGCGGCAATCGAGCGGAAGCTCGCGGACCGGAACACCCAGCGGGCAATCTGGGACGCTGGTCGTTTCCGTGGTGTAGCGCGCGAAGGAGGGCCCGCCCTCGTTCCACTGCGACAGGGAGAACATCCCGAGCAGGAAGGGCGAAGGCTGGGCTTCCTGCACCGAAGGCATCCCCGGCGGCGTACCGGCGCTGATCGGGCGCGTCGGGATCCGCTCGTCGTCGAGGTGCCGCAGGATGACGTTCTTGTGCCCGTAGTGGTTCTCGGGCGCCGTCCCCACCTGGGTCCATTCCCATCCGAGATAGGTCACCAGGTCCGGAGCCGAGGCGTTCTCCGCCACTTCGTTGCACTGACGGATCGAGTCGACGGTCTCGGACCAACGCCGCGGCGTCAGGGTCACCGCATGATCGTTGATCGACCAGAAGTCGAGGCCCGAGCAGTGACGCGCGAAGTCGCAGGCATCGGCGATGGGGTGTGCGCCGTCGCCACCCGCCATGGGCAGGCTCATCTGGAAGGCGTCGAACGAGAAGGTGCTGTGCACGTGGAGATCGCCAAACAGGATCTGCTTGGGTCGCGCCACGCCGGCGTCGCGGGCGGCGATGCGCTGGTTGGCGCCGCGATCGGCGACGACGTCCGGGGACACCGCTCGCGCCTCGGGGCTTCCGCCGCGCCCGTCCTCGACGAAGGCGCCCCGCCCGGTCAGCCACAGGGCGCAGATCGCGAGGACGAGCAGTACGATCGCCCCGGTGGCTAGCCGCCTCATACTCCTCCCTTCCGCTCGCTTGCGTGCTCTGCCGCGCTTGCTGTTCCGGTAACCTCCCCCGACGATGACGCTGCAGCGATCGCGCCACCGCATACTCGCCCTCATCGCGGGGGCGCTGATGATCGCACATGCCGGTGGCGCTGCCGCGCAGATCGAGACCGAAGCCGACTACCGCGCGGCCTTCGACCGGGAGACCGCGGGAGCATTCTCGCGGCTCGGCCATGATCCGGACGCGGCACTCGCCGCGTACCCCGCGATCGTCGCCGCGTACGCGAAGATCGAGGACGCACTCTTCGAGGCGTACTCCCCCCACGCCAACACCCTGCCCGCCTGGTACGCCGACCAACTGCTGAAGACCGCCCTCGGCAACCTTCCCGACACACCCCAGGTAGAAGCCCTCCTCGTGTCGGAGCTCGAGAGCGGAGAATTCGACCGGGTGGTGCATGCGTACTTCCTGATTGCGCGCAGTCGCCTCTCGCTCCTTCAGGGCGGGGCCCCCACCGTCCTGTGGCGCCGAATGCTCGAGGTGGCGCGGGGCGATGCGGACAATCGCTTCTGGATCTCCCTCGCGCTGGCCGAGTCGGCCATGCTGCCGGCGGGCCTGTACGAGCGCATGCACACACGGATCGTCGCCGGGCCGGAGACCGTTCGGGAACGGATCGGGAAGAACGCCGACTGGCTGGGGCCGCGACTCCCGCGCGTCCTCGGCATCGAGCCGCCGGACCTCCACGTCAGACACCAGCGGATGCGCGACGCCGAGAACGCCGCGCGACGACGGGTTCGCGCCCACCAGATCGTGAGTCTCGGGCGCGACGCGGCGTATCGCTCGGCCCGAGAAGACCTCGACGAACTGGAAAGCGGCGAGTTCGACTCGAAGCAGTTCCACGGGCTGATGCAGCACGACCTCCCGCTCATGCTGGACCGCTTCGGTCTACCCGACGACCCGGACGCCCTGCTCGAGAGCATCCGCTTCCTGTGCCGCGGCCGCGGCGCCAATCGCATGGTGCTGTGGACGGCGGCGGACGCACTGGCCGAGCGCTACCAGCTGGCGATGGCCGCCAGGCCGCCGGCTCCCGAAGAGCGCCCGCTTCCGGGACCCGACGAGATCGTCGCCATGGGCGAAGCCGCCCAGGACTACCTGATCGGGATCCTCGAGGACCGATCGGACCCGGCTGGCGCTCGCCGCCTGCTCGAGACCGATGCGATCGAGCGCGTCGCGAGAGAGACCCCTGCGGACGACGTGGCCCCCCTACGCGCGGCCCTCCGCGATGCCTTCCATGCCCTCGGATACCCGCCGGACCTGCACCCCGCCTACCAGCGGGCCTTCGCGGCCCTGGGCAACGAAGAGTCCTCCCACGATGCGGCGTCGCGGCAGACCCTCGACCAGCTCACGCGGGCGTTCCGCGCGGCTCAGGATGCAGACGCTTTCGACGCCGCGTTCGACCCGTATCGAGTCGCGAGCCGGGACGGCCGGATCCCCGCTCGCGACGCCGACCCGGGCTTCGTCCGCGCCTTCATCGACGCCGCGGCCCGCGTGCTGTCGGCCGAGGCCGGTCGCGAGCGCGCTGCGGCCGAGGCCGTCGCCGCGGCGCAGCGTGCCCGGCGGGACGCCGCCGCCCAGATCGAAGCGGCGGAACAGGCCGCGATCGACGCCAATCGCAATATCGTCGCGGCCAACGCCCGTCTCGCGGCAGAAGAAGCGCGTCAGCAGGCGGCGGTCGCGGCCTACAACGCGGCAATCGGCGAGCTGAACGACATCATCGAAAGCGCGAACGCCGCGGGCCGGGGCCCCGCCGGCGACGCTGCCCGTGCCGAGGCGCGCCGGCAGGAGGGCCTGCGAAACGCGACGATCGCCGCGAGCGAGAAAGAGGCGAACGCAGCGTCCCAGGCGATCCTCGAAGCCGAAGGACGCGCCGAGGCCGAACTCGAACGCGCCCGCCGTGAGCGGGGCCGGGCCGGCCAGCAGGCGGCGCTCGAGAACCAGGCCGTCGAGAGCGAGCGGGCGGCAGGCACCGAACGCCAGCGGGCCCGTCTGCGCTTCGACGAGGTGCTCGGGCGAGTGATCGTGGGGCTCGAATTCGTGGGCGTCCGAGCGGACCCGTCGAGCATCGGCGACGACAGTCGCGACCCGGGCGAGCGAGTCGCAGCGATCGCCGCGACCCTCGCATCCGCCGAACGAGCCGCGAGCGCTCGGCGGGCGGATCTCGAACACGCGAAGTCCGCACGCGACGAGGCGGTCCGGGCCTTCGCCGGGCTCGCCCTCGAGCCGCCGAGTGCGCCCGGCCCGAACAGGTCGCCGGAAACCCCATGACAGCGATCCCAGCGCGCCGGCCACGGCGGAACCGTGGTGCAGATCGCAGACGGATCTGGCCCCTCGTTCAGATGCCCACGAGCCCCGCCAGCACCTCGCGGTGGTGCGTGGGGTCACCGAAGAGCAGCTCGCTCGCCTTGGCGCGCTTGAAGTAGAGGTGCGCGGGGTGCTCCCAGGTGAATCCCATGCCGCCGTGGATCTGGATGGTTTCGGCGGCCGCGTGGAAGTACGCCTCGGAGCAGTAGGACTTCGCGAGCGCCGCCGATTCGAGGAAGTCTTCCGCGTCTTCCGCCGCGGCGAAGCAGGCGTTGTAGGCAGCAGACTTCGCGAATTCCACTTCGACCAGCATGTCGGCACACTTGTGCTTGATGGCCTGGTAGGACCCGATGGGACGCCCGAACTGCAGCCGCGTCTTCGCGTAGTCGACCGAGAGTTCGAGGCACTTCTGCGCGCCGCCCACCTGCTCGGCGGCCAGCGCCGCAACGCCCAGGGCCAGGGTCCGCTCGAGGGCGGCACTCGCGTCGCCGGCGCTCACGCGCCTTGCCGGCGTTGCATCGAAGTGCAGCGTCGCCAGGCTGCGGGTGAGGTCCAGCGACGGAATCCGTTCGCGGCGGAGGCCCGACGCATCGCTCTCGACGCGGAAGAGGCCGATTCCTCCGTCGATCCTCGCGACGACGAGCAGCACATCGGCCACGTGGCCGTCGAGCACGAAGGCCTTGGTTCCGGTCAGGCTGCATTCGTCCCCGGAAAGGGCGGCCTGCATCTGGACGCCTTCCAGCCCCCAGCGCCCGCCCGGCTCGGCACAGGCGAGGGAGACGATCTTCTCGCCCGACGCGATGCCCGGCAACACGTCCTTCTGGGTGGTCTCGTCGGCAGCGAGCATCAAGGCGTTCGAGGACAGCACCGCGGTGCCCAGGAACGGCGAGCACAGCAGCGCGCGACCCATCTCTTCCATGGCGATGAGCAGCTCGACGTAGCTGAAGCCGGCGCCGCCGTGCTCCTCGCCGATGATCAGGCCAGCAAGGCCGAGCTCTTCCGCCATCTGCTTCCAGACCGCGTCGTCGAAGCCCCGCTCGCTCGCCATGGCGGTGCGGACCGCGTCCTCGTGGGACTTGGCTTCGAGGAAGGCGCGAATCGTGGCGCGCAGCTCGTCGTGTTCGTCGGTGAAGTTGAAGTCGATGGCCATGGCCGATCTGTCTCCTGTCTTCTGTTTGCAGCCGCGCGCTCGCTACGAGCGGGGCACTTCCTTCCAGGCCTTGTCCTTGTCGACCCGAGGCTCACCCGGCAACCCGAGCACCCGTTCACCGAGGATGTTGCGCATGATCTCCGAGGTGCCGCCCTCGATGGAGTTCGCCCGGGACCGGAGGAACTGGTACTTCGCGAGCTGCTCCGGGGTGTCCGCGCGCGGTGCGGTCTGCTTGAGCTCGTAGCCGGCCTCGAAGGCGAGCCCGTCACTCCCCAGCACGTCGATGGCAGTCTCCCACATGCGCTTGTTCATCTCGGCCTGGGCGAGCTTCGACACCGAACCCTCCGGCCCGGGATTGCCCGCCTTCTGGGCCGCCCGCGCACGTTGCGAGGTCAGACGCAGCAGCTCGTGATCGATCCAGCACCGGGTCACGCGGTCCCGTAGGATCGCTTCCTGCGCGGCGCTGTGTGCACCCGCCTTGCGCTCGTTCCAGAGCTTCTGGAGCTGGGCGATGCCGCCTCCACCCTTTTTCTTCGATCCGCCCCCGCCGATCGCCACGCGCTCGTTCATCAGCGTCGTAATGGCGACACGCCAGCCCTGTCCTTCCTTGCCGAGCATCAGCTCGTTGGGGATCCGGACGTCGGTCAGGAAGACCTCGTTGAACTCGGCCTCGCCGGTGATCTGGTAGAGGGGCCGCACCTCGACGCCGGGCGCGTGCATGTCGAGAACGAAGTACGACAGGCCGTCGTGCTTCGGGACGTCGGGATCCGTGCGCGCGAGCAGCATGCCCCAGCGCGACAGGTGGGCGACGGTGGTCCAGACCTTCTGGCCATTCAGCACCCAGTCGTCGCCGTCGCGCTCGGCCCGCATTGCGAGCCCCGCGACGTCGGATCCGGCCCCCGGCTCGCTGAACATCTGACACCAGATCTCTTCGCCCGAGAAGATCTTCGGAAGCATCTCCTTCTTCATCTTCTCGCTGCCGTAGGTGAGAACCACCGGGGCCCCCATGCCGATGCCGATGATGCTGGCGGGCGGGTCGTGATGGATCACCTTCGAGTGCCGGGAGATCTCGTCGTGGACGACGACGTTCATCTTCGGGCTGAGGCCGAGACCGCCATGACCTTCGGGGAAGTGCACCCAGGCAAGACCGTGATCGAACTGCTTTCTCCGGAAGGTCACGCTGTCCACCTTCTCGGGATGGACTTCTGCGAGCAGGGCGCGGGTGCGCTCCCGAAGCTCGTCCTCGCTCATCGTCTTCTGCTCGGCCATGGCATCTCCCTCCGTGCTGAACGGGCGCACCTCGCGCGCCGCAGGACACCCGACTCTATCCATCACGGCTCGGGAGCGCCCGCGCCTCGTTCAGGCGGCCCGGGGGAGCTTCACGCCTGGCTCTCCGCTTCGTTGTCCTTGCCCGCGTCCCTCGGGACCGAAGGGATGGAAGCTGAGCACGAGGGCGGGCATCAACAGGAAGTCCGCGACCAGAGCGGCCACGATCGTGGTCGCGAGCAGGATGCCGTGGGTGACCTGGCTGGCGAGCGACGAGAAGACCAACACCAGGAAGCCCAGGACCAGCGCAACCGAGGTGATCCACAGCGCGCGTCCGACGTCGAGCAGCGACGCGCGCAGCGCCTCCTCGTAGCTTCCGCAGCGACGGAACTCGTGGCGGAAGCGCGCGACCAGGTGGATCGTGTCGTCGACGGCGATCCCCATGGCGACCGCGGCGATGGAAACCTTGCTGTAGTCGAGTTCGATGCCGGACCAGCCCATCACGCCGAGAGTGAGGATCACCGGGGACAGATTGGGGACCATCGCGATCAGGCCGGTCTTCCAGGAAGCGAAGAGCAGGCACATCATGGCGGCGATCGCGGTGAATGCGATCACGAAGCCCTGCACCTGGCTCCAGACGATGTAGTCGAGAAGCTTCACCCACAACGCCCCGATGCCGGTGACGCGCAGGGTCGTCGCCTCCAGCGGTCGCGCCTCGAGCTCGGCGGCGAGGTCGCGCGTGAGCGCTGCGGTCTCGCTCGTCGGGGCCAGCCGCAAGCGCAGCTCGAGCGCGCCGCGGCGGAAATCGGACGAGACGTAGTCGTACCCCTCGCTTCCCCCCGCCGACTCGTAGAGCAGCAGGTACTGGGCGACGAGGTCCCGGCTCTCGGGCAGGCGATACCAGGCCGGGTCCTCTGCGTGGAAGCTCTGGTTGAGGTCCTTGAGGACATCGACGAGCGAGTACGACTTCCGCACCAGGCCCTGAGCGTTCGCCCACTGCTGGACGCGGTCGATGTCGCGCAGCACGGCGGGATCCTTCGCCGACTCGGGCTCTCCGCCGTCGAAGAGAAGGATCAGGTTGGTGAGCCCGCCCATTACCGCGTCGATCTTTTCGGTGTGGACACGGAGCGGCATGTCCCGCTTGAAGTCTTCCAGCCAGTTCGAGTCGACCACGAGGCGCAGGATCCCCGATCCGGACACGAGGAAGACCAGGGCGAACGCCACCAGCAGGCCGACGCGGGCGCGAATCACGAAGCCGGCGATCCCCGAGAGCGCGCGCTGCAGCCGGACGCCCCCCTTGGCGGTCTGCACGTGGGCGGCAGACAGGGCGCGTCGCGGAGTGCGCCGGCCGAACGACAGGAACGCCATCAGCAGCGTGAAGGACAACACGAAGGCCGCCATGACCCCGAACGCATTGAAGACGGCCATCTGCGCGAGAGCTGGGATCGGGACGAAGCTCATCGACAGGAAGCCCGCGGCCGTCGTCAGACTGGTCAGCAGGCAGGGCGCTCCCACCAGGTAGAGGGTCTGAACCAGCGCTTCCCGGCGATCCGCGAGCTCCGCGAAACGGGCCCGGAACTCCGACAGGATGTGGACCGAGTGCGCGACCCCGATCGCCGTCAGCAAGGTGGGTGCGCTCGTGAAGCTCATGCCGAGCTTCCAGCCCATCGCGGTAACGAACGCCACCACCATCAGGACGCTGAGTTGCACCACCGCGAGCGGCCCGATCACCCCGACGAAGGATCGAAAGAAGAGGAGCAGCAGGGTCGCGATCACGCCGGACGTGATCGCCTGCAACAGACCGCTCTCCCCTCCGATGATGCGGTTGTAGGCCGCGTTCATGGGCACGTCCCCGGAATGGTGAAAGACGATCCCCGCGTACTCCGGTCGTGCCAGGATCTCCTCGATCGCGCTGTCCGTGGGCTGGGGGTAGAGATTGTCGAGCGCGTTGCCTCCTTCCGGGTCCAGTCGGATCTCGTCGATGGGATCGGTGCTCGAGCGGTCCATCTCGACGATGATGGCGGCGTGCCGGGCGTCGGCGCTGAGAACCCCTCCGACGAATCCCGGCTTCGCGAGATAGCGTTCCCGGACCTCCAGCAGCTCTTCCTGGGTCTCGGGCATCCGATCCCGTAACGCGACGATCTCGATGCCTCCCTCGGCGCCGATCATGAGCTCGGCGCTGGCGAGGCTCTGCACCTCGTAGACGAAGGGCACCTCGTCTTCGAGTGCCCGCGTGAGTTCCACGACCCGGCGCATGACACCGAGATCCCACGGGCCATGGGTCGCGCCCGGCGCGCTGTAGAGGATGTAGGAGACCTCGTCCGAACCGAAGTCCTCGCGATAGGTCTCGTAGGCGACGAAGCTCGGGTCTGCGGCGTCGAAGTACGCCTCGTAGCTGTTGTCGATCCGTGCGCGCGAGGCGAGCGCGAGGCTGCCGACGGCCAGAGCGACCGCGATGGCGAGCACGACGAAGCGGTGATCGTACGACCAGCCACCGAGACGGGCGAAGCCGGCGTTGAGGCGCGACAGGAACTCGCGACGCGGAGACCTGCCCGTGCTCTGCACGCCGCTGACCCCGCCCCTAGTCCCAGTGCGCGACGAGTTCGTCGCTGGTGGTCAGGGTGGTGATGCGCGCGAGCGAGTTCTCGATCACCGCCTCGCCGTACGCGAGGGGGTGCCCGGCCGTGCAGTCGCGGGGAAGCACCACGTGGTAGCCGTGATTCAGCGCTTCGATGACCAGACCCGTGACGCCGACGTTCAGGGACACGCCGGTCACCACGACGGTCGTCACGCCCAGGCTTCGCAGGGTCGGGTCGAGGGAGGTGCCATGGAAGGGAGACATGCCGTGCAGGCGCTCGGACTCGAGATCACCCGGCGCCGGACCGAGCTCGGGCACGACCTCCGCCTCGGGCGAGCCCACGAGCAGGTGCTTCGGGTTCTTCAGCAGGGCGTTGACGAGGGGAACGTTGTCGTAGGAACCCGCGCGATCCTCCCGGAATGCCGCCTTGCAGTGGACGACCGGCACCCCGACCGCTCGCGCCGCGCCCAGCACCCGCGCGGTGTTGGCGACGACGACGGCCTCCGCAACCGCCGCGGCCAGAGGCGGCATGCAGGACAGATCGCCGACGACACCGCGCTGTAGCTCCATGGTGAGAACCGCCACGCGGCCGGGCCGGACCAGGTCTTCGAGCTTCGACACGGCTGCGCCTCCAGGCAAGTGAGTGTCGACGGACCCGGAGGGGATGTCCAGCCGCGAACCTCGACTACCCTACCGCCTCGGAGGTAGTGAAATTGATCAGGGCATCATCGTGCGGAAGTCTCCTGCTGGGCTTGTGGATGGCGGCAGTGATCGTAAACCCGGTTCAGGCCGAGACACCCGCAGCGCCGGTCGAGATCAACACGGTCGCGCGCCGAATCGCGACCCAGATCGGCTTCGACGCGAAGGACGTGGACCGGGTGGAGTCGGGGGCGGTGCTCACCCGCCAGCTTCGCAAGGAAGGCGAGAAGGAGCTGAACGTCGCCCTCTTCGCACTGCTCCCGCTGACGGCAGCCGATGCCCAGGCCCGCTTCAAGGCCGACACGATGCTCGAGGCGGACAAGACGATCCTCGACTGGGGGACCATCGGCGACAAGGTGAGCGCGGCCTCCTTCGCGAAGCTGCGACTGCCCGCCGACGAGCTCTCGAAGCTCGCGGGGAGCGATGTCGAAGACGACTTCAACCTGTCCAGCGCCGAGCTCGCGCTGCTCGCGAAGAGGAAGGCGGCGGTGAAGTCCGAGGCCGACCGCAAGAACGCGGCCATGGAGGCCTACCGGGAGATCCTGGCTGGCCGCACCACCGCGTACCGCACCCAGGGGCTCGCTGGCGTCATGCCGTACCAGCACGGCAGCGACACGTCGTCCCCGCGCCAGGACCTCGAGTCTGCCCTCCCGAAGAACCCGGGCGTGGTCCTCGAGCAAGCGCCGGACTTCTACAAGTATCTCCACGAGTACCCGAAGGGCGGAGCTGTCGGAAGCGAGAAGCTCGTGTGGTTGCTCCAGGTGCTGAACGGGCGACCCGCCGTCATCCTGGCCCACCGCGCCGAGAGCCAGGAACCGAACGTGACCGTGCTCGTGCAGCGCGACTTCTACGTCGGTCACACCTTCGACGCCCTCCAGGTGCTGGCAGGGCTGGTGCCCGTCGGCGAGGGAGAGTCCGCGCTGTTCTACACCAACGCCACGTTCACCGAGCAGGTGGCCGGCTTCGGAAGCAGCGTGGCACACGGGGTCGGCCGCAAGATCATGACCAAGGAAATCCTGGCCCTGTTCGAAGCGGTGAGAAGCGGGCTCTAACAGCCGACCGGATGACGCGCACACGCCACATCCTCCCGGTTCTCTTGTGCCTCGCGTACCTGCCGACGGCGATGCTCCCCTGTCCAACCGAGGGCCTCGACCGGAATCGTCCCGTCGAGACAACCACCAACTCGCCGTCGTCTACCCCTGCCGCACGGCCCCATGCGGGGCATCACGGCCACCATGCGCACGCTCCGGGAAGAGTCGCTGAAGGCGGTGAGCGTGTTCAGGTGCCCTGCCCGTGTGGCTGTGGCGAGCGTGCGCCCGGCGCCGCAACGGGTGGACGCCTGGGTCCTGTCCTGATCTCGGTCGCGTCCCTCGAAGCCCCGCAGTGGGCGACGGCGCCGCATCCGACCGTCGAGCGACCCCTGCCCCCGGAACCCCTCTACAGCCTCGACCCGATTCCCATCTAGCGAGACGAAGCCTCCAAGCAGTGCGAAAGAGCACTGCGAAAGAATGCTCGACTCGAACCGATGCGGACGCGCCGGCCCACTGGGCCGTGCGCGCGTCCGCGCATGCATGGATGGGAGTCCAACGTGAACTTCGAGCGGGGCCTGACGGCCTCTCTACTCTGCTCTTGCGTCGCCACCGCGACGCTCCTTCTCGTGACGACAGGGCCAGCCCTCGCGGTCGACCTGGCGCGTCCGGATGCCCACGCGCCGATCGGCGTGATGGGAGACCACATACATCACGAAGGAGAGGTCATGCTCTCCTACCGCTACATGCGAATGCACATGGACGGCAATCGCAACAACGACCACCACGTGCCCGTCGACGACATCGTGCTTCCGGGCGGCACCTATCGCGTGGCACCGACGAACATGGACATGCAGATGCACATGCTGGGTGCCATGTACGCGCCCAGGGACTGGGTGACCCTCATGGTGATGTTTCCGTTCACCGTGATCGACATGGACCACGTCACCGCCATGGGTCAGAAATTCACGACCCGATCCAGCGGCATCGGTGACATCAAGACCAGCGCCCTCATCCGACTGTGGGAAAACGAAGACAACGAGGTGCACGCGAACGCCGGCATCAGCTGGCCCAGCGGGTCCATCAGCCGCAAGGACGACACGCCCGCGTCCATGGGGCAGAACACACTGCTCCCCTACCCCATGCAGCTGGGTTCGGGGACGGTCGATCTGCTGCCCGGCGTCACCTACAACGGGCAGTCCGACTTTCTGTCCTGGGGCGGGCAAGCGATGGGCACCGTCCGCCTCGGTCGAAATTCGCAGAACTACCGCCTCGGAAACCAGTACATGCTGACGGGCTGGGCCTCCGCGTTGCCGAGCGAGTGGGTCTCGACGGGCCTGCGCATGCAGTGGCGGCAATGGTTCAACATCGAGGGCCAGGACGATCGTCTGGGCTCGCCGATGGGCGTCCCGGCAGAGGACTTCGTGCCCACCGCCGACCCCAAACTGCGCGCCGGCAAGCAGCTGGACATTGGGCCCAACATCAACTTCCTGATGAAAAAGGGTCCGCTGAAGGGAACCCGCCTCGCTTTCGAGATGCTCTTCCCGGTCTATCGGAATCTCGATGGCCCGCAGTTGGAGAACGATTGGACGCTCACCGCGGGCGTCCAATACGCGTTCTGAAGCCAGGCGTCCTCGCGTCCGGTTCGGCGGACCGCTACAGCTGCGTGCAAAGCAGCTGTAGCGGTCCGCCCTGTGCGCCCTATGATGACGCCCATTCTGGGACTGGGGGGTGAGGCGAATGCCGGCGACGAGTCCGAGACCTGTACCGCCCCAGAAGATCCTGCTCGTCAAGCCACACGCCCGGCTGACCACCATCCTCGGCCTGCAGCGTTTCATGGTGCTCGAGCCGCTCGAGTTCGGGTACCTCGCCGCAGCGGCACCCGGCCACGACTACCGCGTGCTCGACCTGCGCTTGTTCCGCGCGCCCCAGAAGGCGTTCGACCGGATGCTCCGCCGTTTCCAGCCGGACATCGTCGGCTTCACCGGCTACTCGCATGAAGCCACGGCCATCAAGTCACTGGCCCAGCAGGTCCGCGAACGACTGCCCCGCACGCGGATCATCGTCGGGGGACATCACGCCACCTCGGCACCCCACGATCTCGACAAACCCCAGATCGACGCCATCGTCCGAGGCGAAGGCCCGATTTCGTGGAGCACCGTGGTCGAGGCAGCCGCGCGAGGAAAGGATTTCGCCGGGATCCCGAACGTGCTGGTGCCGGGTGCCGGCTACGACGCCGAAGCGGCGAAGGGATGGCCTCTGGCCACCGACCCCGCTTCGATGCCCCAGCCGCGCCGTGACCTGTGGGATCCGCGCAGCTACTACTCGGTCTGGGCCGCCGAGAAGCTCCCGCGATTCGCATCCGTGTTCCCAGCGGTGTCGATGGTGCGCACTTCCTGGGGCTGTCCCATGAAGTGTTCCTTCTGCGTGGTGCCGCACCTCAGCCAACAGACCCATCGCCCGCGGCCCGTGGACGCCGTCTGCGACGAACTCGAGCAGCTGTCGACGGACTACGTCTACTTTTCGGACGACGAGAACTTCATCAACAAGGACTTCTCCTGGGAGCTCGCGGAGGAGATCGAGCGGCGCGGGATCCGCAAGCGCTACTTCGCCTGGACCCGCTCGACCACCGTCAACCGGTCGCCGGAGCTCATGAAGAAGTGGGGACAGATCGGGCTGGACGGCATCTTCATCGGCTTCGAGTTCATCGACGACGCCGAGCTGAAGGCGGCCTCCAAGGCGAGCACCGTCAAGGCCAACGAGAAGGCGCTCGACACCTTGCGCGCCATGGACATCGTCGTCCACGCGGCATTCATCCTGCGCGGCGAGTACGACGTCGATGACTTCGAGAAGCTTCGCAGCTACGTCCAGGCCATGCCGCCGTCCCAATGCAGCTTCACCTGCTTCACGCCGATTCCGGGCACCGAAGAATATGCGGACTACGAACCGCGCTTCGTGGTTCCCGGCGAACGCGCGTACGATCTGCACGACTGCATGCACCCGTTGATGAAGACCAAGCTTCCCCTGCGAGAGTTCAGCGCGCGCTTCGCGACCCAGGTGATCGAGGGCATCCACAAGACGCCTCTGCGCAGCAATCACCACCTGGCGCCGCCGAAGGACATGCTGCGGGTCTGGCAGGCGGACCGCAGCTACTACCGGGGCTTCCAGAAGCTCTACCGAGACTATCCCCGCGAGCTCTGGGACTAGACGCGAAGCTCCGCGAGCGGGCTCGCCCCCTCACGCAAGGCAGCCGTACACGGCGTCCACCAGACGTTGGGTCCGCGTCGTCTGCCAGCGGTCGCCCGGGCGATTCATCACGTAGCCGAAGGCGAGATCGGCTTCGAGGTCGGCGAAGCCCAGTGCGCCCCCGTACCCGTAGTGCCCGAATGACCTCTCGCCGCGGCCGAGGGGCCGGTCGGGGCCGGATACCTGGAAGCCCACACCGAAGCGCGACGGTCGACCGAGCACACGGTCCGGGCCGTCGACGTGCACGCGGATGGCGTCGCCCAGCAGGCTGCGCCCGGGCCAATCGACGCCCGACGGCCCGGGCCCCAGCAGCGCGGCGTAGAGCGCCGCGACACCGCGAGCGGTCGCGTGACCGTTGGTGGAAGGAACCACCGCCTCTCGCCAGGCCGCCGTGTTGACGGTTCCGATGCCGGACAGGCCGCTGGGGTTGAAGTAGCAGTGCCACACCATGTAGTCGTGCACTTCGTCGCCCGTCGGGGGGAAGGCCATCGCCCACTGCTCGGGTGTCGTCAGCACGGCCTGTGGCGCCACCATCTCTGCGACGCGCGGGTGCTCGCTGCGCGGAAGCCCGAAGTAGAAGCCGTCGACATCCAGCGCCGACATGACCCGCGCCAGCATGACGTTCACGGGTACACCGCTGGCGCGGCGAATCACCTCACCCACCAGGTAGCCAAAGGTGTTCGTGTGGTAGCCGTGCGCCGTGCCCGGTTCCCAGTACGGACGCTGTGCGGCGAGCGCGGCGCACATGCGCGACCAGTCCTGCCAGGCGTCTTCCGGCAGGCGCTCGCGAACCGCGGGCAGGCCCGCCTGGTGCGAGGCCAGCTGGCGCACCGTCACGCGGTCCTTGCCAGCCACCCCGAATTCCGGCCAGACTGCGGCGACGGCCTGGTCTAGATCGAGTGCTCCCGACTCGACGGCCCCCAGGAGCAGCATCGCCGTGACGCCCTTGCCCACCGAGTAGACGTTGACGAGGGTGTCGCGATCCCAGGCACGCGTACGCGCGGCATCTCGATGGCCGCCCCACAGGTCCACCACCGTCCGGCCGCCGACCCGGACGCACAGCCCCGCGCCGATCTCGTCCTCGGCGTCGAAGTTCTCGGCGAACGCCTCGCGAACGCCGCCGAAGCGCAGGTCGAAGTGCCCTCCGATCCGAACCGTACTAGGAGCGTCAGCCAAGACGCAGTCTTGGGGCGCGACGACGCAAAGGTCGCCGACCGCAGCTAGGAGCGTCAGCCAAGACGCAGTCTTGGGGCGCGACGACGCAAAGGTCGCCGACCGCAG
>JAJDAN010000090.1 GCA_029261855.1 Deltaproteobacteria bacterium
CGCCCCAGCGATTGCGGGTTGGCGACGGGGGGTGTTGCCTGGGGGGGGAGTGTGGGTGGGGCATGCTCATCCCTGGGCGGTGGTGTTTTCCCTTTGCCGGGTCTTCGTCATGCCATACGTCGTCACAGGCCCCACCCGCACCCCACCCCTCGTGACTGGGTGGCTGGATCGTGTGACGGGGTGGCTGGAACGTGGGTTGGTTACCGTTCTTGGATGGATTTGAAGGTGACTTGCTATGAGGTCGACGACGGGGTTGCGACCCTGACGTTGAATCGGCCGGAACGGTTGAATAGTTGGACCGGGCGCATGCATACCGAGTACCGCTGGGTGCTCGAGCAGGCGGAGCTGGACCCTTCGGTGCGGGTCGTGGTGGTGACGGGCGCCGGACGCGGTTTCTGTGCCGGGGCGGACACGACGGCGCTCGAGACCCATGTGGAACGCGGGGGCTACGACCCGGGGACGCCTCCGGACCTGGCGCGGCCCGGCTATGGGGTGCGTCCGGAGTTCGATGCCAACTTCGCTTTCCAATTCGGGTTGACGAAGCCCGTCATCGCGGCGATCAACGGCCCCGCTGCCGGCGTTGGACTGGTGATCGCCTGCTATGCGGACCTTCGGTTCGCGGTTCCCGGGGCGAAGCTCACGACGGCGCACGGCCGCCTCAACCTTCCGGCCGAGTACGGGCTGTCGTGGTTGCTGCCGCGTTTGATCGGCGTGACCCGTGCGAACGACGTCCTGTTGAGCAGTCGTGTCTTCCTGACGGACGAGGCTTGGGAGATGGGCCTGCTCAATGGGCTGGTCGCCGCGGACGAGCTGCTCCCGCACACCTACGCCTACGCGCGCAAGATGGCGGCCGAGGTGTCGCCCGCCTCCCTGCGCGAGACCAAGCGACAGATCTATACGGACCTGCATCGGGACGTGGGCAGCGCGGTCGGCGAGGCCGACATGCTGCTCGACCGCATGATGAAGACCGATGACTACCGCGAGGCGGTCGCGGCCTACCGGGACAAGCGCCCGCCCCGCTGGAGCGGCTCGTAGGTCGCCCGGTGAGCACCGGCCCGATTCAGCCGCTGAGAAGTGCCGTGTAGAGCGCGGTCGCGACGTTGAAGGCGCGCAGGTCTCCCAGGGTCCCAGCGCCCATGCGATTCATCACGTAGGAGAACCCCAGCCGGGCGTCGGGGTCGAAGACCGCGAGGGATCCGCCCCAGCCACCCCAGAAGAAGGTCCTCGGGTTGGGGCCGATGGGTAGCTGCGGGGAGGTCAGGCCGAAGCCGACGCCGAAGCGAATGGGCACCCCGAGTACCAGGTCCTGGACGTGACTCTGTTCTTCGAGGAGCTTCGCGAGGGTCGCCTCGTCGAGCAGCTCGCCATTCGCGACCGCACCCGCCACCCGCGCCACTGCGCGAGCATTGCCGGTTCCGTTCGCCGCGGGGATCTCGGCGGCCCGCCATTCTCGGCGGTTCGCGTCGTCTCCGCGGATCGGAGGATTGCCGAGGGTCTTGCCTGCGACCGAACCCGGGTCGCTGACGTTCGCGGCCAGGTCCGCGTCGTCGGGCGCCTTCAGCTCGCCGACCCGGGGCTCGTGCTCTTCGGGAAGGCCGATGTGGAAGTCTGCGCCGAGCGGCACCGCGATCTCGTCCCGGAAGAAGCTGCCGACACTGCGGTCGCAGACCCGGCGCACCACTTCGCCGACGAGGTAGCCCTGGGTCAGGGCGTGGTATCCGCTCGCGGTGCCGGGGTCCCAGAAGGGTGCCTGGGCGGCGAGCAGCTCGGTGCACTTGTCCCAGTCGTAGAGATCTTCGACCGCGAGCTGTTCGGCCCAGCCCGACAATCCCGAGCCGTGGCTCAGCAGCTGACGGATCGGGATCGCGGACTTGCCGGCCGCGGCGAATTCGGGCCACACCGAGGCCACGGGTGTGTCGAGGTCCAGCTCGCCGCGGCCGACCAGCAGCAGCGCGGATAGCGCGGTCATCGTCTTGGTCGTCGAGTAGACGTTGACGATCGTGTCTTCCAGCCAGGGGTCGCCGCGTTCGTTGCGGTCGCCAGCCCAGAGGTCCACGACCGCCTCTCCCTCGAGCACGGCGGAGAAAGAGGCCCCGAGTTCGAGGCCCTGGTCGAAGTTTTTCTGGAAGGCCTCGCGCACGGCGGCGAATCGCTCGTCGCAGTGTCCATGGACGGTGGTCATGCCGACTCCTCGTGGGGTGCACCGTTCTTGATAGCGGATGTTGCTAGGGTGGGCGCCATGGCGATGACCGTCCTTCGCTTCGACATGCGTGCGCCGAGCTTCTCTCCCGCGTCACCCCGGGACCTGTACGCGGCCGCACTGGACATGTGCGCTTGGGCGGACGAGCGGGGCTTCTCGACCATCGGACTGTCGGAACACCACGGGTCGACGGACGGCTTCCTGCCGGCGCCCCTGGTGATGGCAGCTGCGGTCGTCGGTCGCACGCGCACGATTCCCATCAACGTCAGTGCGCTGCTGGTTCCCCTCTACGATCCGGTGCAGATCGCCGAGGACCTCGCCGTCCTGGACCTCCTGAGCGGCGGCCGCGTTTCGGTGATCGCAGGCATCGGCTATCGACCCGAGGAGTACGCAGCGCGGTGCAAGCCGTTCGCAGATCGCGGGCGTCTCTTCGACGACTCTCTCGAGACGATCCTCGGGTGCTGGCGGGACGGCTTCGTAGAACGTGGTGGCATGCGCGTCCCCGTGACGCCCGTCCCGCATACGCGTCCGCATCCGCTCTTGCTGGTCGGAGGCTCGACCCCGCGCGCCGCGCGCCGCGCCGCGCGCCTGGGGCTGCCCTTTGCACCGCCGATCTCGGACGCCGCATTGTTGGAGACCTACGAAGAGGCCTGTCGCGACTGCGGGACGCGGGCGTTCGCGGTGAGCCCCGGGGAGCCGGCGGGAACCTTCGTTTCCGAGGATCCGGACGCGACCTGGAAGGAGATCGGTCCCTACGTGGTCCACGACGCGGTCACGTATGCGAGTTGGCAGCGCAAGGACCAGCGTGCCTACGCGCACGCCCGGGGGCGAAGTGTCGAAGAGCTGCGAGCGGAAGGAAAGTACCGTGTGCTCACGCCCGAGCAGTGCCTGGCCTACGCGGCGGAAAAGGGCGAGCGCGCGGCGTTCCATTTCCCGGCACTGGTCGGCGGGACGCCACCGGAGATCGGCTGGCGAAGTCTCGAGCTCTTCGCCGACAAGGTCATGCCCTTCCTGTGAGGCGATTCCGGGTCCAGTTGGCTGAAGGCTCTACTTGCCGAGGCGGCTGAAGATCGCTTCCGGGCTCTCGACGTCGTCTGTCGTCGCGGACATGCCGTTCAGCATCGTCGCGAGCGCGGACACGACGGAAGGATCCACTCCCCGGGACTCGAGCTCATGCGGAAGCACCTTCTCTACGACGACCCGCAGCTGCGACGGGCTGACCGCAGCTGCTTGCAGGCCGGCCTCCTTGAGCGCCAGTCGAACGGTGCCGCGCGCCTCGAGTCGGTCGAGGGAACTCGAAGCTTCGAGGGTCTCGCACACTGCGGTGAAGGCCAGACTGTCTGCCATGCTGAGTGACACATCGGCACGTCGCGCGACGCCTTGAGACCCGCGGCCGATCGAGCAGCGGGCACGCTCGCATCGGCGTCTCGTGGCTGTCTCGAAGATTCCGCCCCGGGGCGAATTGGGATATGTTGCGCTGGGTGACACGGGCCGTGACGCGGAAGATCGCAATCGAGCGCCTGCGGCCGCGGACGGGTTCGGGCCCGGGCGTGCGCCTGGCAACGGGCCTGGGAGCGGGGCTGAGACAGTGCCTCTGCCTGTGTCTCGGCGTGAGCCTCGCTGCCTGCGGTCTCGGTGAAGGGCGGAAGACCGGGCCCGAGCAGGTGCTTGGGCGGATCGGGGCCGAGTCCTTCGGGCTTCGGGACGCAGAGGAGCGAGTCTTCGCCCGCGAGGCGCATGCGGCCATCGGTGCCGAAGCGAGGCCGGTCCTCGAGGCGCCGGTCTCGCGCCGGGTCGGGTCCGCACTCTGGATCGATCCGGACGCCGAAGGGCGCCTGCACGCATCCTTCGTCCTGGCTCCGGCTGTCGCCGGGCTTCCCGATTCCGCGTTCAGCCTCGAGTTGCAGAAGCTCGAGCTTCCCCAGGGAGCCGGCGATCTACCCGGCATCCCCCAGGAGGTGCTGGACGGGATCCAGAAAGGGACCTTCACGCAGATCGTGACCAGCGTCTGGACGCTCGAACGTCAGGGTGCCGCCGACCCCGACGCGACCGCGCGGAGCGACGCCGAAGCAGGAGATCGGGTGCGCGTCTCCTACACCCCCGAGCAGACGAACACGCCCTTCTCGTACAACCTGCACCTCGCGGTCCTCGAGCCGTCGACGCCACGTTTCGAGAGTCGGGTGTTCGAGGTGGTGGCTGGCTCGCGGCTCGAGCTGGCCTACGGCCTGTCGTCGATGCCGGGTGCGGTCGGGGAGCAACCGGTGAATTTCGCGGCGGATCTCCGCTGCGGCGATGACGCGCCGAGATCCGTCGTGCGAGCGACGCTGCCGGCAGGGGGAGAACGCCACTGGCACGAAGCGCAGGTGCCGCTGCCCGACGCATCCGAAGCCTGCGCGCTGACCCTCACCAACGCGGGCCCACGAGGCGAGTCCGTTCGCGGCGCACTCTGGGCGGTGCCCCGCGTGATCGGACCCGCGCCGACAGGCGCCGAACGTGATCTCAACGTCGTGGTCGTCTCTCTGGATACGCTGCGGGCCGACCACCTGTCGGGCTACGGCTATCCGCGCCTCACTTCACCGGGCATCGATGCCGAGTTGATGGCTCGCGGTGCGACGTTCCTCGACCTGACCAGCACCTACAGCCGGACCGACGTCTCGCACATGAGCATGCTGTCCGGGCTGTATCCCGCGGCGCGTCCGGACCCCGCCAGTCTGCACCCCGATACTCCGCTCCCGCTGCTGGCCGAGGCGTTCGCGGCGGCCGGGTACGAGACGGCGGCCTTCGCCGAGGACGGGCTGTTCGCAGGGTCTTTGGGCTTCTGGTTCGGGTTCGACAGCTTCACCGAACGCGCCTACGTGGATCGCGACCGGGGTGTCGTGTCCTTCGCGGCGGCGAGGGCCTGGCTGCGCGAGAACGCGGATCGCCGCTTCTTCCTGTTCGTCCACACCTACAAGACCCATGCCCCGTACGCGGCGAACGAGCCGTACGCGGGGCTCTTTCGGGACCCGGCGGAATGGCGCCGAGAGGGCATGAGCCCGGTGCCGCCGCGGCACCGGGAGATCGCCGACGAATACGACCGAACGATCCGCGAAGCCGACGCGCTGGTCGTGGGTCTGCTCGAATCGATCGCGTCGCTCGGGCTGGAAGAACACACCCTCGTCGTCCTGACCTCGGACCACGGCGAGGCCTTCGGCGAGCACGGGAGTCTCGGCCACAGCTATGCGCCACAGCAGGAGGTGATGCACGTGCCGCTGGTGCTGCGCGGTCCGGGTGTGCCGGCAGGACTGCGCATCGACGTGCCCGTCAGCCAGGTCGACATCACCCCGACGCTGCTGGACCTCGCGGGCCTCGCGCCACTCGCCGTCGCCCAGGGCGTCAGCCTGGCACCCGCCCTGCGAGGAGAGACGTTGGCGCCGGACCGACCCTTGCACTTCGCCTGGGCCGGGAACTACGCCCGGGGTGTGCGCTATGGGCCGTGGAAGTTCCGAGACAACAAGCAGGGAGGCAAGCTCACCGACGTCGCCTCCGACCCCGGTGAGCGTCGCCCGAGGCGGCTGAACGCGGAACAACGAAGGGTCGTCGACACCTACCTGGCTGACCATGAGGCGGAGTCCGCGGCCATTCGAGAGGGCTTCGGAAGCGCCGATCCCGATGGCCTGCCCCGTGTCATCAGCGAGGACGTGGAGGACTCACTGCGCGCACTCGGCTACATCGAGTAGTCGTTCGCGGGCGGCTCAGCTCTTCGTCGGAGTTGCTGCCGAGAGGGTCTCGTTCAGGAGCGCCTCGTTCTCCTCGTTGGAGCGGCCGGTGCCGATGCTGGCGGTCATACCACCATCCACGGGATAGGCGACGCCCGTAATGAACGCGGCCTGCTCGCTCGCGAGGAAGGAGACGAGAGCCGCGACCTCTTCGGGCTGGCCGACCCGCCCGAGCAGGTGACCCTTGCCCAGCAGGTCGGTGACCTGCTTCACGCCGTGGGCGGGTCCCAGGATGGGCGTGTCGATGACACCGGGGCAGACGGCGTTCACCCGGACCTTGCTCGCTGCGAACTCGCAGGCTGCGGCCTTCACGAGCCCGACCACGCCGTGCTTCGACGCGTAGTAGGACGGCATGTGAAGACCCCCGCGCAGCCCGGCCACCGACGCGGTGCACACGATGGACCCGGCGCCCTGGGCGATCATCGGCTCGCACACGGCCCGCATGCCGAGGAAGACGCTGCGCAGGTTCACGGAGATGACCTCGTCCCAGACGGCGAGATCTCCGCCCCGGATCGTCGAGCCCCGCGCAATCCCGGCGTTGAGGTAGGCGATGTGAAGGCCGCCGAAGCGATCGAGGGTGCGGCGCACCATGTCTTCGTTCGCTTCCGGAGTCGATGAGTCGCCGACGCATGCGAAAGCCTCGCCACCGGCAGCATCGATCTCCTTGGCCACACGCTCGGCGCCGTCGCCGTCGAGGTCGGCGATGCAGACCCGGGCACCCTCGCTCGCGAGCAGTCGCGCGGTCGCCCGCCCGATCCCGGACGCGCCTCCGGTGACGATGGCGACGTGGTTGGCGTGGAGGGTCATGCAGGTCTCCGATTTTCTATTGAGTCGCTACTGGACGCGTCGGATGTAGCTCGGGACGGTGGCGGTCCGGCGGTTCGGCCCCCCCGCCGGCGTGAACGCGGCCCAGACCAGGCAGGCGAACCAGCCGATCCCGGTCCAGCCCGTGAGGGCGTTCACGATCAACACCGCGATATACGCGTCGTGATCTCGCGCCGCCGCGATCATGAACGGCACGAAGTAGAGGATGACGAGCGATAGGGGAAGCAGCTCGACCATGCGCACAGGCTACACCACGGCGCCGCGTCGAAGTCGCGCAGCCGATGGTTGCGGTAAGCTCGGCCCCCGGAGGTCGCGCCAATGGCTCTCGCAAGGGCTCTCGAGCTGCTCGACGTATCGAATCCGGACACCTTCGCCGAGGGCTTCCCGCACGCCTTCTTCCGCGCTCTGCGCCGGGGGGCGCCCGTGGCCTGGCACGAGGGGGACGTCTTCGGGGGGCCCGGCTACTGGATCCTGTCGCGCTACGACGACATCCGGTCGGTCTCCAAGAACCCGCGTCTGTTCGTGTCCGGGCAGGGCAACCAGATCGAGCAGCGCCCCAAGGCCGAGATGGACACCCTGCGCAGCATGATCGCAATGGACCCGCCGGCGCACCCCCGTTACCGCAAGCTCGTGAGCGGCGGCTTCACGCCGGCGGCCACGGCACGACTCGAGCCGAAGACGCGCGAACGCGTGCGCGCGATCCTCGACGCCGTCGCCCACAAGGGCGAGTGCGATTTCGTAACCGACGTGGCGGCGGAGCTTCCGCTCCAGGTGATTGCGGACCTGCTGGGTGTGCCCCAGGACGCTCGCCACCAGCTCTTCGACTGGAGCAACAAGCTGCTCGGCAGCGAGGACCCCGAGTACGGCAACGACATGTCCGTCACGATGGCCGCCGGCCTCGAGATGATGCAGTACGCGTACAAGCTGAGTCAGCAGAAGCTCGCGAATCCGGGGCAGGACCTCGTCAGCTCGCTCATGACCAGTGAGGTCGACGGCGAGAAGATCGGGATGCTCGAGTACGGGTCCTTCTTTCTGCTGCTGGCGATCGCGGGCAACGAAACCACTCGCAACCTGATCTCACACGGCCTGCTCCTGCTGCTCGAGCATCCGGACCAGCATGAACGCCTGAAGGCGGATCCGTCGCTGCTGCCCTCGGCCATCGAGGAGATGCTCCGGATGCGTCCGCCGGTCATGTACTTCCGGCGCACGGCCACCGAGGATACGGAGATTCGGGGGGTGCCCATCCGCCAGGGCGACAAGGTGACCTTGTGGTATCCGTCCGCGAATCGCGACGAGGACGTCTTCGACGAGCCGGATCGCTTCGACATCGCGCGACATCCCAACGAGCACGTCGCCTTCGGGCACGGCCAGCACTTCTGTCTCGGGTCCCATCTCGCGCGCATGGAGATCCGCGTGATGTTCGAAGAGCTGCTGCGACGCCTGCCGGACATCACACTGGCAGGAGAGGTGCGGACGCTGCGTTCGCATTTCATCGACGGCATCAAGTCGATCCCCGTGCGGTACACGCCCGAGGCCTGAGACCCGGCTTGAACCCGAGACCCGGCTTGAACCCGAGACCGAGCCGCTAGCGATAGTCGTGCGCCTCGGGAAGCTGCGACGGGTGCAGGGGTACGGCCTCCAGGTGACGGGCCCGGACGTGGATCACGCCGTCGACGTTCTGGAGCGGCCCTTCGATCTGCAGGACCGGTGAGGTGTGCAGCACGGCCCGGTACTTCTGGAAGACGTCGGGCATGAGGATGGCGTTCGCCGTGCCGGTCTCGTCTTCGAGGGTCACGAAGCACACCTTTCCGGAACCGGGGCGCTGCCGGACGATCACGTGCCCTGCCGCCTTCACGAAGCGCCCGTTCGGCAGGTCGCGCAGGCTCTTCGCAGGGTGGACACCCCGCGCGTCGAGCTGTCCCCGAAGATGCTCGAGCAGTTGCGGCCCGGTCGTGAGTCCCGTGAGTCGGTAGTCCGCAAGCGTGTCCTCGAGAGCAGTCGTCTCGCAAAGCGGAGAAGCGTCTCCCGTGCCGCGCGGGGTCTTGCCGGCGAACAGCGAATGCGAATCGCGCTCCAGGCCGGCAACCTGCCACATGGCATCGCGCCGGCCCGTGCGTCGAGAACGCCGAGGCCCGGTGAGTGCTGCGAGCGCGCCCAGCTCGGCCAATGTGTCCAGCTCGTTCCGGTGGAACGACACCCGGGCTGACAGGTCGGCGAGATGTGCGAAGGGCCGCTCCGCGCGTTCGCGTGCGATGTGACGACCGGTCTCTTCCCGCAACCCGTTCGCGAAATGCAGACCGATGCGGACCGCGGGTCGCTCGCCGTCCCGGGTTTCCAGCGTGCACTCCCAGTCCGAATGCATCACGTCGATGGCACGCACCTCGACGCCGTGACGCTGGGCGTCCTTTACGAGGGTGGCCGGGTTGTAGAAGCCCATGGGCCAGGCGTTGAGCAGTCCCGCCAGGAATGCCGCCGGGTGGTGGCACTTGAGGTACGACGAGGCGTAGGCGATCAACGCGAACGACGCCGAGTGGCTCTCGGGGAAGCCGTAGAGCGCGAAGGCCGTGATGTAGCGATGCACCGACTTCTGGGCCTCGACAGTGAGCCCTTTCGCCCGCATGCCGGCCACCAGGCGGTCCTCGATCTTGTCCATGGCGGCGATGGACCGCTTGAAGCCCATGGCGCGTCGCAGCTCTTCGGCCTCGCCGCCGCTGAAGCCCGCCGCTTCCATCGCGATGCGCAGGATCTGTTCCTGGAAGATGGGGACGCCCAGGGTACGCTTGAGGATCGGTTCGAGACTGGGATGCGGATAGTCGATTTCTTCGCGGCCAGCGCGCCGGTTCAGGTACGGGTGCACCATCTCGCCGACGATGGGACCCGGGCGGATGATCGCGATCTCCACCACGAGGTCGTAGAAGCAGGCGGGTTTCATGCGGGGCAGGGTCGCCATCTGGGCCCGGCTCTCGATCTGGAAGGTCCCCACGGTGTCCGCGCGTTGGATCATGGCGTAGGTGTCCGGGTCGTCGGGTGGCAGGTGGGCCAGGTCGATGGTCTTGCCTTCGTGCAGCTCGATCAGGGGGATCGCCTTCTCGAGGGCGTCGAGCATGCCGAGTCCGAGCAGGTCGATCTTGATGATGCCGAGGTCCGCGCAGTCCTCTTTGTCCCATTGCACGACGCGCCGGTTTTCCATGCTGGCAGGCTCGATGGGTACCACCTCGTCCAGTCGTCCAGCGGCGATCACGATGCCACCGCTGTGCTGACCCAGATGACGAGGCAAGCCCTGCACCCGGGCGATGAGCTCGAGCAGCAGGGCGATCCGCGGTGCGCTGGGGTCGATGCCCGCGCTCTTCAGGATCTCGGGCAGGCGGTCCCGGTCTTCGGGGAGGTCGTCGCGGAACGACACGTGGGCGAGCAGCTTCGAGAGTCGGCCGATGGCATCGTCCGCCATGCCCAGGACCTTTCCCATTTCGCGCACGGCCATGCGCGAGCGGTAGGTGATGACGTTGGCGGTCATGGCGGCGCCGTGGTGGCCGTACTTCTCGAAGACGTACTGGATGGCCAGCTCGCGCTGGTCGCCGGAGGGGAGGTCGAGGTCGATGTCCGGCCACTCGCCGCGCTCTTCCGACAGGAAACGTTCGAAGAGCAGATCCATGCCCACCGGGTCGACGGCGGTGATCCCCAGCGCATAACAGACGGCGCTGTTGGCCGCCGATCCTCTTCCCTGGCACAACATTCCCCGCTCGAGGGCGAAGCGCGTTATGTCGTAGACGATCAGGAAGTAGCCGGAAAGGTCGAGCTTCTCGATGACCGCGAGCTCGTGCTCGATCTGGGTGCGGACTCGCCGGGAGAGCCGGGCCTTGCCCGGATTCTCATAGCGTTCGCGAGCGCCGATCCAGGTGAGCTTGCGCAAGAAGGAAGCCTGGGTCTCGCCGGGCGGCACCGGGTATTCGGGGAAGCGATAGCCCAGGTTCTCGAGGGTGAAGGTGCAGCGGTCGGCGATGGTGCGCGTGGAGCGCACCCATTCGGGGCGATCTGCGAAGCGCGCCGTCATGTCTGCGGGTGAACGCAGGTAGTGCTCGCCGTTCGGCAACAGGCGTCGCCCGGCAGCGTCCAGGGTCGTTCGCCAATACAGGCAGGTGAGGGCGTCGAGCAGCTTGCGATCTTCGGCGCGGGCGCAGCGGACGTCTCCCGTGGCGACCACTGGGACGCCCGCGGCTTCTGCCAGATCGACGGCCCGACGCGAGAGCTTCTCACTGTGGCGGTGGAAGGGCCGCGACACATCGACCCAGACCCGGTCCCTTCCCGGGAAGGCCGCGCGTGTGCGGTCGAGCAGCTGTGGGGTGAGGCGCTCGTCCCCGCGCACGAGCACCGTGAGGTCGCTGCCGTGTCGTTCGAAGTCCTCGAAACGAAGCGCAGCTTCTCCTTTCTCGCGTTCGGCATGGGATGCGGTGATCAGCCGACACAGGTTGCGCCAGCCTCCAGGCGACTCGGCGAGCAACAGCAGCGAAGGCGCCCGCACGCCGAGCGGCAGCTTGCGCGCCGCGCGGGCTCCGCGGGCTCCGCTGGCTTCGGGGGCTTCGGGGGCTCCGAAAGAGTCGAGAGTCAGCTCGGCGCCGTGGATTGCCCGTATGCCGGCTCGCACGGCGGCCTGGTGGAAGCGCGGTATGCCGTAGACACCGTCCCGGTCGCCCAGGGCCAGCGCCGGAATGTCCAGATCTGCCGCGCAGTCGATCAGGTCTTCCGGGTTGGAGGCGCCGGAAAGAAACGAGAAGGCGCTGCAGGAGCGCAGCTCGACGTAGTCGCTGGTTCTTCGGGGGGTGGCCATCGATCCACTTTCGGTTTGTTTTCGCTTCGAGTCAATGAAAGAAAACGTCAGTTGATTCAGGTATTTGACCGCTCGCTGGCCGCGCGACGTATGCTCCCCGGGTGCAAGAGGGAGTGTTGGACGGGGCGCCTGCAGGCAGGGCCGTACTGGTCGTCGACGACGAGCCGCAGCTCTTGCGGTTGCTCGTGCGGGTCTTCGAGAAGCGCGGTTTCCGGGTCTTCCCGGCAGCGGACGCCGACGAGGCCGCCCGGATCTTCGAGCAGCATCGGGACGAGATCGACGCCGTGCTGCTCGATGTCGTGATTCCGCCGGCGGGTGTGGATCCGCTGCTTTCGAGAATGCTCGGCCTGCGCGAGGATGTCGGGGTCGTACTCACGAGCGGCGACGAGCTACCGCCGCTGCTCCGCGACCGACTGGAGGCTCTGGGGGGTGTCTTCCTGCGCAAGCCCTTCGCACCCGATGCGGCGGATGCCGCAATTCGGAAGGTGACGGTCGCCTGATGGCGGGGATCGTCGTCGTAGGCGCTGGCGTTGCCGGCCTCGTGTGCGCCTGGCGTCTGCAGCGCGCCGGGCACGAGGTGCAGGTGCTCGAGCAGTCGGCGGACCCCGGCGGGCGGCTGCGCGCCGTGGCACACGGTGACCGCCGCATCCAGACCGGGGCGGGCTTCTTCACCGACGGGCAGCGCAATGTTCTGAGCGTGGCGGGCACCCTCGGGCTCGGAGACGCCGTCGTCCATCTCGAACCGGAGGGCAGCGTGCCCGGCCGCGTGCTCTACGCGGGTCGCTTCGAGCCGTGCAGCTTCGCCCCCGGCTTCGGAGCCCTGCGTTCTGCGGTCTTGGCTCCCGGCGCCCGCCTGCGGATGGGGCGCCTCTCCGCTGAGCTGTTCCGTCATCGCGATCGTCTCGACCCGGTTCAGCCCGAGCGGGCGGCGCGTCTCGAGGACGGCGAGGACATGCCTCGCTACCTGGCGCGGCTGCTCGGAGACGCAGCTCGCGAGCGTCTCGTTTCGCCTTTCGTTTCCACACTGCTCGGGTGTGAGCCCGAGGACGTGGGCGCGGCGTTCTTTCTGCTTTCCATGCGCTCCCTCGCTCAGGGCGCTGCGCCGGTCAGCTTCGAGGGAGGCTTGTCCCGGCTGGCGGAAGCGCTCTCGGACGCCGTCCGCGTGCGCACGGGCTGCGAGGTCTTCTCCGTCGAGACCGAACGCACGGGTGCGCGGGTCCGCTACCGATCCCGCGGTCGCGAGCGCAGCTTCCTGGCCGACGCCGTCGTAATGGCGGTGCCGGGCCCCGTCGTTCCGCAGCTGTGCAACACGCTGACGAGCGACGAGCGCATCTTCTTCGATTCCGTGCGCTATGCGCCGGGCATCCAGGTGGATGTCCTGCTGCCCACGCGCCCGGGCGGTCTCGCCTTCGGCAACTGCATTCCGCGCGAGGCCGGTACCGGGTTGCGATCGATCTTCGCGACCCATCGGGACCCGGGAGCCGGACCCGCGGGCACCGGACACCTGACGGTGCACCTCGCCGAGTCTGCGGTGGTTCGCCTCGGCCGTGCGAAGGACGAAGAGATCATCGGCTTCACCCTCGATGCACTGGCCAAGACCCCCGTCGGCCTGTTGCCGTCCTACGAGGCGGTGGTGCACCGCTGGCCGTACGCGCGTCCGGTCTTCCCGTTGGGTGCGCTGTCGCGACTCGAGAACTTCGACGTCCGCATCGGGCGGTCGCCGCGGCTGGCGTTCGCGGGCGACTATCTGATCGGCCCGACCGTCGAGGGAGCGCTGACTTCGGGCATGCAGGCGGCGTCCCGCGTGGTCCAGAGCCTCGACGACACGGGGCTCGGCGCCATCCGCTCGCACCTGGTCCACTCGTGGACAGCCTGAAGCTGCGGGTCGGCTACAAGCCCGTCGAGCCGACGGGAGAAGAGCCGCCCACTGGCTTCGTGCGACTCGAAGAAGGTGCTTCGAGCGCGGTGCTCCTCACGCCAGACGAGATCGATCCCGCCCGGCGCTACCCGCTGTTCACCGTGTTGCACGGCGCCGGCCGTCAGGACGAGGCGCTGGCCAAGGCCTACCGCGACGAGCCGAACCGAAGGCAGGCCTTCTTCCTGATCCCGCGCTCCCTCGAGCCCACCTGGGACCTGATCGCCAGCGAGGGACGCCCGGATCTCGACTTCCTCGAGTTTGCCTACGATCTGATCTACCGGCGCTTCCCGGTCGACCCGCTGCAGCAGGTGCTGATCGGCTACTCGGACGGCGCCAGCTACGCGATGTCCGTCGGTCTTTCCAACTCCACGATGTTCGCCGCACTGATCGGCTGGGCGGCCGGCTTCATCGTGCTCGATCCGGACACGGCCGAAACCTTCAAGACAGGCGTCCCCGAGCCGCGTCCGCGCATCTATCTCGAGTACGGAACCCACGACGAGCTGTTCGACTTCCACACCGTCGCCATCCCTACCCGCGACCGGCTGATCGCGTCCGGCTTCGACGTCACCTTCTCGGCGGACGAAGGCGGAAGACACTGGCCGTCCGGGACCTTCCACCGCGAGGCGCTCGACTGGTACTTCGCGGCAGCGGGCACGGCGGCCTGATCCGCCGGGGTTGAGTTTCGCGCGGGCGATCGATAGGAGCGGCGAATGCGGATTGGGATCCTGCTTGCTCTCTCGTTGCTCCTGGGCGGCTCGGCGGCTGCCCAGAGCACCGTCGTGTACGACGACGGCGGGGACCACGTGCTGAGCGCGTACGCGCAGATCCCCGAGCCCGACGGCGCATTGATCGAGGTTCGCGATGGGCCCGCGAGTGATCCCACCCGCCTCGACGTGACGCTCGCCGACGACCTCTATTCGCTGAACTTCCGGGTGTACGATCACTCGGATCTCGAGCTGCTGGGCAGCATCGGGTACGCGAGCGTCGCGGCCTACGACGACTCGACGGTGAATTGGTTGCAGGCGCTCGGCTACGGGACGGTCCTCTCGGCCCAGGACCGCTCGAGCGTGGAGGTCGACGCGTTCCTGGAGAGCATCTCCGCCGATCACGAGGCCAACCTCGTCCTGCACGACGGCACAGCTCAGTTCGTTGCGCGCGGCCAGTCGACCACCACCGTGACGGCTGGCTCGCTGTTCCTGGCGCACCTGTACGAGTCGTCCGCGATGCACATGACGGGAGGCCGCTACGGGCTCGACAGCGGAAGCGTGCGGGACGACGCGTACCTGCTCGTGGAGGGCACGGCGCGCCTGGACGCCTACTACGGGTTCTCGGTCAGCGGGAACGGCCGCGCCGACATCCACTCCGGCCCGCTGACGTCGGGACTCTTCGGTATGGGCATCTCCGACTTCGGCCTCGTCCAGCTCTTCGGCGAGGACTGGGCGATCGACGGCGTGCCGTTCGGGTTCGGCAACGTGGCCGCGCTCACGGGTGGAGCGGAGCGGACGGGCCGCCTCACCGGAGTCCTGGAAACCGGCGACATCGTCGACATGGAGTTCGGCGTGCAGGACTCCGGCATCCTACGGCTCCTGCCGGAGCCCGCGAGCGGGCTGTTGGTCGCCTGCGGCCTGGTACTGGCGCTCCGCGCCGCTTCGCGTCGCAAGCCGGTCTGACCCCGCCTTCCCCGACGGTTACTCCGGGAGCCCCGTCTTCTCGGACAGCCCCAGCATGAGGTTCAGGTTCTGGATGGCGGCGCCGGCCGCTCCCTTGCCGAGGTTGTCGAGGATGGCGACGAGCAGGACGTGGTCGCTCTCGTGGTCGATCACCTGCAGCTCGATGCGGTTGGTGTCGTTGCAGGCGCGCGGGTCGAGGCTGCGCTCGTCGGTGGCGCGGCCCTCGAGCAGCGGCCGCACCGCGACGAAGGGCTCGTTGGCGTAGCGCTCGACGAGCGCCTCCTGGATCGCCTTGCCCGAGCACCCGGCCGGCCGCAGAGCGGCGTGCAGTGGGATCTCCACGCGCATGCCGCAGTCGAAGGGACCGACGGCGGGGACGAAGACCGGCTCGTGCAGCAGGCCGCTGTAGCGGGTCATCTCCGGCATGTGCTTGTGGCGCGCCTGTAGCGAGTAGGGTGCCTCGTAGGGCAGGGCGACGAGGCCGAGGTCCGGGTCCTGCCAGCGCTCGATCAGCTTGCGGCCGCCGCCGCTGTAGCCGGAGAGGGCGTGGACCGCGATGGCGCTGTCCGGCGGAACGAGCCCGGCGTCTACCAGGGGCCGCAACGCCAGGATCACCGCCGTCGGGTAGCAGCCCGGGTTCGAGACCCGCTTCGCGTTCGCGATGGCGTCCCGCTGGTCGGCGCCCAGCTCCGGCACGCCGTAGACCCAGCCGTCGTCCACCCGAAACGCGGTGCTGGCGTCGATGATCTTCGTCTCGCTGCCGTCGAGCCAGCTGGCCGCCTGCCGGGACGCGTCGTCGGGCAGGCACAGCACGACCAGATCCGCCGAAAGCAGGCATTCCCGGCGGGTGGCATCGTCTTTTCGGCGCGACTCGTCGATTTCCACGCGCTCGAGATCGGCGCGACCCGCCAGCCAGTCCCGGATGCGCAGGCCCGTCGTGCCGACGTGGCCGTCGACGTAGACCCGGGGCTTGTTCGAGGAGGACGACATGGCCCGCCAGTGTCGCACGACCGTTACACTCGGGCCATGACCGACCACCCCACGGTCATCTTGCACGCCGACATGGACGCCTTCTATGCGTCGGTGGAGCAACGCGACCATCCCGAGCTGCGCGGGAAGCCCCTTGCGGTGGGCGGAGACGGTCCGCGCGGTGTGGTTTCGGCGGCGAGCTACGAGGCCCGGGTTTTCGGCGTGCACTCGGCGATGCCGTCCTTCCAGGCGCGTGAGCGCTGCCCGGGGCTGGTGTTCGTGCGCGGGGACATGGCGCGCTACGCGAACGAGTCCCGCAAGGTGTTCGCGATCTTCCGGGACTTCTCGCCGTCGGTCGAAGGCTTGTCTCTCGACGAGGCCTTTCTCGACCTCACCGGAAGCGAACGGCTGATGGGGACGCCCCGGGAGATCGGCGAACGCCTGCGCGCACGGGTGCGCAACGAGCTCGGGCTGCCGATCTCCGTGGGGATCGGCCCGGTGAAGATGGTGGCGAAGATCGCCAGCGGGGCCGCCAAGCCCGATGGCCTGCGCGAGGTGGCGCCGGACGAGGTGCGCGAGTTCCTCGACCCCCTGCCCGTGCGCGCGGTCTGGGGCGTCGGTGCCGTCGGCGAGCAGCGCTTGTTGGCGGCGGGCTTCCACACCCTGGGCGATCTGGCGCGCGCGGACGACCGGCGGCTCGAGGAGCGCCTCGGCGACTGGGGGCTGTCGGTCGCGCGCCTGGCCCGCGGCCGCGACCTGCGCGAGATCGAGCCGTACCGCGAGGCGGTCTCCTACAGCGAGGAGAACACCTTCCGCCAGGACGTCTCCGACCGCGGCGTACTCGAGGCGACGATCCTGACCCACGCCGAATCCGTCGCTCGACGCTTGCGGCGCGACAAGGTGCAGGCGCGGACCGTCGTGCTCAAGTGGAAGGAAGGCAAGCGCGTCGCGCCGGGTCCCCGCGGCTACAGGGTCCACACCCGGCGCGTGACCCTCGCCGAGCCCACGGACGACGGCGACCTCATCGCGCGCGAGGCGCGCGGGTTGCTCGCGCGCGCGGCCCTCGACCAGGCGGTGCGCCTCATCGGGGTCGGATGCACCAACGTGATCGGCGAGCGTCCCACCCAGCTCGGGCTGTTCGCGTCCCCGGAACGAGAGAAGCGCAGCCAGCTCAACCGCGCCCTCGACGAGATCAGCGACCGCTTCGGCGGCGGGACCGTCCGCCGCGCCAGCCAGGGGCCCGCCGAGCGCGCGGGGCTCACCCTGCAGATCAAGCGCGGAGAGGAGGCGTCAGGCGATGGGGTTCGGGCGCAGTCCGACGATCCAGTTCGCGAGCTTGATCATCACGGGATTGAGGAAGAGGAACCGGATTCCCCAGATCGGTGAGTGGCAGTCTTCCGGGCCGATGTCGCCGTCGAGCAGCTCGGTGACCGCCCCGGCCGCCTTCTCGCCGAGCAGGTCGAGGAAGCGTTCGCCGAGCTCGGCGGATGCGCCCGCCGGGGCGCCGGAATAGGTCTCTTCCTTGAAGAACGCGATGCCGTCGCGATTGCCGCGCAGCAGGTTGATCAGGTCGCCGAGCTTGTTGCCCTTCTCGACCCGGGTCCTGCCCTGGTTCGCGAGCCAGATCTCGGCGGTCATCTGCGGCAGGTGTTTGTAGTCGGGATCGACCCAGTCGCCGTGCAACGCCAGCAGCTGGCTGGTCTCGACGAGACCGCCGTGGGTGTCGCCCCGGAGGTCGGGCTTGTGGACGCCCGGGACGTTGCCGAGCACGTCGTCGAGATTCGACGTGCCTTCGGTCAGTCTCGTGATCATCAGCGAGAAGAGCGAGACCATCTTGATGCCGTGTCGCCGATGCACGCGCTGGCAGGCCTTCTCGATGGCGAGGAAGTGGCGCGGGCCCCCGTGGAAGTTCGACACGACGACGTGCTCGAAACCCTGAGCGGCGAGGGTGCGCCCCAGGTCCTCGAGCACCGTCATCGTCGTCGAGGGCTGGAAGTACAGCGACCCGGGCTGCGGGACGGTGTCCGTCGCAGCGTAGATGAAGGGCAGCTTGAGGAAGACGCGGTCGCGGTGACGGTCCGGCAGGAAGCGCAGCACGCGCTCGGCCAGGCCCTCGCCTTCGAGGGCGTCGGCGCCCAGGGGCAGGTGCGGACCGTGCACCTCGAGGGGAGAGCAGGTGACCAGTACGACCGCGCGACTGCGATCGATGGCGTCGAAGCTGCGCTTGGTCAGGCTCTCCCAGCGGAGCACTCGGGGTTCGTCCACGGAGCCTCCCTCGTGGCGCCGGGCGGAACGCTCCGGCGTACGGAGAGTCATCCTATCAGGCGGAGGACTTGTTCCAGCGATAGATGCGCATGGGCGGGACGTTGAGCAGCTCGAGCTGGATGCTGGGCGCACCCATCACCTGGCGACCCAGGTCCTCGACGCGGTCGCGGAACTGATAGGCGACGAAGCGGCCGGTGGGCGCGAGGTTGGCGTCGATGCTGCGCAGGATCGAGAGGCCGAGCTCGCGGTCCATGGTCGAGAAGGGGATGCCCGACAGGATCACGTCGGCCGGGGGCAGGTCGTGGGCGCGGAGGGCGTCGCCGATGTCGGCAGCGCTGCCTTCGTGGACGATCAGGCGCGGGTCGCGGATGGTGCGCTTCAGCAAGCGCGCGAACCTCGGATTGATCTCGATGGCCAGCAGCTTGGCATCCGGCTTCATGCGGGCGAGGACGGCGCGCGTGGTGCCGCCGGTGCCGGGGCCGAGCTCGATGGCGACGTCGGCCTGGGCCAGCTCGGCGACCTTCACCAGACGCTTCTCGAGGAAACGCGAGCTGGGAATGATCGACCCCACCTGCTTCGGCTCATCGAGGAAGCCCTTGAAGAAGGCGAGGATGTGGTCCTGACGGTCGGGGCTGGGTGCGGACATGCGGGAGGGGGTCCTCGTCTTCGACCGGCGCTCGGTGGGGCGCTCGGCAGGGGGTTCGCGAGTAGCGAGTGGGGTTGGTGAGAAGGAGGGTTCTGACCGGCGGTCAGTCTAAGGAGATTGAGGGACCTTGCAACGACTATTTCTGGTTGCCCGTTGTTCTGGCTGCCCGCCGAGGCCTCTCTCAGTCATAGACCCCATCCACACGCCAGGCGCGAGCGTGCCAATCGAAGCACAGTCTCAACACCGTTCCATCGCTGACCTGGACGTCGAAGTGATCGAGTGCATAGCGTTCAGTATCCGACCACCAGCGCCCTGTCGTTCGCCATGGCCCCGAGGTGTGTACCACGTCGCCACTCGAGACGGCGCTCCGCAAGGACACGGGCACCCCGCGACTGACACGGACCTCGGCAGCGACCGCAGGGCGTAGTGCTCGGACCACGAGGGTTTCCCCGGATACGCGATCAACCTCGGGGCCCGACGAAGGTGTCGACGAAGGTATCGACGAAGGTGTCGACGAGCGTGTCGACGAAAGAGATGCGGGTTGAAAGGGCTTCATCCCATAGGCGTCGGGCCGGTGTTCGTTCGCGATTTCCGGTGCTCCCACCCGGCCCGCGCCACACAGGGATTCCAGCTCGCTCAGGGTCCGGTCCAAGGTGTTCGGGTCCGGTCCTCTCGGGCGGAACAGGTCGAGCTGGTCGCACTGCAGGGGATGTCCCCGGGTTCCCAGCCGGACGGACTCGACGGCGGCGTCGGGTGCGTCGCTCTCGAGAGAGAGGGAAACGAGTCGCAACAGCACGCGCAGGTCGCGGGTCGGCCCCGCGATGCCGATCCGTCGCGCATCGCGACCCCCTCCAACGAGCTCGAGCTCGAGATCGAGCGGGCCGCAGGCGAGGCGCCGCAGGGTCAGTCGTTCGAGCAGACGAGAGAGCAGTCCGCGCAGGACGAATAACAACGGCTCGCTGCGGTCGACCGGGTGGTCGAGGTCCATGGCCTCGACGATGAGGTCGTCGCTGGGTGCCGGCAGGGGGGACTCGTTCTCCTCGCCGCGTGCCCGGGCGGCCAGCTGCAGGACTTCGGGGCCGAGGCGCGTGGCCAATGCACGTCGGGGCAGACGCAGCAGGTCGCGCACCGTGTGGATCCCGAATCGGGTGAGCTGCTGGCCGAGCTTGTCGTCCGGGTCGAGCAGGTCGACGGGCAGGGGCGAGAGGAACCGGGACTCGTGGCCTGGGGGCAGGACGCACACGGTGTGCTCGGACCGCGACGGGTCCGTGGTCGCGCAACGTCGCGCGGCGATGTGCGCCACGCTTCTGGAAGCCGCAACGGCCACGAACCCCGGCAGTCCCAGGGCTTCTGCGCGCGCGCCGAGAGCCGAAGCGAAGTGCGCTTCCTGTGAAAAGAGATGCGACAACCCCGAGGCGTCGAGCAGGACGGCCGCTTCGCAGGGAAACGCCCAGGTCGATCGCTCGGCCAGCGCGGCGCGCGGCGAGAAGGAAAGGGCGAGGTCCACCAGGGTCTGGCGCGTGGCCTGCTCGAGCGCCGGCGACATCACGCGCACCTGCAAGGCACTGCTGATGGAACGCGCCTGGGTGACCGAGCCCCGGGCGCGTACACCGTCTGCGAAGGCCGCCGGCGAGACGGCGATCACCTCTGCCCGGGCATCGTCCCCCGCCGCGACCACGAAGGGTTTCCCCTCGAGCTCGGGATGCGCGCGCAGCTCGGCGCGCAGCGGCAGGTCCGGAACCAGCAGGCAGGCCACGCGGCTTGTCCGCCGACCTCCTCTCGAACCTTTCTCCGAATCAGGCGGCGGACTCATTCACGACGATGGAGGCGCCGTCGGGGTCGACGGACGTGGCGCGGCTGCGCACCAGCAGCATGCGGGTCTCGAGGGTTTCGAGCAGGGAGGGCGTCCCCGTGAAGCAGGCGCGTGCGGGCTGCATCTCGATGGCGAGCGCGGCGTGGGGGCCGGCGAGCCGCTCTGCACTGAGCAGCAGCAGGGTCGTCCGGGAGGCGGCGGCGAGTCGGGTGAGTCGCAGCCAGGACGCCGTCCCCGGTCCTGCCCTTCGGTTCGTCCAGTCCAGCAGCACCAGGGGGAAGCCCTCGGTCTTCAGCAGCCGCTCGCTGGCGGCCAGGGCCTCTCGCTCGTTCGGTGGGCGCACCCACAGCACCCGGTCGAGGTCGACGCCGAGTCGTTCGGCCGAGATCGGATCGAAGGCGTCGGCAGCGTCCACCCAGCCGGCCAGCTCACCCTTCGCCGTGGTGGCGGCGAGCAGGGTGAGGGCCAGCGAGGTCCGTCCCGAAGAGGCGGCCCCACTGATCTCACTGAGGGCTCCGACGGGAAAGCCACCGCCCAGCAAGCGGTCGATGCGGTCACACCCGACCGGGAGATGACCGGCGCTCTCCTGGACCCTGCCGCCCAGGGTGAGGCGGTTGGCCGGGGTCAGGCCAGGGGGGAGCCGGGTGCAAAAGTCGGAGAGAAGCGACTCGAGCCGTTCGATTCGGCTCTCTATTCGATTATGCGTGCGACGGACCTGCTTCAGTACGCCGCCGGGGGGTTGACGGGACACGAAGGACTACCTTCGCCTTGTTTTCGCCCCCGGTCAAGAGTGGAATGAGGTCAAGAGTGGATCGAGGGGAGGAGGTCGAAGGTCAGCCGTCGATGCGGGCCCGGTTGCCCTCGACGTGGACCCGGCCCTCGGCGAAGAGCTGGACGGCCCGGGGGAGGAGGCGTCGCTCGGCCTCCTGGACCCGGGCGGCCAGGCTGTCGACCGTGTCGTCCTCGAGCACGGGGACGGCTTCCTGCAGCAGGATCGGCCCGGTGTCGTACTGGTCGTCCGACAGGTGCACCGTGGCTCCGGACAGCTTGACGCCGGACGCCAGCACCGCCTCATGCACCCGGCTGCCGTAGAAGCCCGTGCCACAGAAGGACGGGATCAGCGCCGGATGGACGTTGAGGGTCCGTCCTGCGTAGCGTCCGCGCAGCTCGAAGAGCGAGAGAAAGCCCAGCAGCGTCACCAGGTCGACGTCGTAGGGGGCGAGAGCCTCGTGCAGGCGATCGTTGAAGACCTGCTTGGCCGGGTGCTGCTTGCGCGACACCGCAATCGCCGGAATGCCGCGTCTCCGGGCTCGCTCGAGCCCGAAAGCCTTCTCCTTCGACGAGATCACGACGACGACCTCGGCGTTCACCTCGCCCGCGTCGATGTGCTCGAGCAGGTTCTCGAGACTCGAGCCGTTTCCCGACAGCAGGACAGCGACGCGAAGGGGCCGGGCAGCTGCGGGCGTACCGGGAGAACGATCGTTCATCGGGGCCACTGTACCCTCGGGATTGACGCTCTGCCCGCAGGTCGCGAGACTGCGCGGTCCACTGCTCGCCTGTCTTGCGGATTCGTTCGCGCTCTCGGGGAAATCAGGAGATTCATGTCGGTTCTCGTCACGGGTTCGATCGCCATCGACCAGATCATGGTCTTTCCGGACAAGTTCCAGAACCACATCCTGCCCGACAAGATCCACACCCTGAACGTCGCGTTCATGGTGCCGGAGCTGAAGCGGGTGTGGGGAGGGACGGGCGCCAACATCTCCTACAACCTGCGTTGCCTCGACCTCGACCCGATCCTGCTCGGCACCGTGGGCCACGACTTCGGCGCCTATGCGGACTGGATGGATCAGCACGGCGTCCGCCGCGATCACATCCGCGTGCTCGAGGACTGCTTCACCGCGCAGTGCTTCATCACGACGGATCTCGAGAACAACCAGATCACCTCCTTCCATTCCGGCGCCATGGACCGAGCACACGAGGCACCCCTCGACGGTGTGGAGTCCGAGATCCGGGTCGGCATCGTCGCGCCGAACGGCAAGCGTGCGATGATCGAGCACGCGACGGCACTCAAGCAGCGCGGGATCGCATGTGTGGTCGACCCCGGACAGGGTCTGCCCATGTTCGACGGCCCCGAGCTGATCTCGCTGCTCGATGGAGCTTCGGTGTACGTCGTGAACGACTACGAATGGGCGCTGACCCTCGAGAAGACCGGACTCGACGAAGACGGCGTCGCCTCTCGCGTGGGAGCATTGGTGGTGACCCGGGGCGAGCAGGGTTCCTGGTTGCGTCGCGGCGCTCACGAGGTCGGCGTGCGCATGGACGGGGACCGGGACGAGATCCCGACCGTGACCCCCGACCGCGTCGTGGATCCGACGGGCTGCGGAGACGCCTTCCGCTCGGGCATCCTGTACGCACTGCTGAACGATCTCCCGCTCGAGCAAGGCGCGAGGCTCGGCAATCTCATGGGCTCGCTCAAGGTCGCGCAGCCGGGACCCCAGAGCATCGAAACCGACCTCGCCGCGATTCGCGAGCGCTTCGCTCGCGCGTACGAACGACCGCTCGACTGATGCAAGGCCCGCGGCTGCGCGCGCGCGATCTCCTCTGGTTCGTCTTCGGAGTGATGCTGCCCGTGCCGTGGATGGTGGCCCATGCCTTCGGGGGGCTCGGACTTCCCTTCGAGGCGATGGCCGTGATCTCCGGTGCGGCGATCCTGGGCGCGGCGTTCATGCTGTCGTGGTCCTGCGAGGTGGCCGAGCGCGACATCCCCCAGTCGCTGGCGCTGTTGGTCCTCGCGCTGGTCGGCGTGTTGCCCGAGTACGCGATCGACTTGCACTTCGCCTGGATGGCGGGCAAGGACCCGAGCTACGCGGGCTATGCGGTGGCGAACATGACGGGTGCGAACCGTCTGCTCATCGGCTTCGGATGGGCCGCCGTCGTCCTGATCGCGTGCTACCGGGCCAAGACGACCAAGCTCGTCGTGCACCCCCGCCAGCGACTCGAGCTTCGCTTCCTCGTGTGGGCGACGCTCTACTCCTTCGTGATCCCGCTCTCGGGCACCATCAGCCTGTTCGACGCCGCCGTCCTGCTCGCGCTCTTCGTCGCCTACGTGCGCGCTGCCATGAAGGGCGACAACGAGGAACCGGAGCTGATGGGTCCGGCGATGCTCATCGACACGCAGTTCGGAACCCTCGGCCGCAGGCTCTGGGCACTGGGTCTCTTCGTGTTCGCGGGAGCGGCGATCTTCGTCTCCGCCGAGCCGTTCGCGGAGAGCCTGGTCCACCTCGGTCGGAACTACGACGTGGACGAGTTTCTGCTGGTGCAGTGGATCGCGCCCCTGGCTTCCGAGTCGCCGGAATTCGTGGTGGCGATCCTGTTCGCCTGGAAGCTGCGAGGGTCCGTGGGGATCGGTGCCCTCGTCTCCTCGAAGGTCAACCAGTGGACCTTGCTGGTGGGCGCCATCCCCATCGCCTACGGGATCTCCCTCGGCGCTCCCATGGGGCTGCCGCTCGATGACCGCCAGACCGAGGAGCTGCTGCTGACCTCCGCGCAGTCGTTGCTGGCCGCGGTCATGCTTTCGGATCTCACCTTCAGCCGAAGGGAGGCGCTCACGCTGGCGGCGCTGTTCGCCGGGCAGCTGTTCTTCTCGAGCACCGAAGCGCGCTGGTGGTTCACTGGCGGCTACATGGTGGCCGCCGTGGGGCTGCTGGTGTTCGGTCCGGCGAGCCAGCGTGCGAACTTCCTGCAGCTGGTCGTGCCGCCGCGCTGGGCTTCGGGGGCCGGGTCTGGGCCTGATTCCGGGCCTGATTCTGGGTCTGGGCCGGAGCCTGGACCCGAGTGAGTCACGACGCCGACGTCGTGGTGATCGGCGCCGGTGTGGTCGGGTTGGCGGCAGCTGCTGCGCTGGCGCGAGCCGGGCGCACGGTGATCGTGCTCGAGCGTCACGACGGAATCGCGCGCGAGACCACCAGTCGCAACAGCGAAGTAATCCACGCCGGCATCTACTATCCGGCCGGCAGCCTCAAGGCCGAGTTGTGCGTCGCGGGACGCCGAGAACTGTACGCGCGCTGCCGGGACCGCGGCGTATCCCACCGGCGAACCGGCAAGCTGATCGTCGCGACGAGCGAGGCCGAGCTGGGGGTTCTCGAGGGCATCCAGGCGACGGCGCGACAGAACGGCGTCGAGCTCGAGCACCGGGATGCCGCCGCGGTCGCCGAGATCGAGCCCCATGTGCGCGCGCTGGGTGCGCTGCTGTCTCCGGAGACCGGCATCGTCGATGCCCACGGCTATGCGCTGTCCTTCCAGGCCGAGGCCGAAGCCCACGGGGCGGTGGTGGCATTGCAGACCGAAGCGCTCGCCGTCGAGCGAGACACTGCGGGCTGGCGCGTCGATGCGCGGTCCGGCGCACCGGGTGCTGGCGCCGAGGTCCAGCAACTTCGGGCCGGGGCGGTGGTGAACGCCGCCGGTCTCGAAGCCGACCGCGTCGCGGAGCGCGCCGGCCTCGACGTCGATGCCTGCGGCTACCGCCTGCACTACTGCAAGGGCGACTATTTCTCTCTCGCGCCGTCGTCACCGGTTCGGCTCGACCACCTCGTCTACCCGGTGCCCGCGCAGGCCGGACTCGGCATCCACGCCACCCTCGATCTCGGAGGTCGGATCCGCTTCGGCCCCGACACGGAATACGTGACCGCCGTGGGCTACGAGATAGACGCCTCGAAGGCAGCGGGCTTCGCGCAGGCGGTGGCTCGCTACCTGCCGGGGGTGTCGCCTTCGGACTTGTCGCCCGACTACGCCGGCATCCGGCCGAAGCTGGCGGGCCCGGGCGGGGGCTTTGCCGACTTCGTCGTCTCGGAAGAGTCGGACCGGGGCCTCCCGGGCCTGGTGAATTGCATCGGGATCGAGTCGCCCGGGCTGACGGCGGCGACCGCGATCGCAGACCGGGTGGTATCGCTGCTCGCGTGACGCGCGTTTCGCGTCCCGCGCTGCGGCCCGCGCGTTGCGGTCTGCCTTGGGGGCAGCACCAGGGTCAGCGTTGCGTCAAGCGAGATCGTCGAGCCAGATCACGGCGGAGCACATGTTGTCCCCGGCACGATTCTCGCGATGGGCGGCCAGAGCGGCCTCGGTCAGGTGCCGGCAGGCCTCGAGCGCAGGCGCACCCGTGTCCTGTCCGGCGCCGCCACGGTGTGCGTAGTCCACAGCGGCGGCGGCCGCCGCCGCGGGGTCCTCGACGCCAATGCCGACCTCGGACAGACCGTCGGATGCGAGCAGGACTGCGCGAGCGTCCGCGAGTGGCTCGCAGCCGACAACCCATTGTTCCGGTCGAAGCTGCCCCCCGTCGTATTGGTCGCCCGCGAACGCGCAGCCTCGCTGGCCCGTCGTCGCCCAGGCGAGATCACTGGCTGCATGAGCGCTTGCCCCCGCGTCTCGGGCCAGGAAGACGTGGCTGTCTCCCACGGAGGCGTGCAGCAAGACGCCCTCGCGCGGTCGCACCAGCGCGAGGGACAGGGTGGTGGGCGCGGGAGCCAGGCGCAGCTCGTGGGCTTGGGCGAGCAGGTCGTGATGGATGGCCTGCAGGACGGTACCGGCCGCGTCCCCCCAGGCGGCCGGCCGTAGCTCGGGGACGTCGCCTTCGGTCCAGTCGGCCGCCCGTTCCCGAAGCAGCCACTCGACCGCGCGTTCCGCGCCCCGCGCGCCATGGTGGCCGTCCGCGACCGCGACCAGGGCGCCGTGCTCACCGAACGCGAAGCACACCGCGTCCTCGTTGGCGTCCGCGTGGCCGTAGGTCTTGGGGGCGCCGCCCCGGGAAAGGGTGATCGCCGCCGGCCCCTCGGACACGGCTGCGACGGCACCGTAGACGTGGTGCGCACTTCCCAGCAGCCGTCCGGATCTCATGCGGCGCGAGTATACCGCCGGGCCGGGCTACATTCGGGCGCGTCAGGAGGTCTCGGTATGACGACAGGACACGACCTCGTTTTCGCCCTGTGTCACGAGGTGGGAAATCTGGTCGGGGCGATTCGTTTGAATGCCGACCTCATCGACGCGGAGGCGTCGGCCGTCGAACTCGCCAACGCGTCGGTCGAGATCGACGATTCGTCGGCCCGGATCCGGTCGTGGCTGTCGCTGGTGAGGCCGCTGCTCGACGGCGAAGCCGGTCCGGAACCCGGGGTCCCGCCCGCGGCGCTGCTTGCCGGCATCGACGAGGCGCTCGACGAATACGGGGGCCACGGCGTCGAGATCGACGTCCAGCAACCGGACGGTCTGGCGCGAGTGCGGGGTCGTTCGGAGACCCTCCATCACCTGATCGTGACGCTGGCCGTCCATGCGGTGGAGGAGACGCGCCCGAGCGGTCGTGTGCAGGTGAACGCCTCGTCCGGGACGGACGGGCTCGTGGTCTTCTGCGTAGAGGACGACGGTCCGGGCGATGACTCTCTACAAGGAGGCGCCGGCGGCCTACAAGGAGGCGCCGGCGGCGCGCTCACGGGTCGCGCCCTGGCGGTGGCGAGTGCGAATCTGATCCTCGGGCGCGTGGGGGGGGCGGCGGACGTCGCGCGCGTCGACGGTTGCACGCGGGTGAGCTTGCGGCTCCCCCCGCTCTAGCAACCGCGGCCTATCCCCGTTCGAGGAGCTTGGCGGGGGGCTCGCGCAGGTCCCACACGATGCCGACGGCTGCCAGCCCGCGCAGGATGTAGTAGGTCAGGTCGATCTCCCACCAGAAGAAGCCCTGACGGGTCGAGGCCATGTACTTGTGGTGGTTGTTGTGCCAGCCCTCACCCATGGTGAGCAGGGCCAGCACCCAGTTGTTGCGGCTGTCGTCGCCTGTGTCGAAGCGCACGCTGCCCCAGCGATGGGCGAGCGAGTTGATCGTATAGGTGCTGTGCCAGAGCAGGGTGGTCGAGATGGCGACGCCCCAGACGACGCCACTCCAGCCGGCGACCGCGTAGCAGAGCAGGCCCATGAGGACGGGCGGAAGCGCGTGCCAGCGGTTGAGCCAGCGCAGTTCCGGATAGGCGGCGAAGTCCCGGATGCGATCGATCTCGGTGGCGTCCCAGCGGCCGTCGAAGATCCAACCCTGGTGGGCGTACCAGAAGCCTTCGCGCGGGCTGTGCATGTCGCCGGGCTGGTCCGAGTAGCGGTGGTGCCGGCGGTGGCCGGCGGCCCACCACAAGGGGCCCTTCTGGATGGAGCAGCAGCCGAGGAAGGCCAGCACGAACTGGAAGGCGCGGCTGGTGCGGTAGGTCTTGTGAGCGAAGTAGCGGTGGTAGCCCCCAGTGATCGCGAACATGCGCACCCAGAAGAGGCTGGCGCAGAGCACGACGTCGGCCGTCGTGACGCCCGTGAAGAACGCCAGCAGGCAGGACGCCTGGATCCCGTAGTAGGCGCCCGCCGATGCGATGTCGATCCAGCGACGATTGGCGTCGACTGTCGTTTCAGGGACGGGGTGCACGAGCAGTTCCTGCTCGAGGGCTTCAGCCACGATTTCCTCCGCTTCCGCTTTTTCTTCCTTCGGGTCGGGGACTGGAAGGACCCGAAAGGGGGACGATGGGACGCGCCGGACGGTACGTTCGGGATCGACCCACGGCAGCGCCTGGCGTGTGAAAGTTCCGTAAAACGCCGTGGCTACTGCGGAATCGGCTGGATCTGCTACGGTCGCGCCCGCCGAGCCAGGCTCGGTCTCCCCAGCGAAGCCCCCCTGAGCCCTCATCACCGTCTCCGCTCGCGAACAAGCGAATGACCGGAACGGTCCATCCCACAGGGCGAGAACCATGTCCGATTCCACTGACTCCTGCGAGCCGCGCAAGGACCTGCGCAACCTCGCGATCATCGCCCACGTCGACCACGGGAAGACCACCCTGGTCGACGGGCTGCTCGCCTATACGGGCGCCTTCCGGGACAACCAGCAGGTTGCAGACCGGGTGATGGACTCGGGGGATCTCGAGCGCGAGCGCGGCATCACGATCCAGTCCAAGAGCACCTCTATCGAGTTCGAGGGAGTGCGAATCCAGCTGGTCGACACACCGGGCCACGCGGACTTCGGCGGCGAGGTCGAGCGCGTGCTCGGCATGGTGGACGCGGTGCTGCTGCTCGTCGACGCGGTCGAGGGTGTGATGCCCCAGACCCGCTTCGTGCTGCGCAAGGCGCTGGACCACGGACTGCGCCCGATCCTGGTGGTGAACAAGATCGATCGACCCGAGGAGCGCGCCGTCGAGGTGCTCGACGAGGTCTTCGACCTGCTGGTCGAGCTCGGCGCCACGGACGAGCAGCTCGATTTCCCGGTCGTGTACGCGTCGGCGAAGCAGGGCAAGGCGTCTCGCGAGCACGGCGCACCGCTGACCGATCTGCGGCCGGTGCTCGAGACGATCCTCGAGCACGCGCCGGCGCCGCGCGTCGACCTCCATGGGCCGCTGCAGTTCCAGGCGGTGACCCTCGGCTGGGATCCCTACGTCGGGAGACTCGTCATCGGGCGCGTCGAGCGCGGTCGCATCGTGAAGTCGCGCACCGTCGTGTGCGTGCCAGAAAACGGCAAGTCCGAGTCCTTCCGGGTCACCAAGCTGTTCGGAACCCAGGGGATCGTGCGGGTCGAGCTCGACGAGGGTCTGGCCGGCGACATCGTGATGCTGGCAGGCGTCGATTCCGTCCAGGTCGGCGACACGATCTGCGACCCGGAGAAGCTCGAGGCCCTGCCGCGCATCGCCATCGATCCGCCGACGATCCGCGTCGACTTCCAGGTGAACACCTCGCCCTTCGCGGGTCGCGAGGGCAAGTTCGTGACGAGCCGCCAGGTGGGCGAGCGCCTCCACCGGGAGACCCTCTCGAACGTCTCGATCGGCGTCGAGAACGACGGTCGCAAGGACACCTTTACCGTCGCGGGACGCGGCGAATTGCAGATTGCGGTGCTGATCGAGACGCTGCGGCGCGAGAGCTACGAGTTCGCAGTCTCGCGCCCGGAGATCATCCTGCGCGAGATCGATGGCAAGTCCTGCGAGCCCGTCGAGCAGGTCGTCATCGACGCTCCCGAGAACGCCGCCGGTTCCGTCATGGAAAAGATGTCGGCGCGCAAGGGCCGCATGATTTCCATGGAACAGCAGGGCGGCCGCGTCCGCTTCGAATGGACGGCGCCGAGCCGGGGCCTCTTCGGCTACCGCAGCGAGTTCCTGTCCGACACGCGCGGGGAGGGCTTCCTCTACCGGACGGTCAGCGGCTACGAGCCCTTTGCAGGAGAGTTGTCGGGACGCGGCGTCGGCAGCATCGTGGCCAGCGAGACGGGCCGCGCCACCGCCCATGCCATCGCCAAGATCCAGGAGCGCGCGGCCCTCTTCATCGACGCCGGCGACGAGGTCTACGAGGGCCAGGTCGTCGGCGAGAACCGACGCCCGGGCGACATGAACGTGAACGTCTGCCGGGCGAAGCAGCTGACCAACGTTCGCGCGGCGGGCAAGGACGACTCGCCCATCCTGACCCCTCCCCGGCGGCTCACCATCGAATCCGCCCTCGAGTGGATGACCGACGACGAGCTGCTCGAATGCACGCCCAAGGGTCTGCGGCTGCGAAAGCGCATCTTGTCGGCCAGCCACCGCAAGCGGTAGCCTCCCGGGCGGTGCAGAACGACCCTCGACGACACGACCTGACCCCGGAAGAGCTGCGCGCCTACCGCGAGGACGGCTTCTTCATCCGCGAAGCGGTGTTCACGCCGGCCGAGCTCGACGCCATGCGTACGGCAGGCGAGGAAGTCGTCGAGAGGGCCCAGTCCGCGAGCGCCGGGGGACGCGACTACCGCATCGACGGCAACCGCTACGTCGAGGGCCAGGCAGAGACCATCCAGTACGAGCACGACGAGTCCGCCAGCACCGTGCGGGTCATCGAGCCCTTCCACCACCTGCACCCGATCTTCGATCAGCTGGTCGACGACCCGCGTATCGTCGATCCCATGTGCGGCGTCATCGGAAGCGAAGGCGTCGCGCTCTGGACCGACAAGATCAACCTGAAGCGGCCGCGGGAGGGCTCGGGCTTCCGCTGGCATCAGGATTCGCCCTACTGGACCCACGCCAGCGACGACGTGGACCGCCTGCCCAACGTCATGGTGGTGCTCGACGACGCCGACGAGGAGAACGGCTGCTTCCGCGTCGTCCGGGGCAGCCACAAGCAGGGCTGTCTGCCGGGCATCCAGGACGGCACGACCCTCGGGGTGCTGTTCACGGACCCCGCCCACTTCGATGAATCCGACCAGGTGCTGGCGATCGCGCCCGCCGGCAGCCTCGTCTTCTTCAGCCCCCATTCCGTCCACGGGTCCCAGCCGAACCGCTCGGACCGTCCGCGACGCGCCATGGTTCTCACCTACCAGCCCGCCGACCGTCCGATGTTCAAGGCGGCGGGGACGCGGAACGCGGGGGCGGGGACGCGGGACACGCGAGGGTCGGCCGCGCTCTAGCACCGGCAGCTCACGTGCATGAGGCGTTCGGCGTGCGCCGCTGTGCTCAGGGATGGACTTGGGTAATCTCTCCCGCCATGGATGACAGCTCGAAGACGCTCTCCCCTCGCTCGTTCTTGCCCTTGTTCTTGCTGCCTCTGCTCGCTGCGGCGCTGATCGCTGTCGCCTGCGGTGACGCCACGCCAGCGGAGCGCGAAGCGAAGCCCGCCGCGGTCCCCGTGCCCGAGACGCCGGCGGACATCTTCCGGGCCGAGCTGAACGAATCCCTGCGCGAACCCGACCCGTTCTTGCGCGCGCAGCGGCTCGGTGCCTTGTTGCCGACCATGGGAGCCGGTTCGGTGGCGTCCGTGATCGACGCGATCACGGACGACGGGATGGTCGATCTGCGCGGGACGGAGTACGACCTCCTCGTGCGAGCCTGGGCCCGTTTCCATCCCGAGGCCGCCGCCCAGTGGGCCCTCACCCGATCCGACCTGATCTATCGAACCGCTGTGCTGCACGCGGCCCTCTTTACCTGGGCCTCTATGGATCCCCAGGCAGCTGCCGCCGCCACCTGGGGCTGGAGCACGGCTGCCAAGGGGCTCGAGCGGGTGGTTCCCAGCGCGCTCGTTCGCGGCTGGTACCGCCACGGCAACTCGCCGGAGCTGGTGGAATTCGTCCGCACACGCCCCATGGGGATGCTTCGCCAGCGAGCCTTGTCCGTGTACATCCGCGTGGCGGCCCAGACCGACGGTCCGGCCGCGATCATGCAGTGGGCAGAGTCCCTGGACGACGAGGACGACGACCGCTTCAAGCTGAGCGCCTTCCGGATCGTCGCAGCGGAGCTGACGATTGCCGACGTGGAGGCGGGCCTCCGGTGGTGCGAGAAGTACTGCGACACCGAGTACGGCAAGAACATGCGAAGCCGCATTGCCCGCACCTGGGCAACCCGGGACGGGCCTGCCGCGCTCGAGTGGCTGTCGAAGGGCCCGGCGGGCAACCAGCGGGATTTCGACATCCGGCTGGCCTACGCGCGCTGGATTCGCGTGAATTCCAAGGAGGCCCTCGAGTGGCTACCCGCCCAGGAAGGGGAAGGGGGGTTGCCAGATTGGCTCCAGTCGGCGCTCCCGCCGTACTCCCGGGCAGTGGCCACTTCATCGCCTGCCAAGGCGGTCGAGTGGGCCGAGAAGATCAAGGACGAGAAGACGCGTGAACCCATCGTCGTGTTTGCAGCGCGGATCTGGCTGGGCGTCGACAAGCCCGCGGCCGAGGCGTGGCTCGAGCAGGCGTCTCTTTCGGAGGAGGCGCTGGAGCAGATTCGGAGTGGCCCCGAAGTCCCCAACCGGCCCCCCGCGGACCCGGGCGACGACGACGACGACGCGTAAGCCGGCCCGGCCCCGGACACCGACACGGAAGCCAAGGGCAGGGCAACGAGGGCAAGGCCGCCCAGCGGGGGTGCAGCGGGCCGAGCCCACTGCGTGCCGTGCGCCTAGCTGGCCGGGCCTGCGGCGGAAGCCGAAATCCCGACAGGCTCCTAGCCGTCCCGGTGCCAGACGATCTCGTCGTTGACTCCGTAGATCTCACACGGGGCCTGGATCCGGCGCCTCTCACGATGCTTGGCGCATTCCTCGAGGGCGGCTGCCTCGGCCTCGTCCCGGCTGTCGTGCCCCGCTGACGCCGCGGTGATCCAGTGATTGCGTCTCGGATCGCCCGCGATCGCGAGCGCGCGTTCACGGGGCAGCTCGAGGAAGTCGTTCCAGACGCGTCGAAGATTCAGGTGGGCAGTCGTGCCACCCGACTCACAGGCGGCTAGCGCCAGGGTGACCAGGAGGAGCGCGGTCATGCTCGCGAGGACTCTTGCGAGCCGCCCGAGGCTTTGGGTCTTCTTCCCGAACACCGGGGTGCGCAAGTGCGGGCTCCGGAACGACGAAGCCGGGACGGAGCGACCTGCGTCGCTCCGTCCCGGCTCGAAGTGGGACATGATCAGCCTGTTTTATATCAGGCCATCGTTCCTTTAGCTGCGCACCAGCTTCCGTCGGGCGATGTAACCACCCGCCAGGAGCATGAGGCCCGCGGCTGCGCCCTGAGCCAGCGGCGACAGAGCCGGCGTGCCGGCGATTGCCGGGCTCAGCTCCAGCGCGACCCAACCGCGGTTCGCGTTCGGACCGCTGACGGTTCGGGCGCTGACCGATCCCGAAACCATCTGGATCGTGCCGCCGCCATTGGCGGTGCGCGAGTCCTTGCCCGAGAGCGTGAAGGTCTCCGTATCGCCGAGGGCGCCGTTGTTGGTGACCACGAGCTGACCGCTGGTCCAGGAACCGGCAATGCTGGTCGCCATGTTCGTCGCGGGAATCCCCGGGTTGAACGCGACGGGGACGGCGAGGTTCACCGTGCCCTTCGGCGTGGCGCCCAGGTTCATGATCGCGATGTTGTTGCCGAAGAACTTGGCACCGCGGGTGGTGACGGACACGCCGTTGGCGTTACCGATTGCCTGGGGCTGTCCGAGCTTCGTGACCGCGGCCAACAGACCGGCGATACAACCCGGATTCGTTCCGCCCGGGAGGGCGGTGTGAATGCAGGGTGCGGTGACCGCCGTGCCGTCGATGTCGAGGAACAGGGTGACCGGGCGGCTGGCGATCAGGCCCGAGGGCGAGCCCTCGAGGATGAGGCCCGGTGCGGGGCCGCCGAAGCGCTGACCCAGCACGTTGTTGTAGAACAGGCTGGCGCCGCCGGGCCCGACCACCGTCGTGCTCGGGCCACCGGGCTTGATGTCGAACTCAGCACCGCTGGCGGGCCAGACGAACTGCAGATTCGTGGCGACGGCGTACAAGGTCGGGTTGGTATCGCGAACACCGACAGTGGTCAGATTTGCCGGATTCGACAGCGCACCAGCGGGAACGTGCAGACGCCGCTGATACGCAGCCTTGCCACTCGCGCTGACGAGGGGTCGCGCGATAGTTCCGTCGACGACCTGGCCGGGAAGGATCCCAACCAGGAGGGGCGGAAATTCGGTGGGATTCGTGGGCTGCTGTACAGCTGCCTGGATCGGCAGGGCGAGGCCGGTACCGATGTGGAACTGCGCTCCGCCTCCGATTAGCGAGAACTTCTCCGCCTGGGCCCCACCTGCCACGCTCAGTCCGAGCAGCAGGATGCCGGTGATCCACGCGACACGCTTCAACAACATCATCATCTCCTTGTGGCTCCTTGTGGACTCTCAAAATTGGTGCCCCCAGGGGGGATCGAGAGGGCACACGAAATCTGCAAGCAATCGAATTGCAATCTGCGTGCCTCCCTCGAGATACTTGTGAAATAGGAGGAAAGTAAAGCGGAATCAGCCAGTTGGGAGAAATTGCCCACTACTCGCTGGAATCGCGGGAAGCTGGTTGTGGAACGGTTTTTCCACGGATGTGGAAGATGAATTCGCACTCTTGCCGGATCTGGTCGTACGTTCCCGGGGGCGTCACGGGATATGCGCCCGCTCTGCGGCGCGTGCCGCGAGCTCGTCTTCGCCTCGTCGGGAGTAAACCTCGCTCAGCAGCTCCAGGGCCGGCGGGCCCCCGCCCAGCTGCACGGCCCGCAGGGCGCGCTCGAGCGTTCGATCGGAGGCGATGTCCCGCGCCAGGTCCACGCGGACCCAGGCGGCCGCGGCCTCCGGGTCGACGGGGTGCTCGACCAGCAACGCGTCGATTCGTTCGGCCGCGAGGTCGGCCCGCCCGCCCGCCACCAGCAGCAGCACGGCCTGGATCTTGGGCGCGGCATTGCGCGGGTCCGCCGCCGCCGCGCGATCCAGCAGCGAGACCGCCCGGCCGGCATCGCTCGAGACGGTCGCCCGGGCGAGGCCGGCAAGCGCCCAGGGGTCTGCCGGCGCGAGTTCGAGGGCGCTCTCGTAGGCGGCGGCGACCTCGGCGCTGGGCGCGCCCGAAAGCTCGAGGTCCAGTGCGCGGATGGCGCGCGCCGGGCCCGAGTCAGGCTGCTTCGCGAGAAAGCCTTCGATGGCTTCGCGCCGGGCCTCCATCTCACCCGCCCGATGGGCGTAGCGAACGAGGGCCTGCAGGGCGGGGAGGGAGTCGGGTGCACCGAGGTCCAGGGGTGCGGTCGCCAGCATCTCCGCCGCGAGCGCCGGGCCGCCGCGCTTGTCGAGGCCGGCGGCAGCCGCGGCGAGACCCTCGCCCATGCGCGTCGGATGGTCCTCCTCCAGGGCTTCCAGGAAGCCCGTGACCAGCGCGGGGTCCGCGATCCCGCCGGCGATGCGCAGTCCGGTCAGGAGCTCCTCCTCGTTGAGGGGGAGGCCGCTGTAGTTGTGCTGCAGCACCACCAGCGCGCCGGCCGGGTTGCCCAGGGCCGCCAGCAGCTTCGCGCCGCGCGCTCGTGCGTCGGCCGCGCCGGGTGAGATGCGGATCGAGCTGCGGTACTCCTCGATGGCGCGAGGAAAGTCGCCGAGGTCTTCGGCGGCGAGGGCCGCGTAGTAGCGGGCCCAGGGATTGTCCGGCCACAGCAACAGGGCCTGGTCGTACTCTGCGAGGGCGGCAGCCGGGTCCCGACGCTCCTGGGCGACGCGTCCCCGGATCAGGTGTGCGTGGGCCTCCACGCCCATTTCGTCCGCGACTTCGAGGGCCCGGTCGTATTGTTCCGCCAGCACGAGCGCGTCGGCGTACTCGAACAGGTTCTGGGGAGTCAGCAGCTCTGCCGCGCGAAGAAGCTCGGTGCTCTTCCCGAGGGCGTCCGCCGCGCCCGGGAAGTTCTTCCGGGCGAGGCGTAGCTTCGCGACGCTCATCCAGCCCGACGCCGCCAGAATGGGCTCGTCGCTCTCGGTCCTCTCGATCAGCATGGCTTCGGCCTCGTCCAGATGCCCGGCGGCGGCCAGCCGTTGGACGAGTGCCGCACGGAATGCGGGCGACTTGGGCGCTGCCTCGTGGGCGGCTCGCGCGATCTCGAGGGCGCGTGCGGAGTTTCCCTCGGCCTCGTGGAGCGCCATGTTGCTCTCGACGACATCCGGATCGCTGGGATGGGCCTCCAGGCAGCGCTGCAAGGTCTCCTTGGCGCGCTCGGCCTGCCCGGCTTCCTGCTCGAGGATTGCCGTCGTCACGCAGTGCCACGCGAGCTTGCGCGGGTCGGCATCTTCTTCGAGCAGCCGTCCGGCGTCCGCCAGCGCTTCCTCGGCCTCGTCGAGGCGCTCCAACGCGACGAGGCCCAGGATCAGGGCCTCGTAGGCGTCGATCTGCTTCGGGTCGAGCTCGAGCAGTCGCCGGGCGTCTGCGATGGCCTCCTCGGGTGCCTGCCGCGAGTGCGCGTAAGCATTCGCTCGGATCAGCAGCGTCTGCGTGTTCTCAGGCTCGCGTTCGAGGATGCCGTTGCAGATCTTGATGGCTTCCTTGAAATCGAGGCCGACGAGGGCCAGCAGTGCCAGCTGGTTGCCTGCGCGGCCATACCATTCCGGGTCCTCCATGGCCTTGCGCAGGGACCAACCGGCGATATGGGGAGTCGTCATCGCGAGGGCGCGGCCGTACAGGAAGTTCGTCTCCGCGTCTCCGGGATTTGCCGCGAGCAGGCCGCGCAGGGGCTCGATGGTGGCGGCGTACTCACCGTCCTTCTGCTGTTGGCGGAGCGCTTCGATGGACGCGGGAGCCTCGCCGCAACCGGCAAGTAGCGTCAGCAGCAACGTCGCGGAGATTGCGACTCGAAGCGGGGATCGGGTCGGATTTGCGGGTTTCATCGGCCGAATATATCGGATAGCGGTGGGATCGCGCGCGGCCGGAACCAGGAGGGTGCGCAACAGAAGGCCGGGTACCCGCAGCAAGCCGGAACTCGCGGTTCCGGCCGCTAGCCCGCTGCGCTAGATTGCGCCCGCGAATGACGAAGCTGATCGACATGCGTTGGCCCTGGCTGGTCGCGGCTGCGCTTCTCCTGCTGGTCTTCGTCTCGACCTTCTTCGAGGTCCGCTTCCCCGGTGACTGGGACACCCGGCCCGTAGGCACCGTCGAGGACATCACGGCGCTCGCCGAGCGCGGCGATCTCAACGTTCTCATGCTCACGATCGACACGCTTCGCGCGGAACGGCTCGGGGTCTACGGCTACGAGCGGGACACCAGTCCGCACCTCGACAGTCTCGCCGCCTCGGGCGTGCGTTTCGAGCGTCACCTCTCCCAGTCGTCCTGGACGAAGGCTTCCATGGCCTCGCTCTGGACCGGCTTCTACCCCTCGCGAACCGGGATCACGCGCTACGACGGCGTCCTCCCCGAGGACGCCCTGATGCCGGCAGAGGTGCTGCGGGATGCGGGGTTCCAGACGGTCGGGCTGTGGCGCAACGGCTGGGTGTCGCCGACCTTCGGCTTCGACCAGGGCTTCGATGTCTACCAGCGTCCGATCGGCACGACCCTGCCCGCGAACCTGCGTCGCGAGAACCCCACCCTGAGCGAGCGCGGCACCGACGAGAGCCTGGTCGAGGCGGGTCTCGAATTCCTGCGCGTGAGCGGCGACCGGCCCTGGTTCTTGTACATGCACATGATGGACCTGCACGAGTACGTCTACGACGCGGATTCCGCGCTGTTCGGGTCGAAGAGCTCAGATCTCTACGACAACTCGATCCGCTGGACCGATGGCACCGTCGGCTTCCTCATGGAGAAGCTGGCGGAGATGGGGCAGCTGGATCGGACGCTGATCGCCATCGTCTCCGATCACGGCGAGGCGTTCCTCGAGCGCGGGATCGAGGGCCACGCGCGCCGGGTGTACCGGGAGACGACCGAGGTCCCCTTCCTGCTTCTCTTCCCCTTCCGGCTCGAGCCCGGCGTCGTCGTGAAGACGCGCAGCCAGAACGTCGACGTGTGGCCGACACTCTTCGAGCTGCTCGGCATCGAGACATCCGAGGGGAGCGATGGTCGTTCGCTGGTCCCGGACATCCTGGCCAGCGCCCGGGGCGAGGAGCCGGCGGCCGAGGATCGAATCGCGTTCGCCGCTCTGGATCAGAACTGGGCCAAGCGAGACGCGTCGGCGTTGCCGACCGTTGCCGTCGTCGACGGGCCACACCGCTATATCCGGGTGCAGAACGAGGGCGGAGACCTGCAGGAGCAGCTCTTCGACGCCACGGATGATGCCCGGGAGGTACGGGACTGGGCGGCCACGGACCCGGCAACCCTCGAGCGTCTCCGGGCGATCGCCGACGAGTACTATCAGCGAAAGCCCGACTGGGGCGAGTCTCCGACCCGCGAGATCGACGAGCTCGAACTCAATCTGCTGCGCGCGCTCGGCTACAAGATCGAGTAGCGCCGGTTCTTTCTGCGACTCGCTGGGTCTCTAGAACGAGACCCGCAAGCTGCCGCCGTAGGTGCGGGGGTCGCCGACGAAGTAGATCGTCGTGCTGTTGAAGGTGCTGCCGTCGAAGGCGAAGTTCTTGTAGGCCTCGTCGGTCAGGTTGCGGACCCAGGCGGCGATTTCGATCTGGGTGGCCCCCGGCGGCGTCCAGGCGACGCGAAGGTTGTGGATCCAGAAGGGCTTCTGGGCGGTGGTGTTCTTGGGTAGGAACTGCTGGTTCGCGTTGTTCGGGATGCCGCGTCCTTCGGTGGCGTCGTAGTAGGTGGTGTCCGTCCACACGCCATCGTAGCGAGGAGTCAGATTGCCGAAGCGGCCCAGGGGGAACGACTGCTCGGCTGTGATGCTGACCTTGAACTGCGGCGAGTTCAGGAGACGGTTGCCCGTATTGTTCAGCTCGCGGTTTACGACCGTCTGCCGGCCGGCGATGGTCGTGATGTCCTGCTGGAGCTGGACGAAGTCGACGAACTGGCTCTCGAGCCAACCGAAGCGGACGTTCACGAAGGCCCCGTCCCAGGGACGTCCCGAAACGTCGACCTCGGCGCCGTATACCTCGGCCTTGTTGGCGTTGAGGATCACGAATTCCGGCTGTCCACCGGCGAACTGCTGGGCGGTGAAGAGCTGGTAGTTCTCGTACTTGTAGTAGAAGAGCGAGAAGTCGAGATTCAGGCGCCCTTCGAACCAGCTGCCCTTCAGGCCGGTCTCGAAAGAATCGAGAGTCTCGGGCTTCGCCGTCGACACGCCGGCGCTGATGGAGCTGGTGGCGTTGTAGGTGCCGGGCTTCCAGCCGCGGGTGTATTTCCAGAAGACGTGGGTGTCTTCGCGGAAGCGATAGGTGAGCCGGATGGTGCCGGTCGGCGCGGTCCACTCGTCGTTCAGCTTCTGGAAGATGAAGTCGGGACTGCCGCCGCGCGCGAGGCTGTAGTCGAGCTTCTTCTGCTCCCAGTTGTATCGGACGCCACCGAAGAGGGTGAAGTCTTCCCAGAAGTCGAAGGACAGGCTCGCGTAGCCGGCGGCGCTCCACAGGTCCTGGGTGTAGTCCCGCTCGCCGACGCCGAACGCCGAGAACGGACCGAGGTCGTTCACGACGTTGACGTTGAGCTGTTCCCGCATGAACCAGCCGCCTACGTCCCAGCGGATGTCGGCCTGCTCGCCGTAGGAACCCTCGAGGCGGACATCCTGGGTCACCTGCCAGCCGTCGTCGTCGGTGAAGATGTGGAAGAGGGTCTCTGGCGAGAAGTCGAGGTCCCACGCGATGTCCCGGTCGTAGCCGTCGCCGCCGGTGACCGTGGTGAGCTGCATGCCTCCCCAGGGAAGCGCGATCTCGCCCTTGAGGTATCCGCCGTAGGTGTCGTTGTGGGTCGGGCCGGTCAGGTTGAAGTCACCCACGTACGGCTTCGAGTCGAGGTTCCTGGCCAGCTCGTTCGCCAGCTGGATCTTGGCCTGGTTGTCGTCGGCACGCTTCAGGTCGCGATCGGGGTTGCTGTTGCAGGTGCCCGCCGGGGAACCGGGCACGCTCGCGTTGCAGGGGGCCAGCTCGATCAGCCGCGCCCGGATCTCCTGGGGCTGGTACCCGGTGGTGGCGATGCCCTGCTGACCGCCCAGCACGCCGTTGACCCGAGAGCTGCCGTCGTCTCCGGGAATCGGGGGCCGGTATCCGCAGTTGGTGATGTCGTCGTTCAGGCAGTAGAAGCCGTTGACGCCGATGGACTGTCCGAGGCGGGTCGTTTCGTCCCGGCGGGAGCCGTGGCCGGAGACCAGCCAGGTCATGTCGAGGGTCGGCTGCAGGAGGAAGGTGCCGCGCAGGGCCCAGATGTCGCGGTTGTTGACCTTCGGCTTGAGGCCTTCGGGGATCGTCGAGCGGTTCTGGGTCTGCGGGAGCCGCTCGACCGGCTCTCCGCAGATCGACCAGGGCGGGTCGGTGTTCTTCACACCAAGGGCCACCTGCTGGTTGAAGGAGGGAACCTGGGCGCGATCCGCGAAGGGAATCGCATTGCCGCAGCGGTTCTTCATGGTGCCGTCGCGCTCGGACACGCGGAAGGCGAAGCGGGCGGCGAGGATGTCCTCCCACATGGGTGCCTCGACGGCACCCTCGTAGTCGCGATAGTCGTAGTCGCCGATCTCGGAATAGAAGTAGCCGCCGTAGTCGCCCGAGGGCTTGCGGCTGTAGATCTTGATGGCACCCGCCGAAGCGTTGCGCGCGAGGCCCGTTCCCTGGGGCCCTCGCAGCACGTTGACGGTTTCGACGTCGAACAGCAGCGGCAGCTGGAGCGCGGGCGCGTTCCTCGCGACGTCGTCCTGGTAGATGGCGACTGCACCCGTCGAGTTGGAGTTGAAGTCGTTCAGGCCGACGCCGCGAATGAAGAAGGTGGGCGAGGTCGCACCAGAGGTCACGATTTCCAGGTTCGGCGTGAACGACGCCAGGTCGGCGAGGTTCTGGGCACCGAGCGCTGCCAGGTCCTCGGCGCCGAAGCCGGTCACCGAGTCCGCGGTCGCGAAGTCTTCCGCGGAGTCGGACTCGGCACCCCGGACGACGATCTCCTCGATGCCGCTCGGCGGCGGCTCGGATCCGCCGCTCGGCGGCGGCTCGGATCCACTGCTCGGCGGGGTGTCCGCGTCCTGGGCAATGGCCGCAGGCCCGGCGGCGACTGCCGCGAAGAGCACCAGCAGCCAGAGGCCGGTGCCGAACGCCCGAAGTCCCACCTGGAGGGGGCCGAGGTCGAAGGCCTGTGAATAGAGGAACCGTCCTGTCATCGCGTCCTTCTGAATCTTCGACCGGATGCTCGAATGCAACCGTGGGCAATCGTTCTTCGGCATGGCATTCGGAGCCTCGAAGTATGTAACACTATGAGGCCATGAGCAGAAGGGCCAACGCTTTTGTGAGGGCTGCCGTCGCGGCGGCGGTGTGCGCGCTGCTGTCTGCGGGCGGCCTGAGCCATGCTGCAGAGGGAGAGTCCTATCCCGGCGAGGATCGCTGGATCCCCTCCTTCGCCATCGTCAGCGGCGTTACGGCGCAGAAGCAGAAGGGGAAGGTCGAGTCCTTCATCATCGAGAGTTCGAACCCCGTCCTCACGAACATGGAGCCGACGGCCTCGGGAGACACGCTCGTCGTCTCGCCCTTCGTAGGCGGCAATCTCGAAATCATGACACCCACCTGGCATGTTCCGGGACGACCGCGCTTCTTCCTGAGCGGTGAGGTGCTGCCTACGTTTGCGACGGAGCGCGACCTGGCCACCCAGGGCCAGCCCGGCTGTATTCGCGGTCCCGCACCGGGCCTGCCCTGCGCGCGGGACGAGGACGGCACGCGCCGAAATCCGTTCACGCAGGACCTGGCGAACGGTCGCGGGTCCGTCACGAGTGCCCAGATCGAGCGCTGGGTGTTCGGTGCGACGATCGGTGCCGCGTTTCCGTTCGAGTTCAACGAGCGCAAGCTGCTCCTCAAGCCGTCGTTCGGTTGGATCAACTACAAGGTTCGGGCCAGCGGGCTCGTCGTCGGTGTCCGGTGCAACCCGACCAGCGCCTGTACCGACTACACGCCGGTCCTGGGTCAGCCGCCTCGCCCCGGCTTCTTTCGCGAGATGCGGCTCTCTCAGGACGAGCGCCAGCGCTTCAACGGCATCGGCCCGGGTCTCGACCTCGAGATGCAGGCCGCGCGCTATGGCCCGATCGGCGCATCACTCGTGATTGGCGCGCGGGCGTACTACATCGTCGACGACGAGGTGATGCGCTTCAGCAAGCAACAGGCCTACAGCGACCAGGCCGGCGATGCCCTCACGAACGCCAACTGGCGCGTGAAGGTCGACGACTGGATGTACCGCGGGCATGTCGGGATTCGCTTCAGCTGGCTCGGAGAGGACTGATCCTCGGGTCCGGCTCCTAGCTGCGGTCTGCCGGCCTTGCGTCGTCGCCTGTTCCCCAAGACTGCGTCCTGGGTCAGCCTAGTGGCCGTCCGACGCCAGTTCGATGGCTTCGGCGGTGGTGGAAGCCAGCGCAGGTGGAGCGAGTCGCGCGAGCAGTTCCGGGATGGACGCGCGCAGGGCGTCGTCGAGATCGCCACGGATCCTCGTGCGCAGCTCGCCGCGCCAGACCACGAGTCCACTGCGGCGGTCCGTGACGTCGATGCGCAGCGAGCCCCGATGGTAGGTTTCGATTCGCTGATCGGTCGACTGGACCAGGAAGGACGGACTGGAGGTGTGACTGGACAGCAGGTAGATGGCGCCCGTTTCGTTGACGGCGACCCGCTCGCGGGCGACGTCCAGTTCGAAGCCGACCAGCAGGTCGGGGTCGCCCCCCGCCTGGATCCGTCCGCCCCTGGCCAGCCCGTCTGCGACCAGGCGAGCGGTCAGGGTGTCCAGCCGCATCTCGTCGCCCGGCGTCGCGTCGACCACGCGCGTCGAGCGGCCGCCCCAGTCCCAGCTGCGGTCTACGCTGAAGTCGTGAGTCGAGTCGACACGAACGTCGTAGGAGGTTGCGCATCCCGCCAGAAACAAGGCCATGGCGGTGGACGCGAGCCAGAAGATGCGGGCGCTGCCCTGCATGCTCTCTCCTGTCGGCAGAAGCATACGGCGTCCCCGTACGCCGCCCAATTCCGGCGTCAGACGCCGCTGAGATGCTTCTCGCGACTCCTACACCACGTCGGAGCAGCCGCGGCCGCGTGCCTGCTGGCAATCGGATGCACGGGGCCGGGTCCGCAGTCGGCCGCAACCGCACCTGCCGACGCGCCCGGAGTTCTCCTCGTGCTGCCGCTGAACATCACGAGGCCCATGCCCCGGACGCTCGAAGTCATGCGCTGGACCGTGGAAGACGAGATCGCCCGCTACCTGCGACAGCACGGAAGTGAGCTGCGCTCGGTCCCCCGAAATGTTGCGCGAAGCCAATGGCTGTCGAGCCTGCAGCGGGCGCGGGAGGGCGACGTGGACGAGCGCACGGCCTCCGATCGTGCGGCAGGAGCCCTGGCGGGATCGCTCCGAGAACTCGGCGAGTTCGACGCCATGGTGGTGCCTTCCCTGGTGAAGCGCGAGGCGGCGATCGAGCAGCACCACGCGCGCTGGGACGGCGCGCGGCAACGGATACAGGTGGAGACGCGCGGTCTCGATGCCCGCCGGCTGAGCAAGACGCCGCTCGATGGCGTCGTGCCGGCGGCGTCGCTCCACATAATGGTGTTCGACGCGCAGGGCCAGAAGCTTCACGAGGCGTTCGGCGGGCTCGAGGTCCTCGTGCGCGTCCGGGCGACGGGGCAGAATCTGCGGGGAGAACCGACCTTCCGGCTGCTGCCGCGTACCGATCTCCTCGTCGGTCTCGAATCCGTGCGGGAGGGCGTTGCGATCGCCTTCATGCCGTTTCTGGCCGTCCCGGCTCCGGTCCTTCTCGGAGCCCCAGACGACTGATTCTGGGCGCTCACGATCGCAGAGGCGGCCTCTCGATGGGTTGAAGCCTCACAATGGCCCGCAAATCCGCGATGCAGGTGGTAAAACGATGGGCAATACTCGTCCGGCTGCGGGTCGAAGGGACTCGCGGCAGCCTCGGGTGTTTGGGAGAGAGTCGAATGAATTGGTCAGCAAGTGTCGCCTCGGCCGTTCTGGCGGGAGCATTGGTGCTTCCCTTGGGCGCCGTCGCACAGAACGCCTCGCCGAACGGCGCGCGGGAACCCGCTGCCGAGAGCGCCGATGCGGGTCAGCTCGAGCGCGTGCTGGACGTTCGGTCGGGCGGGAACGACGACGCCGCTGGCGCCCAGAAGCGGATCGATGCGCTCAGCGACGAGACGGACGATCTGCTTCGTAAGTATCGGTCCCTCCTGAAGCAGATCGATTCGATCGACATCTACAACGGACAGATGCGTGAGTTGCTCCAGGCGCAGGATGACGAGATCGCGTCACTCGTCGACCAGGTGGGCCGAATTCAGAGTGTCGGCCGCAGTGTGACCCCGCTGATGTTCCGCATGGTCGACGCGCTCGAGAAGTTCGTCGACCTGGACGTGCCTTTCCTTCCGCAGGAACGCGGCGAGCGCATCGCCAGTCTCCGGGAGATGATGGGACGGGCGGACGTCACGACTGCCGAGAAGTTCCGCCAGATCATGGAGGCCTACCAGATCGAGAACGAGTACGGCCGCACGATCGAAGCCTACCGCGCATCCCTGGTCCAGGACGGCAAGGAGTCCACCGTCGACTTCCTGCGTTTCGGTCGGATCGCGCTCGTCTATCAAACCCTCGATGAGAGCCAGTCGGGACGCTGGGATCAGGATTCCGGGGCCTGGGTCACGCTCGACTCGAGCCATCGGACTCCGATTCGAAACGGACTGCGGATCGCGCGCAAGCAGGCCGCACCCGATCTCGTCCTGTTGCCCTTGCCGGCCCCGACCAACGCGCAGGAGTCGAAGTAATGTGGATCCGGACGTCTGCGTCGATCACGATGCTCGCTGTGGCGCTCGCCGCTTCGGTGGCCGGTGCCCAGTCGCCTGATGCGAAGAAGCCCACGGCTGGGGATCCGAAAACGCTCTTCGAGCTGCTCGACCTGGTGCAGGGCGGCCTACAGGTGGAGAAGGAGGAGCATCGCCGTCGCGAGCAGGAATTCATCCGCGCCAAGTCGGACCAGGAGCGCCTCCTCGCCGAGGCCCGCGCCACCCTCGCGAAGAAGGAGGCGGTCAGTCAGCAGCTCGAGAACGACTACAACGAGAAGGAGAAGATGATCGGTGAGAAGCAGGCGCTTCTGACCGAGCAACTCGGCCAGCTCGGCGAGCTCTTCGGCGTCGTGCGACAGGTCGCCACGGACGCCAGCGGCCAGGTGTGGGATTCGCTGACGAGTTCGCAGCTCGGCGCCCGCAAGGAACTGCTCGACCGACTGGGACGCAGCAAGGAGCTGCCCTCGACGGACGACCTCGACGCCCTCTGGTACGAGCTGTTCCGCGAGATGACGCAGCAAGGTCAAGTGGTTCGCTACACGGCCGACGTCCTCAAGACGAGCGGGGAAGTCGAGCAGCAGGAGGTCGTGCGCGCCGGACCGTTCAGCGCCGTTTCCGAAGGCAAGTACCTGCTGTGGGAGCCGAAGGAAGAGAAGCTGCGCGAGCTGACGCGTCAGCCGCCAGGCAAGTACCTCAGCACGGTCGAGCCCTTCGAGGAGACTCTGAGCGGTACCGCGGTTCTCGCCGTCGATCCTTCGCGCGGGTCGCTGCTGAACGCCCTGACCGACACGCCGAACTTCACCGAGCGGATCCAGGCCGGTGGCTACGTCGGTTACACGATCATCGCGCTGGGTGCGATGGCGTTCCTTCTGGGCATCGTGCGCTGGCTGACGGTGTTCATCACCAGTCGCAAGGTCGCGTCGCAGCAGAAGAGCGACTACGTCAACGAAGGCAATCCGTTGGGTCGCGTCCTGAAGGTGTTCGAGGACAACCGACAGGCGGATGCCGAGACCCTCGAGCTCAAGCTCGACGCCATCGTGTTGCGGGAGTCCTCGAAGGTCCAACGGCTCAACTGGATCGTGAAGACGGTCTCCGCGGTCGCACCGCTGCTGGGTCTGCTGGGAACCGTCACCGGTATGATCCAGACCTTCCAGGCGATCACGCTCTTCGGTGCCGGCGATCCCAAGATGATGGCCGGCGGTATCTCGGAGGCCCTGGTGACCACGATGCTGGGTCTGATGACCGCGATTCCGCTCGTGTTGCTCTACGACACGCTCGCGAACAGCGCTCGCCACGTGACCGACATCCTCGACGAGCAGAGCGCGGGGTTGATCGCGGCGCGCGCGGAGAGGGATCATGCTGGAGTATGAGGCCGTCGGCGCGGTTCGCGATTTCGTCGAGCGGGGCGGTGACGTCCTGCTCGTGATTGCGTTCGCGACGGCCGTCATGTGGATGTTCATCTACGAGCGCATGTGGTACTTCCGCACGCAGCACAAGAAGGAAGTCGCGCGGGTCCAGGAGCTGTGGAAGGCGCGCGAGGACCAGAGCTCTTGGGAGTCGAGCCAGCTTCGCAGGATGTGGATCTCCCGCCTGCGCATGAAGCTCGAACAGCGCCTCGGCGTGATCGAGACGATCGTGAAGCTGTGTCCGATGCTCGGGCTCCTCGGTACGGTGACGGGCATGATCGAGGTCTTCGACGTCATGGCGGTCTCCGGCAGCGGCAACGCCCGCGGCATGGCGATGGGCGTCTCCAAGGCGACCCTGCCGACCATGGCCGGGATGGTCGCGGCACTTTCCGGGATGTTGTTCAGCATCCAATTCCAACGCTTCGCGCGTGACGAGGCCGAGCGGGTCGAGGACACGCTCGAGGTCGGCCATCTCTAGAACCCGAACCCGGATGCGGTCCAGGACGATTCATTGATACGCCCCTTCGCCAGCTTGTTGATCACCATTGCGCTCGGCGTGCTGACGGCGTTCGGGCTCTTCTGGGTGATGCAGTCCCTCGTCAACGTCGAGGGCGAACTCGAGGCGAGCGGCTCGCGTCTCAGTATCGATTTCGTGCGTCTTCGCCGGGACAACACGCCTGAGGCGAAGAAGCGTGAGCCCCCGAAGCGGGAGAAGCCCGAGCAGGCGCCGCCGCCGCCGGACATGAACATGGCGAAAGCGATGAACCCCGGGGATGCCGTCGGAGAGATCATCCCGATGGTAGATACCGGTATGGAGCTCGAGGCGGCCACCAGTCTCAACACCGGGAGTTCCGGCAGTGATCGCGACATCGTTCCCCTCGTGCGCGTCGATCCCGAGTACCCGCCGCGCGCAAAGCAGCGGGGCATTGGCGGTTATGTGGACGTCGAGTTCACGATCGGTCCGCTGGGAACCGTGCAGGATGCGAAGGTGATTGGCTCGAATCCGACCTACGTGTTCGATCGCGCGACGTTGCGCGCGATCCGGAAGTGGCGATACAACCCGAAGGTCGTGGATGGGGTCCCGGTCGCCCGGACCGGCATCCAGGTGCGTATCCGCTTCGACCCGGCGCAGGCACGATGATGCGGCTGCGCGCGATTTCGCTGCTGATCCTGATCGTGTTGATCTCCCCGCCCGTGTGGGCGGCGGAAGCGGCCCCCGACCGGGCGGCGCGAGAGGCGGCCGAGGTCGAGGCGGAGGCGGAAGCCCGTGCCGGAGTCGTTGCGGTCGAGGAAGAGCCGATCGACCTCGAAGAGGTGGTGGCGGACCGCAGACGCAAGGCATCCTTGTACCAGGTGAAGCCCCGCATCTCGCGCTACCTGGCCGCGGCGGCGGAAAAGGCAGACGAGGGCTCCGTAGAAGACGGGCTCGCTCTCCTCGACCGGCTCAGCATGCCCCGCCTCAATCGCCAGGAACGCGCGATGGTCTACCGCTTGCGGGGCTTTCTCGCCTATACCGACGGCGACTACGAAGGCACCATCGCAGCGTTCGAGAAAGTCCTCGGCGAGGAAGTGCTGCCTCTCGACGCCGAGAACAAGATCCGCTTCAACATCGCGCAGCTGCGCGCGGCGGCCCAGCAATGGGACAAGGTGATTCCCGCGATCAAGCGCTGGACCCGCTACGTCCCGAGTCCGACCCCGCTCTCCTACTACCTGCTCGGGATCTCGTACTACCAGCTCGGTCAGATGGACCTGGCCATCGAGAACACCGAGAAGGCGGTCGACGCGTCTCCGGAACCGACGGAAGGCTGGTTGCAGCTGCTGGCGGCGCTGTACGTCCAGAAAGAAGACTATGTGAACGCGACGCCGGTGCTCGAAGAGCTGGTGATGCGCTTCCCGAAGAAGCAGTACTGGAACCAGCTTTCGCTCATCTACGGGGCACGCGACGACTACCGTCACGCACTGGCCGTGCAGCAGGTTGCCTACCTTCAGGGGTTCCTCACGGAAGACAAGGAGCTGCGCCGCCTGGTGCGTTCCTATCTCTATCACGAGCTTCCCTACCCGGCAGCGAAGATCCTCGAGAAGGGTCTCGCCGATGGTCGGATCGAAGCGGACGCGTCGGCGTATGAGATGCTGGCCAACAGCTTGATCGCGGCGCGGGAGTACGACCAGTCCCTGGAGCCTCTGCAGAAGGCCGCCGAGCTGTCGCCGGACGGAAAGCTGCTGATCCGACTTGGCCAGGTGTACCTGCAACGAGAAGATTGGACGAAGGCGGCCGAAAGCTTCGAGCAGGCACTCGCCAAGGGTGGGCTCGAGAACCCGGGGTCCGCGGAGCTGCTGCTCGGAATCTCGTACTACGAGAGCCAGCGGGTCGGTCGGGCGCGCGCAGCCTTCCTGCGTGCGCGAGGCTATGCCAAGGCGCGCGCCGAAGCGGACAGCTGGATCACGCACCTCGCCAACGAGGCCAGCAAGAGTTGAGCCGCGTCGAGGGGGTCGGCATCGATCCCCCCGCAGCCCGACTCCCTCTCATATTCCGACATCGGAGATCAGGATGAAGGTCAGCTTCGAGCTCAGCCCCAGGGACATGAAGTACTTCCGCGAGCGGCTCAAGATCGCCCGCGAGGGTGCCGAGAGTCGCGACGAGACCGAGGTGATCCGGCTGGCGAAAGAGCTGGTGGCCGAGGCGATCGAGTCCGAGCCGCCGGAGTTCGTGCTGGAGCGGATCTCGAAGCTCGAGTCGCTGGCGGAGATGCTCGAAGACGCCGAGTGGAAGCTGCTCGGGCCCGATCGTGCGCGCATCCTCGACGCGCTGACCTACTTCGTCGATCCGGACGACCTGATCCCCGACCGGACTCCCGGGCTCGGCTACCTCGACGATGCGATCATGATCGAGCTGATTGCCCAGGAGCTGAAGCACGACATCACGGCCTACGAAGACTTCTGCACGTACCGCAAGAAGCTCCCGAAGGCGGCGCCCGTGGACAAGATCGAGGCCGGGCGCGAGAGATTGCAGTCCCGGATGAGGCGCCGTCGCCGGCGGGAACGCGACAACCGTCGCGGTCGTAGCTCGTCCCGCTCGCCCGACCGGCTGTGGTAGCGGTCGAGCCCAGCCTTCGGTGAGTCCCTGCTCTCGGCGAGACCTGGCTAAGAGGGGAGGCTTCCCGGTACCCCTGGACTAGAGACTAGAAGTCTCCCAGGGGCCTCTGGAAGAGATGCTCCGCCGGGTTGTCGACGAGGATCTCCCGCGCTTCGGTGATGCTGTGCCAACCGTTGGGCGCGGTGATCAAGGCCGCTGGCACGAACAGACCAGCGCCAACGACCAGTGCGACGAAGCCGACGGGACGCAGGATCACCGCATCGAAGCCGATGGATGCGACCCGCGCGGCACCGCTCTGGGACGTCGTCTCGTCCGCGTGTACAGCGGCGGCGGGCGCCATCAGCGCCATCCCCAGAGCCATCGCCGCCATCACCCGAGAGAGCAGGGTGATCGCGGCGCGCGGGCGAGAAGTCGTTCGGTTGTTCACGGCCGGATGCTACCAGATGTGGCGACCGGGTCTACGCCGCAGCTAGCTGCGGTGTCCGGCCCTCCCTAGAGATCGCGGAGGGATGCCTGCGCCCACTCCCGGCGGGCCTCGTCGTAGGTCGTGGCCACCGGGTATTGCGGGAACTCGTCGATCACGTTCTGGGGCGGGCGGAACAAGATGCCGGCGTCGGCCTCGGCCAGCATCGTGGTGTCGTTGTAGCTGTCTCCGGTGGCGATGACCCGGAAGTTGAGCTGCTTGAGGGCGATGACCGCCTTCCGCTTGGGATCGGGCTGCCGAAGGTGATAGTCCACCACCATCCCCTGGTCGTCCGTCTCCAGGCGGTGGCAGAAGAGCGTCGGCCAGTCGAGTTGCCGCATGAACGGCTCGGCGAACTCGTAGAACGTGTCGGACAGGATGATCACCTGGAAGCGCTCCCGGAGCCAATCCAGGAACTCGCGCGCGCCGTCGAGGGGCTTCATTCCGCCGATCACTTCCTGGATGTCGGGGAGCCCGAGTCCGTGCTCGCTCAGGATGCGGAGTCTCTGCTTCATGAGGACGTCGTAGTCGGGGATGTCGCGTGTGGTCGCGCGCAGCTCTTCGATGCCCGTGCGCTCGGCGAAGTTGATCCAGACCTCGGGGATGAGCACCCCTTCGAGATCGAGGCAGGCGAGTTCCACGGTGGTTTCTCCATTGGGGTGGCGGTCGTTCAGGTTGCAACCGGGCGGCCAATCCTAGCCCAGGCCGTCTGTTAGACTCCTGCGCCATGTCTCGATCCCGGACGCTTCTCGTCGTCTGCGCCGTGCTCTTGTGGTTGTCCCCCATCGCGGGTTGTGATGCGGCCGATGAGAAACGCAGTTCGGAGAAGCCCCTCGAAACCGTCGAGGTCGTGACGGTGGAGCCGCGGGTACTGGTGGACATCGCATCGCTGACCGGTCAGCTCGAAGCCGAGAACAGCGTGGTCGTGAAACCCGAGACCGATGGAATCGTGGCGTCCATCGACTTCGTCGAGGGGGAGCCCGTCGAGAAGGGCCAGGTGCTCCTCACCCTGCGTGACGGGATGCAGCGAGCACGCGTCGCCGAGGCCCGGGCTGCGCTGAGGCTCGCCCAGCAGGTGTTCGACCGCGAGAGCAATCTCCAACGCCGGGACGCGTCGTCGGTTGCGCGCATCGAGGAAGTCCGTGCCAAGCTCGCGACCGGCAGGGCGCAGCTCGACCTGACGGAGATCGAGCTGTCGCGAACCCGCATTCCCGCGCCCTTCGACGGCGTGCCCGGGGCGCGCCTGGTCGCCATCGGGGAGCGCGTCGAGGACGACGCCGAACTCGTGAGGATCACGTCCCTCGATCGTCTCCAGCTCATCTTCACCGTGCCCGAGACGGCGGTGGCGTTGGCGCGTCAGGGCGCCGAGATCTCGATCCGGGTCGCGGCCTTTTCCGGAGAGAGCTTCGAGGGGAAGGTCTTCTTCGTTTCTCCGACCATCGACCCGGCGACCCGACGCCTCGTCCTCAAGGCCTGGATCGACAACGAGGATTACCGCCTCAAGCCGGGGATGTTCGCGAACGTGGACGTGCAGGTGTCCAAGCGCCACGGCGCGCTGTTGGTTCCCGAGGCCGCCATGGTCTACGACCGCAACGGCACCTATGTCTGGCGCGTGCTGGAAGGCGACGCCGTCGAGAAGGTGCCCGTCGTGGTCGGTGTGCGTCAGTCCGGCGAGGTCGAGATCCGGGAGGGCATCTCGGACGGAGACCGCGTGATCTCTGCCGGCACCCACAAGGTGATGGCGGGGGATCGCATCGCGATCGCCGGGCCGGTAGCGGCTGCCCCGAGCCCCGAGGACGGGAAGTGAGACTGTCCGCGATCTGCATCGAGCGCCCGGTGCTGACGACGGTGATGTCTCTCATCATCGTGCTGCTCGGCGTGATCGCTCTGCCGCGGCTTCCGAACCGTGAGCTTCCGGACGTGGATCCGCCCGTCGTTTCCGTCACCACGATCTACCCGGGCGCCGCCGCGGAGGTCGTGGAGACCTCTGTCACGCAACCGCTGGAGGACGCGGTCAACGGGATCGAGGGCGTCAAGCACGTTCGCTCGGAGAGCCGCGAGCAGGTGTCGTCCATTTCGATCGAGTTCGGGCTCGACCGCGACATCGAAGCCGCGGCCAATGACGTGCGCGATCGGGTGGCGCGTGCCCGGGGCGAACTGCCAGACGAGATCGATCCCCCTGTCGTCGCGAAGACCGACGCGGACGCGCGGCCGATCCTCTTCATGGCGCTCTATGGCTCCAGCTACGACCAGATCGAGCTCACCCGCATCATCGACGACCGGGTGAAGGACCGCATCGAGAAGCTGCCGGGGGTCGCCCAGATCGTCACGGGCGGAGACCGTCGTTACTCGATGCGGATCTGGATCGACAACCGCCGCCTGGGCGCCCAGAACCTCACCATCGCCGAGGTCGTCGCCGCCTTGCAGCGCGAGAATGTCGACATCCCGTCCGGTCGTATCGAGAGTCGCGATACGGAGTTCACCGTTCGCAGCCTGGGTGAGCTCACCAGCGTGCGAGACTACGAACGCTTGATCGTCGCGCAGGTCGACGGAAAGCTGGTGCAGCTCGGCGACGTGGCCGACGTGGAGACCGGCCCCGAGGACGAGCGCAAGCTCGTTCGCTACAACGGCGCGCCGGCGGTCGCCATCGGCGTCATCAAACAATCGAAGGCGAACACCCTAGCCGTGGCCAATGCCGTGAAGCGCGAGGTCGCCGCGCTGAACGCCGAACTGGGCAAGGGCTTGAGTCTCGAGGTCGCCTACGACTCGTCTGTCTTCATTCGCGAGTCGATCACCGACGTCACCCGCACGATCTTCGAAGCCTCGTTGCTGGTGGTGTTGGTCATCTACATCTTCCTTCGCAGCGTCCGAGCGACCATCATCCCCGCCGTCGCGATCCCGGTTTCGATCATCGGCGCTTTCGCGGTTCTCTACTTCGCCGGCTTCTCGATCAACACCCTGACCTTGATGGGTGTGACCCTCGCCATCGGGCTGGTCGTGGACGATGCCATCGTCGTGCTCGAGAACATCACGCGTTGGGTCGAAGAAGGCACACCGCCCATGGAGGCGGCGCGTCGCGGCATGGACGAGATCTCGTTTGCAGTCGTTGCCGCGACCGTCTCGGCGGTATCCGTCTTCCTTCCGCTCATCTTCCTCCAGGACACGACGGGCCGGCTCTTTGGTGAGTTCGCCGTCACCGTCGCCAGCGCGATCGCGATCTCGGGCTTCGTCGCCGTGACGCTCGCTCCGATGCTCTGCGCCCGGGTGCTCGCAGTGCGACGCGAGGAGACCGGCCTGAAGCGGGTGCTCGGTCGCTTCTTCGAGCGACTCAGCGACGGCTACGTGTCGCTGGTGCGTCCGCTGGTCTCGTCACCCGTGCGGTCCGCAACAGCGCTCGGGCTCGGCGTGCTCTGGGTGCTCGGCGGCTTCTGGCTCTACGGTGAGCTGCCCGAAGAGCTGATGCCCGAAGCCGACCGCGGGACGGTGCTCGTCTGGTCCGAGGCGCCCGAGGGCAGCACGATCGAGTACATGGACCGCTACCAGCGCCAGGCGGAGGAGATCGTCCACGCGGTTCCCGAGATCGATCGCGGGCTCTCGGTCGTTGCGCTCGGACTCGGGGCTCCCGGGATCGTCAACCAGGGCATCTTCTTCACACAGCTCGTCGATCGTTCCGAACGCGAGCGTTCCCAGCAGGAGATCGTCGCCTCCATGGGCGACGACCTGAGGGGTGTCGCGGGCATCAAGCTGCGACCCTTCAATCCGAGTCCGTTGCGCGGCTTCGGGGGCTCGGCTGTCGAGGTGGTCGTGCAGGGACCGGACCTCTACGAGCTGGCCCGGATCGCCGATGACGTCGAACGCACGGCCATGGCCGAGGGCATCTTCAAGCACGTGCGGTCGAATCTCGTTCTCAACAAGCCCCAGCTCGAGATCGAGATCGACCGGGAGCGCGCCAGTGACCTTGGCATGTCCATGAAGGACATGGCGACGACCCTGCAGATCCTCCTCGGCGGGGTCGACGTCTCGACCTTCAAGCAGGACGGCGAGACCTACAATGTCATGGCGCAGCTGCGACGGAACGAACGCGCGACGGCGCGCGACGTCATCTCGTTGTTCGTGCGCGGCAACGGCGAGCTGATTCCGTTGTCGGCGGTGGCCACGGCCCGGGAAACGACCTCGCCGCGCTCGCTCCCCCACTACGACCGCTTCCGGTCCGTCACGATCAACGCCGACGTGCAGGACGATGTGTCGCAGGCCGAGGGCCTCGACCGCATGATGGCCATCGCCCAGGCGTCGTTGCCCACTCGCGGTGGCTACCGGGTGGAGTTCTCCGGCGAAGCCGAGAAGTTCTTCGAATCCGGCAACGCCATCGTCTTTGCCTACGCGCTTGCGATCCTCATCGTGTACCTCGTGCTCGCGGCCCAGTTCGAGAGCTTCTTCGATCCCCTCGTGATCCTGGTTGCCGTGTTCTTGTCGTTCACGGGCGCGCTGATCGCCCTGAAGGTCGTGCCGGGTCAGTCGCTGAACCTGTTCAGCAAGATCGGCATCGTGATGTTGGTCGGGTTGGTGACGAAGAACTCGATCCTGATCGTCGAGTTCGCCAATCAGCTGCGCGAACGCGGTCGCTCGCTCGGGGACGCCACCGTGGAGGCGTGTCGGACGCGCTTCCGCCCGATCCTGATGACTTCGACAGCGACCATCATGGGGATCCTGCCCATCGCCCTGGGGCTGGGCGCCGGTGGTGAATCACGCGCCCCCCTCGGCGTGGCCGTCGTCGGCGGGATGCTCTTCTCGACGGCGCTCACCTTCTTCATCGTGCCCGCGACCTACGTGACTCTCGATCGCTTCCGCGGGCATCGCGCCCCGGCGTCTGATGCGGCGTCTGGGCCGGTGCCTCCCTCGACGCTCGATGCGGCGCCCTTGGCCGGGGGCCGATGAGCGAGCTCGAGGCGCTGTGGCTCGGGATCGTGCAGGGGCTGACGGAGTTCTTTCCCGTCTCGAGCTCGGGGCATCTCGTGGTCTTCCAGACGATGCTCGACGTGCATCTCGAGGGATTGCTCTTCGACGTGGCGGTCCACGTGGCAACCGTGGTGGCGATCGTCCTGTTCTACCACCGGCGCATCGGCACGCTGATCGTCGGCGTACTCGCCCGCGACCGGGGTGCCCTTCGCTACGTGGGGAAGCTCGCCCTCGCGACGCTGCCTGTCGTCGGTGTCGGGCTCGCGGCGCGCGATCTGATCACCGCCCAGTTCTCGTCCCCGACCCTCGTTGCGGTCCTGCTGATCGTGACCGGCGGAGTCGTATGGACGACCCGCTTCACGCGGAAGGAGAACGGCCTGGAAGAGCCGGGCTGGGGTGCCGCGCTCTTGATCGGTCTCGCCCAGGCCTGCGCGATCCTGCCGGGCATTTCCCGCAGTGGTTCGACAGTTGCCGCGGCGCTCGCACTGGGGATCGCACCCGCAGCGGCGGCCGAGTTCAGCTTCCTGTTGGGAGTCATCGCCGTGAGCGGCGCGGCCGCCCTCGTGCTGCCGGATCTCCGCTACGCGGCACCGGAGGCTCTGTCGGCCGTGACGGTCGGGTCGGCGGCTGCACTGGTCAGCGGCTGTCTCGCCATCTGGTTGTTCTTGAAGATGCTGGCGAGCAACACCTTCCACTACTTCGCCTGGTGGGCCTGGCTGGCGGGGGGCGCCTTCCTGGCCTGGCAACTCGTCTGAGAGAGAGCGCCTCGACCCCCACCGAACGCGGCAGTTCGATGGGGGTCGATCAGAGCTTCTTCCGGCTTGCTGCGGGTGCGCGGCGTTAAGCCGCGCACGCGCCGCGCCTAGGGGTCGAGGATCGGGGGGAGCCGCTGAGCGGGGTGGGTCTCGCGCAGCTT
>JAJDAN010000091.1 GCA_029261855.1 Deltaproteobacteria bacterium
AATGACAGTGACGGAAGTTCTCCGAGCCCTGCCGAAGGGGCAGATATCGAAGTGATCGCAGAAGCGCTCGGTACAGGCCCACTTCCCGGTCTGGGAGTTCGGGTCGATCGGGTAGAAGAGGCCCGTCTCGAAGATCCCCGAGGCGACCCGGATCCGTTCGAGGAGGGGCCGGTGGTCGGTCGGAGCTGGGGCGAAAAGGGAGTGAGTCTTCGGCCGGACGAGCTTCTGGATTACGTCGAGGCCGATCTCCTTCACGGGCTCGCCGTAGCGCTCCAGGGCCAGCGAGTAGAAGGAGAGCTGGATCGAGCCCTCTAGCTCGTTCTCCTTCGGCTTCCCCTTCCTCGTCTTCGTATCGCGGACGCGCTTCCCTCGCTCGACGACGTCGATAACGCCCGAGAGGTCGAAGGGTGCGCCAGCGACCCGGAGGTCGATCCGCCGTTCGAGGTCGGAGACGGAGCGGACTCCGGTAATCGTCGGCGCTAGCGTCCGGTGCGCGGTCTCGGCGTAGAGGATCGTCGCATCCTTCGCCCTCCCCTTCGTCCGCAGTAGACCGGCCTCGCGCTCCTCGGGGAGGTAGAGGTCGACCCCGTCCTTCCCGTTCCATTCGTGCTCGAAGTCGTCGGCCGCCTGGTCTCGGATCTCGGAGACCGCGAGCCTCTCCTTCGTGCCGACCGTGTAGGCGAGGTCGGTCCGATAGGTCTTGTGCGCGGCCCGGCCGATCGTCTGGTCGACCGAGCTAGGGCGTCGAACCTTCCGGACGTACCGAAACTCGACCGCCTTCCAGCATAGGGAAGTGAGAATCGAGGGGTGGATCCGAAGTCTCTTCGGGGGTGGGGCGGTAGTCATATCTTGGGGCCTCGCTTGGTCGGATAGGGTATCCCTACAGGGAGCCCCGGTCTAGTCCTCTTTCGGGGGAAAGATCTCGTCTTCGAGTTCGCGGATTCGTTCGAGCTTCTTCCCAACAGACGCGAGCCGCTCTTCTATTTCGAGGCGGCCCTTCGTGTAGTTCGCCTTCGCTCTCGCAAGGGCCTCGGCCGGGGTCCGGCTAAGGAATCTTCGGTCCGATGGGGCCTCCTTGCGGATAACCCGCTTGTACCCGAAGGCGGGCAGGTCCCCGGATATATGGATCTGCTTCGGAGTCTCTCGAAGTATCACGGCCTCGCAGATCTCAAGCGGCTCTCCGTAGCCCGGCCTCGCGAAAATATAGAGAGACCCGACTCCGTTTTCGTCGGGATAGCAGCGCAGGCAGAACCCCAGGGCTCCTTTCGTTCCCTGATCGACCTCTTCCCCGTCCAGGAGCCAGCGCTTCGGCAGGTTCCCGCACTGGTGCGACCTCGCCCCTCGCCCGCGCTCCCAGATCTCCGCCCGGCATCGCTTCGGGACGACCGCGGGCGCGTAGCCGATGGTCCTATCCATGACCCGATAGACGGTCGGTAGCTTGGCGCTCATGCCGGGACCTCTTGCTTCCAAGGCTGGAGGGTCCACTTCGACGACGGGCCTCTCCAGGCCGTTACGTCCGCGTGCATGGCATCGCCCGGGATCTCCGTAACGTGGACGGCCCTCCAGGACGACTTCGGGATTCGATCCTTCTTCGCGTGGGCCTCGACGTTCGCGAGGGCCTGCTCGACTGTGCGGCCCGGCGAGTAGATGCCCCCGGCGGACGTCGCGATCCAAGCCCGGTACTTCGGGTCCAGGACTTCGGGGGTGCAGCTGCATTCTCGGAAGTTCATTTTTCGTTCTCCTTGCGGGTTTCATTGCAGGCCCGGCAGAAGTGGCCGGGCGGGTTCGTCTTGAAGACGGTTACTTGAGAGGGGCAGGCTCCGCAGTCCTCGCAGGTCGGGATCTCCCGGACCTGGAGCGGCTCGAAGTCCGGGCTCGGGGGCGGTTCGAGTTCGAGGAAGCCAGAGCCTCCGCAGACTCCGCAGGGCTCGTCGAGTTCGACCTCGCGGTCGAGCGAGTAGACGGAGCCCTGCCCGCCGCATGCTTCGCACCTCATGGCGCGGAGTCCTTCGACTTGGGGAGCAGGAATTCGAGCGCGGCCCCGATACCGGCGACCGTCATACCGACGACGCCGATCGCGAAGGCCTTCGTCCAGAGGTCGTCGGTACCGGGTTCGTGCTCCGGGTAGAGGATGATCGAGAAGGTGAAAGCCGCGATCGCTACCGCCCCGCCCGCGAAGACCAGGATCGTTAGGAAGAGGACGGGCGCGGACTGATTCCGGAAGAGACTCATAGCGAGGACCTTTCGAGGCGAAGGAGGAACGGGAGCTGCCTTACCCGAAGGCGGCCGCCCTTGGCGGAGCCGAGCAGGACCGGGAGGTACCCATCGGCGTAGCGGACGAGAAGCTCGATATAGATCCGGACGAAGGCCGGGCCGTGTATTTCGTGGTAGCGGCCGACCTCCCCGAACGTGATCGCGTGGGCGTATTCGTGGAGCGCCGACTGGAGGTTCCTCGTCCAGGTGGGGAAGGAGACGGCGAACATGCTCCCATTGGCTCGTCGGCGACCCCGCCCGTCCTTCACCTCGGGGGCAGCGTGCGAGAACTTGTAGTCGCTCCAGATCCGGGAGCCGAGCTGCTCGATCTCGGCGAGGCTCATCGGCTCGCAGCGATACTCGTCGCGCTCGGCCGCTGCCTCTTCCCAGTCGTAGAGCTTCTTCCTCTGCTGGTCTCGTACTTTCATTCGTTCCGGTCTCCTTGGTTCGAGCGGGGAGGGGAGGGCCTATTCCCTCCTCCCTTCGTTGCCTACTAAGGGTACCTTATCGGGTGCCCGCTGTCAAGCCTTTAATTTAATTCGACCTCAGCCCCGAGAAGCTCCGCCTCCGCCTGCGCGTCGACGATATCGATCGAGAACGTCCATCCCAGCTCGCGACCCGCGTAGGTCCCGAAGGTGTCGCCCTCAATTTCGAGGAGGTCCATCCCCGCGAGGAGGGCCTCTTCGTAGGGGAGCCAGATCTCGCCGACGTCCGGCGGGCTGATCTTCGCGAAGGCTCCGTTCTGGATCTCTCCTAGCTGCGCCATCTAGTCTCCTTGGTCCGTTGGTTCAGGTGCGGGCGAAGCGTCGAGCTTACGGAAGAAGGCCTCGATTAGGTCGGTCGCGTCGAGAAGGAAGTAGCGGCGAGAGCCCTCGTCCCCGACGGAGAACTTCATCTTCGAGGACCCGACGCCCGCTCCGCAGGTGAGGTCGAAGGAGGTCCCGTCCTCCTTCCGCTTCCCCTCTACCCAGGCCTGCTGGAAGCCCGCCTCGATCGCCTTAGAAGCCGAGCGCTCCTCGATCGCCCCTTCGAGCCCACCGGTCCCGATCGCGGCCGCGAGCGCACGTACGGCCTGCTCGTCGGGGAGCCGGAGCCGGACCTCCCAAGAGGAAGGCTTCCCGTAGATGGAGGTATTAGCGGGGAAGATTTCCTCCTCGCGAATGATCTCCGCGGCCCGGACTGCCTCGCATCTCCTCTTCGTGTGCTCCCGCTCGCGGTCCCGGAACTTTATATGCTCATCCCAGAGGTAGTGCAGGTATCGGCCGGGGACCTCCTCCGTCTTCCCCGTGGGCTTTCCGGTCGACGGGTCGAGGTACTCGACCTGTATAAATCGGCAGTTCTTGGAGGGGTTGAACGAGTATCGCCCCTCGACCTTTCGGGTAACGATCTCGACGACCCGGGCCCTCTTTATCCAGGTCGCCTCGGCCCAGTACCGACTCTCCAGCATCGCGTATTCCTTACCGACTTCGATCTCGTCTAAGCGCATAGCGTCCCTTTCGTGGGGTTGTGGCGGGCGGAGGAACGGCTCCCCCTCTACGCCCCGAGGGCGGCCCGAGCCGAAGCCCGGAGCCGCCCGTGCGCCTGGAGGATCTAGAGCCCTACCCCTTGCGCTCGACTCCGAGCTTTAGCGAGGCGAGTCCCGTTACCGTGTACTCGGTGACGCGCCAGCCGGGCCCCCCGTCCGTCTTCACGCGGTAGGCCCGGTGATCTCCCTCTTTCGCTTCGACCGGCTCGCTCGTCTGCCTAATCTTGTGGCGGCCGCCGCACTCGGGGCAGGCCCTATCGCCCAAGACCTCGCCGTTCACTTCATCCGACCAGGGGCTAGCCCGCATAACGACCGGAGGATCGAACTTGACGGCCGGGCAGGACTTCGTAACCCACTCCTCCAGCTCCAGAAGCGCGTCCATTCGCGGCTCGAAGAGGCGGGACTTCGGAATCCAGCGCTCCCTCGGACTGCCGTCCTCGATCTTGTAGCGGATCAAGAACTTCGCCTTCCCCATGCGTCCGACGGCCTCGCCGAGAGCGACCTTTCCGCCCTGCTTCTGGAATTCGACCTGGACTCCGGACTGGTCCTCGTCCTCGGGGAAACTGAATCCCGCGAGCCACTGGGGGCCGTGAGAGTTCCGGAGCGGATAAAGCTCCTCCAGCTCGCCTTGAGTGTTGCCGAGCATCCAAGCCCGGGAGAGCTTCGTCTTCCAGTCTTGGCCCTGGTGGCGGGCTGCGAATTCGCGGAGGGCGGAGAGTTGCTCGGGGGTAATGGCTTGGGCGTTCATATTGGGTCCTTTGGTTCGTTCCGTTGGGCGTTGGTCTAAGGGTACCTTATCGGGGCACCCCGTCTAGAACCTTTTAGGAATTCCTCAAACTCTCCCGCGGGACGCCCTGGGCACGAAAAAGCCCCGCCCGACCTTTCGATCGAGCGAGGCTCCGGTGGATCGGACGACCCCTACTAGGAGGCTTCCGCCTCCGTAGCTCCCTCATCCTTCGCGCCCGAGCCCTCGGTCTCTCCGGTCTCCCCGGCCTGCCCCATCGCGAGAGCCTGCCCGTCCGGGTCCGTCTGCGAGCCATCCTCTTCGCCGGTCGGGATGGGCTTCGACTCTTCGGGGTATTCGAGGCCCGTGTTATCGGAGTCCTCGGTACCGAGAGAGGCGTCCGGCTCGGCCTCGACCCTTTCGAGCGTCGACGGGATCGGCATCTCGGCACCCTCGCGGGTCGGCTCGAAGAAAGCCTGCATCGCGACGACCTCGTCGACGGAGAGCTTGTCGGCCTCCTTCGTCAGCCGGAAGCCGTGAGCTTCGACGTACGAAACGATTTCTGCGGGGTCGGTCCCGACCGCGACCGCGCTACCTTCTGCCGAAGTGTCGAGCACCGGACGCCCGTCGTCGACCCCTTCCTCGCGGTCCCCCAGGATATCGGAAGCTGCCCGGTAGGCGTTTCGGGCGTCGGGCTCCTCCGGGAAGCGGGCCGCGAACTCGCAGACCTCCTTAAGTTCGTCGCTGCTGATCGTCCCGGCGGCCTCGGGATCTTCCCGGCAGGTCTCGACGTTGCGACGTACGACGTCGGAGAGCTGGGCTAGTTTGGTCTCGTAAAGCGTCTCGTTCATTTCGGATTCCTCCGTGGTTTTAGAATTAGAAGAGCGGGGCTCCTTATACGGAACCCCGCTCCAGAATGAAAGCGAGAAGGCCCGGTCTAGGCCGCGACCGGGATCTCGGTCAGAACCCCCCGGGCCGCGTCGAGCTTCGCGAGGTAGTCGGCCTTCTCCGCAGGAGTCATCAAGCCTTTCTTGGCGATCAGATCGGAGACGACCTCGACGAGTTGGCCTGGGTCGTTCGAGGTGTGCCCGAATCCGTAGGCCTTGACGAGCGAGGTAATCGCGCCCGAGACGTCCATCTTCCCGTCCGCGGGGACGATCGACTTTATCGCGTTGCCCGCATGCTCTCGCCAGCGAGGAGAGAAGAGACCGGCGGCCGCGCCGACCCCGGCCGCGGCGACCGGTGCGATCGCTGCCAGCTGGGGCCAGAAGGCCGTCGCGAAGCCGAGAAAGCCCATCCCGTTGGCCTCCCGTAGTTCGCGCTCCTTCTCGGCCAGCGAAGCCTCCGCGACCTTACGGGCCTCGACAGCCTGCGCGAGGATCGCGTTCGCCGCCTGTAGCCGGTTCTTCGCGTTCTCCAGCTCCTCGGGCGTCTGAGCGGCGAGGAGATCCTGGAGGGCCTCCTGGGCAGCGGCTCCGGCGTCCTGCTCGGCTTCGACGGCCGGGGCGAGTTCGACCTTCGCCTGGTTTTGGAGGGTGGCCTCGTCCGTTGGACCGAGGCAGCCGAGGACGGGGGCTACGGCGATAAAGATGCAGAAGAGGTAGGCGATCAGTAGCTTCATTTTGGTTCCTTGGGTGTGGTCGATTCGTCCGACTTCCCCCAGCCGAACCTCTTCCGGATTGCCGGGCCGAGCCCTAGGAGCAAAGCCGCGAGGACGAGCAGGGAGAAGGCGAAGGCGTACGTCTGGATCCCAGACAGGATCCGCGTAAACATACCGACCGAGTCGGTTCCCCCGTTAGCGTTTATCTCGGCCTGCGCCCGGGCCGCTGCCAGGTCCCGCTCTCGCCCCTGGGATTCAAGTAGGGCCGCCTGCGCCCTCGCGGAGTCCGCTCTCGCGGCCCGCAGCTCTTCGAGGACCAGAGCGAGGACCTCGTTCCGACGTTTCGATCCAGCCTCGGGGCGCTCCAGGAAGCCGAGATCCCAGAACAGGTGGAAGGCGTAGGTCTCCGCGTCCTCGTTCAGGAGTAGCGGGGAGCCGCCGCCGGAGACGTCGGTCGCCGCGTTGCCCCGCCCGTAGGAGAAGCCCGCGTAGTCGGGGACTACGTCCGGGCGTTCGTAAGGGCTCGCGCAGGAGGCGACCGCGAGCAGAAGGACCGCGAGGGTCTTAGTCGATCTTCGGGTACTTCTTCTGCCGCCTTGCGACCGTCGCGTCGAAGCGGTCCTCGCAGGCTGCCTCGGTCTCCCGGGGGTGCTCCGAGTCGCCGCAGAAGATGTTAATCGTCTCGGTTCCTCGGGCGCTCTCATAGCTAAGGCTCCAGTCGGGCATCGTCTTAACCGATCCTTGAATGGCTACGGGCCTCTTACGTTCGAGGCCCTCGACTCGGTAGGCGGTAAAGAGAACCGCCACCAGGACTACCAGGACGGCTCCGAACATTGCGTGTTGGAGCCGTCTCACGCTCTAGGTTTATCTCCCTAACCCCCTCAGTTGCCAGCGGATTCCATGAGGAGATCTCGGATATGGGAAAGCTCTTCGCGCAGAGCGTCCCGGTCTTTTTCCAGGTGATCGACCCGCGCCTGGAGCGCTGGATAGGAAGCGAGGGGAGCCATAAGGCCCTCGATCCGGTCCATTCGACCGATTACCGAGTCCATCTTCGCCTCGACGACTTCCCCCTGGAGCCGCATCTGCTCTTTCGTGGGGAGGTTCGAGTTTATGTATCCGAGCCCCGCCATCAGGATCGTAAACATTACCCCATAGATCCCGAGCGCGAGCCCGACCGTCATAGACGAGCTTTTCGCGAAGGGGACCGCGGGGGCGGTCGCAGGAGGAGCCGAACTCATCCGAAGGCCAGCCATTCGACGGTACTCGGGGAGAGGATCGACTGGTCGAACTGCGCGGAGAGGACGACCGTACTCGCCGTCTCGATGGTCTCGGACCCGTCCGGCGTGATCGTGATCGTATTCGCCGAGGAGTTCGTCTTCTTGATCCAGACCTCCCAGCCCGCCGCGCTCGCGATCGGTGGGAGGGTTACGATTACGCTACCTGCCGCGTCGGAGACGAAGTAGACCCCGCTCCGGTCTACTGTGAAGTCCGCGGTCTTCTGGGTTCGGGCCTTCCCGACTCCGCCGGAGAGGCTCCACATTACGATCCAGTCCCCGTCGGCCGCGTCCCGCATCTTCATAAGGCCCGCGGCCGTATCGGCCCAAAGCATGTACGGGACGGTAGCCGTCGGTTCGGTCGCGCCCGAATGCGCCGACCTGATCGCGCCGATCGCATCGGAGAGCGCGAAGAAGGACCTCGTCCCGTTCGAGCCGGGAGGGACTACCGGGTCTCCTGTGTCTTGGCTCATCGGGGTTTAATCTGAATCGTGGCGGGGTTCGGAGGACCAGATCCACCGGGCGGGCCGCCCGGCTTCTTCGGCTTCTTCGACTTCTCGTTCTGGGCCTTCTGGTCGAGCGTATCCTTCTCGGTCGTGAAGCCCAAGGTAATAGCCTGGAGCGCGTCGAAGTCGGCGGCCGCGTCGATCAGGTCGTCGATATCCTGAGCGATATCGCGTAGGGCCGAACGGGCCGCCTTTACGTCGGCGGGGACCTGTTTCGACGGCTGCTCGGCCTCTCGGATAACGTACCAGTCGGTCCGCGAGAGGGCATCCCCGATCGTTTCCTTCAGCTCCTCGCGGACCCGCTCCTTCTCGGTGTCGAGGTCGGGTTCGTGCTGCTCGACCGAGACAAGTCCGGCCGGTCCGTAGTTTTCGTTTCTCATACCTTTAGGAAGATGATCGGGGAGACGAGCGTTACCTCGGAGATCCCTACGTTAGCGACCGCTGGGAACGCCCCGAAGACATGGAACTCGTAGTACCCGAGGATCTTATTCGACGGTCCAGTAATCCCGTCCCATCCGAGCATCGCGACGACCGCGAGGTCCGACATAGCCTTATAGATCGGGAGGGAGGAGTCGACCTGGATCGCGGTCCAGTACCAGGCGGGAGGAAGGTCTAGAGGTGCTCCCGGGGTGTACGTCTTAAGGCCCGTGGTCGCCGTGCTGATTACGCCCGACTCGACGAGGAGATCCTTCGGCTCGCCCTCGTCGTTCGAGTAGAGCGCGATCCGGCAATTCGTACCGGCCGACGCGGTATTAATGTAGGTCGCGATCGAGAGGAGGGAGATCCGGTGCGGGACGCAGACCGGGTAGTAGAGCGCGAGCCCCGCGGAGACCGTCGAGGTCGTCCCGAGGATCATATTATTCGGATAGTAGTAACGCCCGGGAGAGAGCCCGGGGCTTCCGCCCGATCCGGGGCCAATGTATTTCCCGTGAGGGGTACTACCGTCTCCGAGCCAGAGCGTATCGGTATCGGTGTCGTGAGCTAGCTCGCTGGCCTCCGGCGTGAAGGCGTCGAGCTTCGCGGTAGTTCCACGTAGAACCCTGATCTCGTCTCGTCTGGGCATTAGAGGGTCCCCCCGTCGAGGCCTCGCGGAGAGAGTTCGACCATGCGAACTCCGCCGCGGAAGATCTCGCAGTCCCAGTCGTTCGACGGCCTCTCGATATGGTAGCGGAACTTGAACGTCTTTCCGTAGTACCGTCCGTTCCGGAACCGCTGATAGGAGCCAGATCCGCCTCCGTCTCCATCATCGTAGAGGAGTCTCGGGGAAACCTTGACTTCCCCGAAGTCTGGATCGTTCGGGTCCGTCGGTCCTTCGACGGTCCAGGACGCGAAGGCCGGATCGTCGACCGCGAGGTCGAACTCGTCGACCGTCCTCGGGTGGACCTGGATCCCCTCAAGGCTGAACGAGATATGAACCTCCCGGGCCCTATCGAGCGTGATCGAGGAGTGATCGTAGAAGCACGTATCCTGGAGGGTCCCGGAGAAGTGAACCGACTCCGGCTGGAAGTCCGTCGCCGCCCGGACAAGGCATCGCGTTAGGACCGGAGTCGTCTCGCTTGGCTCATACTTCGCTGCCCATCCGACGTCCTCGGTCGAGTAGGTCTTTAGCTGCTCGCCCTCGGTAGCGATATTCGGATCGAGCCGGACCGCGAGAGCCTCTCCCTTTACGCCGTTCGGTAGGACGATCCGAAGGAAGAGCTTCGGAGCAGAGAGCGCCCGCGAACTAGCTACGAGCTGCGAGAAGTCGAGGGTCGGGCCCCAGGCCGACTGGAAAGCCGGAACGAGAAAAACGTCCTCGCCGACGAAGATCCCGCCCCGTCGAAGCTCGACGAACGTATTCTTCTTCCAGGCGTCGTCGACCTCCCAGAGGTAAGTAACGCGATCGCCCGCTCGCCCCAGGGTTAGCGAGGTCGGAGCAGCCGGAACCGGATAGGCGACCCGTCCGGTAAAGTCCAGCCGACGGCAGACTTTCAAGGCCCGCCGAGCGCCGTTCCTAGCGACGTCCTGGATAATTACGCAGTAGTTCCCGCCCCGGTGGAAGAAGGCGTCCGGGATTCGGAAACGACTGCCGACCCCGTCGACTCGGCCGACCATCTCCCGCTCCTTCGAGTCGCAGTCTTCGATCCAGATATTCGTATGGGAGATCAGCCGGGAGGTAAGCGGGTCGGGCCTCCAGGAGACGAAGAGCCGCTTCCGAAGCCCCCCGTCGTCCGGGTCCCGGCTGGCCTCTTCTAGGATCCTCGCAGAGAGCGGCAGGTTCGGCAGGCGACCCGGACCAGGCGAGACTCCGCCGGGAGGCCCGACCGAGGAGGCCTGGATTACGTCGATCGTATTCGGGTCCGGGTAGTCGGTATCGTCGTAGGTTACGGCCGTTACTTTGTTCTTGAAGAACTGACCGGGCGCGACCGACATAACCTGGAAGAGCGCCTTCGAGAGAGCCGACTCCCCGAGGACCCAGGGGGAGCCCTGGAGAGGGACGAACCCGAGAAGGGTTTCGAGGCGGAGGTAGGTCCCCGAGGGCAGCGTAACGTCGACCGAAGGCGCGTATCCGGAGTCGACGGTAACGATCGCGATCGCGTCCGAGTCGTCGTCGCGAACCGCGACCGAGTAGGTCTTGCCGGGCTCGATCGTTACCGGGACGTCTATACGGATCGTCTGAGCGCGAGCCCAGCCCCCGAGGATCGTATCGGTCCCGTCCTGGAGGATCGCCCCGAAGACCTTGATCGTCTGCGCGGCATAGGGGGCGGTCGCGGCCGTGAAGATCCGAACCTCTCGATCGACGCCGACCGCGGAGAGCGGGGTCGGCAGGCCGATCTCGACGAAGTACCATCCCGCGGGCGTCGGGATATCGAGGGTCGTACCGTCAGTGACGGACGTAAGGATCGAGGGATCCGTCGAGGAGTTGAAGACCGGGACGCCCGCCGTCCAGTCGAAGTCGGCTCGGTAGGCGGTCGCGGCCTTCTCCTTGATCTCCAGTGCGAAGTCGTGCCCGGTCCCCTCAGCGATCCAGATCCCGAAGGCCTGGGTCTGACCCTCAGCTCCCCAGTTTAGGCAGTCGATAAAGTAGGTCCCGGAGCCGACCGCCGCGACCTTCGAGGAGAGGAGGTAGACCGTCCCGTCTCCGAAGGGAGGCGGATCTACCGTCGCCGCTGCCGGGTCCGCCCTCGGCCCTACGGTCCAGGTCGTGTAGTCCTCGGGGTCTTGCCCCTCGATAAGGATTGCATTCTCGGGAGGGGAGTCCGTTTCGCACCGGCCGCCGTAGCGGTTCCACGGCACCGGGAAGGCGAGCGCGAAGACGTTCCCGGGCATCAGGAAGAAGGAGTCGATCGCCCCCTCGAAGTCGACGAAGAGCTTGTCGCCCTGGTTGAAGTTCACCAGGAGATCCAGCTCTACCCGCGCCTGCGCGGCCGAGGTGACTCCCCGCATATCGAAGGTCCGCAGCTTCCGGACCGCCGTCGAGCTGGAGTTCCCGCCCCCTTTCAGGGAGGAGTGAGACCGCGGGATCGAGTTCCGTTCGAAGTCGAGGTCCTCGTCGTTGATCTCTGCGATCGCGATCGAGAAGGACTCGCCCAGTCGGGAGGCGGAGATCCGGAAGGTGCTTAGAGCAATGTTCGACGGACCGAAGACCGCGACCGGCTGCCGGACGTCCTCGATCTTGAGAGAGAGCACGTTACCGATCCGGCCTGGAGAGGTGCGGCCGACCGCGGTAATCGTATTGACGGCATCCCAGAAGGAGAGGCCGCGGTCCGCGAAGGTGATATTCGACGCGATCCGGGGGCGCAGGCCTTCGAGGTTCGCCGCCGCCGCGTCGACGTCGGGATTCGTAGAAGGGACGCCAGTCCCGATCGGCCAGTCGAGCCAGAGTTCGTACTCGGTAGCCGTGACCGTGACGATCGCGCCGATCGTGAAGTCGCCCGTCGGATACTCTGAGTCCGCGACAGCCGTAACCCGGACGGCCTTCCCGATAACGTAATGGGTCGGCCTCGGCTTCGGGAATCGGAGCTTGTAGACGGCCCCCGAGAAGCCAGCCTCCGAGGCCGAGTAAGCGACCTGGGAGGCGACGAGGCGCGTCTTCTGATCCCAGACCGGGGTATCGGTCCAGGTCGCGTGCGCGAGGATGGAGGGCCAGTCGAAGTCGCGGAAGCCGACGGCCTGCCCGCCCCCGTACTTCTTGTCGAGCGCGAGTCCGGCGAACTGCCAAGCGGGCGCGACCGAGAACCCGGGTACGAAGGTCGGCTTCTCTTCGTCGACCCCGTCCCAGATAGGTAGATCGCTCCGCCCCTTGAGCAGGAAGGTTACGTCCGGGCGCGAGGAGTTTAGCTGGTCGGTCGCCCGAATCTCCACGTAGGCGAGCGCCCAGCCGGTGTAGGAGACGCCCTTCTCGACGATCCCGATAACGTGGTCGAACTCGGTATCGTCTCGGGTGCCGAGGGCCGAAGAGACCTTCGTAACCCTCTGGACCTCGATCCGGAGGCGGATCTTTCGCGTCGGTACCGTGAACGGTTCGAGGGTCGCGCCGAGGACGACCGCCGGGGCGTAGCCGTCGGGCTTTAGCTCGATCCCTGCGGAGGACCCGACGTAGAACGGGATATAGTTGTGGAAGGACGCGGGGAAGATCGTGGCGACGTTGCAATGGGAGCCGAAGACGAGATCGGGCTCGTCGACCGGTCCCTCGACGAACTGCCCGCCGTTGTAGAGTCCCAGGATCTCCGAGTCGTCGAGAGCACGCCGGTAGAGCCGGACGTCGTCGATCGTCAAGTCCCCGAAGTTCTTATCGAGGTCGAAGGTGCCCTCGAAGCCGCTTACCGTGCGCCAGAAAGCGAAGGACGAGGAGGTCGGGACGGTCGGCTGGGGAGAGCCTAGAGGGTTGAACGTATCCTTAAGCTGCCCGTCTACGAAGAGGCTTAGGATCCCGAGCCCCGGCGAGAAGCCGTCTTTCGACCAGGTCACGCTAACCGAATGGAATTGCCCGTCCGCGACGTTCGTTCCATCGTTCAGAGTCGCGGGAGCCCCTCCGCTTCCGAATTGGAGCCGCGTAGTCGCCGTGGACCCGAAGCCCGGGAAGTCGATTACCCAGCCCTTCATCACGGTAATTGCCCCCGCGTCGGCCCCGGTCGTATCGGCGTAGCAGAAGAGGGGGTTCGTATCGTGGGAGACGTCGATCCGGAAGATCGCGTGAAACGTGAAGGACTCGAAGATCGTCCCGGGGACGAAGTCGACGTCGAGCGGGAGCTGCTGGCGGCCGTACTCCGCGGTACTGCTCCCGAACTTGACCGCGTTGGAGACGACCGGGGCTACGAAGAGGTCCGGGTCGATGATCGGGAACTCTAGATGCTTCGTGAAGGCGTTCGTCTGGGCCGCCGTGATCGAGAGCGTCGTCCCCGTTCCGTTCGGATCGGTCGTCCAGTCGACCTCGATATAGCTCCCGACCGGGGATCCGAGGCTATCCAGCTCGATATATCGAACCTGGACGTCGACCGTCCGCGAGAGGACGGAGCCGCCCGAGGTAGTGTAGAGCCCGTTCGGGAAGCGTACTCCGAGGCGAACCTTCTCGAACTTCGCGCCCTGGGGGAAGTCGAAGACGGCCGCTAGCGAGTAGTCCGTAACGATCGGGTCCGGCGAGCTTACGAGCGTGTTCGAGAACGGCAGGCCGACGAAGTAGAAGGTCTCGACCTCATCGAAGCCCGGGCCGATCGACTGCCCCTTCGTCCCCATCCGGAGGTGAACCGTAACGTCCGAGAAGTTGCGGGCGTCGTTCCCGTTGATCTTCATCCCCGCCGGGAGCGTGTCTCCGGTGAGGCCGTCGACCTCCGCCGTATAGCCCCCGATCTCGAAGAGCGGACCAGCCCCGAGGAGGACGATCAGCTTTAGGAAGGACTCGGGAGGGTTGCCGTCGACGATCTTTACCGTCTCCGAGATTACGAGCCCGCCGAAGCGGAGCGGGCCTCCGTAGTGGAGCGGTACCGGCAGTCCCGCCGCGTTGTAGTTCGTCCGGATCCCGGCGAACCCGTAGACCGAGGTCGAGTTATTCGGGTCGCGCTCGTCGTTTCCGCTCGGCGCGAGGATCTTCCCGATCAGGTAGCCGATACCGGCATTGATCGCGATCGTAAGGATCAGGTCGACGACGACGTAGCCGGTAATCGTGTACGCGGGGACGTTGATTACGACGATCGAGTCGCCGGGTTCGAGCAGTCGCTCGGGGTCGACCCGGCCCTTCTCGGGCTGGTGGTTCACTATGACCGTAACCCGCTCGGGGTCGGTCCCTCGGGGGAGGATATCGAAGACCCGGAGATCGTCTCGGTAGTCGGTAAGGACCGCCGCGTCGTGCTCCATCGGCGACCAGAACTTCGGGAAGTAGAGCATAGAGACGGGGAGCGCCTGCCCCCCGGTCTCGCCCAGGTCCCGAGCGCGATCGAGCGTAAGTCCGAGGTCCTTCATCGTCGAAACCGTAGCACGGAGCGAACGTCCCGAAAGAGACCGACGCGCAAAACCTGGACGCCCCGCGTCCCTCTGGAGATCGTCGCCGCCATCGGGGTAACCCCCTCGATTACAACGGTCGAGAGGTGCGGGCCGTCGGTTACGACGATATCGCCCAGCTTGGTAGCGAGCTTCGGATCGGTACCGAGGTCCTCCCAGAGCGTCGAAGCGTCCCGTAGGTAGGCCTCCCACTCGGCTATCCGGACCTCTGGCGAGTCGGCGTAGCAGGACTGGAAGGTGATCGCGTGAGCGGGGACCGGTATACCGGCCCTCCGGAGGACTACGAACGCGAGCGCCTTACAGTCGAGACCCTCTTCGAGCGTGTGCCCGTTCTCCTTCCAGAGGATCCCCTCGCCCTCGGGCCCCTGCATCAGGTCCGTAAAGTAGACCTCACCGGGCCGAATCAAGTTCGGAGCGATAAGCTCGGGGGCGAAGGGGTCGGGGCTCATCCAACGGTAATGGGGCCGATAGGAAGGGCGAAGGCCCCTCCGAAGTTCCTCGGGTGAATAACGGGCAGACCGACGGAGGCCTCCTCGTCCCCTCGAAGCTCGCAGGCCTCGAAGGTTAGATCGCAGTCCCCGAGCGTAGCATTACCGGGATCCCCTACGAACCCGCAGTCGTCGTCCCTGTAGTTGTGCCCGCAAGTCCGCAGGACGAGGCGCTGGGGGACGTCGAAGTTCATAAAGTCGAACGAAGAGAGATTGAAGGTCGCCGTCTCGTAGTCCGCGGAGGAGTCGACGACGGTCGCTCGGACCGTGTACTTCGCCGAAGGGTTATCGAGGAATGCCAGGTGGACGAGATGCAGGTAGACGACCGCGTCCCGGAGGAAGTTGTTATCCCGTAGGAGTCTCATCGTCACCCCGAGCACGTTCGTAACCTCGACCGGGATCGAGTTCACGTTCCCTTCCGCGTCCTGGAGGATCTCCCCGAAGCGGATCTTCCAAGGGCTCCAGGCGTGCGCGATTCCCGTATTCGGGTCGACGCCGAAGACGATAGGCTCCTCGTTCGGCGTGATCCGGAGGATCGTATCCGAACCGTCCGGCGCGACGAGCGGGGTATCGTCCGGGCCCCTGATCTCGACAAGCCAGAGGAACGGCTCCGGGTGGAGTAGGAGGTTCTTCTTCGCTAGGAACTCGGGGGGGATATTCAAGACTGGACCTTCTCTTCGAGCGCAAAGGCGTAAACCCGGCCTTGATTCGACCAGCCGACGCGGAGGCGATTCTCCATAAAATGGAAGACTCCGGGGATCTCCGCAGGCAGGAAAGCGGAGGGGTCGAAGTCGAAGGGGATTACCGTCCCGTCGTGGGAGTCGAAGAAGGCGATCAGGTCGATTACCTCGGCGCTTGTCGCCCCGACGAGCCTCGCCTCGAAGTAGCGGCGAGCGAAGGTCCCGACGAGCATACGGACTCCCGTACCGGCGTAGAACGTGGTATCGGTCCTCGGGTGGTTCCTTCGCCGCTCAAGCCCCCAGCCGGGAATCAGGACCGATTCCAGGGACCCGGACTTCCCCTCGTCCTCCGCCGGGATCGTGTAGCTCGCGAAGGTCGCCGGATCAGGAGCGGTAAGGGAAGGGTCCTCGATAACGAAGTCGTCGATCTCGACGGCTGTAGGCCCGACCGAGATAACCTCGAAGCCGACCGCTCCTCCGCCTACGAGCTTCGCCGTCCCGGGAAGGGTCCCGCCCTTGTCCCGGATATCGCCGTTCAGATCGATTAGGACGTTCGGAGAGACGACCTCCCAGGTTACCTGGACCCCGTCGATCTCCGCGTGGAGCGTCGGGTCCGCGAAGACTCCGAGGCCGCTCTGGGAGGCCTCCAGATCGACTTTGACGAAGGCGGTAGTCGAGATAGCTATCGAGCCCGAGACGAGGTTCTGCCTCGCGATAACCTCCCTCGTCGACGTCGTAGTCGAAGTGAGCCCGACCCGGACCAGCTGGATAAAGGCCGGGCTTCCCGCCGCGACGTCCAGGGCGTAGCCGAAGTAGACGCCGATCGCGTTCGAGTAGGCCCCGCGGACGATTACTCGGCCCCTGGAAAGAGGCCCCTTTAGCTCGAACTTGCAGGAGACCCGCTGGTCCGCAGAGGTGAGAAAGCTCGGCCTATGGTGGATCGCGAGCGACTTCGAGGACGGGATGGAGGTCGGCAGGCCGTCGGCCGCTTCGGTCGCGCCGTTCGCCATTTCCAGCGTAGCCGAGGCGAGTCCCAGGATCGGAGCGGAAACAAGGGGAGCCCCGCTCCAGGTGTCCATCGGCCAGAGGGCATCGAGGGAGACGTCGGCGTCCGCTACGAGCTGGGCGACCGGATCGGTCTCCTCGAAGTAGGTCGCCATTAGCTTATCGACGCCCTCGATCTGAACCTCTACCGAGTGAGCAACCGCGAAGAAGTCGATCGTCCCCTGGAGCGCACGGTCCGCCGCGGGGCCGGTCTTGTCCTTACGCTCCCCGAGGATCGTCGAGAAGGTCGGCGGGAGAGTCGGCCGAACGGTCGACGCTACGGCGATCTCGTCGATCAAGAGCGCCTGCCCGAAGCGACCGATATAGCACCGGAGACGGCCGTCTCCCGTCGAGGGGTCCGTATTGGCCCGATAGGTTACGCAGTACGCCCAGGCTTCCCCCTGGTACTTGTTCTCGACGACGAACGGGTCCGAGTTGTAGACGGTCGCGGCCGTGCCGTTCCCGAGGGTTATCTCGAACTTGGCGGCCCCGAGGCCTCCGATATCCGGGGAGGTTACGAGCCCGAAGGCGAAGCCGTTCTCGGCGGTCGTGTCGTAGTGGTCGACGAGCCCGTTCCCGTCCCGGTTCGCGTCGAGGACGGCCCAGAGGACGAACGTCCAGGCGGCCGCGGTCGCTACAGGAGGATTCGGATAGATAGCCTGCGGGAGGTTCAAGAGCAGCCGAGGCGCGTTCGGAGAGCCGACGCCGGAGAGCGTAGCCGCGGCCCCCATATCCTCCGTCTCCGCCATCTTGACGAAGTCGAACCCCGTGCTCTGGAGCTGGTTTACCTGCTCGATCCCGAATTGATCGTTCGAGAATTCGCACTGTAGGGAGCGGCCCGCTACCCCGTGGACGTCCGCCGGAAGGACGAGCGAGGAGTTCGCCGAGCTTCGGAGGAAGTCGTCGAACCAGAGGATCGTCGGGGTGCCGTCCGGATCATCCTCGACGATAAAGTTCGAGGCGAGGGTTACCGTCGCGGTCCCGTCGCCCTCGACCCTCTCGCGGTCCAGCATGAACCCGCAGCGACCGGCCCCCAGGATCGCCGACGGGCTGGAGTCTGAACCAGTGAGAACGATTACGTCCAGGGGTGGCGGCCCGTTCATAGGGGGCCGCTTCAATATCGCGATCTGAAACTTCCTACGGCTTTCGACGTAGGTCGGGCCTTGCCCAAATTGCCCCCCGAACTTCGGGGCCGCTACGACGGCGCTCTGCCCCGGAGGTGGCTCCAAGCCCGAGACGGTAAGATCGAAGTCGACGGCCGCGCCGTTCGTTACGAGCTTTAGCTCCATATCGAAGTCGGTATAAAAGGCCTCGTCCTGCGGCGTGAACGGCTCCGATTGTACGAGGACCGAGCCGACCCCGGAGAGGTAGCGAGAGAGCTTGAAGCGAACAGTACCGTCCCCTTGCCGCTCGACAGTGGCGACGTAGGCGTCGACGTCGACGAACCGAACGTCGGAGGTCCCGTCGTCCGTCAGCGTCCCGCCCTGGATCCGCCCGAGCAGTCCGAGTAGCGGCCGCATATGGGCTTCGTCCTTGAGCCCCGTTCCAAGGGCGAGAGCTTTTCTGGCCGTAATCCGGAGCCGTACGTCCTCGGCGGTCTTGTCCCGGTGCATTACAGCCGCGGCCGAGACGAAGTCCCCGGCGACATTGCTCCCGCGCATGGCCGCGAGACCGGGCCCGTACCCCCCGTGGATATTGCCCGGCTTGAAGCTGGAGTTCGTCGTCTGGAGCTGCGCCCCGATGTAGAGCGCGTAGTTCGTGCCGTACGCCGGGGTCCCCCCGAAGTCGATCGTCTTCTCCCAGACGCCCACGACTAGCTCCGCTTACCGGCGATCCGGCGGACCGCCTGCTGGAATCCGCGCTGGTAGAGAAGCCCGCGCTCGACCCCCTTAATAATGACCGGCATCGCCTTCGCGATCTGGCGCTCGAAGTCCCGGTCCGAGTTGTTCCCGCCGCCGTTGACGTTGATCGTAATTCCTCCGCCGCCTCCGCCTCCGCCCTCTCCGCCCATCAGCTTTACCGGAACGTGGCGATTATCGGGCATCGGGATAACGGCCTCGGTATTCCGGCCCTCCCCGATCATCGCTAGCTGTGGCTGCGAGGCGATCCCGCCGCCCGCGTAGCCGGGGAAGTTCAGCCCGCCGGAGATTACCCCGCCGTTCGCGTAGAGAGAGAGCCCGCCGGGGAAGACCCCGCCCTTCGCTGCCGGGAAGATCGACGGGAAGGCCTGCTTTAGGCCCGCCATGATCGAGGCCTGTACGATCATCGAGGCGATATCGACGACGACGTTCTTCGCGAAGTCGCCGAAGGCCTCGGAGGCTCCAGCGCTGCCGGAGATAACGGATTTCAGAGCGCCCCCGAGCTGCGATTCGATGATCGATCCAGCCGAGACCGCGGCCTCCTGGAACTTCGTCTTCTCCTTCGAGGCCTCGGCCGTAGCCGTGCGCTCCTCGCGGATCCGCTCGATCAGGGCCCCGAGCTTCTGGGTCTGGTCGTCGGTAAGGCGGCCGTCCTCGCGCAGGAGTTCGAGGCGCTCTCGCTCCTTCTCCGCCCAGGAATCGATCTCGACCTTCTGCTCCTCGAACGTCTTCACGACCTCGGCCATTAAGGCCTTCTGCTCGACTGCGAAGTTCTTCGCTTTGTCGATCGCGGCCTTAAGAGGGTCGTCGCTCGGGCTCGTACCCGTTACCGGATTCTTGGGAGCGCTCGCAGGCGGAAGGGCCTCTCCGCCGCTCCCAGTGGGCCCAGGGCTGCCGCCGTTCATCGAGGCGATAAGACCTGCCATCTCCTCTTTCGCGGCCCGTAGACGCTCCGTGGCCTCGGGAGAGATCGATCCCGAGCGGCCCGCTAGCGCGTTGATCTTCTCCGTAACCTCCGATAGCGGGGCGGGGAGCTTCGACATATCGCGCCCGAGGGCCGTCATTTCGGCCCGGAACATCGCGATATTTAGATTCATCTGGCGGGTGATAGTGTCCGCCGCGTTCTCGTCCGTCGCGAATAGCTCCGCGTCGGTCACGGTCCGGGCACCCTGACTCATAAAGGCTCCGCGCTGCCGGAGCGCTGCCTGCTCCTTCGCGATCAGCCCTTCGAGTTCGACGATCCTCGCGGCCGCGTCCTCGTTCGTCTTGCCGAAGAAGCCGGGGATCTCTGCGAGCGCGGAGCGGAAGGCCGTCGGGATCAGGATTACGGCATCGAGAAGGATCTCGGCCTGGTTCCGCACCTCCTCGACGAAGATCCCCATAGAGGCTGCGATCAGGTTAAAGGCTCCGTCGATCAGCTTCGAGACGCCCTCGACGCCCCCGGCCTCCTCGATAAATTCCTTCATCGCTTTTACGAGTCCGATAAATCCCTCGGTAAGGACCTTCACGACCCCGCGGAGCGCGGCCGCGACGACCCGAGCTTCTTCCAGGACGACCTCCAGGCCGCCGACTCGGTCGATCGCCTCGTTCAGGGTCTCGATAATGGCCTGCCCCGCGCCCTCGACGAACTCGATCCGGATCGCGTTCCAGGCTGCGGCGACCCGGAAGGCCGGGTCCGCCATCTGCTTATCGAAGGCCTTGCCGGTCGCCCCGGTTCGATCCTCCATCGCTCGCAAGATCTCGTTAAAGCCTTCGGCCTTCTCGCCGGTAAGGTTCAGGATCGCACTAGCGCCCTCGACCCTGCCGAGGAACTCGACGAGCCCGTCCTCGTTTCCCTTGAAGGCCCGGCGCAGGTCCGCGAGCACGGGGACCAGGCCCTCCGCCTTGATCGTGGCGAGGGAGAAGCTCGTCCCGAATTCCTTCGAGAAGAGAGCGTTAATCTCCTTCGACGATTTCAGGAGCGAGACGATCGCGGCCCGGACCTGGGTAACAGCCTCGGCGGTCGGCGTACCGCTCTTCGTGATCGCGGCAACCGAAGCCAGAAGCTCGTCGAACTCTACCCCGAGCTGCGCGGCGAAGGGCGTTACCTGGGAGAGGCTCCCCCCAAGCTCCGGGATCGTCGTAATGCCCTTCCGAACCGCCGTAAAGAGCGTGTCGGAGAAGTCCGCCGCATCGCTTACGTCCGCGTTGTAGGCGTTCAGGGAGGAGGACAGCAACCGGACCGAGTCGTCGACTTCCGCGATACCGGCCGTCGCGAGACGGTTCGCATCGTTGAGGAGAATCAGTGCATCCCGGGCGTTTCCGGATCCAGCGGAGATCGCCTGGTACAGTCCGGCTGCTAATTTCGTTTCGTTGCCGCCCTGGGCCTGGGCTAGCTTCACGACCTCGCCGCGGAGGGTCTTGATCTGCCCGACCGATAGCTCGACGATCGTCGAGACCTCGGACATAGCCCCCGAGAACTCCGAGGCCTCCTTCGTGATATTGATCGCGAAGGCCAGCGACCCGAAGACCGCGATCAGTGGGAGTAGGGCGCTCGAAAGCGTCGACTTGATCGCCCGGCCCGCGGCCTTCGCGGCGACCAGGATCGAGGCGAAGGCCTTCTTCCCGAGGAGTCCGATCCGCCTAAGTAGATTCCCGGTCTCGCGGAAGGCCTTCGAGGCCAGCTTGGCCGCCTTCACGCCGACCGGGCCGATCGCCTTAATGATCCGGAGCGCTTCGTCCTTAGCGCGTAGAACGAGCGTGTACTCTTCGGTGACGTTCGCCATATTTTAGAGGCCCATCCCGGGAGGAATCCCCGAGGGCGATCCTAATGGACCCGAGGCCTCGCGCTCAAGCCTTGAGCACTCCGCATCGGCGAGACGCCGGGCTTTATCCCACCAGGCCGACTGCATAGCGGCCCCCCCCTCGGTCGGGAAGAGGTTCCGAACTTTGTAGTCGAGATAGGCTTCGAGGAAGTCCGTCGGCCAGCCGTTACCCGCTACGGAGGAGGGGCACCGCTTGAAGTAGCGGAGCCCGTCGTCCTCGCAGACCGTACAGGAAGCTTGGTTCCCGCCGCCTCCACAAGCCGGGCACCGCGCTTTCCAGATCGGTCTCTCGGCTTCCTTGTCGCACCCCCAGAGTTCCCGCTGGTCTAGGCACTCTGTTCGACAGAGACCGCACTGGGGGAGGAGGGTGTCGTCGAAGACGAGGTGGATTGCGGCGAGGACTTTTCCGCGTCGTCAATAGTCAGCGTCGAGAGATCAGCGACACGGGCCGAAATGTTCGAGAAGACGTCGTCCGGAATCGTGTCCAGGAAGGCGTCCGTCGGTACCTGCTCGTCGGCGGGGATATGGCCGTTCGAGTCGGCCTCGGCTTCCCAGCCGGGGAAGTTCTCGACCCCGATAAGTCCGTACTTCACGTTCCAGTAACGGACCGATCCGGTCCTGGTCTCGATGATCGTCCGCTCCTCTTCCGCACCCTCCGTGCGAACGTAGGCCGCGATATCCTGGGTAAAGGCGCGGGTTCGCTTGCCGAGCCCTCGGAGCTTGAAGGTCGAGTGATCTTCCTTCGGCTTCTTGCCCTTCGTGTCGTCGGTCGAGTCGATCAGCTCCATTTCGGAGGGGTCGATAAAGAGGTCGATTCGCTTCCGGTCAATCGGTTTCATTCGGTCTTGGGGTAGGGAGCTGGGGTGCCCGGCTCGACCTGGGGAGGCTACCTATCAGGTGCCCGCATAGCAAGAAGCCGGGCGGCCCCTCTTTCGAGAGAGCCGCCCGGCTTCGAGTTGCGTCCACGTAAGGAGCTGGAAGTCTACCAGACGAAGATAAAGAGTTCGTCGTCTCCTTTGCCTCGGCACTGAAAAGGGATCGTATTCCGGACGAGCCCGGCGTCCGCGTCCTTCGACGGGGACTGGAAGAGGACCGAGGGAGCGAGGTACTCGATCGTGTTCCCGTCGCCCAGGGAGGAGCCGACGCGGCCGGAGAACCGGCAGGCGTTCTTATTCCAGGCGTTCCCCATGATCGGGAAGACCGCCTCTTTCACCGCCCGAGGATCGAGGGTGCCGGAGACGTTCCGCTTTACGATCTTCGTCGACTTGAAGCCAGCGGTCGACGAGTCGCCCGGGAAGTCGACCCGCGAGAGTTCGTTCTCGATCGAGAAGGAAGCCTCCTTGAAGAGCGGGAGCCAGGTGTTCTGGACCGTGGCCCCGTCGTAGTAGAGAAGCTCCAGGCGCGATCCTACGACCGTCGGGGGCTTCGCGTCCGGGTCGCCGGGCCAAGCGGGGGCCGCGGCATCGACCGGAAGGATCCCGATACCGTCGAAGGCGAAGGTCCAGAGACCGCGGTCGCCGTTCGCGAGACGGAGGCTCGGGCTACAGCGGGCACCCTTTAGGCGCGTGTGCTGGGTGTCCCAGTGGCCGACGGTAAGGCTCGGGACGTCGAGCTGGGTCGGTACCGCGTCGGTCGTGCCGGTCGCGGAGCCGCCGACGACCGAGATCGTCTCGCCCGAGGAGAAGTTCCCCGAGTCCTCGAAGAGTTCGTATTCGAGGAACTGCGCTCCAGTCCCGGAGGTCTCCTTCGTGCAGTAACCCCGCGCTCCGGAGGTACCGCCGAGGAGTTCGTCCCCGACCGAGATCGGACCCGAAGCTACCGCCGAGAGCGATACGTGGGAGACCTCGCAGCCGTAGGGGTGGTAAATGTAGGCCTCGTCCGCCGCGTTGCCCGCCCCAGAGATCGGGATATCGATCCCGGTAGCCGTGAGCTGGATATCGCCGGAGACCGGCGTACCGGACAGAAGCTCGTAGAAGATCGCCGAATCGCCCTCGTAGTAGTCTCCGTAGACCCTCGCCGTAGCGCTCGAAGTCGCCCCGAAGGTGACGATCGTTCCGGAGAGGAGCTGCTTACCGGTCGCCCAGGTGGTCCCGATCTTGATCCGGCCGCACTGTGCGCCCAGAGTCGGTCGGACCTCCTTGAAGCCTCCTGCTCGGAGGAGGATCGACCAGGGCGGAGGGGCGGGCCATGAGGCCCCCTTGACTCCCGCGAGTTCGACCTGCGGGCCGATCGTCCCTGCCTTCGTCCCGGCGATATCGTCGGGCATCGTGAGCGTGCCGCGGAGTAGGTCTCGCGAGTTCGAGTCCTGCTCCAGCGTCGGGAAGAGGGTAGCGACGACTGGGAGCAGATCGGCCGCGACCAGCGTCTCGCCCGTACCCTCGTCGTCCTCGATCTTCGCCGCGAAGAGTGCCTTTTGACTAAGGGTGCCTGCGCCCATATCTGAATCTCCTGATCGTTATTCCGGTTTCTAGCACGGGGCGAGTTCGTAGGGGTTCTCGACCTGCTCAAGGTATCCGATTCTGAGGCCCAGTGCAGCCCCACTGTGATCCCCCGTCTCGTCCCGGTCAAGGTAGCGAACGGAGTCGACGACTTGAACCTTATCGACGTTTCCGTCGAGCTGGATGTTCGTCGAGATCAACTTCCGGACGTCCGCGATAAAGGTCGAGGTCCGCCTTTCGTGACCGGCCCAGCCCTCCTGGGTCAAGTTTACGCCTACCTCGAAGGAGTTCGTCGAGCGAGTAGCGTTCTCGGCGTCGTCGTACTTTGCCCGCAGGGAAGTAACCATAATCGCGGGGTAGACCCCGTGCGATCCGTCCGGATCCCCGAAGCGGTAGACGCGCTTTACGTCCGTGAGATAGCCATTATCGAACGTAATCGTCCGCAGCTTGGCCTCCAGGAGGCGGATTACCTTCTCCTCCGCCGAGACCATTCCGGCCGCCCCGAGGAGCCAGTCGAGCGTATCGTCGACGATCTCCCCGATGCTTACGGAGTCCTCGGAGGAATGGTCGAGGATCTTCGAGTTCGCGGCCGCGAAGGTCGCGGAGCCTTCGATTAAGAGCTGATTGATCGCCCCGGCGTTCCAGAAGGAGCCGAGGTCCTCCTGGTTAATGGGGTATCCGGGGCCGATATAGTCCGTAGAGGTGCCCGCGACGTCGGAGAGGACGTAGACCGGGAGGGCCGCGTTATCCGGCGTATTCACGTACGAGACGACCGAGGCCGCGATCAGGTCCGCGAGCAGGATACTTAGGATCGTCGTCGCCGGGTTCGTCGAGAAGTGAGTCGCGAGGGTCGTATTCTTTATCGACACGTAGGAGGCGACCGGGTTCCGCAGGACCCCGCCCTGGTATCGAGAACTCTCGCGCTCCGCGGCGAGCCCGGATCCGGGATTCGCTGTATCCGGACCGAGCAGGGAGAAGGCGAGGGCCGTAGCTCCAGACCCGATCCCGTAGCAGAACATCCGAAGCGGGTCGACCGCGAGGCTCGAAGCGGCGAACCGGAGGAACTGAACGGCCCGCGCCGAGTCCTTCTCCGCATGCTCGGCCGCCCCGAAGAGCCCGTCCCCGACTAGGGAGTCGTCGGTAACCGTGTAGGAGCACCAGGCGACATTAAAGCCCGCCTCGTAGGCGAGATAGGGCAGACCGTCGGAGGGGCGCAGGATCCCGCCCTCTGCCCGCGGAGGAGCCGATCCGAAGTTCGAGTCGTCGGTATCGGGGAAGTAGACGAAGGTCGGATAGGTGATCCCGTCGGCGCTTCCGCGCTTCCAGAAGTCGAGGACCTGGTAGGCGTTTCCGCCCGCGGGGTTGTAGTCAGCACCTAGGAAGAATGCGGGAATCTCGGCCATTATCGATAGCCCCCCTTCCAGAGGCGAAGCGTAATCGTAGTTTGAGCTTGCCGGGAGGAGAGGAAGACCTCGACCTCCTCGGGATCGTCGAAGACGACGAGAACGGTCCCGGCCTCGTCGTGGACGTAGGTCATAGGGAGAGTTCCGAAGATCGTCCGGTTCAAGAGGTCGCGGAGTCGTCGCACCTTCGCCGGATTACCGACCAGGATCGGGACCTCGAAGATATCGATCGGCCGCTCGTCCAGCTGGCGCGAGAAGGAGGGCCCCTCGTCTCCGCGGGATTGGACGTCCAGACGCTCTCGGGTACGACTCCAGGGCTCCTCGCCCTGGATATCGAAGACCTCGGCAGGCGTGATCGCGGGCATTACGGCTTCCTCCGTGTCGACTTCATCCGGCTACGGATCGCTTCCGCTACGAGCTGGACCCGCTTCTTACTGCCTGCATTGTGGGTATCGCGCATGCCGAGCCTCGCCGGGATCTTCGGTTCCCCGTCGAAGAGGAGGTAGAGGAAGAGTAGCTCCCCAGCCTGCGCGGGGTCTTCCTTCACGATAAAGCCTAGCACGCTGCCGGTATGCTCCGGAGTCGAGAAGACGAAGGTATCGTCCCACTCCCTAGCGGACGCTTCCCTCGGGACCCCGCTAGGAGTCATCGCGTCTTCTAGCGGGATCGTGAGCGCCCGGGCCGCCTTCGGCCGCAGAGAGATCTCCCCGCCTGCGGACTTGGTCCCTAGTTCGTGCGTGATCGCGTAGGGGCTGGTCGTAAACTTCCGGCTCTCGATCGACCCGAGGCTGCCGTTATGCGTCACGCGAGCGTCGAAACTTCCCTTTAGACCAGCCTCCCCGGACCGGGTCGCCAGCGAAGCCGACGGGGACTTCGGTCCGGATAGCGAGAGCGGCCCGCTGATCGACTTCTTCATTTTCCCAGACCAGGAGATACCGTCCTTCCGGAAGGCCTGGAGGACGCTCTCGAACATGACCTCGCCCCCGATCTGGTTTAGGCGGAGGCCGATCTCCTCGAACACTTCATCGAAGTTAGTGAAGAGGAAGTCATTAGCCACGGATCGACCTTCGTACGAACGGTTCGAGCATGGTTAGAGCGATCTTCGGGAGCGCCAGCTCGCCGACGTACTCCGTCGTCCCCGTTCTATCCCGGGTGCTAGATCGGCCCAGGTTCCGCCTACGCTTGAACGTCTCCCCGAGGATGATCGTCGCGGCATGCGAGATCGATTCCGCGACCCCGCGGAGGGCGTTCGCCGGAGCCCCAGCGGCCGACGAGGCGACCAGGTAGTCGAGGTCCGCGGCATCGCCGGTAACCCACTGGAACTTATCCGCGATCCCCCCGGTAGCTGTTATCCGGACCTGCCCGGGCTTCGTGAAGCGGAGCGGAGTATCGAGTTCGACGAACCCGCCGTCGGCGGAGAGGTGGTAGTTCTCGCGCTCGATGAGCGTCGGGCTCGTAGCGAAGTCCCGGTCCTCCGCGGTCTCGACCTTAAAGGTCGCGTCGTCCACGACGTTGTTAAACGGGAGGTAAAGGTACCTCGTAAACCCTTTCCGGTTCGGTCTGGGGTAGACGAGCCGCCCGACGACCCGGTCGATCTTATTGTGGAGCCGGGCTTCGAGTAGCTCGGTCAAGACCGGGAGGAGACGGTCGATCGTTTCGTCCGGCGAGTCTCCCTTCCCGGTCTCTCCCAACCAGTCCTTGACCCTCTGCCGGGTCGTAACCTCAAAAGTGGGGACGACCACGGCGGCCTATTCCTCGACCGGGGTCGAGATTTCCTCAGTGGGGATAAGGTCCCTCGCGTCTTCGAGAGCTTCGTCGAGACCGGAGAAGTCGTCCACGGCCGGGACCTCCAGGTCTCCGGGGGCCGCGTCGATCGCTGCCGGAGCGGGCGACGTACGAACCTCAGCGGAGGCGGAGTCTCGCGCTCTGCGGAGGTCCGTCCGGGCAGCGTGCGCGATCGAGGTATCGATCCCCTGGTAGTCGAGAGCGCCGAAGACTCGGGCTCCGAGGCGGGAAGCGACAGGAGTCGCGGATTCCGACTGGCGCTCGGGCTCGGCGACCCAGAGCTTATGGCGCTGGTCGAACCTCTGGGCTCCGGTAAAGCCAGCCTCTCGGAGGATCGAAAGGGTCTCCTCGGTCGGATCGGTAAGCGGGTCGTCTTCGAGTACGAGGTCGCCGGGGTTCGCCCGGGCCTCGAACGGAGGCCACGGCCAAGAGAGGACCCGGCCGGGCTTGACCTCTAGACGGGCTACGCCGTCCTTGTTCTTCGGTCCATTGCGGACGACGCCCTGCCGGTCGCCCGTTGTGTCCTCTCGCGCTTTGGAGCCGACGGCCTTACCGGACTTTCCGGCAATCTTCTCGCAGGCATCACGGACGCCCTGGAGCTTCCCGAGGATCATCTCGGCGCGGGATCCCCCGATCCCGGGGTACGCGCAGAGCTTCCCGACCGCGTCGTCGCCAGTCGCGTAGTCCGCGAGGGCTCCGAGCGTCTCGATCGCGGGTAGCTTGCTTTCCTCCGGAGGAGCCGCGAGAGCCAGCGCAACCGGTGCAGCTAGCGAGAGGCGTCCAATCGGGAAGCCCTTCCAGCGGTCGGCCTTCTTGAGGGGCGACTTCGCGCTGCCCTTCGTTCCGGTCTTCTTCTTCGTTTGAGCCATAGAGCTATCTTCTCCGATTCTAGGAAGGAGGCCTCGCCTCCGTGGGGTTTAGGGTTCCCCTAGAAGGTATCGAGGGGAGCCGGTCGAGTCATCAGTCTTAAGGGATTGAACGAAGACGGCCCGGTAGGTACCCCCGGAAGGGACCTACCGGGCCGCTGTAGTTCTGGCCTTCGACTTACGCGGGTACGTGGACGAAGTATCCGCCGTTCAGGTTCGTAGCGAGGTTCGCCCGGTTTTGCGTTCCAGCCACTCCCGGCAGGTTCTTGTCGGAGACTTCCGAGTGCTTGACGTAGGTAATCTCCGCGAGGACGGCTGCGAGGAACGTCTGCGCGGCGACAGCCTGGACGAGGCGGAAGCGGACCCACGGCTTTAGCCGGTTCCCCGCTACCTCCATCAGGTAGACCTTCGAGTCCGAGGCGATCGGGATCGCGACCGGGAACGTAATCACGTTCCCTTCATCGTCGAGCGCGTCGACGAAGTCTCCGGCTTCCGGAGGGTCGTTACTCGCGTCCCAGTCCGCATGCTGGACTACCAGGTTAACCGCGGCCGTCGCCGAGAGGACGCCGAGCATAAGGCTGATTTTCAGCCAGGCCCCAGCGTCCATCCGGAATCCGGTCGCGGGAAGAGCCAGATCGACGACCCCGCGGCTTTGCGGCTCATGGGTCATAATCGTCTGCATCAAGGTCGAAGGGGTGTAAGCGCCCTGCATAGTATTTCTCCGTAGGTTCTGGTCGTTGGTTGGTTGGGATTCGCGGGAGGTTAAGCCTTAGTTGGCCCAGCCGTTAGCGACCTGGAAGGACTCGCCGTGGCGAAGACCGACGTCGACTTTCGCCGACATACGGATCCAGACTTGGCGCTGGAGGAAGGCGTTAGAAGCGCCATCCGTAGCTCCAGAGTCCGAAGCGTGGATCGAGGGGACGATCTTGGTCGCACCCCAACGTCCGAGGAGCAGGTCGGCCCAGTTACCGAAGAGCATATCGGTAACGGCTCCGTAGGCGAGCTGGGTCGTGTGCCCGAAGTTGTGCCCCCAGAGCTGGGAGTTACCCAGGCCTGCCGAACCGTTAGCGTTCGGGCTGGAGTCCATCGGGTTAAAGAGGAGGGGTCGCCCGGAGTGATCCTTGACCTTTCGGAGGATCTGGAGGGCGAGCGGGTTCAGCGCGAAGCCGAGGGAGCCTTTGTAGGCGTTCCGGCTGGCGAGCTGGAAGATCATGTCGTCCATCAGATCGGTAACGATCTGGAGGGTATTGGACGCCGAGTAGTCGGTCGCGGTCGGGACTGCGAAGCCGGAGAAGTCGGTTACGCCGATGCCCGGAGCGTTCACGATACCGAGGGGGGAGCCTTCTCCGCCTCCGCCGATCATCACTCCGCGATCGATAGCCTCGGCGGTAGCCAGGGCCATATCTTCCTCGACGATTCCGGAGGCGTTAGGAGCGGACTCCATCAGGTCTTCGGAGATCGGAACCACGGTCACCAGGGGCCGCGGAGTGAGGTTCAGCATCCCCATAGACGCTTGGCTCTTCGTCGCCTTCTTGCCCTCGGCTACCCAGTAGGCGGTCGCGCCCCCGGAGAGCTTCGCGAACTGGACCGGGCCGCCGGTCAGGTTCGGAAGGGTACGCATGCCGAGCTGTAGGGCCACGGTATGCGGACGGAGCAGCTCGATTACGTCCGACATCCAGGTCGGAGCGATCAGGAAGCCGCCGGTCGAAGAGACGCCCGCGTTCATCGTCTTTTGACGGTAGTCCGCGACCATCTCCTTCTCGGGGAAGGCTTTATCCCAGCCCTCCCAGTGGTTCAAGTAGCCTTGAACGGCACGGGTAAGGGAGAACTTCTTGTCGGGGTCGTCGCCGTTCGCGTCCCGGGTCCCGTCGTAGCCGCCGAGGCCGACGCGAGCCGTACGCTGCTGCGAAAGAAGATTGATCTCCCGCTGCTGCTGCTCCATAAGGCCGACGATTTTCGCCATGTTCCCGGACCTGTCCTCGTCCGAGAGGACGATTCCGGCCGAGCGGAGAAGCTCGGAGGTCCGGTTATCGTCCTCCGAGGTGCGCTCCTCTTCCTCGCCCTCGCCGGTTCCGCGGCTTTCGAGCTTCGCGAGACGCGGGAGGACCTTCTCCTCGATCAGGTGGAAGAGGTCGTTCGCGTTCTTCTTCGCGCCTTCGATTCGGGTGTCCGTATCGCGCTCGATACGGAACTCCTCGTCGTCCTCGGTGTCGAGGTTGCCTGCGGCTCGCTCCTGATCCTCGAATTCCTTCGTGATCTGGTCGATCTGCTTCTTGAGGCGCTTCGCCTCGGAAAGGGACTTGATCTTCTGGGTACGCTTCTTCGTCTTGACAGTCATCGGTCTGGGTATCTGCTGGGAGGTAAGTCGGTCGGGTTTCGATCTAGCCCTCGGAGAGGCGGGAAGTCGGGGTCCGGTCGCCCAATTCGGCTTCCAGCACCAGACCTAGATCGGTTTCGCTTTCTTCCCCGGCAGAGGCCCTCGTTCGACCGCCTTCGCTGCGATCTCCGGGGCCACCGGAAGTGTCTTCTTCTAGCGTGGATCGTTGCCCCGAGGTAACTACGGACTCAGCGAGGAGGGCGATAGACCGGGCAACGGCAGCTAGACCTCCCTGATCCTGTGGCGCTCCGGAACCGAAGTCAACCCCCTTATCCGCGGCGATAGGGATACCGTCCAGGACGTCTTCGATACCGGCGAGGATCTCCGTCGCTCGGGAGATCGTCTCGAACGCCATCGAGAACTGGCTCCGGATCGTCTCGGAGATCGCCATAGAGGGTGCCGATAGCTCCCCTTCGGGCTCGGTATCGAGAGTCCGGGACTCCTGGAGAGCCTCGATCGCAGCGATCGCCCGGGACTGGACAGAGCCGTCCCCGTCCTCAATATCGAGGAGGTTGTAGATCTCGTCGAGATCGTCGTTCGGCTCTTCCGAATCGGCCGAGCGCTCCTCGACGTCCTCGTCGTCCTCCAAGTCCCGCTCGATCTCGAAGTCGAGAGAGTCCTCGCCCTCTTCGATATGCGCGAAGTCGATCCCTCGAAGCTCCCCGACCATATCGAAGAAGCCGTTTACCTTCGAGGCGAGGCGGTCGGCCTCGTCCTCCGGGCCCAGGGAGCACTCCCGAACGAAGTCGAGGCGCAGGGATTCGGGCATGCGGCCCTCTTCGACGGCCCGCTTTAGGGTTTCGTCGACGGCCCGCTCGGTCGAGACGAAGACGTACTTCTGCCCCTCCTGGAGGAGCGCGAGCTGGTTCGCGGGCGTCTGGGCCTGCGAGAGTTCGGTCTGGTCGGAGGTCATAAAGACGACCCCGTAGCGCGGGAGCCCGAGCTTCTGGCGGACCTTCTCGTCGTCCGGTCGCCAGATCTTGACCCCGACGAACCCGACGGAGACGGCCTTGCAGACGCCCGCGTCGAGCAGGATTACGGCCGGGACCGAGAAAGGGATCCGGTCGTCCGGAATGTAGCGGACCGTCTCGATCGTCGCCCAGAGGCGGCCGAGCGCGGTATCGATCCGTCGCTGGCGCGGGTCCGAGACCTGCCCGATCGCAGGGCTACTGGACATATGCGACCAGAGGAAAGCCCCGCCGCTCGCGAGGTGGACGTCCGTACGGAAGCCCTCTCCGGTCGCGTCCGAGTCCTCGGGCCCCTTGGTCTCGCGGGTCATTACGAGATCTCCCAGGCGGTCGACGACCTGAACCGTCGCCGCGTAGTCGCGGAAGATCGGAACCCCGTCTTCGAGGGCCGCGAGTAGCTCGCCCTTCCCCTCTTCCTTCTTGGGCTTCTTCCCGGCCTTGGCGGCCTTCGCGTCCTTCGACGAAGCCGGGAAGACGCAGGTAGGAGAGATCGCGTTCGCGGTCGTCCGCATCGTGTAGCGGAGGTCCTGCTTCATTGCGACGACGTCCTTCGGATCGAATCCCTTTAGGTCCTCGATCGTCGCGGTACCGTTCCCGAGGCGGACCCCGAGGTCCTTTAGCGTGAGAGTCATAGTTCTAATCTTCCTCGTCGATTCGGCCGCGCAGGCCGCACTCGCAGTTAATGATCTCCTCAGCCGGTGCGCCCGACTGGAGGGGGTGGGTAAGTCCGTTCGAGAAGACCTCGCCCGGTACTCGGCGCTCGCCCTCCTGGGCGAAGTGAGAAGCGCGAACAGTGCCCGAAGGCTCGACCCCGCGGCCGGAAGTCAGCCACTCGGCGTCGATGATATCCCCGAGCGCGAAGGCCCTTACGAGGGAGTCGAAGCGAGCGGAGGAGACGGAGCCGCCTACCTCGGTCCGGGCAATCGTTAGCGCCCGCGCTGAATGAGAATTGAAGGCCCTCGTCGTCGTCGCCTTTAGATCCTTGAGGCTGGCCTTTACGCGGGCCTGGAGGGTGCCGACGTCTGCCGGTCCTGCCGCGAGAGTCTTTAGGAGGTCCGACCGGAGGCGCTTCGCGACGACGCTCGTCGTCCCCTCGGCTACCTGGATCGCCCGAGTAGCGGCCTTCTGTAGGATCGCAGGGTCGGCGACATTCAGTACCGAGACCCCGAGTTCCTTCGCGATATCCTTCGCGGCCGTACCCCAGACGTCGACGAGGATCGGCTCGATCTTGGCCGATAGGGCCTCGGCCCATTTCGCATCCTGGACGACGAGAAGCTCCTCGATCGCGTCCGCCGTAAGGTCGCCCTTCGCGAAGAGCGAGACGTCCCGCAGGCGGTCGAAGGAGACCGACTCTAGCCGCTTGTGCCGGTCGATCCATCGCAGCGTAGAGGGTGCCCACGGGACCGGAATATTCCGGATCGTATTCCCGAGGCAGTCCTTCACGGGGCGGAGGAGCCGGTGCGGGCAGACCTTTTGGATCCGGGCCTCCTCGATCGAGTCTTCCCGTACGGCCTTGTAGAGGGTTTCCAGCTCGGCCGCCGAGACGTTCGGCATAGGGTCCGAGTAGACCTTTCCGAAGCTATCGTCTCCGTCGAGCAGGCGTCCGCGGAGATCCGCAGATCCGATCGCGGAGCCGAGCGCAGAGCGCGGAACGATCCCGTCCGCGGCGAAGACTTCGAGCGCCCGCAGCTGGGCGGAACGCATCTCGAAGAAGATCCGCTTTACGGCCCGGTCCATCTTGGCGCGGGAGGCCTTGCCGATCCCCTGGAGCCTGCGCCAGTAGGCGAGGTTCGAGGTGCGGGTCTCCAGGTCGAGGACGCGGACGACGGGCGTCGGGACTTCCTTCTTCGGAGGTGCCTTCTTCGGGGGGACCGGAGGCTTTTTCTTGCCCTTCGGCTTCGTCTCCTCCTCCTCGATCTCCTCCTCTTCTTCGACCTCTTCGTCCTCCTCTTCCTCTTCCTCCTTCGGCTCCGGCTTCGGAGGCGGGAGAAGGACGATCTTCGGCAGGTTGATTATCCCCGCCATAGCGAGAACGGCCGCGGGGTCTTCGACTCCTGCCGCCTGTAGCTCCTTGATCGCGAGGCCGACCTCCTTCGCTGCCATCGCCTGCCCGCGGATAGCCGCGGCTCGAAGCGGGATTACGCCCTGGGGAACGAACCCGAGATCCCCGCCGTCGATCGGCTTTTCGAGACGGATCCCTACGGAGGAGAGCGCTTCGTTCAGAGGGACGCCCGCCCGCTGGAGGATCGAGAGCGACTTCGCCATTCCTTCGAGGTCGCCGACTGCTCGTTCGAGGTCTTCGAGGTTCGAGCGGCAGCGGATCCCCTGCCATTCCGGCCGACGGAGGCGAGGGAAGAAGGAGGAGTTAAGCTTCGAGTCCGCGAGCCGGAAGTGGGGACCGACGCGCAGGAAGAGGTAGGCGCGGAAGCGGCCCGTAAAGGTCGCGAAGTTCTCGACGTCTGCGCCGAGTAGGCCGGGCGACGTCTGGAAGACCGCCGAGATATCGCCCTTATTCGCCTCTAGGAGCATCGAGTATTGCATATCCCGGGGCGTCGAACGGCCCGAGGTGTACTTAGCATCGCCTTCTAGGAGGCGCGTGTTCCCCGCCGAGTCCGGGCTATTCCAGTGCTCGTCGAGTTCGGCCTCGTAGCGATCGCGCTCCCCGTCGGAGAGGAACCCGCCGACGACGACGATCCCGCCCGGGTCTCCGATGTTGCGGAGGAGGATGTTCTGGTACCGCCGGGCGAGGTGGTTCTGGCTGATCGGACCGTAAGCGGCCGCGAGTCGGCCCAGGCCTCGACCTGGGCGGTCGTTATCCGGTCGCTCGATAAACTGGACCGTAGAAGCGATCGGCCAGATCATCCGACCTTCGGGCGTCGGGACCTCCCAGGCGTGGATCTCGTTCCCGCGTCCGCGTGTGATCGGCCGGACCAGGTCGCCGCGCACCGGCCAGATCTCGTCGGGGAGATCCATAAAGCCGTGGGGGATATCGTCCGGGATCGAGAAGGTCGGCTCTCCGTTCGGGCCTCGCAGGAACCAGAAGGACTCGCCGGTAAGCGAGAGGTTCTGCGCGTCCGAGAGGTTCAGGAGGCCGGGATCCATTACCGGATTAACCCTCTCGAAGAGCGCCCTTACCGGGTGGCCCTCGGGTAGCTCCTGCGCTCGCGGATCGTCCGGGTCGCGGTCGTAGAACTTCCGGCGGATACCCGAGGCGACGATCGAGAGCAGGTCGACGCAAGAGAAGACCCAGGGCTCCTGCTTGAACGGCTGCCGGACCTCTTCGGACTCCGAGGCCGCGCCTAGGTGCATGCCCCCGCCATCCCCGCCGAAGTCCATCCAGGAATTGCCGATCTGTTTCTTAAACATCGCCCCCATAGCCCCGGGGAGGCGTGCGAGGACCTGGGTCGGCCTCGGAGACCGCGTAGCGTCTAGGGCCGCTTGCGGTACTTTAGAAGGCCCGGCGGCCGTGAGGGTCGATCCTCCGCGGTTCTCTTCCATCTTCGATTCCTCGCCTAGCTTCTTCGGATTCTACGAGCCTTTGGGGCCCGCCCTTTCTCGGAGAGGACCCTAAAGCGCACCTTAGCAGGGTTCGTACGTGAAAGGGAACAGAGCAGAGCGTCCGAGTAGTCGGGGCTCCGGCCGACCCTCGATTTATAGGCGTCCTTCGATTCGACGATCATCGCGTCCTTACCGTCGAACCTGCGCTCGATCGCCGTTAGATCCGCCCAGATAGGCGAGTAGCGGGCGTCCTTCGGAACCGAGAGGAAGCCCTCCTGGAAGCATCGAAGCGCGAGCCAGTGTAGCTCCTGCCGACGGGTCCGAAGCGGGGGCGAGTGACCGAGGATATCGCGCCAGTCCTCCTCGGGACCGGCTCCGAAGTTGACCGCGTCGACGCAGAAGGAGTACTCCCACAAGCGGTCGTAGACGCCCCAGCCCATGCCCGTTACGTCTACGTGGACGTTCCGAGCGGGGACGTCCCAGCCCTTCGCGACCTTCCGGATAATGCGGGCGGAGCGCATGAGGTCGCCGCCGCTCATCCCGGGCGACCAGGCGTGGACCGAAGCGACCCGCCCGTCGACGGTAAGGACCGCTACGCACTTGTCCCCGGTCCGCCCGATATCTACGCCCATATGCCGTCCGCCGAACTTCGGGACGATATCCGCGGCGATCTCTAGGAGAGTCATCGGGAAGAGCGCCTTATCCGACGACGTCGGGTGGAGCCCGAGTACGCGGCTCATATAGTGCGGGTTCTTCTCCGGGTCCGGCCCGCAGGTCCGGCGCATATGATCGATCCAGTCGCGATCGACGATCTCCCTCGGGGCGTCGAAAGCCGAGATCCGCAACGTCTCCCAGGGCCAGTCGTCGAGGTCGGTCCCCATCGGGGGGTGAAAGGCCTCGTAGTGCCGTCCGCTTAGAGAGAGCGGGTTCCCCGAGAGGGCCATCTTAGAGCCAGGGTTCGTCATAAGCCCATCGAGCGCGAGGAAGAGTTCGTCCGGTACGCCCGAGGCCTCGTCGACGAGGACGAAGACCGGGGCCTCCGCGTCCCCCTCCCGGTTCTTGGCCCACCATTCGATAAACTCCGCGTCTAGCTCGAAGCCGTCCTCTCCCGCGGCGAGGACGTCTGCCCCTACGGCGGCCTTCGCGTGGAAGCCCGCGATCGATTCCGGCTTCCGCGTCGAGATCCCGAGGCCGTACCATTTCGCGCCTAGTTCGAGTTCGGTCTGGAGGGGGTTTCCCGGTAGCGGGATCCTGCTCTCCGCGTGCGCGAGGCGGATCTCTCTCCAGAGCTGGGAGCGGACTTGCGTCCAGGTCGTCGCCGTCGTGAGGACGATCGAGTTCTCCCAGCAATTTAGGAAGTAGTGGAAGAGACCCGCGAAGTTGTAGGTCTTCCCGATCCCGGTCGCCGAGGCTATCGCCGTGTACTGGTGGTCGGAGATCAGCGTATTCATTTCGCGCTGTTTCTCCCACGGGATCCGCCCCAGAACGTCTCGGATAAAGGCGTTCGGGCGTCCCTGGTACTCCGTGAAGGGGCGGGGTTTAGCCTCCTTCGACCCGGATAGGCGTCGGCGCGTCTGCCTGAACAAGCGCAGCGTCGATCCCGTCGAGTAGCCGGTCTCTAGCATCCTGGGGGGCCTCTCTGATAATTGTCGAGGTGACGACCGCGATAAAGGCTGCGAACTGCCTCTCGGTAATCACGCGCTCCTCTCCGGTCCTCGTCCTCCGTTCGTTGTGCGCGACCGTCGCCCGCTTCTGGGAAAGGTTCGCGGCTTCCTTCATTGCTCGACCGATCTCGTAGCCGGTGCGAAGGAGGTTCCCGAGCTTGCGGAACTCGTCGGCGAAGGCCTCGTCGTTCCCCTTCTTCGCGGCCTTGCTCGCGGCGATCCATATCCGGTAGGCGTCGACGCGGAAGTTCGGGGTATCCGCGAACTTTACACCCTGCTCCAGGACGATTTCGGCGAGGGTGCCGAGGAGCGCGATATCGGGCTTCGTGTCGAGGAGGGTATCGGTCGACCGAAGCTCCTCGAAGCGGCTCGCGAGCCCGTGGAGCTTCGTCGAGTAGAGCCCGTGGATTATCGGACGGCCGCTCCCTAGCGCCCCGCCGTGGTTCCGGCAAGTCTGCCCGTTGCCCGTCTTAGTCGGCGCGGCCCCGCATCGCTTACCGCCGGAGTTCCGCTTCTTCCGGCAGCACTGGAGGCGGCCGTACCAGGGCAGGCCGTCCTCGGGAAGCCATTCTTCTTGGGGGCGGTTCTCTAGCTTGCCGCCGACGTAGACGAGTTCGACCTTCCCCTTCGGGATGGCGTCTTTCGGTCCCTTGATCTGGACGGCTTTCGGCTTTTTCTTGGCGGGCATAAGGGGCCCTCAGTAGGCACCCCCAGACGGCCGCGGGTCAAGGCTATTCAGTCTTCGGAGGGTCGAGCCGGTTCGCAAGTTCGCGCAGCTCGGACGCGAGCCTCTCGCCCTTGTCGGCGATTACCGCCGGGGCGACTTGCCGGTCGAGCCAGGCCTTGATCTCCTCCGGATCATTCCGCCAGCCCCGAGCGCCGTCGGTGCGCTTCATCGCGTTCTGAATGGCCGTAAAGACGTTCTCCCATCGGTTCATCCACTCCCGGACGGTCTTCTTCCTCACGCCCCGGTCCTCCTTGTCGACGCCGAACTTCGTACGGGGTTGGAAGTTGTAGCGGTCGTAGAGCTTCTTCTGTATCCCGCGCAGCTCTTCGAGGGAGATCGGTCGGCCGCGGAGGGTTGCGTACTCGGACTCGATTCTCTCGCGCTCGTAGATCTGCTCCTGCCTCAGTCTCTCCGAGCGCTTGACCATCTGCCGGAGCAGGGCTTCGGAGGGCTTTCGGTCTCGGAAGTAGCGAGCGATTCGGACCTTACGAAGGCCTTTCCCGTAGGGCTCGAAGAGGCCGATCCCTTCGGGAAGCTCGGCAGGGTCGACGACCCCTTTAACGGCCGCGATCCAGAACTCGCTCGACGCATTCTCGAAGACCTCCCTCTTCTCGGGAGCCTCCAGCTCGGCGAGCCAGTCGGAGCGGGCGACCTTGACCTCGACGGAGACGGTCCGGAAACCCGAGGAATTCCAGAGCCCGAGAGCTACGAAGTCGATCCTCCGCTCGGTCCGCCGGGTCTTCCCGTGCCCGAGGAGCTGGAGTTCCGTGTAGGTAGCCCACTCGCCGCGGTCGGTCGGGTACTTGACGCGGAGCCGCTGGATCAGGTCCTCGGCGTTCAAGTGAGCTTGCCGCGCAGACGCTCGGCCCTCTTTCTGATCTCACGGGCGAGGCTCTTCGACTTTAGAAGGGCCTCTATTAGGCGGAGCGTCTCGGAGCGCTCGCGATCGGTCAGAGGCTCGGCTTCTCGCTGTTCCTCGGTCTTCGGCCCTCCGATCGTTCCTCCGTTCGCGACGATCAGATCGAGGACCGCCTGGACGAGGGCTCGGCCCTGCTGCTCGGTTCCGCGGCCGACGGCCTCGTAAATTCGGTTGTACGGGTTGCGGTGCTCCTCGGCCTCGTTCTTGAGGTCCCATAGGGCGCGGGTGATTTCGTCGATCCAGGGTTGTCCTTGACTCATTTCGGGCAGACGCCGTCCTTCCGGCAGGGTTCTTGGGGGTAGCGGTAGAGACCGCAGCGTGGGCACTTCTTCTGGCGGAGCCCGGCCTTCTGCTGGACCTTCGCCCAGGCGTGCCACTGGAGGTAGCCCTCCGGCGGCAGGGTTCCGCGCTCGTAATCGGGGATCGTGAGGATATGGAGGCGGCTCACTTCGCGAGCCTCGCTAGGTCGGAGTGATTGCTCCAGCCAACATGCCCGCAGCTGCATCGATACTCGCGGGAGGTCGTCGTCGACCTGATCCCGAGAGCGGTATAGCGCTTCGGCCGGTAGGACCTGGACCGCCCCGTAAGCTCGACCTTGCTATGCCAGGTCCGAACGAGGCTCGATCGGCAATGGTGGCACCGGAAGGAGATCGGGGAGCCTGGGCCGCTAGACCGGCTCACTTTCACCCTATCGGAATCAGGTCGAGCACGCGCTCGTACTTGCGCTCGGTCGAGTGCCCGTCCCACTTCTTCGGCGGCAGATCCCGGCGGAGGTGGTCGAAGAGCTGGAGGTCCGAGTCGTGAAGGTGCCAAGTCGCTTGGCCGGTGGGCAGCTCTACGAATACGAGCCATCTCCAGTCGTCTTCCCAGTCCAGGTCCTCCTCGGGGTGGCGCTGGAGCTGGCTCGGGTAGAGCGAGGAGATCAGCGCGACGAGCTTATTCCGCTCGGCGTATGCGGCATTCTTCGACGTAGCCTGGACCGCGATCTCGCGCTCCAGCTCCCGTCGGGACTTCATCCATTTAGGCAGGCTCATTCGTGGAACTCCTTGGGTATCAGCTTCTCTTCTTCGATCTCCAGACGATTCAGTAGCGCGAGCTTGGCCGTTACCTCGTCGAGGCCGCAGGTGCAGTCCTTCCCGAGGAGGTCGCCGTTCGCGCCGAACTCCATCGCCTCGCAGTCGCGGGCGTGCTCGGAGTTGTTCGAGAGGTCCTTCGCGGCCTGCGCGAGATCCGCGAATGCGCGGTACCGCCGGAGGGCCGCGTCGAGTCGGACCTGCCAGAACTCCCCATTCGCGCCGATCTCTTCGACGTAGAACTCGAAGGCTCGGTCGACCGGTGCGAGACGGACGTCGAGGAGCGAGTAGACGGGGGACTCGCCCTCGCAGATCTTGTCGCCCCTCACGCTCGCGCCCCGGCTCCAGCGGAATGCGAATCGAGGTAGCAGTCGATAACGAACCGCTCGATCCTCTCCGAATCGGGGAGGCCCAGGGCAGAGGTGCGCTTTAGCTCGACGAGACGAGCTTCGAGCCCGGCCGCCTCCTCCAGGACTTCCTCCTTCGTCGCCCCGCCAGTTCGGACGCTAATAATGCGCGACCGCTCGGGCTCCGGCATCGGCAGGGTGAGAGAGCCCGTCTCCGCTAGCTCGATCCCCTGGTAGCCCAGCCGCAGAAGGTGTCCCGCGTACTTCGTATCGAAGCCGTACTTCGCTACGAGTTCGGGCCGGTTCGGCATCATCCTTTTGCGCGTGAGGCGGTCCCTCTGCTGCCTCATATAGCCCAGGTACGGGCCGAATAGGTTGGTCCCGATAAAGGCGTCCCGCATCTCTCGAAGCGCCGATCCGCGCTCGTCGCAGATCAGGACGGCGCTCTCTGGAAGGAAGAGAAGCGTAAGGATCGTCGGGTTCCCAGAGATCGCGAGGCGAGCCCATTTCGCGAGGCTGTAGATCGTCAAGTCCAGATCTCCAGGTCCCGACCTCACCCCCTCCGGCTTAGTTCGGTGGGTCCATTGCTCGAACCCTCGCCGTAGGCCGAAGAAGTGGTCGAAGGGCTCGACGCATATCCCCATCTCGTCGCGGTCCTGCTCTTCGCCGACGGATAGGCCGTAAAGCGTCGAGCCTACAACTCCACGAAAGATCGTGTTCGGCTCGGCGAGTTCCCGAGCCGTCATAGGGACGCCTTCCTATTTCGGTCTTCAATGAGCACTTGGATAAGGGCCGCCCCATCGCCGAGGCCCGCGATCCGCATATGGTCGAGCTTGTCTTCCGCCAGTGGGCGGAGCCGGACGATCTCCTCGTTCAGAGCGTCGCGAGCCTCAATCAGTCCAGGCAAACAAAAGAGCGCCCCCTCCATCCCCTCGACGCGCTCTAGAAGCTGGCCCTCCAGCTCGCAGGCTTTCCGGTCCTCAGCCTCGTTCGGCTTCTTCGCGTCCTCGCCGTCGGCGATCGCATGGAACCGCTCCTCTAGCTCCTTCTGGGTAAAGCTCATCGCTCCCCCCGGTAGACGGAGCCCATAAGCATTACCTTGAATTCGTACCGGTGCCCGTTCCAGAAGTGGGCCTCCGAGATCGACTCGAAGACCAGGAGATCCCAGTCGAGCCCGTAGTCTTCGTGAGCGCCCTTCCGGAGCGACCAGGCTCCGAGCCCGTCCCCGAAGACGTTCGGCCGCGAGAGGTCCGGCGGGACCCACGTAAAGACCTTCCCGAGTTCCTCGTAGCCGGTCGGATCGAAGACGGATTCGTGCCCGTAGGGCTGGTAGATCGCCTCCTTCTCCCCGAGAGGCCCGCGGAGTTCAGAGGGGACGCCCGCGGAGTAGGCCGCGCAGCTGGAGAGCAGGAGGAGAGCGAGGGCGATAAGTTGCTTCATGCTTTGCTTCTAAGTTCGTTTATCACGACGGACTGTAGGACCACGACCTCGACGGCCGGGGGCAGGTTCCAGAGGCGCTGTAGGCCCTTGCAGGGGACCGTCTCGGCGAGGATATCCCCCCCCGAGAACATCCAGGCGAAGCGGCCCGGGGAGAGGTCTCCGAAGGCCCGGTCGCGTCGGTCGGCTGCCGGGTTGTTCCAGGCGAGGATCCCGCGAGTCTTGCCCGAGGGCTCCCGCCTGGAGACCCCGCAGCCCGTCTTGAATCTAGGTACCGCGAGAAGGCCTCGGGCGTCGAGACCCTCCCCGGTGGGCACTGTGCGGACCAGTCCGAGGAGCGCGATAACCCCTCCGGTCTGGATGTTCTGGGGCGTTATCGGATCGTCTCGATCGAGCAGGACGTCGCGGAACTCCGGGAGCTTCCAGACCGAGCGGTCGATCTTCTTACCCGCGTGGATCGCGACTAGGCCTCGGTGCTTCGTATCCCAGGACCGGGTCTCGATCGTCTTCTCGCCGAGCGCGAGCAGGGTCGCCCAGGGCTGGTGCATCGTTAGAGCTTTCATCGGATCTCGAAGGGTTCGAGTTTTGTGTCCGCTCGCAGATAGAGGGGGTGCCGGGGGTAGCCGCTCTTGGTTTTGCCGAGGCAGTAAAGCGGGCGGTCGAGCTGGTGGGCCGTGCCCGCGAACCTCCCGGCCCGGTCGTCGATCATCCTCACGACCGAGCGAATCCCTCCCCCTACACCCCAGGCGACGACCGTCCTAGCGTTCGGTATGGAGAGCGCTCGGAGCCATGAGCGACGAAGGCCTTTCGGGTCGTCCGCGTCGACGAGCGCTCGAAGTAGGCCCGCTGGCTTCGTCGCCCTCCAAGCGAAAAGGTTCGCGACGACCAGGCGACGAGCGCTCTCGCGCTTCGCGAACCCTATACAGCGCCGAATCGTCGGGTCGTCCTCGGTCTCGTCCGCCGTCGACGGGTTGAGCATTACGAAGGCGAGCGTCCCGCTCCCTTCGCCGAGGTCGCGTTCGAGCCAGTAGCGGTAGGCCTTCCGGTCTCCCATCGCTGCTACTCCGCGCCTTGCGGGGGGAATCCGACGGTAAGCCGAGAGAGGGGCCACCATTCAGAGACGGCCCGGCCCTGGGCGTTCTTGTAGTGGAGGAGGGCCGACGGGGCGCTATCCCCGTAGACCGCGAGGCCGACGATATCCCCGGTCTCGCCGGAGATCGATACGTGGGCCTTGCCGCCGAGAGGGAACTCCTCCCCGTCGGCGCGTGTGAGGGTCTGGAGGGCGGTCAGTTCGGAGGCTTCCATTCGAGGTCCTTCTTCGGTAGGTAGTGGCGGACTCCCCGCTTCTGATAGGGGAGCCCGCCGGGCTGCTGTTTCGCGGCGAACCGCATCTACCTAGAAGGTACCCCTACAAGGGCCCCGCAGTCTAGACCTATTCGACTAAAAAGGTCGCGAGCTTCGCGTCCGAGACCGGCTTCGAGTTCTTGGGGTTCGCCGGGTCGTAGGTCTTGACCCGTAGAGCCTGGAGCCCTGCGAGCGTGTCGGCCCCGTGGATAAAGATCTGGCCGTTATCGATATCTTCGATTCCGGGAAGAGGGGCCGGGTTCATTACCCAGGGATTCCCCAGGGTGAGGTCCCCAGAGGGCGCTCCCTGGATTACGTTGTCGGCGAAGAAGTGGACCTCCTCGACGCTCGTAATCGAGACGCATCCTCGGTTCCCGTTCCGGTTCTCGAAGACGTTGTCCGCGAGGTAGACCGACCGAATCGGGTAGCCGTTCGCGTTCAGGTAGTTTCGATTCGCCTTCTGAGCCGAGAGGACGAGGCAGCCGTAGCGGGCGTCCGTGATCCGGTTCCCGAAGACGTAGGTATGGTCGAAGGGGTTCGTCCAGACCGTGAGGGCCGAGCCTCCGTCCGCGGTCGAGCCGGTATTCCCGTGCGTAAAGCCGTACCCGTCCGAGTAGTTGTAAGCGACCACTACCGGGCCTTGGGGCCATGCGTTACCGACCCCTCCGCTATCTTTCAGCCGCTCGGGCCGGATCTGGAAGCCCGTTCGGTTGCCCCCCTTGAGGTTGTTCCCGACGATCCAGGTCCCCGCCTCGGGGCCCTTACCGACGCAGGATTTCAGATAGACCGAGTGCTCGCGGACCTTTATCCCGGGATCGGTCGGGAGCACCCCTCGCCACTGGTGATTCCTCCAGATAAAGGTCTCCCAGTTGTCTACGTGCAGCCCGCTTGAGTGATTCGCGACGACCCAATGGGAGAAGATCTTCGCCCCGCTGGCGTCTCGAAGAGGGACCCCTTCGTCGTCGACCTTGTAGACCGCCTTCTTCCCAGGTAGCCAGTAGGCACCATCGAGGACGAGCTTCCCGATACCATCGTTTGCCCGGATTACGAAGGAGTCGGTCCCGCCCCGTAGCCCGAGGTTGAAGACGCCGATATAGGCGGCCCGCCCCCAGCGCGTCGACCAGCCGAGCGAGATCTCGCAGGAGTCGTCGAGCCCGAGGAACTCGATCGAGATATCGCGGTAGCCTCCGCCTCCATCGGGGACGACGAGCGAGTAGCTATTGCTCTGCGAGTACTCCCCGCCGGGCCAGATCCGGCCGCCGTTGTCGCGGACGCCGAAGGTAATCGGTAGCTCCTGCCCCGCGGATAGGCTCGCTTTGTAGGCGGCCGCGATCGTGTCCTTCCCGGTGATCGCGGAGAGCCCGCGGGTCGAGGTCGCTCTCCCGTTCGCGACGATCCAGTCGCAGTCGTCGACCGTCGGGTACCGATAGGCCGGGATCGGAGGGACGTCGAAGGGCAGGCCCTCGAACGCGAAGCCCGGCGGGGTCGCTGGCGGGTCGAGCGGCGGGTCTGGATCAGGGTCGACCGGGGGATCCGCTGGCGGGTCTGGATCTACCGGATCGTGCGGGTCGCTCGGGTGGTGCGGATCGTGCGGAGGACGGACGCCGGGGTCGTGCGGAGGCGCTCGGCCCTGGAGTTCCTCGATCATCGCGAGGGCCTTCTCCAGCTCGACCTCGGCCTCCTGTAGGACCTGGAGGCATTCGGTCGCGAAGGTCGTATTCGCCTCCCCCTGGAGCTTGTAGCCCGCGAGGATATCGGCCTTAGACCAGCGCTCGCGGGTCCGCGTAATATTCTTGAGCTGGCGCGTTACGTCCTGGAGGTCGGCGTAGGCCTCGAAGAGCCGCTCCATCCGAGCCCAGGTCGGCGTCGGCTCTCCCGTAGCGGGGTCGGCAATCTGGGCCGAGGCTGGAGGGGCGCAGAAGAGTAGCGCGAAGATCAGCGCCCCGAAGAGCGCGAAGAGTTTCCGTTTCATAGCTGGGTACCTATTCCGGTTGTGGGGAAGTCGTCCGTCCTGATTCGGAAGATCGCCTTCCCGAGGTAGATCTCGGGGTCGTGAAGGGTCGCCTCGATGGCGGCCTCGTCGTCCCGATGGCTGAACAGGATCTTATCGCGCTGGGTCTCGGAGTCGAGCCAGCGGGCGGCCTCCTCTGGAGAGTCGAAGAGCTTCACGGCCGGAGGGCGCTCGATATCCGTTATCGAACCCCAGACGATACGGACCGCGTCCTCCTTGGGCTCGATCTCCGTAACGGTCTCGATATAGAAGCTCACGATCCGCCCTCGACCGCGTCGTAGTCCCCGACGGCTTCCTCCAGCTCTTCTCGGACGGCCTTCTGGTTCGCCTCGCATTCCGTCTGGGTCGAGTGCGGGCAGTCCCCGGAGAAGCAACCGTCGTAGACCCGGCTCTGGGCGGCATCGACGACCCGCTTCGTCGCCCGTTCGAGCTTGCTCGGGTCCGTGTCGTAGACCGCGAAGAGGCCGTCTCGGTATCGAAGCGCCCGGTCGTAGGTGCGGTCCTCGCTGGGGTCTACCTTGTCGAGGATCTCGGCGAAGACCCCCACGATCGGCGAAGCGTGTTCGAGGCGGGCTTCGAGGCCCGTTACCTTCTCGGCGAGCCCCTCGCGCTCCTTACGCTCGGCGTCCAGCTGCTCGCCGAGTTCCTTCGCCTTCGCCCTCGCCTCGGCCTCCTTGTTCGGGTCGGACTTGTTGAACCAGTCCGCGGTCTTCTTTAGGAGCCGGGCGTTCAGGACCTTTTCCCCGAAGGCGTGGACCCGCTTCTCGATCGGCTCCTCTCCGGGCTCGCAGGTGTTCGTAAGCTCGGTGAACATCTTCGCGAGCTTCGAGGCGAAGGCGTACCGCTTCTGTAGGCTCGCGTAACCGGAGGCGAGGGCGTCGATCCTCTCCTGGAAAGAGGCCTCGATCGATCCTTCGGGGTACTCCTCGATCTTCTCGGCTGCTACGCGCATAGGGTAGGACGATCTCTTCTGCCTGCTCGGGACTGGCTGCCCAGCGATCCGGGCTAGCTCGATCGCCGCGCCCTCCTCGTCGACGAGATAGTCCTTAACCCTCTCTCGAAGCTCATCGAGACCGGTTAGACGACGGCGCAGCGTCGAAGCCTTCTCGATCGCCTGCTGGATCTCCTCGGGCTCGGAGCCGGTTCGGTTCGATTCGTCGCCGTCGAGGACTTGCTCGACGAGGATCATCCTCTTCGCCCAAGCGAGAGCACTTCCCCCGGCCCCCTCGTCGTACTCCCGGACCGCCCGGTGGTTCGGCTGGCCCTCTCGGAGCTTATCGACGACCTCTTTTAGGCTCATCTCTCGCTGCGCTTGTCCTTCGCTCATTCCGGCTTCTCCTGGGTCTTGGGGTGGGGCCTCGGTGTCTTCCACCTTCCGCGAAGGTGGGGGTCTCGGGTCTCCTCGGGGCGGTCGGCCTGGTGCCATTTCCCGAGGACGTATCGCTCGTAGGTCTCGTCGCATCGGTGCGGCCGGACCTGCTGGAACTTCTCCAGGGACCGAACGGCCTCCTCGATTCGCCCGGCGTGCTCGTCCAGTGCGAGCCCGTGTCTATGGAGGGAGTCCTCGATCGAGGCCGCGGCTCGACGCATATCCTCCGCGGCCGAGGAGATCGTCGAGGCGGCCCGCTGGACGTCCTCGGAGCCGACCAGGTAGACGGACTCCACTACGAGCCGCTCCCGACGTCGAGAGGGCCCCAGCATCCGAGGAGCGTATCGGCCCAGTTGCCGAAGAGGACCGGCTCCTCTTCTAGCTTCTTGAGGAAGACGAACCGCTTCACGCGACGAGCCCAGTCGATCCCGCCTACCAGGCCGTCGTCCGTCGTAAACGAGACGGACTCCCTCGGGGGCTCCCACTCGACGAGGATCGGTCGGATCGAGGACGGGACGAACTCGACGTCGAATGGAGTCGGTAGTTCGACCGTCGGCGGACCGTCGGCTCCGTAGAGCATCCCAAAGCTGCGATTCTCGTTCCGCAGGACTTCGAGAGCTTCGTCGTCAAGGGGCTTTGAGGAGACGAGGACGCAGGGGTTATGCCAGGAATCGTAGGCCCGGTCCGCCTCCTCCCCGACCAGGTCGCAAAGTTTCCAGCCCTCGGGGACCTCGAACTCCGCGGCCTTCTTCGGGCGCGGGTACGCGAGCGCAGCGAGGCTGGGGACAATGGCCGCTAGGCCCTTGAGTATCGTTCTACGGTTCATTTCGGATTCCTCTTCGCCTTGGCGAGCCTCTTCGGATCGGACCAGCCCTCGCGGCCCTTGACTATCGACGTACCGCAGCGCCAGCAATCGGAGACGACCGGCGTCCGCTCCCCTCTCCAGCACTCCTTCGAGTAAAGCTTGGGGTGCATCCAGGACGGGCTATGCCGTCCGCAACATCCACAAAGGAGGACCTTTTCGACCCAGTACAGGAACGCGAGGAGGTAGTTCATAGGGAGCCGAACCAGACGATAAAGCGGCAGACGTAATGGAAGACGATAACGACGATCAGGGAGCAGCCGCAGCACGCGAAGGCCCGGGTATAGAGCCAGTCTAGGGCCTTCACTCGGAAAGCTCCTTGACGGACCCTTCGCCCTTGCAGAAGCCGCAGGTCTCGCGATCGAACCAGCCGGGCGGGGGCTCGATAAAGCCCTCCCCCCGGCACTTAGGACACTGTACGAGGCGGAAGTTCACGACGAGCCGCCGCTCCGTTCGCGCAGGACTGGCTCTTCGGAGACGCGCAGGACCGAGTCCGGCTCGTAGTCCGGGTCGACGGGGTCGGAGGCGTTCTCCTCGTCGATCATCTTCCGCCAGATAACGATCGCTCGCCCGAAGGTCGGAGCCTCGACGTAGACGCTCTCCCCCTCGTCCTCGACTAGGTAGAGGCTCATAGCGTCCGCCCCGCGCAGGCCCATTGGTGCTTCTGGTAGAAGTCCTCGGAGCCGATAAGGAGCGCCCCGCACTTCGGGCAGTAGAGCTTGACCTGGGGCCGTAAGGCGGTCGCCGGGCCTCTTAGGAGCGAGATATCTACCTCCGTAATCGTCTGCGAGTCGCCGCGGAGGTCCCGGAATTCCCCTTGGAGCTTGTCCTGCCGACGCTTCACGGTCGAGAGCCAGCCCGTGACCGTATCGAGACGGTTCGAGAGGGCCTCGATCTTCTCCGCTAGGCCCTTGTCGCGCTTCCGGCTTCCCAGTAAGCGCCCGATGATCGTCTCCGCCTCGGCCTCGGTCGGGATCCTCGGGAGGCCGAGGTTATCGACGATATGGACGTTCACGACCGGAGGCTTCTCTGGGTCCCGGGTTACGTCCCGGTCCTTCTCCCCCTCCATATCGCCCCGAGCCGCGCAGTCCTCCTCCGTGGGGCCGCCCTGGTCCGAGAGGTTATCGGCGGGTGGCCCGACTGCCTCGACGAACGGCGAGCAGGTGGAAACGTGCCGGACGTACTCGTCCCTGCTGCCCTTAATAGACACTCCGCATAGACCGCAGAGCCCATTGAAAAGGCCGCGATAGACCTCCTCTTCTTCGAGTCCCTTGCAGTCCGGAGGCTCCTCATAGCCGCAGGGGCGATCCTTGTACTCGTACGGGTTCTCGGGGATCGGTATCCGCCCCTCGTCCGGCCGGTGCGAGAAGAGAAGAGGGCCGCTCCCTTTTACGATCCCGCCCTTCGCGAACTTCCCGTCCGCGAGGACCTTCTCGATAAACTCGAAGACGACCTTCTTCGCGACCTGCTTCGCGACCGCCCGAATAAGGTCGTCTTGAAGCTTCGGGAGTTCGATCCGAACCCGATCGGCGATCAGGCGCTTCTCTCGCTCGATCCAGGCGGCCTTCTCCGGGGAGCCCCCGTCGGACTGTAGCCAGGGATCGGAGAGCCGATCCTCGACGAGGCGGGAGAACCTTTTGAGGTTCTGCATAGCCGTATCGAGTTCGGCTTCCATCGGGTCGATGCTCATGCCGCACCCCCGTAGAGGTTCAGGTTCCGAATAGAGCCGTCGGCCATGCGGACGCGAGCGTTCCCGTCCGGGACTCGCCCGCACCCAGAGATCCGAACCCCCGAGAAGGAAGACTCCTCGACGGCCCGGACCTTCTCCAGGAGGAGGGTAAGGCTCCGGATATCCTTCGGGCTAAGAGAGATCTCAACCGGGCAGGATTCCAGGGGAAAGCGTGATTCCATATCCGCGGCGAGCGCGGAGAGGTGTTCTAGTTCGGTGCTCATTGTGGGACTAGCCCTTCGATACGACGGTTTCTTCGGATTCGATACGGCAGCCCGGGACCTCGATCCCGGACTGGAGTGCTTGCTTGATCTGGACCTGGTCGGGGACGAGGTAGGCCCTCGGGATTAGGGAGCCGTCGAAGATTACGAGCTTCGGGACCTTGCGCGTCGAGACGCTCTTCGCCTTGGGAGGAGCTGCCGACTTGGGAGCGACCAGATCGACGCGGGGAGCAGGGGCCGGAGCGGGAGCCGAATCCTCGAAGAGGTCGGCGATCTCGGCCTCCTCGGTTGCCCGTGCGTCGGCTTCGCGCTGGAGTTCAGCCTCTCGGGCTCTGCGCTCGCGCTCCGCCTTCTCTGCCTTCTCGCGCTCTACGCGCTGGTACCGAAGGACCTCGCGACCGAGACGATCCCCGGCTTCCTTGAGGAGCTGGGCGACCTCCTTCGAGGCAGCGTCGACGGCTCGACCGAGTTCGAGGATCGGGGCCTTGACCTCGGTCCTCTGCTTCTCCAGCTCTCGGCCGAGCTTGCGAATATCTCCGCAGACCTGGTCCGCGTATGCGAAGCCGACGCGGTCCTCGATCCTCTTGATTTCGCTAGCCTTCTGGGAGAGCGCGGAGACTTGCTCGACGACCTCGGGGGAGACGGCAACTACGGGGAGCGAGAGCGGGCTCTCGACGATTACGGCATTCTTGGGGGGCTTCATGGGGTTTCCTCTATCCTTTAGGGTTCCCCCAAGCTACCCCCCTCTCCTACCGGGAGTCAACTACCCTTCGGGATCCCTTATAGATTCTTCGCTCTCGAAGAGTTGGCCGAGGTCGCGGTTCCGGGCTCCGCCCCTCTGCTCTCCGGTGGACGATTCGGACCTCTCGGCGCTCGGGCGTAAGGATCGATCCTCGTAGCCTCGACGCTCTCGACTGTTCCGCTCTTGCTCCCGCTGCTTCGCCGCTTCTCGTTCTCGTTCTTGTCCCATCGGGACCTCCTTGGGTTAGGTTTCCCCCAGCCTACAGAGAGGCGCGGAACCTGGAGAGGATCTTCGTCGCGAACGATCCGGCGGAAGCCCTGGAGAGCCTAGGAGGCTGGAGAGCCGGTCGTGGCAGCGAGCAGGAGCCCGACGATATCGGAGAGCAGAACGTGGCCCTCGTCCTTCGCGTCCTCGTAGTTCTGGCGGAACTCCTCGTAAACGTGAGCCTCGACGAGCCCGGCGTACTCTCCGAACTGGAACCGGACCGGATCGTTCCCTCCGCCCTCGCTCCCTCCATCGGGGGTCGTGGGGTCGCTAGCTCCTCCGTCCTCATCGTCCGCCCTCAGCGCTTCGAGAGCGGAAGGGGAGAATCCGAGAGCCGTCAAGTCGCCGCCAGCCTCCGCGATCTTGGCGACGTTGACCTTTAGATTCTCGTTCCAGGTCGCGTGCTTCGAGGTCTGATTATCGGCGATCGCGTACCCCAACCGGCGAGCCCCTTCGAGGTCTGAAACGACGGCCCACATTTTCGACCAGCCGAGACCCTGGGCCGCGAGGACGTTCCCGTGCCCGGCGATAAGCTCCAGCCTCCCATCGAGGACGATCGGCTTCTGCTGGCCGTACTCAGCGAGCGAAGCGGCGATCGCCTCGACGCTCTCCGGCCCGTGGTCCTGGACGTTCTCGGGGTCGGGGTGGAGCTTGCCGATCGAGATAAGCTTCTGGTTCGGAACCTTGCTCGGCTCTCCGGGCCCGAGCTTCGGAGCTGCCTTGCCTTTGGCCTTGGCCTTCGTGGCCTTCTTCTTCGACTTCTTCTTCGCCATAGCGGGACCTCGTTCGGTTCTAGATGGTGCGCGTCTTGGCGCGGGACTTCCGGACTCTGATATCGGCCTTCCGCTTGGTCTGATTCCGTCGACGGTAGAGCGCGACGTCCTCGGCCTTCCAAGCTCGGCAGGAGACGCACCGGCAGCCTCGACGGTAGGCGTAGCCCGCGCCGTGGAGAAGCTGGGAGAGCGGCTTCCGAAGTGTCACCGGGCGGCCTTCGCCGTGAGGCCTTCGGACTTCGGGTAGGGCTGCGGAACGTGGCAGGCGCAGCGGCAGGGGCTCCGGTTTCCAGAGAGCATCGAGCACTCGTCGCTCCGGCACCCCGCGGCCGTGCAGGCGCAGGTAGTCGTCTTCCCATCCTGGGCTCCTCCGATCCTCTGGACCTCGGTCCAATGGTGCAGGACGTTCCGCCTCTTGGATTGACTCATCTACCCTACCCTACGGCCAAGACAGCTGGGGACAAGGGGCTACCCTACGGGCTTCCTCGATCGAGCGGATCTGCCCTACCGGCAGGAGTACTCGCGCTCCGCTCTACCCTACCGCCTCCGAGCCCGGTGCAGTTCAGGGACCATTCGAGCAGACCAGGACGGATACAGGGCGCTCTAGAGGGGGCGACCCTCGTCCCAGGGCCCTTAGAGGTCGGTGCAGTTCTTGAGGCCTGGAGCTACCCTACCTCCAGAGTACTCTCGACGATCCGGCCCTAGCATACCGGAGCCCGAATAGCTGTTACCCCGTTGTGATCTCTTCGAGAGGTTCGAGGCGACAGCGGGGAGACAATCGATCGGAGGCGGAGCTTCCCCCGTGTGCCGTTTAAGCCCTCCGGGTGAACCCTCGGAGAGTGAAAGCCCTCCCCTCTGTTAATCTCCTTTCTTTCTTCTCTCTTCTTCATCCGGCTTTAGACGCATAAACCCTTACGGGATAGGGTCCGCGTGTCCTCGCTCGGAGATCGCTCGTACGGTACAGCGCACGGGCGTAGGCCAAGCGGTCGCCGGATTGTCCGACTTCTCCCCAGGGACCGTGCAGTTCTCCCCAGGTTGTCCCCAGGTTATCCACAATTGGGGAAAAGCCTACAGGAGGTCGGAGAGGTCGTAGTCGAGGACCAGGCGATCGGAGCCGCCCTTGCCGAATCGATGGAGCGCGATCCGCTGGGGCGTTTGGAGCGCGTCCCGCGAGGGCCCCGAGAGCCCGTAAGCTCGACGGTCTGCGGGCCGAACCCCGAGCACGCGGAAGAACTTCCTCTCGGAGGGAGCGGAGTCGGAGGGGGCCGTCCAGACCTCGCCCTTCTGGACTAGGTCGCCGACATAGCGGCCGGAGTCGCCCAGCGCCCGTGCGATTCGCCCCTGGAGGGCTTCGATACTTCCGTACGCGGCTCCGCCCCAGCTACCAGACCGGGCGGCCCGGAAGTCCCTCCAGAGCTTCTCGAAGACGACGTCGTCGCCCATCTCGATCCAGTTACGGCCCGTCATTTCGACCCCTTAGCCCCTTGGTCGGGTACAGCTTTTGCGTAATTAGGAAGGCCAGTATCGCCTCGCCGATCCCTATAAACTTCGCGATCGCGAGCCAGCCGAATAGAACGCAGAGCCCGAAGCCCAGGTCGGACCAGTCTCGGCGGGTCATTGCGAGGCCTCGCTAGCTTGCTTTTCGTCGATTTCGGGCATAGGACGGCTTTACGCTTGAGGGGTTTTCGGGGAATTCGTTTCAGGGAAAGCGGGCGTTTGTTTCATCCGGCCAGCTCCTCGAACCCGACGACGACCAGGGGGGCCTCGGGGGTCGCTTGGCTTACGAGCCCGCACTCGACCGCGAGGAGCCGCTGGATCGAATCGTGGACGGCCTTCTTCGATCGCTCGCGACCCAGCTCGAAGGCGAGGTCGTCGGAGAAGAGGGGCCGATTACCCGAGAGGACCTTACCGGTCTCGTCTGCGAGCAAAATCAGGGTGAAGTAGATCCCGCGGTCGTAGGGGCGCAGGCGTCGGAAGCGCGTCGAGGAGAGGAGCTTTTCGTGCCAGATCTTCTTCCAGGGCTTGCGCTTCATTGGAAGCCGCCCTGGAGATCGGGCCGCGGAGATTGACCCGAAGGATATGCTCCGCAGCCCGAAGGCCCAAGATAGGGGACCGGAAGGTCCGCCGGTAGTTCTACCAGAATAGGTCGGGCGCTCAAAGTTGGTACCCGATCAGACGCCGGAGGCGAGCTATCGGCATATTCACCCCGCCGCGCTTTGAGGGAGGCTTGGGGCCTTCGAGCCCGGCCGTCGGATAGTCGTAGGTGATCCGCGGGATATCGGCGCTCTCCTTCTCGATCTGCCAGTCCTCGCGGCCGTCCTGCGAGGCGTTCCAAGCCTCGATAAGCGCGACCCAGGTCGGACGACGGACGAGGCCGCGGTAGCGTCGGAGAGCCGCCCAGAGGAGGACCCGGAGGTTCGAGCTATCGGCCTCTTCGCCCTGCTCCAGAGCGGAGACCGCGACCGTACAAGCGGCGACGATCGGCGCGAGCAGAGCCGTATCGAGGGCGCTATCCGCCGACTTGTGCCGGAGAGCGAGACTACGCCGAGCGACCTTTAGCGGTTCGAGCAGGACGGGCAGGTACTCGGCCCCGTCGATCCCGGGAGTCTCGGGGCTTAGACGAGCCTCCAGGCCGAAGCCGACCGTCTCGCAGTCCCGGACCCCGAGGTTCACGGCCTCGACGATCAGGGGCTTTAGATTCCTCGGCGGCAGCTTCCCCCGGCGCTTCGACTTGGGCTTCTTGCTCATGGCGTCTCGACCCAGGAGAGGGCGACCCCGTACTCGGGCGGAGTCTGATTCCCGACTCCTCCGATCCCCCAGGAGTTCGGCCGGATATGGAGCTTCACGACGCGAGACTCGGCAAGCCAGTCCGCGTAGGGGAGCGCGTGGATCTCGGGGAAGAGGACGTTCGTCGTCGGGAAGGGCTTCGCCTTGTAGGTCGGCCAGCTTCCGTCGTTAAGCTTCTTCGGCACGGAGAGGACGAAGCACTCGTCGACCTCGCCAGCGTGGATCGAATAGTCGAGGGACCCGGAAGCCTCGATAAGGCTGCATCGTTCGCGGATATATAGCGAATCGATCGAGTCCCGTTCGAGGTAGCAATAGGGGCAGGGGAGGCCCTCGATCCGGAGCGTAACGGAGGGGAATAGCCCGTGCTTCATACAGGCCGGGGACGGGTTGAGCGGCATCGGGAGACCGCCGGAACCGCCGCAGGATCGGCAGGCTCTCTCGGGGGTCTCTCCGTCGATCCCTCCCCCTGAGCATGCCGGGCAGGTGAGGCAGAGGAACCCCGGATCCGGGTAGACGATCGGAGTCGCCACGGTCACGCTAGGCCCCAGACGATCGAGGCGCACCGGGCCCCGTTGAACTTCCTCTTCTCTCCCGTGTTCCGGAGGACCTTCGCTACGACTAGCTCGTTCCGTCGAGTTCGGAGCCCCGAATGGCTCTGGGAGGTTCCGCGAGCCACGGCCATAAAGACCAGCTCCTTATCGCTCATCGTGCGGAACTCTCGGAAGAGCCCGAGGACCTCCTCCTGGGATTGTCTGATCTTCTTGCGGGTGATCGTCGCGGCCGCGGCCCGTGAGGTCTCGGGATCTCCGGAGCGGGTACGGACGATCGGAGAGGGCTCATCGTCGAAGAGAGTCGGCCCGGGCTGTTCCTTACGCAGGCCCACGGCTAAGACTCCTTCTTGCTCGGCTTGGCTCTCGTAACCTGCTGCGGGGACGTTACCGGGCGGTCCCAGTAGGCGGACTTGCAGGACGGGCAGCGTATCGGACGGTCCGGCTTCCTCGGGATCCAGCGGTGCTCGCAGCGGAGGCAGTTGTAGCCGGGTAGCTGGACGGTCGTTTGCTTCTTAGCCATTAGGGGGTCTCGTTTCGTCTCGGTTCGGTGCGTTCGGTTTATAGGGTACCCCTACGGGGAGCCCGTGTCTACCTGTTTCGGTTCGCCGGATCAAGCCTCCGGACGTAATCGGCTAGGCAGGCAGCGTCGGCGACCCCGTCCGTTATCGGGGTAGCGCCCCTCCAGGGGGCTAGATCGGGCAGATTAGGGAATAGCCGGAGCGCAGTAGAGATCGAGGAGGCTTTCGTCCCGAGGCCCTTCCGCGTCTTCGGAGCGCCCAGATAGAGCGCCTGCCAGCTCGGGATCCCGATCCTCTCGACCTCCTTCCAGACGGAGAGGAAGGCGTCGAGCAGGCCGAGCCCGCGGCCTAGCGCGAAGTTCGACTTCGAGGTCGCGACGAGCTTCGTCCCCTCGGCACCCTTCGATCCGAATACAGCCATCGGGCCGACGTCTTCGACTCCGAACCTACATACGTTCATCGTCGCGCCTGGAACCGGGCAGTCGATAATCTCCGCGAGCCTCGGGATATCGTAATCCGAGCCCCCGGTTAGGAGCGGCATCCGGTAGGCAGCGAGCGCGACCCCCTCCGCGGAGAGAGCGACGATCCCGCCCTTCTTGCCGGGGTCGACCCCGACGTAGATCTTCTGGATCTTCATTTCCCGCCGAGCTTCTCGTCGTAGCGAGTGAGGGCGTCCGCCGTCTCGGCCCAGGCCTCGATCGCCCTCGCGGTCCAGAGCTTCGGATCGTCCGGCGGGCTCGGCAGGTCGCTATCCCCGCGGAGCGCGGAAACCTCCAGAAGCTCGGCGACGTTGTCCCGCAGCTCCGTAGCGGCCTGCGGGTCGAACTTGTCGAGCAGATCGAGGACTGCGCCCAGCTCGTCGGAGAGCGCCTTCGCCGCGGCGACCGTAGCCGAGAGGCAGGCGGAGGCGTTCCCGAGTTCGAGCTTGGCTCCCGAGATAGAATTCTCGGCAGCCCCGATCGATTGATCGAGGAGCCGCTTCCCCATCTTGGCGCGAGCCTTTAGGGCCGCGATATCGGCAGTCAAGACGCACCCCCGAGGAGCCGGAGCGGCATCCTCCCGGAGGCGTAGGCCTCTTCGATCTGGGGGACCATAAACTCGGCGACCGTCTTCCCGTCGGGGAGCATGATATGGGGCAGGAAGGCTTCGTCGAACGTCTCGGACTCGGAGGCGATCGCCTCGAACTTCGCCTTTATCTGGAGCAGTAGCGAGCGCCAGCGTCGGCGCTCCTCCTGCCGGATCGCTGGCTCGATCGCGGAGGCCTTCCGCCGGATCCCCGCGGGCGTAACGTGGAAGCTCTCCCGAGGCGGCAGGGTCACGCGGAAGCGGACCTGCCGGGACTGGAGCGTAAAGGCGACGACCGAGTCGGAACCGTCCCGACCGAAGAGGGTCTGCGAGGCTCCCTCCTTGTCCAGGACGCGCTCGATCTCGGCTTTCGTTCTCTCGACGGGGACGTCGGTCTTGGAAGCGTAGGGGCTCAATTCTGGTTCCTCCGTAGCTGTTCGCCGATAAGGCGCTGGTCTGCGATTCTGACTCTTGCCCGTGCGTTCCGGAGATCGCGCTCGATCCTCGCCGCGTCCTTCCGGGCCGACGCTCGGATCCTGCGAAGGCAGGCGAGGCAGGTAACCCCCGAGAGGTCCGTATTCGTACTCCGGAGCCTTCCGGTAGGGACGAACCTACGACGGCACCAGGAGTAGGAGGCGAGGTCCTCCTTCCGGTGGCTCGCCCAGTGCTTCCAGGCGTGGACGACCTTCCCGAGCTTCACGACGAGGCCTCCCCGTCGACCCGCTTCGCGCTGTAGGTCGTGGTCTGCTCTCCGGAAACAGTAAAGACCGTCCGGTCTCCGTTGCGCTCGACCGCGATCTCCTGGGGCGAGCCCTGGGCGATCCCGTAGTCGAAGACGTTCGCGTCTTCTCGATCGGCGAACTCCTCGGCTACGCTCTGGAGCACGTTCTCTGGCATGCCGTCCGGCACGGCCCAGAAGTCGATCGGCTCCTCGCAGTCCGGGTCGTGACTGATCGCGTAAACCTTGAAGAGGACGCAACGGCAGACGCCCGCGTCCCGGCTGAATAGGAAATGCCCGCAGCGGTCGCACCAGCTGGAGTCGCCCATTAGAACCGCTCCTTCTGCGAGCAGTCCGCGAAGTGAGACCCGAGGAAGACCTGGTCGCCGAGCCTCGTAGAGAGGGCCTCGGACAGGATCGTCTCCTTTATCGTCCCGTCCTTCTTGCGGATCCAGACGAAGTAGACCGCGGCTCCGCAGCCCTTACAGTTCGCCTGGGAGTCGGCCGCGAGGTCGACGGGCCAGCCCCTACAAGCCGAGTTGTACTCGACCGGATTCTCTCTGGAGGACTTCAAGACTTCACCTCCCGAGCTGCTTCGATCGTCGAGCGGAAGGTCCCGTCCGCGAAGGTCGTAAGGAGGATCCCGGCCTGGGTCTTCGTGAGCTTCCCGGAGAACTCCTCCGCGAAGAGGCCGACCGCGAGCAGGCGGATATCGGCGGGGGAGAGGCTATGCGAGATCATCGCCTCTTTCATCTGCGCGAGCATCTCCGCGGGGATCGTCTCGGGCTCGGGCTCGACCGGCTCCGCGTCTACGACCTCGGGGGCCTTCGAGTCGAACGAGCCCTCGGCCTCGCGTCTCGAAGCCTCCGCCCCGACGCACTCTTCGTGCGCGATTCGGAGCTTCGTATTCCCGTCCCGGAAGTCTTGCTTCGGTCCGATCTCCTTACCGCAGATCTGGCACGGCCCCTTGACGGAGCGAGCCCTGCGGATCGGGTAGGAGGACCAGTCGACGGTCTCTTTCGGCTTCGCGGGCTCGTCGCTCGGGAGCACCTCGCTCCCGTCCTTCGGGAACCAGTCCTCGCGCTCGGCGTCCCAGACGTAGGTCCGGCCGCTCGACGCCGGGGTCCACTCCTCGCCGTCCTTCGGGTCCTTCGGGGGGACGAGGCCGGTCCGCTTGTCCTCCTCGGCTTCCTCGTCCTGCCGGGCCTGCGATTCCTCGGGGACGTCGGTCGGCTCCAGGTCTTCCTCGCCGATCTCGGACTGGGTCTCCTTCGTCGCCATACCGACCGCATCCTGGGCGGCCGCCATCTCCTCGGCGGAGACGACCTCGGCCTCTCGGGGCTCGCTCGACCAGTCGGCCGAGTCGCCGGGCTCCATCGCAGGGACGCCCGCGTAGATGCCCGGGAGGATGTTCCTTAGAGCGAAGTGCATCGCCTGGAAGCGGAGCTTCCTCCAGGGGTAGGTAAACCAGACCGACGACTTCCGATCGGAGTAGCCGGGCCAGAGCCGGGCGACCATCGCGTCGGCGACCGAGAATTCTCCGTGGACGACCCGGCCGCTCTTTAGCTCGACGCGGCAGACGGCCGTAAAACCCTCGGGGTACTGGTCCGTCGAGGTATAGCGGGGACGGCGATCCAGGCGCTCCCCGTTCTCGTCCTCGAACCACTCGTCGATCGAGAGGAAGTCGGGGTGCGCGAGCGCGTCCGCGAGCGGAGCGTCTCCGAAGATCGCGAGACCTCCCCCGTCCGTCCGGTACATGCTCTGTAGAGCGCGGACCGGATCGTAGCCGCGGGAGTGACCCGCCCAGACGATTACCGCGATCGCCTCCGCGCTCTTGTGCTGGGGGAAGAGGTTCCCGCGATAGATCATCGTCGAGACCCTCCAGAGCTTGTCGAGGTCGAGGCCGAGCATGCGGCCGGTCTCGGCGATCTCGACCTGGAGCCGGTTGTAGGGGATTACCTCCTTCTGCGGTTTCGTTTCGAGTTCCTCGGTACCGACCGGGGAGTCCGGTCCGGCGGGGTTCGTGTCCGTATTCTTGGGGTCCATTCTTGGGGGTCCTATTCGTGGTGAATGACAGTGACGGAAGTTCTCCGAGCCCTGCCGAAGGGGCAGATATCGAAGTGATCGCAGAAGCGCTCGGTACAGGCCCACTTCCCGGTCTGGGAGTTCGGGTCGATCGGGTAGAAGAGGCCCGTCTCGAAGATCCCCGA